>CAWJVM010000001.1:0-68490 GCA_963846315.1 uncultured Gammaproteobacteria bacterium
CGGCCAGCGTGACCTTTTCCCGCCCTGGCCGGGACGCCGATTCCCGCCACGCCAGGTACTCGTCCTCAGTCACCGCATACCGTGCGAGTGCGTCTCGATGCACCAGGGCCGCCGGCGCGCCCCATCGGGATGGCGTCCTTGACCCGGTCGAAAGACGCCGAGCCGATGTCGCCCAGTTCGATCACGATCTTCACGTCACCGGGACCGAGTGTGTCGAGCTGCTGTCTCTCGTTGGCGCCGATGAGCACGTCGAGCGTGCGCGCCATCAGGGTGAGTGGCGAGCGCAGGTCGGCGGCCGTGGGCAGGGGATTCGGCACCGCGACCGCGATGACCACGTCGGCACAGGTCTGCCGGGCGATGTCCACCGGGACGTTGCGCGTGAGACCGCCGTCCCCGAGGATTCGGCCGTCGATGTTCACGGGCGAGAACACGCCGGGCACGGCCATGCTTGCCCGCATCGCGAGCGCCAGGTCGCCGCGATCGAGGACGACCATCTCGCCGCTCTGCATGTCCGTGGCCACGGCCCGGAAAGGAATGGGCAGCCGGTCGAATTCCGCGATGCCGCGGCTGCGACCCACGAGGTACTGGATCGTCAGGTCGACGTTCTGCGTGTTGATCAGGCCGGACGGCGCGATGAGGCTACCGTCGCGGACGCCGAACTCCAGGCTGTTGCTGTAGGTGTTGCCCGTGAGCTTGCGCCGCATCGGCACCTGCGCGCGCAATCCGCGGCGGCCTATGGCCTCCTGCCAGGAGATCGCCCGGATTGCGGTCTCGAGTTCTTCCGCGCTCATGCCTGAGGCGTACGTGCCGCCGACGAGCGCGCCCATGCTCGTGCCGATGATGCAATCGACGGGAATGCGCAGTTCGTCGAGGACTCCCAGCACGCCGACGTGTGCTGCACCTTTCGCGCCGCCACCGCCGAGCACGAGTCCAATGCGCGGTCGGGGTTGCGCCGGCGCCGCCACGGCAGTGCTCTCGGCCGCATGCGACAGGGCAGGGAACGCGACGCAGGTAACATACGCACACAGGAGAATCGCGGCGAACCCGCGTATCGACCCGTTGCCGTCCATGCATTCTCGCTTCACCGGCTCTCCACGTGCTGTCAGGCTAAATGCCCAAGGTCGTATGCTACCGCGCAACAACCCGATGCGACGACATGACCTGTCGTCGGGCCGGCAGAGAATGTCAGTCAGGGAGCCGATGAGATGATGAATCCCGTGCGAGCGGCGACCGGCTGGTTGGCGGGGCGGCTGCTCGTGTTCCTGGCCATTCTCGCGGCCCTGGTGGCGATGGACGCGTATCGCGAGGAATCGACCCTGATTGGGGTCATGTTGAAAGGGGTGGTGCCCGACCGGGAACTGGTGCAGCGTCTGGAGACAGTCGCGCACAGGTAGAAGAATTCGCGCGGGATACGGAGATACAGGTCAATCAACGCTTGCGTGACGCGCAGTCCTCGGGTCCCGCCACGATTGATGCCTGGATCGAATCACTGCAGGCCGAGATCAGGGTGAAGGAGGGCAGGCGTCTGTCGTCGACGGCGAAAGCCATTGCGCTGATGACCGGCGCAGGGCTGGAGGAAGATCTCAAGAACGAGGTCGACATTCAATTGAGCAAGGCCGAGCTGGAGGCGCTGAATCGCATCAAAGGTGAATTCGACGCGCTGCGCACGGACTCTCCGTGATGCGGCTGTGGATTTCGAAGACAAACGACGGCAGCACTCTGCAGACCAACGCAGCCTATCTGCACAAGAAGGAAGAAATCATTCGCTTCGAACGGGACCATCCAATGGCCGTACGGTTGCCGGGCACCAGCGCGAACGTTCGGCGCGGAATTGCGCAGCAACGCAATCGACTCGCGCGCGAGTACAACTCAGCGGGCGCGCAGTTTTACGCAGCCAGGGACCGTCTCACGAAGGCGAGGGCGCGCGCTCATGCGGATGCCGAGCAGGTGCGATTGGCCAGCGCAACGCTACTGGGCCCGCTCGACGAACTCATTGCAACCAGGAAGGCGGCGGTGGAGGCGACGGAAAAACAGGCGGAGAGGACCCTGCAGTCCATTCAGAACGTCTTCCTGAAAGCGCTCGGCATTCTCGTCGCGGTGACGCTGGTGCCGGTCGGTATCAAGGCCTTCTGGTATTGGTTCATCGCACGGTTAGCTGAAAGGCAACGACCGGTTCGATTGCGACCCGGGACCGTGGGAATGGTGGTGGCGGGAGCATCGACGGGTCCGGAATTGCCCCGACAAAGAAGATTTCCGCCGTGTCGCAGGAAATCGTGCTCAATGCACGGGAGGAATTGCTGGTTCATCCTGAGTATCTGCAGAGCTCGGCGGATCACGGCCGCAAGCAGACCCAGTGGCTGCTGAGCTGGAAATTCTGGTTGACGAGCATCGCTGCACAGATGGTCGCGCTGGATCGGATCCGGGATGCGGACGGCGCGACGTTCGTGGTCTCCAGCAAGAACGATGCCTTTGCCGAGGTTGGCGTCATCGACCTGCCCGAGGGTTCGGCGTTCGTGCTGCAGCCGCGGAACCTTGTCGGTGTGGTTCAGTCGATCGACCGGCCGATCAGGATCAGCCGGAAATGGAACTGGAGCCTCATGGCGTTCATCACGCTGCAGTTTCGATACCTGATCTTCGACGGACCCGGGAAACTGATCGTGCAGGGCTGTCGCGGCGTGCGAATCGAACAGGCCGGGAGCGGTCGCAGCATCGATCAGGCGGCGACGATCGGTTTCAGTGCGAACCTCGATTATTCACCGAGGCGCTCGGAGACGTTTGGCGCGTACCTGCTCGGGACGCGCAGCCTGTTCAACGATCGGTTCACGGGTGGACCGGGTGTGTATGTGTACGAAGAGATGCCGTACTTCGGCAGGAAGTCCGGGCTCACCGGACGGGGGTTCGAGGGACTGACGGATGGGGTGCTGAAGGTGTTTGGGATTTGAGATGCGTCGGTGGCAACGGTACGCATAATGTATATTATGTCACATATACACCATGCAAGATCTGACGTCACGTCTGGCTGAGCTGGAAATGGTTCGGGCATGAAACCGATGCTCGACGGCACCAAGCAATGCGTCCGACAGTTGCTACTCCGCGGCGTTCGCACGCTGAGGGATGGGGGTATCTCATGCGTTGGCTGACCTTGTTCGTGCTCGGTTGCTTCGGAGCGGCCGCAGCGCCCGCCTTGGCCCAGAACAATTATGCGTCGCTCCTTGCCGAGGGCGACGTCATGCTGCGCGATTTCCGCTTCGGCAGCGGCGAGACCCTGCCCGAGCTGCGCATCCACTATGCGACGCTCGGCACGCCCCGGCGTGATGCCGCCGGACGTATCGTCAATGCGGTCATGGTGCTGCACGGCACCGGCGGCAGTGGTCGCCAGTTTCTCCAGCCGCAGTTCGCGGACGAGCTCTACGGGCCCGGCCAACCGCTCGACATCCGCCGTTACTACATCATCCTGCCCGATGGCATCGGCCACGGCCGCTCGTCCAAGCCGAGCGACGGCCTGCGCATGCGCTTCCCGGCCTATGACTACGCCGACATGGTCGAGGCGCATCGCCGGATGCTCGTCGAGGGCCTCGGCGTCAACCGACTGCGTCTTCTGATGGGCACGTCGATGGGCTGTATGCACGGCTTCGTCTGGGCCGAGGCCCATCCCGAATTCCTGCAGGCGGCGATGCCGATGGCCTGCCTGCCGGTCGAGATCGCCGGCCACAACAGAATGTGGCGTCGGGCCGCGGTCGAGGGCATCCGCCAGGACCCCGCGTGGCAGGATGGCAACTATACGACGCAGCCGGTGCAGGGCCTGCGCACCGCGACCAGCCTGCTCCAGGTTGCGGGCTTCGCCCCGCTCTACCTGCAGCGCGCCTATCCGGACCGCGCGAGCGCCGAAGTCTATATCGTCGAGCGGATCGCCCGTGACATCCCAACTCGCGATGCCAATGACCTGATCTATCAGCTCGAGGCGTCGCGCAACTACGACCCGCGTCCGCACCTCGATCGGATCAAGACGCCGATGACCTGGGTCAACAGCAGTGACGATTTCATCAACCCGCCCGACTATGGCATCGCCGAGGAGACCGCCCGCCAGATGCCGAGCGTGCGTTACATCCTTATCCGCGCCACCACCGAGACGCGCGGCCACGGTACCCACACCTGGGCGAGGTTCTGGCGCCAGGAGCTGATCGATCTGCTGGCGCGGACGGAAGTTAGTGACACCAGCGACTAGATATACGTCACCCTGAACTCGTTCGGGGCACATGAGACTGGTAGAGATGGCGTGTGGTCAGGGCGCCGGCGGCTTCGAACTCACATGGTTGAGCGCGATGACCCACTGGCCGTCGACCTTGCGCATCAGTCGGGTGTTGATGCCGTCCTGCGGATCGAGCGGTCGCTCGAGCCGGTAGCGGCTGATCAGCTGAGCCGCGTCAGGGCTCAACATCTCGATCCGGATGTCTGAGAAATGGAGCTGGCCACGCCGCTCGGCTGTGCCGCCATAGTCACGCACATAGTGGTCCAGCGTGCCCTGCCAGTCGCGCTGGAACTCGCCGCGCGAGACGAAGACCACGTCGGGATTCTTGAAACCGGCCATGTAGCCGCGGAAATCGCCTCGGTTCCACGACGCTTCCATATCGGCGATGACCCGGCGAATCTGAGCCTCCTCGGCCGCCGCGTCGAAGCTGGACGGCCGCCCGCAAGCCGTGATTGCGAGCAGCAGCGCGAACAACCAGAAGATCCGCATCATCATCCGCCCCCCAAAGATCGGTGCGCCCGAGTGTTCTTTGTTCTTCCGTGGCGAGCTCGAAACTCGATGCAATCAGCCCGAATACCCTGGCCACGCGGGAGTTACCGGGCCACGATGATTGTGCACCAGCTCACCGACTTCGCCCCTGGGCGATACGAGGTGGTAAAGGTTTGTAGAATACGTATAATACGTGCAGGAGGCTCCCAATATGAAGCAAGCAACTGCCTTGGAATTCCAGCGCAGATTTGGCGAGTTTCAGCACCATGCTCAACGTGAGCCCGTCAACATCACGCGTCACGGTCGCCGGGAGCTGGTGTTGATGTCGGCCGACCACTACGACTGGCTGGTGGCCGCCGCGAAACGTTCCCATCGCACCGATCACACGGCGGGCGTGGTTCTCGAGGCGGTTCGCAGTGCGCAAATGGACCCGGAGCACACCGCGCTCGACGAGTTGATGAAGTAAGCGGTTATGACCCTGCCGGCGCCATCACCCGGGCTGGTCATCCGGTACGACTATCTTTGGTCACGCGAGTCCGCGCAGGGCCGGGCGCAAGGCAAGGATCGACCGGCCTGCATCGTTGTCGCAAGTGATAGCTCGGCCAGACCGCGTTTCGTCGTGCTGCTGCCGATCACGCATTCTTCGCCACGCGACGGGGACGTTGCGATCGAGATTCCCGCACGAGTTCGGCGCGCGATCGGCCTGGATGCTGAGCCAGCGTGGATCATCGTGTCGGAATACAACGTGGACGAATGGCCCAGCCCAGGCGTTGCGCCGATACCGGGCAACTCAGCACCTACGCGTACGGGTATCTGCCGCCTGCGTTGTTCGCAATGGTAAAGAAGCAGTTCATCGCGTGCGCGAATCGTCCGCGCGAGTCACCCGAAATACCTAGCCCGCGGGATGTTCGGACGCAGCGAATTTGGCCCGCGGCTGCATCGGCTACCCGATGTCGATGATCTGATTCAGCGTTTCGCAAGCCAGGGCGAAGGATTCCTCTGGCACTTTCTTCAACGGGTGCGGCTTCGCTTTTCGGACGCGCCAGTCGAACGACTGCGGCTGATGCCCGAGAATATAGCTGCTCGCACCCCTGGGTCCCTTGAACCTCACGGCAAACGGATTGGTGTCGTTGTACGTTGCTGTCGTCATCGGCAGCCCGATTACGATACCGGTGCGTTCATTGAAATCCCGCGGCGACAGCACCATCAGTGGATGCAGGTCTTTCATTTCCCGACCCGCCTGCGGATTACAGTCGATCCAGATCATGTCGCGACGATCCGGGCACCAAGCCTTGCGCGCCGGCATCACAACGTCTCGCGCCCGACGCGCTTGGTCGGCATGAGTTCGCCGCCGTGCCGATCTGGATCAAACGCCGCGAGCCTCTGCGCGAGACTCAGTTTCGGCTCGCCGATGGCCCTGACCAGCACGTTTGAGTCCTGCGCCGACACCTCGACGGGCTGACCGACCTTTAAGCGAGCAGACCGGGCCACTTTTGCTGGAATGCGCACGGCGAGGCTGTTGCCCCATTGCTGCACGGTCAGGTTTGCGGACTTTGACATGGCTTGTCTCCAATGTATAAACAAGTATATACATTGGTCGCCAGGCGTCAATTGGCACGCCGTCGCCAGAATACCCACGCGTAGATCGCCGCGTTGACCAGCAGCACCAGCGCGCCGAGCACGAGCTGTGCGCGGTGGGTCAATCCGTCCGGATACAGCGCCGACATGACGTAATGCTCGACGAAGCCGCCCGGGTACCCGAGTTCACCGGCCAACCGTCGCCAGTGGTTCTCGAGCGGCGTCAGCGGGCAGATCCCGCCGAGGAACTCGATTCCAGCGCCCCACAGCACGACAGGCACGTGAACCCAGGCGATACGCGGCCAGCGCAACACCAGCAATGCGCCCAGCACCACGAACGCCACGAACCCGGCGTGCAGAATGAGGACGAAGTCCGCCAGCAGTCGGTACAGCATCGCGCCTGAGATGGTGCTACCACGCCGATTGAGGTGTCAAAAGACGCACATGGCGCTATTGCCGACTCGATCGGTCCGTCGCAGAGTGGGTGTGACTGGCGCCATGGTCCTCGCGCATCCGCGAAGGAGCACTCACGATGAGCACCCTGACCAAGCTTGCACTCGGCGCGATGGGACAGCTGCGACCGCGCCCCGCAAAAGGCGATGCCCGTCCCGTCATCAAGTTGCCTGCACCCGACAAGCGCGGTGGCCTGCCGCTCATGCAGGCATTGGCCAAGCGCCGGTCAACGCGTGAGTTCGCGCGCAAGCCACTGCCGCTGCCCGTACTCTCCAGCCTGCTGTGGGCCGCCTTCGGCGTAAACCGTCGCGACGGCGGTCGGACGGCCCCCTCCGCCATCAACGCGCAGGAGATCGACGTCTACGTCGCCCTGCCCGACGGTGCTTACCTCTACGACGCCCGGACACACGCGCTGCGGCTCGTTGCAGGAAGCGATTTGCGCAGCATCACGGGCTATCAGGACTTCGTGGACGATGCCCCGCTCGATCTCGTTTACGTCGTGGATCACTCGCGCATGAAACTGATCCCGGTGGCCAGCCGCGAGAGCTACGCCTCAGCCGCCGCGGGAGCGATCGCCCAGAACGTTTACCTGTACTCCGCCAGCGCGGGACTCGTCACCGTGATCCGTGCCTGGATCGATCGCTCCGCCATCGCAGACGCCCTTGGCCTCACCCACGACCAGCACGTGCTGCTGTCGCAGACGGTTGGCTACCCGAAGGGCTGACAGGTCCTGCCGCGAAAGGCGGCCGGGCGAGAAGCAGGCAGCGGGAGCGGATTGGCTCTCCTGACAAATTGCCCGGTAGACTGCCGGCTTTGCGATCTCAGGGGCAATCGTCATGCGAGCTGCAGGTCTGCTGGCCACCGTCGGGTTGCTCCTATCCGGCGTCAACGCACACGCCGACGTACTGATCCGTCACGCCACCGTCTATGACGGTACGGGCGGTCCGCCATTCGCTGCGGATGTCCGCATCCAGGGCGACCGGATCGCAGCGATCGCACCGCACCTTGAGCCACTACCCGGCGAGACCGTGCGTGACCTGCACGGCCTGGCCCTCGCACCGGGCTTCATCGACATGCATAGCCACGGCAACGGCGGATTGCTCGAGGATCTCGACGCCGCCACGGTGAGTCGCCAGGGCGTGACCACGATTGTCGTTGGTCAGGATGGAGAGTCCGACTTTCCGCTGCGGGACTGGTTCGGGAAGCTCAATGCTACGCCGCCGGCGATCAACGTGGCGAGCATGGTCGGCCACGCGACGCTGCGCCAGCAGGCCATGGGCAAGGACCTGTACCGCCCTTCGACGGCGCAGGAGCTCGCGCAGATGAAATCGCTGCTCGCGCACGAGTTGACGGCGGGTGCCTTCGGGCTGTCGACGGGCCTCGAATACGAAGCGGCGCACTTTTCGACCACGGAAGAAGTGGTCGAACTGTCGAAGGTGGCGGCGGCGACGGGCGGCTTTTACATCAGCCACGTCCGCGACGAGGCCAACCGGACCTTCGAAGCATTCGACGAAGTCCTGCGCATCGGCCGCGAAGCACGCATTCCTGTCCAGATCACGCACGTCAAGCTCGGTTCGACGCCAGTCTGGCACCAGGCGGCGGCGCGGATGCCAGCGTACTTCGAGCAGGCCCGCCGCGAGCGCATCAACCTGAAAGCGGATGTGTATCCGTACACGTTCTGGCACTCGACGATCCGCGTCATCGTCCCGGACCGCGACTATTTCAATGCTGAAAAAGTGACGCGTGCGATCGCCGATAACGGTGGCGCCGCGGCCATCCGCCTCGGGAAGTACACGCCAGAGCCTGTGCTCGCAGGCCAGACGCTCGAGCAGGTTGCCACGACCTGGCAGGTGACGCCGGTTGAGGCTTACATGCGCATCGTCAGGGCCACCGAGTCCGCGGTTGGCAGTGACGAGTCGATAGAGAACGTGCTGGTCACGTCGATGAGCGAGGACGACCTGCGCTGGTTCATCGCGCATCCCGACATCATGTTCAGCAGCGACGGCGAACTGCACGGCACCCATCCGCGCGGCGCCGGCGCTTTCCCGCGCGTGCTCGGTCGCTACGTGCGTGAGGAGAAGTTGCTGCCGCTGGAGGCAGCAATACACAAGATGTCCGGCCTCCCCGCAGCACAGTTGGGACTGCAGGATCGCGGCCGAATCGCGGCCGGTTACGTCGCCGACCTGGTCGTGTTCGATCCTGCCGTCGTGATCGACCAGTCGACCGTCGAGAACCCTGAGGCGCCGCCGCTCGGAATCCCGGACGTCATGGTGGCGGGAGAATGGATCGTCAGCGACGGAAAGGTGACCGGCCATCATCCAGGCCGTGTGTTGCGCAGCCCCACCCACCAGCCCTGAGTCGCCTGGACCACCCCCATGTTGATGTTGCGCAAGCCCTACCTGCTGTACCTGGGTGATGCGACCCTTAAGTCCGATTGCAAGACTGCCTTCGGCCTGCACGACTGGTGTGGCGCGGACGTCATCGGCGAATGGTCGCTGCCTGCGGCCAGCGTCAGCGTCGGCGCGCCACGATTGTCACCGGCTCAGGCAGCCGCGCGAGGCGCCGGTTCGATTGTCGTGGGAGTGGCACCTACGGGGGGTGTGCTGCCGGACCACTGGCAGGACGATCTCGAGGCCGCACTTGGCGCTGGCCTCGATGTCGTCAGCGGTCTCCATACCCGCCTCACCGCGTTTCCACGCCTGGTGCGCGCGGCCCAGGCGAACGGCGTGCGGCTCGTCGACGTGCGCCATTCCAGCGCGGCGTATCCCGTCGCGAACGGCCGCAAGCGCACCGGCAAGCGCGTCCTCACGGTGGGGACGGACTGTGCTCTCGGCAAAAAGTACACGGCGCTCGCACTCACGCACGCACTGCAGGGGAAAGGTATTGCGGCGACGTTTCGGGCGACTGGCCAGACCGGCATCATGATCGCGGGCGGCGGAATTGCGGTGGATGCGCTGGTCGCAGACTTCCTGGCCGGCGCGGCTGAGGTGCTCTCACCGGACAATGCGGAGGGACACTGGGACGTCATCGAGGGCCAGGGGTCGCTTTTTCATCCAGCCTACGCGGCTGTGACCCTCGGGCTGCTCCACGGCTCGCAACCCGACGCGATCGTCCTGTGCCACGCGCCGGAGCGCCTGACGATCGAGGAGTACCCCGACTATCCGATTCCGTCCCTGCGCGAAGTCATCGACGTCTATCTGCAGGCAGGCCGCCTGACGAATCGCGGCGTCCGGTGCGTGGGCATCAGCATCAATTCATCGACACTCGACGAGGCCGGGTGGCACGCCTATCGGACGCGTCTCGAGAGCGAGCTTGGCCTTCCGGTCTGCGATCCGATGCGTGGCGGCGTCGATCGACTCGCAGCGGCACTCCTGACTGCATGATATCCGTCACGACGCAGATCGAACGCTGGGAACTGGTCGAGCCGTTCACGACGGCGCGTGACTCAATTACGCACGTGCCGGTCCTGCTCGTCACCCTCATTGGTCGCGACGGCGCGCGTGGCTGGGCCGAAGCGGCGGGCGTCGATTACGACGGCGAGACACCTGATAGGCTGGCGGCGCAGATAGCCTCGGTTCAGAACGCCCTGCACGATGGGATTACAGGTCAGGAATTGCTCCACCTCCTGCCGGCCGGTGGCGCGCGCAACGCTCTTGACTGCGCGCTCTGGGACCTGCGGGCAAAGGAAACGGGAGTCGCTGCGTGGCGGACTGCGGGCCTGTCCCTGCCCCGCCCGGTGACGACCGCCTTTACGATTGGACTCGGCAGCGAAGCTGACGTCCGTCGCAAGGCTCGTGATGCGCTGCCGTATGGCTTGCTGAAACTCAAGCTCGATGCCGAGCGGCACGTTGACCTGGTGCGGATCGTGCGTGAGGAACACCCCACGGCCAGGCTGATCGTCGACGCCAACCAGGCGTGGTCGCGTCCGCTGCTCGAGCGACTCCTGCCGCAACTGCGGGGCCTTGGCGTGGAACTGGTCGAGCAACCGGTGCCACGCGGCCAGGACTCGGATCTCGACGGATTGCCCGACCTGTTGCCGCTGGCGGCGGACGAATCGTGCACCGACCGTCATTCGTTGCCCGAGCTTGTCGGCCGCTACCAGTACATCAACATCAAGCTGGACAAGTGCGGCGGCCTGACCGAGGCGCTGGGCATGTGCGCCGATGCAACACGGCTCGGGCTTGGGCTGATGGTCGGAAACATGTGCGGGACTTCGCTGGCGATGGCGCCGGCGTTCCTGGTGGCACAAGCGTGCCGCTACGTTGATCTCGATGGACCGCTGCTACAGCGCCAGGATCGGGAACCCCCGATCCGTTTTGAGTCCAGCCTGATGCACCCGCCCGATCCCGCGCTGTGGGGATGACAGGTCTCGCGGCTCGTCAATCGAGACAACCTCTACGCGCATAGGTACGCGAATGTGTGATGCGATCCGCAGCACACTCACAATGTGCGAACGTCAGTAGACCGGCCGCCGTCGTATGGACATACTTTTCCGATCAGTATCATGCGTCGCCGACCCCGGAGGGTTTCTTGCGCAGTCGCAACTCCGTTGATCTCGTGCCGGAACCGCCTCGTTATCCGCTTGCTGTTGCAGCCTGCTGGATCGCTGGTTGTGGCGTTGTTGACGCCACAACCGGCGGTGTGTTGCGAGCCGAGCCCTTCTACCTGCCCGCGGTTCTCGCCGATCGCCTGGCTTCACGGCCTGCGTGCTGGACTGATCGCTGCGGTGGGCGCGGCCGCCGTTGCGTCAGTTGCCGAGGTCGCGACCAGCATAGCCGCCGGCATTGGCATCCTGTCCTGGAATTTCACAGCGCACGCGGTGCTCTTCGCGCTGCCGGCATGGCTCGTGAGCGAGTTGCGAGCGCAGCAGCGCCTGCTTGCCAGGCTGGATACCACGGACGCCGCCACCGGGTTCGCGACCCGGCACGGCCTGGTCCAGGAACTCGCTGAAGAGCTGGTCCGGACCGAACGACTCGGTGGCGAGACCAGCGTCATCTGCATCAGCCTGAACGCGCTGCCTCGGCTTATCGCCGAGCATGGACGGGAACATGCGAGAACCGTGCAAGAAGGGTTCTGGGAGGCCGTTCGACTCTCGACCCGGCGCATCGACACCGTGGCGCGACTCGCCGACGATGAGTTCGCGCTGTTGCTTCGCGGAACGGACAGCTCGGCCGCGGCAGTTGTCGCCGACAAGCTCGCTCATTCATTGACCGACTGGCTCCTGACGCAGGGTCACGATCTGACTTGCAGCGTCGGTTTCACGACGGCCCCGCGGGGGCGCCTGCTCGACGCGGACACGCTGCTCGCGCGAGCAGTTGCGCATTTGTATGAGCGCCGCTTGGCTGGTTCTGCGTCGGAGCGACCGCCGGCGCGGATGCCTTCAGCAGTCGCCCCAGTCTCGTCCGCCCGCGAGTCGGCCTGAGGCCGATCCTGAAGCTGCCACGACGGGCTCCAGTCGTGGCATCTTGGGCCAGGGCCGCGGTCTTGCCGGCCCCGATAATGCGATCACGCGGGCGCAATCCGTGCGCCGAGTCAGCAACCCGCCCCAGTGTCCGTGTGTGGAGCCGCGACCCATGATGGAAAAAGGTGGGTTTTGCGTCTGTACGCCACCGCACGTAGATTGCACGCAACGAAGCCGAGAATGTTCGCTGATTCTGGCCGAATGCCATAGCAGGTCAGGCCGTGCGATGCCGCAACCAAGGGCGTCCGGAGCAACGACGACCAAGCCACTGCGCGGGGGAGATGAAGATGGCACGACGACTGGTAATCATCGGCGGTGATGCTGCAGGCATGTCCGCGGCGTCGCAGGCGCGACGTATGACGTCCCCCGACGCGCTCGAGATCGTGGCTTTCGAGCGATCGTCACGCACCTCCTACGCCGCCTGCGGTCTCCCCTACCTGATTGGCGGACTGGTGAAGACACCAGACCGGCTCGTCGTGCGAACCCCGGACCAGCATCGGGCGAACGGCATCGACGTTCGGATCCGCCACCAGGCCATTGCCATCGACTGTACGGCGCAAACCGTGACGGTGCGCGACCTCGACACCGGTCAGGAGGCGATCGAGCACTACGACGAACTCCTGATCAGTACGGGTGCGTCCGGCATCACTCCCCCGTGGTCCGGGATCGACGCAGAGGGCGTGCTGCAGCTTCGTACCCTCGAGGACGCGGCGGAGGTCGATCGCAGAATCGTTGCCGGTGCCCGACGCGCCGTGGTAGTCGGCGCCGGCTACATCGGACTCGAAGTCGCCGAGGGCCTGCTCGCACGTGGCCTCGACGTGACGGTGGTCGAACGACTCGACGCTCCAATGGCTGCCGTGCTGGATGCCGACATGGCTGGCGGCGTGGCGGCCGCGATGCGGGCCGCCGGAATCAACCTGCGACTCGGAACCGCCGTCACCGGCTTCACTACTGCCGCGGGACGTGTCACGGCCGTGGAAACCGCGGCGGGTCCTCTGGTAGCAGACCTCGTTGTAATCGGGCTGGGCGTGCGTCCAAACTCAGAGCTCGCAAGGGCCGCGGACATCGGCGTGGGCAAGTCCGGTGGCATCATCGTTGACGACCGCCTGCATACTGGCACGCCGCATGTCTGGGCTGCTGGTGACTGCGTCGAGTCCCGTCATCGCATCACCGGTTGGCCCGTCGTCATCGCCCTCGGAACTCACGCGAACAAGCAAGGTCGCATCGCCGGCACCAATATTGCCGGAGGTCAGGCTGCCTTTGGCGGCGTGCTCGGCACCGCGATCACGCGATTCCAGGGTGTAGAGATTGCCCGCACGGGCCTCGCCGAGCGGGAAGCCGAGGCCGCCGGTTTCGACGCGGTCGGCGTGATCACGGAGTCATCGAGCAAGGCACAGTACTTCCCGGGTGCGCAGCCGATGAAAATAAAGATCCTGGCCGAGCGTGGAACTGGCCGGTTGCTCGGCGCACAAATCGTCGGTGGAGAAGGCGCGGGCAAGCGCATCGACGTCCTGGCGACGGCACTGTGGAACAACATGACCGTAGCGGAAATTGGCGGCATGGACCTTTCTTACGCACCGCCGTTCTCGCCAGTCTGGGACCCCGTGCTGCTGGCCGCGGGCAAGGCCGCATCCCGGATCTGAGCCCGGGCGGCGGCTTGGCCGTCACCGCTGATCTCCCGGCAATTGGCTGACACGCCGATCGGTCCGGTCGGTATGATCGCCGCGCCAATGAAAACCCCCACCGAACTGCAGCCCCTCATCGACGACGGCGTGATCGACGAAGTCCTCCGCTCGCTCAAAAGCGGCAAGGAAGCAACGGTCTACCTCGTGCGCTCGCGCACGGAGACGCGCTGCGCCAAGGTCTACCGCAACATGGCGCAGCGCAGCTTCCAGAAGCGTGCCCAGTACCAGGAGGGACGCAAAGTGCGTGGCAGCCGCCAGGCCCGCGCGATGAGCAAGAGCACGTCGTTCGGCCGTGCGGAACAGGAAGCCGCCTGGAAAAATGCCGAGGTGGACGCGCTGTATCAGCTGATAGCTGCGGGCGTTCGCGTGCCACGGCCCTACGGCTATTTCGATGGCGTCCTGCTCATGGAACTGGTCGCGGATGCGGACGGGAATCCGGCGCCACGCCTCGGCGAGGTGGAGCTTTCAGCCGAGACCGCCCGTGAGTACCACCGGTTCCTGATCCGGCAGGTCGTGCGGATGCTGTGCGTCGGGCTCATCCACGGTGATCTTTCCGAATTCAACGTGCTGGTCGCGCCCGACGGCCCTGTGATCATCGACCTGCCGCAGGTCGTCAATGCAGCAGGCAACAACGCGGCGCTGGCGATGCTCGAGCGCGACGTCAACAACCTGCGGACCACGCTGGGCCGCTTTGCGCCCGAACTGCTCGACACCGAATTCGCCCGGGAAATGTGGGATCTGTACCAGCAAGGCGAGCTGCGGCCGGAGACCGAACTCAGTGGTGTCTTCGCGGCCGATGAAACCGTCGTCGATCCGGACGACGTCATGCTCGTCATCGACGACGCTCGCGAGGAAGAAATCCAGCGCCGCCTGCGCCTGGTCAGCGAGTCGCTCGCGGGGTTTTAGCCGCGAGCCGCCCTCTTCTTCTTCCATGACGGCTGCACGGCAAGCAGAACTTTGCCCACCTTCCTACCGGCGATGGAGCTCAGCACCAGTCGCCCGCGGTCATCGACTTTGCACGGCACCACGAAAACGCCCGGGCGCAGCAGCGCCTGGACGGCCTTGGCCGATGCGCGACGCTTGAAGAGCGTGGCTGTCGTCGGATCGTCGAACGACCACGAGTCGTCCTGGACCATGTAATACAGCGAGATTCCGGGCAGCGTCGCGCTGACCAGCAGGTAGCGGGTCCGATCCTCCATGTCCTTGACGTGCCGCGCCAGCGCACGTCGTTGCGCTGGAGTCAGTGGCGGGTCTTCGTCGTCACCAGCACCTTGCGACAGCGGGGCTTGCTTGCGTTTCTTGACTGCGGCCATGGTTTGCTCCTCTGTGTATGCTTTTAGCCTGCCCGGCTGGCTTTAGTCCAGCGACGTGAACCAGCGCACGAATCCGGCAGGTCGGGTTGTGCGCCTGGTCGCAGTATCGCAGGCTCCATGTGTCGTTCCGGGACGACTCACGGAGCACAGCCATGGAAAGGATGGATCCGTCCACATTGCACCTTGCGGCTGAACGGCTGCGGGAAGTCACCGACGAGCACGCGCACTGGCACGAGTACCTGCTGCGATCCATTTTCTGCGAGCATCCGGTCGACCCCACTGATCTCGCGCCGTCGGCGCATCGCACGTGTCCGCTCGGCGACTGGTTCTATCGCCACGCACCGAATGGACTTCGCAGGGAGCAGGCCTTTGCCGCGATGGGCAACGAGCACCAGCGTCTGCACCAGGTTGCGGCGAAACTGCTGCGCTCGACTCGGGCTGGTTCCCCTGTCGATCGTGTCGACTTCGAGGACCTGGTTGCGACCAGCGCGCGCCTGCGGCTGCAGGTTGATTCGCTGCGCTCCTCCATCGACGCAGCTATCGGCAACCGGGATGCGCTCACAGGCGCCTACGGACGCATCGAGATGCTCCCCGCGCTGCATGACCTGCAGGTACTGACGCGGCATGGGGGACTGCCCAGCAGCATCGTCTTCATGGACGTCGACCACCTTAAGCAGATCAACGACCAGCACGGCCACCCGGTGGGCGATGCCGTTCTCGCGGGCGTCGTCCGCCACCTCGACCTGCACCTGCGCACGCAGGACAAGGTGTTTCGCTACGGTGGCGACGAATTCCTGGTGGCCCTGTCGGGCGCCGACCTGACCACGGCCCATGAGGTGGTTTCGCGCGTGCGCCTCGGCCTCGCCGCAAAGTTTCTGATCACCGGTCCGGATGGATCTGCGATGCAGGTGACGGCATCCTTCGGCCTGGCGCTGCTCGATCCGGTGGAGGATGTGAGTGAATCGATCGGTCGAGCGGACCAGGCCCTGCTGCTGGCCAAGACCGCTGGACGCAATCGAGCAGTCGCCTGGGACGCTTCGGTCACGACCGGCACTCGCTGGCGCCTGATCGGCGTCAGCGAGCGGTCCGAATAGTCTCGACGAAACAAGGCGGCGGGTTGCTCAGAATCGGGAGGCAACCAGCTGTACGTCAGCGTGCTGCCAGGCGGCCTGCAATTGCTTCTCGACCGCCATTGCGGCCTCAGTCTTCTGCTGCGCCCGTAAGGCCAGCGCGAGCCCCTTCAGCGACCAGCCGTTCTGCGGATTGCGCTGCAGCTCGTCACGATAGACCTGTTCCGCCTCACTCGCGCGACCCGCCGACAGCATCGCAGCCCCCAGCGACTGCCGGACCGGGGAATGCCAGCCAGGCGGCTCGTCGTACGGAATGCGGTCTTCGATCGTGACCGCTTCAGCCAGCGCCGCGATGGCGGCCGCCTGGTCGCCCCGTGCCAGTGCAAGTTCGGCATTCACCGTGCGCTCCGCGATGTTTGCCGCATGGGCCAGCGGATAGCGATCCCAGACCATGAGGGTCGGCATGATCGGATCGGCGGCCAGTTTTGATAGTGCGGCGTAATGGGTGTTGGCGTCCTCCATCCGGCCCTGCCGTATCGCCGCCATCGCCTGTGCGTAGTTCCAGATGGCCGTGACGTAAGGCAGATCCGGCGCCGGATTCGGCACCGCCCGGATCTCGTCCCAACGGCCGAAGCGAACGTTGTCGAACCAGGGTGTCATCCAGTAGTGCTGCAGACCCGCGAAACCCGGTTGTCGCATCAGGTCCGGCAGGTTGACGCGTTGCGCAGTCGTGCGTGCAGCGTCCTGCGCGACCTTGCTCGCCCCTTCCATGCTGGCAGCGAACCACAGGAAGTGCGGATTGTGCGGCACATAGCCGAGTGGATACACGCCCTTGGCGTTCGGTCCACAGGTGGCCAGGTAGTCGTTGTCGGCCGCGATGGCCGCCTGGTTCGCGACGACGGCATCGTGCCAGCGCCCCACGCGAGCGTAAATGTGTGCCGGCATGTGCACGAGATGACCCGAGCCCGGAATCAGCGTGCGCAGCCGATCGGCTGCCACGACGCCTCGCTGCGGATCGGCCGAAGCCTCGACGGCATGCACGTAAAGATGCAGTGCCCCCGCGTGGTTCGGGTTCTCTTTCATGACCGATTCCAGGAGCGACACGACGGCCGCGGTGTTGCCCTTCGGCGCCAGCTTCTCGTCGTAGTAATCCCAGGGCTGCAGGTCCATGAGGGCTTCGGCGTGGAATACCCTGGCATCCAGGTCGTCAGGACGCTGCGCGACAAGCGCACCGGTTGCCTTCGCGTAAGCTTCGTCCAGCACGCGACGGTCCTCTGGCGGATTCTCGGCGTACCGCGATTCGAGCGCGTGGATGAAGGCGCGTTCCCGCTCCGTGACCTTGGGGGCGAGTGCAACGGCTCGCTGCAGGCTCTGCCAGGCTTTCGGGTTATCGGCCGGGTCCATCTGTGCGTTGACGTGCGGTCCAACCACCAGCGCGGCTCCCCACCAGCACATCGCGCAATCGGGATCGAGTTGCGCTGCCTTCAGAAACGATCGTTCGGCGGCGTCGTGGTTGAAGCCGAAGGTCAGCATCAGCCCCTGGTTGAACCAGCGCTGCACTTCGGGGTTGCGCGTCGTGATCTTGAAGTCGTAATTACCCAGTCCGGGCAACAGTGCCGCGCCGACAGGCGCCTCGGGCGGTGCGGGCTGTGACGCCGCGCTGACCCGTGCGCTGTGCGTACCCACCCAGGCTCCGGCGATCACCGCCGACAGGATTCCCGCCACCACCAGCATGCGGTTCATGGCTTTCCCCCTCCACCGGCCGTCCCTGCCGTGCACGACATGCGCGCGATCGACGGCACGTTGAAGTGCGGTGTACTCCCTTGTCGAGACTCTGTCTAGATACCGGGTGGGCGCTTCAGAAGGCGTCGCGTACCGGAGAGTTCCTTTTCGATCCGGTCGGCGCTGTACATCACGACTTCGATCACTTCCCGCAGCTCCGCCGCGTCGGCGTCCGCAGCCACCTGCGCCGAAAAGACGACGAGGTATTCATCTTTGCCCTGGTTGACCTGCCAGGCGCCCAGGACCATGCGGACGTTCTCCTGCAACAGGTGAACCGCCAGGTCGGTCGGCACGGCGCCCTTGCCACGTGCGGCCACGGACCAGACATCCCGCACTTCCAGCGGCGGCAACGACGTCGTTCCGGAGGCGACCCACACACGCTGGCTGCGGGTCTCGTCGACCTTGTAGTCGAGCCGGTAGTCGCCTTCGTCGATCAGGAAGCCAAGCTGCGCGCCCTTGAGCGCGGTCTCGACACGCGCATCGGGCGTCGTGGCCGTCACTGGTGATTGCGCGTGTGCCATGCCTGCAGCCGTCAGCAGTAAAGACAAGGCTGCCAGGAGGCGCAGCAGCGAGGTCGGCCGGCTCACGGCGTGCCCTGCTGCGGAAAATCGACACGGGCAGGTCCACGATGCCGCGGCCGCACGACGACGGTGCCGGCAAGCTTGTCATGCCAGCCCTGTTTACGCGGATCGAAGGCGACCCAGACGATGCCGAGCATCAGCGGCAGCATTGCAACGTAGTAGCCGAGGTACCGAATGACGAGTTGCCGGGTGCTGGCCTTGCCGCCGGTCTCGGCATCGACGATCCGTGCACGGATCGCGATCTTGCCGGGCGTCGCCTGCCGGTAGGTCCAGAAAACGATGACTGCGATCGCCGGCAACAGCCAGTTGATCAGGAAATCGGCGGGCCCCTGCAGGAACGCGTTCGAGGTCCAGTAGGCGCGACCATAGACCAGGGTTACCAGTGGCGCGCAGATGACCAGCAGCAGCACGGTGTCGATCATGGCCGCGCCGACGCGGGGCCAGAAGCCGACGTACTCGAGATCACCCGTGTCCGGTGCGGCCTGCAGGTTTGCGGACATCACGACCTCACTTCGCAGTTGACTTCGACGACCACGGCGAACCACTTGCGCCGCGCGCGGAAGACGCTCTGCGCCGTCCTGCCGGAATCGATGTTGAGGCTGTCCCTGAAAGTCGTCTGTGGCGGGGCGTCGTAACGCAGCCGGCAACGAATTCGCTGGTCCGCGTTGTTGGTCAGCCGGAGCACGAGCATGCTCGCCTGGGAGACGGGTTCGATCTTGACGTCGAGATCGTTCAGCGTCGGGCGGATCTCGACCGTATAGGTCTGTGCCAATGCGGCTGGCGCGACCAGGACGATCAACGCCAGCGCGAGGGCGGCCCCGATCAGGCGGCCAGGTCGGCGATCTGCTGCACCATGTACAACACGAGCGCGCTCAACATGACGTATCCGACGAGTTCCATGATCACTTTCCTCCTTGAAACGCCGAACTGGCGCGAATCCAACGGTGATCATGCTAGGTCTCCAGAGTTCGTGATTCCAGCGAATAGCGACGAGTGGTTCGGCGCTCGCGACGAAGCGAGGCGACGTCCTGAATCGCCGACGATGCTCATTCGTGCCCACGCTTGCGACCGGGCTGAACTGCGACAATCGTCACGCTCGAGTCGAGCGGATCGAACAGGATCCGCGCCTCGCCGCGCTCGAGTTGCCGCAGCACCTGCGCCACTTTCTGCTCGTGCGAAAACGTGCGGTCGCCGTAGTCGGTGCCTTCGCGCAGGATGAAACTGTCGACCACGCCTTGCAGCGCGTCGGCTGACAACTCCGTGTACGGCACGGTGACCGGCTCGGGTCGCTCTCGCGGGTCTTCCAGGAAGTCGTGCAATGGATCAGGCCCCGGCTGCCGCTCAACTCGTCATCAACGTCGGGCCGCCCTTGGCTTCCGCACGTTGATAAGCCGGTCTCGCGCGCATGCGGCGGTGGTACGCATCGATGTGCGGGTACCTGCCGCCCGCCCCCGAGCGCGCCAGCAGGGCTTCGATGCCGAAGCTCATCTGGAAATCCGCCATGCTGATTTCACTGCCGGCGAACCACGCGTTCTGCGCGAGGTGATGCTCGATGAAGTTGAGCGAGTTCTGCAGGTTGGGATCGATCAGCGTCGACTCCACCTTCTCGCACAGGTTGCGCGCGATCGGCTTGACGAAAAACGGCATCGGCCGGTTGGGAATGGCGCTGAACACAAGCTTCATGACCAGCCAGTTCATGAGCGAGCCTTCGGCGTAATGCATCCAGTACTTGGCCTGCCAGTACGCCGGGGTTTCGGCAGCCGGCGCAAGGTGCGCAAGTTCACCCGTGCCGAGGTGCCCGTACTTCCCGACGATGTACTCGATGATGACCGCGGATTCTGCGATCACGGCGCCATCGTCGGTGACCACCGGCGACTTGCCGAGCGGATGAATTGCCTTGAGTTCTGGCGGCGCGAGCCGCGTGACCTTGTCGCGCCGATAGACCTTCAGCTCGTACGGAGCACCGAGTTCCTCGAGCAACCAGAGGATGCGCTGCGAGCGCGAGGTTTCGAGGTGGTGAACGGTCAGCATTGGCTCGGCCCCGCTCATTTGACCAGCCTGATGATGCCGCACGCTTCGCGCGCGCCACCCGCACAACCCTTCTTGAGGTCCGATTCTTCGTCGCAATACGTGTCGGCCTGCGTGTGCACGATGATCGCGCTGCCGTCCGCATCGAAAATGCTCAATCGACCCGGCGCCAGCGTGACGCGGTTGGTCGTGTGTCGCAGTGAGCCGACGCCGGCGTTGACGTCGAGATTGATCAGGTCACCCATGTGAAACGGGTGATTGATGTCGGTCGCCGGGACCGTGTCCATCGCCGAATCCGGCCGTGACTGGCCCGCGGGGCCCGGATCGTGGTGTCCACCGGCAGCGGCGCATGGCTCACAGGCGCCGACTTCGTGAATGTGCACGGCGTGCTTGCCATCGGGCAGGCCCTTCACCTCGAGTTCGACCGTCACTTCCTTCACGCCTTCGGGCGTCACCTGTTCCTCGAGCCTGGCTGTGCCCGTGATCGCGGCGTTCGTGCAGCCCTTAAGGTCGGCAACGGCAGCGAGGCCGTCGGCCGCGGCAATGACTGGCAGGGCGACGAGGCTCGCGAGGATCAATTTGATGGTTCGATGCACTGCAGGCTCCTGGTGTCTGATGCTGCGTCGTTCAGCGATGGAACACCGCACTGCGCGGTGCCGTCGTCACGTTTACTTGAAGTCAGGGCCGGTTGCGGCCCAGCTTGTCGTGGCTGCTGACCCAGTCGCCGGCCAGCACCGCCGAGCCGAGCGAGACGTCCCCCGCCAGGACGACGGCTGCCACGATTTCTGCCAGCCGGTCGGCCTTGCCGTCACCGTAACAGCCTAGCATCTCCAGGCATTCGCGCTGCGTGCCGAGGCCCGTGCCGCCGCCATAGCTCGCGACGATCAGGGACGGCAGCGTGACCGACCAGTAATAGTCGCCGTTATCCAGCAGCTGCGCGTAAGTGATGCCGGCGTGCGACTCCGCGACGTTGGCCACGTCCTGGCCGGTTGCAATGAACATCGCCGCGATGCCGTTGGCCGCGTGGGGACCATTGTAAGCCGAGCCCGCCATGAATGAGCCCGCCTGACTTACCTGGCGCGAGCGGAACAGCGTCTTCGCGTCGACACGCATCATTCGCTGCAGGGTCTCGTTGCGGATCGTCACCTCTGCGATCACGCGGCGGCCGCGCGTGCGCAGCGTGTTGATAGCCGAATGCTTCTTGTCGGTATCGATCGAACCCGACAGGATGTAGCCCGGGTGCAGCGGGTGCTGGGCCTTGATCCATTCGCACGCCGCCAGCGTCGCCTTGCCTGTCATGTTCTGGCCGGCCGCGTCCCCCGTCGTGTAGTTGAAACGCGTGTACAGCAGGTTGCCCACGGCGTACTGCTCGACGTCGGTCAGTTTGCCGATCCGCGTGGTGGCCTCGGCAGCCGCGCGAATGGCGTCGCCATGCTCGACGAGCCACTGCCCGAAATCGCGCGCTTCACGCGCATTGGCAAATTCGAAGACGGGTGCGCGCTGCATGGAGCGCTTGACCACCGTGACGGTCACCCCGCCGCTTGCGCTCAGCAGCCGCATGCCGCGGTTGTAACTCGCGACGAGCGTGCCTTCAGTGGTGGCAAGCGGTATGTAGAAATCGCCCGTCGCGTGTTCGCCGTTGATCCGCAGCGGCCCCGCCAGGCCGACGGGTACCTGCGCCACACCGAGAAAGTTCTCGATATTGCCGGCGACCTGTGCCGGGTCGAGGGTGAACGAACCGACGTGCTGCAACGACGTGCCAGTCCGGCTGGTCACGAATTCGCGCCGCTGCTGCGCCATCTCCGCCGTGTAGTCGTTGGCGGGATCGCGGGGTATCGGGATGCGGTCGTTCACGGTCCCTCCTCGGTACGTCGGTGCGAACGCGATCGCCCGACGACTCTCAGAACCAGTTGAAATTGAAGCTGATGCTGACCCGTTCGGCATGCATCGGGTTCGGCGGCACCTCGTGCCGCAGCCAGCTCTCGAACAGCAGCACCGTGCCGGCTGCAACGGGCATCGTCACCCACGGCTGGTTCTCGGGCCTGGCACCCTCCGTGCGCGGCGGCGCTGCCATGTAACGATCGAGGCGCGGATCTTCCAGTTTCAGTCCAGGCACGCCCCGGGGAGTACGCACGTAATAGGTCCCGCTGATCGTCGCGAGCGGATGCAGGTGCAAACCGTGCGTGACGCCGCGGGGCATCATGTTGATCCAGCAGTCCGTCATCGACAGTTCGCGGCCCGCGAGGTCGTACTCGAGCCTGCGGGCGTAGGTCCGCACGTGCCGTTGCAGCTGCGTACCCAGCTTTGCAAACGTCGGCGACAGCGTGTGCATCCGGTTCAGCGAACCGTAGGAGGTGTAGCCGCCCGGATACCGCTCTTTTGACCACGACTGCCCGGCCACGTCGTCCGCACGGTATTGCTCGCACTCACGCAGCAGGCGGGTATTGAACGCATCCCAGCCGGGTGCCTGCAGCTTCGCAATGTAGACGCGCGTCGGGAACAACGAAAGGACTGGCATCGTCGGCCTGGTCAGTCCTCGACCGGATGCCGACGGCGACCGGGCAAGGGATCGTCCTCGTCGGGTATTGTCCGCCGCAGGACGTCGAGCACGGCATGTGCGGCGCGATAGCGATACTCATAGCGGCGGTCGAGCGGGTATGGCCGTGCCTGCAGGTACAACTCGAGTGCCTCGCCCACCACCTCGGCTTCGAGTTCGGGCAGCAGCAGCTTGATGGGATCGTTGGGCATTCGCGTGACGCGCAGCGCTCAGGGCGCATCCACGTCCGAACCCGCCGGCGCGTGTTGCGGCAGCTCGAACTCGCCCTTGGAGGTGAATCTCTGCGTGCCGAACATCGAGGCGCCGTGCAACTTGCCGCTCATCGAATAGGTCACCTTGTCGACGGGCTTGCCATCGAGCATGCCCAGCACCTGCCGCGCCATGCGCATCAATGAGACCGTCACTGGTACGGCTATGACCGCCTCCCCGAAGCGCGGTACGGTGCCAGCCTGGTCACTCACGCCACTGGCGAAGTCGCGACCCATGACGTCGAGGTTGAGCGACACGCCGTCGAAATCGAGCGGTGTGTCGTTGGGGTTCTGCACGCGCAGCTTGACCAGCAGGCGCAGCTCCAGGCCCTCGCCCGGTATCGACTCGACTCCTGCCACGGTGACTTGCAGCGGGTCGCGACTGGGCATCGACGCGCAGGCAGATAACAACACTGTGGCCAGCAGCAGCATTGACCGGACCAGCCGGTGTGATCGAAACAACATCTGGCGGCGCCTCCCCTTTGTGGCTCCGAGCCGAATTACACGCGAACCAGCGACTTGAATCCGCCCCAGAACATGCGCTTGCCGTCGAAAGGCATCTTTTTCGAATCCATCATCGACTTGAGCCGGGGATCTGCCATGACGGCCTTGTTGATGCGGTCGCGGTCGCGACGCGACTTGTAGACGATGTAGGAAAAGATCACCACTTCGCCCGGCTTCAGCTTGACGCTGCGAGGGAACGACGTGCGCTTGCCCACGGTGACGTCATCCGCGACGCATTCGTGGTAGTCGATCGCACCGTGCTCGCGCCAGACCTTGCCGGCCTTGCGTGCCATCGTGCGGTAGGCAGCGAGCTGGCCCTTGGGCACGGGAACGACGAATCCATCGACGTAGGCCATGGCAAACCCTCCTGAATGACGTAGCGGTCAGTGGCGAGTGTAGCTCGTCACCAGTTCGTGCAGGAACTGCCGCGCATCGAGCAGCGACTGTACGCGGATACGCTCATTCAGGCCGTGAGCCCCGCTGCCGGCTGCGTCCGCGAACACCCCGGAAATGCCGTACGTGGGCGTGCCCGCTGCGTTCAGGAACCGACCGTCAGTGGCGCCCGTAGCCATCGTCGGAACCACTCGGGCGTCCGGCCAGAGTGCCTTCGCGATGGTACGGATCGGATCCAGCATTTCTGCCGTGAGCGGCGGCACCGGGGCTGGCAGTCCCATTTCATCGCCAAAATGGACGCTGATTGAGTCGTCCGCGATCACTCGGATGATGTCTGCACGCACCTGCTCCATCGGCACGCCCGGCAGGATGCGGCAGTTCACGTTGACCTTCGCACGCTGCGGCAAGGCATTGGGTGCGTGGCCGCCGTCGAACTGCGTGGCAACACACGTAGTTCGGAGCATGCCGTTCCAACTGGGGTTGGCGGTCCACAGCCGCTGTGCCGCCGCGTCGTTGGCCGGATCCGCGACGACCGCACGCATGTCTGCGGCGACGTCGGGCGACGCCATCTCGGCCTGCGCGAGAAAGTAGGCACGGGTCGTGTCGTTCAGGCTGACCGGGAACTGGTACGCGGCGAGACGCGTCAGTGCAGCGGCCATGCGGCTGATCGGATTTTCGCGGGTCGGCCGCGAACTGTGACCGCCGGGGTGGGTCACCTCCAGCCTGAAATCCTGGTAGACCTTCTCGCCTGCCTGCACGTCGAGCGAGAGGTGCTTGCCGCTGGCATCGAGCAGTCCGCCGGCGCCTTCATTGAGGACGAATTTGGCCCGCATCAGGGCAGGATGGTTCTGCAGCAGCCAGAGCACGCCGTTGAAGTGCTCCGAGGTTTCCTCGCCGCAGGTCAGCGCCAGGGTCACGCCACGTTGCGGCCGGTACTGCTGTTCGCTCCAGCGCACGAGCAGGTCGGTAAAGATTGAGGCCATGGCCTTGTCGTCGCTCGCGCCGCGAGCGTAAAAGAACCCGTCTTCCTCGACGAGAGTGAACGGGTCGCGCACCCAGTCCTCGCGGCGAGCTTCGACGACGTCGATGTGGGCCAGCAGCATGATCGGCTCGAGCTTCGCATCCGAGCCAGGATACGAGGCGATCAGGGAGCCACTTTTCGGGAATTCCGCCGGCGCCAGGATCTGCATGGATGCGGCCGGCATGCCCGCCCGTTGCAATCGTGCTGCCATTTTTTCGGCCGCAGCCGTACAGCTGCCGACCGAGAGCGTCGTGTTGGTCTCGACGAGCTCCCGGTACAGGTCCCGGAAGGCGGCCTCGCCCGGCTGCGGCGTGGATGCTCCCATCGCAATCGTGACTGGCGTGACGGCCGCTACGATCAGGACCATGACCGACCGCAACCTGCGGCTCGTACGCTGCAGGGACCGCATCATTTTTTCACCATTGGCAGGGGGAGCCGAGGTTGCAGGATGGACGCAAGCAGGTCGGGCGCCTTCTCGATGCGCTCGAGATGCGGATAGCGCAGGCCGTCATGGTAATCGAGGCTGACGGTGCTGAAACTATCGGCGCTGCGAATGAGCAATTCCGTCGGCAGCTTCGGGTCGGCCTTGGCCGCTTTCAGCGCGTCCTGCAGACGCCCGTGCGTGTACGCCTTGCCATTGACGGCGACGACGGTCGTGCCGGGAGCCACGCCAGCCTTGAACGCAACGCTGTCCCAGAACACCTCACCCACCTTGCCGTCCTTGCCGAGAATCACGCCAAGTGAGTACAGGAAATTCCATGTGCTGTCCGCTGAGTCGGCCTCCTTGACCGACGGTGACGGCTCGTCCCTGAAGGCCAGGCGCCAGCCACTGCGTGCCAGGCCGTCCAGCGGCGCTCCCGGGCCGTGGCCCTCGAGCCGCGCGCGTAACATGCTGGCCCAGTCGTAAGGGGCTACCGCGTTCAGCGCCGCAACGACGTCTTCGAACGTATACGTCAGCGGCTCGATGCGTCCGTCCTCGACGCCGTAGAAAGCCCGCGCGAAATCGTCGAGTGAGCGCTTTCCCCGGGTGAGCTCACGGACCTTCGTGTCGACATCAAGCCAGACGAAGATGCCCTCGGTGTAGTAGTCCTTGCTGCGCTGCCAGCTGTCGTAGCTCTGCCGGCCCCGGTAATTGACGATCGGTTGCTGCGTCGTGTCCTGCAGGTTGCGCCACTTCCGGCCGGCGCGACCGAGCTCGTAGTTCGCGGCATACCGGGCAAGGATGTCGCGCGTGAGTTCGGGCGACCAAAGGCCAGAGCGGCTGGTGAGCACCACCCCCAGGTACTCGGTCATGCCTTCGTAGACCCAGAGCAGGCTCGGGCCCATCGGCACCTCGTAGGACGGTGTCCAGAGGTCCGCAGGACGCCGGAACTTGCCGTTCCAGGAGTGGGTCATTTCATGTGCCAGCAGGTCGCGGCCGTTGCCGTTGCTGTCCCAGTCCGTGAAATAGCCGAGCCCCACGCCATTCTCACTCGACTCGTGGTGCTCGAGCCCGATGCCGGTGAAGTGATCGCTGATCGCAAGCAGGAAGTCGTACTCGCGGAAGTGCCGGGACCCGAACAGCGCGATCGACTCACCAACGATGCGACGGTGCTTGTCGAGCTGCTCGTCCGTAGCCTGCAGTTCCTGCTTTGTGTCAGCGAAGATATTGAGCCGCACCGGACCTTGCGAGCTGGGGTCCAGTTCGACGCGACGATAGTGCGGACCGGCGAACACCGGTGAATCGACCAGCGTCTCGAGCGGCACCGTCGCAAACTGCACGGTGTCGCCGGCGCGTTGAGCACCGCGCAGTGCCGAAGCAAACTGCCACCCGGCCGGCAACTGGACCGCAGCCGCCACCGGAATCCGTCGGGCGTAAAAGCCCGCCGGATACAGCAGGGTCTTTTCCCACTGCAGACCGAGCAGATCCGGAGTCATCGTGACGCGCCCCTGGCTCGTGTCCGTGGGTGTGACGAACTCGAACTCCAGATGCAGTTGCTTGACGCCGGCAGGGACGTCGACATGGAAGGCATACATCTCGACTGGGTCGCGTTGCCATTCGAGCCTCTGGCCCGCATCGCTACGAACGATCAGTCCGGCGAGTTTGTCGATCGGGCCGGTCGTGGAGTGGTTGCCGGGCAGCCACTTCGGATAGAGCAGCGTCGTGCGGCCTGGCCCTGCCACCGGCAGAGTCTCCTTGACGCGAAATACGCGATGGTCGACGTCCGTCGCGTCGATCTGCAACTGGATCACGCCTGGATACGGCACGTCCCGCGGGGCTGGAATCTCCGTGCCAACCGCCGCAGCCTGCGCCTGGCCGGCGCAGAGCAGCAGCGCCGCGAGTCCACCGGGTACTCGATTCATTGTCTGTCGCATTCGTCGTCACTTCCGGGTCAGGTGAGCAGTCGTTCGCGCAGGCGCTCGAGCAGGACGGGTTCGAGCGCGAGTTCGTCCAGCAGGTACTGGCGCACCGAGCCGTGGCGCGCTTCGATGGCACCCAGGCTGGCCAGGATGTATTCGGGGCGCGCAGCCAGCATCGCTTCCTGCGCCGTGGCCGACAACGCCAGGATGGACTCCACCGTCGCGGCGAGACCCGCGCCCGTGCCATCCTGACCAAGCAATTGCGAGCGCAGGTCCACCGCCGTGTTCGTCAGTGTGTAGTCTTCGACGATGGCTTCACGGCGCACGCCGAGTGATTCGAGCACGAGGGCCACGGCCACCCCGGTGCGATCCTTGCCTGCCGTGCAATGGACGATCGCCGCCCCCGGCGCCGCGTGGTCCAGCGCCGCAAACACGCCGGCAAGCCGGGGCTGCAAGCCGAACGGCAGCCGCTCGTACATCGAAACCATCGCTGCATGTACTCCGGCTTCGTCATTCGAACTGGCGAAGGCCCGGTCACGGATTGGCGAAGATTCCTGCTCGCTGTCCCACTCGAAACGACGGACGTCGGCACCGAGGGATGGGTTCGGATGCAGGGCACGCTCCGCGGTCCGGCGCAGATCGCAGACCGCTCGCACGCCCAGCGCCTGCACTTGCCCGGCCGCCGCGGCCGACAGGCGAGCCAGCAGTCCTGACCGATAGAGGCGACCCCAGCGCACGCGCGCGCCGTCGGTGGTCTCGTAGCCACCGCAATCGCGAAAATTACAGCCACCCACGAGAGGTAAAACGCGTGCTGGAGTCATCCGGCAATGATCACATGCAGCGTGCGGCGTTTCCACCGCGCCAGTCGACTACAATGGAGCATCGCACGTCGGGACGTCATCGTTTCCCGCTGGAGCTCTTGCCTGCATGAAGCACCCTCTTCCCGCCGCCTTCCTGACCTTCCTGACCTTTCTCTCTCTGCTGACGGCACCCGCCCGTGCTCAGCAATCGTCCACGGATACGGCCGACGATTCCGTGATTGCGGCGACCATCAAGGTGGCCCTGCTCGACAACAGGAACACCAGCGGCACGCGGATCAACGTCGACTGCTACCACGGCGTGGTGCAACTGAGCGGCTTCGCGCGCTCGGAGGCTGAAAAGACCTATGCGACCAAGGTCGCCGCCGGCGTGTCGGGTGTGAAGCAGGTGGTCAACAACGTCGCGGTCGCGCCGGCCACCTCGATGGGCACCCGGCTCGACGACAGCCTGGTCACGGGCAAGGTCAAGGCCGCACTGATGGATGCTGCCGACGTCAAGAGCCTGCAGATCAACGTCGAGACGCACGACGGCGCCGTGCAGCTCGCGGGTTTCGTGGCGTCCGCCGCGATGAAGGACAAGGCAGGTCGAATCGCGGCGGGTGTCGCCGGCGTGAAAAGCGTCGACAACGTGCTCGTCGTCAGGCCTCGCTGACGTTCGCGCTGGGCACCGCCGGGACGGTCGTCCAGTAGGCAATCATGTGTATGCGACCGGTGCGGACGTCGCACATGGCGCGCTTCGACTGCCCCTGCTCCACCCATTGCTTGATGTTCACGCGCGCCGGCAGCTGCACGGGCGTCAGGAACTGCGTTTCGAGTCGCGCATCGGGCGGCGGCACGTCGACGGGTCGTTCGGCGAGGCTGCGGGCAAGGGTCCACATGCCGTGCGAGATCGCGCCACGCAAACCGAAAAATCGCGCGGCCCGGTCGCTCAGGTGGATCGGATTGAAGTCCCCCGCGACGCGCGCATATTTCCAGACGCGACTCTGGTCCACCGCCAGTTCCGTCAGGACCTGGGCGTCCTTCGGGGCCTTCGGCGGTCGTGCGGGTCGACCGCCCGTTCGCTGCACGGAGTCGGGCCAGCGCGACAGGAATACGCAGGTCTCCCGCCACACGGTTTGGCCGGCCCGCAGGACGTCCGTCACGATGTCGCAGGTGAGCCCGGCGTCGGTCCTGCAATAGTTGCGAGCCGAGACCACGACGTTCAGGGTCATGCCCGCTTCCAGTGCCCGGGGCTGCGCGATCGTGTTGGAAACGTGAATCAGGCCCATCGGGCGCAGCGGGAAAGACGAGTGCCCCATGATCCGCAGGTGCAGCGGCATGGCGAGGACGTGCGGGAAGGTGATCGGCACGTAACCGTTGCGCACGTCCGACGCGTCGAAGGCGCAGACCGAGGCGTACTTCGCCACGGCCTGCGGGTCGATCAGCACGTTGTCGAGCCTTACCTCGAACTCGGACGGCTCCTGCAGCGTAAGGATGTCAGGACGACGTGTCAGCAGCACGCGCGGATAGCTTCCCAGTACGGAAGGCTGCTTCGACAGCTTGAGGTGAACGGTCCGGGTTGCCACCTCAGGGCTGGACCTGGTTGATGACCACGTCCAGGTTCTCGCTGCCGCCCTTCTTCTGCACTGCGCGGCCGATGAGGTCGCCGCTGGCAGTGACCGCCGTACCGCCGTACGCGACACGAGCGACGATCTCCACGTCGTTCACCGACGACAGGTCGCGCCCCGCGATCATCGTGTCGGCGTCGCTCAGGACCACCACCGCCGGCAGGTCGTCCGTGGTGATGCGCGTCGCGGCAATCGGCGGGCCCGGAATGCCGGGCTCACGGGCGGCCACGAACAACAGGGCACCCGGCTTCACATTGCCGGCGAGCGACGGGTCGACCTTTACGCTGATGCGAATCGTGCGGCCCTTGGCGGCGACGCCGCTGCTACTGCCGCCGCTCATCACGGGCCCTGCTCCCGGCCCACCGCCTGCAGCCGCCATGGTCGGGGCCGCGCTGCCCGCTCCTGCAGCGACATCGACGCCGAGTTCCCGCAGCTGGGCCGTGATCACGTCTCGGATTTCCGGGGGCGGGTTGCCCTCGAGGAGCTTCGTCCAGTTCTTCTTCGCGGTCTCGTTGTCGCCCGCGCGAACGGCGATGACACCCTGGTACCAGAGGGCCTTCTGGTTGTCCGCATCTGCCGCAAGCGCTTCGTCGATGATCGCTTTGGCACGCGGCTGCGCGGCTGGGTCATCCGTCAGGACGAGCGCCTCCGCTAGGTCGAGCTGCAGGTCGAGGTCTTTCTGCGGTGCAAGCGCGTTGGCCCGCTCGTAGGATTCCGCGGCCTTCGCCGCGTTACCGCCCACCAGGTACGTGCGGCCGAGCATGCGCCAGCCTTCGCGATCGTTCGGATCCCGCGCGAGCCGTGCCTCGAGTGAGGCAGTCACCTCATTCATCGCCCCGGCTGTGCCGATTTCGCCGTGGCCCGCAGGCACCGCTTCTGCCGACATCGGGTTGTCCCAGGGGAACGTGTTCAGCTTGGCATACAGGCCGATGGCACCCAGGCCCACGGCGACCGCAAGGGCAAACGCGAGAGGCGCGGCCCTGGGTGCTGCAGGCTCGCCCTTGTTGGCGGCCGGCTGCCGTCGCAGCAACGGATAGATCACGAGCGCAATGGCCACGATCACCATCAGCGCGACGACGACGAGGAATGCAGACGACATCACGATTGTCCAGCCTCCGGGCCGTCCGTATCCGCCTGCGCTGCCTGCTTGCGGATGATGCGGAGCCCTACGAAAGTCCCAAGGAGCAGCAACAGCACGGGAGCTGCCCACAGCAGGTAATTGACTGGCGTCATGCGCGGCTTGTAGAGCACGAAGTCGCCGTAGCGATCGACCATGAAGGTGCGGATCTCGTCATCCGTCTTGCCGGCCGCGATCATCTCGCGGACCTGGCGCCGCAGGTCCTGGGCCAGCGTGGCGTTCGAATCGGCGATGGTCTGGTTCTGGCACACGAGGCATCGCAACTCGCGGCCGATCATCTCGTAGCGTGCCTGCAGGGCCGGGTCGTCAAAAGCGCGTTCGGTGTCGATGGCGAGCGCCGGCACTGCGAATGCGACCAGCAGCGACATCAGCACGGTGCGAGCGAAACGCGAAAAATGCAGCAACGTCATGTCGTTCATCCCCCGGTCGGCGCCATGCTGGCGTTGGCCGCCTGGATGCGCGGCAGGAATTCCTGGGTCCAGACTTCCATGGTCATCGGCGCGATGTGCTTGAACAGCACCTTGCCGTCCGGCCCGATCAGGAAGGTTTCCGGGGCGCCGTAGACGCCCCAGTCGATCGCCACGCGTCCTTCAGGATCGGAGGCGACGACTGCGTAGGGATTGCCCAGCGCGCTCAGCCATTGCTGTGCTGCGGCCCCGTCGTCTTTCCAGTTCAGCCCGATCAGCGGTACCGCGCCGGTCCGCGCGATCGCCATCAGCGTGTCGTGCTCCTGGCGACAACCGCCGCACCACGTGCCCCACACGTTCAGCACCCAGGCCTTGCCGGCCAGTTCCTTCGAAGCGACCGGATAGGCCGGGTCCTGCAGGCTGGGCAGCGTGAACTCCGGCGCCTGCTTGCCGATCAGCGGCGAAGGCACGTAGGACGGGTCGCGCTGCAGGCCCACGAACAGGAACACACCGAGCAGCAGGGCCAGTGCGAGTGGTACGCCGAACTTGAGCATGTCGAATGTCCCGGAAAGTCAGGTGGCTTTCGCCGTCTTGCCCAGGCCGACCTTCGCGTCGGCCTCGGACTTGCGCGTGCGATAGCGACGATCGGTGATTGCGATGAATCCGCCGATGGCCATCACCAGCGCCCCGAACCAGATGAAGCGGACCATCGGCTTGTACTGCACCCGCACGCTCCAGGCGTTGGCGCCCAGGTCGTCGCCCATGGCGATGAACAGGTCGCGGTTCCAGTTCACTGCGATGCCGGCTTCAGTCATCGGCATGGTGCGCACGCGGTAGACGCGCTTCTGCGGATTGAGCTTGGCGATGACCTTGTCGCCTTCGGTGATCGTGAAGTGCGCCTGCGTCGCGTCGTAATTGGGGCCGGCCACCTGCTCGAGGCTGTCGAAGCTGAACTTGTAGCCCTGCAGTTCGACGGATTCGCCCGGCCTCAGCGCGATGTCCTTCTCGATGCGATAGGTCTGCACCACGGTGACGCCGATGCAGAACATCGCGACGCCGATGTGCGCGACGGTCATGCCGAGCACGCCTCGCGACAGCGACTGCTTCTTGCGCAGGCGCTGGAACGGCTCGTACAGCGACGACAGGATCACCCAGAACGCCGCCGTGAGGCCCACCGACGCCATGAAGTTGAAGCCGCCATAGGCAAGGACAGGAATGGCCACGCCCGCGACGGTCGCGATGGCGAGCATGGTGACCAGCGCCTTTTTCTTTTCTTCGAGCTTGGCGTGCTTCCAGGCCGCATGCATGCCGACCGCGAGCAGCGCCATCAACGGCAGCGTCGGGATCAGGAACACGACGTTGAAGTACGGCGGTCCGACCGAGATCTTGCCCATGTTGAGCGCGTCGAGGAACAGCGGGTACAGCGTGCCGATCAGGATCAGCGCCGTGGTCACGAGCAGCAGCATGTTGTTGAACAGCAGGAAGGACTCGCGCGAGACCACGTCGAAGCCGCCCTTGGCGCGCAGCGCGGGACCGCGCCATGCGTAGAGCGCCAGCGAGCCGCCGACGCAGAGGCCGAGGAAAGCGAGGATGAAGATGCCGCGGCTCGGGTCGCTGGCGAATGCGTGCACCGATACCAGCACGCCCGAACGCACCAGGAACGTGCCGAGCAGGCTCAGCGAGAACGCGATGATGGCCAGCAGCAACGTCCAGCTCTTGAAGAGCCCGCGCTTTTCGGTGACGGCCAGCGAATGGATCAGCGCCGTGCCGACGAGCCAGGGCATGAACGATGCGTTTTCGACCGGGTCCCAGAACCACCAGCCGCCCCAGCCGAGTTCGTAGTACGCCCACCAGCTGCCAAGCGCGATGCCGCACGTGAGCATCATCCAGGCGACGGTCGTCCACGGGCGCGTCCAGCGCGCCCATTTCTCGTCGAGCTTGCCCTCGAGCAGCGCGGCGACCGCGAAGGCGAACGCGACGGAGAAGCCGACGTAGCCGAGGTAGAGCATCGGCGGATGCACGGCGAGCGCAAAATCCTGCAGCAGCGGGTTCAGGTCATGACCGTCCTGCGCGGCTGGCACCAACCGCTCGAACGGGTTCGAGGTGAACAGGATGAAACCCTGGAACCCGATGCTGACGAAGCCAAGCACGCCGAGCACGCGCGCGGCGAAGGTTTCCGGCAGGTTCTTGCTGAAGACGGCGACGGCGATCGACCACGCCGAAAGCGAGAGCGCCCACAACAGCAGCGAGCCTTCGTGCGCGCCCCACACAGCGGAGAAGCGGTAGAACGTCGGCAGCGCCGAGTTGGAGTTGTTCGCGACGTACAGCACTGAGAAGTCGTTCTTGTAGAACGCCCAGGCCAGCACTGCGAACGACAGCGCGACGAACACGAACTGCCCGGCGACGGCGGGCCGTGCGGCAGCCATCCAGCGGCGGTTCCCGATCGCGGGACCGGCAAGGCCGAAGAAGGCCTGCGCGCAGGACAGCAGCAGCGCGAGGATCAGCGCAAACAAACCAAGTTCGACGACCATGCGGTGGATGCTCCGATGCGGGCTAGGGGTGGTCGATCGCGATCACGTGCTGCCGGGTGCTGCTGAATTTGCCGCGTCCAGGTGCGGCTTCAGGCTGTCCGCCACTTCGGGCGGCATGTAGTTCTCGTCGTGCTTGGCCAGGACTTCTTCGGCGACGAAGCGGTTGCCGTCCATCCTGCCGCGCGCGATGACGCCCTGCCCCTCGCGGAACAGGTCAGGCAGGACACCGGTGTAGCTCACCGGAACCTTCTGCGCGTAGTCGGTCAGGATGAAGGTGACTTCCATGCTGCCTGGCTTGCGCGCGAGGCTGCCGTTCTCCACCAGGCCGCCGACGCGGATGGAACGGGACGCTGGTGCTTCGCCGGCGTGCACCTGCGTCGGGCTGTAGTAATAGAGCAGGTTCTGGTTGAAGGCCTTCAGTGCAAAGGCGGTGGCGATGCCGACGCCGGCCACGATGGCAACGACGGTGACCATGCGCTTCTGTCGCGGTGTCATGACGATCTCTCCAGGGCAAGTTCATTGCGCCGCCTGGCGGCGGTCTGGGCTTCGGCTTCCGAGCGGCGAGCCGCCCACCAGTTCCAGAGCAGGATCACGGCCGTCAGGCCGTACGAGGTCCACACGTAGCCCGCGTAACCTCCCATCTCAAAAAACTTCTGTAAGTCCATGATTATGCTGCTTCTTTAAGCCAGTTTGCATTGCGTTCCCGGCGCAGGATCTCGCCCCGCAAGCGGCGGGACACGGCCCAGCCGAAGTACAGCTGGAAGCCGACGATCATGAGGAACAACGGAATCAGCATCGCCAGGTCGATCGAGGGCTTGTCGAACTTGGTCACGCTTGCCGGCTGGTGCAGCGTAGACCACCAGTTGACCGAGTAGTGGATGATCGGCACGTTGATCACGCCGACCAGTGCCAGCACGGCGCTTGCCCGGTCGGCCCGCTGGGGGTCGTCGAACGAGGCCCGCAGCGCCATGTAGCCGAGGTACAGGAACAGCAGCAGCAGTTCCGAGGTGAGCCGGGCATCCCAGACCCACCAGGTCCCCCACATCGGCTTGCCCCAGATCGAGCCGGTCGCCAGTGCCAGGAACGTGAACGAGGCGCCAATCGGCGCACAGGCCGCCGCGGCCGCGTGCGCCAGCTTGATGCGCCAGATCAGGCCGACGCCAGCCGCCACCGCCATCACGACATACGTGAACATCGACATCCAGGCGCTCGGCGCATGGACGTAAAGGATGCGGAAGCCGTCGCCCTGCTGGTAGTCGGCAGGCGCCTTCACCAGGCCCCACCAGGTGGCCAGCAGGATCAGGGCCAGCGACGCCCAGCCAAACCAGGGCGCCAGGCTGCCCAGGATGCGATAGGCGTGCGGCGGCGATGCGAGCTTATGGAACCAGGTCCACGACATGTTGTTCCTCTTGACCGGTCAGCGTGCGTTGCGTTCAGTGGATTGCGACATATACCTGTCAATTCTCGACGCTGATGCGGATCGCCGCAGACATTGCGATCGGTCCGAGACTCAGCGCCATGAAGAAGATCGCCGCCAGCAGCTGCAGCGGACCGGCCGGGGAATCCCCGTCCATCTGCATGGACACCGCGCGGGAACCGAAGATCAACAGCGGCATGGCGAGCGGCAACACCAGCAGCGACAGGAGCACGCTGCCCCTGCGCACGCCCACCGTGAGCGCCGCGCCGATGCCGCCGAGGATGCTGAGCGTCCCGGTGCCGAGCAGCAGCGAGGCCATCAGGACGCCCCAGACGCTGGTCGGCAGCCCCAGGCCCGTGCCGACGATCGGCGACATGATCACGAGCGGCAGGCCCGTCAGCACCCAGTGGGCCGCCACTTTGGCCAGCAGAAGATACCCGAGGGGCTGACCGGAGAGTACCCATTGCTCCGTCGTGCCGTCCTCGACGTCGGCCCGGAACAGGGCCTCGAGCGCGAGCAGCGAGGCCAGCAGCGCCGCCACCCAGACCACGCCACCGCCGATCTCCCGCAGCGCCGAAAGGTCTGGCGTGGTGGCGAGGGGGAACATCGTCGTGACGACCACGTAGAAGATGAGCGGCTGCGCCACTTCGTCCCAGCGACGCCAGGCCAGCGTCATGTCGCGCTGGAAGACGAGCTTGGCGGCAGCGAGCGTCGGTGTGCGCACGGCGGTCATGGTTCGAGCTCCAGGCGGCGCAGGCACGGCGCATCGTCGAGCAGCCGTTGGTGGGCTGCGGCAATGGCCAGGCCGCCGTGCTCCACGTGGTCGACGATCAGTTCTTCGACCAGCCGGATGCCGGCGGTGTCGAGGTTCGTCACGGGTTCGTCGAGAATCCAGAGGGCCGCATCCGCGAGCAGCAGGCGTGCCAGCGCCAGGCGGCGCTTCTGGCCCGCCGACAGTGAGCGGGCCGGCAGGTCGCCCCGGGACAGGATGCCGACGCGATCGAGGGTCGCGTCGATGGTCTGCGCCGTGAGCGTCGTGCGCAGGCCAGCCAGGAACTTGAGGTTCTCGCGGGCCGTCAGGTCGCCCTTCAGGGAATTGAGGTGGCCGAGGTGACCCAGTTCGAAATTGAATTCGTCGCGGCGGCCACGGACCGACTGCCCGCGCCACCACAGCTCGCCGGTTTCGGCGGGCAGCAGGCCGCAGATCACTCGCAGCAGCGTCGTCTTGCCGACGCCGTTGGGACCCGTGACCTTGAGAAACTCGCCGGGGCGGACTGAGAAAGACACGTCACGCAGGATGTGCCGGTCGCCTCGCCATGCGTTGATTTCGCGGGCCTCGAACACGGCCCCGTCGAATGTCATCAAGCCTCCGCGCGATCTGCCTGTTTTCGCGCCCCGATTGAATGTTACAGGGTCGCGATTCGGCGCGAAGTCTAGCAAAACAGACTCATTCCAAGGTCGGGGATTGCCGCAGTCAGTCTGCGGGTTCCAGCCGGACGAGATCCGTCCCTTCCTCGACCCTTTGACCCTTCTGCACCTTGACTTCGACCACATTGGCGGCCCAGGGCGCCGTGAGCGAGTGCTCCATCTTCATGGCTTCGAGCACGAGCAGCACCGCACCCTGCTCCACCTTCTGGCCGACCTGCACGCGAACGTCGAGGACGTGACCGGGCATTGGCGCCCGGAAATGCCCTTCGTGCTCTGCCGAAACACGATGCTCCGCACCGGTGTCCTCGACGAAATCGAAGCGCAGGCAGTGCCGGCGCACGATCAATCGGCCGTGATCCAGTTCGACGCGCGCTCGCACCGGGTGGCCGTCGACGTAGCCCTCGAGCACATCGGCTGCGGGGCGTCGCAACGTGACCCGATGCGGCTTGCCATCGAGGACGACGGCCAGGCCCTCGGGCTCGCGTCGGAACGAGAGCCAGTGCTGCAGCGGCTGGGACTCTGCAATCGAGGCAGGCGCGCCGTTCGCGTCGAGCCGCAAAGCGACTCGCACGCTGGCCGGGCCGTTCAGCCGGAAACCCGTGGCTGCTTCCCACGGACTCGCGGCGTGACTGGCGTGCCCGAGTTCGTCTCCCGGCATCGACTGCAAGCGGGCTGCAGCCGCAATCAGCCAGGCTGCGTGGATCTCGTGCGCTGCGACGCCCGGCGCGAGCGACGGATCGGTTTCGAGCAGTCGCGTGCTGACGTCGCCCGCTCGCACGGCAGGCGCGCCGAGGATCTGCCAGAGGAAGCGTGCGTTGGTGCGCACGCCTTCGACTTCGGTGGCTTCGAGCGCCTGCTGCAGCCTTTCGATCGCCGTCGCGCGATCGGGCGCCCAGACGATCAGCTTGGCAATCATCGGGTCGTAGTGGACCGTGACTTCGTCACCCTCCTCCACGCCCGCATCGACGCGCACATCGTGTGTTGCGGCGGGAAAGCGCAGGCGCGACAGACGTCCCGTGGACGGCAGGAAGCCGCGCTCCGGATCTTCGGCGTACAGGCGCGCCTCGATCGCATGACCGCGGCACGGGATTGCCGCCTGCGCGAGCGGCAACCGTTCGCCCGACGCGACACGCAGCTGCCATTCGACGAGGTCGAGCCCGGTGATCATTTCGGTGACCGGATGCTCGACCTGCAAGCGCGTATTCATCTCGAGGAAATAGAACTCGGCGCCATCGAACAGGAACTCGACCGTGCCGGCGCCGCGATAACCGACCGCCTTTGCCGCCGCCACCGCCGCTGCGCCCATCGCGGCGCGCGTCGTGTCGTTCAGGCCCGGCGCCGGGGCTTCCTCGATGACTTTCTGGTGGCGGCGCTGCAGCGAGCAGTCGCGCTCGTGCAGGTGCACGGCGTTGCCGTGCGCGTCGGCGAAAACCTGGATCTCGACATGCCGGCCCTTCTCGACGAAGCGTTCGAGCAGCACTCGATCATCGCCGAAGGACTTTGCAGCTTCACGGCGCGCACCGGCGAGCGCTTCGGCGAATTCGGCTGCGGCGCGCACGATGCGCATGCCTTTGCCGCCCCCGCCCGCCGTCGGCTTGATCAACAGCGGATACTTCAGCGTTTTCGTCGCGGCGAGCAGCTTTGCGTCGGACTGATCGTCATCGTCGTAGCCCGGCAGCACGGGCACGCCGGCGGCGGCCATCAGGCGGCGTGCCTCGCTCTTCGAACCCATGCGATCGATCGAGGACGCAGGCGGACCGATGAACACGATGCCGGCCGCTTCGCAGGCACGGGCGAAGTCCGCGTTCTCGGACAGGAAGCCGTACCCGGGATGAATCGATTCGCAGCCCTGCTGCTTCGCCACGGCGAGCAGCTTGTCGCCGTCGAGATAACTTTCGCGGGCGGCGGCAGGACCGATGCAGACGGCCTCGTCCGCCATCCGCACGTGCAGCGCTCCACGGTCGGCTTCCGAATACACGGCGACGGTGCGCAGGCCCAGCCGCCGCGCGGTGCGAATGACGCGGCAGGCGATCTCGCCGCGGTTGGCAATCAGGACGCTCTTGAGCATGGCTTGCCTCACATCCTGAAGATGCCGAAGGGGGTCTCGCCTTCGTCGGGCCGGCACGTGGCCGCCGCGAGCGCGAGGGCCAGCACGTTGCGCGTGTCGGCCGGGTCGATCACGCCGTCGTCCCAGAGCCGCGCGCTGGCATACGTGGGGTGACCCTGGGTTTCGTACTGGCCACGGATGTCGTCGCGGAACTTCTGTTCGTCGTCCTGCGGCCACTCCTCGCCCCGGCGCTGCAGGCCTTCGCGCTTGACGATCGCCAGCACCGTCGCGGCCTGCTCGCCACCCATCACCGAGATGCGCGAGTTGGGCCAGGTCCAGAGAAAGCGGCCGCCGTACGCGCGACCGCACATCGCATAGTTACCCGCACCGAACGAACCGCCGATGATCACGGTGAACTTGGGCACGGACGCGCAGGCCACCGCCGTCACCATCTTGGCGCCGTCGCGAGCGATGCCGCCGGCTTCGTACTTGCGGCCGACCATGAAGCCGGTGATGTTCTGCAGGAACACGAGCGGCACGCGCCGGCGATTGCACAGTTCGATGAAGTGCGCACCCTTGAGCGCAGCCTCCGAGAACAGCACGCCGTTGTTCGCGATGATGCCGACCGGGTAACCGGCGATCCGCGCGAAGCCGCAGACGAGCGTCGTGCCGTAGAGTTCCTTGAATTCGTCGAATTCGGACGCGTCGACGAGGCGCGCGATCACTTCGCGGACGTCGTAGGGGTGACGCGTGTCCCGCGGCACGACTCCGTACAACTCTTCGGCAGGATAGATCGGTGCGCGAGCCGGCGCGGGCGGTGGCTTCGAGCCAGTGCGGTTCAGGTTGCTGACCAGTCGCCGCGCCATCCACAGCGCGTGCGCATCGTTGTCAGCGAGGTAATCGACCACGCCGGACTGCCGGGCGTGCACGTCGCCACCTCCCAGCGTTTCTGCGTCGACGCGTTCGCCCGTGGCGGCCTGCACCAGCGGCGGACCACCCAGGAAGATCGTGCCCTGTTCGCGCACGATGATCGCCTCGTCGCACATCGCCGGGACGTACGCGCCACCTGCCGTGCACGAGCCCATCACCACGGCCAGCTGCGGAATCCCGCGCGCCGACATCTGCGCCTGGTTGTAGAAGATGCGGCCGAAGTGTTCGCGGTCGGGAAAGACGTCGTCCTGCCGCGGCAGGAACGCGCCGCCCGAATCGACGAGGTAGATGCAGGGCAGGCGATTCTCGAGCGCCACTTCCTGCGCGCGCAGGTGCTTGCGCACGGTGATGGGGTAGTACGTGCCGCCCTTCACCGTCGCGTCGTTGCCGACGATGACGCATTCGAGGCCCGACACACGGCCGATGCCGGCCACGACACCACCGCTCGGAATCCAGTCGTCGTACAGGTTGTGTCCCGCGAGCTGGCCGATCTCGAGGAAGGGCGTGCCCGGATCGAGCAGCCGGTCGATGCGATCGCGCACCAGCAGCTTGTCGCGGCTCTCGTGCTGGGCACGTGCCGCCGCGGAGCCGCCTGCGCGGACCTTCGCCGCCAGTTCACGGAGTTCGGCGGCCAGTGCGCGATTGACGGCCTCGTTGGCCGTGAACTCGGCGCCATGCCGGTCGATACGGGTCTGCAGCACGCTCATGCTTCGAGTCTCCCCTTGCGCGGTGCGCGGATCAGCGGCGCTCGAGCGCGGCCAGGATGCGCTCCGCCTGCTTGACGTGCGGTCGGTCGATCATGCGGCCGTCGAGCGCCACGGCGCCCTGCCCGCCCGCCGCAGACATCAGTTCGATGACGCGACGTGCCCAGGTCACCTCGTCGCTGGTCGGCGTGAACGCGGCGTGAATCGGTGCGAGCTGTGCCGGATGGATCGCGAGCTTGCCGACGAAACCGTCGCGACGGGAGGCCTGCGCCCGACGCTCGACCGCGGCGACATCGCGGAATTCGATGTCGGTCGTGTCGTACGCAGCGATCCCTGCGGCGGCAGCCATCAGCAGGCACGACGATCGCGCCAGCCGGAACGTGAATTCGAATTCGCCTTCGGCGGTGCGATTGGCCGAGGCACCGACGTCGGCGGCCAGGTCTTCGGCTCCCCAGGTGTAACCGATCACCCGGGCGGGTGGTGTGGTGAAGCTCGAACCGCTGAGCACGGCGTTCGCGGTCTCGGTGATCAGCGCGAGCACCTTGATGGAGCCGCACGGGTGGCCGTGCTGCACTTCGAGCGCTTCGAGCCAGTGATCGAGCCGGTGCAGGTCGGCGCCGTTGCGAGCCTTCGGCAACACGATGCCGTCGGGTCGCGCCGCGACCACGGCTGCGAGGTCGGGGAGCGCATCGTCGGTCTGCACGGGGTTGATGCGCACCCACAGCGGGATCGATCGCCCGGTCGTGCGCAGCAGGTCTGCCACGTTGAGCCGGGCTTGCGGGCGCGTGACCGGCGTCACCGCGTCTTCGAGATCGCAGATGACGGCATCGGCGCCGCTCGCCAGCGCCTTCGCGAATCGCTCCGGCCGGTCGCCCGGCACGAACAGCATCGAGCGCATCAGGTTGCTCCTGCCGGCAGCTTCTTCATCAGCGCCATGCGTTTGCACACCGCCACTTCTTCGCCGCGCTGGTTGAAACAGCGGTGGACGAACGTGACGATGCCCGCGCCCGGGCGGGACTTGCTTTCGCGCATCTCGTGCACGATCGATTCGGTGCGCAGGGTGTCGCCGATGAACACCGGCCGCGGAAAGCGGACCTCGTCCCAGCCGAGATTGGCGACGGTCGTGCCCAGCGTGGTGTCGGCGACGGAGACGCCGACCATCAGGCTCAGCGTGAAGCAGCTGTTCACGATGCGCGTGCCGAACTCGGAGGACTTCATGTATTCCTCGTCGAGGTGCAGGGCCGCCGGGTTGTGCGTGAGCGCGCTGAAGATGAGGTTGTCGGCCTCGGTGACCGTCCGGCGCAGCACGTGCTCGAACCGCTGGCCCACGCTGAACTGCTCGTAATAGAGTCCGCCCATCGGCATCGTCGTTCCCCCTCGTGCGTCAGGCCGTCGCCGCGAACAGCTCGCGACCGATCAGCATGCGGCGGATCTCGCTGGTGCCCGCGCCGATCTCGTAGAGCTTCGCGTCGCGCAGGATACGCCCGGTCGGGTAGTCGTTGATGTAGCCGTTGCCGCCCAGCGCCTGGATGCCGTCCAGGGCTACCGCTGTCGCCTTCTCTGCGGCCAGCAGGATGCAGCCGGCGGCATCCATGCGCGTGGTCCTGCCCGCGTCGCAGGCCCTGGCGACCGCGTAGACGTAGGCGCAGCACGAGCTGAGCGTCGTGTACATGTCGGCCAGCTTGCCCTGCATCAGCTGGAACGAGCCAATCGGCGCGCCGAACTGCCTGCGCTCGTGCACGTAGGGCACGACACAATCGAACACGGCGCGCATCAGTCCCAGCGGCCCGCCGGCCAGCACGACACGCTCGTAGTCGAGGCCGCTCATCAGCACGCGGGCACCCTGTCCCACCTGTGCCAGGACGTTTTCGGCGGGCACTTCGCAATCCTCGAACACGAGTTCGCAGGTATCCGATCCGCGCATGCCGAGCTTGTCGAGCTTCTGGGCGGTCGAGAAGCCCTTGAATCCCTTTTCGACCAGAAATGCCGTGACTCCCTTGTGTCCGGCAGTGGGGTCGACCGTGGCGTACACGACCAGCGTGTCGGCGATCGGCCCGTTGGTGATCCACATCTTGTTGCCGTTCAGCACGTAGCGGTCGCCCTGCAGTCGCGCGTGCAGGCGCATGCTCATGACGTCGGAGCCGGAGCCGGGTTCGCTCATGGCCAGCGCACCCACGTGTTCGCCAGAGAGCAGCTTCGGCAGGTACCGTTCCTTCTGCGCCTGCGTGCCCCAGCGATGGATCTGGTTGACGCAGAGGTTCGAGTGCGCGCCGTACGACAGCGCCACGCTGCCCGATGCGCGACTGATTTCTTCCATGCAGATGACGTGCGCGAGGTAACCCATGCCGGTGCCGCCGAATTCTGGCGCCACCGTGATGCCGAGCAGGCCGAGGTCGCCGAACTTGCGCCACAGGTCCATGGGGAATTCGTTGTTGCGATCGATGTCGACCGCACGGGGCGCGATCTCGGTGGCGGCGAAGCTGCGCACCGTTTCCCGCAGGAGGTCGATGTCCTCACCCAGGCCGAAGTCGAAATCGAACATGGCGGTCACCCCGGAGTTGCGTGGTCGGTCAATGAGCACTATATTGTCCGACAATCGGACTATCCGTCAATCGGAACGCGCCATGAGCGAGTCGACCCCCGCCTACAAGGCCCCGCTGTTCGAGCCCCTCGCCCGCCAGCCGGCCTCGCATCGCATCTCGACGGTCATCGAGCAGAAGATCCTGCGGCGCAGCCTGCGCCCGGGGGATGCCCTGCCGACCGAGACCGAGCTGGCCGAGCAGTTCGCCGTCAATCGTTCGACGGTGCGCGAAGCTCTGCGGCGCCTGGAATCCGCGGGACTCGTCGGCCGTGAAGGCGGCAGCAAGCGTCTCAAGGTCACCCGCCCCGGCCACGCGGAAACCGCGTCGCGCGTCGGTCGCACGCTGGCCCTCGACGACGTCACGTTCATCGAATTGTGGGAAGCCATGCGTGCCGTGGCGCCTCGCGTCGCGGCGCTCTCCGCCGAGCAAGGCAACGCGGCGAATGTCGCGCAACTCGAGGCAATCGTTGCGGCAGTCGAGACGGCCCGCAGTGCCGACGGCGCCGTGAACCAGGTCGTCGAGTTTTTCGGCAAGCTGGCGGAGCAGAGCGGCAACCGTGTATTGCAGCTCGCCATGCAGCCCGTCACGCGACTGCTCGCCCCGTCCCTGCGTCGCATGATCGACCGCGTGCCGCAGGGTCGCACCCGCATCCTCGTGGCGCAGCGCTGCATCGTCGAGGCCATCCGCGAACACAAACCCGACGAAGCCGAGTCGTGGATGACGCGTCACGTGCAGGACTTCCGTCGGGGCTACGAACTCGCCGGCATCGCGCTCGACACGAAGGTCGGCATCGGTTCGATGGCCGACTAGGCGTGTGACCTGAAGGTCCAGGTCGGCATGCCGGACGATCGCGTCCCAATGACCGTCGCGGGCGCTTCGCGCTCCGCTAAACTGCGGCTCGGGCCCCGGTGGCGAAACCGGTAGACGCTACGGACTTAAAATCCGTTTCCCGCAAGGGAGTGCCAGTTCGAGTCTGGCCCGGGGCACCAGCCGTCCTCAGGCCCGACCCGGGCCTCCGCCCAGCACGCGTGCCGGCAGCATCACCAGCGAACGCAGGAAGGCAAACACGCCTGCCACCGCGATGCCGATCAACCTGAACGGCAGCGAGACCAGCCACACGAGCGGCCACAGCAGCACGGCCAGGATGGCGAGCGGCCAGCAGACGACGAGCAGCAGCAGCCACAGCAGGAACTTGAGCATTCAGGTGTCCTCCACGCCCGCCAATGTACACGCCGCGACCCGCTCCTTGCGCGTGTACGTCGCATGCCGTGCACGGTTCGGCCCGTCGTCGGCTGCGGCTGGCCGATGTCGCTGAGCCAGCTGGTCTTTGGTTCACGGCCGCTGTTCGACTAAGCTCCGGCACACGGTCCAGCCGACGGCCGCCGGAGCCTCCATGATCGAATTGTTCACGGCCGCGACCCCCAACGGCCACAAGATTTCCATCGCACTCGAAGAACTCGCGCTGCCCTACCAGATGCGAGTCATCGATTTCGCCAAGGGTGAGCAGCGGGAGCCCTGGTTCCTGCAGATCAATCCGAACGGCCGCATTCCCGCCATCGTCGATCACCGCCGCCGGCGACTTTGCCGTGTTCGAGTCCGGCGCGATCCTGATCTACCTGGCCGAGAAGACCGGCAGGCTCATGCCTGCCGACACCAAGGGCCGCTCGCTGGTGCTGCAGTGGCTGATGTTCCAGATGGGAGGCGTCGGCCCGATGATGGGCCAGGCCAACATCTTCTTTCGCTACTTCCCGGAAAAGATCCAGCCAGCGATCGATCGATACCACGCCGAGGTGAAGCGCCTGTTCACGGTGCTCGATGGGCACCTCGCCCGCAATGAATTCCTTGCTGGCGACTACTCCATCGCAGACATCGCCAACTGGGCGTGGGTACGGACCTCCAAGTGGTCGGGCGTGCCTTTCGACGACCTGCCGCACCTGACGCGCTGGGTCAACCAGATCCGCCAGCGTCCTGCCGTGCAGGCCGGCATCCTGATGCCGTCCTCGAAGCTGAGCGGTGCCGAGGACGACGCCGAGAAGGCGCGCAAGTTCGTCGAGGAAGCCCGCAAGATCGTCGTGACGGGCGGACCCGCGCTCGACGCTGAATAGCCGCGACGTCGCGCACCGATCCACGCAGTCGTCCCCATGGAGACCCGAGCATGAAGCTGCACACCTCGATCGGCGCGCCCAATCCGCGCCGCGTCAACATGTTCCTGCTCGAGAAAGGCATCACGCACATCGAGCGCCAGAACTACGACCTCAACGCGGGTGAGCATCGCAGCGCGAAGTTCACGGCCATGAATCCGATCGCGCGCGTACCGGTGCTGGAACTCGACGACGGCCGCTTCCTCGCGGAGTCGCGCGCCATCTGCAGTTACCTCGAGAACCTGTATCCGGAGCCGAACCTGATGGGTGTCGACGCCGAGGAGCGAGCCTTCATCGAGATGGCGGACCGCCAGGTCGAACTGACGCTGCTTGCGGCCGTCGCCAACCACGTGCGTCACACGCACCCGGGGCTCCTGCCACTCGAGAATCCACAATTCGCCGATTACGCGGCCGAACAGGGCAAGCGCATGGTTGCGGCCGCCGCTCTCTTCGACGGACTGCTGTCGCAGCGACCCTGGATGGCCGGCGACCGGTTCACGATTGCGGACATCACGGCGTTCTGCGGCCTCGAATTCGCGCGGCTCGTGAAGTTCCGTCCTGCCGATGCGGGCCTGAAGCACCTGGCCGACTGGCGGGAGCGCATGGCGGAGCGTCCGAGCGCCAAGCTCTGAGCCGGCTCAAGCGCTCGGCCCCATGCCGAAATGTGATGGCTCCGCGTCATCCAGAGGCCGGTTCCAAATGCATCGCCGTCCTGTAGCCCTCTGATTCTGCAGGCCTTACCATCGGCCGACGGCCGCCACTGGCGGCACTGGGGACTTTGGTGCATGGTCGCGACTGAGCTCGACAACGATGCGAACCTCGAGCGCATCCTGGCGGAACACGCCGGCATGGACGGCTCTTTGCTGCCGATCCTCCACGCCGTGCAGGACACGGTCGGGCACATCAGCCCCGCGCACGTGGCACGCATTGCCAAGGCTCTCAATCTTTCGCGCGCCGAAGTCCACGGCGTCGTCAGTTTCTATCACTACTTCCGCCAGCACGAACCGGGCCGTCACGTCGTGCACGTCTGCCGCGCCGAGGCGTGCCAGGCCATGCAGTGCGAGAAGACCGAGCAGCACGCCAGGCGCGAACTCGGTGTCGACTACGGCGGCACGAGCGCCGACGGCCTGTTCACGCTCGAAGCGGCCTATTGCCTCGGCAACTGTGCGGCAGCTCCGACGGTGATGGTCGACGAGAAGCTCTACGGTCGCGTGACGCCCGAGCGACTCGCGGCGATCCTTGCAGATTGGCGGAACCGCTGATGGCCGTGCGCATCTACATTTCCCGCGATGCCTCCGCCCAGGCCTTGGGGGCCGATGAAACCGCGGCAGCGCTGCAGATCGCGGCCGCCGCGAAGGGTACGTCGATCACGCTCACGCGCGTCGGTTCGCGCGGCATGGTCTGGCTCGAGCCGCTCGTCGAAGTCGAAGATGCGAGCGGGCAGCGCATCGCGTATGGCCCGGTCACGGCCGACGACGTACCCGGATTGGTGAAGGCGGGCTTGTTCGACACCGCACCGCATCCGCTGCGACTGGGACGCGTCGAAGACTTGCCCTGGTTCGCGCAGCAGGAGCGCCTGACGTTCGCGCGCGTCGGCGTGATCGATCCCGTGAGCGTCGACGATTACGTCGCGCACGGCGGCTTTGCCGGCCTCAAGCGTGCGCTCGGCATGTCTGGCGCTGAGATCGTGGACGAAGTGCTGGAGTCCGGCCTGCGTGGCCGCGGCGGCGCCGCGTTTCCGACCGGCATCAAGTGGCGCACGGTGCTCGAACAGCACTCGCCGCAGAAGTACGTCGTCTGCAATGCGGACGAAGGCGATTCCGGCACGTTCTCGGATCGCATGCTGATGGAAGGCGATCCACTCTGCCTGGTCGAAGGCATGATCATCGCAGGTCTCGCGGTCGGTGCCACGAAAGGCTACATCTACCTGCGCTGCGAGTATCCGCATGCCGGACATGCCCTGCGCGAAGCTATCGAGGCGGCGCGTGTGCGCGGCTATCTCGGACCCGACGTCTGCGGCAGCGGCAAGGCGTTCGAGCTCGAAGTGCGCATGGGTGCCGGCGCCTACATCTGCGGTGAAGAAACCGCGTTGCTCGAGAGCCTGGAGGGCAAGCGGGCCGAGGTGCGTTACCGCCCGCCCCTGCCGGCGATCAAGGGCTTGTTCGGTGAGCCGACCATCATCAACAACGTCATTTCGCTCGGCTCGGTGCCGATCATTCTCGAGCGCGGCGCGGCGTACTACCGCGACTTCGGGATGGGTCGCTCGCGCGGTACGCTGCCCATTCAGCTCGCGGGCAACCTGAAGCGCGGCGGACTGGTCGAGAAGGCCTTCGGCGTCACCCTGCGTGAGTTGCTCTACGACTTCGGCGGCGGCTCGGCCTCCGGTCGCCCGATCCGGGCCGTGCAGGTCGGCGGTCCGCTCGGTGCCTACCTGCCGGAATCGCAGTTCGACACCCCGCTCGATTACGAGGCGTTCACGGCGATCGGCGCGCTGGTGGGACACGGCGGCATCGTCGCCTTCGACGACACCGTCGACATGGCCCGCATGGCGCGCTACGCGATGGAGTTCTGCGCGGTCGAGTCCTGCGGCAAATGCACGCCCTGCCGCATCGGTTCGACCCGCGGCGTGGAGGTCATCGACCGCATCCTGCAGGGTGTCGGCACGCAGGCGAACCTTGCCCGACTCGAGAACCTTTGTGAAACCATGCAGCACGGTTCACTGTGCGGCCTGGGCGGCATGACGCCGTTTCCGGTCATGAGCGCGATCAAGCACTTCCCCGGCGACTTTTCTCGCGACCGCTGAGGCACGAGGAGCTACTGGATGTTTGCGATCAATGGCAAGGACGCGGGCACGCCGGCGGTCCAGGGCGAGTCGGTCACGCTGTCGATCGACGGCGCCCTGGTCACCGTGCCGGCGGGCACGTCGATCATGCGTGCAGCGGCGGCGGCAGGCGGCGCGATCCCGAAGCTCTGCGCCACCGACACGCTGAAGGCGTTCGGTTCCTGTCGCGTCTGTCTCGTCGAAGTCGAGGGTCAGCGGGGCTTCCCCGCGTCCTGCACGACGCTGGTCGCACCGGGCATGAAGGTGAAGACCGAGAGCGACAAGCTGCGCCAGTTGCGCAAGGGCGTCGTCGAACTCTACGTCTCCGACCATCCACTCAACTGCAAGGGCTGTCCCGCCGACACGCACTGCGAACTGCAGGGCGTCGCCGCGGACCTGGGCGTGACGACGAGCCCGTACGGCTTCGATGGCGCGAACCACCAGGCGGCTCCCTGCGATGACAGCAATCCGTATTTCCAGTTCGAGCCGTCGCTCTGCATCGCCTGTTCGCGTTGCGTGCGCGCCTGTGACGAAGTGCAGGGCACGTTCGCGCTGACGATCGCGGGCCGCGGCTTCGAGTCGCGCGTGGTCGCGAGCCAGGACGAGCCGTTCCTCGATTCCGAGTGCGTCTCGTGCGGCGCCTGTGTCGAGTCGTGCCCGACGGCGGCGCTCAGCGAGAAGCCGCTGGCGCTCATCGGCCGGCCGGAGCGGGCCGTCACGACCACCTGTGCCTATTGCGGCGTCGGCTGCTCGTTCGAAGCCGAGGTCAAGGGTGAGCAGGTGGTGCGCATGGTGCCGAGCCGCGACGGCAAGGCGAACCGTGGCCACGCCTGCGTCAAGGGCCGGTTCGCCTACGGCTACGCCACGCATGCGGATCGCATCACCACGCCGATGATCCGCAAGCAGATCACCGATCCGTGGCAGCCCGTCAGCTGGGACGAGGCGTTCAGTTACGCCGCGTCCGAGTTCCGCCGCATCCAGGCCCAGTACGGACGCGAGTCCGTCGGCGGCATCACGTCTTCCCGCTGCACCAACGAGGAAGCGTTCCTGGTGCAGAAGCTCGTGCGCGCGGCCCTCGGCACGAACAACGTCGACACCTGCGCCCGCGTCTGCCACTCCCCCACCGGGTATGGCTTGAAGCACACGCTCGGCGAATCCGCGGGCACCCAGGCGTTCGATTCGGTGATGAAGAGCGACGTGATTTTCGTCATCGGCGCCAACCCGACCGATGGCCATCCGGTGTTCGCGTCGCGCATGAAGCGACGGCTGCGTGAAGGCGCGAAGCTGATCGTCGCCGACCCGCGTGCCATCGACCTCGTGCACTCGCCGCACGTCCACGCCGACTTCCACCTGCCGCTGCGGCCCGGCACCAACGTCGCGCTGATCAATTCGATCGCGCACGTCGTCGTCACGGAAGGCCTCGTCAACGAGGCGTATGTCGCCGAGCGCTGCGAGCCCGCTCCGTTCCAGAAATGGCGCGACTTCGTGTCGCAGCCGAAGAACTCGCCGGAAGCGCTGGCCGAAGTCACGGGCGTGCCGGCCGAGCTGGTGCGCGGCGCCGCCCGTCTGTATGCCACCGGCGGCAACGGCGCGATCTATTACGGACTGGGCGTGACCGAGCACAGCCAGGGCAGCACGATGGTGCTCGGCATCGCCAATCTCGCGATGGCCACCGGCAATATCGGCCGCGAAGGCGTGGGCGTGAACCCGCTGCGCGGCCAGAACAACGTGCAGGGTTCGTGCGACATGGGTTCGTTCCCGCACGAACTCGCCGGCTACCGGCACGTGTCGGACGCGGCCACGCGTTCCCTGTTCGACGCCGAATGGGGCGTGCAGCTCGAGCCCGAGCCGGGCCTGCGCATTCCGAACATGTTCGAGGCCGCGCTCGACGGCAGTTTCAAGGCGCTGTACGTGCAGGGCGAGGACATGGCGCAGTCCGACCCGAACACGCAGCACGTCACTGCGGCGCTCTGCCGCGCTCGAATGCCTGATCGTGCAGGACCTGTTCCTGAACGAAACGGCCAAGTACGCGCACGTGTTCTTCCCGGGTTCGTCGTTCCTGGAAAAGGACGGCACTTTCACCAACGCGGAACGCCGCATCTCGCGCGTCCGCAAGGTGATGCAGCCGCTCGCCGGGCTGGCGGACTGGGAAGCGACTGTTGGTTTCGCCCGCGCGCTGGGTTACGAGATGAACTACTCGCACCCGTCCGAGATCATGGACGAGATCGCGCGTCTCACCCCCACGTTCACCGGCGTCTCGTACGCGAAGCTCGACCGTCTCGGCAGCATCCAGTGGCCCTGCAACGATGCTGCGCCCGAAGGCACGCCGACCATGCACATCGGCGAGTTCGTCCGCGGCAAGGGCCGCTTCTACGTCACCGAGTACGTGCCGACCAGCGAGCGCGTGAACGCGCGCTTCCCGCTGATCCTGACGACGGGCCGCGTGCTCACGCAGTACAACGTGGGCGCGCAGACGCGTCGCACGGCCAACAGCCAGTGGTACGAGGAAGACGTGCTCGAGATTCACCCGCAGGATGCGGAGGATCGTGGCATCGGCACTGGCGACTGGGTCGGCATCACCAGCCGCGCCGGCGAGACGGTGCTGCGGGCCACGGTCACCGAGCGCGTGCAACCGGGCGTGGTCTACACCACGTTCCACTTCCCGGACTCGGGCGCCAACGTCATCACCACCGAGAACTCGGACTGGGCGACCAACTGTCCCGAGTACAAGGTGACGGCCGTGCAGGCGGTCAAGGTGCAGCGGCCGTCCGACTGGCAGCGCCGCTTCCACGAGCAGAACGAGCAGCAACTGGGCCTGTTGCGCGGCGCGACGGCGGCGGCGCGTTCACGGCAATGACGCGGGAAGTCGTGCCATGAACGTCGAAAGCCTGGTCACGATGGCGAACCAGATCGCCGATTTCTTCGTCTCGGAGGCCGGCGTCGACGCTGCCCCGCAGGAGATTGCCTCGCATATCACGAAGTTCTGGGACCCGCGCATGCGCACGCAGATCATCGCGCACGCGGCTGCGGGTGGTGCAGGACTCAGTCCCACGGCACTGGCTGCCGCCAGGCAACTGCAGCCTCCTGCCGTGAAAGCCGCCTCAGCGGCGGTCTGAACCCGAAAGGTTGATCGCGGCCTGCAGGGTGTTGGCGAGCAGCATCGCGATCGTCATCGGTCCGACGCCGCCCGGCACGGGCGTGATCGCCGCAGCGACCTGCGCGGCCGGCAGGTAATCGACGTCACCCACCAGCTTGTCGCCGACGCGGTTGATGCCGACGTCGATGACGACGGCGCCGGGCTTGATCCAGTCGCCCTTCACGAACTGCGGGATGCCGAGCGCGGCGACGAGGATGTCGGCTTCGCGGCAGAAAGCGCCGGATGTCCTGCGTGCGGCTGTGGCAGAGCGTCACCGTCGCATCGGCACCCTTCTGTCCCAGCAACGCCGCCATCGGCTTGCCGACGATGTCGCTGCGGCCGATCACCACGGCGTGCTTGCCGGCGGTCTCGATGCCGGAAACCTTCAGCATCCGCATGACGCCGGCTGGAGTGCACGGCAGGAAGCGTGGCCGCCCCTGCTGCATCAGGCCGACGTTTTCAGGGTGAAAGCCGTCGACGTCCTTCGCGGGCAGGATCGCGTCGAGGATCAGCGTGGTGTCGATGCCCTGCGGCAGCGGCAACTGCACCAGGATGCCGTGCACGTCGGCGTCCGCATTCAACGCCTGCACCAGTGTCAGCAACTCGGCCTGGCCGGTGCTGGCCGGGAGGCGGTGCAGCGTGCTCTTGAAGCCGGCCTTTTCGCAGGCGATCTGCTTGTTGCGCACGTAGACGGCGCTGGCGGGGTCTTCGCCAACCAGGACGGCCGCAAGGTGCGGAATCACGCCCGTGCGCGTCCTGAGCGCCAGGGCGCCCGTGGCGGCTTCTGCCCGGGTCTGCTCCGCAATCTGCTTGCCGTCGATCACCGTCGCCGTCATGAACTCGCTCCGCTCGAATTGCGTGGATCCCCGGGAGGATACAGAGGGCTGCCGTCACGCAGCCTGAAAAAGGGTGTCGTTGCCGCAGGCAGCGGCGTGTTGCCGAGGATCAGGTCGGCGCTCTTCTCCGCCACCATCATCGTCGGCGCATAGGTGTTGCCATTGGGCACGTAGGGGAACGCGCTCGCATCGACGACGCGCAGGCCGTCGAGACCGTGCACCCGCATCGAGCCCGGATCGAGCACCGCGTCGGATCCCGTTCCCATTTTCGCGGTGCAGGTCGGGTGCAGGGCCGTTTCGGCGTCGCGCCGCACCCAGTCGAGGATCTCTGCGTCTGAATCCACGTCCGGCCCCGGCGAAATCTCGCCGCCATTGAATTCCGCCATGGCCGGCTGGTTGAGAATGCGCCGCGCGACGCGGATTGCCTCGACCCACTCGCGACGGTCCTGGTCGGTCGACAGGTAGTTGAACTGCAGCGCCGGCGGCTGCCGCGGGTCGCTCGAGCGGATCTGCACCGAGCCGCGCGCATCGGAATACATCGGTCCGACGTGCACCTGGTAACCGGGTCCCTGCGTCGGCGCCGTCCCGTCATAGCGGATCGCCATCGGCAGGAAGTGGAACATCAGGTTCGGGTAGTCGACGTCGTCGTTGCTGCGACAGAACCCGCCGCCCTCGAAGTGGTTGGTCGCACCGATGCCCGAGCGCAGGAAAAGCCATTGCGCACCGACGCCGAGCTTGCGCAGCCAGCCGATGTGCGGGTTCACCGCCACCGGCTCGCGGCAGGCGTACTGCACGTAAACCTCGAGGTGGTCCTGCAGGTTGGCGCCCACGCCAGGCAGGTCGGCGACCATCGGCACGCCGAGCGGTTGCAGCACGTTCGCTGGACCGACGCCCGACAGCTGCAGGAGTTGCGGCGTGTTGATGGCGCCGCCGCACAGGATGACTTCGCCGGCACTGATCGTCGCCGGCACACCCTTGTACTGGATGCATTCGACCCCGACTGCCCGCTGGCCTTCGAACACGATGCGCTTGACGCAGGCCAGGGTGCGCACGGTGAGGTTCGGCCGGTGCATCACGGGGTGCAGGTACGCGCGTGCGGCGCTGTGGCGCCGGCCCCGGCAGATGTTGCGGTCGAAGCGGGCGAAGCCTTCCTGGCGATAACCGTTCACGTCGTCGGTGCGCGGATAACCCGCCTGTACTGCTGCGGCGAAGAACGCGTCGAACAACGGGTTGGTCGCCGGTCCGCGCTCGAGCACCAGCGGGCCTTCGCCCCCGCGCCACGCGTCGGCGCCCGCCGTGCAGGTCTCCATGCGCTTGAAGTACGGCAGGCAGTGCGCATAGCCCCAGGACTGCATGCCCGGATCGGCTGCCCAGCGCTCGTAGTCGAGCGGGTTGCCACGCTGGAAGATCATGCCGTTGATGCTGCTCGAGCCGCCGAGCACCTTGCCGCGTGCGTGATAGACGCGGCGGCCGTTCATGTGGGGCTCGGGTTCGCTCGAATAGCGCCAGTCGTAGCGCGGATTACCGATCGGCATCGAGAGCGCGGCCGGCATGTGGATCAGCGGATCCCAGATGAAATCGGAGTGGCCGGCCTCGAGCACCAGCACCGACGTGCCCGGATCGGCGCTCAGCCGGTTCGCCAGCGCGGATCCGGCGGACCCGCCGCCGACGATAACGAAATCGTAGTGACGCCTGCTCATGGGATGGTCATGGTCGCTGCGTGGCGGCGCTCAAGCAAGCCGTGCACCCTGTCGGCGCAGTTCCGCCTGCACCAGGCCGATGTCGATGCGGTCGAACGGCTGCCCGTGCTTGAGCGAGACCGCGGCCGCCGTACCTGCACCCTGCCCGCTCACGGCGCAGCACATCATGTTGCGGACGGCAGCGTGCGACACCTTGTCGCCGCCGATGCTGCGGCCCGCAACCAGCAGTCCCTGTACGCCCTGCGGCACCAGGGACCGGTAGGGCACGTGGAAGTACCGGCCCGTGGTCGGCAGGATCAGCAGGCCGTAGCCGTCGATGAATTCCGGGAAGATGCCGATCGAATCGTCGAAGCGACCCTGCTCACGCACGTCGACGGCGGTCATGTTGTAAAGCGCGTCGATCTTGCGTGTGTCGCGGATGCCCAGCGTCATGCCGAAATTGCGCAGCTTGGCGCCCTCGCAGCCGGGCATGAAGTGCTTCAGCGCCTCGACCGCGTGTACCGCCTGCCGCCGGCCTTCCATTTCGCCGCGGGTCAGGTCGGCCGGGTCGGTGCCATCGGCCGCGAGATGAATCAGGTTCAGGTACGTGAGGTCGCCTTGATCGCTCACGGCACCCCAGGTGCCCGCGATGGTTGCGAGCGACGCCGGGATCACGCCCGCCTTGACCGCCTGCTTGAACGGCTTGCGCAGGAACGGCGAGAACATCTCGTCTTCCTTGCCGGTGGTCTCGATCTGCCACTCACCGCCGCCCTTCCAGTCGTTGTAGGTCTGCGGATCGGCCTTCACCGCGTCGATGAAGCGCTGCTTGTTGACACCGGTCATCGAGAACATGACCGACACGGACATCATTTCTTCGCGCGGCGTCTTGCGCACTCTTGCGCCTGCGCGGGTCGCGACATCGGCATCGCCGGTGCCGTCGATCACCCGCCTGGCCAGGATGGCCTCGCGACCGGCCTTGCTCTCGGTGATGACGCCGCAAATCTCGCCCGCCTCGACGATGGGTGCGACGAAACTCCGGTGCAGCATCGGTTCGATGCCGGCCTCCTGCACGAGCACGTCCGCGACGTACTTGAACATCTCGGCGTCGAGCGCATGGCTCAGGGACTGCGGCTCCGGGCTAGCGGCGCCCATGGCCCGGGCACGGCTCTCGAACTCCGGGCCGATACCCTCGCTGTCGATCGTCGCTTCGTGGCGGTACCAGGCGAAGCCCTCGACGCCCACCTGCGTGATGTTCCCGCCGAAGCAGCCGTACCGTTCGACGAGCGTGGTCTTGACGCCGGCACGGGCCGACGCGAGCGCCGCGGCCAGGCCACCGGGACCGCTGCCCACCACGAGCACGTCGGTCTCGTGGACCACGTCGATCGCGCGTGCCGGTTCGGTGATCTTGCGCATGCTGGTCTCGGTGCAGTTCTTGTTCTCGACCCGTGGGCTCAGGCTGCCGCCGTGCCGGGACGCAGGCGCTGCTGCTCGGCCTTCCAGTCGATCGGCTTCACTTCGGGCACGACGACCAGCCAGGCCACCAGGCCGCACAGGGCGACCACGCCTGACACGATCGACGCCGCAGTGTAGTTGCCGGTGCTTTCCACGAGATATCCGGTGACGACAGGGGCTGTCATGCCTGCGACATTGCCGACGGCGTTCTGGATACCCATCCAGCGTCCCGTGGCACGGGGTCCGGCGAAGGTCTGGGTGACCGAAGGGTTCGCCGGGCTGTTGAAGCCGTCCATCACGCCGGTCAGCAGCAGGATCAACGACGCGGCCACGAGCCCCGTCACCAGCGTGCTGCCGATCAGGCAAAGGCCCACGCCGGCACAACTCAGCGCCAGCGCCGTCTTGTAAGCGCGGTTGAAGCTGGCACCGCGCCTGACCCAGCGGTCGAGCATGTAGCCGACAAGCAGGATGCTGGCTCCGTCCGCGACGAAGAACGCCGTCGTGGCGTACGTCATCATCTCGAGCGTCAGCCCACGTTCCCTGACGAGGTACAACGGCAGCCACGAGAACACGAAATAGAACGCGTAGTTCGAGCAGAACGTGCCCAGCATGCCGCCCCACAGTGCGCGCTGACGCAGGATGACGCCGTACGACGGGTTGTCGCCCGCCGCAGCCGCGGCTGTCGCCACGGCGGACGACGCCTGGCTCTCCCGCTCGGCCCGCAGGCGCCGGCGCCAGAAGAACAGCCAGGTCAGCGAGGCGCATCCCATCACGACGAACATCGTGCGCCAGCCGAAGTGCAGCATGATCATGCCGCCGACCAGCGTACCGATGGCCGGTCCCAGCACGGCACCGAACTGCATGGTTGCCGTCGCGAGTGCTCTCTGCGTTGGCGGCACGTTGCGGACCAGCAGGCTCAGCGCACTGGGATAGAACGTCGCCTCGCCGGCGCCCATCAGCAGGCGCAGCACGACGAGCGACGCGAGGCCCCAGACGAGCCCGGTGGCGGCCGTCGCGAGGCTCCATAGCGCGAATCCGGCGGCCAGCACGATGGCCGGCCCGATGCGGTCAGCCAGCCAGCCCATCACCGGTTGCAGCGGCGCATAGGCCCAGTAGAAAACGGCAAGCACCCAGCCGATCTCGCTCGGCGACAGCTTGAGTTCGTCCTGCAGCAACGGCGCGGCCGTAGCGATCGCACCACGGTCGATGTAGTTGATCATCAGCGCGAGCGACAGCATGACCACGAGGCCGGCCGGCGCACGCCCGATCAGGGACGAATTCTGTTGCATGTCTACCCGGCTCCCCCGACTGTGCACCGAGTGTAGCGGCATCGTGCCGTTGCGCGATTGAATGAATTTGCTTGTTCTGCAGAAACGGTCTTGCGGCAGAATTACGCCTTGCCCGGCGCCCACGCGCGGGGTCGAACAGGGTGACCAGAGCATGAGCATGAAAGTGGCCGTCGTGACGGGTGCGGCGCAGGGTGTGGGTTTCGAGACGTCGCAGCTCTTCGCGACGCTCGGCTATCACGTGGTGATGACCGACGTGCAGCCGCTGGACGGTCCGGTTGCCTGCCTGCAGGCCGGGGGCGGTCAGGTCGAGGGCATGGTGGGTGACGTTTCGTCCGAGGCCTTCGTCGAATCACTCGCAAGCCGGGTGGCCCAGGCGCATGGCGCCGCGGACGTGCTGGTCAACAACGCGGGCATCAGCATGATCCAGCCTGCGGAAGACACCACGGCCGACCAGTGGCAGCGCGTGATGAACGTGAACCTGCTCGGACCCTTCCTGCTCTGCAAGCACTTCGGGCGGCAGATGCTCGCGCGCCGGTCCGGCAGCATCGTCAACGTAGCCTCAGTCGCGGGTCTGGGTGGCGTGATTCATCGCGCGGCGTACAACGCCTCCAAGCACGGCTTGATCGGCCTCACGCGCACGCTGGCCGGCGAATGGGGCGGTCGCGGCGTGCGCGTCAACGCCGTGTGCCCCGGCTGGATCAAGACCGAGATGGACATCAAGGACATGGGCAGCGGCGCGTACACCGACGACGACATCATCGACCGCGTGCCGATGGCCCGGTTTGCAAGTCCGGCCGACGTGGCCGCGGCAATCGCGTTCCTCGCCGACCACCAGAGCAGCGCATTCGTGAACGGCGTCAGCCTGCCCGTGGACGGCGGCTGGACCGGTGATGCCAGCTGGGATGCGCTGCGCAAGAAAACCCGCGGCTGACCGGCACTGCTGCTGCACATTCGCGGAACAGGTCGGCCTTCCGACAGGGGTGACACTCATGGTTCGATTCACGGCATGGAACGCATTGTTCGCGCTCCTCGGCAGCACGGTCTGCGCAGCAGTCCTCCTGACGCCGGTGCAGGCAACGGCCACTGCTGGCGATGCGGCGTTCATCGTACAGACCAGCGAGGGCAAGGTTCGCGGTGTGCCCGGCCAGGGCGTGCGCGAGTTCAAGGGCATCCCTTTCGCCGCGCCGCCGGTCGCCGACTTGCGCTTCGCGCCCCCGGCCCCGGTCCAGCCCTGGCAAGGCGTGCTGGAGGCGACCACGGTGCGCGATGCCTGCCCGCAGGCTCGCCGCTTCGGTCTCACGGAAGAGAGCAACGTCGAGGACTGCCTGCACCTGAACGTCGCCGTGCCCACGGCATCGCGCAAAGAGGCGCGTCCGGTGCTCGTCTGGTTTTACGGCGGCGCCTTCGTCGGCGGCTCGACCAAGCTCTACCCGATCGATTTCCTCGCGCGCGAAGGCGACATGGTCGTCGTCTCGGTCAACTATCGGCTCGGACCGCTCGGCTTCATGGCCCACCCGGCGTTCGGCGCCGAGGCCAACGGCGGCTACGCGCTCGAGGACCAGCGTGCCGCGCTGCGCTGGGTTCAGCGCAACATCGCGGCCTTCGGCGGCGACCCTGGCAATGTGACGATTGGTGGCGTCTCCGCGGGTGCGGCGAGCGTGTGCATGCACCTGATTTCGCCGGAACGCACGTCGGGCCTGTTCCAGAAGGCGATCATCCAGAGCGCCGGCTGCACGTTCAACATGCGCAGCGTCGACGCAGGATTGCGGACCGGCCTCGCGGTCGCGGACGTCGTCGGTTGCACCGATCCAAAGGCCGCGTTGCAGTGCCTGCGCAGCAAGCCAGTGAAGGAACTCGTAGATGCCGGCACCGTAGTCGCAGGCGCCGATTACCTCGCCTTTGCGCCGATCTACGGCAATGGCACGGTGCCACGATCTGGCGCGGAAGCCTTCGCGACCGGCAACTTCGTTCGCGTGCCGATATTGAATGGCGGCGCCAGTCACGAGATGCGGCTCTATGTCGGTTACGAAGTCGCAGCCGGCGGCAAGATCACGCTGGACAACTACCAGGATCGACTCCGTGCCTTGTACGGTGACAATGTCGACACCGTGCTGGCGGCCTACCCCGCCGATCGCTATTCGTCCGTGCCGACTGCTCTCGGCACGGCCATGTCGGACTTCATGCCGGGCGGTGGCCTGAACAGCTGCCTGTTCCTGCGCACGGCGTGGCTCGCGTCACGCTGGGTGCCGGTGTACCAGTACGAATTTGCGGATGATGCGGCGCCGCCCGTCATGAAGGATCCCGGCATCGAACTCGGGGCCGTGCACACGTCCGAGATGCCGTATCAGTTCCCGGGTTTCTCGAACACGAGTGCGCTCGATGGTCCGCCGCTCGCAGCGCCGCAGCAGGAGCTTGCGCGGCAGATGGTCGCGTACTGGAGCAGCTTCATTCACACGGGGCGTCCGGCGGGCGCTGGCCTGCCCGAGTGGCAGCCGTTCGACCCCTCGCGCCAGGCGCTCAGGCTCAAGCCGGGTGCTGTCGGGATGTTCGACGCCTCCGGCGCCCATCAGTGCCCGATGTGGGAGCGGCTCTATCCGCAGGAACTCTCGCGTTGAGGAGCTGCTAGACCGGCTGCACAGGCGTGATCGGCGTGGCCAGGCCGCCGAGCCAGTCCATAAAGGCCTTCACGCGTTCGACGGCGTAGGCGTCCTGGCGACAGATCACGCCCCAGGCGCCCGGGCACGTCACCTGGTGCTGTACCGGTTGCACCAGGCGGCCGGCGGCCAGGTCGTCTTCGGCATAGGGCCCGTTCACCAGCGCAACGCCGCGGCCTTCCAGCGCGATCTCGAGCGCCACGGCGAGCGTGTCGACTACGATCGCGGGTCGCATCGAATACTGCAGCTGCGCGGTTTCGAACCAGATGTCCCAGTTGTGCTGTTCCGAGTAGATCTCGACCAGCGGGAGCTCGAGCAACTGCGACGCCGTCGGGGCAGGACCGAGCCTGGCCGCGAGTGCCGGACTGCACACCGGCTTCAGCGTGTATTCGAACAGCGGCACCCAGCGGTACTCCGGGCCCGGCACCTCCGGGCAGTAGACGAGCCCGACGTCGGCGCTCGATTCGTCGAAGTCCCACTCGAATGCGCAGGTGCTGAGTTGCAACCGCACGTCCGGATGACGCGCCACGAAATCGGGTAGCTTGCGTGCCAGCCAGCGGATCGAGGCAGTCACGTAGGTCTGCACTCGCAGCGGGGTGCCGGCACGCGTGCGGCGCACGGTCTCGGCGCCCTCGATCAGCATTTCGAGCGCGGTTCGCACGTGCTTGTAGAGCAACCGGCCCTCGGCGGTCGGCACCAGCGAACGTCCGGTGCGGGAGAACAGCGGCACGCCCAGGTCCTGCTCGAGCACCTGGATCTGGTAGCTCACGGCCGGGTGCGTCAGGCACAACTCCTCGGCCGCCTCGCGCACGCTTTCACGTCGCGTCGTGGCCTCGAAGCCCTTGAGGGCATTCAGTGGCGGCAGCTTCCGCAGGTCGATCTTGTTGCGCAATCGCTTCTCCGGCTCAGGGCACGAGCACGATCTTGCCTGTCTGCGCCTTGCCGAGGAAGTCGGATTGCGCCAGGGCAATGTCTGCGAGCGGGTAAACGGCTCGGACCACCGGTTGCAGCGCACCCTGCTGGATCAGCTCCACCAGGCGAGCAAACACCGCCGGTGTCGTCACCGTGCAGCCCAGCAGGCTGAGATCCTTGAGATAGAGCGTGCGCAGGTCGAGCGGCACGACGGGCCCGGCGATCGCTCCTGCAACGGCATACCGCCCGCCTCGCTGCAGTACGTCGAGCAGTCCGGTGAAGGCGTCGCCACCGACCACGTCGACGACGACGTCCACCGAGTCGCGGCCGAGCGCGTGGACAAGAGTTCGCGCTGCGCTCCATGGTCTGCTGCGCGCCAAGCGCGAGGACGTCCCGTGCCTTGTCGCGCTTGGTCACGGCGATGACGCGAGCCCCGCGCAATCGAGCCAGCTGCACGACCGCGGAACCGACCCCGCCGGAGGCTCCCGTCACGAGCACGGTTTCACCCTGGACGCACGTTCGCGCGCGTGAGCAGGTTCTCGGCCGTGCCGTACGCGCAGGGGAACGAGGCCAGTTCGACGTCCGTCAACGCGCTCTCGATCCGGGATGCGTTACTCGCTGGCACGGTGGCGAACTCGGCAAACCCGCCGTCGCGTTCCAGTCCGACATAACCGACGTTCGCCAATGACCTGTCGGCTGGCACGCAGTACCGGATCGACGATTACGCGCTGGCCGATCCTGGCCTCGGCAACACCCGCGCCAACCGCGACTATCCGACCGCACACGTCAGTGCCCTGGATGCGCGGGAAGACGAACGGGTTGCCGGCCCAGCCACCGTCCGTAGCCTCGTTCGCTGCCTGGGCCACGGCGTCCGCCGTTGCCGTCGCAACAGACTTCGAATACCAGCCGATCCGGGTATTGATGTCGGTGTTGTTGACGGCCGCCGCGCGGACTTGCACCAGGACCTCGCCCGCCGCGGGCGCTGGCACCGGGACATCGTCGCGGTACTCGAGCTGCTCGAGGCCACCGTGACCCTTGAGCAAGACGGCTTTCATGGTGCGCGGAATCACGGCGCGGTCCTGTTGCTGCACGCGGTCATTGCCAGCCCGCGCGCTGGTACCCTTCGTCGGGGATCACGTAGTAGTCACCCTTGTCGGCGCAGAAGATGTGGCCCTCGGTGACGAGGCCGGTGGGTCCGTCGAACAGGCCGGTGGCAATGGAAATCCGCTCCGGCTGCGCATCCGCCTGCCAGAACAGCGTCGACCCGCACTGCGAGCAGAACGCCCGCTGCGCCGTGTTCGACGCGCGGTACCAGCGCACGTGCTCGCCCCGCAGCAGGTGGAAATCGCCTTTCGCCGCGCTCGTGGCGGACAGGTAATGCCCGGTCTGCTTGCGACACTGCGTGCAGTGGCAGGCGATCGAATTGCGCAACGGGCCGTGCACTTCGAAGACGGTCTCGCCGCAGAGGCAGGAGCCGCGATGAAGGGTGGTCATGCCGTTTTCCTCGCGCGCGCCCTGGTCTGCGTACCCGGCGTGACAAAAAGGTCGGCGAGCTGCTCGATCATCGCGTTGCCGAGCTGCTCGACATCGGCGATCGCGACCGCCCGCTGGTAGAAGTCCGTCACGTCGTGACCGATGCCGATCGCAACCAGTTCCACGGGTGAACGGGTCTCGATCCACTTCACGACGTTGCGCAGGTGCTGCTCCAGGTACCCGCCTGGATTCGCCGAGAGCGTCGCTTCGCACAAAGGCACGCCGTCCGAGATCGCCATCAGGATCCGGCGCTGCTCGCTGCGGCGCAGGAGGCGCTCGTGCGCCCAGAGCAGGGCCTCGCCATCGACGTTGTCCTTGAGCAGGTCTTCCTTGAGCATCACGCCGAGGTGCCGGCGGGCGCGGCGATACGGCACGTCCGCCGGCTTGTAGACGATGTAGCGCAGGTCCGTGAGGCGACCCGGACCGGCAGGACGGCCGGCCTTGAGCCAGTCCTCGCGCGACTGCCCGCCGCTCCACTTCTGCGTGGTGAACCCGAGGATTTCGACCTTGACGCCGCAGCGCTCGAGCGTGCGCGCGAGGACGTCCGCACAGAGTGCCGCCACCATGATGGGTCGGCCGCGCATCGAGCCCGAGTTGTCGAGCAGGACGGTGACGACCGTGTCCTTGAAATCGGTGTCGGATTCTTCGCGAAACGCGAGCGGAGCCAGCGGGTCGGTGACGACGCGCGCGAGGCGGGCCGGGTCGAGCGTGCCCTCCTCCAGGTCGAACTGCCAGCGCCGCGTCTGCCGGGCGAGCAGCAGGCGCTCGAGCTTGATGGCGAGCCGCGCCACGGCAGGCTGCAGAGCTCGCGATTCGCGGTCCAGGTTGCCGCGCAACTGGCCGACTTCGTCCTCGGTACACAGCTCCGTGGCGCCCACGATCTCATCGTGCGCCGTGGTGAAGATGCGGTAATGCCGGTTCGGATGATCGGAGTCGTCGTACATCGGCTCACGCTGCATGCGCTCGCCCGAGGGCTCGGCTTCCGGTTTGCGCTCGGGCTCGTCTTTCGCGTCGAGTCGCGATCCCACGACTTCGCCCGCATTGAGTTCCGGCGCGTCCTGCTCCATTGCGCCAGCCTGCTTTTTGACCGCTCCAAGCGGATCGGCGCCGGCCTCGTCACCGGGAACAACGGCCTCGAGCGTCTTGATCGCGGACTTGCGTCTTTCGGCGGCTGCACCGAGTTCATGGCCCAGGTCCAGGTCTGCGACCAGGTCGTGGACTGCAAAGGCGTAGCGCTGCTGGTCAGCGACGTTTGCCGCGAGCGACTCGAGACCCTCTGCGGCACGCTTGCTGCAGGTCGTCCCGCCAGCGCAACAGGAGTTCGGCTGCCGCGGGCGGCGACGGCAGACCCGTGAGTCTTTTCGCGAACCAGCAGGGCCAGGGCCTGCGCCATGGGTGACGGACGCGCGCCGAACGGCGTCGCACCGGTCTTGCGCGTCAATTGTTCGACGAGCGCCGCGGTGAGGTTCTGCGCCACCCCGGCCAGGACGTTGCTGCCCAGCGACTGGCAGCGCATGTCCTCGACGGCATCGAAGATCTCTCGCGCGCGCGCGCCGGTCGGTCGGAATCGGGCATGCAGCACCGGGTCGTGATACGCGCTGCGCAGCGCCAGGTGATCGGCATGGCCGCGAACGCGGGCCGCATCGGCTTCGGCGAGCGGCCACTTCACCGGCGGCAGGCGCACCGAGTTCGACGACTGGCCGGGCAGGCTCGGGCCGAAAGTCACGTCGAGTTCCTTTGCGCCCGCCAGGGCCCGCGTGGCCTGCACCAGTGCACGCTCGCCGCGCTCCGCGGGAGCGAGCGGCGCCTGGTGTGGCCGGTTGCTCAAACGACCTTCACGCGGGTGATCGCCTCCGGCAATTCGGCGGCGAACGCGCGCTGGTAGAACTCGGCGACGGTCGGCCGCTCGAGTTCGTCGCACTTGTTGAGGAACGTCACGCGGAACGCGAGGCCGATGTCGCCGAAGATCTGCGCGTTCTCGGCCCAGGCGATGACCGTGCGCGGACTCATCACGGTGGAGATGTCGCCGTTCATGAAGCCGTTGCGCGTCATGTCCGCCACGCGGACCATGGCCATGATCGTGCGCCGCCCTGCGGCCGTGTCGTACGCGGGCGCCTTGGCCAGCACGATCGCCGCTTCGGCGTCGTGGTCGAGGTAATTGAGCGTGGTGACGATCGACCAGCGGTCCATCTGGCCCTGGTTGATCTGCTGCGTGCCGTGGTACAGGCCGCTCGTGTCGCCGAGGCCGATCGTGTTGCTCGTCGCAAAGAGCCGGAAGAACGGATGCGGGCTGATGATGCGGTTCTGGTCGAGCAGCGTCAGCTTGCCGCTCGCCTCGAGCACGCGCTGGATCACGAACATCACGTCCGGGCGGCCCGCGTCGTACTCGTCGAACACGAGCGCGATCGGACGCTGCAGCGCCCAGGGCAGCAGGCCTTCGCGGAACTCCGTGACCTGCCGTCCGTCCTTGATCACGATGGCGTCGCGGCCCACGAGGTCGATTCGGCTCACGTGGCCGTCGAGGTTGATGCGGATCAGCGGCCAGTTGAGGCGCGCGGCCACCTGTTCGATGTGGGTCGACTTGCCCGTGCCGTGGTACCCCTGCACCATCACGCGCCGGTTGTGTCGAAACCCCGCGAGGATCGCGAGCGTGGTGTCGGGATCGAAGCGGTAGCTGTCGTCACGGTCGGGCACGTATTCGCTGTGCTGCGCAAACGCCGGCACCATCATTTCACTGTTCACGCCAAAGTCGCGCGCCGGAATCTCGATGTCCGGCCGCAGGGCAATGAGGTCGTCGGATGCCGTCATGTCATGATCCCAGGTGAATCCACGCCGACTTCGTCTGCGTGTAGCTCAGCAGGCCTTCGAGGCACTTGTCGCCGCCCTGCCCCGATTGCTTGTGGCCGAGAAAGGGCGACGTCGGGTCGCCGTGGTCGAAGCAGTTGACGTAGGTCGTGCCCGCCTCGAGGCCGCGCACGGCTTCGTGCGCCGAACGCAGGTTGCTGGTCCAGACCGAACCGGCGAGACCGTAGATCGTGTCGTTGGCGATGCGCAGCGCGTCCTGCAGGCCATCGACTTCGATCAGCGCGGCGACTGGCCCGAAGATTTCTTCCTGCGCGATCGTCATGCGGTTATCGACGTGGGTGAACAACGCCGGGTTGACGTAGAAGCCCGGCCGGTCCGGGACGTCGCCACCGAACTCGAGCTTCGCGCCCTCTTCGCGGCCCTTGGCGATGTAACCCAGCACCCGCTCGTGCTGCTTCTTCGTGACCAGCGGTCCCATGTTCGTTTCTGGATCGAGCGGGTCACCGGCAACGTACGCCTTTTGCCCGCGTTCGATGAAGCGCGCCGTGAATTCCTTCGCGATGCGCTTGTCGACGAGCAGGCGCGAACCCGCGCTGCAGACCTCGCCCATCACGCCGAAGATGCCGTTGATGGCGTAGGTGACGGCGCGGTCCATGTCCTCGAGGTCGGCGAGGAAGATCTGCGGCGACTTGCCGCCGCATTCGAGACTCACGCGCTTCATGTTCGACTGGCCGGCGTAGACGAGCATCTTCTTGCCCGTCACCGTCGAGCCGGTGAATGAGATCTTGGCGACGTCGTTATGCAGCGCCAGCGGCGCGCCGGCATCGGCGCCGTAGCCATTGATCACGTTGAGCACGCCCGGAGGTGCGCCGGCTTCGACGAACAATTCGGCGAGCAGCAGGGCCGACAACGGCGCCTGCTCGGCGGGTTTCAGCACCACGGAGTTGCCGGCGGCGAGTGCGGGCGCAATCTTCCACGCGATCTGCATCAGCGGGTAGTTCCACGGCGTGATGCAGCCGACCACGCCGAGCGGTTCGCGCAACGTGTAATGAAAGGCATCGACTGCGGTCGCGGTGACCGTGCCTTCAACCTTGTCGGACAGTTCCGCGAAGTAGCGGAACGTCAGGGCCGACTGCGGCACGTCCACGGCCACCATGTCCCGCACGGGCTTGCCCATGCACAGCGAGTCGAGCAGCGTGAAGCGCGCGGTGTGCTTCTCGATCAGGGCCGCGAGTCGATTCAGGACCTCCAGCCGATCGCGCGGAGCCATCCGACGCCAGGTGCCTTCCCTGAACGCGCGGCGCCCGCTGGCGACCGCTGCGTCGATATCCGTGGCGTCGCCCGCGGCGATCTCGCACAGCGGTTCGGCGGTTGCAGGATTGACGACGGTGAACCGCCCGGCCCGGGCCGCAACGTGTTCGCCGTGAATGTAGTGGCCGGTCGAATAGCGCAGCTCGGCGGCCAGGCGGTGCCACTCGGCGCGGCTTTGCGGAACGGGCATGGAAGACCTCGGGAAATCGGGGGTCGCAGATCATGGCGACCGGCGCGCAAGTTTAACGATTTCGGGATCCTCGCGACCGGTCGACTGGACGGTTTCGCAGCGGCTGCTTTTCCCGGTTGGTAGATAAAACTTTAGGCGACTGGCCGCGCTATTGTGCGAGTCTTGCGTGCGCGAGGACAGGTTCCCTGCCCGGCGCCGAAACCTACGGAGTGGCACGTGACCGATACCCCGACCCCGGCTCGCCGGCCGTCCGGGCGCGACGCCCGCAGGGCGCAGCGCGCGGGCCCCCTGCCCGACCATCTCCGCCCCGTGAAGCCCGGCATGGAATCCGGGCGTTACCAGCCCCTGACGCCGGATGACGTCCAGAAGATCCACCGGACGGCCCTGCGGCTCCTGTCCGAGGTCGGCCTGGCCGACGCGCCGGAAAGCGGCGTCGAGTACCTGACCCGCGCTGGCTGCACGCTGAACGACAACGGTCGGTTGCTGTTCCCCGCCTCGCTGGTCGAGGACACGCTGGCCAAGGCGGCCCGGCATTTCGTGCTGCACGCGCAAGACCCGCGTTACGACCTCGAGCCCTGGGGCAAGCGCAGCTATTTCGGTACGGCCGGCGCCGCCGTCAACATGGTCGATCCGCGCACCGGTTACCGTGAATCGACGATCAAGGACCTGTTCGACATCGGCCGCATCGTCGACGTGATGGAGCACATCCACTTTTTCCAGCGCGCCGTCGTGCCGCGTGACATCCCCGATCCGTTCGAGATGGATTTCAACACCTGCTACGCCGCCGTGTCGTCGACGACGAAGCACGTCGGCAGCAGCTGGGTGCAGCCGGAGCACGTCGAGGCCTCGCTCGAGATGCTGCACCTGATCGCCGGCGGCGAGCAGCAGTGGCGCGAGCGTCCGTTCGTGAGCCAGTCGAACTGTTTCGTCGTGCCGCCGATGAAGTTTGCGACCGACGCCTGCAAGTGCCTCGAAGTGGCGGTCCGCGGCGGCATGCCCGTGCTGCTGCTTTCGGCCGGCCAGGCCGGCGCCACGGCACCCGCGGCTCTCGCGGGCGCGCTCGCCCAGGAAGTGGCGGAGGTCCTCGCGGGCCTCGTGTACGTGAACGCGATCAAGCCGGGGCACCCGGCCATCTTCGGTACCTGGTGCTTCGTGTCCGACCTGCGCACCGGCGCGATGTCGGGCGGCAGCCCCGAGCAGGCGTTGCTCTCCGCCGCGGCGGGCCAGATGTCGCACTTCTACGACCTGACGGGCGGTACGGCCTCCGGCATGACCGACTCGAAGCTGCCCGACGGCCAGGCGGGCGCCGAGAAAGCACTCAATCACGCGCTGGTCGGCAACGCGGGCGCGAACATGATCTACGAGTCGGCCGGCATGCACGCGAGCCTGCTCGGCTTCTCGCTCGAAAGCCTGGTGATCGACAACGACATCATCGGCGCCACGCAGCGCACGATCAAAGGCATCGAAGTGAACGACGAGCGCCTGTCCTTCGAGACGATCAAGGACGTCTGTCTCAACGGGCCGGGCCATTTCCTCGGCAGCGACCAGACGCTGCAGCTGATGCAGACCGAGTACCTCTATCCAGGCGTCGGCGACCGCAAGAGTCCCAACGAGTGGAACGAACAGGGCGCGCTCGACGTCGCGCAGCGCGCGATGGCGAAGGTCGAGGAAATTCTCGGCCACCACTTTCCCGTCACATGTCGCAGAAGCCGTCGATGCCGAAATCCGCCGTCGCTTCCCGGTGAAGCTCGACCGGGCGCACATGCCGCCGCCCGTCGATTCGGCGGCCGCGCGACGAGTCGGTTCACGCTGAGCGAGAGCCGGGACCGATGGCACTTCCGGCACACGCCAACGTCGTCATCGTCGGCGGCGGCATCGCAGGGTGCTCGATCGCCTATCACCTGACGCGCATCGGCATCACCGACGTCGTCCTGCTCGAACGCAAGCAACTCACTTGCGGCACCACCTGGCATGCGGCCGGCCTGGTGGGCCAGTTGCGCGCGACGCGCAACCTCACCGAGCTGGCCAAGTACACGGCCGATCTCTACCACTCGCTCGAGGCCGAGACCGGCCAGGCGACCGGATTCAAGCAGAACGGCTCGATCAGCGTGGCCAAGACGGTCGCACGGCTCGAAGAACTGAAGCGCGGCGCGTCGATGGGCAAGACGTTCGGCCTGCGCATCGACGAGCTCACGCCGGGCGAGATCAAGGAACGCTGGCCGTTGCTCGAGGTTGGCGACGTGGTCGGCGGGATCTTCCTGCCCGAAGACGGCCAGACCAATCCGATCGACACGACGCAGGCGCTGGCCAAGGGTGCGAGGAGCGCGCGCTGGCGCGCCAGAATCATCGAAAACACCGGGTCGCTGAAGG
>CAWJVM010000002.1:0-178204 GCA_963846315.1 uncultured Gammaproteobacteria bacterium
GCCGTTCGACGTCGAGGAGCAGGTCTTCGTCGGCGAGCAGGCGCGCAAATTCGGTGGCATCGGCGGAGGCCGCCACGCGCCGGGCGGTGACGCGGGCCAGCCGTTCGTTGCCCCACTCACCGCCGTCGCGCGGTCGTGCCAGCAGCACGCCGGATTCCTCAAAGGTTTCGCGACAGGCGGCCATCAGCAGGCCGCGTGCCGTGTCGACGTCGATCGATTGGGCGTTGGCGTCCAGCATCCGCGAGGCGGTATCGACGATCGACATCTGGTCGGAGCGGGCGGCCAACTCGGGAGACAGGTCCGACGCCTCCATCCGACCGCCGGGAAACACCCACAACCCGCCCATGAACGACAGGCCGGCGGCACGCTTGGTCAGCAGCACCTGCAGGCCATCGCCGTTTTCCCGCAGCAGCAGAACGGTCGCGGCATGCGGAATCGACACCGGTGTCGTCACCGCGGCAGGCTCAGACCAGTTTGACCAGCTGCTTGCCGAAATTCCTGCCACGCAGCATGCCGATGAACGCCTCAGGGGCGGCGGCCAGTCCCTCTGCGACCGACTCGCGGTACTTGAGCTTGCCCGTCGCGACGCCCTTGGCGAGCTCGCCGAGCGCCTGCGGCCAGCACTCGAGGTGCTCGGACACGATGAAGCCGCGCAGCGAGAGCCGATTGACGAGCAACGCACGGGTGTTGTGGATGGCGATGTCGCCGCCTTCGTAGCCGGCGATGAGGCCGCACAGCGCGATGCGGCCGAAGGCGTTCATGCGGGTCATTGCGGCGTCGAGGCCCACACCGCCGACGTTTTCGAACAGGGCGTCGATGCCGTTCGGCGCCGCTTCCTTCAGCGCGACGCTCATGGAGCGGACGTCCTTGTGCTCGCGGTGGTCGACGCAGGCGTCGAAGCCGAGCTCGTCACGCACGTAGGCGCATTTCTCGGGTCCGCCGGCGATGCCGATTGCGCGGCAGCCCGCCATCTTCGCGAGCTGACCCACGACCGAACCCACGGCGCCGCTGGCGGCGGACACCAGCACCGTTTCGCCGGGCTTGGGTTTGCAGATCTCGTTCAGGCCGTACCAGGCCGTGACGCCGGGCATGCCGACGGGGCCCAGGTAGGCGGAGAGTGGGACGTGCTTCGTCTCGACCTTGTTGAGCCCGTTGCCGTCCGAGACGCCATAGTCCTGCCAGCCGAGATAGCCGACGACCGCGTCGCCCGAGGCGAACTTCGGGTTCTGCGACGCTTCGACGATGCCCGCCGTGCCGCCGACCATCGTCTCGCCGATCGCCTGCGGCGCCGAGTACGACTTGGTGTCGTCCATGCGGCCGCGCATGTAGGGGTCGAGCGACAGGAAGTGATTGCGCACCAGGACCTGGCCGGGGCCGATGCCAGGAACCGGAACACGCTCCAGACGGAAATTGTCCGGCGAGACGACACCGCCCTGCGGGCGGCTGGCAAGGACGATGCGCTGGTAGGTCTGGGTCATGGGACGGTACTCCTCGTGCGAAGGGGCATCTTCGCATGGGGAGCGGGGTGGTGTCCGGTGCCTAAATGATGTGACTTGTTCCCTTAACCCTTGTCGAGTGCCGTCTATTTCGTGGGACCAAAGCCCGTTGGAACCGCGGCGGCGCCGACGACTGCGTCAGGACTGAAACCAGGCACGTACTTTTCGACTTGGATACCTCGGGTGATCTCGATTGAGCGACTCAGATTGAGGAGTCTCACGTGCCAGGAGTGTCTCTGTGTGTAGAGCTGAAATGGACCGGCTGAAGGACTCTAGTCGATTGAAAGCGTACCTATCGCTGAACACGACGCCGTCCCATCGGTTGATCGGAAGATAATGTTCGCCGGTACCGCCTTGCAGTGCGCGGCAAACGACGTGTCAAGATGTCGTGCAGTTACCTCTGCGAACTCAATGGCTGCACCATTAATAAAAACGGGCGGGTCAAATTGAATCGTCCCGGATCCTGCACTGCCAATCGCAAAGGAACCTCCAAGCGGCTCACTCCCAAGGATCGACGCCAGTTCCCAAGGATCTGAGACAAGAATTGATCCACGGCTCATAACTCGTCAACTCTGAGTATTTTCACTGGTACCTCGCCTACGGCAGTTCTCTCCGTGCCGCCGCCCCGAAGAATATTACCGTTCGACAACTTATAGGGAGCGACTGTTGATGGAGCCGAAAACGACCCTCTTGGCGCTTCAATCGTCACTCTGATCTCCGGTGGATTTGGCAGTGCCAATCGCTGTTGTGCGCGGCCAGCTGTGGAGTTGACGGAATCGCTAACATAGTGAGTGCCGGCACGTCCGCCGCGCAACAAGCCCGTTGTCCTGGTCGCTTCAAGCTCGGCCCGAGACATTGCTCTTTGTACGACCTCGGTGCTTGTCGATCCGGCGCCTCGGACCGATTTCGCCGCACGCCGCAATGCCTTCGTCGGCGCCAGAATCGACTGGCACGGCTTGACGACGTCACAGATGGTAAAGACGGCAAAGACGATGGCGGTGCCTGGTTCGCCCCGCTTGGCCGCGTCGTACGCATCCTTGGCGTCGTGAACGGTCGACAGGACAAGAACGTCGATCGCGTTGATCCCTAAGTCGACCAGCAGTCGTTCGAAATTGTCCTGCGCGTACTCATCGTCGACCGAGGATTCGGACCAAGAGGACGTCGGCAGTCCGGTGTGTCCCGGGGCGGGCGAACCCGCGTACAACACCTTCCCAGTACACACGAATGTGAGGGTTCCCGCGTTGCACATCCCGACGCCACTTTGTGCCGACTGACCGGGCAAAGAAGTTGCCGGCGGTGGCGGCAATCCACCGTGGTTGAATACTCCGTGGATGATCGTGGCAACAACCGAGTCGACGATGAACTTGCCGACGTAGATCGAGAGCCCGCCATCGACGAAGTGGCCCGTGGAGTCCGTGGCAGTCAGCGGCCGGTTGCCCACGTATGCGTATGGGTTGATCGACTGTGAATCGCCCAGGTTGCCGAGCAACGGATCGACGGACAGGAAGCGGCCCAGCGCAGGGTCATACACACGGCCGTTCATGTGCACGAGCCCGACGTTGTCGAGCATTTCGTGCCCGGTGAAACCCTGGCGCGTCGTGTTGGCGATGGCTGCCCAGTCCGGCGCAGTCGCCGGGCTCCAGTTGCTGCCGCGACGAGTGCCAAACGTCCCGAAACTCTCCTTCGCAAGCGTCGCACCCGATTCGCTGAGCAGCGTATCGCTGCTGCCGAGGTGATCCGGCACCACGTAGGTCGTGGAACTCGTGCCGTTCGAGTTGCGTGAAATCACGACGGTTGATCCGCCGGGGGTCGGCACGTAGTGCCGCCAGTAGGTCAGGCCGGTCGAGGTCGCGGACTCCTTCTCGAGCAGGCTGCCGATGTAGTGCGTCGTCTCGGTCCCGTTCTGGTAGGTCGCCACCTGGCGCCAGCGCTCGCGATCGGGGCCGTAGGCCAACTGTGCCTGGTAGCCCGGCTTGCGTAACACGGTGGGCAGGTTGAACGACGCCCAGTCCTGGGCAAGTCCATTGCGCGCCGTGAGATTGCCATTACGGTCGTACGTGAACGACTCGGCGCCGGCGGTCGTCACGGCGTGGGGCCGCTTCGAATCGCCGTAGACATACTGGCCGACGTCCGATTTCTGCAGGACGTTGCCCGCTGCGTCGTAACTCATGCCGAGGTTCGCTGAGCCGTTCAGCGCCGAGTTCGTGACGCGATCGAGCCCGTCGTAGGAGATCGCTTCAGTCAGGTTCTGATTGAGGTCGCGACGCTGCAGCAGGTTGCCGGCGCCGTCCCACTGGTAGGCAAGGTTCTGGCGACTGCTGCCGGCACCCGCGACACCGGCCTGTTGTGCAGTCAGTCGCTGGGTCGCCGCGTCGTAACTCGACGAACGCACGATGCCGGCGCCGGACAGCGACTCTTCGGTCGGTGCATCGAAATTGCTGACCGCGTCCAGTTTCCAGAGCGTGCGTGGGGAGGCCGACGTGATGTCGTCAATCTGTGCAGGCGAGCCGATACGGTACGAGTAGCGCAGGGTGAGCCGACCGTTCGGTTGGCCCGGGGCCCCTGGGGTGGACGGATAGGTCAGCGTGTCGATTTCGCCAATCGAGTTGTACGTGTAGTCATACCGGTAGCTCTGGTCCGTCGTGATCGTGCGCGTGCTGACGCGACCGATGCCGTCGTAGGCGAGCGCCTCGGCGTAGCCCAGACCGGATTTCGCCTGCAGTCGTCCGATGTTGCGGGCGGCTGCCGACGAGCCCCACGTCCAGGTGCTGGTTCCCTCGGGTTCGGTGCGGGAGACCCTGCGGCCCAACGAGTCGTAGGCTGTGGCGAATGAGCGGCCGTTTGCGTCGGTCCAACCAACAACTTCACCGAGCGAGTTGCGAGTGAAATTCCACGTGCCCGCGTCTGCGTCGGACCACCGCGTGCGCGATCCGCGCACGTCGAAGGTACCGGTCGAAACGGCACCGATCGGATCCTGGATGCGATTCAGGTTGCCGAGGGAATCGTAGTCGTATCGCGTCGTGCCGCCCGGCGACGGGTCCGTCACACGGCGCAGGTTCCCTGCCACATCCACGATGCTGGACCTGGCGCGGCCGAGCGTGTCCACGAGGGTCGAGGTCCGGCCTGCATAGGTGAGGTTCGAGTTGCGGACGATTGCGCCGCTGCCGTCGTAGTCACGCTCGCTGAGCATTCGCCCGAGCGGATCGAAGGTGCGAATCGTGTGACCGTTGGGAACGCTCGCATACGGCCGCGATTCACGCACCGGTCGTCCCGCGGCGTCGTAGTCGTGCGTCTGGTACAGCCAGGCCCCGAGTACGCCGTGGTACTCCTGCAGCCGCGGACGTTCGTAGCTGTCGTAATAGGTCTGGTGCTCGCGGATCATCGCGCCGTCCGCCCCGTACCTGCGATCATAGACGCGGAAGCGAAGCTCGCCGGCCCACCAGCAACCGGTCGTGCCGCACGACTCGAACGTCCAGGTCCGGCGAGTGCCATCACTTGCCGTCTCGCTGATCCGGCGCCCGAACTCGTCGTGCGACCATGTCGTCGACAGCCCGTTCGGGTCGGTGACTCGAGTCGCCATCCCAAAGTCATAGCGCCACGCATAGGTGGTCGTTTCCGCCGCCGCGTTGGTGGCGGATTCGAGCAGCTGGCAGCGGCTGCCATAGTCAAAGCCAGCAGTCCGGGCCGGCATCGCAGTGCCGCTAGGATTGGAACCGACGGTGCGCACGGAGTTGAGATTGCCGCACCCGTCGAAGCCGAACGACGTGGTGACTTTCAGTGCGGGTATGTTCGGTTCAACGACTTGCTGCGTGATCCGGCATGCCACCGGGTCGGTCGCGTAGGACGTCGTCTGTGTCACCGCCACCTGTTCGGGTGCAGCGCTCGTCGTCGAGTGACTGACCGGCAGGCCCAGGCACCAGTTGCCCGACACGTCGTTCGCATAGCCGAGATTGATGGTCGCGCGCCACGCGCTGCCCAGGTGAGGCGAAGAGGGGTCGCGGTCCCACGTGGTCGTCTGCACCTGGGTGGGATTGCCGTAGCCGTCGCCATAGCTGTAAGTCGTTGACGCCTCCGTCACCAGGGCCCCATTGAGAGCGCCACCGTGCTCGAATTGCTTTTCACTGGTAGAGGCAACGTACGGGAAGGCGCGCTGCTCGCTGCCTGCCGCTCCCATCGCCTGGGTCCCGAAGTTCGCTTGCCACTGCCTCACCGGCGTGGTGCCATTGCCTTGGAACACGTGGCGCTGCTGGTGCATGCCCGCATGTGGGAACGCGCGCGCGACAGTGTCGACGGTGACCAGGCCTGTGCGTGTGTCCTCGATGCGCTGGGTCGCGAACCCCTGGAAGCCACGACCCTGCAGGTGCACTTGCGCACCGGAGTACTGAAAGCGATTGCGGTAGGTTCCACCCGCGCCGTCGGTTGCGTTGACTTCGCTTACGACATAGAGCGGGCCCTGGAAGTCCACCTCCGGAAAGGCGGCATCACTCAAGCGCGTGTAGTTGCTGCGCGCAATCGAAGCGAAGGTGGGATTCTGGCGCACCCCGAAGCCATCGACGAACGCGGTCGCGAGGTCGGTGGGCGAGGCCGGGCCGGCATGCAGCAGATAGCGCAGTCGGTTGTTGCCATCGCGGTAGCCAAGGTCAGAGAGACCGTCACCATTGACGTCCAGGTCGAACCAGGTGGTGGCGGCGGGTGCGTCGATGCCCGTATTGACGGGCGCGGCTGCGCCTTCGCCGGTCGAGCGCACGACGAACCACTGCTTGGTTGCGGCGTCGATGTACAACAGGTCGGCGCGGCCGTCACCGTTCCAGTCGGCCGGCAACGCGGTGTAGAGCGAAGCGCCCGTTGCAGGGGTTGCGCGGGTGGCGATTTCGACGAATGCGCCGCCGCAGTTTGAAACGAAGACCAACTGCACCTGGAGAATGTCGGAGCAGCCGTCGGCATTCCAGTCGGCCATCGTGACCATCGATTCCTGAACGATCAGCTTTTCGGTGCCGACGGTGAAGGCGTTGCCGAACCCGTTCGACAGCAGGGGCGTGGCGAAGAATTTCGGATTGCGCTCCGAACTGTTGAAGGTCAGTGCGACGATGTCCGCGCGGCCGTCGCCATTGAGATCGGCAACGCGCAGGTTGTCCCAGGGTGTCGCCTTGCGCAGGTTTGGTATCGTCCACACCGGCTGCGCGGTCGCGGCGAACTGCACGGCAAACGAGTTGTTGACGGGAACACCGATGTTGCGTCGCACCGCGATGGTCGGGGTGAATCCGCCGGTCTGCGCCATGAGGTCCGCGAGGCCGTCGCCGTCGAAGTCGGCGGCGCCGTATTCGCCGCCCGGAGTCAAGCCGGTGTTCGCGACGGAGAAGCCGGCATTGGTGTATCCCGCGACGTGCCAATAGCCGTTCTGCACCAGCAGGAATTGCGTGCGACCGTTGCCGGCGAACGCGCCCGGGATGATCGTGTGCGAGGTGGTCGTGATCAGGCCCGTGTCGAGTGGTGCGGCGAAGCCCGATGGAGTGCCCAGCAGGACGCGCCACGCCAACTTGCCGTTGCCGGCATCCACCGGATACAGCAGGTCGGTGGTGCCATCACCGTTCAACTCCAGAGGCACCGGTGCCTTCGTGTTCGAGACGGCCACCCCTGTGTTCACCATGGGTTGCCAGCCGCTCGCGCCATTCTGGTAGGCGATCGTCGTGGGCTGCAGGCAGGTCGTGGCGCCGCACTCCTGCACGCTCACCAGGCGCAGCCGACCCGACACCGGCGCGGTCTCGTAACCCAGCGAGTACGACTTGACGGGTGACGTCGTGCCCACCGCCACCACAGCGATACGATCGAGTTGGTAAGGATCACGCACGCGATTGCCCGCGAGGTAGCCCGCGGGCACGTCGCTTGCCGGACGTGCCGAATAGGCGAAGTCGACGCGATAGAATGGGCCGGCGCCGGTGGCGGTCGTCGGGTAGGCAATCGACGCGATGCGATGGCTGCCGTTGGTGTATGCGCCATACTGGGCATCGTTCGCGTAAGCGAGCGTGATGGCATTGCCCGTGCCGACGCCTGCACGGTCGCGGATGCGCGACAGTGCCCACGCACGAATCGTCGTGGACGCGCCGGCGTAGATGCGCGAATCGACCGTGCCGCCGTATTCGTAGATCAAGCCGTTCTTGGTAGTCACAGTGAACGACGCGGGGCCGTTGCCGGCGACGCCATTCACGACGATCCGTGAAAAAGTTTCCACCTCGGTGGCATAGACCGCGCCGGCCACGCCGTGCGTGCCGCTCACGAGCTTGAGTTGCTGGCCATCGAGGCAATAGCGATCGGCAAGCGTGTTGGTGACGGCGGCTGCGGCGCCGTCCTGGGCCCAGGTGCGGTTACAGCGCGCTATCGTCGACAGGCCGGCGATGGACCAACCTGTGCCGACCGAGCCGCTCCCGCTGCGGCTGGAATAGACCAGCGCCAGGTCGAGTCCGACCTCGCCGACGCCGGGTGGCATCCACAGCGGAATGCGATAGGTGGCGGCACCGGAGTGCGAGACACCGAATTCCGTAGGCGTGCGTCCAGCAGCCGAAGATGCCGCAACGCCAGCGAGCGCATCGGCACTGTACGATCCGTTCGCGCCATCCGTTGCCAGGTAACCAGAGTCGTCCGCTGCCCCTGCGCCTGACATGCCGGTAATCGAAGCGGCAAGCAGCGCGATACCGATCGAGCGTGCATGTCCAGCCATCCATCGCATCCCTGCGTCATGCCACATTGCCATCTCCCTGATCGGCGGTTCACCGGGTTACGGCACCAACGTTCGCGCAACGCCACTTCACGGGAAACGCACATTTGCGGCGGAGAAATCCAGATTCGTGTCGCACGCATTGGCAAATCCACGCCGCCCGTTACACTGACGCCATGAATTCACCATCCACTTTCGTGCGCGGATTGACGCTGCTGGCACTGGCGGGGCTGCTGGCCGGGTTCGGGGGTTGTCGTGACGTGGTCACGTCGGCCGCCGGCGAGCGGGAAGGCACGTCGGCATCCGCGGCGGCACGGGGTCCGGGCTACCTGACACCCGAGGAGCGACCCGACAGCGTCGCCTTGCTGCCGCCACCGCCCGCGCCGGGCTCGCCCGAGTTCGTTGCAGACGAGGCCATCTACCAGAAGTTGAGTGCACTGCAGGGCACCGCGCGTTGGCAACTGGCGGCCAGGGACGCCAACCTCAAATTCCCGCAGGCCGCCAACGTCTTCTCGTGCGCAGTCGGCATCGACGTGACGGCAGCGACCACGCCGCGGCTGTATGCGTTGTTGCAGCGAGTGGTCATCGATGCCGGGCAATCGACGGCCAAGGCAAAGCAGAAATACAACCGTGACCGGCCCTTCGAGGTCACGGGCGATTCCACCTGTGTGCCCGAGGACGAACAGCTGCTGCGAGGCAACGCGTCGTACCCTTCAGGTCACGCGTCACTGGGGCACGTCTGGGGCGAAGTGTTCGCCGAGTTGCTGCCGGAGCGCGCCGCCGCCGTTCGTGCCCGCGCGTACCAGTTTGGACAGAGCCGGGTGGTCTGTCGGGTGCATCGCCAGAGCGACGTCGTCGCCGGACGCACGGTCGGCCAGGCGGTTTTCGAGCGGCTGCACCAGGATCCGGAATTTGTCGCCGACATGGCGGCGGCGAAACTCGAGGTGAAGAGAGCGCGCAAGCACGGGCCGCCTGCCGGTCATGATTGCCGCGCGGAGGCGGCGGCCCTGCAGGCGACCGCCGCGTCGAATTGACCGAACCCCACCGACACGCACGCCCGGCACGCATACTGCTGCTGCGCTCGATTGCGGCGCTGCTGACGCTGCTTTGCGCCGTCGATCTCGCGCTGGCGCAGCAGGCGACAAGCGAGCTCCAGGCGTCGCCGGCCCCCTCCGTTGCAGCAGCGGAAGCTCCGCCGCCGCGCATTCCCGCCGCCGTGTTCGCTCGCGATCCCGACTATTGGGATCCCAACCTGTCGCCGGGGGGTGCCCAGGTGCTGGCGCGCACCAGCATCGAGGGGCGCGAGCGGGTCGTGATCCATCATCTGGCCACGGGCAAAGCCCTGCTGCTGCCGACGCCGACCGACGCACAGGTCGACTGGTTCGACTGGGCGGGCGAGAGCCGCGTGCTCGTCAGCCTGGGCTGGACCCGGACGATCGACGGCGAGGAAAGTTACGTCACGCGACTGGTCGTGTTCGACATCGCGAGCGGGACCTCGAAGCTGCTGGGCGACAGGTTCGCCGGCGTCGAAGGTGACGACGTGCTGTACGTGGCCCCGGCGGGCCAGTGGCTGCTGCTGTCGATGCAGCAGTCGCGCGACGAATACCCGACGGTCTTCCGCTACGACCTCGGCACGGGTGAGCGCACTGCAGTGGTCAAGCCCGAAACCGATGTCTGGGAGTGGTACGCCGACTCGGACGGTGTCGTCCGCGCGGGTCTCGGGTTCCAGAGCCGGTCGTGGTTCATGCTTTATCGCAAGAGTGCCGACGAGCCTTTCCGCAAGCTCGGTCACGCCGGTTACGACGACGATTCGGCTGGCCTGGCGCTGCTCAGCCTCGCGCATGGATCGGACGATGGCTACCTGTTGTCGGACGAGAAGACCGGACGCTACGCGCTGTACCGCTACAACTATGCGACACAACAGCTCGGCGACGTCGTGTACGCGAACCCGACCAACGACATCGACGATTACGTGCTGAGCCGCGATGGCAGGCGAGTGCTCGCCGTCGCCTTCACCGACGACCGCGATCGCGTGGTCTGGCTCGATCCGGCGCTGCGCACGTACCAGGAGCAACTCGAGGCTCGGTTCCCTGGCCTGTCCGTGTTGTTCCTGCCGCGCGACGAGGCTCGCGACCGGTTCATCGTGTGGGTGGGCGGCGCCAACGATCCGGGTTCGTACTACATTTTTTCGCCTGCCACGGGCGACCTGCAGCGACTCGCGCGCGTCAACAGCCAGCTCGATCCGGCCCAGCTCGCGGCGACCGAGTACACCAGCTACCAGGCGCGTGATGGTCTGGTGATACCGGCGTTCCTGACGCTGCCGAAAGGACGCGAGGCTCGCGGCCTGCCGTTGATCGTCATGCCGCATGGCGGGCCGTACGACGTGCGCGACCTGATGGGCTACGATGCCGAGGTCCAGTTCCTGGCCAACCGCGGCTACGTCGTGCTGCAACCGAACTACCGCGGATCGTCGGGCTACGGCACCGAGTTCGCGGCCAAAGGCGAGGGACAGTGGGGGCGCGCGATGCAGGACGATCTCGACGACGGCGTCGACTGGCTTGCGAGCCGCGGCATCGTCGATCCAAAACGTGTCTGCCTCTACGGCAGTTCGTACGGCGGCTACGCGGCGCTGTGGGGCGTCACGCGCAACCCGGAGCGGTATCGGTGCGCCGCCAGCTTTGCCGGCGTCACCGACGTCGCGCGACAGTTGAAGTATGTTTCCTACCAGCTGAGTGGTGCCGAGCGCGGCGACTGGCAACACACGGTGCGGGGCGAGAAAGGGTTCGAACTCGCTTCGATTTCGCCGCTCGAGCAGGTCAAGCGCCTGACGCGTCCGGTATTGCTGGCGCATGGGGACGCGGACAAGCAAGTACCGTACAAGCAGTCTACGCGGTACCGCGACGCGCTGGTCAAGGCCGGCAAGCCGCACGAATTCGTGGCCTACCCCGGCGAAGGTCATGGCTTCGAGAACCCGGCCAATTTCGCAGACTGGCTGACACGTCTCGACGCGTTCCTGCAGGTGAACAATCCGGCGCTGTAGAAGCGCGGAGTGGAGGGATGACGATGCACCAGAGTCGACTCGCGGGATTCATCATCGATTGCAACGTGGCGGACCTCGCTGCCGCCGCCGATTTCTGGGGCGCGGCTTTGCGTATGGACGTCAAGGAGTTGCCGGCCGAGGAGGGTGGCAAGTACCGGCGGCTGGTCGATCCCGAGCACCGCCTGCACGTCGAGGTGCAGACCGTCACGCATCCGAGCCGCGTGCACCTGGACATCGAATCGACCGACGTCGAGGCAGAAGTGGTGCGTCTCGAGGCGCTCGGGGCCAAGCGCGTGGCACAGGTCCACACCTGGTGGGTCATGGAAGCCCCCACCGGCCAGCGGTTCTGCGTGGTGCGCGAGAGCTCGCAGCCCTCGGCGCTCGAGCGCTGGCACCGCATCGTCGCAACGCGCGACATCACCGATCTCGAGAACCTGCTCGCCGACGATGCAGTTTTTGAATCTCCGGCCGTGCACACGCCCCAGCAGGGCAAGGCGATCACGCACAAGTACCTGTCCGCAGCGAGCGTCGTCCTGATGAACGACAGCTTTCGCTACGTGGGTGAATGGCACGGCGAGCGCTCTGCGGTGCTCGAGTTCAAGACGATGCTCGGCGAAATCGAAGTCGACGGCATCGACATGATCGAATGGAACGCGGCCGGGCGGATCACGCGCTTCAAGGTGATGGTGCGGCCGGTCAAGGCGCTGCAGACGCTGATGCCGCTGATGGCGGCCGAACTCGCGAAAGCCTGAGACGCAATGGTCGCAACCGTCAGCCTTGAATTCGACGGCTGTGGCATCCTTGCGTCTTGCACACCGGTGCTGCAGGCGGAGTGACGAACCAGTGATCAAGCGACTCGAGACCGGCCCGCGCATGTCGCAGGCGGTGGTGCATGGCAATACCGTCTATCTCGCCGGCCAGGTCGCCGACGATCCGTCCGCGGACGTGACGGGTCAGGCACGCCAGATCCTGGCGAACATCGACCGGCTGCTCGCCACTGCGGGAAGCGACAAGACCCGCATCCTGTCGGCGACGATTTATCTCGCGGACATCGGCACGTTCGCGCAGATGAATTTCGCATGGGACGCCTGGGTGCCGAACGGGCACACGCCGGCGCGCGCCACGGTCGAAGCGAAGCTCGCGGCCCCGCAGTACAAGGTCGAGATCCAGGTGATCGCCGCGATCTAGCGGGAGAGAGGCCTGCGCACCGCCTGCTGCCCATGCCCTCGGGCATTCATAACCGATTGATTTACAATCGTTTATGTCTGTACAGGCCGAGCTCGACGCATCGCCGCCCCGGCGGGGTCGCGAGCGGCTAAACTGCGCGGCCCCATGCCGACCGACCCCCACCTGTACGTCGATGCCGACGCCTGTCCCGTCAAGCCGGAGGCCGCCAAGGTCGCCGAGCGGCACGGGCTGCCCGTCACGTTCGTCGCCAATGCCTGGCTGCAGCTGCCCCGAGCGCCGCGCGTACGCATGCAAGTGGTCACCGGCGCGTTCGACGCAGCCGACGACTGGATCGTCGAGCAAGTCGTCGCCGCTGACGTCGTCGTGACGGCCGATATCCCGCTCGCCTCGCGCTGCCTCAAGAAAGGTGCGTGGGTGCTCGGCCCCGCCGGCAAGCCGTTCACAGTGGACAACATCGGCAATGCGCTGGCGACCCGGGAACTGATGTCCGACCTGCGCGCCTACGGCGTGGGTGGCGGTCCGCCGCCGTTCGGCCCGCGTGACCGTTCCCGCTTTCTCGAGGCGCTCGAGCGTGCCATCCGCGAGGCCAAGCGCCAGCGAGCCGGCAGCGTTGCTTCGTCTGTCACTCCTCCTGCCATGGCGCCCTGATGCTTTCCACGACCAATCTCTCGATCCAGTTCGAAGCCAAGCCCCTGTTCGAGCACGTCTCCGTCAAGTTCAGCGACGGCAACCGCTACGGGTTGATCGGCGCCAACGGCAGCGGCAAGTCGACGCTGATGAAGATCCTGGGCGGCGAACTGGAGCAGAGCTCCGGCGACGTCGTGCTGCAGACCGGCATGCGCATGGGCAAGCTGAACCAGAACCAGTTCGCGTACGAAGACGAACGCGTGCTCGACGTCGTGATGCAGGGCCACGCCGAGATGTGGGCCGCCATGCGTGAGCGGGACCTGATCTACGCCAACGCCGATGCGACCGACGAAGACTACATGCGCGCGGCCGAGCTCGAGGGCAAGGTCGCCGAGTACGACGGTTACACGGCCGAAGCGCGGGCGGGCGCGATCCTGATCGATGCGGGCATCGACGAATCGAAGCACAACCTGCCGATGCGCGAGATTCCGCCCGGCCTGAAGCTGCGCGTGCTGCTCGCGCAGGCGCTGTTCTCGCGGCCGGACGTGCTGCTGCTCGACGAGCCGACCAACAACCTCGACATTCATTCGATCGGCTGGCTCGAGCGCACGATCAACGCGTACGACGCGACCATGATCATCATCAGCCACGACCGGCACTTCCTGAACCAGGTCTGCACGCACATCGCCGACCTCGATTACCAGCAGCTCAAGATCTACCCGGGCAACTACGACGACTTCATGCTCGCGTCGGTGCAGGCACGCCAGCGCGTCGAGTCGTCGAACGCGAAGGCCAAGGCCCAGATCTCGGACCTGCAGGAATTCGTGCGCCGCTTTTCAGCCAACGCCTCGAAGGCGCGACAGGCCACCTCGCGCAAGCGTCAGCTCGAAAAGATCAAGATCGAGGAGATCCGGCCTTCGTCGCGGCAGAATCCGTACATCCGTTTCGAGCAGGCGAAAAAGCTCTATCGTTCGGCGGTGACTGTCGACGGCCTGTCGTTCCGCTATCCGGGTGCCGACAAGGACATCTTCACCAAACTCAAGTTCACGATCGAGGCCGAGCAGCGCGTCGCGATCATCGGCCCGAACGGCATCGGCAAGACCACGCTGATGCGCTGTCTCGCCGGCGACCTCACGCCGACCGCGGGAACGATCACCTGGGTGGAAAACGCGCAAGTCGGCTACATGCCGCAGGACCCGAGCGCGGAGTTCGAGCAGAAGACGGACCTGCTCACCTGGATGTCCACCTGGACCGGCAAGGCCGACGACGAGCAGATCGTGCGCGCCACGCTCGGACGCCTGCTGTTCTCGGGCGACGAGACCAAGAAGCAGGTGCGGGTGCTCTCGGGCGGTGAGAAGGGCCGCATGATGTACGGCAAGATGATGCTGACGCGGCCCAACGTGATGCTGATGGACGAGCCGACCAACCACATGGACATGGAAACGATCGAGTCGCTGCAGATCGGGCTCGAGAAATACCCCGGCACGCTGGTCTTCGTGTCCCACGACCGCGAGTTCGTGGGCGGCCTGGCCAACCGCATGATCGAACTGAAGCCGGACGGCAGCGTCACCGACTTCACCGGCACCTACGACGAGTACCTCGAGGCACAGGGCCTCGAATCCTGAGCAGTAGCCGTCACCGCCGCATCACCTGCGGATGCGCGTATAAGAAGTAGTGGGCTGTGTTTGCCGGCATCGTCGGAGACGCGGCCCGTTTGCACGCAACTTCAAGCCGGGCAGGTGTCATGAATCACGACGAAGGCGTCACATCGGCGGTTACGCGTATCGCTGAGCAGTTCGTCTCCATCTGGAACACCCACGACATGGCGCGACTCGCGGACATCTACGCCGACGACGCGGACTTCGTGAACGTCATCGGCATGCGCTGGCAGGGAGCGAGCCAGATTGCGCAAGATGCACGTGCTGTTGCACGAGTCGCGCATGCGACAGACCACGCTGGTCAGTGAAGACCTGGACGTTCGCGTGCTGGCGCCGTCGGTGGCCGTGGTTCACGACACCTGGGTACTGACCGGGGATGTGGGCGCGCCAGGCTGGAGGATCGGTGAACAGCGGCGCGGCATTCTCGTGCACGTGCTGAAGCTGGACGGTGCCGGCAAGTGGCACATCGCGGTGTCGCAGAACACGGACATCCAGGACCTGCCCAATACCTAGCCACGTGCGGGAGCGGAACACGCCTCGACCCGATTCGAGGCGGTCCACTCCCGGCGTCGGACTATTGCCTGTCGAACACCATCACGTTGTCGTACGCCGGGCCCTTGGCGCTCGTTCCCTTGCTCTTCAGCGTCAGGACCTTGCCGTCGCCCGAGATCGTGCGGACCGTCGTGCCGGTGGACTTGCCCGCTTTCTTCTGCGTGCTCTCGATCGTGGTGGCGTCGATCCGCTTCAATGACAGCGTGTCAAAGTCGGCCGAACCCGTGATCGGATAGTCCTTGCCGTCGTATTTGAACGTCGATTTTCCGTTCACAGCCGAGCCGTCTGCAGCGACCCCGGTGTACATCATTTCGATGCCATCAGCCGTCGCCACATAAGCCCGCGTCTGGGACTTGGGTGCCGGGCCAGGACTGAACTTGGACTTGGCCAGGTTCAGCTTCCAGGTGCCGACCACCGGGTCCGCTGCGTCGGCGGCCAAAGCTACTGCGGCGCCGCCGATGGCGAGCACCGTTCCAATCAGCATTGTCTTGAAGAATGAGCGCATAAAATCCCCCTTCCTTAGCGATGTGTTGCAGGTCGTCCATCCGCGACCGGAGCACAGGCGGGATCATGGTACCGATCGGGCGGTCGAGTATGCACCCTCGCCATCGGCAGGGGACTAAGGGCCGGATGGACCACGCGCCGGGTCAGGTATGCTCTCGAGCAACTTCAACTGGAGCGATAACGATGACGCGACCGATCCTGACGCTGCTGGCCATGGCACTGACATCGATACCCGCCGCGGCGGACACGCCAGCCTATGAGGCGCAGGCCCGCGAGATCTACGCGCGCATCGTCGAATTCCGGACGGCCGAGGGCCAGAAGCAGACTCCGGCGATGGTTACCTACCTGATGGACGTGCTGACCAAGGCCGGAGTCCCGGCTTCCGACATCGCGACACTCGATGCCGGAGAGGCGAGGGCGATGATCGTGCGCGTGCCCGGACAGGGGCGCGGCCGGCCGATCCTGTTCTCGGCACACATGGACGTCGTCGATGCCCGCCCGGAAGACTGGGAGCGCAGTCCGTTCACGCTGCTCGAAGAGAACGGTGTTTTCTACGGCCGTGGCACCACGGACAACAAGGCGGGAGTCGCCGCGTTGATGTCCACGATCCTGCGGCTGCACGATGCGAAGTTGCAGCCGGCGCGCGATCTCGTCTTCGCGTTCGTCGGCGATGAAGAGACCGGCATGTTGACGACGAAACTCATCGCGGCTCATCCGTGGGTAGCCGACGCCGAGTTCGCCATCAACACGGACGCCGGTGGCGGCCTCCTCGACGATGCCACCGGCAAGCCGCTGATCTACCTCGTGCAGGGCGCCGAGAAGACGTATGCCTCATTCGAACTGATGGTCACCAATGCCGGCGGCCACAGCTCGCGTCCGCGCGCAGACAATGCGATCTACCAACTGGCGCACGCGATGCTCAAGGTCGAGGCGTACCACTTCCCGGTGATGGCGAACGAACTGACCCGTGCGTATCTCGGCGCCGTCGGGCAGGCCCAGCCGGGCGAAGTCGGTGACGCGTTGCGGCGGTTCGCCGCCGATCCCAACGATGCAGCGGCGGCGGAAACGCTGTCGCAGGCGCCGGAGTTCGTGGGCACGACGCGCACGACCTGCGTGGCGACGATGCTCGATGCGGGACATGCCGAAAACGCCTTGCCGCAGAAGGCGAAGGCTGTCGTCAACTGCCGGATCTTCCCCGGTGTTCCCGTCGAGACAGTGCGTGACGCGTTGGTGATGGCGATCGCCGATTCAGGCGTCGCGGTTACCGTCATGGACACTCCGGAAGCGAGTCCGGTGTCCGAGATGCGACCCGATGTGATGCAGGCCATTGCGCACGCGGTGCACGTCAAATACCCGGGGGCGCCGATCGTTCCCTATCTCGAATCCGGCGGCACCGATGGCAAGGTCTATCGCACGGCCGGCATCCCGACGTTCGCGAGCTCCGGCCTGTTCTCGAAGCCTTCCGAGATGTACGCGCATGGCCTCAATGAGCGTTTGCCGGTGAAGTCGTTCTACGAAGGACTCGACCACATCTATCGGCTCGCGGTGGAGCTCGGCGGTGCAAAGCGCGCGCAGTGATCTGGCGAACTGCAGCTGAAAAACGACTGGATCGGAAACCGCGGACGCCGGACAACCGTGAGGGCCTGCCACGGGCGCGCTCGACGAATTTTATCGGCGAGTGCGACGCAGGCTGGAGGCGATCAATGCAGATTCTGCGCGAGGAAGCTTTCCAGCTCGCGCAACACCTGCGACCGGGTTTCCGAGCGGGACATATAGTGATCTTCTCCGGGCAGGCGCACGAACCTGAACGGCTTGCCTGCTGTTTCCAGGGCTTTGGCCATCACCTCCGACTGCTTCGCTGAAACCACCGAATCGTCGACGCCGTGCAGCAACAGCACTGGAGCGCGCACCGAGGCTGCTGAACGTGCGGGCGACTTTGCCGCGACATTCGGGTCGGACGGCAAGCCGATGTGGTCGAACCAGTATTCGATGGCACGGGCCTGCCGCCGCTCCGCGTCGAGCATCAACGGCAGGTCCGACACGCCATTGATGCTGGCGGCGCACGCATACAGGTCCGGCGTAAAGGCGGCGCCCGCCAGGGCGGCGTAACCACCATAACTTGCGCCGACGATACAAACGCGAGTCGGATCGACCGTGCCGTCCGCGATCAAGTGCCGGACCCCGTCGGAGACGTCGTCCTGCATTCGGCCCCCCCATTGCCGGTACCCGGCCAGTCGATGGGCTTCGCCATACCCCGTCGAGCCGCGGAACTGCGGCTGCAGGACCACGTAACCACGCGTCGCCAGGAACTGCGCGAGCCAGTCGAATGAAGGTGTGTCGTGCGATTCCGGGCCGCCATGCGGCAGCACGACCAGCGGCAGGTTCTTCGGTTCCCGCCCGGGCGGAAGTATCACGAATGCAGGGATGTCGACGCCATCGCGGGACAGGTAGCTCGTCGAGCGCAGGGTGCCGAGCGACTTGCCTTTGAGGCTGGGGTAGGCTTCGCCGATCACATCGGCGCGGCTTCCCTTCAAGTCGACCAGACGGAAGCTCGTCGGCGTCGAGGCATTCTGCAACGAAATGACCGCGCGCTGTCGGTCGGTCGAAAGGCTCACGAGTTCGACGTACAGCGACGGGAAGGTGCTTTTCAGCGTCCGGTGCAGCGTGCGCAGGTCGTCGTCGAACCAGCGTTCCTGGGAGTTCGCGCCACTGGTGGCCACCGCGACGACCGCGTTGGTATTGGGATCGGTGATGCTGATGTCGACGTCGCGTCCGGCCACGGCGTACAGGCTCTCGGCGCCGGACCCGTCCAGGGCGATGCTGCGGGCCTCCCTGTCGCCATCGTCACCGATCGCGAACGCGACAATCGACTTGCCGTCCATCGAGACGCCGCGCAGGTCGAGGTGCACGGTGGCCGGCTGACGGTAAATCTCCTTCCACAACTTGCCGATGCGCGCCACGACGACCGCGGCATCGTCACCCTCATCCTGATCCAGGCGTGCGATAGGTTCACCCCGGGTATCCACGACCCAGTCGCGTGTAAATGGACGTCCGACGGCCAGGGGCTTGCTCGTGCCGCTGCGCGTGTCGACGTCGAAGACCGCCGAGACGAAGTACTCCGTGTCTTTGTAGACCTTGGCCACGCGCGACTCGGTGGCACCCGCGGCGGAAGTGGGCCTGTAGTCGAGTGTCTGCATGGTGACGAAGCCAGGCCGCGCCGTGCGCGCGGCCAGCATCCTCGCGCCGGTCACGTATTGGCGCGATCCCTCCTGCATCAGTAACAACCTGGGAGGCGACCCATCGAGTCTTACCGCGAAGAAGCGTGAAAACTCATAACTGCAGTTCTGGTGACCGAGATTGCACTGGAGAGAGTGACTCGCGCTCGCCTCGATCAGCAACATCTCGTCGTCAGCCCACTCGAGGTCGCGCAATTTGTTCGCGGCGTCGATGGCGACGAGTCGATTAACTTTGCCGGTGCCGACCTCGAGCACAGCGACGGCTTGCTTGCCGTCCCGCTCGACATCCCGCGCGAGCCAGCGGCCGCTGGGGGAGATAGCCACGAACTGCACGTCGGGCAGGTGACCGAATGCTTCGACGGGAGGGGGCGCTGGCGGTATCGCCGCCGCCGAGGCGATGCATGATGACAGCACGCAAAAAAGCGCCAACACGCACACTGCGCGGTGGCCCAACCAGGATTGCAGCACGCCGATCTCCCCTAGCTCGAGGCGGTGGCCATCCGGTTACCGCCACTTCATTTTCTGCCGGTCCGGAGAATTGTTACCGACGTGCCTGCACGAATGCAGAGATACGCCGCATTTGTTCCAAAAGGACCACCGGCTGGAAAAGTAGCATGGCCTGCCATGCAGGGACATACCAATGGCGGCTGCGCGATTTTATTGCGTGGCGTTGGGTGAGTGGTCGGGATGAAAGGATTTGAACCTTCGACTCCTACGTCCCGAACGTAGTGCTCTACCAGGCTGAGCTACATCCCGAATCCAGATCGCCGCGGGCCTGCAGAATAAGTCCGGCTCGGGTAGCCGACAGGAGGCGAGGGCGGCGGGGCAGGCCCCGCTGAGAGCCGCGCAGTCTACTCAATGACCGCCCCTGATTCAATTGAATACGGCGGGCGAGCCCGGCTCCAATCGAATCAGTACGTTCTCGCGACCGCGAAATCCGCCAAAGACACCAGGGCGTCGCGGAATTTCGAGGCCGGCAGCTTGCCGAGAGCCTCGACCGCCATTTCCTTCTCACGCCGGGCCATCCGGGCGGTGTATTCGAGCCCACCCGAGGTCTCTATCAGGCGAGTGATCTGGTCCAGGTCGTCGATGCCGCCGTTTTCGATCGCCTCACGCAATTGGGCCGCCTCGGCCGCGGGAGCGTGGGCCAGAGCGTAGATGACGGGCAGCGTCGGCTTGCCCTCGGCCAGGTCGTCCCCCAGGTTCTTGCCCAGTTCTTCGGCAGTCGACTTGTAGTCGAGCGCGTCGTCGACCAGCTGGAACGCCGTGCCCAGGTGCCGGCCGTATTCGACCATCGACTGCTCGATCTCGCGCGGCGAGTCCGACAGGATCGCGGCCATCTGCGCGCCGGCTTCGAACAGCTTCGCTGTCTTGCGGTAGATGACCTCGAGGTACCGCTGTTCGGTCGTGTCGGGGTCGTGCGCGTTCATGAGTTGCAGCACCTCGCCCTCGGCGATGGTGTTGGTCGCGTTTGCCATCACTTCCTGGATGCGCAGGTTGCCCAGCTCGACCATCATCTGGAACGAGCGCGAATACAGGTAATCCCCTACCAGCACGCTCGCCTCGTTGCCGAAGACGTGGTTGGCCGTGTTGCGGCCGCGGCGCATGTCGGAGCCGTCCACGACGTCGTCGTGGAGCAGGGTGGCGGTGTGGATGAACTCGATGATCGCGGCGGCCGGGACGTGGTTCTGGCCCTGGTGGCCGCAGGCACGGGCTGCCAGCACCACGCTCAGCGGGCGGAGCCGTTTGCCGCCTGCGCCGATGATGTACTGGGAAACCTGGTTGACCAGCACGATATCGCTGGCCAGCCGCTGCACGATGGTCTGGTCGACGCGTTGGAGGTCTGCCATGACCAGCGTCCGGATCTCTTCGAGTTGCATTCTCGCGACAAGCCGTCCGGAAGATGTTCTTATGGGAACCCGGCATGGTACCCATCGCCCCGCGACAAGGGAATGGATGTAAGCCCCTAAGCGCTTGATTTAGGTGGGTCGGTCCCCTAAACTTCCGCGTCTTTCTGCCGGGGCTCCCGGCAGCCATCGTTACAGGTTTGGAGTAAGGCTCATGTACGCGGTCATTGCGACGGGCGGCAAGCAGTATCGTGTCGCCGAAGGCGACGTGGTGCGCATCGAGAAACTGGTCGCCGAGCTCGGCGCCGCCGTCGAATTCGACAAAGTGCTCCTCGTCGGCAGCGGCAGCGACATCAAAGTCGGCGCCCCGCTGGTCGCTGGCAGCAAGGTTTCGGGCGTCGTGCACAAGCACGGCAAGGGCGAGAAGAAGGCGATCGTGAAGTTCCGCCGGCGCAAGCACTACCTGCGCCAGGGCACGCACCGCCAGTTCTACACCGACGTCAAGATCACCGGCATCCAGGCCTGAGCCTGGCGCTGAACACACCCTTCGGAGTCTTCTGCAATGGCACATAAAAAGGCAGGCGGTTCAACCAAGAACGGCCGCGAATCCGAGAGCAAGCGCCTCGGCCTCAAGAAGTTTGGCGGTGAGAACGTCCTCGCCGGCAACATCCTGGTGCGCCAGCGTGGCACGCTGTATCGCGCGGGCGACAACGTCGGCGTCGGCACGGACCACACCCTGTTCGCGCTCACCAACGGCACCGTGCAGTTCAAGCGCAAGGGCGTGGCCCAGCGCGTGCACGTGTTCGTCGAGCCCAGCAAGGACTGATCTCCCGCTTCTCCCATGACCGCATGGGAGAAGGCGCGCAATGCGCGGGTGAGGTTTGCAGTCCAGCTGATCGAGTCCTTACGAGAGGCCCCGGTGTTCCCGGGGCCTTCTTGTTTCCGACTATCCCCTAACCCCTAACCCCTAACCGCTTCCCATGAAATTCGTCGATGAAGCAACGATCAAGGTCCAGGCCGGCAACGGCGGCCGCGGCATGGTCAGCTTTCGCCGCGAGAAATTCATGCCGTTCGGCGGTCCGGACGGTGGTGACGGCGGCGATGGCGGCCATGTCTACCTGGTCGCTAAAGCCGGGCTGAACACCCTCGCCGACTTCCGCCACATGCGCTCGTTCAAGGCCGTCAACGGCGAGCCGGGCGGCAGTGCGGATTGCAGCGGTCGCGGCGGCGCCGACATGGAGGTGTTCGTCCCCGTGGGCACGGTGATCTACGACGTCGATACCGAAGAGACCCTGGGCGATCTCGCTGCGGATGGCGATCGGATTCTCGTCGCGAAAGGCGGCGAGGGCGGCATGGGCAACCAGCGCTTCAAGAGCAGCACCAACCGCACGCCGCGCAAGGCGACGCCAGGCAATTCGGGCGAGAAGCGCGAGTTGCGAATCGAGCTCAAGTTGCTGGCCGACGTCGGCCTGCTCGGCCTGCCCAATGCGGGCAAGTCCACCCTGATCAGCGTGGTGTCGTCGGCCCGGCCGAAGATCGCGGATTACCCGTTCACCACGCTGCACCCGAACCTGGGCGTCGTTTACGTGGGCGAGCACCAGAGCTTCGTAATGGCCGACATTCCGGGCGTGATCGAAGGCGCAGCCGAAGGCGCGGGCCTGGGCATCCGCTTCCTGAAGCACCTGCAGCGAACGCGCGTGCTGCTGCACCTGGTGGACATCGCGCCGCCGGATCCGGCGGCAGACCCCGTCGTCGACGCCCGTGCGATCGCCGGCGAACTGAAGAAGTTCAGCCCGGAACTGGCCACGCGCGAGCGCTGGCTGGTGCTGAACAAGATCGACCTGCTGCCGCCGGCCGACGCCGAGAAGCGCTGCAAGGAGATCGTGCGTCGCTTGCGCTGGAAGGGGCCGGTCTACCGCATTTCCGGCGTCACGCAGCAGGGCACGCAACAGCTGTGCTTCGACCTCATGCGGCGGCTGGAGGAAATCCGGCTCTCTGGTGTCGAACTCCCCGACGCCAACTAGGCCTTGCCCATCGAACCTCGCCATTGAAACGTGATCGAAGTGCAAGCGCACGCTGCATGCGGCGCACTGTCGTGTGATTGCTCAAAAAGAAAAAGCCGGCTCCGAGCCGGCTTTTTCGTATCAATCAGGCCGCGGCGACACACCGCAACGGGTACCGCCTTACTTGGCGGCGGCGCCCAGGGCCTTGATCTTGGCGTTGAGCTCGCTCTTGTGACGGGCAGCCTTGTTGGCGTGGATGATGCCCTTGGTCACCATCGTGTCGATCACTGGCTGCGCCTGCTTGAAAGCGGCGGTGGCTTCGGTCTTGTCGCCGGCGCCGATGGCGGCCAGGACTTTCTTGATCGACGTGCGCAGACGCGAACGGGCGGCCATGTTGTGGGCACGACGCTTCACATCCTGCTTGGCACGCTTTTCTGCGGACTTGATGTTCGCCACTGACTTCAGCTCCTGCGGCCGGCGTGCCCACCCAGGGGACGACCAGCCATCGGGTAATCGGGTTAAAAGAGCCGCGTATTTTGGGCGTAGGAGGGCCGGAGGTCAAGGGGAAGAATAGGGGCAGGAAAGGGGGTAGGGGTTAGGGGTTAGCCGGAGGAGCTTGGTAACCAGACCGTTTCGGCCGCACCTCCGACCAACCCCTAACCCCTAACCCCTCTCCCCTAACCCCTCTCCTAGTATCATCCGCGCCCCATGTCCCCGACTGTGACTCACCCTTGAGCGGCGGCGGCTTTTTCCGCAGCACCTCGATCGTCGGCGCCTTCACGCTCGTTTCGCGCGTGACCGGCCTGCTGCGCGACATGGTCTATTCCCGGATGTTCGGGGCCGGCCTGCTCATGGACGCGTTCCTGGTCGCGTTCAAGATCCCCAATTTCATGCGCCGGCTGTTCGCCGAGGGCGCGTTCTCGCAGGCATTCGTGCCGGTCGTGTCCGAGTACAAGGTCCAGCGCGAACGCGACGAAGTCCGCGCCCTGATCGACGGGGCCATGGGCACCCTGGCGTGGTTCCTGTCGGTCGTCACCCTCGTCGGCATCGTCGCCGCGCCATTGTTGGTGATGTTGTTCGCGCCCGGTTTCCGCGCCGACGGCGATCGCTTCGACCTCACGGTCGACATGCTGCGCTGGACCTTCCCCTACATCCTGTTCGTTTCGCTCGCGGCGCTCGCCGGTGGCGTGCTCAACAGCTACGGCAAGTTCGCCGTGCCAGCGACCACGTCCACGCTGATGAACGTGGTCATGATCGTGTTTGCGGCCTTCATTGCGCCGCATTTCGCCCAGCCCGGCGTCGTGCTGGCCATCGGCGTGTTCGTGTCGGGAATCGTGCAGCTCGGCTTCCAGCTGCCCTTCATGATCAAGCTGGGCCTGCTCAAGCGGCCGCGCTGGCACTGGGGCCACGAAGGCGTCAAGCGGATCGGCCGCCTGATGCTGCCCGCGATCTTCGGTTCGTCGGTGTCGCAAGTGGCGTTGCTGCTCGACACGCTGATCGCGTCGTTCCTCGCCACGGGCAGCATCGCGTGGCTCTATTACGCGGACCGGCTGGTCGAGTTTCCGCTCGGTGTGTTCAGCATCGCGCTGGCCACCGTGATCCTGCCGGGCCTCGCTGCGCACCACGCGTCGCAGTCGCCGGAGCGTTTCGCCTCGACGCTGGACTGGGCGGTGAAGCTCACGACCATCGTCGTGCTGCCCGCGACGGTGGCGCTGCTCATCCTCGCCGGACCGCTGACGATCGTGATCTTCCATTACGGCAAGTTCGACGAGCAGGACGTGCGCATGTCGACGCTCGCGCTGATGGCGTACTCGAGCGGCCTGATGGGTTTCAGCATGGTGAAGGTGCTGGCGCCCGGTTTCTTCGCGAGGCAGGACACGAAGACACCCGTGAGGATCGGCGTGCAGTCGCTCGGCGTGAACATGGGGCTGAACCTCGTCGTGGTGCTGCCGCTCGCCTTCATCTATCCGGGCCTGGCAGGCCTGCATGCGTTGCTCGCGCTGAACAATGGCATCGGCGCCTGGTTCAACGCCACGCGGCTCTATCGCGGTTTGCGCAAGCAGCACGTCCTGCATCACTCGAAGGGCTGGCGCCGGACGTTGCTGCAGGTCCTCGCCGGCAACGTGCTGATGGGTGTCTTCCTGTGGGTCGTCGCCGGCGACACCCAGCATTGGCTGACGATGAACGCGTGGCACCGCGTCGGCTGGATGGGCGTGCTCGTGATCGGCGGCGCAGGGATTTATTTCGGCACGCTGTACGTGCTCGGCATGCGGCTGCGCGACCTGCGTCACCAGGCGATCGAGGTTCCCCGGCGTCCCGAGGGCGCGTCATCGTGAGTCGTCCGCTCGAGCTCGTGCGCGGCTTGCACAACCTGCGTCCAGAGCACCGCGGTTGCGTGGCGACGATCGGCAATTACGACGGCGTGCACCGTGGTCACCAGCACATGCTCGGAGCCGTGCGACGCAAGGCCGACGAACTCGGCCTGCCGGCCACCGTGGTCACGTTCGAGCCGACACCGCGTGAATTTTTCGAAGGCGCGACGGCTCCCGCGCGCCTGATGCGGCTGCGCGAGAAGCTCGAGGCACTCGCGCTGTATGGCGTCGACCGCGTCGTGGTGCTGCGGTTCGACGACGGCATGCGCAATTTCAGCGCGGGCGAGTTCGAACAGAAACTGCTGGCGCAGGGTTTGGGCGTGCGGCACATGGTCGTAGGCCACGACTTTCATTATGCGAAGAAGCGCGCAGGCAACATCGAGTCGCTGCGCACGGCCGGCGAGCGGCATGGATTCTCGGTGGAAGAGGTCGGCGAATTTCTCGTTGCGGGTGAGCGTGTCAGCAGTTCGCTGGTGCGCGAGGCGCTCGGCCGCAACGACATGGACCGCGCAGCGCACCTGCTCGGCCGGCCCTACCGCATGACGGGTCGAGTGCGCCGCGGCGTGCAGCTCGGTCGTACACTGGGGTATCCCACTGCGAACCTCGCACTGCACCGGAAGGTGGTGCCGCTGTGGGGCGTCCTGGCGGTGCGCGTGAGCGGCGCTGGCCTGCAGGACCACCCCGCGGTGGTGAGCCTGGGCACACGTCCGACTGTGAACGGCACTGATCCATTGCTCGAGGTTCACCTGTTCGATTTCGACGGCGACCTTTACGGTGAATACCTGAGCGTCGACTTCCTGCGTTGGCTGCGCGCCGAACGGAAGTTCGAATCGCTGGACGCGCTGGTGGTGCAGATGGACCTGGATTCGGACCGCGCCCGGGCTGCCCTGGGCGAAATTCAGCGCCCGGCCTGAGCCAGGCACGATGCGCTCTGCCAAGGCTGGATTAAATCCATGAAGTGCCTCACTATTTCCGGTTCCGTGCCCGTGTGCGCGACCCGTTTTGAAGTCCTTCCCCATGGCTGACTACAAGAACACCGTAAACCTGCCCGACACGGCATTCCCGATGAAGGCCGATCTCGCCCGCCGCGAGCCGGACATGCTGGCGTGGTGGGACGAGCACCGCACGTACGAGAAATTGCGCGCGATCGCCAAGGATCGGCCGAAATTCATCCTGCACGACGGCCCTCCGTACGCGAACGGCGCGATTCACATCGGGCACGCCGTCAACAAGATCCTGAAGGACATCATCGTCAAGTCGCGCACGCTCGACGGCTACGATGCGCCGTACGTGCCGGGCTGGGACTGTCACGGCTTGCCGATCGAGCACGCGGTCGAGAAAGTGCGCGGCCGCGAGATGAAACAACTCGACGCCAAGGCGTTCCGCCAGGCGTGCCGCGATTTTGCGATGGAGCAGATCGACGTCCAGCGCAAGGACTTCATTCGCCTGGGCGTGCTCGGCGACTGGTTCAACCCATACCTGACGCTGGCGCCGGGCTACGAGGCCGAACAGCTGCGCGCATTCGCGCAGATCATCCGCAACGGCCACCTCTACAAGGGCTACAAGCCCGTGCACTGGTGCCTCGATTGCCGCTCGGCGCTGGCCGAAGCCGAAGTCGAATACGAAGAGCGCACGTCGCCATCGATCGACGTCAGATTCGAAGCGGTCGATGGCCCGGACCTCGCGCGGCGATTCGGGCTGCAAGCGTTGCCGATCGGTCGCGCCAGCATCGTGATCTGGACCACCACGCCCTGGACACTGCCGGCCAACCAGGCCGTGGCGGTGCACCCGGAATACGATTATTCGCTGCTGCGCGTCAGCCACACGTCGCAGCTCGACGACGTCCACAGCGGTGTCGAGACACTGTTGGTCGCGAGCGAGCTGGCGCCGGCCGTGATCAAGCGTGCGGGCCTCGCCACGTCGCAGGAAATCGGCCGCGTGAAGGGCGCAGAGCTCGAGCACCTGCGCGTGAAGCATCCTTTCTACGAACGCGTCGTGCCGGTGATCCTCGGTCAGCACGTGACGCTCGAAAGCGGCACCGGCGCCGTCCATACCGCGCCCGGGCACGGCCAGGAAGACTTCGTCGTCGGCAAGAAGTACGGCCTCGCGGTCGACAACCCCGTCGGCAGCGACGGCCGCTTCCTGCCGGCCACGCCGATCTTCGCGGGCGAGAAGGTGTTCGAGGCCAACAAGCACGTGGTTGAGGTGCTGCGCGAAAGCGGCGCTCTTTTGCACCACGAGGCGTACCAGCACAGCTACCCGCATTGCTGGCGGCACAAGACGCCGGTGATCTTCCGCGCCACACCGCAGTGGTTCATCAGCATGGAACAGGCGGGCCTGCGCGCGGCGGCGCTTGCCGAGATCGGCAAGGTCGAGTGGACACCGGGCTGGGGCGAGCAGCGCATCTACAGCATGATCGCGGGCCGTCCCGACTGGTGCATCTCGCGGCAGCGCATGTGGGGCGTGCCGCTGTCGCTGTTCACGCACAGGGAAACGGGCGAGCTGCATCCGCGCACGCCGGAACTCGTGGACCAGGTCGCCGCGCTCGTCGCGAAAGACGGCATCGATGCCTGGTTCGATCTCGATCCGGCCACGCTGCTCGGCTCGGATGCGTCGAACTACGAGAAGGTCACCGACATCATGGATGTCTGGGTGGATTCCGGCGTTTCGCATCATTGCGTGTCGCAGAGCCGGCCGGAGATCCTGTCACCTGCCGACCTCTACCTCGAAGGCTCCGACCAGCATCGTGGCTGGTTCCACAGCTCGCTGCTGACCTCCGTCGCGCAGAAGGGCCACGCGCCGTACAAGGGCGTGCTCACCCACGGCTTCACCGTGGACGAGAAGGGCCGCAAGATGTCGAAGTCGCTCGGCAACACCGTGCTGCCGCAGAAGGTGATGAACACGCTCGGCGCTGACGTGCTGCGCTTGTGGGTGGCGGCGACCGACTACGCCAACGAGATCAGCGTCTCGGACGAAATCCTCAAACGCACCTCGGATTCGTACCGCCGCGTCCGCAACACCGTGCGCTTCCTGCTCGGCAACCTCGCCGGCTTCGATCCCGCGCGCGACGCGGTGCCGGTGGACCAGATGCTCGCGCTCGACCGCTGGGCCCTGCAGCGCACGCGCGAGCTGCAGCAGGAAGTCGTCGCGGCGTACCGCAGCTACGACTTCCACGTGATCTACCAGAAGCTGCACAACTTCTGCGTCGTGGACCTTGGCGGCTTCTACCTCGACGTGATCAAGGACCGTCTGTATACGACGCCGCCCGCCGGCTTGCCGCGCCGTTCGGCGCAGACCGCGATTTACTGGATCGCCGAGGCGATGGTCCGTTGGCTCGCGCCGATCATGTCGTTCACCGCGGAAGAGATCTGGCGGTCCATGCCGGGCGAGCGCGCCGAGTCGGTGTTCTTCACGACCTGGGCCGAGCTCCCGGCGATGGAGGGTGTCGTGCAGTCGATCGACTGGCCGAAGGTGCTGGAGGCGCGTGCTGCGGTGCTGCGTGAACTCGAACGCCTGCGTGTGGCCGAGCAGATCGGCGCGCCGCTCGATGCCGAGGTGACGCTTTACGGCACGCCCGAGTGGACCACCGCGCTCAAGCCGCTTGGCGATGAGCTGCGGTTCGTGCTGATCACGTCGGAGGCGCAAGTGGCGGCTGCGGAGACTCGACCTCCCGAGGCGCTGCCGACAGACGGCGAGGGCAAGAGCGGGTTGTGGCTGCACGTCCGGCGTTCAGAGGCGCAGAAATGTGCCCGTTGCTGGCACAAGCGAGCGGACGTCGGTACCGTGGCCGCGCATCCGGAACTGTGCAGCCGCTGTGCGGTCAACCTCGAGGGCGCCGGCGAAACCCGCCGCTACGCTTGAGACCGACCTGAATTCGCCAGAAGCACGCCATGGCTCCGCCTGAGACCTCGCCTGGAACCCCAACTACTTGATGAACACTTCTAGCCCGCCCCCGCCGCCTCTTCCTGGATCGCCTGCCCACGGTCTCGCGTCGCTCGCCGGCCTGCGCATTCAGCGTACGCACCCGGCCGCGTGGCTGTGGCTGTCGCTGTTCGTCATCGCCTTCGACCAGGCGACCAAGTTCCTGGTCACGCGCTTCCTCGAGCTCTACGAGCGCGTCGAGGTCCTGCCGGTGCTCGACTTCACGTTGCTGCACAACACCGGCGCGGCATTCAGCATCCTGGCCGATGCCTCCGGCTGGCAGCGTGGCTTCTTCGTCGTGCTCGGCATCGTCGTGAGCGTCGCGCTGATCGTGTGGCTCTGGCGGCTGCCGCGCGGCGAGAAATTCCTGCCCCTGGCGCTGGCGCTGATCGTCGGCGGCGCGCTCGGCAACGTGATCGACCGCATGGCGCACGGCTACGTGATCGACTTCATCCACGCGCATTGGGGCGGTTCATATTTCCCGGCGTTCAACATCGCCGACAGTGCGATCACGATCGGGGCGGCATTGATGGTCCTCGACGCGTTTCGCGAGCGACACCATTAAGTGCGGATCCTCCTCGCCAATCCGCGCGGATTCTGTGCCGGTGTCGACCGTGCGATCGACATCGTTGAGCGCGCGCTCGAACTGTTCGGCGCGCCGATCTACGTGCGGCACGAGGTGGTGCACAACAAGTTCGTCGTCGACCGCCTGCGCGGCCTCGGCGCCGCGTTCGTCGATGAACTCGACGAAGTGCCCGACGGCGGCACGGTGATTTTCAGCGCCCACGGCGTGTCGAAAGCGGTGCAGATCGAAGCCAAGCGGCGCGAACTACGTGTTTTCGACGCCACCTGCCCGCTCGTGACCAAGGTGCACATGGAGGTTTCGCGCTACGGCCGTGACGGCCGCGACGTGATTTTGATCGGTCACGAGGGCCACCCGGAAGTGGAAGGCACGATGGGTCAGTTCGACACGACGCAAGGCGGGCGCATCTGCCTGGTCGAAGACGTCGCGGACGTGGCGCACCTGAACGTGCGCGATCCATCGCGAGTGGGCGTCGTGACGCAGACAACGCTGTCCGTGGACGACACCGCCGACGTGCTCGAGGCGCTGCAGCACCGGTTCCCGACGCTCTCGACGCCGCGCAAGGAAGATATCTGCTACGCGACGCAGAACCGCCAGGACGCGGTGAAGAAGCTGGTGGCCGATTGCGACGTCATGGTCGTGGTCGGTTCGGCGACCAGTTCGAATTCCAACCGGCTGCGTGAGATTGCCGAGAAGGCGGGCATGCCGGGTTACCTGGTGGACGGCCCCGAGGACCTGCGTGCCGAATGGTTCGAGGGCAAGCAGGCTGTCGGCGTGACTGCCGGAGCGTCGGCGCCAGAGCTGCTCGTGCAGCGAGTCGTGGCACGTCTCAGGGAGTGGGGCGGGCAGGGCGCGGCCGAGATCGAGGGTCGCGAGGAGCACGTGGTGTTCGCATTGCCGCGCGAGTTGCGAACCGGGAAGCCGGAATCGGGCGACGTCCAGCCCTGAGCCGTGGCGCGTTTGCGCCGAAGGCTCATCGACCTTGCGTCAACGTGACCAGCAGTCCGGGCTGGTGGCCGACCTGGCGCCGGTCTGGTCAATCGTGAACAACGCGCAATGGGTATCGTCCGCCTGGCCACCCTTGGCCGTCGCGGTTGCTCCAAAACCGGCAGCGTCCGCGGAATCGATCTCGATGTCGTAGAAGCCGCCTGCCGTGACCGCCTGCAGCCCTAAGCCGTCCGGCGGAGCATCTGTAAGCTCCGTCGCGTAGGTGTTGTTCTGCAGGTAGAACTTTTCCTGCGCCGCCGACAACGCGAGCAAGGCAGCCGCGGCTTCGACACGGTGCGCACGCACCGCATAGGCGCGATAGCTGGGTAAGGCCGCGACGGTCAGGATTGCAATGAGGGCGACGACCACGAGCAACTCGATCAAGCTCATGCCAGGCATCCCGGCACGGTTGCGGGTTTGTGCTGCGCTGGCGGGGGATCGGCGGCCTGCGGGCATCAGTGGGCTCACTCGGCCTCGAGTTGCACCCAGGACGTGCGCCTGGGTTCTGGATAAGGCATCGGGACACAGTCCTCGGCATCTGGCGCACAGTCTGCATAGGCAGGCCCGTCCGTCCATTCGGCGGGTCGCAGAATCCTGAAGGACTGCACGTGCGTGTCGGCAGCGCCGCGCGCGCTGTAACCACTCGCTTCAATGACGAAATGGAAGGCGGTCAGGACCGAGGCCGGGTCGTGTGCCGGGAGTCCACTTGGCGTGATCGCCGCAAGGTACAGGCGATACGCGTAGCCGTCGGCCGAGGTGCCGGGTAGTGGAACCTGTGCGCCAATCGCAGGCACCGACCGAGGCGCGTCCCGTGTCAACGCCGTGGCGAGGTCCGGCGAATGCATCGCCTGCTCGATGCCGTATTCAGCGGCCTGGAACGCGCGCTCGCGCTGATCCAGGTTCGCTGCGATCCGCTGTTCAATGAGCGCCGCGGTGAAACCTGCGATCGACAGGACCGTGAACACCGTGAGCAGCAGCAGGCAAGTGGCCAGAGCGATGCCCCGCGCGTGCCGCACAGCGTCAGACGAGAGACGGCGCGCATGCCGGGGAACATTCATTGCTGCGAATTCCTGATCTGGATCGTTTTCGTCACCAGCATGCGGTCGTAGCCATCGTTGACGAAGGGCCAGACGCGATCTGCATAGCTGGCGCCGGCGGATGCCGCAGTCGCGCCGGAGCGCTCGATACCGCGCACGCGCAACCAGAGCCGGATGCAGAGGGGTATGGCCGCAGCCGGCAGCGTTCCTGGTTCGAAGAAGCTGTCGAGGATGCCGTCACCATCGACGTCGGCGCCGATGCGAAACTGCAGGTCTTCGACGCCGACGCCGATTTCTTCGTCGCCGACTCCGGGCCCGCCCACGAGTGCCTTGCGTCGTAATGCGGGCACGGACTCGCCGACGCTCGAGTCGACACTGACGTAATACGCATGCACCAACAGCCTGCGCAATTCAGAAGGAGGGCCCATTCCGGCAGCGGCCACCACTGGATAGCCGGCTGGAATGGTGTCTCCGATATCCTCGGCCACGAACAGCTGTGCCGCTTCGCGGGTCGATACCAACAGGACCTCGTCGCGTGCCGAGGCCGGTACGACTGGGCTGTTCAGTTCGATCGGTCGCGCGCTGGCCCGACGCACGATGAGTACGTCGGATCCGGCCTGAGCGCCGCCTGACAACGCAGCGCAATTGGCCACACCCAGGTATTGATTGTTGGTGCCATCGACGAATTGCTCGACGTCGGTGACCCAGGCAGGGCCGCCGCACCTGTCAGGAAAAGCGAACAACGCGTGGATCGATACGTTCTCCGCGGTGGGTGCCAGGCCCCAGTATCCAGCCATGCGCACGTCTGACTCGATGACCGCCAGGACTTGACGCGCGGTTTCGTGCATGCGGGCATGCGCGTCGAGCACTCGTAACGCAGCGCCGGCGCGGGCATGCAAGGTGACGGCGACCGCGATGACGAACAGACCGATGGCCACAGCACCCAGTGTCTCGATGAGGCCAAAGCCACCGACGGTTCGGGCGCATGCAGCGGACGGACGTTCCTTTGTCATCGCTACACCTGCAGTTGCAGCGAGGACTCGCCGCCCGTGGCGTCACCCCACGCCACCCAGCGGAGGGTGATCGTGTACAACACGGCGGCGGTCCCGTGCACGGGGGTCGCCGTCAAACGCACGTAGGCGCCGGGCAGCGCATCGCTCACGTCCTGCTGCCACTCCGCAAGGTCACAGGCCGCGCGCGCAGCCGCAGCGAAGGGCACAGCGAGGTCGCAGATCGGCGCAGGCGGCAGTGCTGCCTCATCCGGGTCGATCTCATAGGCCAATCCCGCGCCCTGGTTGGCTCGAATCCGTTCAGCCAGGTCCGCCGTCAGTGTCGCGGCTGTCGCGAAGTTCGCGGCATTGCGCTCGGCCTGCAGGCCTGCGACGAGCAGCGCCACATTGCCGAGCAGTCCGATCGCCAGCAGGACGACGGCGATCAACAGCTCGGTCAGGGCGAAGCCCCCGCATCGATGGCGTCGCATGACGTTCACTCAGGTGCAGTCGAGCGCATGGCCGGCGGCCGTTCGCTGCGCAACCCGTGGCCGCCCCGCCTGGCTGATGATCACCGCACGGGCGGCATCGCCCCCGCGCGCGTCACATAGCGTGTACGTCGCCGTGACGCCCGACTGGCCGAACGAACGAAAGGACAGCGTCTGGCGGTTGCCATGGTGGCGTCCGCCATGCCAGGGCGCATACACCTGCACCAGGGGTTCGTCGGGGTCGCGGACGGCAGGCGTGTCGCGGTCGAGATTGGCAAAGACGATCCAGCCCGCCTCCCAACCCGTGCCCGGTGCCGCGCACGTCAGTGCGTCCTGGCTGGGACACAGACTGACGATACCGTTTCGCTTCATCGCTTCGGAGCGCGCCAGATGGATGGCCTGGACGAACTGGTTGACCTGCCGGGTCCGCGCTGCATCGAGTTGCAGGGTGCGGAACGACGGCACGGTGAACCCTGTGACGACACCCAGCAGGGCGATGACGAGCAACAGTTCGGTCAGCGAGAATCCGGCGTGTCTGTACATTGCCCTGCCGCTCCTGGGTCACGCCCTGCAGGGTGCGTGGACGGCAGCGGGCGGAACAGCGGATTTTCTGGCCCCTTCACAAAGTTTTTCCCGCCTTGATCCCACCTCGACGGTTGGTGCGACGAACCCACGCGCAACCTTGGCGCGATGGCGGCGAGAGGCCCGGTCCGTCGGTCGGGCCCGGGGGCCACCACGAGCGGGACGTGCCGGCCCGAGTAACGGGTGTTCCGCCTGGGGTGCGCGGCAGATCGCGTTGTTTGCCGCAAAATGTGGCGATATGTGCGGATTTAGAGGGTGCTGGGGCTGACCTTTATAATCAGTCCACTTTTTCTGACTCCCCGGACCAGCCCCGTGAACGAAGTCAGCAGTCTGCTCGAACGCCATGGCATCCGCCCCACCCAGCAACGCGTCAAGGTGGCCGAGGTGCTCCTGACCGCTCCGGTACACCTCACCGCGGAGCAGCTGCTCACGACTTTGCGGCAGTCCCCCAGTCGCGTGTCCAAGGCCACCGTCTACAACACGCTGAAGCTGTTCGTGGATCACGGCCTGGTGCGCCAGATCCACCTCGACCCGGAGCGCTGCGTCTACGACTCGGCCATGACGCCCCACCACCACTTCCAGAACGTGCAGACGGGCGAGATGCAGGACATCCAGCCCGATGAGCTGACCCTGGCGCACTTGCCGGCGTTGCCCCCGGGGACGGAAGTCGACGGCGTCGAAGTGGTGATCCGGGTCCGGCCGCAGGCAGGTTGAGCTCGGCTTCCACCCGCGGGGGCGAATCCTTATAATGCGCGCCCCTCCGAGCCGGAGGGGTCTGCGCAGAGCCGACTTAGCTCAGTTGGTAGAGCAACTGATTCGTAATCAGTAGGTCCGCGGTTCGAATCCGCGAGTCGGCACCATTTTTCCCGTGAAAACCCTGCTCCAGTCCGCGTTGCTCGGAGTCCTGTACGCGGTCCTTGGCTGCGTGGCCTGGCTGCTGCGAGTCTTTGGCTGGCGTCGTAACCTGGTCCGTCGGCACCTGGCCCGCTGCCTGCCCGAACTCGACCCCTCCCGCCGACGGGACATCGAAGCCGGTTTCTACAGTCACCTCGGTCAACTGACGGCCGAAGTCCTCGCCCAGCGCTTTCTCGGCCCGTCCGCACTGGCACAGCGAGTCCGGTTCGAGAACCCGGAACAAGTGCGGGACTGCCTGCAGGCCGCGTCCGGCCGCGCGTTGATCCTGTCGTCGCACCACGCCAACTGGGAATGGCTGCTCGCCCGGTGTTCGACCGAGTTCAACGAACCGCTGACGGCCGCCTACAAGCCTACCCGCCGTGAAAGTGTCGACCGCGTGCTGCGACGCCAGCGCGAGCGTTTCGGCTGCACCATGGTGAAGGCCCAGGACCTCGTACCCCACCTGCTGTCACAGCGGGGCAAGGTGCGGCTGCTGGCCATGCTCGCCGACCAGTCGCCTTCAGCGAAGAGCGAGCAGCAGACGTGGCTCGAGTTCTTCGGCCAGCCGACCTCGTTTTTCCGCGGTCCAGGCTGGATCGGGGCGAAGCTCGGCTACTCGGTCTACCTGGCTGCGATGCACCGCGAGCGGCGCGGCCGATACGTCGTGCGCTTGATCGAGCTGTCTCGCCCGGGCGCGCGGACGGAGCCGGATGCCATCCTGACCGCTTACACCCAGGCGCTCGAGCAGCACGTGCGTCACTATCCCGAACAATATTTCTGGGCCTACAACCGCTGGAAGCGTGAGAAGCCGCTGTATGGTTGAGACGCCGCCACCCGCACCAGCACCGATGCGTGAATCGTTCGGCCTGCGGCTGCGCTATGCCTGTTCGTGGATGTTGTTCTTCCTGGGCTATCGGCTGTTCGGCTTGCGGCGCGGCACGATCCGCCAGAACCTTCGGCGTTCGTTTCCCGACCGCAGCGATGCTGAGCGCGAGCGCATCCGCAACCAGTTCGTCACGCGGCAATCGGAGCTCCTGGCCGAACTCGATTACGCGCGCGTCATGGACTCCGAGGATTTGCGCGCGCGAGTCCGGCTCGTCGACCGCGACGGCGTGTTGGGCGCACCGGCCAAGCTCGTGCTGGTCTGCGGCCACCAGTGCAATTTCGAATGGGCGCTGCTGCGCCTGTCGCTCGAACTCGACTCCGGCTTGATTGGCATCTACAAGCCGATGGGCAGCGCCGGGGCCGATCGGTACTTCCTGTCGATCCGCTCGAAGTTCGGTGCGCGGATGTTGCCGTCGAAAGCGATCCGGCACGAGATCGGCTTGATCCGCGACGCGCGCGCGCTCGGCCTGGTGGCGGACCAGGTGCCACGCACCAGCCCCGAGCGTCACTGGACGACCTTCCTGCACCAGGACACCGCGTTCTTCAAGGGGCCGGAGCGGATGGCGCGGCTGCTGCGCGCTCGGATCGTCTACGTGTCGATGCGCCGCTTCGGGCGTGGTCGCTACCAGATCGAGCTCGAGCCTTTGACGGCGGTCGGTGAGAAGCCAGCCGCAGGCGCGCCCACCGAACGGTACGCGCGCGTGCTCGAGCGCGACATCACGGTCGACCCGGCCGGCTGGTGGTGGTCGCACAAGAGGTGGAAGAAGCTGAAGGAGGTGGGGAAGGGGTTAGGGGTTAGGGGTTAGGGGTTAGGGGTTAGGGGTTAGGGGTTAGGGGTTAGGGGTTAGGGGTTAGGGGTTAGGGGTCAGTCGGAGGTGCATCTGAACTGGATGCCACAGCTTCATCTCCGACTAACCCCCTAACCCCTAACCCCTAACCGCTTCCTCAACTTCCTATCTTCGACTCCAGGTGTTTCGCCAACGTGGAGATCGTGGGGAAGTCGAACAGCTCCGTCAGGTCGACCGCGCCCGGATAGGCCTCGTCGATCTTCTCGTGAATCTGGATCAGCTTGAGTGAGCTGGCGCCCACGTCGAACAGGTTGTCGTCGATGTCGACGTGCTTGCCGGGCATCGCGTCGTCGACGATTGCCTTGAGCTGTGCTTCAAGCCGGCCCTTGGCAGCGCGACCCTGGCCATGCCTGGCGGCCCACGCCTGGTCGAACTCGGCGAGCTCCGCGGCGAATTCGCCGTCTTCGTAGGCCTTGGCTAGCGCATTGCGCTGCAGCTTGCCGCTCGTCGTCTTCGGCACGCGCTTTACCGGCACCACGCGTGCCACTTCGACACCCGCATGCTCGTTGATCAGGTGCATCGCCCGGGTCGCGAGTGGGATGAAGTCGGCCATATCGCTCCGGTGCAGCACGAACAACACGAGCTCGTCGGTGGGCGATCCCACTGCGCGCGCGCCCGCGGCGACCACCTTGCCGAGTTCGAGGCCAGGTTCGGCCTGCAGCACCGACTCGAGGTCGTGCGGGTAGTAGTTCTGGCCGTTGACGAAGATGATTTCCTTCGACCGGCCCGTGACGTACACGTTGCCCTCGTGCTCCAGGGCCAGGTCGCCCGTGCGCAACCAGCCGTCGGCCGTGATCGCGGCGGCATTCGCTTCCGGGTTCTGGAAATAACCGCGAGTGACGTTGTCGCCCTGCATCAGGAGGTGACCTACGGTGCCCGAGGGGACTTGCGCGCCGGCATCGTCGACGAGCTGCACGCGGGTGAACGGAATCGGCTTGCCTTCGCACATCAGCTTGAGCGCCGTGGGGTCGGTCGCAGCGACGTGCCGCGCCGCGGCCCCGACGCCGAGCGAGCGCCGATCGACCGTGATGTAACGGTAAAGCGTATCGATGGGCGGGAAGCACACCGCGAGCGACGCTTCCGCGAGCCCGTACACCGGAAACATCGAGGTGCGGCGCAGCCCGTACGGCGCGAGGCGGTCGAGGAATTCCTCGGCCAGCTCGACGGAGATCGGTTCGGCGCCGTTGAAGATCAGGCGCACCGAGGACAGGTCGTGATCGTCGAGCGTCTTGTCGCCGAGTGCCTTGAGGCAGTGGCGGTAACCGAAATTCGGTGAACACGTGATCGTGGCGCGCTTGGCGGACGCCCACTTGAGCCAGAGCAGGGCGCGGCGCACGAACAGGTCGGTGGGCATCAGGTGCTGCCGCACGCCGGCGTACATCATCATCAGGTGAAAGCCGATCAGGCCCATGTCGTGCGTGAGCGGCATCCAGCTCAGCGAAACGTCTTGTTCGCAGAAGCCCGCAGCCTGCGTCGCACCTTCGGCATTGGTGAGGATATTGCGGTGGGTGAGCACCACGCCCTTGGGTTCACTGGTCGAGCCCGAAGAGAACTGGATGAATGCCGTCTGGTCGGGGTGCAGTTCCGCGGGCGCGCCGGCGCGCGAAATATCGTCGAGCGCGTCGATCAGGAAGGTCCGGGGCTTGAGCGCACTCCAGGCTTCGGGCTCACCGAGCGTGGCGGCGTAAGTCGCAAGACGGTCGCGCAGCTTTTTGTCGGTGTAGAGAAACGGCTGCCCGAGCTGCTGCGCAATTCGCAGCAACTTGTGCTTGTGTTCGTCGCTGATGCCGACCGCGACGGGCACCGGCACGATGCTGCCGTAGAGGCAGGCCCAGTACGCGTCGATGAACTGCTCGTTGCTGGCCACGTGCAGGATCAGGTGGTCGCCGGGTCTGGCCCCGATGCGCTGCAGGTGGAACAGGATGCCGAGTGCACGGCGCCGCAGGTCCGCGAGCTTGAGGGACTTCTCGGCGCCTTCACCTTCGAGGTAAACGATGGCGCCGTCGCCGCGGGCGCGGTCGTCGAGCATGTCGGGGAGTGTCTGGTACTTGATCATCGCTGTTCTATTCTCATGTGCACGTCGCCGGCCGTCCGCAGGTTGATACGCGCCTCGAGGGCAGGCTGCGCCGGATGCGGATCCGTCAGTTGGAAGCGCCGCGCCGCATGATTGAAGTGCAGGAGGATCTCGTACAGCGAGAAGTTCTGCCCGATGCAGTGGCGCGGTCCGGCCGCAAACGGAATGTACGCGAATGCGTGGCGGGCTTCGACCTGCGCGGCGTCGAAATGGCCCGGATCGAACGTCTCTGGACGAGTCCAGTGCCGCGGATGTCGATGCACCAGGTACGGGCTGATGAAGACGTCCGTTCCTGGCGGCACTTCGTACCCACCGAGCCGATCCGGTCCGATGCTGCGACGGGTCAGCAGCCAGCCCGGCGGGTACAGCCGCATCGATTCGTCCACGACCTGCCGTGTGTATGGCAGGCGGATCAGGTCGGCGTAGCTCGCGTGACCGAGGTCGTCCGCGGCGCGCTGTTCTTCGGCGACGCGCAGCTGCACGCCTGGATTCGTTGCCAGCAGCCACCACGTCCAGTTGAGCGTGCTGGCCGTGGTTTCGTGGCCGGCAACCACGAGCGTCATGACCTCGTCGACGACTTCGGCGTCGCTCATGGCCTCGCCCGTGCTGGCATCCCTCGCATCGAGCAGCACTTGCAACAGGTCGAATCCATGACCCGGCCGCACACGCCGCTCAGCAACCAGCGACTTTACCTCGCGTGCCAGCTGGCGGAATTCGTAGGCAAAGCGTGTGTCACGGCGTGCGTCCTGCAGGATGGCGACGAAGGGATTGTCGTCGAGGTCCGGCACGAGACGCCGCAGGTCATCGCCGAAGAGCGCGCGCAGGATGATGCGCAGTGCCAGCCGGCTCACCGACAGCGTGACGTTCACCGAGCCCGTGCCGAGTGCAGCAGCGCTCCACTGCGCGCCGAGCGCTTCGTTTTCCTCGCGCACGATCGAGGCGTAGCGTTCGACGGCGTGACGGTGAAAAGCGGGCTGCAGCATGCGGCGCTGCCGGCGCCAGAATTCGCCTTCGCTGGTCATGATGCCGTGCCCGAGCAACAGCCGGACCCGGTCGATGCCGACCCCCTTGGTGAAGTTGCGGTGGTTCGTCACCAGCACGTGCTTGACGTCGTCTGGATGGCTGGCAACCCAGGTCGACGCGCCGCGGCTCGGCACGTGCACGCGGAAGAGGTCGCCCAGGTCATCGAATGCGCGCCGCAGGACCGCGATCGTCTCGTCCGACGTGCCCGGTTCGTGCGGTTGCAGCGCCGCGGGCGGTGCGGTCGCACTGGTGATTTTGGGTCGGCGGGTGTTCACTGGCGGCAGGGACGGGTCAAGCGGTACCCATGGCAAAAAGTCCTTGTTTCCCGGGCACGATGACCGACGCAATTATACTGCACGCCTCGTTGCGACTGCCGCTGTCCTGCCCGTCGTGGCAGGCGCCGCTGTTGCGCGCGTTGCCATACGCGCATCGCCTCGTGCTGGAGCGGCGCGATGCAGAAGCCCGGCAAGCCAGCCTGGCCGGCCTGGGTCTGGTTTTGCTGGCCACGGCCCGGATGACCGGGCAAGAGTTGCCGCCGCGGTCTTTCACGTTTCCGCCCGACGGCAAGCCGCGGCTGGATGGCGGTCCCTGCTTCAGTCTGTCGCACACCCGGTCGTGCGTTGCCTGCGTCGTCTGCGCCGGCACCGACTGCGGCATCGATATCGAGGAACTGCAGGAATCGGCCGACGTCGCGACGGTGACGAAGTTGCAGCGCTGGACCGCGACCGAGGCCGCCTTGAAGGCAGCCGGCCTCGGCCTGCGTGAGACGGGCCTGGTCGAGCTTGCGGCCTCGCGCGGATTCGCCGTCGTCGGCAACGAACGGTACCAACTGCAGGAGCTGAATGACTTCCCCGGCATCGTCGGGCACATCGCAGCCCGGAAGGCGCTGACGCCGATCGTCGAATGCCTGGAACTCGACGATGTCCGGCTGTCAGCGTTGCTCGAGCGCAGCTTCGGCCTGGCGACGCAGTTCGATTAAGCGCCCGGCCATCTGTTGCTGCCAGTCGGCCAGTGCTTCGGCGCCCATGGCCCGGCTCACCTTCACGGGTTCGCCATACACGATCGCGACGCGGCTGAAGGGCAGCGGCAGCTCGAACGAATCCCAGGTGCGGAACGTGAACTTGAATGAGTGCGCGACGGCGATCGGCAGGATCGGCTTGCCCGTGATCTGCGCCAGCATGATCGCGCCCGGCTTGAATTCGTGCAGCGGCCCGCGCGGGCCGTCGGGAGTGATCGCGGGCGAGATCTGCTGCCTGACGATGGTTTCGTAGTAGTCACGCAGCGCGCGTGCGCCCGTGTGCGTCGACGAGCCGCGGATGACGTGGGCACCGACTTTCTGCACCAGCATGGCGGGGCCCGTGCCGTCGATGGACGGGCTGACCAGGAAGCCGACCTTGAGTCCGGCAGCGCGCAAGTCGAGCAGGGCGCGCGCGCCGAACAGCATGTGCTGGTGCCAGTACACCGGGATCAGGGACTTCAGGTCGCGAATGGCCTGCTCGGCGGTGGCCTTGCCGGCGACGTGCGTGACGCGACAACTCGCCCAGAGGGCACGCACCGCCCACCAGGCGATGACGACGGCGACGCGGTACAGCAGCAGCCGTCCGCGAGTGAGCTTGCGCTTACCGCGCGTCACCTTGCGGTACAGCGTGTTCTTGAGCTGCGCCGAGCCGGTGGACGATGGCTGGTCGTCGTCCGTCGCCGGGTCGTCGTGTTCCTGGGTCATGAGGCGATTGCGGCGATTGCGGCGGTGTGGCCGTCAGACTTCATCCGGGCATTCTGCCTGCTCGAGCTGCAGGGCTGAATGGTCGATCGCGAATTTCTCCGCGATCACGCGCTTGGCTTCGCGCAGCACGAGCCCGCCGTCGGCGCCCGCAGCGAGTCCTACGTGCAGCGTCAGCATGGTCTGCCCTGACGTGAGCGACCAGCAATGCAGGTCGTGGACGTCGCGCACGCCGGGCACGTTCGCCAGCAGTTCCTGGCGCAAAGCATCGGGATCGACGGAATCCGGCGTTTCTTCCATCAGGATGCTGGTCGACTTGCGCAGCAGCGACCAGGCGCTGCGCAGGATCAGGACCGCCACGAGCACCGACAGGATCGGGTCGATCGGGGTCCAGCCGGTGGTCAGGATGATCCCTGCCGCGAGCAGCGCGCCGATCGAACCAAGCAGGTCGCCCATCACGTGCAGGCGGGCGGCCGCCACGTTGAGGTTGTCCTGGTTGCCCTTGCGCAGGATCGAATACACCGTGACGTTCGCCAGCAGTCCGGCGAACGCAACCCCGAGCATCGTGCCGCCTTCGATCGGGCGCGGCGTCGACAGCCGGTCGGCAGCTTCGATGACGATCCACACGGCCACGACGAACAGCGCCAGCGCGTTCACGAATGCGGCCAGTACCTGCGCGCGGTGATAGCCGTACGAACGGCGAGGGTTCGTCGGTCGCAGCGTGAGCCGGACCGCGATCCAGGCCAGCAACAGCGCCGCCGTGTCGGTCAGCATGTGGCCTGCGTCGGCCAGCAGGGCGAGCGAGCCGGAAATGAGGCCACCCGCGACTTCCAGGGCCATGAACGACGCCGTGATCGCCAGGGCCCAGCCTAGCCTGCGGCTTTCCGATGCGTGCGGACGGGAATGTGCGAGGCTGTCTTTCAAGGGGAGGGTCGTGCGACCAGCGGCGGCCCCGGAACGGGGGAGCGTTTATACTACCCGACGGCCGCCGCTGGCGGCGGCCGCACAAACCACAACTGCAGGGCGCCCTCGAACGTGACCACCCCTCCGTCCCCGGACTCGACGCCCGACGTTTCCGTCGTCATCCCTGTCTGCAACGAAGACGAGAATGTCCTGCCGCTGGCGCAGGAGATTCACGCCGCGCTGGCCGGCAAGTATTCATTCGAGCAGATTTTCGTGGACGACGGCAGCACCGACAAGACGGGCGAGAGGGTGCTCGCGGCGCGCGCGCAGGGCATGCCGGAAATCCGGTTGTTGCAACACGTCACGCGATCGGGCCAGAGCGCCGCGGTGGCCACAGGCGTGCGCCATGCCCGCGGTCGCTGGATCGCGACGCTCGATGGCGATGGCCAGAACGACCCGGCCGATTTCCCGCGCCTGCTCGACGCCTTGATGCAACCCGCGTCGCCGCGGCTCAAGCTGGTGATGGGTAATCGCACGACGCGCCGGGACACCTGGCTGCGCCGCGTTTCCTCCCGTGTGGCCAATGGGGTTCGCGGCTGGTTCCTCAAGGACGGCACGCCGGACACCGGTTGCGGCATCAAGGTGTTCGATCGCGACGTGTTCATGCACATGCCGCGCTTCAAGAACATGCACCGGTTCATGCCCGCCCTGTTCCAGCGGGAGGGGTACGAGGTCGTCTCGCTGCCCGTGAACCATCGCGAACGCACGCGCGGGACTTCCAAATACGGTCTCAACAACCGGCTCTGGGTCGGCATCGTCGACCTGTGGGGCTTGAGCTGGCTGATTCGCCGCGCGTCACCGCGGGTCGCGATCCGCGAGGAACGCTGACCATGGGCGGCGCCGGCAGCGCGTCGACTTCCATGCTCGACCGCTGGCTGCGACCCGGAGCGAACTCGTCGCGCGACGTGACGATCGACCTGCTCTGGTTGATCGGGCTCGCGGCGCTGCTGATGGCGACGGGCCTCGGCCTGCGTGATCCCTGGCCGGCCGATGAGCCGCGCTTTGCGCTGGTAGCACAGGACATGCTGCGCTCCGGCGACTGGATGATCCCCCGCGTTGGCGGTGATCTCTATGCCGACAAACCCCCCGTGTTCTTCTGGCTGATGGCGGCGTCGATGGCGCTGACCGGGTCGCTGCGGATCGGCTTCCTGCTGCCGTCGCTGCTCGCCGGGGTCGGCTGCGTCGTGCTGGTGTACGACCTGCTGCGTCGGGTGCGCGGTCGCGAGGTGGCATTCGCCGGTGGCCTGGTGTTGCTGCTCACGTTCCAGTTCGTCTGGCAGTTCCGGCAGGCGCAGATCGATGGCGTGCTGTGCTTCTTCACCACGCTCAGCCTGTACGGATTGCTGCGGCACCTGTTTGCCGGCCCGAGCCTGGGCTGGTTCCATGTCGGTTGGTTCGCGGCCGGTATCGGCGTCATCACCAAGGGCGTGGGTTTCCTGCCGCTGCTGGTGCTGATTCCGTTCGTCGTCCTCGCGGCGCGCGGCTGGCCGGCGCAGGTCCCGCATCGCGACCCGCGCTGGTGGCTCGGCCCGGTGTTCTTCCTCAGCGCGATCGCGCTGTGGTTCGTGCCGATGATGCTGGTGACCTCCGCGGGCGGCGAATTGCTCGCGTACCGCAACGAGATCCTGTTCAAGCAGACGGTCACGCGCTATGCCGAGGCGTGGCACCACCACGAGCCGTTCTGGTTCTACCTGGTCAATGTGATCCCGGTCCTGTGGCTGCCGCTGACCGCGCTGCTGCCCTGGCTGTGGCCGCGGTGGCGCGCAGCCCTGCGACCGGGTTCGCGGGACACGTTCGTCGCCGTGCTGCTGACGTGGGTCGTGCTGGTCGTGCTGTTCTTCTCGCTCAGTTCGGGCAAGCGCGGCGTGTACGTGCTGCCGGCGGTTCCCGCACTCGTGATGGCCGCCGCGAGCTGGCTGCCGGATATCCTGCGTTTGCCGAGGACGCGCAAGCTCGCGTTTATTCTCGCTGCCTTTCTCACTGCTGGCGCGGTGCTGGGCGCCACGTACTTCGGCGTCGACGACAAGGCCGCAGCCCGAATCGTTCGTGACTATGGCCTGTCGCCGTTGCTGCCGCTCGCGGTGGCAGGCGGCGGCGGCCTCGTCGCGCTGGCGTGGTTTCGCGTCAAGGACGGCTGGTTGGCGTATGGCGGCACGTTGGCGGCCATCCTCGCGACCGTCGGCTTTATCGTGTATCCGCACATGGACGACGTGCGCTCGGGCCGGGGCTTCATGGCGGAGGTCGAGCAGGCGTCCGCCGGCATCGCGGAGCTCGGTCTCGTCGGCGCGAAGGAACAATACCTGCTGCAACTGCGACGACCGAGTTTCAATTTCGGGCACGCCCGCTGGCGGGAAAAGGAGGCCGAGGCGGCCGACGCCGCAGCGTGGTTTGCGGCAAAACCCGGCCGCGCTCTGCTCGTGCACCAGAAGACACTCGAAATCTGTTTCCAGGGCATGCCGGCACAGGAACTCGGTCGTGCGAATCGACAGCACTGGTTCCTGGTGACCGGTGGCACGGTGGATCCCGCCTGCGTCGCGCGTGGCGACCTGCGTCTGGCACGGCTCTACATTCCGCCGAATGCGTCAATAAATTCAGCGCCTTAGCTTGAGTTCGCTAGACTTTCTGTCAGAATTCCGCTCGCGCCAACGTGGGTCGAGTCGACCGTAATTCAAGCAATGACCTCGTGCGCGCCAGGGAGACTGGACAGCGCGATGGTGCAACCCCCGCCGATCGAAACCGAGGAACAGGAAAATACGGATTTCCTGGCCACCCAGTTCGTCTTCGGCAATGGCGGCGGGCGTCCGTCTGTCGGTCTCGACGTCCTCGTCACCAAGGTCGCCGTCGACTTCGTGGGTCTCACCAGCGAGGCCGGCGACAATTGCGTCAAGCGCAACCTCGACGCACTGCGTGAAGCCACCGGCGTCGACGCCCTCTGCATCGCGCTGCTCGACGGCGAGCGCAAGCTCATCGAGCGCGTGGCGGCCTCCACCGGACTGGTCACGCCGTTCGATCCACAGGTCATGAAAGGCGACGCGGTCGAGCGCCTGCCGGTGCTGACCGGCAAGCTCGAGCACCTGCGGCTCGCCGAAATCCGCGACACGCTGCAGCCCCGCCGCGAGCACGCGGTCGATGCGGCGCGCCTGGCGGAATTCAACGTGCGTTCGGCGCTCGTCTGCGGCCTGTCGCTGAACGGCCGCGTCCACGGTTTCCTCGCGTTGTTCTCGTCCCAGCCACGCAAGGAAGGCTGGGATGCCAACCTGCACCTGATGCTGAAGCTGATCGGCTCGAGCTTCGCCACCGGACTCGAGCGCCTGCGCGTGCAGCGGTACCTGGCCAGGCTCGAAGAACGCAATGCGCTGTCGCTGCCTGCCGCCAATGACGGCATGTGGGACTTCGACGTCGAGAACAACACGGTCTATTACTCGCCGCGCTGGCGCAAGATGCTGGGTTACGACGAACACGACGTGCAGGTGACGCCGGACTGGCGCCGTCTCGTGCATCCGGACGACCTCGCGCGGGTCCAGGCGATGATCCGCGATCACATCGCCGGCAAGACGGCGATGTTCGAGAGCGTGCACCGCATGCGGCACGTCAAGGGCGACTGGCGCTGGGTCGTGAGCCGTGCCCAGGCCCGCGTCGACGGCACGGGTCGCCTGCGCCGGCTGGTGTGCGTCGAGTTCGACATCACCGAGCGCAAGCTCTACGAAGACGCGCTGTTCAAGGAAAAGGAGAGCGCGCAGATCACGCTGCAGTCGATCGGCGACGGCGTCATCACCACCGACGGCCACATGATCGTCGAGTACCTGAACCCCACGGCCGAAGAACTCACCGGCTGGAAGTTCGAGGAAGCGCAGGGCAGGAACATCGACGAGATCTTCCGCGGTTTCCACGAGGAAACCTGCGAGCCGCTGGAGAATCCGTTGTCCGTGGCGATTCGCCGCGCACGCGCGATCAAGTCGGTGCGGCCGACGCTTTTGATCAAGCACGACGGCAACGAGATGTACATCGAAAGCACGGCTTCGCCGATCCGTGACGGCTCGGGCGCCGTCTGTGGCGGCGTGCTGGTGTTCCACGACGTCAGCGAAAGCCGCGAGCTGAACCGCAAGCTGTCGTACCACGCCAGCCACGACATCCTCACGGGGTTGGCCAACCGGCGCGAATTCGAGGCGCGCCTCGAGCGTTCGCTGCGCAGCGCCAAGGCGCGCGAGACGCAGTACGCCCTGTGCCACGTCGACATCGACCAGTTCAAGATCATCAACGACACCTGCGGCCACAGCGCCGGCGACGCGCTGCTCGGTCAGGTGGGCACGCTGCTCAAGAACAAGATCCGCTGGCGCGACACGCTGGCACGCCTCGGCGGCGACGAGTTCGGCGTGCTGCTCGACAGCTGCTCGCTGGAGGAGGCGCTCGACATGGCCGAGCAGTTGCGTGAAACGATCAACAAGTACAAGTTCGTCTGGGAAGAGCGCACGTTCCGCCTCAGCTGCAGCATCGGCGTGGTGCCAATCGGCGGTGACAGCGATGATGTCGCGTCGCTGCTCTCGGCGGCCGACAGCGCGTGTGCGGCGGCCAAGGAAGCGGGACGCAACCGCGTCTACAGCGTCCAGGCCAACGACATGGACCTCGCGCGCCGCCGCAAGGAAATGCAATGGGCGGCGAAAATCAACAATGCGCTCGAGGACTCGCGGTTCGAGCTGCACCGGATGACGATTCAGCCACTGCAAAAGTCAGATCCGGGCGCGCACTACGAACTGCTGCTGCGCATGCGCGACGAACAGGGCAAGATCGTCGCCCCGGACCAGTTCATCAAGTCTGCCGAGAAGTATGGGATCATTCCGCAGATCGATCGCTGGGTCATCGAGAATGCGCTCCGTTGGCTCGTCTCTGACTCCGATGAGCGTGAACGGCTTGCAATGTGCTCGATCAATCTGTCGGGCTCGAGCCTCGGCGACGATAAATTCCTGCCGTTCGTGATCGACCAGTTCCATCGCAGCGGCATCGACGGCTCGAAGATCTGCTTCGAGATCACCGAAACTGCGGCAATCCAAAGTTACTCGCAGGCGAACCGGTTCATGGTGGCGCTGAAGAAGGAGTATGGCTGCAAGTTCGCGCTGGACGACTTCGGCACCGGCATGTCGTCGTTCGGCTACCTGAAGCATTTCCCCGTCGACTTCCTCAAGATCGACGGCAGCTTCGTCAAGGGCATCGTGCACGACGCGATCGACAAGGAAATGGTGCGCTCGATAAACTCGATTGGCCACCTGACCGGCAAGCTGACGATCGCCGAGTTCGCGGAGAACCAGGAGATCATCGACCAACTTCGCTTGCTCGGCGTCGACTACGCGCAGGGCTACGGCATCTCGGCGCCGACGCGTATTCTCAAGATTGCCGCGAACGGCTGAGTGCCGTCTCGCCTGGCGCGTTCCGCGCTGGGCGCATCTGCGTTTACCTGGATGCTTGCACGGGTCGGAGTGCGCAGGCCGCCGGTTCCGTAGTCTTTCTGGCGAGCGTGTCTGCCTTTCCGCTTGCCAGAAGGACTACGGAACTGCCCGCCATTGCAGTCCGGCCGCTCTAAGCGTATCCCCGCTCAGTCCGCGTACTCGAACCGCATCGACAGGTCGATGGCCCGCACATTCTTCGTCAGCGAACCGACCGAGATGAAGTCCACGCCGGTTTCACCAACCGCCCGCAACGTCTCGAGGGTGACGCTCCCGGACGCTTCCAGCTTGATCGGCCCGTGCGGATGCGAGCGATTGAGAGCGACGGCAGCGCGCAGGTCAGCGAGCGAAAACTCGTCGAGCAGCGCCATGTCGGCGCCGGCGTCGAGCGCCTGGCGCAGTTCGTCGAGCGACTCGACCTCTACTTCGATCATCACATTTGCGGGCGAGGCCTTGGCTGCCGCCACCGCGGCGCCAAGCGTGCCCGCCGCGAGGATGTGGTTTTCCTTCACCAGGATGCCGTCGTACAGACCCACGCGATGGTTGACGCCGCCGCCGCAGCGCACGGCGTACTTCTGTGCGTTGCGCAGGCACGGCAGCGTCTTGCGCGTATCGAGCACGCGACACGGCAGGCCGCGCAGCACGTCGACATAGCGGCGCGTCACTGTTGCTGTCGCGGACAGGACCTGGAAGAAATTGAGCGCGGTGCGCTCGCCGGTCAGCAGCGAGCGGGCAGGGCCTGACAGCCGGTACAGCACCTGCTTGGGTTCCACGGTGTCGCCGTCGGCGACGCGCCACTCGACGACGACCGAGGGATCGACCTGCCGGAACACTTCATCGACGTACGGCCGGCCTGCGACCACCGCCACTTCCCGTGTGATCACCCTCGCGCGCCCCATGCGCCCAGCCGGCACCAGCGCCGCGGTGAGATCGCCACTGCCGATGTCTTCCTTGAGGGCAGCGGCCACGGTCTCGCTCAGATCCGCAGGCAGGACGATGGCTGCGCCCGGGTCGTGGGAGCGGGGCCTGTCTGTTGGCGCGATCGTCGTCATGCTGTCGTCCATCCATCCTCGAGCGGCGCGCCGAATTGTCCGCTTCGCCCGCACAAAAAGAAAACCCGGCGGAGCCGGGTTTTCTCGTGCTCGTCAGGCAATTGTGATCAGAATGGCAGGCCGTGCGTCGCGGAGCCCATGCACATCAGCATCGGGATCGACAGCACGAAATTCGTGCGCGAGGCGAGCATGGCGACTTTGCGCGCAGTGGCCTTTTCCTCGTCCGTGGCGGGCTTGAGGCCCAGGATCTTCTTCTGGTTCGGCCAGATCAGCCCCCAGACGTTGAACAGCATGATGGTGCCGAGCCAGGCGCCGATGCCAATCACGAGCTGGTAGTAGTTGACCGGGTCGCTCAGCAATCCGAGCGTGAACGCGCCGTGGAAGTTGCCCGAGCGCGCAAGGTACCAGGCGCCCGTGAGCCAGGTCGCCAGCGCCGTCCAGCGGAACCAGAACAGCGCCACCGGCGCGATGTACTTGCTGATGCCAGCGCCGCCCGGGCCGCCCTTGTCCGCTGCGGCAGCGGCGAGGCCGGGGATCTGCACCAGGTTGAAGTAGTAGAGCAGGCCGATCCAGGTGATGCCGGCGAGGATGTGCAGCCAGCGGGCCAGGCCCAGTTCATGGAAGGAGGTGGGCGAGATCAGCAGTGCGAGCACGACAGCCGCGACGAAACCAGTCGTCATGGCGCCGCGAACCGTGGTCAATGGATTCATGGAGTTGCATTCCTGCGGGAAAAAATCTTTTTGGAACCAAGGGTTATATTCACCCCGGGCCTTGGAATGGTTTGAAGAATAGGCGAGGGGACCCCATAATTCAACGTCCTGCGCGGCAGGCGCGGGAGGCTTCATGACCCAGGTCGCACCGACATCACCGTGTTTGAACATCTGCGTGCTCGATGCCGGCCGGACCTGTTCAGGCTGCGGCCGCACGCTGGATGAAATTGCGCGGTGGGGCCGGATGAGCGCTGTCGAGCAATGGCAGGTCATTGCGCGTCTGGAGCGTGTCCGTCAGCAGGAGGTCGCCACGGCCAGTCCCGTCCCAGCGAACTGATCGAGTTCGGGGCGAACGGAACGCCGGGCGCGTATTGATGTCATTGGCAAGGTCGGCAAGCGTGCCGGCGAACTGGCTGCGTCTTGCGGCCGAGAGGTAAGGACGTGGACGTTACTCAGCGGATTCAGGACCAGCTCAAGGCGAACCCGGTCGTGCTCTTCATGAAAGGCACCCCGGACTTCCCGCAGTGCGGATTCTCCGCCTCGGCCGTGCGCACGCTCGAGGCCTGCGGCGCCGAATTTGCTCACGTGAACATTTTCGAGGACCCGGAACTGCGCGAGGCGCTGAAGCGCTACTCGAACTGGCCGACGTACCCGCAGGTCTACGTCAAGGGCGAACTGCTCGGCGGCTCGGACATCCTCACCGAGATGTTCCAGAAGGGCGAATTGCAGCAGCTGCTGAACGAAGCCGGCGCCACGGCCAAACCGGCCTGAGCAGGCTGCCCGCCCGCGATTGCGCCAGCGGGCCTTCCCCTTAAACGGCTTCTTCGTCCGTGGGCGGCGGTTCGCGCTGTGTGAGCTGCGGGGCGCGCTCGCACGCGTCTTCGTACAGGCTGCGAAATTTGTTGCAGATGATGCAGAAGAGCGAGGCCGTGCGCTCCGCGTCGTAGATTGCCGAATGCGCCGCGTTCGGGTCCCACTCGAGTCCCGCGGCCGCGATGGCCCGTGACAGCACGGTCTGCCCGAAGGCAACGCCGCCGAGCGTCGCCGTGTCGAAGCTCGAGAACGGGTGGAACGGGTTGCGCTTGATATCGGTGCGTGCAATCGCCGCATTCAGGAAATTGAGGTCGAACGACGCGTTGTGCCCGACCAGCACCGCGCGGGTGCATTCGCGTTCGCGGACTTCCTTGCGGATTTCGCGGAACAACTGCGTCAGCACCTCTTTCTCGGGCAGCGCCGGCCGCAACGGGTGGTGTGGATCGATGCCATTCACGGCGAGCGACGCGGGATCCATGCGCGAGCCGTGGAACGGCTGCACGTGGAACCGGTGCGTCGCGCCCGGTCGCAACTCGCCCATCGGCGTCATCTCGATCAGCACCGCGGCGATCTCGAGCAATGCGTCGGTCTGGTGATTGAAGCCGCCGGTCTCGACGTCGACCACGACCGGCAGGAAGCCGCGGAACCGGTCGGCGATGCGCGGCTCGACGAATTCGTAGTCGTAATTTTCGGTCATGCCGGGTCCATCATGCGCCACGCCAGCGTCGACCCTGCGCGAAATGGCACGAGCCGGTCGGTTGCGGTTCCGAAGGCGTAGCTGTCGGGCACGATCCAGGATTCCTTGCGCAAGGTAAGGGTGCCCTCGTTGCGCGGCACGCCGTAGAAATCAGCCCCGCGCTCGGACGCGAAGGCCGCGAGCCGGTCGAGACGACCCGCGCCGTCAAACGCTTCCGCATACAACTCGATGGCCGCATGGGCCGAGAAGATGCCGGCACAGCCGCAGGCCGTTTCCTTGGTGTGCTGTGCATGCGGTGCACTGTCGGTGCCCAGGAAGAATCGCGGGTCGTCGCTGGTCGCGGCTGCCAGCAGGGCCTCTCGGTCGCGCTCGCGCTTGAGCACCGGCAGGCAGTAGTGGTGCGGGCGGATGCCTGCTTCGAACAGCGCATTCCGGTTCAGGAGCAGGTGCTGCGGCGTGATCGTGGCCGCCACGCCGGCGCGCGCCCCCTGCACGAACTCCGCGGCAACCCGTGTCGTGATGTGCTCGAACACGACCTTGAGGTGCGGTACGCGTTCGACGACGCGGCTCAGCACGCGCTCGATGAAGACCTGCTCACGGTCGAAGACGTCGACGCTGCTCTCGGTGACCTCGCCGTGCACCTGCAGCACCAGTCCATGTTCGGCCAGTGCTTCGAGCGCCGGCCAGACCTTCTCGATCGAAGTCACGCCGGCGTCGGAATGCGTCGTGGCGCCCGCGGGGTAGAGCTTGGCGCCGACGACGAAGCCGCTCGCCTTCGCCCGGCGGACCTCGTCGGGCGACGTGCTGTCCGTCAGGTACAGCGTCATCTGCGGCTCGAATTCCAGGCCTGCCGGAACCGCTGCCAGGATCCGTGCCCGATACGCCGCAAGCGCGTCGGTGGTCGTCATCGGTGGCTTCAGGTTCGGCATCACCAGCGCGCGGCTGAACTGCCGTGCCGTGAAGGGCACGACCGCGGCCAGTTGTGCGCCGTCGCGCACGTGCACGTGCCAGTCGTCGGGCCGACGCAGCGTCAACGTCTGTGGGGTGGTGCTCACGGCAGGGAGCGCAGCTGTGCGTCGAGTGCCGTCGCGTCGCCGAGCAGGTGCACGGCATAGCGCACACCGAAGCCCGTCATCTCGGTCGGCACGTGGGCCAGGCCGCCCTTGCGCTCGGACGGAGCGAGGTCGACGTGCACCCACGGCACCGAGGCTTCGACGAACTTGCCGAGAAAACGTGACGCCAGGATGTGGTCGCCCTTGCTGTCGAGCGTGCATTGCATCACGTCGGCAGCCGGGGACTCGAGCTCCGTATCGAAGTCGTCATCCATCGGAAAGCACCAGACGCGTTCACCGCTGTCGCGCCCCGTCTGCTGCAACCAGTCATGCAGGCCCACCCGGTTGGTGAACGCGCCGGCGTACCGGTCGGTCAGGGCGTTGACGCAGGCGCCGGTCAGCGTCGCGAAATCGAGCACCAGGCGCGGCTTTTCGCGCGAAGCGAGGGTCAGGGTGTCGGCCAGCACCATGCGGCCTTCGGCGTCGCTGTGCACGACCTGGATCGTCACGCCGTTCAGCGCGCGCACGATTTCCTGCGGGCGGAACGCGTTCGGGCCGATCTGGTTCTCGGTGATCGCGAGCCAGCAGTCGACCGGGTACGACGCCTCGAGCCGGGTCAGTGCGAGCAGCGTGCCGACCGCGACAGAGCTGCCCTGCATGTCGCCGTGCATCGTGTACATGCCACGGTGCGCCTTGAGGTTGATGCCGCCGGTGTCGAAACAGATGCCCTTGCCGACGAGTGCAATGCCGCTCGTACCTTTGCTTGCCCCCGTGGGGCGCGCCGCTGGCGGCCGGTAGGTGAGGCGAACGATTCCCGCGCCCCGGTGCAGGTTGGCGCGCGCGACGGCAAGGAACGCACCGGCACCCATCTTTTCGAGCTGGTCGATGCCGTAGAACTTGAATGACCAGCCTTCACGGCGCGCAAGCTCCTGCAGCGCCTCGCGATAGGCGATCGAGTCGAGCACGTTGGGCGGCAGCGTGGCGAGCCAGCGAGCGAGGTGGTTGCCTGCCGCGATGGCTACGCTGCGGTCATACAGCAGCGATGCCCGGTCCGCGATGGCGACCTGCGACAGGTCATGCGCCACGGTGGCTTTCGACTTGTGCTCGGGCATGGGTGCGGCGTGAGCCAGGACCGCGCTCAGCACGGCCTCCAGCGCAGCCGCGCGATCGCCTGGCGTGGTGTATTCGCCGGCATGCAACTGCAGGCGCGCGACGCCGGGCTTGAGCACCTCGCGCGCCAGTTTGCCCGCCAGGTCGAGCCGCTCGAAACCCGTGGCGCCGGGCTTCACGAAGCCGACGACGACGAGCGTCTGGCGGCGATTCGGCAACCGCGTCACGAGAATCGGCGATTCCTGGCCGCTGCGCTGGTGCGCGTGCAGCAGCTTTCGCCACGTGGCGGCCTGTGGCAGCGTGTCGACCGCTTTGTCCTGCCTCGCCGTCTTTTCGAGCAGGATAACCGCGCCGTCGGCACGCGACAGCGTAGCGTCCGACAAGGCCAGCGGCCTCGCCGAGACGTCGATCTTCAGCTCGGGTGGAATCACTTTTTGCATGGGGAAAACCTTGACCCTGATCGGCCCGGACCGGATCATTGCCGGACGCATTCTGCGTGCAGCGCGCGAACCGATTTCACGCGCTCCGGCGCGGCGGCATGCTAACAGGCCGTGCCGGGCAAATCATTACCAGCCATCGGCCGGTGCCGCGTTGTCGACACGGATGGAGACCTGACTGATGTTCGAAACGTCCAAGCTCGACGACGCCGATCCCGCCGAAACACGCGAATGGCTGGAATCCATCGATTCCGTGCTGAAGACGCAGGGGTCCGAGCGGGCGCACTACCTGCTCGAGCGCATCATCGATTTCACGCGCCGAAGCGGCGCGTACCTGCCATTCAAGCCGAACACAGCCTATGTCAACACGATCTCGACCGGGCAGGAGATCGAATATCCGGGCGATCGGGCGCTCGAGCGCCGCATCGAGGCCTACCTGCGCTGGAATGCCATGGCCATGGTCGTGCATGCCAACCGGCAGAGCTCGGAGTTCGGTGGGCACCTGGCGAGTTACGCCTCGGCCGCCACGCTGTACGAGGTCGGCTTCAACCACTTCTGGCGCGCGCCGAGCGAGCAGCATCCCGGTGACATGGTCTTCATCCAGGGTCATTCGGCGCCCGGTATCTATGCCCGGGCTTACCTCGAAGGCCGTCTCACCGAAGACCAGCTGAACCGCTTCCGCGAGGAAGTGGGCGGCGGTCTGTCGTCGTATCCGCATCCGTGGCTGATGCCGGACTTCTGGCAGTTCCCGACGGTGTCGATGGGACTGGGCCCGATGATGGCGATCTACCAGGCGCGCTTCGTGCGCTACCTCGAACACCGCGGCATCGTGCCGGTGAGCGATCGCAAGGTCTGGGCTTTCCTCGGCGACGGCGAAATGGACGAGCCGGAATCACTCGGCGCGATCACGATGCCGGTGCGCGAGAAACTCGACAACCTGGTGTTCGTCATCAACTGCAACCTGCAGCGGCTCGACGGACCGGTGCGCGGCAACGGCAAGATTATCCAGGAACTCGAGGCCGCCTTCCTCGGTGCGGGCTGGAACGTCATCAAGGTGGTGTGGGGGTCGCGCTGGGATCCGTTGCTGCAACAGGACACCAAGGGCTTGCTGCGTCGGCTGATGATGGAATGCGTCGACGGCGAGTACCAGAACTTCAAGGCGAAGGGAGGCGCCTACACGCGCGAGAATTTCTTCGGCAAGTACCCGGAACTGAGGGAAATGGTGGCCAACCTGTCCGACGAGGACATCTGGCACCTGAACCGCGGCGGCCATGACGCGCGCAAGGTCTTCAACGCCTACCAGGCGGCCATGAAGCACACGGGTCAGCCGACGGTGATCCTCGCCAAGACGGTGAAAGGCTTCGGCCTCGGCCGCACCGGCGGCGAAGCGCAGAACATCACGCACCAGCAGAAGAAGCTCGACGATGCTTCGCTGCGCGAGTTCCGCGACCGCTTCAACATCCCGGTATCGGACGCAGACATCGCGAGCCTGCCGTATTTCCGCCCCGCCGAGAACAGCGAAGAGATCAAGTACCTGCAGGGACAACGCAAGACGCTTGGCGGTTACCTGCCGCAGCGCAGTGACCGCGCGCCGCCCCTCAAGACGCCCGCGCTCGAGGCCTTCACGCCGCTGCTCGAATCGTCGGGCGAGCGCGAGATCTCGACCACGATGGCGTTCGTGCGCCTGCTCGGCATCCTGCTCAAGGACAAGGAAATCGGCTCGCACGTCGTGCCGATCGTGCCGGACGAGGCGCGCACCTTCGGCATGGAGGGCATGTTCCGCCAGATCGGCATCTACTCGTCGATGGGCCAGCTCTACACGCCGCAGGACGCGGACCAGTTGCTGTACTACCGCGAGGACAAGAAAGGCCAGATCCTCGAGGAAGGCATCAACGAAGGCGGCGCGATGTGCAGCTGGATCGCGGCAGGTACGGCCTACGCCAACCACGGCGTCAACATGGTGCCGTTCTACATCTACTACTCGATGTTCGGCTTCCAGCGCATCGGCGACTTTGCCTGGGCTGCGGGCGACATGCAGGCACGAGGCTTCCTGCTCGGCGCCACGGCCGGCCGCACGACGCTGGCGGGCGAAGGCCTGCAGCACCAGGACGGTCACAGCCAGCTGGTGGCGACGACGATCCCGAACTGCGTCGCGTACGACCCGGCCTATGCCTACGAACTCGCGGTGATCGTTTGGGACGGCCTGCGCCGCATGTATGCGGAGCGCGAATCGATCTTCTATTACATCACCTGCATGAACGAGAACTACGTGCAGCCGGCGCTGCCGCCGGGCGTGGAGACCGGAATCCTCAAGGGCATGTACCTGCTCAAGCGTGGCGGCAAGGGCAAGGTGCGCGCGAACCTGCTTGGTTCCGGCACGATCCTGCGCGAGGTGATCCGGGCCGCGGAGGTGCTCGAACAGGACTTCGGCGTGCCCGCCGACGTGTTCAGCGTGACCAGTTTCTCCGAATTGCGGCGCGAGGCGCTCGACGTGGAGCGGTGGAACCTGCTGCACCCGGCCGAGCCGCCGCGCGTGTCCTACGTGCAGGAGGTCCTCAGCGGGCAACAGGGTCCGTTCGTCGCGGCGACCGATTACATGCGCATCGTGCCCGATCAGATCCGGCAGTGGGTGCCGGGCGCGTTCCACGTGCTGGGCACGGACGGCTACGGCCGCAGCGATTCACGCGCCGCGCTGCGAGGCTTCTTCGAAGTCGATTACCGTTACGTCGTGCTGGCAACGCTCAAGTCGCTCGCCGACGAAGGCAAGCTCGACCGTGCGACGGTCATGAGCGCGATCGAGACGTTCGGGATCGATCCCGAGAAGCCGAACCCGGTGACGGTCTGAGCGCGGGGTGAGCGAAGTGGCAAGCAACGGGCTCTTCGAAATCCGCGTCCCGGACATCGGCAACTACAAGGACGTCGAGGTCATCGACGTCGCGGTGAAGGCGGGCGACAGCATTGCCGTGGAGGGCACGCTGATCACGCTCGAAACCGAGAAGGCGACGATGGACGTCCCCTCCACGACGGCTGGGGTGATCAGGGAGCTGAAGGTGCAGCGCGGCGCGCGCGTGTCGCAGGGCGACGTCATCGCTGTCGTCGAGTTGGCTGCTGCGATCTCTCCCGCCGCAGCGGCAAAGGCAGTCGAACCCTCCCCCCAACCCTCGCCGGCGAAGGCGGGCGAGAGACCTTCACTGCAACCTTCTCCCGCCCGGACGGAAGCGGGTGCCGCGCCCCCACTCCAACCTGCCCAGGCAAAGGCGGCACCGGGGACGAATACCGACGAGCCCGGATTCGCGCGTGCGCACGCGAGTCCGTCGATCCGCAAGCTCGCGCGTGAACTCGGCGTCGACCTCGCCAAGGTGCGCGGCACCGGCGAGAAGGGCCGCATCTCGGACGTCGACGTGAAGGCCTACGTAAAGCGCGTCCTGTCGTCGGGTGGTGCGGAGGCCCCAGGCGGAGCCGCGCTGCCGCGCGTGCCCGTCGTCGATTTCGCGGCCTTCGGGCCGATCGAGCGCAAGCCGCTGACGCGGATCCAGAAAATTGCGGGACCACGGCTGCATGCCAGCTGGGTCAACCTGCCGCACGTTACGCAGTTCGACGAAGCGGACACCACCGAGCTGGAGCAAGCCCGCGCCAACCTGAAGCCACAGGCAACGGAACGCGGTCTCAAACTGACGCCGCTCGCGTTCGTGATCCGCGCCTGCGTGCAGGCACTGCAGCAGTTTCCGCAGTTCTGCGCATCGCTCGACGCCGATGCCGGCGAACTCGTCTTCAAGAAGTACGTCCACATCGGGTTCGCCGCCGATACGCCGAACGGCCTCGTCGTGCCGGTCGTGCGCGACGCCGACCGCAAGGACGTATTCGAACTCGCGCGCGATCTTGCAGATCTCAGCGAAAAGGCGCGAGCGGGCAAGCTCTCCGCCGCCGAAATGCAGGGCGGTTGCTTCACGGTCTCGAGCCTGGGCGGAATTGGCGGGACAGCTTTCACGCCGATCATCAATGCGCCCGAGGTCGCGATTCTCGGCGTCTCACGCTCAGCCTACAAACCCGTCTACAAGGACGGTGGCTTCGTACCGCGCCTGATGATGCCGCTGTCGCTCTCGTACGACCATCGCGTCATCGATGGCGCCGCCGCGGTCCGGTTCACGTCGTACCTCGCGTCCGCACTGGGCAACGTGGATGGGCTGCTGAGGGCGATCCCGTGACCGGCAACAAGCAGGCCGCGACGACCGTTCTCGAGGAGCGCCTGCCGGACCTCGGCACCTCGGGTGAGGTCACCGTCCTCGAACTGCTGGTCAAGGTCGGTGACCAGGTCGCGAAGGAACAGGCGTTGCTCACGCTCGAAAGCGAGAAGGCGACCATGGATGTGCCTGCGACGACGGCCGGCAAGGTGTCGCGCATCCTCGTGAAGGCGGGCGACAAGGTGTCGTCCGGCACAATCGTGCTCGAATTCGAAGGCTCGAGCCAACCAGTTGCCCAGGACCTCGAGGCGGCCGTGTTTGCGGCACAGGCGCAGGCGTCTCCGCGGCAACGCGAGCCGTTCGGCGGTGAACCTTACGTCGACACGATCCCGATCCAGCCCTACACCGCCCCTGCTTCGGCGGACGGCGCTCCCGCCGCAGCGGACTCCCGGCGCGCCGCACCGCCCGCCGTCGTTCCGATCATTTTCGACTACGACGTCGTCGTCGTCGGCGCCGGACCGGGTGGCTATACGGCGGCGTTTCGCGCGGCAGATCTCGGGCTCAAGGTCGCGTTGGTCGAGCGCTGGCCGACGCTCGGCGGCGTGTGCCTCAACGTCGGTTGCATTCCGTCGAAGGCGCTGTTGCATGCGGCAAAAGTCATCGAGGACGCGCGCGCGATGGCCGCGCACGGCATCGAGTTCGGCGCGCCGAAGATCGACGCGTCCAGGCTGCGTGACTGGAAGAACAAAGTCGTCGGCCGCTTGACGACAGGCCTCACCGGCCTGGCCCGGCAACGCAAGGTCACGGTCATCCGCGGCGTCGCGGCTTTTGCGGGCGACCATGTTCTCAGCGTGACCGGTGACGCCAGCAGCAGCCAGTCCGTCACGTTTGCTCACTGCATCATCGCCGTGGGTTCCGAGTCGTTGCGGCTGCCGGGCCTGCCTGATGACCCTCGAATCATCGATTCCACCGGTGCGCTCGAACTCGACCTGCCGCAGCGCATGCTGGTCGTCGGCGGCGGCATCATCGGCCTCGAAATGGCGACGGTGTACGCCGCCCTCGGCGTCAAAGTGAGCGTCGTCGAGCTCACGGAAGGCCTGATGCCGGGCTGTGACCGTGACCTGGTGCGCCCGCTGGAGAAGCGCATCGCAGCCCAGTTCGAGACCGTGATGTTGCGCATGAAGGTCACCGGTATCGAGGCGCTGGGCGAGGGTCTCCGGGTCACGTTCGAGGGCGGGGAGGCCCCCGCGCCGCAGCTGTACGGCAAGGTGCTGGTGGCGGTGGGGCGCACGCCGAATGGCAAGCACTTGCACTGCGAGTCCGCCGGTGTCGTGGTCAACGAGCGCGGCTTCATTCCCGTCGACCGGCAGCAGCGCACCAACGTGCCGCACATCTTTGCCATCGGCGACGTCGTCGGGCAGCCGATGCTCGCGCACAAGGCCACGCACGAAGCCAAGGTTGCAGCGGAAGTCATCGCCGGTCACAAGCGCTTCTTCGACGCGCGCGCGATTCCTTCGGTGGCCTACACCGACCCCGAGATTGCCTGGGCAGGTCTCACTGAAACAGACGCGAAGGCGAAGGGCATCGCCTTCGAGAAGACGGTGTTTCCCTGGGCGGCAAGTGGGCGCTCGCTGGCCAACGGCCGCGACGAAGGCTTCACCAAGCTGCTGTTCGATCCGCAGACGCATCGCGTCATCGGCGGCGGCATCGTCGGCAGCAACGCCGGCGACCTGATCAGCGAGGTGATGCTTGCGATCGAGATGGGCGCCGATGCGGCCGACATCGGCCTCACGATTCATCCGCATCCGACCCTGTCCGAAACGGTGGCCATGGCCGCCGAGGCGTTCGACGGGACGCTGACCGACCTTTACATCCCCAAACGCGGCACCGCCAGGAAATAGACTGCGCGCCGTCGCAGTGAGGCTGCGGCGGGGCGGTATCGATCCATGCACCCGACACTGACCCGCACGTTGCGCTGGTTCGGCCTGCTCGAAGCCGGTCGCCGTGTCGAATTGAAGGTGCGGTCGCGCGAAGCACGCGCGCTGCCCGACGCGATGATCATCGGCGCGATGAAGTCGGGAACGAGTTCGCTGCACTATTACCTGACGCAGCATCCGCAGGTCATTGCGCCGCTGCGCAAGGAAGTGCATTACTTCGACCTGAACTTCGGGCGCGGTGAAACATGGTACCGGGCGAATTTTGGTCGTGCAGGGCAGGGCGGCGTCAACATCGACAGCAGCCCGTACTACCTGTTCCATCCGCTGGTGCCGCAACGTGCGCACGCGTTGGTGCCCCAGGCCCGGCTGATCGTGCTGCTGCGTGATCCGGTACGACGTGCGTATTCGCACTACTGGCACGAGCGCGACAAGGGTCGCGAACCGCTGTCGTTCGAGGACGCGATCGCCGCAGAAGCCGATCGAATCAGTCGTGATCACGAGCGCCTGGCGAGCGGCGAGATCGAGCGCAGCGCAGCGCACCAGTACTTCAGCTACCTGGCTCGTGGACGTTATGCAGAACAGCTCGAGCGCTGGTTGAGCGCCTATCCACGCGAGCAGTTGCTCGTCCTGCGCTTCGAAGACCTGGCGCAAGAACCGCTGCCCGTCCTGAATCGCTCGCTGCACTTCGCAGGTCTATCGCCACTGGCTGCGGCGAAGCTCGAGCCGCGCAACACACGCAAGTACCCGCCGATTGATCCGGCGACTGCAGAACGCTTGCGCGACTACTTCGCGCCACACGACGCAGCGCTCGCGGTGCTGTTGGGCGAGCCAATGCGCTGGTAGCCGCGGCCTGCGGCATCAGATCAACCGGCGCAGCGATTCCAGGTAGGCGGTCTCGTCGGGAGGCAGTCCGGCACGCTGGGCCTGCCAGAGCGCCTGGCCCAGGCACTCGATCATCGCGTGCTCCGCCTCGTGGACGTCACCAAGTTTCGCGGCCAGTGAGCGATACACGGACGCGATGCCAGCGGGGCGATTGGTCGACACCTGCTCACGGATGGCAAGGTGCAGCCCCATGTGCAGGAACGGATTCGTCTGGCCCTCCTCGGGCGTGTAATCCCGTTCGAGCGCGGCGCCGCCCGACTCGAGCACACGACGAGTACTCCGGGTGCAGTTCGACGACGTCGGATGATCTGCGACTTCGACCGGTTCGACCGGCAGCGACTCTCGATGCTTGCGCCACGCCTCGACGTACATGCGCCGCAGCGACGAACGGCCCTGGTCGTGAAAGAACGGCATCAGGCTCACCGGTCGTGCGAACGGCAGGGCAGTCGGCAAGGGCAGCGTCTTGTCCTTGTACGCGCACAGGTCGACCAGCGGGCAGCGGGGACATTCGGGCTTGCGGGCCTTGCAGACGTAGCGGCCGTGCAGCAGCAGCCAGTGGTGTGCGTGGAGCAGGTACTCGGCCGGAATGACCTCGAGCAGGCCCTCTTCGATCTCGCGTGGAGTAGTCGCCATGCGCCAGGCCGAGCCGGTTCGACACTCGGAAAATGTGCGTGTCCACTGGCATCGTCGGTAGCCCGAAGGCGCTGTTGAGCACGACGTTGGCCGTCTTGCGCCCAACCCCCGGCAATTCCTCCAGGGCTGCGCGGTCCCGCGGCACCTGGCTGCCATGACGTTCGATCAACAACTGGCAGGTCGCCAGGATGTTCTTCACCTTGCCCGGGTACAGGCCGATCGTCTTCACGTAGCCGGTCAGCCCGTCCGCACCCAGCGCCAGGATGGACGCCGGCGTGTTGGCGACCGGGAACAGTTTGCGCGTCGCGATATTCACGCCCTTGTCGGTCGCCTGTGCCGAGAGGATCACTGCGATCAGCAGCTCGAACGGCGACGAGTGCTCGAGTTCCGTCACCGGGGTCGGGTTCAATGATTTCAGCCGCTCAAAGAGTTCGCGGACCTTGGCCGGCTTCACGGCGCGATCTCGCCGGTCGTGCCGCCGACCACGGCAGTGCGGGACGCCGAAGGCGATGCGGCTGGGCGGCGCGACTGCCGCCAGGCCAGGCCCAGTCCAAGCAGGATGAACGCGCCCGGTGGCAGCAGCGCCAGCAGGAAGCCGTGCTGCTCGCTGAACAGGTGCAGGCCGGACGCAGAGGCGTCGCTGCCCAGCAGTATGTGCAGGTCGCCACCGAGGCTGCCGCGACCGAGCACCTCGCGCACGCTGCCCAGGGCGACCAGCACGACCAGGAATCCACCACCCATGGCAAAGCCGTCGAGCAAGGCGCTGCCGAGCGGTTGCCGTGAAGCGAAGGCTTCCGCGCGTGCAAGGACCAGGCAGTTGGTGACGATCAGCGGCAGGAAGATGCCGAGTGCGGCGTGCAACGCCGGCAGCCAGGCCGACAACACGAGTTCGACCGCGGTGACCAGTGCCGCAATCAGCAGTACGAACACGGCGATGCGGATCTCGGCTGGCAGCGACCTGCCGACGAGCGAGACCAGGCCGTTGCTGGCGACGAGCACCGCCAGCGTGGCCAGGCCGAGGCCGAGGCCGTTGCCGAGCGAGGTGCTGACGGCCAGCAACGGGCAGAGGCCGAGCAATTGCACCAGGCCGGGGTTCTGGTCGCGGAAACCGGCGCGGAGGATGTCGGCGGACGTCATGGCGAAATTGTAGCCGGGGCGGCCAGCAGTTCGTCGCGATGGCGCGCAAAGAATTCCAGCGTGCGACTGACGGTCCCGACCACCGCGCGCGACGTGATCGTCGCACCGGTGTACTGGTCGAACTCGCCGCCGTCCTTGCGGACCCGCCAGCCCGCCACGGCGGGATTGCGGGTCGACTTGCCGGTGAAGCGCTCGATCCAGTCCGACCGGTGCGTGTCGATGAAATCGCCGAGTCCGGGGGTCTCGCGGTGTGCCACGGCCCGCACACCGAGAACCGTGCCGTCGGGCGCCACCGCGATCAACAGGCGAATGGCACCCGAATAACCGTCGGGCGCGACAGGCTCGAGCACGACCGCGACAGGTTTGCCCTGCAAACGGGCGCGGTACGCGGTGATGGCGTCTGCCGTCCCCAGCAGCTCCGGATCACGCAGCGTCACGGTATCGGCCAGCAGGTCGTTGTCGTGTGGCCGTCCGGCCAGAACCTGGTCGAACCGGGCCAGTTCGCGCGCGTGTTCGGTCGCGGCGATCTGGTCACGCGTGGCTTCGTGCACGACGGCCACGAGGCCGAACGCCGCGATCGCGGCCGCTGCCAGCACGACGGCAGCGCGCACGGTGCGTCCCAATGGACGATCAGGCTGAGTCGGCCATAAATTCTCGGCACTGTGTAACGGTCGATGAATGGCACGGCCAGGTTCAGCAACAGGACCGCGAAGGCGAAGCCGTCGGGGTAGCCGCCCCAGGTGCGAATGATCCACGCGATCAGGCCGATGCCAGCGCCGTACCACAATCGACCGCGATCGCTGGTCGCGGCAGACACTGGATCGGTCGCGATGAAGAACGCGGCCAGCATCGTGGCACCGGAAAATGCCTGCAGCAGCGGCCCGAGCGCGACACCGGAATCCAGCGCGTGCGCGACGAAGGACGGCACCAGCAGGCCGGCCAGCACGGCCACCGGGATATGCCAGCGCACGATCCCGCGCGCCATCAGGTAGAGGCCGCCCGCGAGCGCCGCGAGATTGATCCACGCGAAGCCGCGTACGCCGAACGGTCCGGCGATGTCCCCGCGATCCGAGCAATTCCGGCAGCGTGTAGCGCAGTTCGAGCCCGTTGCGGATCGAATCGAGCGCCGTTGCTCCGGTGTATCCGTCCCAATGGGCTGCCCGGTCCGCGCCGTAGAAGCTCTCGAACGACAGGCGCGCGAGTTCCGACCAGGTGTGAGTGCCGCCGACGTCCAGTGGCACGGGCCAGCGTGTCATCTCAGCAGGGAACGACACGAGCAGGATCGCGTAACCCACCATCGCAGGATTGAAGGGATTCTGGCCGAGACCGCCGAAGACGTGCTTGCCCAGCAGCACCGCCAGCGCCGTGCCGAGCGCGCCTAGCCACCAGGGCAACAGCGGCGGGATCGAGAACGCCAGCAGGAACGCAGTCACCAGCACGCTGCCGTCCCGCAGGGCGGGCATCGCGTCCCGGCCACGCCAGCGCAGCGCGCCCGCTTCGGCGAGCAGCGCGGTGACGCAGGCGACGGACAGTTGCAGCAGCAGTCCGGGACCGAACAGCGCGACGTGCGCGATGCCTGCGGGAACCAGGGCGAGCAGCACCTGGAACATGACGCGCGGCACGGTGTAACCGGCGATGACGTGCGGTGCGGGTGAGGTGTCGAAACGCATGTCAGTTCGCGCCGCCTGCAGGATCGTCGCCGTGGGGTCGCACTCGATTGCGGACGTCCTCGAAAGCTTGTTGCTCGGCCGACGCGGCCACGTGCAACCGGTGCGTGTGCGTTGCATGCCGATCGCGTGCGTCCGCGGCCTTCTGCGCCGTCGCGTCGGCCTCGTTCAGGCGGCGCCGGGCATCGCGAAAGCGAGCGGCCAGTGGAATCTGGCTCGGGCAGACGTAGTCGCACAGGCCGCAATCGATGCAGTCGCGCACGCCGAGTTGCCGCAACAGCGGATGAGCGTCGGCGAGCGCAGCCCGGTGCAATTGCTGCGGCAACAGTCCGGCGGGACACACGTTGGCGCAGTCGCCGCAGCGGATGCAGGGCAGTTCGACGGCGTCGAGTCGTGAGCCGATGTCGGCGCGCGTAGCGACGAACACGCAGTTCATCGCCTTGGTCAGACCCACCTCGTCCGACGGCAAGGCGCGTCCCGTCATGTTGCCGCCCGCGATCAGGCGTAGCGGCCTATCGCGATAACCGCCGGCCGCGACGATGAGTGCGGCCAGTGGACTGCCGATCGGCGCTCGGACATTGCACGGCTGTGCGACCCCGCTGCCCGTCACGGTCACGATGCGAGTGACGAGGGGCTCCCCGCGCGCGGCCCACCGCGCGACGGCAGCGGCGGTGGCGACGTTCTGTGAGATCACTCCCGCGGCTGCGGGCAGGCTGCCTGAGGGCAACTCGATCCCGGTCACCTTCGTGATCAACTGCCGCTCGGCGCCCTGCGGGTACACCGCGGGAACGACCGCCAGCGTCAGCGACGTGTCACGCCGATGGTCGATGGCGGCCGTCATGGCAACGATCGCTTCGGGTTTGTCGTCCTCGATTGCGACTACACATCTCTTGGCGCCGGCTGCGCGTTGCAGCAGGAGCGCGCCACTGACGACGTCGTCCGCCGCGGATCGCATCAGCGCGTCGTCGCAGCAGATCCACGGCTCGCACTCCGCTCCATTCAGCACCAGCGTGTGTGCCAGGTGCGTGCGTGCAGAGGCCAGCTTGGTCGCGGTCGGGAAGCCCGCACCGCCGAGTCCCGCGATGCCCGCGTTGCACAAGTGCCGGACGAGTTCCTCGGGACGGAGCGACGCGAGATCGTCGCGCGGGTGCATGGAGTCGTCGGTCCGGTCCGAGCCGTCGCCCTCGATCACGATGCAGACGCCACGACCGCCCTCGACGGCGGCTTCGCGCGACTCGATCGCCACCACGACGCCAGCGATCGGCGCGTGCAATGCAGCAGCAAACGGGTGGCTGGCGCGTGCGACGGGCGTTCCCACGGCGACCCTGTCGCCCGCGGCCACGATCGGTTCGGCGTCGTAACCCGAGCCCTGGTCGAGGGCGAGCGTCACCTGCGCCGGCGGTGACAGTTCGCCAATCGGCGTGCCGCCAGCGCGCTGCTTGTGCGCGTCGAGCGCCAGACCCGCGGGAAAAGTGGATCGTGCGGCCATCACGCGGCCCGAGGCTGGCGGTGGCCCAACGGGACTTGCTCGACGTCGCGCAGTTCGATGCAGTCGACGGGGCAGGGCGGCAGGCAAAGCTCGCAGCCCGTGCACTGCGCGGCGATGACCGTGTGCATCTGACGCGAGGCCCCGACGATGGCGTCGACCGGGCACGCGGGCAGGCAGCGCGCGCACCCGATGCACTTCTCCTCGTCGATCCATGCCACCTGCGCGGGCTTTGGCGCGCCAAACGCCGGGTTGAGCGGACGCGGCGCACGATCGAGCAGCGTGGCGAGTGCACGCACCGTCGCAGCACCACCGGGCGGACAACGGTCGATGTCTGCCTCGCCAGTGACAATCGCGGCTGCATAAGGGCGACAGCCGGGATACAGGCACTGGCCGCACTGCGTTTGCGGCAACAACGCATCGATCTGCTCGATCAGCGAGTCGACGTCGGGTTCGATCCGTGACGCCGCCCAGCCGAGGGCGACGCCGAGCGTGACGGCGAGCGCCACGGCGACCAGTATCGCCTGGATGATCGCGCCCGGATTCACCGCGCGCCCAACCCGGCGAATCCCATGAAGGCCAGGGCCATCAGGCCCGCCGTCACCAGTGCGACCGGTGCGCCGCGGAAAGCCTCGGGCACATCGGCCGTGTCCAGTCGCTCGCGCAATGCGGTGAACAGCAGCAGGGCGAGCCCGAATCCTGCCCCGGCGCTGGCACCGAACACGAGCGACTCGAGCAACCCGTGCTGGCGATCGACGTTCAGCAGCGCGACGCCGAGCACCGCACAGTTGGTCGTGATGAGTGGCAGGAAGATGCCGAGCAGCTGGTGCAGCAGCGGGCTGGTTGCCCGCACCATGATCTCGGCAAACTGCACGACCCCCGCGATCAGCAGGATGAACACCAGCGTACGCAGGTGTTCGAGACCGAGCGGCACCAGCACCCACTGCCACAGGGCGAAGCTCAGGCCCGAGGCGATCGTGAGCACGAACAGCGTCGCGAGCGCCATGCCCGCGGCCGCCTCGAAGCGCCGGCTCACGCCGATAAACGGGCAGAGCCCGAGGAAATTCGACAGGACGAAGTTGTTGACCAGGCTCGCTCCGAGCGCGAGCAGCAGCAGCTCGGTCATGGGCTCCTCGTCGCGGGCGTCACTTCACCTTCATGCCGGGCACAGCGCCCGCATCGGGGGAGAGTACGAAAATCTCCTGCCCGCCGGGTCCGGCCGCCAGCACCATTCCTTCGGACAGGCCGAATCGCATCTTGCGTGGTGCGAGGTTCGCGACCACCACCGTCAGGCGGCCGACGAGCTGCGATGGTTCGTATGCGGAACGAATGCCGGCAAAGATCTGCCGCTTGCCGAGCTCGCCGAGATCCACTCCGAGCTTCAGCAGCTTGTCGGCGCCCTCGACCAGTTCGGCCGATTCGATGCGTGCGATGCGCAGGTCGACCTTCATGAAATCGTCGATCGACAGTTCCGCGGGCGGAGCGGCGGGCTCGACCGGCTTCGCCGCAGCCTTTGCCGGCGCCCTTCACCGACTTTTCCGTGGCAGCCTTTGCGGCAACCGCTGGCACGGCCGTGGCCGCCTGCTCCGGCACGCCCGAAGGCTTCAGGGTCTCCGCCGAGGCGGCCAGCAGCGCCTTGACCGCGGCCGGGTCGACCCGTGTGGCGAGCGGCTCGTAGGCGTTGATCGCCGTGCCAACGAGCGAGGTCGCAGCATCGGCCCAGGCCTGCGGTGGCAGCCCGAGGAACTTCTCGGCGCCTGCCGCGAGTTTCGGCATGACGGGTTTCAGGTACACCGCCAGCACGCGGAACAGGTTGATGCCCTGCGTGCAGACGGCCTGCACCTCGGCGGCGCGCGCCGGATCCTTGGCCATGAGCCATGGCTTCTGCTGGTCGATGTAGAGGTTGGCGCGGTCAGTGAGCGCCATGATTTCGCGCAACGCACCGGCGAGATCGCGGCCTTCGTACAACGCGGCGATGCGCTCGCCCGCGGCGACGAATTCCGCCTGCAGGCCGGTATCGGCGAGCGTGGCGGCGAGCTTGCCGGCCGAACCTCGCGCAATGAAACCGGCGCACCGGCTCGCGATGTTGACCAGCTTGCCGACGATGTCGGAGTTGACCTTGGCGACGAAGTCCTCGAGGTTGAGGTCGAGGTCATCGACGCCGTCGCCGAGGCGCGACGCGAAATAGTAGCGCAGGTACTCCGCCGGCAGGTGATCGAGCCAGGTCCGCGCCGAGATCAGCGTGCCGCGTGACTTGGACATCTTGAGTCCGTTCACGGTCAGGAAGCCGTGCGCGAATACCGACGTCGGCGGACGGTACCCCGCGCCGACGAGCACGGCCGGCCAGAACAGCGTGTGGAAGTACACGATGTCCTTGCCGATGAAGTGATACACCTCGGCCGTGCTGTCCGGTTTCCAGTACTGGTCGAAATCGCGCCCGGTGCGGCGGCAGTACTGCAGGAGGCTCGAGAGGTAGCCGATCGGCGCATCGAGCCAGACGTAGAAATACTTGCCGGTCTCGCCCGGAATCTCGAAACCGAAATAGGGCTCGTCGCGCGAAATGTCCCAATCGCGCAGGCCCGCGCCGAACCACTCGCCGAGTTTCGCCGTGACGGCGGACTGGAGGCGGCCGCCGCCCGTCCAGGCACGCAGCATCGGCTCGAAGTCGCCGAGCTTGAAAAACAGGTGCTCGGATTCCTTCTGCACCGGTGCGGTGCCGCTCACGACGGACACGGCATTCAGGAGATCCGCCGGTGTGTAGGTGGCGCCGCAGACTTCGCAGCTGTCGCCGTATTGGTCGAGTGCGCCGCACCTGGGGCACGTGCCGCGCACGTAGCGATCCGGCAGGAACATCTTCGCCTGCTCGTCGTACGCCTGCACGATCGTCTCGCGCCGGATGTGACCGCCTGCCACGAGCCGGCGATAGATCTCGTAGGTGACTTCGCGGTTCTCGTCCGAGTGCGTAGTGTGGAAATTGTCGTACGAGATGTCGAACTCACCGAAGTCGCGGCGTTGCTCGGCGCCCACGCGCTCGATCAGCTGCTCGGGCGTGATGCCTTCCTGCCGCGCCTTGAGCATGATCGGCGTGCCGTGCGCGTCGCTCGCCCAGATGAACAGGCAATCGTGGCCGCGCATGCGCTGGAATCGCACCCAGATGTCGGTCTGAACGTATTCGACGATGTGCCCGAGGTGCGGCGCGCCGTTGGCATAGGGCAACGCGCTGGTGACGAGCAGGGTGCGCTTGGCGGGAGCGGTCATGGGGCGGCGGGATCCGGGTCGAAGGACCGTCAATTATGCCAGTCGAGCCACGGAACGGCTTGGCTCGCCGCCCACGCTTTGGGCAGACAGGCACCCGTCTCGGTGGACCATGCGGCGGATTCGGTGCGTCTCCCGCGCCTTGGAAAGGCAGACACGCGGCGCGGGAGACGCACCGAATCCACCGCCTGTACGACCGCGCCTGAGCTCGCACTCGCCACGGGCGAGCGCTCGCACGGCGCACGTCGCCGCAGCAATGGGTCCGCTGCCACCGCACTTTCGGCGCATCGATCCGGGTCTGAAGGGCGTTTCGACAGGCCGTGCGCCGCATGGACGCGGCGCCCGGAGCCCCCAGGGACGGGTTTACGGCGTCCTGTCGAAGCGCCCTCCAGACCCGGGTCGGTGCGCTGAGGGCTCACCGGTAGCAACGTGCGTGCGACGCGCAACTCGACCGATCGGAGTCTTAACCCATGTCCTTGAACTGCTCGAATTGCGGCTTGTTCATGGCCTTTTCGTAAGCCGACCGGCCGCTGATCACGCCCTTGTCGAACAGTTCCTTGACCGCCGAGTCCATGACCCGCATGCCATGGGCAGCGCCGCTCTGCATCGCGTTCTCGAGCTGGTCGAGCTTGCCCTGGCGGATCAGGTTGGAAACGGCCGGCGTGTTGATCAGGATCTCGAGCGCCGCGACCCGCCCGCGCTTGTCGGCGCGCATGATCAGCTGTTGCGAGATCACGCCGCGCAGCGAAGTCGACAGCATGGTCCGCACGTGCCCCTGCTTGTCGGAGGGGAAGGCATTGACGATGCGGTCCACGGTGGGCGCGGCACCATTGGTGTGCAGGGTGCCCATCACGAGGATGCCCATCTCGGCCGCCGTGACCGCGATGCTGATCGTCTCGAGGTCGCGCAATTCGCCGACCAGCACGATGTCCGGGTCTTCGCGCAGGGCCGAGTGCAGTGCGTCAGCAAAACCAGGGCTGTGCAGGCCGACCTCGCGCTGGCTGACCAGGCAGTTCTTGCGCGGATGCACGAACTCGATCGGGTCTTCGATCGTGAGGATGTGGCCTTTTTCGCGGGCGTTGATGTCGTCGATCATCGCGGCGAGCGTCGTCGACTTGCCCGAGCCGGTCTTGCCCGTCACGAGGATCAGGCCGTTGTTGACGCGGCACAGGCTGCGCACGGCCGGGGGCAGGTTGAGCTGTTCGAGCGTCAGCGCCTTCGAAGGGATCGCTCGCAGCACGACACCGAGCCCGCCGATGTGCCGGAACACGTTCACGCGGAAACGCGAAACACCCGGGATCGAATAGGCAAAATCGGCGCCGTCTTTTTCCTCGAGCTGCTGCTGCGCGCGGCGGGTGATGAAGTCCATGATCGTGTCGTGCACGAACTGCTTCTCGAGTGGCGCATCGCGCAGCGTCAGCAGCTCGCCATTGAGCCGGATGCGCGGCGGATCGCCCGCGACAAAATGCAGGTCAGAGCCACCCCGCTTCAGGACTTCCATCAGGAACTCGTCGATGCGCCGCGGCGTGTGCTGCGGTGCCTCGGGATTGAGCTGGGTCGTGGTGTCGGTGGACATCAGAGGCCCTGCGTCACGTCGGCCTTGAGCGTCGCCGTGCCCTCGGGGATGTAGCGGGCGAACGACTTCTTGTCGATTGCGTAACCGAACGCGTCCTCCGGATCGATCTCGCGCGCCTGGATGGCGGCGAGCAGGGCCTGGTCGAGTGTCTGCATGCCGACGTCGCGGCCCGTCTGCAACTGCGACGGGATCATGTGCGACTGCTCGGACGTGATGAGCTTGCCGATCGCGCGGTTCATGACCATCACCTCGCAGATGGCCTTGCGACCACGCAGGTCGGGCGTGCGCACCAGGAACTGGGAGACGACGCCGAGCAGGCTCTGCGACAGGAAGCTCTTGGTCTGCTCGCGCTCCTCCGCCGGCAGCGCGTCGACGATGCGGTCGATCGTCTTCACCGCGCTGGTCGTGTGCAGCGTGCCGAGCACGAGGTGTCCCGTCTCCGCCGCGGTCATCGCCCAGCGCACCGTATCGGCGTCGCGCAGTTCGCCGACCAGGATCACGTCCGGATCCTCGCGCATGGCGGCACGCACGCCTTCGGCAAAGGAGGGCAGGTGCGTGTGCAGCTCGCGCTGGATCACCTGCGACTGTTTGCTGCTGTGGACGAACTCGATCGGGTCTTCGAGGCTGATGATGTTGAGCCGGCGAGTCTTGTTCAGGTGGTCGATCATGGCCGCGAGCGTCGTCGACTTGCCGGTGCCGGTCGAGCCCGTGACCAGCACCATGCCCTGGTGGAAGTCGCAGAATTTCCTGACCACCGGCGGCAGGTTGAGCGAGTCGAGCGACGGCACGTCGCTCGGGATCGCGCGAAACACGGCGCCGACTCCGGTCTCCTTGCGGAAGACGTTGACGCGGAAACGCGCGTTGTCCTCGGAGACGTACGAGAAATCGATGTCGTGGCCCTTCCTGAATTGCTCCTGGTGGGTGGGCGTCAGGATCTCCGTGACGTAGCTTTCGAGTTCGGCCTCGGCCAGGTTGCGGAACTTGATCGGCAGCAGGTCGCCGTTCATGCGCAGCATCGGCGGCACGCCGACCGCCAGGTGGACGTCCGAGCAGCCTTGCGAGGCGCCGAGTTTCAGGAATGCGTCGATGCGCGCCAAGGCGGCCTCAGAGGTAACGTTCGAGCGCGGAGCGCAGCTCGTCCATGGTCTGGAAGCGGCGCGCCTTGTCCACGGCCATCGACTTCATGACGATCTCCGACAGTCCCGGCGGAATCGAAGCGTTCACCTCGATCGGCGGCTTCGCCTTGCCCTGGACGTGCTGGTACATGACCGCCATGTGGTCGCCGCGGCGGTAGGGCGGCTCCCCGGTGAGCATCTCATACAGCAACACGCCAAGCGAGTAGACGTCGGCACGCTCGTCGACCTTCTTGCCCAGGATCTGTTCGGGCGCCATGTATTTCGGCGACCCGATCACATAACCGGTCTTGGTGAGCTGGGTGTCGCCCTGCTGCTGCGCGGCGGCGACGCCGAAGTCGACGATCTTGACCAGGCCCGTATCGTCGATCAGGACGTTGGCGGGCTTCAGGTCGCGGTGGATGATGCCGGACTGGTGCGCCACCGCCATGCCGGTGGCGATGTCCATCGCGAAGCGGACGGCCTTGTCCAGCGGCAACGGCTTGTCGTTGATCTCGTGACCGAGCGTGTGCGACGGGAAATACTCCATCGAGATCGCGTAGTTGCCACGGATGAACAGGAAGTCGTAGATGCGGATGACGTTGCGGTGCGTGATCTTGCGCGAGTAGCGCAGTTCGTGCACGAACCGCTTCATCATCTCCTCGTCCTGCGAGACGTTCGGGTTCAGGAACTTGAGTACCAGCCGCTCGTCGACGACCGTGTCCTCCATCAGCAGCACGGTGCCGAAGGCGCCCTTGCCGATCTTCTGCAGGTACTTGTAGCGGCCTTCGAGGACGTCGCCTGGGTTGAGGGCGGAGATGTCGAGCCGCTGCGACGGCGCAGCCTGGCGCGCGAGGCCGTCGAAGTCCGGCTTCTCGGCGAGCAGGGTGCGCGACGGCTCGGCCAGGCGCCCCGCGCCTTGCTGCGCGTCACGCACACCGGTCGAGAAGCGTGCATCCATGTCCTCGACCGCGCGCATCGCGGCATGGCTGATCGTCGGGTCCGCCGATTCGCTGCCGAACGATTCCAGGCGGGCGCGCACGACGTCGGCCGAATTGTCGTCCACCAGGCGCGTGAGTGCGGTGATGATCTCGAGCCGCGCTTCCTTCGACGGGCTTTCGAGCAGCGGTATCAGGCGCGGGATCACAGACGGATCGCCGAGCTTGCCGACGGCGCGTACCACGGTGGGCAGCGAGCGATCGTCACCGGTGCGCAGCAGGTCGAGCAGCGTCGGCAGCGCGCGCGGGCTGCCGATCTCGGCGAGCGCGTCGACCGCACGTTCGCGCACCCACCAGTCGTTGTCGCGGATGGCTTCGATCAGGAAGCTGATCGCGCGCTCGTCCTTGGTCTGGTTCAGGATCTCGATCGCCGCACGGCGGACGTCCTCGTCCTGGTCGCGGATCAATTCGAGCGCCGCTTCGATCACGCGCGGACCGCCGATCTTGGCCAACGCGTCGGCCGCGCGGCTGCGCACCCACCAGTCGTCGTCCTTGATCGACTGCAGCAGGGCCTTCACGTGCGCCGGCGTGCCGATCTCGTTCAGCACTTCGACTGCGGCGCGCCGGGCATTCTCATCTTCATCGCGCAGCACGGCGATCAGGTGCCGCATCGTGTCCGGGTGATTGGCGCGCACGACGGCCGCGATCGCCTTCTGCTGCGTCTCGACGTCGGGATCGCGCAGGACTTCGCACAGCAGGCCGACGTCGACGTTGCCCTCGAAGCCAGCGAGTGCGTTCAGCACCGCCTGCCGCACGAATTTGTTGGTGTCCTTGAGCTGCCGCTGCATGGCCACGGCCACGTCGGGCCGGTTGAAGCGGGCCAGGATGTTGATGATGTGCGTGCGCGCGATCGGATCCTTGCCTTCGAGGCGGCTCAGCATCTCGGGGATGATGCTGTCATCGGCAATGTCGGCGACGATGCGGAACATCGCCGCTTTCTCGGCCGCGTCCTGGTTGTAGGCGCGCTGCAGTACGTCCCGTGCGTTGAGGCGGGTCTTGTGCGCGGTCATGATGCCGACGATCGTGCCTTTCGGCATCGTCGGCTGGTCGAGCAACCCGAAGAGCAGGTTAGCCGCGTAGTTGCGCGAACTGGATAGTGCCGTTGCGGCGCCCGCCACCGTGCGCTGGTTGCCCTCGGTCAGGCCGGCCGCGACGACGGGAAATGTCTTGTTGTCGAGCAGGGCGGTGAGCACGGCGACGAAGTCGGTGGTTTCCTGCTTGTCCGCGCTGGCGAGCGCGTCGAGCACGCGGGGGATGGCTGACGGCCCGAGTTGCACGAGCTTTTCCAGCGTCGCGCGGTGGCTATCCTTGCTGTCGGCCGCCTTGATCTCGGCGATCAGACGGTCGGCCCGCATGTTGGTGAGGAAGCTCATGGGCGACGTGGGTGGATCATCATCTGGTCACGGGCGGGGACGGGCCTCGTCCGGTGAATGGGTTCAACGTCGCGCTGGCGCCACCGGTGGGGCCAAAGCCGGCACATTATGCCATGCAGGCCCGACGCCCCGCGGGGTGCCGACCCGGCGTCGAGTGCTGTCTGTTTCCGCTACAATCCGCAATCTCCGGCGCATGCCGCCCCCACTGTTTCGACGGATCCCCGAATGCAGGACGATCGACTCGCCCAGGCCCGCCTCTTGGTCGCGAATTATGTCGAACCCTATCTGGGGATGCCTCTCGGCGCAGCCAAAGCTGTGAAGTCCGTCAGGTTGCTGGCCGGCCGGCCCGTCGTGGAGGTTGAATTGGGGTTCCCGGCGGGGGGCTACGCTCCCACGCTGGCCGTCGCACTGGAAGCCCTGCTGCACCAGACTCCGGGTCTGGCGGATGCCACCGTGACGGTCGGCTGGCAAGTGGCCACCCACGTCGCGCAGGGCCAGCTCCAGCCGCTGCCCGGCATCCGCAACGTCATTGCGGTAGCGTCGGGCAAGGGTGGTGTCGGCAAGTCCACCACGGCGGTCAACCTGGCCCTGGCCCTGGCGCTCGACGGGGCCCGGGTTGGCTTGCTGGATGCCGACATCTACGGGCCGAGCCAGCCCCGCATGATGGGTCTGCAGGGCCAACGGCCGGTCAGTCACGACGGCAAGCGCATCCAGCCGCTCGAGGCGCACGGGATCAAGGTCATGTCGATCGGCTTCCTGATCGAGGAGGAGCAGCCGATGGTCTGGCGCGGCCCGATGGTCACGCAGGCCCTGCAGCAGCTGATCAGCGATACCGACTGGGGCGAACTCGATTACCTGGTCGTCGACATGCCGCCCGGTACGGGCGACATCCAGCTGACGCTGTCGCAGCGCGTGCCGGTGAGCGGAGCGGTGGTGGTGACCACCCCGCAGGACATCGCGTTGCTCGATGCCCGCAAGGGCTTGCGCATGTTCCAGAAGGTGAACGTGCGGGTGCTCGGCATCGTCGAGAACATGAGCACCCACGTGTGCTCGAACTGCGGCCACGAGGAACCGATTTTCGGCAGCGGCGGCGGTGCGCGCATGGCGGAGCAATACGGCGTGAGCCTGCTGGGCCAGTTGCCGCTCGACATCCGCATTCGCGAGGAAACGGACGGCGGCCGGCCGACGGTGATCGCCGAGCCGGGCAGTCGTATCGGCATCGCCTACCTGGAGACGGCCCGCCGCACGGCGGCAAGGCTTTCCGTCGCCGCGCTTGGCGCGGCGGGTTTTCCCACGATCACCGTCGAGGACACCTGACCGTGAGCAGCAAGCCGTGAGTATCAAATCAGACCGCTGGATCCGGCGCATGGCCACGAGCCACGGCATGATCGAGCCTTTCGAGCCCGGCCAGGTGCGTGTCGTCGACGGCCAGCGCATCGTTTCGTACGGCACGTCGAGCTACGGTTACGACGTGCGTTGCGCGGCCGAATTCAAGATCTTCACCAACATCAATTCGACCATCGTGGACCCGAAGGATTTTGACCACGGTTCGTTCGTCGATTTCGACGGGCCGGTCTGCATCATCCCGCCGAATTCGTTCGCGCTGGCGCGCACGGTCGAATACTTCCGCATCCCGCGCAGCGTGCTGACGGTGTGCCTCGGCAAGTCGACCTACGCGCGCTGCGGCATCATCGTCAACGTGACGCCGCTCGAACCCGAATGGGAGGGGCACGTGACGCTCGAGTTCTCGAACACGACGACGCTGCCCGCGAAGATCTACGCCAACGAAGGCGTGGCGCAGATGCTGTTCTTCGAGTCCGACGAAGTCTGCGAAACTTCGTACAAGGATCGCGGCGGGAAGTACCAGGGGCAGAAGGGCGTGACGTTGCCGAAGGCGTAGCCTGCGGCCCGTGACGCCAGGGGAAAGGGGTTAGGAGTTAGGGGTTAGGGGTTAGGGGTTAGGGGTTAGTCGGAGGTGCAGCTGCGACATCGGGTGCAGCATCACTCCGAAAGCGCCCAGGCAAGAATCTGTATTTCAGAGGCGGAGCTGCGTATTCCGACTAACCCCTAACCCCTAACCCCTTTCCCCCATACCCTAGTTCGCCTGCCGCTGCAGGCGAACGAGCTTCATCTGCACTTCCGGATTGCCCTTGCGGTACTGGATCGCCTGCACCGGCACGTAGCCCAGCGACGCCGGGTGCCAGGTCTTGGTGACGCGGTTCGATCCGGTCCGCTGGCTCGCCCAGACCTCGGCTTCGACCTGCCCGTAAGGTGTCATGACCTGCTGCGTGCCTTCAGGCCAGTAGCGGTATTCGCGCAGCTTGCCGCCCGTGATGATCTTGAAACTCTGCGGTTTCCGGCCGGCCAGCAGTTCCTGGATCATCGCCGCCTGCACTGACGACGTGTCGTGCGTGCCGGGCGTGAGTGGCAGCGACACGGGCTTGCCCTCGAAAATGCCGGTGACGGTGAGCGCCTTCCAGTCGAAGTCCAGCCGGACGTCTTTCTCCGAACTGGCCGAGCCGTCGTTGAAGTTGAATGACAACGGGCGGATTCCGGCGGCAGTTGCCTGGATCACACTCAGTTCGTGGGCCTGCGAACTGATGGCAACGCGGGCAAGCAAGGTGGGAAAAATATGAGTTTCGTACTGCCACTGGCCGGCCGTGGCGCCACGTTTGAAGTTCGATTCGATCTCGCCGCCATTCAGCCCGCGATAGCTGACCTGGTAGCGGGCGGTGTACGGCTGCAGCCCCGCGGCAGGGGTCGTCGAGTCGGCCACAGCGACCCCTGACGCAGCCAGCAGCCAAGCTGCGCCGATCATGGCAATTCGTGCACGCCCATTCGTCACCTGCCGCATCACGTACCTTCCTTTCCTTCGTTGCCGAGCATGACAGGCGAGTCCAGCGGCTTGCCGTCCAGCCACACCACGCCGTCGCGGAGGGCGAGTCGCCCGGCCGCGAACCAGCCGACAGACCGTGGATAAATGACGTGTTCCTCGCACAAGACGCGCGCGGCGAGGGTGTCCTCGTCGTCGCCGGGCAATACTGGAACCTGCGCCTGTATGACCACGGGACCGCCGTCGAGTTCGGGCGTCACGAAATGGACGCTGGCACCGTGCTGCCGGTCGCCTGCCTCGAGCGCCCGGCGGTGGGTGTGCAGGCCGGGGTAGCGGGGCAGCAGGGAGGGGTGGATGTTGAGCATCCGGCCCGCAAAACGGAGCACGAATTCGTCGCTCAGGATGCGCATGAATCCGGCCAGCACCACCAGTTGCGGTGCGTAACCCTCGACGAGATCACCGAGCGCGCAGCCGTAAGCCTCGCGGCTGGCGAAGTCGCGCGGCGACAGCACCGCGGCCGGTATGCCGCGGTTGCGGGCCCAGTCCAGCGCACCGGCGTCCGCACGGTCGCTGACCACGGCTTCGATGCGGATCGGCAACGCGCCGGCATCGGAGGCGGCGGCAAGGGCCTTGAGGTTGCTGCCGCGCCCGGACACCAGCACGACGACACGCAGCAGCGGGATTGGAGCCGTCATTCGACGATGACGACCTCGCGACTGCCAGAACGGACTTCGCCGATCACGGACGCCGTCTCGCCGCAGGCGCGCAGGATGCCGAGTGCGCGATCCGCCTCACCGGCAGGTAAGCAGAGGGTCATACCCAGCCCGCAATTGAAGGTGCGATACATCTCGTCGCGCGTGACGTTGCCCACGCGCTGCAGCCAGTCGAACACGACTGGTCGCGGCCACAGCCTCGCGTCGATGACGGCCTCGAGCCCTGCGGGCATGACGCGCGGAATGTTGCCGGTCGGACCGCCGCCCGTGATGTGTGCGATGTTGTGCACCGGCACGGACTGCTGCAGCAACTGCAGCACCGACTTGACGTAGATGCGCGTGGGTTCCAGCAGCAGGTCGTACAACAGCTTGCCGTCGAGTTGTGTCGTGGGGCCGGCACCGCCCAGCGCCAGCAGCCGCCGGATCAACGAATAGCCATTGGAGTGCGCGCCCGAGGAGGCGAGGCCGATGATCGCATCGCCCGCGCGAGTGCGCGTGCCGTCGATGATCTGGTCCTTTTCGACGAGGCCGACACAGAACCCTGCGAGGTCGTAGTCCTCGCCTTCGTACATACCTGGCATTTCCGCGGTTTCACCGCCGACCAGCGCGCATCCCGCCTGCAGGCAGCCCTCGACGATGCCCTTGATCACGCGCTCCGCCGTGTCCACGTCCAGCTTGCCGGTCGCGTAGTAGTCGAGGAAGAAGAGGGGCTCAGCACCCTGCACGACGACGTCGTTGACGCACATCGCGACGAGGTCGATGCCGATCGTGTCGTGACGGCCGGTCTCGATCGCCAGGCGCAGCTTGGTCCCCACGCCGTCCGTGCCCGAGACCATGACCGGTCGCTTGAAACGGTCCATTGGCACTTCGACCAGCGCGCCGAAGCCGCCGATGCCCCCGAGCACCTCGCGGCGCATCGAGCGCTTCACGGCGGGCTTGATCCGGTCGACGAGCGCGTCGCCTGCTTCGATGTCGACGCCGGCGTCGCGATAGGTGGTGCTGCTGGTCGGGCTCTCGGCCATTTTTCGGATGCTCCCGGGGGGGTTGGCGCCCCGGGGTCTGGCTCGAGGCTGTGGTATTTTACACACCGGCCGCCGACGCCGACTTCCTCCATCACATGATTGCCCACTGCACCAACGTTGTCATCGAGGGAACGGCGCGCAAGTTCGCGCGGGGGCTGCAGTTCCTGCTGTTGCTGGTTGCGCCCCTGGTCACGCCCGCGGTCTGGGGCGACGTCGCGCTGTACCAGGCGACGGTGCCGCTCAAGAGCACGGCCGAGGCCGACCGGACCGTTGCCTTCGGCGAGGCCCTGAAGGTCGCCGCGGTGCGTGCTTCAGGCAGGCGGGATGCCGGTGTCGCGCCTGTCATCGCCGCAGCGGCGGCGGACCCCACGCGCTTTGTCCAGCAATACGCGACGTCCACGGACCGGATGCTCAAGGTCGGTTTCGACGGTCGTGCCATGGAGCAGTTGCTGCAACAGGCCGGCTTGCCGCTGTGGCCGTCCGAGCGCCCCACAGTCACCGTGCTGCTGTTCACGCCGTCCGTCGCCGGCGGGGCGCGGGCGGTCACGGCAGCGGAAAGACCAGCGGAGCGCATCGAAATCGAACGGGCCGCCCAGGGTCGGGGGGTGCCGTTGACCTGGCCCGCCGAGACCGTCGATGCGGCCACGGCGCGAACCCGGGCGACCAGCTCGGGTGGAACCGCGGCCGTGCTGCTCGGTAGCGCAGGAGCGGGGGGCTACAGCTGGACTTTCGGGCATGCGGGCCAGACCGCACGTGGCCAGGGCGGGCCGGCGGCAGGTCTAGGACTCGCGGCCGACACCCTGGCGGCACGTTACGCGCCCGCGTCCACGCGCGGTGTCAGCACGGTACCCGTGCGCATTGGTGGTCTCACGGGCGTGCGCGCGTATGCCAGCCTGACCACCTACCTGGACGGTTTGAGCCTGGTGCGGAGCGTGTCGTTGCGCGAGCTGTCCGGCAGCACGGCGCTGCTCGACCTGGGCGTCCGCGGCGACCTCGAACTGCTGCGGCGGATCGTTGCGCTGGATGGGCGGCTGGTGCCGGCCCCGCGCGCGGAGGCGACGACGGCGACACAGGAGTCACCGGACTTCGTCTGGCAGCCATGAGCCTGCGACACCTGCCGAACCTGCTGTGCGTATTGCGCATCCTGATGGTGTTTCCCGTTGCGCACTGGATCCTGCAGGAACGGTACGCCGACGTGATGCTGCTGTTTGCAGTGGCCGCATCCACGGACGCACTCGATGGCTTCCTCGCCAAGCGTTTCGGCTGGACCAGCCAACTCGGCAAGTTCCTCGACCCGCTCGCCGACAAGCTGCTGTTGCTGACGGTGTTCATCTGCCTGAGCGTAAACGGCGACGTACCCTGGCTGCTGACGGGGCTCGTCCTGTTGCGCGACCTCGTGATCGCCTTCGGCGCGCTCACGTACAAGCTGTTGTTCGGACCGGTCAATGGCAATCCGACCTTTGCCAGCAAGCTGAACACGGTCGCGCAGATCGTCTTCTGCCTGGCTGTCGTTGCCGCCGCTGCGTACCGGTGGCCGGCGGAATGGGCGGTCATCCTGCTCGGTGCAACGGTGCTGCTCTCGACCTGCGTCAGCGGTATCGATTACACGCTGATCTATGTGCGACGTGCGCAAGCCGTCGTGCGCGAGCGCGCGCCGCGACGGCACTGAGCGGTTACCGCCCCGGATGATGGAACAATTACCCCTGCGCATGCGGCTGCGCGACACCGCACGCTTCGCCAGCTTCGTCGTCGGCGAGAACGCGCAGGCGTGCGCCGCCGTCCGTGGCTCGCGCCCTTCGGCGCCACCCGTCGTCTGGTTGTGGGGTCGCGCGGGCACCGGCAAGTCGCACCTGCTGCAGGCCGCGTGCGCGGACGCGGGCGAGCGCAACGAAGCGGCCGCTTACGTCGACCTTGCGCTGGCACCGTCCAGCGCCATGCTCGACGGGTGCGACACGCTGGGACTCGTCTGCCTGGACGGGCTCGATGCGGTCGCGGCGGCTGCGGAGTGGAATGTGGCGATCTTTCGCCTGCACACGCTGTTGCAGGACGGCTCGGGACGCCTCATTGTCGCCAGCAACGGTCCGCCGGCGAGTTTGCCCTTGACGTTGCCTGACTTGCGTTCGCGCCTGCTGGCGGCCGACGTGCATCAACTCACCGAACTCGACGAAGCAGGGCAGTGCGAGGCCTTGCGTTTTCGCGCAGCCGGCCGTGGCCTCGAGTTGTCGGAAGAAGCGGCGCTGTACCTGGTGCATCGCCTGCCGCGCAACATGCATTCGTTGTTCGCAGTCCTTGACCAGCTCGATGAAGCGTCGCTCGCGGCGCAGCGCAAGCTGACGGTGCCGTTCCTGCGGAACGTGCTCGAGAAGGGTCCAGGGGATAGGGCCTAGGGGTTGGGGGTCAGTCGGCGCAGTCTCGCAATCGTCGACTGTCTGCTATTCGCTCTCCCGGCAACAACCCGGAACGAACGCCCTCACCGTCCGTCCGCCCGGGTGAGTCGCAGGTACGCGACCAGCGCCACGGCGAGCCCGAGGCTCAACACCAGGATCGACGCCGCGAGTTCGCGGATCGCGGGATTGGCGACGATCTCAGTCAGCGCATAGATGAAGTGGGGCGTGATGCACAGCGTGGCCCAGGCATAGGTACGCCGGTTGCGCGCGATCAAGCCCGGCACGGCGATCGCCAGTGGCGCCAGCAGGACGAACGCGAGCAGCCAGAACCCCAACGCGCTGCGCTCACCCTCGAAAGCGGTGCGCAACGAGACGGCGGCCAATGCGGCGAGCAGCAGCAGCGAAAAGCGCCGTGCGCGGTCCGGGCCTGGGTCGCGGGTTGCAGCGATCGTCGGCACGGGATCAACCACGGCGCACGGCACCCGCTGCCACTGCCAGTTCCGCCAGCCGACGCCCGAGCAATTGTGCGAGCTCGCGTTCGTCATCACTCAGCTTCGGCTGCGACGCGCCCTGCACGGCCAGGTGAGTGGCCCCATAGGGCGACCCCCCCGTGCGAGTACGGTTCAGGGCCGGCGCGGTGTAGGGCAGGCCGACCAGGTACATGCCGTGGTGCAGCAAGGGAATCATCATCGTCAGCAGGGTGGACTCCTGCCCACCGTGCATCGACGACGTCGAGCTGAAGACCGCCGCGGGTTTGCGGTCGAGCGCGCCGTTCAGCCACAGCGCACTGGTTCCGTCCAGGAAGTGCTTGAGCGCCGCTGCCATGTTGCCGAAGCGGGTGGGGCTGCCGAGCGCCAGGCCGTCGCATTCGGTCAGGTCGTCGAGGGTCGCATACGGTGGACCCGCGTCCGGGACGGCCGCAGCGGTGGCCTGCGTAGACGGCGAAACGGTCGGCACCGTGCGCAACCGGGCCGTGACGCCCGCGACCGATTCGATGCCCCGCACGATGTGACGGGCCACTTCGGCCGTGGCGCCGTGCCGGGAATAGTAGAGAACGAGCACTTCAGTCATGGTTACAGCCGACCTTGGGTCTGGACGACACGTTTCGTCCTGCATCCGGCGCGCGGATTCTAGGTCCACGAGCCTTGACGGTACAGGGACCGCTTGTTACGGTCGTCTCGGGCTGCCGTTCTTTACAGGGTTTTCTTCAGTTGCCGCGCGTATTCCTGCCGCTTTTACTGGCTTCTGCACTGCTTTACGGGGCGGTGTTGAGCGGTTGCGCCGGCGCGCCGGTGCAGGAAATGAGCAATGCGCGGCAGGCGATTCGCGCCGCGGAGCACGCGGGTGCCGCTGCCACCGCCCCCGCAGTCATGGACGAGGCCAAGCAGTTGCTGAAGAGCGCGGAAAGCCACCTGCGGCGCGGTGATTACCGGGCAGCGCGCGACGAGGCTGAACTTGCCCGCACCAGGGCCGTCGAAGCCCGCGGTCTCGCCGAAACCGCAAAGGCGTCCCAGCCACCTTGATCGCGTGTCGTTGCTCGGTCACCGGTCGCGTCCAGGGCGTGTTTTACCGGGCCAGCACCCGTTCCCGCGCCGAGGCCCTGGGCATCACCGGGCACGCGCGCAACTTGCCGGATGGACGGGTCGAAGTGCTCGCCTGCGGCCAGCGGTCAGCCGTCGAAGCGCTGTGTGCCTGGCTCTGGCAAGGCCCGCCCTCCGCGCACGTCATTGCGGTGGAAATCGAAGAACTCACCGTGGAATCAGTCCAGCCCTGGCCGGAGGCGTTTCGCACGTCCTGACGTCTGCTTGCCGTTCAGTTCGCAACCGTCCAGCGCGACGCCAACCGGTCGATGACCATGTCCGAATACTTCGGACGGCCCAGGCTGCCGTTGTAGCGCTGCAGCGCCCGCTGGTAGTTGCCGCGTTCCTTGCGCAGGTAGTAGCTGAGGATGGTCGTGCCCATGCGCACGTTGTCCGGAATGCGCACGAGTTGATCGTTCGTCATGCCGAGTTCCCGCGGCCAGAACGTCATGACCTGCATCAGGCCCACGGCGCCGGCGGACGAGATCGCGAAACGGTCGAAACGGCTCTCGACGTCCATCACGGCGAGCACGAGTTCCGGCGGGATGTTGACGCGCTTCGCCTCGCAGTGGACGGAATGCAGGATCTGCTCGCGTTCCTTCTCGTCCCCGACGTAGCGTGTCAGGCGCGGCTCCATCGTCGCGAACCACACCGCGCGCTCGTACTTGTCGTCGAAACAGCGCGTCGGCTCGATTGCCGCCGCGATCACGCCGCGCAATTCCGGGTCCATCTGGCGATCGGCGCGGGCGGCTGCCCAGGGCAGGGCGCAGGCGGCGAACAACAGCAGGGCGACGGCGGTCGTGCAGCGCATGAGGCTCAGGGGCGTGGGATGCCCCGCTTGTCGTGCAGGAAGGCCACTGCTTCGGTCAACGGCACGTCGGCCGCCAGGCCGTCACGGCGGCGCTTGTATTCGAGCATGCCGCGTTCGAGGCCCTTGTCGCCGATGACGATGCGATGCGGAATTCCGATGAGTTCGTCGTCGGCGAATTTCACGCCGGGGCGCGCGTCGCGGTCGTCGAGCACGACCTCGAAGCCGGCCGCCGTCAATTCCGCGTACAGCGCTTCGGTCGCTGCCTGGACGCGGGCGGACTTCTGCAGGTTGATCGGGATGATTGACACGTCGAAGGGTGCGATCGGTTCCGGCCAGACGATGCCGCGCTCATCGTGATTCTGTTCGATGGCCGCCGCCACGACGCGCGTCACACCGATGCCGTAGCAGCCCATGGCCATGGTCACGGACTTGCCCTGCTCGTCGAGCACGGTGGCATTCATGGCCTCGCTGTATTTGCGGCCCAGCTGGAAGATATGACCCACCTCGATGCCCCGCGCGATGCCGAGCGTGCCCCTGCCGGTCGGGCTCGGGTCGCCGGCGATCACATTGCGGAGGTCGACGATCTCGCCCTCCGGCAAGTCGCGACCCCAGTTCGCGCCGGTGAAGTGCATGTCGCGTTCGTTGGCGCCGCAGACGAAGTCCGACATCTGGGCAGCCGAGCGGTCCACATACACCTTGCACGCCAGTCCCAGGGGACCGATGAAGCCGGGTTCGCAGCCCGCCGTCGCGAGCACTTCTTCGACGCTCGCCATGCGCAGCGGCGACGCCACGCCCGGCAGCTTCTGCGCCTTCACGGCGTTCAGTTCGTGATCACCACGGACGATCATCGCGACGGCGCCGCCCGTGTCGCCTGCGACCAGCAACGTCTTCATGCACCGGTCGGCGCTGACGCCGAGAAATTTCGCGAGGTCGTCGATCGTGCGGACCTTCGGCGTCGCCACCTTCTGCAGGGGTGCCGTTGCCGCGCCGCGCGGTGTTGCGGGTGCAAGCGCCTCGGCCATTTCGAGGTTCGCGGCGTAATCGTCGCCGTCAGAGAACGCGATCGCGTCCTCGCCCGAGTCGGCCAGGACGTGGAATTCCTGTGACGCGCTGCCGCCGATGCTGCCCGTGTCCGCGCGGACGGCGCGAAATCGGAGCTGCAGGCGCTCGAAGATGGCCGTGTACGCCCGGTACATGGCCTGGTACCCGTCCTCGAGCGAAGCATCGTCGAGGTGGAACGAGTACGCGTCCTTCATCGTGAATTCACGTGCGCGCATCACGCCGAAACGCGGCCGGATCTCGTCGCGAAACTTGGTCTGGATCTGGTAGAAATTGACCGGCAGCTGGCGGTAGCTCTTGAGTTCCCGGCGCGCGATGTCCGTGATCACTTCTTCATGCGTCGGGCCAAAGCAGAACGAGCGGTCGTGCCGGTCCTTGATGCGCAACAGCTCCGGGCCGAACTGGTCCCAGCGGCCGGATTCGATCCACAGCTCGGCGGGCTGCATGGTCGGCATCAGCACTTCGAACGCACCGGCGCGGTTCATCTCCTCGCGGATGATGGTCTCGACCTTGCGCAACACCCGTAGCCCGATGGGTAGCCACGTGTACATGCCACCGGCGAGGCGGCGGATCAGGCTGGCGCGCAGCATCAACTGGTGGCTGACGACCTCCGCATCGGCGGGAACGTCGCGCAGGGTCGTCACGGGATAGGTCGAGAGTCGCATTTCGCGTCCGGAGGGCAGAAAAAACGGTCCCATGGTACCAGAGCAGGCCGGCTGCCCCGGCCTCGCCCGGGCGCACAGCAATGCTGCGTTGTGCGAATAGGCCGCGCTACCTATCATGGAGGCCGCACCCACCCGCCAGGCGGCGCCACCCATGACGACTGAATCTTCCGCGACGGACGCTGCCCGGCCGCGTCCGCGCAATCGCGGCGTGTACCTGCTGCCCAACCTGTTCACGACTGCGGTCCTGTTCTCGGGCTTTTACGCGATCGTGGCTGCGACGGACGGCAATTTCGACCGTGCCGGCATGGCGATTTTCATTGCCATGGTCTGCGACGGCCTCGACGGCCGCATTGCGCGCTGGACCAACACGCAGAGCGACTTCGGCGCACAGTTCGACAGCCTCTCGGACATGGTGGCTTTCGGCCTGGCACCGGCCGTCGTGGCGTACCAGTGGGGCGTGGCTCGCATCGCCGAGTACGGCTTCCTCTGGGGACGACTCGGCTGGCTGGCGACGTTCTTCTACACCGCTTGCGTCGCCATCCGGTTGGCGCGTTTCAACACCAAGGTCGACTCGGCCGACAAGCGTTTCTTCGAGGGGTTGCCGAGTCCGTCGGGTGCCGCCGTCCTTGCGGGCTTCGTCTGGATGCTGGAATCCTTGCAGCGTGAAGGTCTGCGCGACCTGATCCTGGCTTTCGCGGTCGCGCTGATCGCGGGCAGCCTGATGGTCAGCAAGTTCCGCTACCTGAGCGGCAAGGACCTCGATCCGCGCATACGCATCCCGGTCGCTTTCATCGTGCTGGTGCCGCTGGGGTTCGTCCTCGTCGGCTCGAGCCCGCCGGAAATGCTGTTCGCCCTGTTCGCGGTCTACGCCAGCTCCGGCCCACTGTGGTGGGCGTGGCGCCGGCTGCGTCGCGGTCGTCGCCCGCGGCCGGAGACGAGGGGCTGATTGCATGGTGAGTGCGCGCCAGGCGGCATACCTGCAGGCGCTGGGCGTGGACGTCTATGTTCCGCGCAGCACGCCACCGTGGCAGGCCGCGGTCACCGCTGAGGCCACTGCGCCAGCGGGCCCGACCGCGGCAGCGCCGGCACCGTCGCCCGTCGTCGTGCGTCGCGCGCCGGTGTCCGCACCGCAGCCGGACATTGCGGCGAACCTGGACTGGGATGAACTGCGGGCTGCGGTCGCCGCGTGCCAGCGTTGCGAACTGCACTCCACGCGCACGCAGACGGTGTTCGGAGTCGGCAACCCGCGGGCACGCTGGATGTTCATCGGCGAAGCGCCCGGCGTCGAGGAAGACAAGCAGGGCGAGCCGTTCGTCGGTCGTGCGGGGCAGTTGTTGACCTCGATGATTCGCGCGCTGGGCCTGCGTCGCGAGGACGTATTCATCGCGAACGTGCTCAAGTGCCGCCCGCCGGACAATCGCGACCCGAAGCCCGGCGAGGCCGCCAGCTGCCGCGGTTTCCTTGAACGGCAGGTGAGCCTGGTCGATCCGACGCTGATCATCGCCGTGGGGCGCATCGCCGCCCAGAACCTGCTGGCGACCGAGACGCCGATCGCCAAGCTGCGCGGCAAGGTGCACTCGTTCGGCGCCAGGTCGTGGCCCGTGGTGGTCACGTATCACCCGGCCTACCTGTTGCGCAGTCCCGGCGAAAAGCGCAAGTCCTGGCAGGATCTGCTGCATGCGCAGCAGCTGTTCGGCCGGTTGCAACAGGAGTCAGCCGCCGGAGCCCGGCCGTGAGTTCGGCCGAGGTCACGCCGGAGCCCCACTCCGACAACCTCGTGCGGTTTCGCGCGATGACTCCTTTCGACGTGCCGGGCGTCGGCGCCGTCGAGCGGTCGTCGTACCCGTATCCCTGGAGCGAAGGCATTTTCCGCGACTGCCTGCGCGTCGGGTACCTCTGCCGGGTGGCCGAAAGCGCGGGTGAAATCGTCGGTTACGGCATCGTGGCCATGGGCGCGGGGGAAGCGCACGTGCTCAATATCTGCGTGGCCGAGCACGGGCGCGGGCGCGGCATCGGTCGCCGCATGCTGCAGCTGCTGCTCGAGCGTTCGGTCCAGGCGGGCATGCAGGACGTGTTTCTCGAGGTGCGGCCGTCGAATCCGCACGCGATCGCGTTGTACCAGTCGCTGGGGTTCATCGAGGTCGGGCGCCGCCGCGCTTACTACCAGGCCGAGGTCGGGCGCGAGGATGCATTGGTCCTCAAGCTCACATTGTCGGTAAAATCCGCCGGATGACTCAACCGCTCGACGAAGTGGCGCGTCGCCGCACCTTCGCCATCATTTCGCACCCCGACGCCGGCAAGACCACCCTCACCGAAAAGCTGCTGCTGTTCGGGGGTGCGATCCAGCTCGCCGGCACCGTCAAGGGCCGCAAGGCCACCCGCCACGCGACGTCCGACTGGATGGCGCTCGAACAGCAGCGCGGCATTTCCGTGACCTCGAGCGTCATGCAGTTCCCATACCAGGGCCGCATGGTCAATTTGCTCGACACGCCGGGCCACGAAGACTTTTCCGAGGACACGTACCGCACGCTCACGGCGGTCGACTCGGCGCTCATGGTCATCGACTGCGCGAAGGGCGTCGAAGAGCGAACCATCAAGCTGATGGAAGTCTGCCGGCTGCGCGACACGCCGATCATGACGTTCATCAACAAGCTCGACCGCGAGGGCCGCGAGCCGACGGAACTGCTCGACGAGATCGAACGCGTGCTGAAGATCACCTGCGCGCCAGTCACCTGGCCGATCGGCATGGGGCGCGCACTCGCCGGCATTTACCACCTGCTCGAGGACCGCATCTACGCGTACCAGGCGGGCGAGAAGGGCCGCGCCGGCACCAACGAGATCATCGAGGGGCTTGCCAGCCCCGAGGCCTCTGAATTCCTCGGCGACCGTGCGCAAGCCTACCGCGACGAAGTCGAACTGGTGCGGGGCGCGTCGCACACGTTTGATCTCGAGGAATATCGCGCAGGCCGGCAGACGCCGGTGTTCTTCGGCTCGGCGATCAACAACTTCGGCGTGACCGAGCTGCTGTCCGCGTTCGTCGAGATCGCGCCCGCTCCCCAGGCGCGCGAGACCACGACCCGCGAGGTCGACCCGCACGAGGACGCGCTCGCGGGCTTCGTCTTCAAGATCCAGGCCAACATGGATCCCGGTCATCGCGACCGCATCGCGTTCATGCGCATCTGCTCGGGTCGCTACCGCAAGGGTATGCGGCTCTTCCACGTGCGCCACGGCAAGGAAATCCGCGTCGGCGACGCCGTGACCTTCCTCGCGGCCGACCGGCAGCACACCGACGAGGCTTACGCCGGCGACATCATCGGCCTGCACAACCACGGCACGATCAACATCGGCGACACGCTGACCGAGGGCGAAAAGATCATGTTCACGGGCATCCCGAACTTCGCGCCGGAACTGTTCCGTCGCGTGGTGCTGCGGGACCCGCTGCGCATGAAGGCGCTGCAGAAGGGGCTGGACCAGTTGTGCGAGGAGGGCGCCACGCAGCTCTTCCGGCCGCTGCGCAACAACGACTTGATCCTCGGCGCCGTCGGCCAGCTGCAGTTCGACGTGGTCGCGTTCCGCCTGCAGGACGAATACTCGGTTCAGGCCAGCTGGGACGCGATCAGCGTCTACACCGCGCGCTGGGTGTACTGCCAGGACGCGAAGAAACTCGCGGAGTTCCGCGACAAGGCCTACGACAACCTCGCGCTCGATCATTCCGGCGCGCTGGTGTACCTGGCGCCGACACGCGTCAACCTGCAGTTGACCCTCGAGCGCTGGCCCGACGTCACCTTCCGCGAGACGCGCGAACACCTGGCGAGCGCGGCGTGAGCGAGGAGTGACCAGCAAGGCCGTCCTGCGCCGCCGGCCGGTCCTGTCCTGGGCGTTCTACGACTGGGCCAATTCCGCGTTCGCGACCACCGTGATGGCCGGCTTCTTCCCGGTCTTTTTCAAGCAATACTGGAACGCGGGCGTCGTCGCCACCGAGAGTACGTTCCGCCTGGGCGTGACCAGCGGCATCGCGAGCCTGATTGTCGCGCTGCTGGCGCCCGTCCTCGGTGCGATCGCGGACCGCAGCAGTTCGCGCGTACGACTACTCATGATGTGCACGGTACTCGGCGCTGCCGCCACGGCGGGCCTGGCGCTGGTCGCGCAAGGCCACTGGCTGGGAGCGGCAGCGCTCTACGTAATCGCGTCGCTCGGTTTCTGGGGCGGCATCGTCTGCAACGACTCGCTGTTGCTGCACGTGGCCGAGCCCGACGAATACGACGTCGTTTCGGGTTTCGGCTACTCCCTCGGCTATCTCGGCGGCGGGCTGCTGTTCGCCGTGAACGTGCTGATGACGCTGCAGCCGGCGTGGTTCGGCCTGGCCAATGCGAGCGAGGCCGTGCGCGTGTCGTTCGTCATGACCGGGATCTGGTGGTTCGTCTTCGCGCTGCCGTGCGTGTTTTTCGTGCGCGAGAAGGCGGCGACGAAGGCGCCTGTCAGTGCCCGCGCAGCGATCCGGCTCGGCTTCGCGGAGTTGCGCACGACGCTCGGCGAGATCCGCCGTTACAGGTCGCTGATGCTGTTCCTGATCGCCTACGTCCTGTACATCGACGGCGTGAACACGATCATCAAGATGGCGATCGACTACGGCATGTCGCTCGGCCTGGACCAGGGTGGCCTGATCAAGGCGTTGCTGCTCACGCAGTTCGTCGGCTTCCCCGCTGCACTCGCCTATGGCTGGCTCGGGCGCCGGATCGGTGCACTGAACGGCATCTTCATCGCGCTCGCCGTCTACATTGCGGCCACGTGTTTCGCCTATTTCGTCGACGACGTGGCCGATTTCTTCGTGCTCGCCGTCGTAATCGGGCTGGTGCAGGGCGGCATCCAGTCGTTGAGCCGCAGTTACTACGGTCGGCTGGTGCCGGAGGGCAAGTCGTCGGAATTCTTCGGCTTCTACAACATGATGGGCAAGGCTTCGGCGATCGTCGGGCCGGTTCTCGTTGGCGTGACCGCGGCGGTCACGCACGATCAGCGCCTGTCGATCCTCTCGATCCTGGTGCTGTTCATCAGTGGCGGCTGGGTGCTGACGATTGCGGCGCGCAGCGCGCGGGCTGACGCAACCCTCACGCCGTAGACCCGCGCTGGGAGTTCGGCCTGTCGCCCACCGCGACGCGTTTTCATTCCATCAACCGGCCACCTGCTGGCGTACGCTGGCGAAGACCGCCAGCGTGCTCTGGCGAAACTTCAACTTGCTGGCCGGATCGAAGAGCTGCCAGGCGTCGCTGTCGACGAGCATCATGGCTTCCAGCAGCGGCAGCAGCGTCGGGCGGATGCAGAGCGGCCGTTCTTCGTCGGTCAGGCTGCACGGATTTGGCCATTCCGGCACCACGTTCAATGATTGGTGCAGCAGCACGGCCTGTACGATGAGCGAGGCGGGCGATCCAGCGTCGAAGAGCTGATCAAGGCCCTGCAGGATCTTCGGCAGCGCTCGATTGTCGGGAATCGATCCCTTGCCGTCGGGTGCTGCCACGGACGCGCTCAGCACCCGCTGCGTCCAGTGCTCGAGCCCCGTCGGGTAGGCGTCGCGGGCGGGAAAGCCGACATGGGGCAGCGTTCGTGCCGCCATCGTCGCCGAGCGAAACGCGTGCAGCGCATCGCGCTGCCCGCCGATCACCTGCTTGCCCAGGTCGTGGTACAGGACGATCCATTCCAGCAATGCCTGCTGCTCCCTGGACGCCTGCCGATATTCCGGCAGTCGTTGCAGCGCGATCAGCACTTCGGTGATGTGATGCAGCGTGGCTCGATCCGCGTACGCGGCCATTGCCTGCCAACCCGGGGCCACGGTTTCAATGGCCTGCATCCGCTCGGGTGTGTAGAACTCGCGGAAGCAACGGTGCAGTGCATCCCCGTCCTGCAGCTCACCTGCGTCAATCCGTCGGGCCAGGGTTCGAACAAAATCAAACAGCTCCGGCAGGTAGTCTTCCAGGGATGGGATGGGCGCTGGCATTGGGGAGGTCCTGCGATGGGCCGGCGGTACAAGGGTACGCCCTCACTGACCGCCCGCCCAGGCGGCGGGATCGATGCCGTAGAACTCGCGCAGCAGCGCATAGAGACGCGGCTGCGCCGCGCGCAGTTCGGTCGGGCACTCGATGAATTCCTCGCTGACAACTGCGAAGAACTCGTTCTCGTCCTCGGCGGCGTACGGATCGAGAAACGTCGGCTGGCCGCGTTCGACCGAGTCGCAAAGTGTTTCGAACTCGGCGACCAGGTCCTTGTGCCACGCATCCAGGGCCCGCGCCCGGCAGGCGGCCGACGTCCTCACCCGACCGTTGGCCGACCGCGAGGGCGGGAGAGGTGCGAGGCCGCGTCCTTCCGCCTGCAGGTAGTGCGCAAACTCGTGCAGCGCCACGTTGTAGCCGTCCGCCGGCCGCCGCGCGGTCTGCTCGATGTCGTCCCACGACAGGATGATCCGGTGCGAGTCCCAGGCTTCGCCGGAGAGTTCGCGGCGACGGTGCGTGACCAGCCCATCGTCGTCGTGCACTTCGTCCTCGACCCAGAAGGGGCCGGGGTATACCAGGATGGATTGCAGTTCGTCATACAGGCCCAGGCGACCGAGCAGCAGCAGGCAAGCCTGCCCTGCGATCGTGCCGCGGATCTCGTCGGTGAGCACGAGTCCGTTGCAGCCGACGATCTGCTTCTCGGCGAGAAAGGCAATCACCAGTCCGTCGAGCCGGCGGGCAAGGTCCCGGGGCAGCGAGCGCGTGACGGGCACGTTGCGCGCGATCGCGACGCGCAGCGGCTCGGGCAGGGACTGGCCGAAGGCGAGACGGCGGCGGCGCCGGCGCAGCAGCGGCGGCACCAGCAGGACCAGGAGCACCGCGACGGCGACCGCCAGGATGGCAGCGATCGCGGCGCTCACGGGATTTCAGCCGTACGCTTTCTTCAGGCGCTCGACGAGCTTGATGTAGTTTTCGCGTGCCTTGGCCGGGTCGGTGCCCTTGAGCTTCGCCCAGGCGTCGTACTTCGCGCGGTCGACGAACGAAAAAGCGCCTGGACGCTCGCCTTGCACGTCGCCTTCGGCGCCCTGCTTGTACAGCGCGTACAACCGCAGCATGTCTTCGTCGTCGGGACGCTTGGTGAGCTGCTTGATGTCGTTCGCAGCGGCTTCGAACTTCTTGTCGGTCACGGCCATCGGCGGATCCCCCTGAGAGGGTTGCAGCATACCCGAGGCCACGCTCTTCGCGCCTCGCCTGCGGTCGTCAAACCCGCAACGAGTTCACGGCGTGCTTGAGGCGCTGCAGGTCGTCGGTTCGCGGTGAAGGACCGTACCGCAGTGCGGCGTAGAGCTTACGGATGTCGGCCAGCGGCCGCGCCAGGTCCGGGCAGGCTTGCTCGGCGCGGGCGATGAACGCGACGGGACTCTCAGCGGGTCCCGGCGTCAGCCCGCGCTTGCGCAAGCGCGCCACGACGACATCGTGCAGGCGGCCCGGCCAGTCGCGCGGGGGTGCGCGATACCTCCAGGCGAGGTAAGCCGTCAGCACGCTGAAAAAGGCGGCCAGGCTACCGGCCAGGCCGAGGCCGAGTGCGCGCCAGTCGGGTTCGTCGACGCCGAGGCGATCGAGCAGGTCGAACTGGGACTGCGCGTCGAAGCGCACGACACGCTGGTTCCAGAAATCATTGACCGCGTCCCAGCCCATCTCGATCTGCAGCCAGACCGGGCTCGCGTCGCGCAGGCGGCCCGGGACGGGTTCATCCTCGGCGACCGCATCGATCAGGCTGCCTTGGATGCGTTCGGGGGCTACGGCGGCGGTGGGGTCGACCCGCATCCAGCCGCGGCCTTCGATCCAGACCTCAGACCAGGCGTGTGCGTCGGACTGCCGCACGATCAGGTAACCGCCGAACGGATTGAACTCGCCGCCCTGGTACCCGGTGACGACGCGCGCCGGCACGCCGGCCGCACGCATGACGACCGTGAACGCCGAGGCGTAGTGCTCGCAGAAGCCCTTGCGCGTGTCGAACAGGAATTCGTCGACCGCATTGTCGGCGAGCCGCGGCGGCTTCATGGTGTATTCGAACGGCTGTTCGCGGAACATGGCCAGCATCTCGCCCACGATGGCGCGTGGGTTGCCGACGTGGCGAGCCGCGAGATCTCGTCCGAGCGCAATACTGCGGGCATTGGTGCCATCGCGCGGCAGCGCGAGGTCCTTGCGCCGCATCGATTTCGCCAGCGCCGCACCCGCGGTGAAATCCGTGTGCGACGTGAGTTCGAAGGCGGCCACGCTGTTGATGGGACGAGCCGACAGCAGCGTCAGGTCGAACGATTGCGCGACCTCGCGTTCGGGCCACGTCGACGGCAGGTCGAGCGCCAGCACCCAGCGCCGGGCATGCGGCTGCAACGTGATCTGGTAACGGATGGCCGGTCCGCGGAACGTGACCTGCGTCGGTGGAAACGCCTGCTGCGCGCGGCCGGCGCCAGCTGCGCCCGTCGAACTCGTGCAGTACCGGGCCGCGCCAGTAGCGTTGCTCCGGCGGGGGCGTAACGTCGAAGAACCGGGCGCGAAAGGCGACTTCGCCGGACGCGCTGAGGTCGGAGACATCGCCGGGCGTCATCTCGTCGTCGAGACCAGTCCGCGCTTCGCTGCGGGAATCGATGCCCCAGAACGGACCGGGCAGGCGCGGAAACAGCAGGAACAGCAGCATGGCCAGCGGCGCGGCTTGCAGCAGCAGCCAGAAGGTGCGCCGGGCGATGTGACGCGCAGGCGCCTGCGCCGAGGACGCGTGCACGCGCATCAACGCGATCGCCGTCAGCCAGGCGCTGCCCAGCAGCCAGGGCAGTTGCAACAGCGACTGTTCCCGCAGCAGGGCCGCGTAGAGCAGGAACCAGCTGATGAACACGATGACCGTGAGGTCGCGCGACAGGCGCGTCTCGAGCAGTTTCGCGGCTGCCATCAGCACGAGGAAGGCCGTCCCGGCTTCGATGCCGTTCAGCGTGCGGTACGTGCCGAAGATCGCTGCCGTCGACGCGAGTACGACGACGACACGCAACGGCAGGGGGGCCAGCTTCCAACCGCGCAGGTCGGCCGCCCAACGCCATGCGCCAATCGCCAGCAGCAGCAGCGTGACCCACGCGGGCAGGTGCGACACATGTGGCGCCACTGCGGCAGCCAGTGCGGCCAGCACCCAGTCCAGCCCGCGGATCCGTGCGGGTGCGTTCGACTCAGGCACTCGCTGACTCCCGCACGTCGAACAATGCCAGCGCGTTCAGGCAGCGTTCGCGGTGGGCAGGCCCGACGTTGGTCTCGATCGACGTGCCGGGCAGGCGCAACGCGAAGGCCTCGCCACGCTCCTGCGCATCGACCACCCAGCGACAAAGTTGTTCGAGCCGCGCTTCGACGGCGAGCCCGGCCAGGCTGTTGAAATCGAAGACGTGCGAAACGACGTCGGTGCCCGCGAACTGCTTCGTGTGCAGGCCCCGGCCGCGCGCATAAGCCTTCCACGCCACGCGCCGCAGCGAATCGCCCGCCTGGAACGGCCGCAAGCCGGCAAAGTCCTCCTCACCGATCGCGCCCGCTTGCGCGCCGCCGGTGTCCGTCGCGGTCCGTGGCGGGGCCATGCCGCGTTCGGCGGGTTGCGGCCACGCGATCGCCGAATACGCCGGGTGCACGACGGCCCAGGCGCGAAACAGCCCGAACGGGTGGCTGGTCGAGACGACGAAGCGCTCGAGCGCGACACGGCCGCGCCGGTGCGCCGGCAGAACCAGCGTAGCCTCGCTCGCGCCCAGCGCGGGCAGGTCAAGCGTGACGCGGCCCGGTCCAGTCTTGGTGCGGCCGATCTCGAGGGCGGGGCGGGCGACGTTCGACGAGTGCTCGAGCAGCAGGCGGAACCGGACGTCGCTGCCGGCGAAGCCGGAGACGGCCTCGAGCAGGCGCAACCGCACCCCGGAAAGCGTCCCGTGCGCGTGATGCATCGTCACGAGGCCGAGGCTCACCAGCAGGAAGGTGAGGCCGAGTCCCAGGTTGTTGTTGTAGTTCATGCCGCCGAGCAGCATCGCGAACAGCATCGCGCCATAGGCGACGCCGAGCGTCGTAGGCAGGATGTAGATGCGCTGGCGGCGCAGCTCGACGGGGTCCGTGTCCGCGCCCTGCCGGCTCAGGATCCACGCCTGCGCGCGCCGTTCGAGGGTTGCCCGCAGTTCCCGCAGCCAGCGGCGCATTGCGGTCAGGGAACCGCGACGGCCGCCAGCACGTGTTGACCGATCTCGCTGGCGTTCCGGAAGCGGGCTTCGTCGCGCGGTGCGAGTCGATGTCCGACGACGGACGGCAGCACGGCTTGCACGTCCTCCGGCAGCACGCCTTCGTGCCCGTGCATGAAGGCCCATGCCTGCGCCGCACGCAGCAGCGCAATCACGGCACGCGGCGACAGCCCGGCTTCGAACTCCGGCGCCTGCCGCGTGTAACGCGCCACGGCCTGCACGTAATCGAGCAGGGCGTCCGACGCGTGGACCGTCGGCACGGCTCCCTGCAGGCGCAGCAGTTGCTGCGGCGAGATCGCCGTAGCGAGTTCCGTGAGCAGGTCGCGTCGGTCGCGGCCGAGCAGCAATTGCCGCTCCAGCGACGCGGCCGGGTAGCCCAGCTCGATGCGCATCAGGAACCGGTCGAGCTGCGATTCCGGCAACGGGTAGGTGCCGACCTGGTACGCCGGATTCTGCGTCGCGATGACGAAGAACGGCTCGGTGAGTGGATAGGTCTGGCCGTCGGCCGTGACCTGGTGCTCTTCCATCGCCTCGAGCAGCGCGCTCTGGGCCTTGGGCGTCGCCCGGTTCACCTCATCCGCGAGGACCAGTTGCGCAAAGACGGGACCGCGATGGAAGCGAAACTGACCCGTGTCCGCCTCGAACACCGAGACGCCGATGATGTCCGCCGGCAGCAGGTCGCTCGTGAACTGGATGCGTTGGTACGAAAGTCCAAGCGAACGGGCGAGAGCGTGGGCCAACGTGGTCTTGCCGACACCCGGGATGTCTTCGATCAGCAGGTGTCCGCGGGCGAACAGGCACGCGAGGCACAGGCGAACCTGCGTTTCCTTGCCGAGGATGATCTGGTTGAGGGCCGCGACCGCCGCATCGATCAACGCGTGCAGCGAAGGCCCGCTCGTGGGTTCGACGGCAAGCGACACGTCAGCCACCTGCCGGCGTGGCGAGTGCCGCGAGCCGTCGCATCTGCTCGCCGAGCTGCGCGAGCTGGCGCTCGAACTCGGCGATGCGGTCACGCTCCTGCACGACGACGCTCTCCGGCGCATTGGCGACGAAGTTCGCGTTCGCGAGCTTGGCTGCGCACTTGTCGAGTTCCTGCTGTGTCTTTGCCTTGCGCTTCTCCAACCGCGCCAGTTCGGCCGACACGTCGTCGACGAGGCGGTCGAACGGTGCGAGCACGGTGCGCCCGGCGCTGATCGCGATCGCGCAGGGCGGCAGGTGGGCCTCCGACTGAATGAGTTCGATCGACTCCAGGTTGGCGATCTTGCGGATCGTCGCCGAGAGCGCGCTGATCGCTTCGGCGTCGCCAGTCTTGTCACTGCGTACGTAGACCGGCGTCGCGCGCGAATGCGGCACGTCGAGTTCGCCGCGGATCTGGCGGATGCCGAGCACCACGGCCTGCAGAGCCGCGATGTCGCGTTCGGCCAGCGCGTCCGGCGCGAAGTCGGCAGCGGTCGGGTAGGGCTGCTGCATGATCGTGGGCCCCGTGCGTCCCGCGAGCGGGCCGACTTTCTGCCAGATCTCTTCGGTGATGAAAGGCATCAGTGGATGCAGCATGCGCAGCGTGCCTTCGAGCACGTCGAGCAGTGTGCGACGCGTGCCACGCCGTGCAGCGGGGGCGGCGTCGGCGGATTGCAGCACGGGCTTCGAGAGTTCCAGGTACCAGTCGCAGAATTCGTACCAGACGAATTCGTACATCGCCTGCGAGGCGAGGTCGAAGCGGTACGCTGCCAGATTCGAACGCACGCTGGCCACGGCGGCACCGAGCCGGCCGCGGATCCAGCGGTCGGCAACCGAGTACTCGCACGGTCCGTTCGAGGTCTCCGCCGCATGCTCCTCGGTGTGCATGAGCACGTAGCGCGCCGCGTTCCACAGCTTGTTGCAGAAATTACGGTAGCCCTCGACCCGGCCGAGGTCGAACCGGATGTCGCGACCCATGGTCGCGAGCGCGGCGAAAGTGAAGCGCAGCGCATCGGTGCCGAAGGACGGAATGCCCTGCGGGAACTGCTTGCGCGTTGCCTTCTCGATCGCGTTCTTCATCTGCGGCTGCATCAGGCCGGTGGTGCGCTTGGCGACCAGCGTCTCGAGATCGATGCCGTCGATGAGGTCGAGCGGGTCGATGATATTGCCCTTCGACTTCGACATCTTGTGGCCGTGCTCGTCGCGGATGAGCCCGGTGATGTAGACCTCGCGGAAGGGCACGTCGTCCCGGAACTTGAGGCCCATCATGATCATCCGGGCAACCCAGAAGAAGATGATGTCGAAGCCCGTGACCAGCACCGACGTCGGGTAGAACGCAGCGAGTTCCGGCGTCTGCTGCGGCCAGCCGAGCGTCGAGAACGGCCACAACGCCGAACTGAACCAGGTGTCGAGCACGTCCTCGTCCTGGCGCAGCGCGACGGGCCTGCCGTGCTGCCGGGTCGCGGCGGCCTGCGCGTCCGCCGCGCTGCGCGCGACGAAGATGTTGCCGTCGTCGTCGTACCACGCCGGGATGCGATGACCCCACCAGAGCTGGCGACTGATGCACCAGTCCTGGATATTGCGCATCCACTGGAAGTACGTCTTCGACCAGTTGTCCGGCACGAAGCGGATGCGGCCGTCCTCGACCGCCGCGATGGCCGGTGCCGCCAGCGGCGCGATGCGCACGTACCACTGGTCGGTGAGCCACGGCTCGAGGATTGCACCGCTGCGGTCGCCGCGCGGCACGGGCAGCGTGTGCGGATCGACTTTCTCGAGCAGGCCGGCGGCTTCGAGGTCGGCGACCACTCGTTTGCGCGCCTCGTATCGATCGAGGCCCCGGTACGGTGCCGGCACTTCGTCGTTGAGCGTTGCGTCGGCCGTGAGGATGTTGATCATCGGCAGCGAGTGGCGCTTGCCGATTTCGTAGTCGTTGAAGTCGTGGGCCGGCGTGATCTTGACGCATCCGCTGCCGAACGCCGGATCGCAGTAATCGTCGGCGATGATCGGCACCAGGCGGCCGGTCAGCGGCAAGCGGATCTGCTGGCCGACGAGGTGCTGGTAGCGCTCGTCTCCTGGATTCACGGCGACGGCCGTGTCACCCAGCATCGTTTCGGGACGCGTCGTGGCGACGATCATGTGCCCGCTGCCATCCGCGAGCGGATAGCGCAGGTGCCAGAGGCTGCCGGCCTCGGGCTCGGAGATCACCTCGAGGTCGGACAACGCCGTGTGCAGCACCGGGTCCCAGTTCACGAGACGCTGGCCGCGATAGATCAGCCCATCCTCGTGCAGGCGCACGAAGACTTCGAGCACGGCCTCCGAGAGGCCTGCATCCATCGTGAAGCGGTCGCGCGACCAGTCGACCGAGTTGCCGAGCCGGCGCATCTGGCGCGAGATCGTGCCGCCCGATTCCTCTTTCCACTCCCACACGCGTTCGACGAATTGCTCGCGTCCGAGGTCGTGGCGTGTCTTGCCGGCGGCGGCGAGCTGGCGCTCGACGACCATCTGCGTGGCGATGCCCGCGTGGTCCGTGCCCGGTTGCCAGAGCGTGCGATGGCCGTCCATGCGGTGCAGGCGGGTCAGCACGTCCATCAACGTGTGCTGGAAGGCGTGCCCCATGTGCAGCGTGCCGGTGACATTGGGCGGCGGGATGACGATGCAGTAAGGCGTGCCGTCGCCGACAGGCGCGAACCAGCCGGCCGCCTCCCAGGCAGCGTAGATGCGGGATTCGATATCTCGGGGAGAGTAGCTCTTGTCCATCGACGGCCTCGTTCGCGAACCGTCGATTATAGCGGGAGTCCCGCCGCCGCCCGTCTCAGTTCGCGAGACCCGGACCGCGGAAGTGCTCGGCGATGACTCGCGAAATCAGCCGCGGCAGCTCGGCCTTGAGCCGGTCCGAGACCTGCTCGAGCAGCAGGGCCTCCATTTCGCGCAGGGCGTTGTGGACCAGTTCGTCCGCCTGCTCGTGGATCACGGCCGTCAGGTGCGCTTCGAGGTCGCCCAGGAACCGGCTGGTGTCGTTGATGAAGGCCGACGCCGAACCGACGTTCGGCTCGACGATGTCCGTCAGGACCGGGATGTCGTCGCTGGGTTGGCTGTTCATGGTGCGGCGGAGCCTTGCTTCAGAGCGGATGCGCTTCGGGGGCGCAACCCGCGTCACGGTATGTTCGCCAGCGGTGACGGCCTGACTTCCTGGCGTCTTCGTCGCCGCCGACCACTTCGCAGACGCGAGCATAGGCGGAAAAGTCGCCGGGCGCATCGGACGCGAGGTTGATCAACACGTCGCGGTGACTCGGGGGAAGGCTCGAGCTGCCGACCAGGACCGGTGTGGCCGCGACCGCGTCCGGATCGGCCGGCCAGGTGACGTGCGGTACGAAGCTGCGGTCGGAGAACGTCCACAGCAGTTCGTCGAATTCCGCAGTTTCGGCGGCGCTGGCCGTCCGCACGACCACGCGCAGGCCCTGTTCATAGGCCTTTTCGGCCAGCCGGCAGGCCGTCACCAGACGAGCCCGGCGGTCGGGTTCGCGCAGCGTGTAGAAGTCGACTTTGGGCGCGTCCACGGTCCTGGCGGCGCGGGTTCAGGCCCGGCCGAGCAGGAAGTCCACCAGCAGCGGCACCGGGCGGCCGGTGGCGCCTTTATGCGAGCCCGTCAGGTAGGCGATGCCGGCGATATCCAGGTGGGCCCAGTGCAGGCCGTCCGTGAACTTGGCCAGGAAACAGGCGGCCGTGATGGCGCCGCCGTCGCGACCGCAGGCATTGGCGAAATCCGCAAAATTGCTCTTGAGCTGCTCGTGGTATTCCTCCGCCATCGGCATGTGCCAGCAGCGGTCTTCCGCGCGCAGGCCGGCGGCGGTGAGCTCACCGGCGAGTTCGTCGTCGTTGCTCATCACGGCGCTGAGGTGCGCGCCGAGCGCGATCACGCAGGCGCCCGTGAGCGTGGCGATGTCGACGACGGCCGCGGGCTTGAAGCGGCGTGCGTAGGTGAGCGCGTCGCACAGGATCAGGCGGCCTTCCGCGTCGGTGTTGAGCACTTCGATGGTCTGGCCCGACATGCTGCGGACGATGTCGCCCGGCTTGGTCGCACGCCCGCTCGGCATGTTTTCGCAGGCCGGAACGATGCCGACCACGTTGAGCTTGAGCCCCATCTCGGCCGCGGCCTTGATCGCGCCGAAGACGCTGGCGGCGCCCGTCATGTCGAACTTCATCTCGTCCATGCCCGGCGGCTGCTTGAGCGAGATGCCGCCGCTGTCGAACGTGACGCCCTTGCCGACCAGCGCGATGGGCGCCTGGCCCGCGCGACCGCCGTCGTGGCGCATGACGATCAGCTTGGCCGGCTCGTCGGTGCCGTGGGTGACGGACAGAAACGAACCCATCTTCAGCCGCTTCAGGTCGCGTTCTTCGAGCACCTGCGTGCGCACCGACTTGTACGTACGCGCGAGCTCCTTCGCCTGCTGCGCGAGGTAGCTCGGCGTGCAGACGTTGGCGGGCAGGTTGGCGAGGTCGCGCGTGAGGGCGGTGCCCGCGGCGATTGCCTGGCCGTGATCGAGACCGCGCTGCGTCGCCGACTTCTGGCTTGCCTCCGCAATGGCGACGCCGAACGCCTTCAGTGCCGAATCGGTCGGCTTGCGCGCGCTGCGGATGGCAGGAACGCGGTAGAGCGCGGCGCCGACCGCTTCGGCAGCGAGGCGGGCATCGTAATAGGCGTCGGGCTCGGCGATGGATTCCGCCAGGTAGCTCACGGCATCGCGGGCGCCGGTCTTGGCAACCGCGCCCAGCGCCGAGACCAGCGCCTTGCGGTACTGCTTGCGGCCAAAGCTCGCTTTCTTGCCGAGGCCCACGATCAGGACGCGTTCGCAGGCGGCGCCGTCGGTGTCGACCAGGCGCAGTTCGCCGGACTTGCCATGGACGTCGCCGCGTTTGACCAGGCGGCCGAGGCGGCCCTGCAGCTCCGCGTCGAGCGCGGCTGCTGCGCCCGTCAGTCCACCGGCCCCTTCATGCAAGCCGACGATAGCGCAATCGGTTTTCTGTCGGTGAGGGGAGGCGGTGGCGACGAATAAGCGCATCGGTCAGTCCTTGGTCCTGAGGGCGTCGGGCGCGGGACGAGTTTGTACCCGGCGGCCGATTCGCCCGTTAAACTGAGCCCACGAGTTTACCGATTCCCGCCGAGGCCCGCGAACTTTGCTCAATCGCCTGGACCGTTACCTGCTGCGCGAAGTGGCGTGGACCTTCGTCGCGGTCACCGGCGTGCTGCTGGTCGTGCTGCTGTCGAACCAGTTCGCGCGGGTGCTCGGCCAGGCAGCGGCGAGCGGCTTTCCCGCCGAGATCGTGCTGACGCTGATCGGACTCACCACGCTGCAGCAACTCACGGTGCTCGTGCCCATCGGCCTGTTCCTGGGGATCGTGCTCGCGCTCGGCCGGCTGTACCACGAGAGCGAGATGACCGCGATGACAGCCTGCGGCGTCGGGCCGCTGCGGATCTACCGGCCGATTGCACTGCTGGCAGTCGTGGTTGCCGCCCTGCTCGCGGTGTTGTCCTTCCGCGTCGTCCCGGCGGCCTGGATGAAGTCGAACGACCTCCGTCTCGAGGCGACACGAGCCGCCCAGTTCGGCGCGCTCGAACCGGGTCGATTCCGCAGTTTCGCCGGCGGTGAAGCGGTGTTCTATGCCGAGCGAGTGGAGAAGACGGGCGAGCTGTTTGGCGTGTTCGTGCAGCGCAGTGTCGGCGACAAGGTCGAAATCGCGATGGCCGACCGGGCAGTGCAGCGTGGCGCGGGCCAGCCCGAACAGATGTTCATCCTGTACGACGGGCGCCGCTACGAAGGCGTCCCTGGCACGCCGAACTGGCGCATCGTGGAGTTTCGCGAGCACGGGATCCCGGTGCGCCTGCCCGCAGCGAAGGCGGGCAAGAGCAAGATCGAGATGAAGACTACGGCGACGTTGCTGGCGTCGAAGGATCCGAAGGATCGTGCCGAGCTGGCGTGGCGCACGGCGGTGCCGGTCATGGCGCTGGTGCTGATGGTGCTGGCAGTTCCGCTCGCGCGCCTGCGGCCGCGCCAAGGCCGGTTCGCGCGGGTCGGTTATGCAGTGCTCGCGTACTTTTTCTATTCGAACATGCTCGCCGCGGTGCGTGTATGGATCCAGAAGGACTCGTCCGGCGGCCAGCTCGGCCTCTGGTGGGTTCACCTGGTGCCGCTCGTGTTCGCCGCCTGGCTGCTCTGGAGCGAACTTCATCCCCGCAGGCCGTGGCGCCTGCCCTGGCAGCGTCGTGCGGCCCGTGCCGCGGCGGCAGGCTGAGGTCGCGCCGTCATGACAGGAATCCTCGGCCAGTACGTGGTCCGCACCGTGCTCGGTTACACGGCGCTGGTGATGATCGTGCTGCTCGCGCTCGGCGCGCTGTTCATGTTCATCGGACAGCAGGACGACATCGGCGTGGGCAACTACACCGCGACGCAGGCGCTGCTGTTCGTCGCCCTGAACCTGCCGAGCTACCTGTTCCAGCTGCTGCCCGTGGCGGCGTTGATCGGGTCGCTGCTCGGCCTCGGCAACCTCGCGCGTGGCAGCGAGCTCATCGTGATGCGCTCGTCCGGCGTGACCACGCTGCGCTTCTGCCTCTGGCTGGGCACGGCTGGGCTGATACTGGCGTCGCTGATGTTCGTCATCGGCGAGTACGTGGCGCCGCCGCTCGGAAGTTACGCGCGGCAGCTCAAGGTCTTCGCCAAGTTCGACGAGTTCAATCTCGCGGGCAACCGCGCCACGTGGGTGCGCGATGGCGACACGATCATCAGCGTCGACCAGCAGTCCGCCAGCACGCGTTTCGGCGGCATCAAGGTCTTTCGCGTCGACCCAGCGCGCAAGCTGCTGAGTGTCGGCCGCGCCGAGTCCGCGAGCGTGAAGGGCGACAAGGTGTGGCGGCTCGAGAAATACGTCGGTACGACTTTCGCGTCGGACTCGCTGATGGCAACCGTCGAACGCGAGGACGAGCGTGATGTGCGCACCTCGATGTCCTCCGACTTCCTGGGCCTGGCGATCGCCGAGCCCGACACGATGGGTTTGCGCGACTTGCGCGGGTACATCGCGCACCTGCAGCGCAACGAACTCCAGTCGAGCCGGTTCGAGGCTGCGTACTGGTCGCGCCTCGCGCGCTTCGTCGCGGTGCTGCTGGTGATCATCCTGGCCTTGCCGTTCTGCGTGGGCTCGCTGCGCAATTCGGGGCAAGGCGCCCGCACCGTGATTGGCGTGCTGATCGGCGCGGGGTTCGTGCTGCTGAGCCAGACGCTCGAGAGCAGCGGCGAGCTGTTCAGTCTGCCGCCGTGGATGGTGGGCTGGCTGCCGACCGCGCTGCTCGGCGTGGTGACGGGGACGCTTCTCTGGCGTAACCGCTGATTCGCATTTCGATTCGCGTGCCTTGCTTCGACCCGGGCGCCCTGCTTTTTCTGGCGGTCGGTTAGGTACTGCAGAGGCGAATGGCTCAAGGCGCTCGGTCCGGTTCCTGTTCCGGCGAGCGGAAAGGCAGACACGCTCGCCGGAACAGGAACCGGACCATTGGTTCGCGCCGCAACCCTTGGGTTGTCTCGATGGCTGCCGCGCGATCTCGATGGGTGTTCACGGCTGTCGACGTGGAGCGCCGTCCTTCTTTTGTGAATCTGCTTGCGCCGTGCGAGTCGTTCGGTCTGCCGAACGGCTCGCTCAGGCGCGGCGTGTCGAGCGTTCGATCCGGTTCATTCCCCGAATCGCGTGTCTGCCTTTCCGCGATTCGGGGAATGAACCGGATCGAACGCCTGTCACTTCCCAGCCTTACGCGCCTTCGGCAGCACCACGACCCGCGACCGCGAAAGTACGTCATGCCAGGTCCGGCGCTCACGATCGAACAACGCCCACACCCAGCCGAGACCCGCCGGCAGCCACGAGAGCATGCTCGCCCCCAGTCGCACGACCACATCCCGCCAGGTCAGCAGGAACCCGTCGTTGCGCTGCACGCGCAACCGCCACGACGCCATGCCCAGTGTCTGGCCGCCCCGGGTCCAGGGCACGCCGAAGTAGACGACGATGGAGACGACGAGTGCTGCCCAGTACGGCACCGCAAGCAGCGGAAAGCGTTGCCACGTCACGGCCTCGCCGCCGGTCAGCGGCAGGAAGCACGCGGTGACGATCATCAGTACTGCCAGGACAAGCAGGCCATCGTAGACCATGGCCGCGAGGCGTCGCAGCAGTCGGGCCGACGGCAACACCGTCGTTTGCGCCGCAGCAACAGCACCCAACACTGCAGTGGGGTTCGCGGAGTCTTCACGTGGGCGGGTCATGGCGAAGCTGCGCTTTGTTCGGAGAGCATCAGAACCTGTCGGATCGAGCCGAATCCAAGGGCCAGCAGGCCCGCGAAGGCGTCCAGCAGGAAAAACAGGATGACGGGAGCGAGGTCCGGCATGAAACTTGGCTTGCGGCTTGAGACAGCGGCGCTTGCGGCTCGCAACGGTAGGCGAAAAATCCGTGCGCGTCACGGCGTTCGACGCTGGAAGCCGGCTTTGACCTGGCAACAAGAAGGGCGACGATGAACCCCACTCCTGCTCGAGGATCCGCAAGCGCGGAGGCGCTGGTCTGGGACTGGCCGCTGCGGGCATTCCATTGGTTGCTGGTGCTTGCCGTTGCAGGTTCGTTCGCGACGCACTATGCGGGGATCGAGTGGTTCGACTGGCATCGTCGTTGCGGCTATGTCGCCGTGGTGCTGGTGGGATTTCGGCTCGCCTGGGGTTTCGTCGGCCCGCAATACTCGCGATTCAAGTCGTTCCTGCGCGGTCCCCGTACAGCGATCGACTACCTGCGTGGCCGGCAACCGTACCCGGCCGCGGGTCACAACCCGGTGGGTGCAGCGAGCGTGCTGGCTTTCCTGGGGTCGCTGCTGATCCAGGCGGGAACGGGACTGTTCGCCAACGACGAGATCGCCAACGCCGGGCCGTTCTACGGCTGGGTGACGCACCAGACCAGCAATCGCCTCACGGCGCTGCACGATCTCAATTCGAGCATCCTGGTCGGGCTGATCCTGGCGCACCTGCTTGCGATCGCGTGGTACGACGGAGTCCGACGACTCGGCTTGGTGCACGCATTCTGGACAGGGCGCAAGGCCGGTGCCGAGGGCATCCGTTCGTCACGCGGCCGCCTCGCACTCGTCATCGTGATCGCGGCAGCCATTGCCCTGGCGCTCGCGATCCGTGCGGCGCCAGAGGCGTCGGTCAGCTTTTTCTAGGGCGCTGATCGTCCGGGCCGACGAAGCAGATACCGATTGGAGAGTCGGTCAGTCGTTCTTGTACTTGTCGTGACACGCCTTGCAGGTGTTCGCCGCGTCGAAAAAGGCCGCCTTGCTCTTCGCAAAGTCACCTGACTTCGCCACTGTCGCCAGCGTCGAGGTGCGGTCGACGAGGTCTTTCATCTTGGCGTCGAAGTCCGCGCGGTTGTCCCACATTGCGGGCTTCAGCTCGGAGTGCGGCAGGCCCTTGGTCTCGGCGGGGAACCCTTCGCTCAGCATCGGCGCGATCTGGGCGACGCGTTCGGCGCGCTTGGCGAATTCGGCGGCGTCGTAGGGCACCTTGCCCTGGGCCATGGCGCCCATCGGGCCGAAATTCCACGCCAGCACCTGGTACGCCGACTTGCGGAACTTGAGCGCCTGCTCGCCCTTCGAGGGCGTGCCCTGGGCATGCGCGGCGCCAGCAACGAGGCACGTGGTCGTGAGCAGGGCGACGACGAGCGAACGGGAAAACGTCATGGGTGGGGCGCTCCTTCAAGCGGTGGTCGGTGGGGGAACCGCGAAGGTACCGCAGGCTGCGTGACGGTGTCACGACGGCGATGCGGGAAATCAGCCCGTGCGTCGCGACTTGGAGAGGATGTCGTTGCGATAGGTGCGCAGGATTTTCCAGATCTCGGTCTCGGACGGGCGGTCCGCCATGCGTCCGATCAGCCCCGCCAGTGCCGGCCATTCGCGGCCCCAATCGAGCATGCGGATCGCATCGGCGATCACCTGCTGCGTCATCGGGTCCCGCGGTGGTGGTGACGCAGAACCTGCCGTACCTGATGGAGCGGCGGCGACTGGCGTGGCTGCAGGTCGCGCCGGTCGCTTGTGCGTGCCGGTCGAGGACTTCGGGGCTGCCCTCGATGGCGCGGGTTTGGGCGCGACTGGCGCTTGCGCTCCGCTCTTGCCCTTGTGCGGGTCAGTGGCCCTGGCGACCGAGCGAATCCGCGGTTGCTCCACCGTGCCCGAGGTTCCCGGATCCGGCGACTTGCCCGTGGCGAGCGGAACGAAACGATCGATGTGCTCCATTCCGAGCAGGCTCGTCAGGAACGACATCAGTTCCAACGAGTCGGCGAACTTCGCGTCGCCAGCGTCGCGGCGCTCACTGAGGTGCGCCTTCAATTCCAGCAGGCGGGTGCGGGCCAGTTTGACGACCAGCGCGTTCGGCCGCTGGTGCTTCGGCCACGTCTCGGCGCGCGCGTAAGCGGCGTCGTCGAGTTTCAAATAGCGCAGGTGCAGTTCGACGCTCGCCAGCCAGCGATCCAGCAAATCCTCCACGCGCTTGTTGGTCGCCGACATCGAATCCGTACTCCGTCCTGATAGTCGGAGTCTAGCGGCAACGGGGCACCTGCCGTGGTTCGGCTGGCCAATCTGTGAGCCGCTTCGAGGTTGCGATCCGGGTCCGGGTCCGGGTCCCATTCAGGTCCGATGCGGGGTTGCAAGAATGCCGTATATGAGACATAGTGTCCCACATATGGATATTCCGGCCCAGCGTCCCATCGTCACCGCCAGCCTGCGCTGGCTGCGGCCGATCGCGCGCTGGCTGTTGAAATCAGGCGTGACCTGGAAGGAGTTCGCCGAGCTTTCGCGCAGCGTGTTCGTCAGTGTCGCCGCCGAGGAGTTCGGCTTGCGCGGTCGCCTGACCAACGTGTCGCGCATCGCACTGCTCACCGGCATGACGCGTCGCGAGGTGCGTCGATACCGCGAGTCCGAGGTCGCCGCGCCGGCGGCAGACGCGCGGGCGGAGGACGACCTCAATCACGCGAGCCGGGTGCTGGCAGGTTGGCACCTTGACCGCGAGTTCATCGACGAGATCGGCAAGCCGCGTGCGCTGGACGCGAAGGGCGAGGGTGCGACCTTCGAGCAGTTGGTGCGTCGTTACGCGGGCGATATCCCGGTCACGGCGCTGACCAAGGAGCTCGTGCGTTCCGGCTCGATCGAGCGCACGACGGACAGTCGCTATCGCGCGCTGCGCCGGTTCTACATGCCGCGTGCCATGGACGGGCAAGCCGTCGAACGCGCAGGTGCGGTGATTGCCGACCTGGCGGCCACCGTCGAACACAACTTGTCGCGCGATGTCGCGGAGCCGCCCCGTTTCGAGGGGCGCGCACAGAATCGCCACGTCGATCCGAGACAACTGCCGGCGTTCCGCGCGTTCATGGAGCGCGAGGGCCAGGCATTCCTCGAACGCTGCGACGAATGGTTGAGCGCACACGAAGCGCAACCCGGCGAAGGGACGCCGGTTGCCACCCTGCGCCTCGGCGTCGGGGTCTTCGCAATTCAGGAACGGACGGTCGGAGAACGATGATGATGCATGCACGCGTGTCGGTGACTCGCTGGACGACGATCGGTATCGCGTTCCTGATTGCTGCCTGCGGCGGCGGGGGGAGTTCTGACGGCGTCATCGCGGGCATCGATCGGGGCGGCATCGTCACGGCCACGGGCTCCATCACGGGCTTCGGCAGTGTGCACGTCAATGGCGTGCACTACGTGACCACGGGCGCGACCATCACGCTCGACGACAACCCCGGCACCGAATCCGACCTGCGCGTCGGCCAGGTCGTGCGCATCGAAGGCCGCATCGAACAGGACGGCCTCAACGGCACCGCCACGCGCGTCATCTTCGACGACGAAGTCGAAGGCCCCGTGCAGAGCATCGACCTCGCAAATTCCCGGATGGTTGTCCTCGGACGCACGGTCCAGGTCAGCACGCAGACGTCGTTCGACGATCGCATCTCGCCGCGCAGCCTCGCGGGCATCGCCGTCGGCGACCGCATCGAAGTGAGCGGACGCGTGGCGACGACCGGCGTCGTCGAGGCGACGCGCATCGAACGCAAGGCAGTGCAGTCGAGCGTCGAGGTGAAAGGCACGATTGCAGCGCTCGACACGAACGCGCGCCGCTTTGCTCTCAGCCAGCTCGTCGTTTCGTATGCAAGCGCGCAACTGAATGGCTTCACGGGCGGGCAGCCGGCGAACGGCGACCGCATCGAGGCGTTTGGCACGGTCGATGGCAATGGCGTGCTCGTTGCGACCCGAGTCGAGAAAGACGGCGGCGGCTCCGCAGGGAGCACCGACGAACAGGCGGACTACGAAGGCCTGGTCACGAGCTTTGCGTCGGCGACGGATTTCGCGGTGGCGGGGCAGCGTGTCACGACGACGGCGTCGACCACCTACGAAGGCGGCTCCGCAGCGAGCCTGGCGCTCAACGTGGCGGTCGAGGTCGAAGGCCGCTTCAATGCAGCGGGTGTCATTGTGGCAACCAAGGTGCAGTTCCGTAGCGGCAGCGACACGGAGCTTTCGGGTCGCGTCGACTCGGTGAATACGGCAGGCAACAGCCTCGTCGTCTTCGGCGTCACGATCCGCGTGAACTCGCTGACTCGCTTCGAGGACCACAGCGGCGCCGACGTGCAGCGGTTCAGCCTCGCCAACATCGCCGTCGGCGACTACGTCGAGGTCGACGCCTACAACGACGGCGGCGGCCTGCTCGCGACCAAGCTCGAGCGCGACGACAACCAGGGTGAAGTGCGGCTCGAGGGCACCGCCCAGAACGTGATAGCGCCGAATTTCACGGTCGGCGGCGTCGCCGTCACGACCGATGGCAATACCGAATTCAGGGATATCAACGGCGTGACCATCAACGCCGCGGCATTTTTCCAGGCGGCCCCGGGTCGCAAGGTCAAGGCGCGCGGATCGCTGGTGGGCAACGTCGTGCTGGCCACGCGGGCCGAACTCGAAGACTGACCGGAGTTCCGGGGTAAAGACGGGCCTGCAACGACGGGCCCGAAACCGATCAGTACCGAGCTGTGCAGAGGTGTGAGATGAAATCAGTGCAATGGAATTTTCTCAAGGTGACGGCGGTGGCCCTGCTGGTCGCCGGCTGTGGAGGCGGCGGCGGCGGAGGTGCGACCGACGGTGGCACGACCTCGAACCCGCCACCAGCGACCGGCTTGACCAAGACCACGTTCGTGACGGGGGCGATCGCCGGCTTCGGCAGCGTCATCGTCAACGGCGTGCATTACGAGACGGATTCGGCGCAGGTCAGTATCGAGGACAGGCCGGCCACGGCGAGTCAGCTCAGGGTCGGTGAGGTCATTCACTTGACGGCCGAAGTGGATGCGCAGGGCGTCGCCCGCGCGAAATCGATTTCACAGGATCACCTGATCCAGGGAGCCGTGCAGGCCGTCGACACCGTCGCCGGCACGCTCAGGATCGCCGGGCAGTTGATCACGGTCGACAACGAGACGATGTTCGACGATTCGATTCCGACCCGGACGCTGGCGGGCATCGTCGTCGGTGACTTGATCGAGGTCCATGGCTTTGCGGCCGCTGGCGGTTCGGCGCGCGCAACGCGCATCGAAAAGGCCAGCGCGGGCGACACCGAAGTTGAAGTGACCGGCGTGGTTGCCAATCTCGACACTGGCCTGAAGCGCTTCAACGTGGGGACACTGGTCGTCGACTATGCGACGGCGTCGCTGGCCGACTTCGGCACGACGGGAATCACGAACGGCGGGTTGGTCGAGGTCAAGGGCGCGACTTTCCGGGCCGACGGTGCACTGGTCGCGACGCGAGTCCACCGCGAGGACCGCGATTTCGACGGTCGCAGTGGCGACGAGAGTGAAGTCGAAGGCCTGGTGACTCGCTTTGCCTCCGCGACGGACTTCGACGTGGACGGCCAGAAGGTCACGACCAGCGCTTCGACGTCATTTGTAAACGGCACGGCAGCCGGACTCGGCCTCAACGTCAAGGTGGAGGTTGAGGGCAAACTCGATTCGACCGCCACGCTCGTGGCCACCAAGGTCGTGTTCAAGCGGCAGTCGTCGCTGCGACTCGAAGCCATGGTCGACAGCGTCGACACCGTGGCCGGCACGTTCCGCGCGCTCGGCCTCACCGTCGTGGTGTCGAACACGACGATGAAGGAAGACCACGAGAGCGACGACCACTTCTTCAACCTTGGCGACCTGCACGTCGGCGACTGGGTGAAAGTCGGCGGCTATGCCGACCCGGCAGGCACCGGCAACCTGATCGCGACCCGGCTCGAGCGTGACGACCCCGACAACGAAGTCGAGCTGCGTGGACCGGCGAGCGACATCGCGGCGACGAGCCTCAAGGTGTTCGGCGTCAGCGTCGAGTTGCTGCCGGGCACCGAGTTCGAGGACGGCGGCGGATCGCTCACCGCCGCGGACTTCCTGGCGCGAGCAGTCGGCCAGGTCGTTGCTGTCAAAGGCAGCTGGAATGGCACGTCGCTGTTGGCCGAAAAGGCCGAGATCGAGCATGCGGGTACTGGCACCGTGACGCCGCCAGTGACGCCGCCAGTGACTCCGCCAGTGACTCCGCCGGTGACTCCGCCGGTCACGCCGCCGGTCACGCCGCCGGTCACGCCGCCGGTCACGCCGCCGGTCACACCGCCGGTCGTCGGCAATCAGCCGCCGGTCGCCAATGCCGGCCCGGCGCGCAGCGTAACGACGGGTACCGCGGTTGCGCTCAACGGCACCGGCAGCACCGATCCGGAAGGCGCTGCACTCTCGTATGCGTGGGTGCTGCAGGCTCCGGGTGGCAGCAACGCGAGCTTGTCGAGCGCCACGAGCAGCCAGCCGAGCTTCCTTGCCGACGTCGCCGGCTCCTATACCGCGACGTTGACCGTGAGCGATGGTGCGCTGACGTCGTCGGCCAGCGTGGTGATCACGGCGCAGGCCCCGCCGCCGCCACCGCCGCCGTCCCTGGACGGCGCGGCGCTCTACACCGCGAAATGCCAGAGCTGTCACGGCGCAATCAAGCCGATCTTCAGCCGCAACTCGCGTGATGCAACGAAGATCCAGGCCGCGATCAACAACAACAAGGGTGGTATGGGTTTCCTCTCGTCGCTGACTGCGGCCGAGGTGCAGGCCATTGCAGCGGCCGTCACGGCAGCTAATCCGTAACACGAGCGACTAACAGAACCCCGGACCTCTCGGTCCACTCCTCGGGCGGGACGGCGCAAGCCTCCCGCCCTATTTTTCAGGTTTGCTCCGCCGCAGGTAACGGGAGGGCAGGTGGCCGAGCGGATTCGCCGCGATGTCGGCGAATTCAGGCTGCACCAGGCGCTTCGAGACGCGGTGAAAGATCGGAATGACTGCGGCGTCCCGCAGCAGGATCCGTTCCGCCGCGGCGAGAGTCGCCGCCCGCTGGCCCGCGTCGGCGCTGACACGCGCCTTGGCGATCAATTCATCGTAGACCGCGTTCGAATAGCCCGCGACGTTTTGCGGATTGCCCGTCTTGAAGAGTGCCAGGAACGACTCCGGGTCGACGAAATCGGCGGACCAACCGAAACGGATCAGGTCGCAGTCGACGGGTTGCTCGCGCATCGCCAGGTACGCCTTCCATTCCATCTCGACGATCGCGACGTCGACCCCGAGCGTACGGCGCCACTGGTCGACGAGCGCGACAGCCGTTCGACGATGGTTGGCGCTCGCGTCCGTGCACAGCGTCAAATGGCTCGGTGCCGAGCCCCGTTTGTTGGCCGCGATCCAGAGTGCTCGAGCCTGCATTGATTGGGCCTCCGGAGGCTCTGCACTCCAGTCGAATCGTGTCGGCACATAGCCTGGGATCCCCGGCGGGACCCAGCTCCAGGCCGCCTGTTCGCCGGCGCCCGTGACCTGCTCCGTGATCTGCTGCCGATCGACTGCCATCGCGAGCGCGACACGCACGTCCCGATCGCGCAGGCGCCGTTGATCTGGCACGTAGGCATAGGTGCTGAGGTACGGCGCGCTATGCAACTCACCCGGCAGGTTCTGGCGCAGCCAATCGAGCTGGCTGTTCGGCACTTCGCTGGTGATGTCGAGGTGCCCGGATCGGTACAGGTTCAATTCGGTGTTGAGGTCGTCCAGCGTCAGGTAGGTGACGTGCGGGATGGTGACAGTGTCCGCGGCGTGGAACCGATCGTTGCGAACGAGTTCGATGGACTCGCCCGGGCGTCTCGCGAGCACGCGGTACGGACCATTGGTGACCGTGCCATCGAAAGTTGGGTGCAACGGTCCTGCAAACGGCATGGCAAGCACGGCGGGCAGGGCAGGCATCGGTCGCGATAGTGCGATGACGACGGTTCCCGGGTCCGGGGCCTGGGCCGCAAGCACCGCATCGAGCATCCCTGCGTACGGTGCCTGCGACGCTGGATCGCGCGCGCGGTCCAGCCCGGCAACGAAAGCGGCGGCCGTCAGTGGGTCACCGTTCGACCAACGCAGGTTCGGGCGCAGCTTGAAGGTCCAGCGCAGGGAGTCGGGATCCGTCGTCCAGCTCTCGGCGGCGCCCGCGATCAGGCTGCCATCGGCGGCCTCGGCTGTCAGGCCCTCGAACAGGTCCTGCAGCAAGGCCAGGGCGGCGTTGTCGTCGGCCAGCGCCGGGTCCAGGGTTTCGGGTTCGCCGCCCAGTCCGCGAATCAACGGCGCCGAGGCCGAGGCAGCCTCGGGGCTCACGGGCGCGCCAGCCGGTGGCCCGCAGCCGGCGAGCGATGCCGCGACCAGAAGCACGAAGAACCTATGATTCACAATCACTTGCACCCACTTTCTATCGTGACAATGTAAGTCATGCAGTCGGTGGATAGCTATGGATTGCGGACTGTCGGCCCATTGGCGGCATCACCAAACTGGAAAACCAGCAGGTTGACTAAAAGCCACTGCCGCCGCCACTACGGAAACGAACACGGGCGTCGCTTCCTACCCGCGCGGTTCGGCCGCGTGCGAGACCGGCCAGGCCGCGAATTTCTTCGAGATCCGGCGAGCGACACGGCCGGGCCCCTGTTCATCGGCAATCGCACTTACTGCAGAGTGTTCGCGACTCCCCCGCCTTGCAGCGGTGGTGCCAGCACCGACCTGCTCGCCAACAAGGATTGTTTCAATCCGACGTCGGGGCAGGCCCGCGCAGGTCGATGTTTTCGTTCACCTGCAACTCGCCGACCATGGCACGGCGGATTACAGCTACGCGTCTCCCCGCAGGTGTCTCGGCAACCTGCTGAAGTCGCGACGCGAAATCAGCTCGCGACTCGACGCAATCAAGCACGTGTTCTACGACCATTTCGTGAAGTCGGTGCTGTCACAGCAACGGCGGCGGACTGCACCTGCGGGCGCAACAAGGCCAGCGCGCCCTGCGCGGAGGATCGGTATCATCTCCGCGCATGGCAACGGCCCCCGAGTACGCAACCCCAGCAGAGACTCCGTTCACCGCCGGGCCCGGCCGGCGGTCCGGCGCGCGCAGCTACGCGGTCCCTTTCATCGTCGCCGTCACCGGTCATCGCGACCTGGTCGCCGACGAGCTGCCGATCCTGCGATCGCGGGTCCGCGATTGCCTGTTCAGCCTGCGTTACGAATATCCCAGTCGCATCATCGTGGTGATGTCGTCGCTGGCCGATGGAGCCGACCGGCTGGTGGCCGAGGAGGCGTTGCAGCTGGGCATGCCGCTCAGCGTCGTGCTGCCGATGCCGCGCACGCTGTACGAAGAGGACTTCACCGCGGAGTCCCGCGAGCAGTTCACCCGACTCTGCGACGCGGCCTCCGAAATCTTCGAGTTGCCGCTGCTGCCCGGCAGCACGCCGCGATCAGTGGTCGAGCCGGGCCCAGGCCGGACGCGCCAGTACGCGCAGGTTGGCGTATTTCTCAGTGCCCACTGCCACGTGCTGCTCGCCCTCTGGGACGGCAAGGCGAGCGACCTGCTCGGCGGCACCGCCGCCACCGTCCGATTCCATCACCATGACGTGATGCCGGGATACACACCGCGCGTCACCTCGAGCAAGCTCAACCTGACCGAAGATGAAAGCGACCTCGTCTATCACGTCGTCTGCTCACGGGACCGGCCGGACGGCAAGCCGGCAGGCGGGTTCAAGCCGCATGACACCTACTGGTTCACGACGGACGAAGAAAATCCGCGCACAACGGAAATTCCGGCACGTCACCGCAAGGTCTTCGAGTACACGAACGAGTTCAGTCGCGAGGCGCAGAACAACGCGGCCGCCATCGACAAGGAGCGCTACTCGCTGCTGACCGGCGAGCAGGCGGCCTCGCTGCCTGCGGGCCTCTGGGACATCAACCAGGCGTTTTGCGCCGCGGACTGGCTGGCGATCCACTACCAGAAGAAGGTCGTGAAGACCGTCAAGGCGGGCCACGTCGCCGCTTTCCTGACCGCCGTTGGCTACCTGTCCTACACCGACCTGAATTCGACGCCGATCATGATCGGCGGCATCATTTTACTGATGCTGTTCGCCGTCGTGAACAACGCGCTTGCCCTTCGCGGCAACTGGCAGCGCAAGTACCTCGACTACCGCACCCTGGCGGAGGGCCTGCGCGTCCAGTTCTACTGGGCGGCAGCCGGCGTGACCAGCGGCAGCGTGTCCAAGTTTGCGCACGACAACTTCCTGCAGATGCAGGACACGGAATTGGGCTGGATCCGCAATGTCATGCGCGTGGCGGGCATGGAGTGCGACGTCACACCGAACCTCGACCCGCGCGGCCTGAACTTCACCGTGCAGGAATGGATCGGCGACGACAATACGGGACAGCTCGGTTACTACCGCAAGAAATCGGCGCAGCGCATCGTCGAACACGAAGCCACCGAACGCATCGGCCGACATGGGGATCTGGACCACGATCATCGCGCTGACGGCGCTGCTGTTCGTGGGCTCGCAGCTCTCGAATGACGTTCGCACGCCGGTGGTCTACCTGATGGGCGTGGTGCTGCTGATGGTCGGCATCCGTCAGTCGTATGCCAAGACCACCGCCGAGGCCGAGCTGATCAAGCAATACGAGTTCATGCACCGCATTTTCCGCAATGCACGGCGCCGCATCGACGATGCCGAAGACGACAGCGACAAGCGGCGTATCCTGAAGATTCTCGGCGACTCCGCGCTCGAGGAGCACGCACAGTGGATCCTGATCCACCGCGAGCGGTCGATCGAAGAGAAGGAAGGGCTGAAGCTCGGCTGACGATGGACCCACAGCAGCACTACAAGTACCGGGCTTTTATCAGCTACAGCCACGCCGACGAGGAGTGGGCGAAGTGGCTGCACAAGTCGCTCGAGACTTATCGGATGCCGAAGCGGCTGGTCGGCCGCGAGACCGAATTCGGCCCGGTGCCCGACCGGATCGCGCCGGTGTTCCGCGATCGCGACGAGCTCGCCACTGCGACGAATCTCGGCGACATCCTGACCCGCGCGCTCGAAGGCTCGGCGTGCCAGCTGGTGATCTGCTCGCGCAAGTCGGCGCGGTCCCGCTGGGTCAACGAAGAGATCAAGACGTTCAAGCGGCTGGGCAAGGCCAGCCGGATCTTCGCGTTGATCGTCGACGGCGAACCGGGGGCATCGGCCCGGCCCGAGATCGCCGACCAGGAGTGCTTTCCGCCGGCGCTCATTTACAAGATGGGGGCGAACGGCGAGCTGACCACCGAGCCCACCGAGCCGATCGCGGCGGACGTACGTCCGGGCAAGGACAGCAAGCTCGACGGCAAGCTGAAGCTCGTTGCGGGCATGTTTGGCGTCGGGCTCGACGAACTGAAGCAGCGCGAAGCGCACCGTCGGCATCGGCAACTGATGATGCTGGTCACTGCCTCCGTGGCCGGCATGGCGATCACATCGACACTGGCCGGCGCCGCCTGGCTCGCGCGCAACGAGGCCGAACGGCAGCGGGTTCGCGCCGAGGCCGAAGCGGAGACGGCGCGCCAGACCACGCGGTTCATGGTCGATCTCTTCAAGGTGTCCGACCCCAGCGAGGCGCTGGGCAATTCGATCACGGCGCGCGAGATCCTGGACAAGGGCGCCAGGCGCATCGACAAGGAACTCGCCGACCAGCCCGCGATCCAGGCCACGCTGATGGACACGATGGGCACGGTCTACACCAGCCTCGGCCTGTACGAGTCGGCAATCCCGCTGGTGCGCAAGGCCTTCGAACGACGCCTGCAGCTCTGGGGTGCGCTGCATGCAGAGACGGCGTCGAGCCTCAATCACCTCGGCGAAGTGCTGACGTTGCGCTCGGATTACGACGAAGCCGAAAAGCGCTTGCGCGAGGCGCTGGCAACGCGCAAGTCGCTGTTCGGCCCCGACGCGCCGCAGGTCGCCGAGACGCTGATGGCACTGGCCGAGGTGCTCGGCCAGCAGGGCGAGTACCAGCAGAGCGAACCACTGATCCGCGAGGCGCTGGCCATTCGCCGCAAGGAACACGGCGCGCGGTCTCATCCGGACATCGCCAGCAGCATCGAAGCCCTTGGGCTCAATTACTACCAGCGCGGCGAGTACGACAAGGCGGTCGAACAACTGCGCGAGGCCGCGGGGATGCAGCGCAAGCTCCATCCGGACCAGCCGCACCCGGCACTGGCGCAGGCGACCGACAACCTGGCGTTCGCGCTGATGGAACTCGGCAAGCCCGAGGAGGCCGAGCCCCTGAGCCGCCTGGCGCTGTCGATGAAACGCCAGTTGTACGGCGAGATCCACCCGGAGACGAGCCTGGGGCTGAACAACCTCGCGTACGTGCTCGAAGCCCGCAAACGATACGACGATGCGGAAGGGGCCTATCGGCAGGCGCTTGCCATTAACCGGCAACTGCTTGGCGCGAGCCACCCGGCAATAGCGAACAACCTCGGCAATATCGCCTACGTCGAATACGCAAAAGGCGAGAAGAAGGCCGCCATCAGGACACTGCGCGAATCGCTCGACATGTCGCGCAAGGAGCTGGGACCCGACCACCCCGAAGTCGGTGGCCGTGCCGCCGGTCTCGCGTACTGGTTGATCGACGAAGGGGAGTTCGCCGAGGCCGGCGAGCTCGTCGACGAAGCCATCGCCATCCGCCGCAAGGCACTCGGACCGCAGCATCCCCAAGTCGCCGGTACGATCACCATCAAGGCGACGTTGATGTACGCCACGGGCCGCTACAGCGAAGCGTACGAACTGGCCGAACTGGCGCGCAAGTCGCTGGCCGCGAGCATGCCTGCCGGCAGCTGGCAGGTGGCCGCCGCGATGAGCATCGAAGGCGCGGCCTTGATGCGCCTGGATCGCTTTGCGGAGGCGGAGCCACTGCTGGTTGGCAGCCAGGAAGGACTCAAGAGCGCCCCGATTCCGAACCTGGCCGAGCAGGGCCGCCAGCGGCTCGTCGAGTTGTACCGTCGCTGGGGCAAGCCAGTCGAAGCCGCGAAGGTAGCGGCCGCGCGGTAGCCGGTGCGGCGAGATCGATGCGTTCGCTTGCCCCGCACCGATTAAGTTAAACGACGGCCATTCACCAGATCACAACTTGATTCTCATTCTTGTATAGTCGGCTTGACCCGCTGCCGGAAAGCGTACCTGGCATGCGTTGCAACTGACACGAACAACAATCAGGCGTCAGGGTGCGCGGCAGAGGAAATTCCGGCCAAAGACCGGCTTGCCGCAGGTGCCACGACTCCTGACAAGAAACTCCGATGCGAACCTGCGAGCCTCGTGCTCAGGGAGTCGAGCGATGAATACAAAGAAGAACCGGGTCATCCACGTCCTGTCATCAGGCGCGATTGCGCTGTTGGCAAGCGCCGCCGCGCACACCGAGTCGGTCCAGACGCTCGACCGGGTTGACGTCTACAACCAGGCGAACGTGCTGGAAATGCAGTTCAACAATCCGGCACGCGTCTTCGATTTCGCCACGCTCGGCATCACGCCCGTCACGGGCTTCAAGGCGTGCCAGATCACCGCAATGCAGGGCCTGTATTGCCTCGATGGCAAGGAAGTCCGCTACTGGGCCAAGCCGGCACAGGCCGTCGGCATCGGCACGCGATTGCTCAACTGCACGGATCCTGCGCTCGGCCTGGACGCTGCCAGCACCGAAACCTGCACCGGCATGACGGTTGGGATGTCCGGCGTGATCTGGCTGACCGGCAAGAACCAAGGCGCCGCGTCGTACAGCGTGCTCCGCATCAGCAAGCGCATCGGCGCTGCCTGCCCGGGCGGGCAGGTGTCGCTGTCCGATCCCTACTGCGCGCAGCAGATCGCCACGTCGGCCAATCGGATCACCGACCTTTCGGCAATCGATGGTGACGTTGGTGCTAACTTCCTGGGTCCCGACGAGATCGGCGGCCCTGGAGTGATCGGCATCGCTGCAGTCAGCAGCGCGTTGCCCGGCGGCCCCGTCGGCTCGAAAATCGGCAAGGGCGTCGTGTTCGTCCCGGCGACGACGCCCGGACTGGTGCTCGACATCGCTTTCGGCGATGCGCAATGGGGTCTGCGCGCGGACGAAGAGCTGCTGAGCACCTCTGTACTGCAGCTCAATGTCGACGAGGAGTTGCAGAGTTTCGTGCTCGGCACGACCAGTTTCGGTCGCATCCTCGCGGTGGATTCCCGCGGCTCGTCAGCGGCATTCCAGGTCTTCGACATCGTCGCCGAGCGCGCCGCGTCCCCGACATTCCCGGCGGTGCAGTGCCGCGCCGGAACGCAGCACTACGGTATCCGGGCGAGCAGCAAGTCACGCAGCGCCTACGTGACCGACCGCAATTACTGCCAGGCCCTCGCGCTGGTCTGGACGCCGGCCGCGGGCCAGCCGTTCCAGCTCGTCAACGTCCAGGAGCAGGGCCAGGACCTGACGTTCTCGACGACGGCGGCGTATCCGCCGGACTCGCCGACGATCGCCCCGGGTGTCGTCATCGATCTTGCCAACTGCGCGGTCGATTGCATCATCGTCTATGACGAGAACGGCACGCGCGCCGCCTCGCTGCAGAACGTGCGGTTGTCGAGTGCGCAGTCGCTGATGACTCTGTTCCAGGTGAAAGGTATCCCGGACTGTCGTTGGGCACCCGCCCTCTGCTCGGATCTTCCGCCGGCGGTGGGCAACGCAGTCGTGCTGGATGCGAATGGCAACTTCATTCCGCTGAACGACGGCCGACTGGGCACGACCGCTGCGAACCAGTTCTTCCTCAACGTCTCGCCGCTCCTGCCCCTGGAAATCACCGGCCTGTTCGACGGCAGCGGCGCGCCGCCCGGCGGACTGCCACGCATGTTGATTTCACCGCAATATCGCGGCCAGGCACAGCAAGGATTCCTCTTCGAAACCCTCGTCGGCATCACCGAGCCGGGTGTCGTCTTCAAGGACGTGTTCGGCTTCGAATTTGACGTCCTGAAACTGGCGGGTGCCCACCTCGGCTGTGGCTACGATTACGGCGAAGGGTTGAAGCCGAACCGGGCCTGGGACGTCACGACGACCGTGTCGGAGAAATTCGTCACCGCTGGCGGCCCCGGCCTCGTGCAGGACACGACGAACCCGAACCGTTACGTCGACACGATGCTCAACACGGGTTGTTACAACCCGACCAGGGGAGCGGGCACGCGCTGGTCGCTGTACTCCTACAACCTGGAGATCTCGCCCGACACGGACGCAGTGTTCGCCCGGCTGCTCGTCAAGCTCTACGACGATCTGGAGGAAACGCGGTCGCTGTTGGCGTGTCGACCGGCGGACGCCACGACGGGCCCAGGCACGGGCGCTCCCCTGCGCCTCAGCACTTGTCGGACGCTGGCGTCGCAATGGACGGTGGGCAAGGCGTTACTGAACACGTGCGTGGCGTCGGCCACCGCCCCCAAGGCGGCCACGCTGGTGACGGATTGCCAGGCGTATGCGACGCAGCTCGGCGCCTACCAGGCCACGCTCAACGCGGCGTTGCTATCGGGTGCGGACGTCGCCAACCGGCTCGGCGAACTCAAGGCCCGCGTGCTGACGCTGCAGCACCTGTACAACGATCGTTTCCTGCCCTCCATTCCGGCCAACGGTTTCACCAACCAGTGAGGTCCTGGAGGCGTCGAAAAAGTTGACGGTGCCTTACAGTCGTTTAACAGAATATTTTTATATCGCTATGAAAAATATAAGAAAACCGGTGTTGGCTCGGTTCCTGCATTTCTGCCCTCAATGCCGAACCGGTGGGTCGGCAATCGCAACCTGAAGGATGTATCGAATAATGAACAGCAAGATTCTCGGCCTGCTCGCAGTGGGCCTGCTGGCCGGACCCATGTCTGCGCACGCTGTCGCCTCCAGCTGCGGTCTCGATGCCGACGACAACATCGTCTGCGACCTGTACGAGTCGGGCGGAACGACCTTGCTGATCGATCTGGGCGGCGCATTCGTCACCCCGGGCACGGTTGGCATCTTCGAGACCGGCCTGCCTGGCGTGTTTCGCAACGTGCTCGAATTCGTCGATACCGATCGACGGCTCGGTGCTCAATTTCTACTTCGGCAGCCTGCCGGCCGGTCCGTTCACTCTCCCAATCGAACGCACGGGCGACCTGACGACCTGGGCGCCAAATCCGAACACCTACCGGATTCACCACGACTTCCGCGCCGTGCCGGAGCCAGGTTCGCTCGCGCTGCTGGGCCTCGGCCTCGTCGGCCTCGGCGTCTCGCGTCGCCGCAAGTCGAACTGAACAGGACGTTCCTGCCTGACGAAAAGCCCGGCCCCGCGCCGGGCTTTTTGTTTTTGGACGACCAATCGTCGATGATCGGTGGCTTGCGACGACTCAACAACGCGGGCTCCCAGCCCTGACGTCATCGACCCTCGTTGCTCGAACACTGGAGTCGGAGCCGACCCGTTGACCGCACCCAAGCGCGACCGTCGCCTCTTCGGCGCCATGTTCCTGATGGCGACCAGCGCCATCGGCCCCGGCTTCATCACCCAGACCACGCAGTTCACTGCACAGCTCGGCGCTGCGTTTGCGTTTGCGATCCTGGTGTCCGTGCTGGTCGACGTCGCGCTGCAACTCAATGTCTGGCGCGTCATCGGCGTGTCGGGCCTGCGCGCGCAGGAACTCGGCAACCGGGTGTTGCCGGGAACGGGCCATGTATTGGCGTTCCTGGTCGTGCTGGGCGGCTTCGTTTTCAACGTCGGCAACGTCGCCGGCGCCGGGCTTGGGCTCGATGCGCTGCTCGGGCTGGAACCGAAGTGGGGAGGGGCGCTCTCGGCGCTGATTGCGATCGGCGTGTTTCTCTCGCGGCGCGCAGGAGTCGCGATGGATCGCATCGTGGTCGTGCTCGGCTTCGTGATGATCGCCATGACGAGCTACGTCGCATTCGTCTCGCACCCTCCGGTGGGACTCGCACTGCGCAATGCCGTGTGGCCAGACCAGGTCGACTTGCTGGCGATCACGACGCTGGTCGGCGGCACCGTTGGCGGCTACATCACCTACGCCGGGGCGCACCGGCTGATCGATGCGGGTGTGCACGGACGAGCGAACGTCGCTGAGATTTCGCGTGCGTCCGTGATCGGCGTGCTCGTCACCGGCCTGATGCGGGTGTTGCTGTTCCTGGCCGTGCTCGGCGTGGTCGCGACGGGCGTGAAGCTCAACCCAGCGAATCCTGCCGCCTCGGCGTTCTCCGCCGCTGCCGGCGAAATCGGCTTGCGCGTGTTCGGCTTGATCCTCTGGGCCGCGGCGATCACATCGGTGATCGGTGCCTCGTACACGTCGGTCAGTTTCATGGTCGGGCAGGGCGCTCACCTGGACCGGCGTCGCACCCTGTTCGTCATCGCGTTCATCGCGCTCTCGACCGCCGTGTTCCTGCTCGCGGGCACTGCGCCCGTGCCGCTGCTGATCTTCGCGGGGGCGTTCAACGGACTGATCCTGCCGATCGGCGTCGCCGCGATGTTATGGGTGGCACTGCGAAGGAGCGACCTGATGCAGGGTTATGCCTACCCGCGCACACTCGCCTGGGCAGGATTGCTGGCGTGGTCGATCACGCTCTATCTCGGGTGGATCTCGATCGGCAAGATCGCGCCGCTGCTGCGCTGAACAGTCGCTTCATGCCCAGGGGGCAATCTCAATCGGCTGCCTGCACCGCAGCGGTGATTATTTCTGGGATAACTCTTCGTTGAATACTGGCTTGGCCATGGGCGTGCCGCCGATGTAACGCGCCAGCCAGCTTTGCACCTCGTAGTTCCAGTAGATCGAGTTTTGCGGCGAAAGGATCCAGTGATTCTCGTTGGGGAAGATGACCAGCCGCGAGGGCACCCCCATGCCTTGCAGTATCCCGTAGAGAGACAAGCCCTGGCCGTAGGGCACGCGATAGTCGAGTTCGCCGTGCAGGATCAGCATTGGCGTCTTGAAGTTCCTGGCGTAGGTGACGGGGTTGTTGCGCTGCATGGCCTCGGGATTCAGCCACGGCGTTCCGCCCAAAACCTCGCCGTCAAAGATGTAGTTGGTGAAGTCCGCCCCGTACTGGCCCATGAAATCGCTGGCGCCGGCATGATTGACGATGGCCTTGAAGGCATCCGTGTGACCCAGCATCCAGGTGGCCAGGTAGCCGCCGTAGCTGGCGCCAGCGGCAGCGACGTTGTCGCGATCAATGGCGGGAATTTTTTCGAACAGGTAAGCGTTGGCCCTGAGGATGTCCTCGAGGGGCTTCTCGCCCCACGCGCCGTTGATGCTGCGCGCAAAGCTCTCGCCAAATCCGGTCGAGCCGTGCCGGTTGACCCAGGCGACGATGTAGCCGGGGCTGGCAAAGACATGGTGGTTCCAGCGGTAGCCGAACGAATCCCGCACCATGGTTTGCGGTCCGCCGTGCAGTAGCTGCACCAGGGGGTACTTTTTCGCAGGGTCGTAGCCGGGAGGGTAGGTGAGCCAGAGCTGCACCTCGTCGTCATTGGCGCCCTTGAAGCGGTGGGATTCCACCCGGCCCAGGTCGAGCTTGGCGAACAGCTCATCGTTGAAGTGGGTGAGCTGGCGCGGTTGGTTGCCTTTGCCATCCAGCGTATACAACTCGGCCGCACGCATATTGTTTTCATGCAGGAACACCAACCGGCCGCCAGCGCTGTCCAGCCCCGTATTGCTGCCTTCTGCAAACACGGGCGCGAAGCCGCTGCCATCGATCCGCATGATGAACAGCGGCACGCGACCCTGCTGCTCGGCTTGCAGCCAGAGCTTGCGGCCATCGGCCGCAAAAGCGAAGGCGTCGATGGAAAGATCCAGCGCAGCGGTAAGCGGCGTATTGCGGCCATCGGCCAGGTCGTGCCGCCACAGGCGCTGCAGCTCGCCCGCAATCGTGGGCAGTTGCTGGCGCGTGAAAAGAACGGACTTGCCATCTGGCGAGAATCGCGGCGAGGTGTCGATGCGCGGGTTCTCTGGCGTCAGGTTCTGGATCTTGCCGCTGCCGTCGGTGGGTAACAGGTAGATGTCGGGGTTGGGGTGTTCGGTGTACGGCGGCAGGGTGCTGTTGAGCACGATGGCGATATGACGACCATCCGGGGCGACTGAAAAGCGCGCCTCGCCGTTGAAGTCGAAGGGCCGGTCATGGCCCGGCAGCAGGTCCTGCAAGGCCTTGGTGGCGACGTTCACCTTGAGCAGGCGGTCTGCCAGCCCGTCGGTGAGGTTCTTGTCGAAGTAGCGGTATTGGCGCAGCTCGGTGACGTAGGCGGTCATCTTCGAGTCCTTGCGCCGCTTCGCCTCCTTTTTCATGGCGGCCCAGTCGCCTTTTTCCAGCTGGCCGGCCAGTGCCGGGATCACCTGTGTGGCAAAGACGATGCCCTGGTCGCCCGGCAGCCATTCCGGTGCGCGGATACCAAAGGGCAGCTCGAGGACTTCTTCGGCCTCGCCGCCATCGACGTGGATGACATAGAGCGCAGCGGCTTCGTCGTCGCCGCGCTTGGCAACGAAAGCGATGCGCTTGCCGTCCTCGCTCCAGGCGGGCGAGCCATCACTGCCTGGTTGGGAAGTGAGCCGGCGGGTTGCGCCCGTGTCCACGTCGGTGAGCCAGAGGCTGGCCGTGGGCTTGTTCTTCTCGATGCTCCATTCCTGCACGCTGTACACCGCGCGCTTGCCGTCGGGCGACAACTGCGGTGGGCTCAGTCGCTTCACGGCCCATAGGTCCTGGGCCGTGATGGGACGACGGCTGTCTACTGCATGTGCGGGCAGCACTGCGCAGACGAGCAGCAGGCTGAGGATCGCGTGTGCTGCGAGCGGAGGAAAACGCATGGGAGGTCAATCCTGGTGAATGGCGCTCCCAGAGGGATTCGAACCCTCGTACCAGCCTTGAGAGGGCTGTGTCCTGGGCCTCTAGACGATGGGAGCGCGTGGCGGACCGGTTTGGACTAACCGGATCCTGAGGAAGCCGCGTATTATACGCGGCTGTTTTCCCCGGTCCAGCAGAAGCTCCCGCTCTTGTTTTCGTTCACTAAACTCTTCCGTTCGCGCGACGCCAAGGCCGCAGCGGCTGCCGAGGCCCCCGCGGGTCCGCCCCAGCCCACGATCTATGCGCGCGCGGACCATTCGGTCTCGCGCTCCAATATCTCGCCGGCCGCGCTCAAGGTGCTCTATCGCCTCAAGGATTCCGGCTACCAGGGCTTTCTTGTCGGCGGCGCCGTGCGCGACCTGCTGCTCAACGTGCAGCCGAAAGACTTCGACATCGCGACCGATGCGCACCCGGAGGATGTCCGCCGGACCTTCCGCAACTGCCGCCTGATCGGCCGTCGTTTCCACCTCGCGCACGTGCGCTTCGGCAACGAGATCATCGAGGTCGCGACCTTCCGCGCCGCGCACACCGAGATCGACGAAGACCACGGCGTCGACGAGGTCGAACACCGTGCGATCGACGAGCATGGCCGGATCCTGCGCGACAACCTCTACGGCACGATCGAAGAGGACGTGTGGCGCCGTGACTTCACCGCCAACGCGCTGTACTACAACATCCAGGATTACTCGATCTGGGATTACGTGGGTGGCGTCGAGGACGCGCGCAACCGCATCCTGCGCCTGATCGGCGATCCGGCGACGCGCTATCGCGAGGACCCGGTGCGGATGCTGCGAGCCGCGCGTTTCGCTGCCAAGCTCAATTTCACGCTGCACCCGGGCACCGAAGCACCGATCGGCGAACTCGCTTACATGCTCGATCGCATGCCTTCGGCGCGTCTCTTCGACGAAACGCTGAAGCTGATGCTGTCGGGCCATGCCGAGGCCTCGCTCGAATGGCTGATCCGGCTCGAGTTGCTGCCACACCTGATGCCCGACGTCGCCGCCGCGCTCGAAGCCGCGCCGGAGTCCGCCGGGGCCCGCCTCGTGCAGTTCGGCCTCGAAGGCACCGACGACCGCGTCCACGCCGACAAGTCGGTTACGCCGACGTTCCTGTTCGCCGTGCTGCTGTGGCCGGCGATCCTGCGCGCGCTCGGCACGCCCGACGGCCCGCTGCCGGAAGATCCACAGCGGCTGCTCGACGCCAGTGACAAGGTCATCGGGCGCCAACTGCAGCGCATCGCGCTGCCGAAGCGCTTCTCGCTGCCGCTGCGTGAACTGCTCATGCTGCAGACCCGGTTCGAGCGTCGCTCGGGACGCCGCGCCTTGCGCCTGTTGGAACATCCGCGCTTCCGCGCTGCCTACGACTTCCTGCTGCTGCGCGCCGAGTCCGGCGAAGTCGATCCGGAACTGGCCCAGTGGTGGACTGACCTGCAGGATGCCTCGGAAGACGATCGTCTCGCGATGGTCGAGAACCGTCCCGTGTCCGAGCAGGGCGAAGGCCCCAAGAGCGCAGCTGCGGGCCGCCGCCGGCGTCCGCGCCGCCGTCGCAAGCCCGCCGGTCCGGCACCGACGCCGTGACCTCGGGCTCCGTGCCTGCACCCCCCGCGCCGACGAAGCCGCGCTGGGTGCCGGCGTATGTCGCGCTGGGCAGCAACCTCGCCGATCCGCTCCATCAGGTCGAGCGCGCGTTCGAAGCGCTTGCAGCCTTGCCCGCAACGCGACTCATGCTGCGCTCATCCGCCTATCGAACGCGTCCCATGGGCCCGGTCGAGCAGCCGGATTTCGTCAATGCCGTCGCCGCATTGCTGACACAGCTCGATCCGGCCGCGCTGTTGCGTGAGTTGAAAGCACTCGAAACCCGGCTCGGACGCGAAGTGCCGGTCGTGCGCTGGGGCCCGCGCCTCATCGATCTCGACCTGCTCGTGCACGGCCAGGCCCGCTGTGACGAAGCTTCGCTGACCTTGCCGCATCGTGGCATCGCCGAGCGCGACTTCGTGCTCGTGCCGCTGGCCGAGATCAGTCCGTCCCTCGACGTGCCTGGCCTCGGCAGGGTGGATGCGCTGCTGCAGCGCCTGGCTCCGTCCGCCCTGGAACGCATCACTGGAACGAATTGACGCATGGCCCCGGAATCGACGATGGACGCCGAGGATCGTGTCGAGGCCATCGTGCCCACGCCGCACCGCTACGTCGTGATCGAGGGACCGATCGGTGTCGGCAAGACCAGTCTCGTGCGTCGCCTGGGCCAGAGCTTCGGCAGTGAGCTGGTGCTCGAGCAGGACGCCGAGAACCCGTTCCTCGAGCGGTTCTATCGCAATCCGCGCGCGGTCGCGTTCCAGACGCAGCTTTACTTCCTGTTCCAGCGCTCGCGGCAGCTGCAGGACCTGCGCCAGACCGACTTGTTCGAGCGGGTGCGCGTTGCCGACTACATGCTGGAGAAGGACCGGCTGTTCGCACGGCTCACGCTCGACGACGAAGAGTTCGCGCTGTACGAGCAGGTGTACGAGCGGTTCGCGATCGACGCGCCGCTGCCGGACCTCATCGTCTACCTGCAGGCACCGGTGGACGTGTTGCTGGAGCGCATTGCGCGCCGCGGCATCGACTACGAGCAGCAGATCGACCGGCGCTACCTCGAGCGGCTCACCGAGGCCTATGCGCGGTTCTTCCTCGAATACGACGCCTCGCCGGTGCTGATCGTGAATGCGGCGGAGATCGACCCGATCGGCGACGAGGCCGACTACGAAAGCCTGCTGGCGGAAATCGTCCGGCCCCGCAAGGGCCGTCATTACTTCAATCCGCTCAAGAACTTGCTGTAAGCCCCGGCAGCAGCCGGCGTTGATGTTTCGGGGCCGCTCCTTCATCCTTGCGGCCTCGCACGAGGCGGCCCTATGTACACCCAATTGCAACTGCGGGATTCGGCGCGTCCGCCCGTCAACGTGGCCTCGCTCGGCCGCATGAAAGAGCAGGGCGAGAAGATCGCCTGCATCACCTGTTATGACGCCAGCTTTGCGGCCCTCGTGGACGCGGCCGATCTCGACGTGGTCCTCGTCGGTGATTCGCTCGGCATGGTGATCCAGGGACACGACACCACGGTGCCGGTCACGCTCGACCACGTCATTTATCACTGCCGTGCGGTGGCGAAAGGCCTGTTCCGGCCGTTCCTGATGGCCGACATGCCGTTCATGACCTACACCTCGAAAGAGCAGGCGCTGCAGAATGCGGTGCGCCTGATGCAGGAGGGCGGCGCCAAGATGGTCAAGCTCGAGGGCGGGGCCGGCCAGGCGGAGATCGTCGAGTTCCTCGCGAGCCATGACATCGCCGTCTGCGCCCATCTCGGCTTGCGGCCGCAGTCGGTGCACAAGACGGGCGGTTTCCGCGTGCAGGGGCGCGAGGAGGCTGCCGCCGAAAAGATGCGCCGCGATGCCAAGCTGCTGCAGGACTCCGGCGCGGACGTCGTGCTGCTCGAGTGCGTTCCCTCGCACCTCGGCCAGGAGATCACGGCCGAGTTGCACGTGCCGGTGATCGGCATCGGCGCGGGTCCCGACACCGACGGCCAGATCCTCGTGCTCTACGACGTGCTCGACATCACACCGGGACGCAAGCCCAGGTTCGTGCAGAACTTCCAGCAGGGTCATGACAGCCCGCTCGCGGCACTGCAGGCCTTTGGCGAAGCCGTAAAGAGCCGCGCCTACCCTGCGCCCGAGCACTGCTTCTGACTTCGCCCGCACCGACGCCACCAGGGACTGTCCGACCGATGCACACCATCACGCGGATCGCGGATCTCCGCGAAACCGTCACGCGCTGGCGGCTCGCGCGCGAGAGCATCGCGTTCGTCCCGACCATGGGCAACCTGCACATGGGGCACGCGAGCCTGATGTCGGCCGCGCACCTGCACGGACGTCGCGTCATCTCCAGCATCTTCGTCAATCCGATGCAGTTCGGTCCGTCCGAGGATTTCAGCGCCTATCCGCGCACCCCCGACGATGATTCCAACCTGCTCGGCGCCTATGGTGTCGACGCGCTGTTTCACCCGACCGTGGATGAGATGTACCCCGCGGGCAGCGTCGGCAGCACCGTCGTCGACGTGCCGGGACTCACGGACATCCTTTGCGGCGTGGTCCGTCCCGGGCATTTCCAGGGCGTGGCAACCGTGGTCGTGAAGCTGTTGTGCCTGGTGCAGCCGGACGTCGCGATCTTCGGCGAGAAGGATTTTCAGCAGCTCACCGTGATTCGTCGAGTCGTCGAGGACCTGAACCTGCCGGTGAAGATCGTCGGTGCGCCGACGGTCCGTGCGGAGGACGGGCTCGCGCTCAGCTCGCGCAATCGGTACCTGTCCCCGGACGAGCGGTCGGCTGCGCCTGCGCTGTACCGTGCGCTCGACCAGGCAAGGCGCAAGCTCGAAGTGGGGGACACGGATTACGCCGGCATGCAAGCCGAAGGACTCGAGGCGCTGACCCAGGCGGGATTCCGCCCGGACTATTTCGAGGTGCGCACCGCGGATCGCTTGTCGGTCCCGACGGAAAGCGACGTGAACATCGTCGTGCTCGCGGCCGGGCGCATCGGCAAGGCGCGGCTGATCGACAATATTCAGTGCAGCGCTCCGCGCAGGGGTTAGGGGTGGGAAGGGGTTAGGGGTTAGTCGGAAGTTCGAAGTAGACCGAAACTTCATCGCTCCGCCGAAGGTAACGCACCTATCTTTCAGGCTGGAACTGCAACTCCGACTAACCCCTAACCCCTAACCCCTAACCCCTTCCCACCCCTAACCCCTTTCGTTGGGCGTGCAACGCCCAACGGACGTGCTCCCGCACGATCTCGCTCGAGTCCTCGCGGCGTGATTCAAGCGCGGCGATCACGTCCGGCGTCGCCGGCGCATTTCCGAGTGCCACGGCGACATTCCTCGACCACCGCTCGTAGCCGATGCGTCGGATCGCGCTGCCTTCGGTACGCGCAAGGAACTGCTCTTCGCTCCAGCGAAAAAGGTCGACGAGGCTTGGCGCGTCCAGTCCGTGGCGCGCTTTGAAATCCGGCTCGGCCGTGACCTTCGCGTAGCGATTCCACGGACACACGAGCTGGCAGTCATCGCACCCGTAGATGCGATTGCCCAGCGCTGCGCGGAATTGCTCCGGGATCGCACCGTCGTGTTCGATCGTCAGGTACGAAATGCACCGTCGCGCATCGAGTTCGTACGGCGCCACGATCGCCTGCGTCGGGCAGACGTCGATGCAGGCTGTGCACGAACCGCAATGCGAACTCACCGGCGCATCGAGGGGCAGCGGCAAGTCGGTGTAGATCTCACCGAGAAAAAACCAGGAACCGTCGTGACGGTCGAGCAGGTTGGTGTGCTTGCCGATCCAGCCGAGCCCCGCGTCGCGGGCGAGAGCCTTTTCCAGCACGGGCGCGCTGTCTGTGAACGCCCGGTAGCCCGCGGTGCCTGCCGCCGCAGCGATCCGCTCGGCCAACTGTGCCAGGCGATGGCGCAGCACCTTGTGGTAGTCGCGACCCAGCGCGTAGCGGGATACGTACCCCAGCCGCGGATCGTTCAGCACGGCGTCGGGATCCGCAGTATCGGTCCGGTAATCCATGCGCGCACTCACCACGCGAATCGTTCCGGGAATGAGTTCCGCTGGTCGCGAGCGACGGGTGCCGTGCCGCGCCATGTACTGCATCGTGCCGTGACGCCCCTGCGCCAGCCAGGCCGCCAGCCGTTGCTCGTCGCCGGCCAGTTCGACACCCGCGATGCCGACTTTCTGGAAGCCGAGCTCGCGGCCCCATCGCTTGATCGACAGTGCGAGCGAATTGACCGGCTGCATTGGGGGTTGCATTGGACGGCACGGACCGGGCGAGGAGGCTGGCAGTATAATCGGCCAATGCACCCGCTCCCTGCCGGGCTCTATTCCGCCGCCGAAGTGCGCGAGCTCGACCGTCGAGCGATCGAGCAATTCGACCTGCCGGGTTACGAACTCATGACGCGTGCGGGGCACGCGGCGCTCAACGCATTGCGTCGGCGCTGGCCCGACGCGCGGTCACTCGTGGTGCTGTGCGGGCCGGGCAACAACGGCGGCGATGGTTACGTGGTTGCCCGCATCGCCCGTGCGCAGGGGTTGGCGGTCCACGTCGTTGCAATCGCGGCGCCCTCCGGCCTGCAGGGAGACGCGCGGCGTGCGCACGACGAATTCGTTGCAGCGGGCGGGCAGGCCGAAGCGTGGCAGCCGTCGGTGGTTCATGCCGGCGACGTCATCGTCGATGCGATCTTCGGTACCGGTCTCACGCGCGACGTGGCGGGCTTGCCTGCCGAATGCATCGAGGCCATCAACGCGGCGCACCGTCCCGTCATCGCGCTCGACGTGCCTTCGGGCCTGGATGCAGATACCGGTCACGTGCGGGGGCGCGCCGTGCGTGCGGACCTCACGATCACGTTCATCGGGCGCAAGGTTGGCTGCTACCTCGGCGCTGGGCCCGACCATGCCGGAACGATCGTCTTCGACGATCTCGACGTGCCGCTCGGAACCTATGCTGTGTCGACGCCCGGCTTGAAGTTGCTCGACGAAAAAGTCGTGCAGGCCGCGCTACCGGCGCGCGGACGCACCGCGCACAAGGGACGACACGGCCACGTGCTCGTCATCGGCGGCGCTGCAGGCATGGGTGGTGCCGTGCGACTCGCGGCTGAAGCGGCGCTGCGCGCGGGCGCGGGACTCGTCACCGTCGCCGCGCATCCGCAGAGCCTGGGCACGCTCGCCGCACGGCCCGAATTGATGTCGCTGGCCGTCGGCGGTTGCGGCGACATCGAACGCGCCCTCGAGCGTGCGACGGTGCTCGCGTTCGGGCCGGGACTCGGCCAGTCGCCCTGGGCGATGGAGGTCTTCGGTGCGGTACTCGCCGCGCAGAAGCCCACAGTCGTCGATGCCGATGCGCTCAATCTGCTTGCGCTCGATCCACAACGGTCCGAGCACTGGGTGCTCACGCCGCACCCGGGCGAAGCAGCGCGATTGCTCGGCATCACGACGGACGCCGTCCAGCGCGATCGACGCGGCACGGCCGCGGCCCTGCAGCGGCGCTATGGCGGCGTGGTCGTGTTGAAAGGGGCGGGTTCCATCGTGCAGGCGCAGGCTGGCGACGGGTGGCTGTGCGATCGCGGCAACCCGGGCATGGCCGTGGCCGGCATGGGCGACGTGCTGACGGGTGTGATCGCAGGCATCGCCGCGCAGTGTGGCGACCTCGTGCTCGCAGCAAAGGCCGGCGTGTTCGTGCATGCCTGTGCCGGCGACCGCGCAGCGGCTGCGGGTGAACGAGGCATGCTGGCCAGCGACGTCATCGACCAGGTGCGCACTGGCGTGAATCCACGGTGACGATCGAACAGGTCGCCCACGGTGCGGACGCGATGCGCGAGCTCGGCGCACGTCTCGCGAGGGCGCTGCTTGCGGCGCCGGCGAATCAATCATTGCTGGTCACGCTCTCCGGCGACCTGGGCGCCGGCAAGACGACGCTGGTGGGCGGGTTGCTGGCAGAGCTGGGGCATGTCGGTCCAGTGCGCAGCCCCACGTATACGTTGATCGAGCCGTACCGCCTGCACGGTCGCGACATCGCGCACTGCGACCTGTACCGGTTGCGGCATCCGGACGAACTCGACGACCTTGGCTTGCGCGACCTGCAGGGCGCAGGTTCGGTGCTGCTCGTGGAATGGCCTGAGAAGGCGGAAGGCCGTCTGGGCGCAGCCGATCTGGCGTTGACGCTCGACTACGCGGGACCGGAGGCGCGCAACCTCCTGGTCGAAGCGCACTCACTTGCCGGTCGGGCGCTGCTCGTGAGGCTCTGACGGCACCTGATAAACTCCCTGTATCCTCATAATTTTATTGAATTATCTTGTGTCGACGCGGTAGATTACCCGGCATGGTGAAACTCGGACCCCGCTCGACCGCCTGGCGCTTCGCCTGTCTGGCGCTGTCGCTGGCCTGGTTGCCGGTATGGGCGGGCCCCGCGCGGGTCACCGATGTCAGGCTGTGGTCCGGTCCCGAGGGCACACGCCTGGTGATCGAATTGTCGGCACCGGTCGACTACGACGTGTTCGCGCTCGACAACCCGGATCGCGTCGTCGTCGATCTCGCCAACACCACGCTGCCTGCCGATGAAACGCTGCCGCCCGGGCAAGGACCGGTCAAGTCGTTGCGTTCGGGTCCGCAGCAAGGGCATGGGCTGCGTTTCGTTCTCGACATGACTGAGCCTTTGAAACCGCATAGTTTCGTGGTCGGCCCCGAGGGCAGCGCCGGCAACCGCATCGTCGTCGAATTGCCGGGCAAGCCTGCCGCTGTCGCGGCACCCACCAATGCTGCACGCACTCCGCCCTCGGGTAACGAAGTGCTCGCCATGGCCGCCGAAACGTCGCGTACCGTGGCGGCACCCGCGGTGCCGAAGATCACCGAGTCGACTCCGTTGCCGGTCAAGGTGGCCAGCGCCACGGTCAAGGGTCGCGACCTGGTGATTGCGATCGATGCGGGTCACGGCGGGCAGGACCCCGGGGCGATCGGCCGGGGCGGCACGCGCGAGAAAGACGTCACGCTCGCAATCGCGCGCAAGCTCGCCGCGGAAATCAATGCGGAAGACGGCATGAAGGCCGTCCTGATCCGTGAAGGCGACTACTTCATCACGCTCGGTAGCCGCACGCGCAAGGCGCGGCAACTGGGCGCCGATATGTTCGTCTCGATTCACGCCGATTCGGTGCAGAACCGCGCGGTGAACGGTTCGTCGGTGTACGTGCTGTCGTTGCGCGGCGCCAGCGACGAAGCGGCGAAATGGCTGGCGGACTCCGAGAATGCGGCCGACCTGAAAGGCGGCGTTTCGCTCGACGACAGCAGCGACGTGCTGGCGTCGGTGCTGCTCGACGTCACGCAGAAAGAATCGATCAGCGACAGCGTCGACGCTGCCGACAGCGTGCTGACGGCGCTGCGTGGCGTGGGCGACGTGCACCGTCCGCGCGTGCAGCACGCGGGCTTCGTCGTCCTGAAGTCGCCGGACATCCCTTCGATGCTGGTCGAGACGGCCTTCATCTCGAACGCGACCGACGAGCGCCGGCTGCGCGACGTGAGCCAGCAGCAGCGCATCGCCGCCGCCGTGCGCACGGGCGTGCGCAACTACTGGTACGACAACCCGCCGCCCGGCTCGAAACTCGCGGCGATCGTGGCTGCGCAGCGCGGCGGCACGGCGGACTCCGGCACGGCCGTCGCAGGACGCTGATTCCCGCCGCTTTGCTATGCTCGCGCACCCGGCGCGAGCCGCCCCCAGCCGCCCCGAGCCGTCATGTCGCTCCCCCCGTCCCTGCCGATTCGGGTCCTGCCCGAGCAACTCGTTCACCAGATCGCGGCCGGCGAGGTGGTCGAGCGCCCGGCGTCCGTGATCAAGGAACTGGTGGAGAACAGTCTCGACGCCGGCGCGCTGGCGATCGACATCGAAGTCGAGAAGGGCGGCGCGGAATTGTGTCGGGTGCGGGACGACGGCATGGGGATCGCCGCGGACGAGTTGCTGCTCGCCCTGGCCCGCCATGCCACCAGCAAGATCGGCAGCATCGATGACCTGGAGGCGGTGCGCACGCTCGGTTTCCGCGGCGAGGCGTTGCCGAGCATCGCGTCGGTGTCGCGCATGCGGATGATCTCGCGGCCGCGGGCAGCCGAGACGGCGCACATGGTAGGCGCCGTCGACGGTGCCCTGACCGGCCCCGTACCGCACCCGCATCCGCACGGCACGACCGTCGAAGTCCGTGACCTGTTTTTCAACGTTCCGGCCCGGCGCAAGTTCCTGCGCTCCGAGCGCACGGAGCTGTCGCAGATCGAACGGCTCGTGGAGCGACTCGCGCTCAGCCGCTTCGACGTGGGTTTCCGACTCTCGTCTGCCCGCAAGGTGCTCGCCGATCACCCGCCGGCGCGCGACGAGCGTGCGCGCGATGCCCGCGTGGCGGCGATGCTGGGCGAGGACTTCATCGCCAACGCAATGAAACTCGATCACCAAGGATCGGGCCTGCGGCTGCACGGCTGGTTCTGCCTGCCGACGTACGCGCGCAGCCAGGCCGACCAGCAGTACTTCTTCCTCAATGGCCGGCCGCTGCGCGACAAGCTCATTGCCAGCGCCGTGCGGCTCGCGTATCGCGACGTGCTGTTCCATGGCCGCCATCCCGCGTACGTGCTGTCCCTCGAGATGGATCCCACGCGCGTCGACGTCAATGCGCACCCGCAGAAGCTCGAAGTGCGTTTCCGCGAACCTGGCCTGATCCATGACTACCTGTTTCACACGCTCGAACGCGCGCTCGCCGAAACGCGGCCGACGCAGGCCGCCGCCGATGCGATTCCCGCCGCTCGTGCCGATTGGTCACTGCCCGGCACAGCAAATCTGGATTGGTCACGCGGCAGCGCCGGCGATGCCAGCTACGCCGCCGCGGCGCGCCGCGGCTATCCGACTAACCCCTATCCCCTGACCCCTAACCCCTATTCGGCGGCGGGACAGCAGCTCTCCGCGACGGACCTGTACGGTCGCCTTGACGGGGTGCGCGAAATCGCGGCGTCGGACGCTGACGCCGCCGAGCATCCTCTCGGCTACGCCATCGCACAGTTGCACGGCGTCTACATCCTGGCGCAGGCGCAAGGTGGCCTCGTCCTCGTCGACATGCATGCCGCGCACGAGCGCACGACTTACGAGCGACTGAAGGCTTCGATGCACGCCGAGCGTTTGCCGGCGCAACCGCTGCTGGTGCCGATGGCAGTGCAGGTTGCAGTCGCCGACGCTGCTGCAGCCGAAGCGCATGCCGGGCTGTTTGCGAGCCTCGGCCTCGACGTCGATCGCAGCGGACCCACGCAACTACTGGTGCGCTCGGCGCCGGCGCTGCTGCCCAACATCGATCCGGCGACGCTGTTGAAGGACATGATTGCCGACCTGCGCGAGCAGGGTCGGGCCGCCACGTCGGCCGCGTTCGAGCGGGCGCTCGGCACCATGGCTTGCCACCAGGCTGTGCGCGCCAACCGTCGACTGACCGTGCCCGAGATGAACGCGCTGCTGCGTGAAATGGAGCAGACCGTGCGCAGCGATCAGTGCGTGCATGGCCGTCCCACCTGGTCGTTCGTCGGCATGGACGACCTCGACCGGCTGTTCCTGCGCGGACGATGACCACCGCGGCGAGTGCTTTCGACGCGGCCCCGGACGCCGTCTGCCTGATGGGGCCGACGTGCACCGGCAAGACCGCGCTCGCGTTGCGGCTGGCACAGCGCTTTCCGATCGAGATCGTCAGTGTCGATTCGGCCCTGGTTTATCGCGGCATGGACATCGGCACCTCGAAACCGTCGGCAGCCGAACTCGCGGCGGTGCCGCACCACCTGATCGACACCTGTGATCCGTCCGAGCCGTACTCGGCCGGGCGGTTCCTGCGCGACGCACTCCAGTGCATCGACGAGATCCGCAGCCGCGGGCGGGTACCCCTGCTGGTCGGCGGCACGATGCTGTATTTCCGCGCACTCACGCACGGACTCGCACCCCTGCCCGAAGCGGACCCGCAGGTGCGGGCCGCGCTCGACCTGGTGGCGCAGGCGACGGGTTGGCCTGCCATGCACGCGGAGCTCGCCGAGCGGGACCCTGTGGCGGCCAGCCGGATCCAGCCGGCGGATGCCCAGCGAATCCAGCGGGCGCTCGAGGTCCTGCAGCTCACGGGCGAACGACTGTCGGATCTGCAGCTGCAGTCGGAACCGCCGGCGGTCAGCCTGGCGCGGTTCGCCTTGATGCCTGTTTCGCGGCCGGAGCTTTATGTCCGGATCAACGCGCGGTTCGACCAGATGATCGCGGCCGGGCTGTTGGACGAGGTCCGGGCTTTGCGAGCAAGGGGCAACCTCGACCCCGACCTGCCCAGTTTACGGGCTGTGGGGTACCGGCAGCTCTGGCAGCACCTTGCAGGGGAATGCAGCCTGGACGACGCGGTGGCGTCTGCCCGGCAGGCCACGCGTAACCTGGCCAAACGTCAATTGACGTGGCTCCGCGCCGATCCGGCCGTGGCCTGGGTGCCGTCCCTTGCAGAACGTGATCTCGTCCCGATATACGACGCCGTGACGAGTGCGGTCGGAAAAATCGGCGCGAAATCCCTGTGCTAGACTCGCCTTGTTCTTGCTGGGTCCCTGAATCACACAGCCGGGCCGTTTCACGGAAGAAGCTGTGCAGGAACGAACGGCACCAGAGAAAAAAAGGAGACGATAACAATGGCCAAGGGCCAGTCCCTTCAGGATCCTTTCCTGAACGCTCTTCGTAAGGAGCGCATCCCGGTATCCATCTACCTGGTCAATGGCATCAAGCTACAGGGCCAGATCGATTCTTTCGACCAGTTCGTGGTCCTGCTGCGCAACAGCGTGAGCCAGATGGTCTACAAGCACGCCATTTCGACGGTCGTGCCGGCCCGCAACGTCCACCTGCCTGCGGGCGATGACGACCTGCCGCCACTCGAGGACGCCCCCGCGGGCTGAGCCGACGGGGCGAGGGCACGGATCATTGTTTGAAAGGCCGGCCAGCGGCGAACGCGCGATCCTAGTCTGTGTGGGGCTCGGTCGAGCCCCTGAACCCGACCGCGTGGAAGAGTTCGGCGCGCTGGCGCGTTCAGCCGGCGCGCAGGTGCTCGAAGTGCTCGCTCCCACCCGCAAATCGCCCGATCCGCGGTTCTTCATCGGCTCCGGCAAGGTCGAGGAACTCCGCGTCCGCGTCGAAGCGCTGGCCGCCGATCTCGTCGTCGTCGATGGTGCGTTGAGCCCGAGCCAGGAACGCAACCTCGAAAAAGAATTGAAGTGCCGTGTGCTCGACCGCAGCGGCCTGATCCTCGACATCTTCGCGCAACGCGCGCGCACGTTCGAAGGCAAGCTGCAGGTCGAACTGGCGCAGCTCGAGCACATGTCGACGCGCCTGGTGCGCGGTTGGACCCACCTCGACAGCCAGCGTGGCGGCGGCATCGGCCTGCGCGGACCCGGCGAAACCCAGCTCGAAACCGACCGTCGCCTGATTGGCAAGCGCATCAAGACCCTCAACGACCGCATCGAGAAAGTGCTGCAGCAGCGCGAGACCACGCGGCAGGAGCGCAAGCGGCAGGAAGTGCCGACGATCGCGCTCGTCGGTTACACCAACGCGGGCAAGTCGACGCTGTTCAATCGCCTGACGCGCTCCGATGCCTACGCGGCCGACCAGTTGTTCGCGACGCTCGATCCCACGGTGCGGCGCCTGCACCTGGCGCCGGGCCTCGAGACGGCGCTCGCCGACACCGTCGGGTTCGTGCGCGACCTGCCCCACGAACTGGTCGCGGCGTTCCGGTCGACGTTGCAGGAAGCTCGCGAAGCCGATCTTCTGCTGCACGTCATCGACGCGTCCGATCCTGAGCGCAACGACCGGATTGCCCAGGTCGACGAAGTGCTCGAGTCGATAGGCGCCCAGCACGTGCCGCAGATCGCGGTCTACAACAAGATCGACCGCACGGGCGAGCCGCCACGGTCGGAAACGGGCGAGGACGGTCGCATCGACCGGGTCTGGCTTTCGGCGCACAGTGGCCTGGGGCTCGACCTGCTGCTGCAGGCGCTGCACCAGCGGCTCGGGGCCGATCTCTGGCGAGGTACACTGCGGCTGCCCCCGCAGGCGGGACGCGCGCGGGCCCGGCTCTACGCGGCGGGCGCCGTCATATCGCACAAGACCCTGGACGACGGCGTGGTCGAGGCCGAGATCAGCCTGCGCCGGCAGGACCTCGAACGAATCTGCCGCGAGGACGGGATCGAACTGCCAGCGGCAAACGCGCCTTGTGCCGACGAGGGGCGGTTTCTACAATCGACCGAGTCTTTGGCGACCCGGGGTGCGGCATGACCGTCGACGCCCGCAAGACGCGCCTGGGATTCGCCTCTAAACCCCTGAAAAACCAAGCACCCGGAGCACTCCCACCCATGGCCTGGAACGACCCGGGCAAGAATCGCAATCCCTGGGGCAATCGCCCCGACAAGGGACCGGCCGACCTTGACGAGGCCCTGCGCAACTTGCAACGCAAACTGTCCCAGATGTTCGGGGGCAACGGTGGTGGCGACGACGGCGGCCGTGACGAAGGTCGCGGCGGCGGGTCCGGCGGTGGCAGCAGTGCCATGCGCAGCTTTGGTTTCAGCACCGTCGCACTGGTGCTCGTGGGCGTCTGGGCGCTGACCGGCTTTTACGTGGTCGACGCGGCCGAGCGCGGCGTGGTCACGCGGTTCGGCCGGTTCGTCGCGGCGACCGAGCCCGGCCTGCGCTGGCACATCCCCTGGCCGGTCGAGGCGCGGCAGATCATCAACGTCGAGACCATCGAGGGCATCAGCGACCAGACCCGCATGCTCACCTCCGACGAGAACCTCGTCGACATCAACATCGCCGTGCAATACCGGCGGGCCGAGCCGGTGGCCTACGCGTTCAACGTCCGCGATCCCGACCAGACGCTGAAGGAAGTCTCCGAGAGCGCCATCCGCGAAATCGTCGGCCGCAGCCAGCTCGACTTCGTGCTCGAGCAGGGCCGCCAGGAAATCACGGCCAAGACCAAGGAACTGGTCCAGCGCACGCTCGATTCCTACAAGACCGGCATCGAGGTGACGACGGTCAACCTGCAGGGCGTCAGCGTGCCGGAGCAGGTGCAGAGTTCGCAGCGCGACGCCATCAAGGCGCGCGAGGACCGCGAGCGCCTCGCGCTGGAGGCGCAGGCTTACTCCAACGACATCCTGCCGAAAGCCAAGGGTTCGGCCGCGCGGCAGTCGGAGGATGCGGCGGCTCACAAGGCGCGCGTCGTCGCCGACGCCGAGGGTGAAACGCAGCGCTTCACGCTGCTGCTGGCGAGCTACCTGCGGGCCCCCGGCGTCACGCGCCAGCGCCTGTATTTCGAGACCCTGGAAGAAGTGTTCGGCAACACCAACAAGGTGCTGGTCGACACCAAAGGCACGGGCAACATGATCTACCTGCCGCTCGACAAGCTCACCGAAGGACGCACCCGCACGCTGACGCTCGACGAGCAACGCCAGGTGGCGGCTACCGTCCAGCCACGCGCAGCGGCCGAACCCGCGCCGGTCGAAGTCGCGGCGCCAGATGCGCCGCGCGAGCGGGGGACACGCTGATGCCGAATCGTGGTTACCTGCCGCTGATCCTGGTTGGCGCCGCCGTGCTGCTGTTATCGATGGCGACGTTCATCGTCCGCGAAACCGAGCTCGCGCTGAAGTTCCGCTTCGGCGAAATCGTGCGTGCCGACTACAAGCCCGGCCTGCATTTCCTGACGCCGATCGTGAACAACGTGATCAAGTTCGACAAGCGGATCCTCACGGAGGACTACCCGGCCGAACAGTTCCTGACCAGCGAAGGCAAGATCCTGCGCATCAACTTCTTCGTGAAGTGGCGCATCAGCGACGTCTCGCGCTACTACACGTCCACCTCGGGCGGCAGCGAGGAAATCGCGAATCGGCGCCTCGGTGAAATCATCAAGGACGGCATCAAGACCGTCATCGCGCGCCGCACCATCCAGCAGGTCGTGGCCGCGGACCGCAGCGAGTTCCTTGGCGAAGTGCTGAAGATTGCCGGTACCAACGTCAGCAACCTCGGCATCGCCCTGGTCGACGTGCGGGTGAAGAACATCGAGTTGCCGGAAGAGGTCAGCGAGTCGGTGTTCAACCGCATGCGGCAGGATTTTGCGCGGCAGGCCGCGCAGTTGCGCGCCGAAGGTTCAGCCATTTCCGAACAGACGCGAGCCGAGGCAGACCGCCAGCGCACCGAGATCCTCGCCAACGCCTACCGCGAGGCCGAGATCGTCAAGGGCCAGGGCGACGCGATGGCGGCCGACATCTATTCCAAGGCGTACGGCGCGAACCCGGAGTTCTACGCGTTCCACCGCTCCATGCAGGCCTATCGCCGGTCGCTCGGCAAGCAGGGTGACGTGCTCGTGATCTCTCCCGACGGTGAGTTCTTCAATTACCTGAAGGAATCCGGGCGCTGACCGCGGCGCCCGGCCACCCCGCGAGTTGATGAACTGGAGCGACCTGTGGGCGGCCCTGGCGCTGTACCTGGTGCTGGAAGGCGTCCTGCCGTTCCTGAATCCGGGCGCCGCCAAGCGGGCCCTGGCGGCGATGTCGCAGCTGGACGACCGCATATTGCGCCGGATCGGCTTGGGCAGCATGATTGCAGGTTGCGTCGTGCTCTACCTGGTGCGCGGGGGCGGTTGAGCCGTCCTCCGTGCACTAATCACTAGTCACTAGTCACTACTCACTTCCCAATGTCTAAGAATCTCGTCGTCATCGGCGCCCAGTGGGGCGACGAAGGCAAGGGCAAGATCGTGGACCTGCTCACCGAGCGGGTCGGGGCGGTCGCGCGTTTCCAGGGCGGTCACAACGCCGGCCACACCCTGGTCATCGACGGCGCCAAGACGGTCCTGTCGCTGATCCCGTCCGGCATCCTGCACCCGGGCGTGCAGTGCATCATCGGCAACGGTGTCGTGGTCTCGCTCGAGGCCCTGTTCCGTGAAGCGGACATGCTCGTGCAGCGCGGCATCCCGGTGTACGACCGCCTCAAGGTCAGCCCGAATTGCCCGGTGATCCTGCCGTCGCACATCGCGCTCGATCGGGCGCGGGAGCGCGCGCAGGGTGTCAATGCCATCGGCACCACCGGTCGCGGCATCGGCCCGGCGTATGAAGACAAGGTCGCGCGCCGTGCGGTGCGCCTTGCCGACCTCATGCAGCGCGAGCGGCTCGCGTCGCGGCTCGGCGAAATCCTCGACTTCCACAACTTCGTGCTGAGCCGCTACTTCAGCGCGGAGACCGTCGATTTCCAGCGCACGCTGGACGAACTCGTGGCCCAGGCCGAACGGATCGAGCCGCTGCTGGCAGACGTGAGCGTGCTGCTGCGCAACGAGATGCGGCGCGGCACCAACCTGATGTTCGAAGGCGCGCAGGGCGCGCTGCTCGACGTCGACGTCGGCACCTATCCGTTCGTCACTTCGTCGAACACCATCGCCGGAGAAGCCGCCGTCGGCACCGGCCTGGGCCCGCGCGACATCAACGCCGTCCTCGGCATCGTGAAGGCGTACACCACGCGTGTGGGCGCGGGTCCGTTCCCGACCGAACTGTTCGACGAGACGGGTGAGCACCTGTCCCGCGTCGGGCACGAGTTCGGTGCCGTGACGGGCCGTCCGCGCCGCTGTGGCTGGTTCGACGCCGTGGCGATGCGCCGTGCCGTCATGCACAACAGCCTCTCGAGCCTGGGCGTGACCAAGCTCGATGTCCTCGATGGCCTCGATACGTTGCGCATCTGCACCGGCTACCGGATCGACGGCGAGATCCGCGACGAGCCGCCGCTGCTGCCGCACCGCTTTTCGGAATGCGTGCCGGTGTACGAAGAGCACAAGGGCTGGTCCGAACCGACCCACGGCATCACCGATTTCTCCAAGCTGCCGTCCACCGCGCGCAGCTACCTTGCACGCATGGAAGAACTTGCCGGCGTGCCGATCGACATCGTGTCGACCGGTCCCGACCGCACGCAGACCATCGTGCTGCGGCACCCGTACGACTGAGTAGGGGTTAGGGGTTAGGGGTTAGGGGTTAGTCGGAGGTGCAGATGTCATTCACGGACAACGACTGCTCCTCCGACTAACCCCTATGCCCGAATTCATTGGCCGGCCCTATGATTCCAAGGCACCCGGCCTGCCTGCCTGCAAACGCTTTGTCCGCCGGCACGTCCGACTAACCCCTAACCCCTAACCCCTATCCCCTTTCTTATGAAGCCCTACGAATCCCCCTGGATGGACGACGACCTGCGCATGCTGCGCGAGGCGATTTCCCGTTACGTCGAGGCCGAGATGCTGCCGCTGGACGCAAAGTGGCGGGCGGATCATCGCGTGGACAAGGAGTCGTGGCGCAGGATCGGCGCGGCTGGATTCCTGCTGATGGACGTGCCGGCGGACTACGGCGGCGGCGGCGGGGATTTCCGTCACGAAACGCTGCTGTACGAGGAACTCAACCGGCGCGGCATCTCCGGCTTCGGCCAGGGCGTGCACAGCATCTCGGCGCACTACGTGCTCAATTACGGCACCGAGGAGCAGAAGCAGCGCTGGTTGCCCCGCATGGCGAGCGGCGAACTGATCGGTGCGATTGCGATGACCGAGCCCGGCGCCGGGTCGGACCTCAAGGGCATCCGCACGCGCGCAGTCCGCGACGGCGATCACTACGTGATCAACGGTTCCAAGATCTTCATCACCAACGGCGGCAGCGCCGGGTTGCTGATGCTGGTCGTGCGCACCGACCCGAACGATCGCAGCCGCGGCCTGTCGATCCTGATGGTCGAGACCGCGGACCTGCCGGGCTACCGTGTCGGCCGCGTGCTCGACAAGATGGGATTCCACGCCCAGGACACCGCCGAGCTGTTTTTCGAGGACGTCCGCGTGCCCGTCGACTGCCTGCTGCAGCAGGAAGGCAAGGGCATGCACCAGCTGATGGGCGACCTGCCGTACGAGCGGCTGCTGATCGCCGTCGCCGGCGTGGCGGCGATGGAAGGCGCGCTCGACGAGACGATCAAGTACGTCAACGAACGGCAGGTTTTCGGCCAACCGGTCGCGGCCTTCCAGAACACGAAGTTCAAGCTTGCCGAAGCGGCCACCCACACTCGCGTGGCACGGGTGTTCATCGACCGCTGCATCGAACAGCTGATCAAGGGCGAGCTCGACACCGAGACCGCGGCAATGGCCAAGTGGTGGGTCACCGACCTGCAGCAGAAAGTCATCGACGAGTGTCAGCAGCTCTTCGGCGGCTACGGCTACATGAACGAATACGTGGTCTGCCGCATGTTCGCCGACTCGCGCGTGCAGCGAATTTACGGCGGCACCAACGAGGTGATGAAAGAACTGATCTCGCGCTCGTTGTAGGGGATAGCGCATGACCGACCGCATCGAAAAATTTGGGCTTCGGGTCGCGCGTCCGCTGCACGACATGATCGAGACCGAGGCGTTGCCGCTGACCGGTGTCGCTTCCGGCACGTTCTGGCAGGGGCTGGCCGATCTCGTGCACGACTTCGGCCCGCAGAACCGGGCCCTGCTCGCGAAGCGCGATGACCTGCAGGCGCAGATCGATACCTGGCACCGCGTTCATCGTGGCCAACCCATGGATCCGGTCGCCTACAGGACCTTCCTCAACGAAATCGGCTACCTCGTCCCCGAAGGCCCGGATTTCCAGATCGACACGATCCACGTCGATCCCGAAATCGCCAGCATGCCGGGTCCGCAACTGGTGGTGCCCGTCATGAACGCGCGCTACGCGCTCAACGCGGCGAATGCACGCTGGGGCAGCCTGTACGACGCGCTGTACGGCACGGACGCGATGGGTGACCTGCCGGCGGCCGGTGGGTACAGCGTGGAGCGTGGCGCTCGCGTGATCGCGTGGGCGAAGAAGTTCCTGGATTCCGTGGCGCCGCTCGCCGCGGGCAGCCACGCCGACGCCACGTGCTATCGAGTCGTGGGCGGAAAATTGCAGATCGAGACGATCCAGGGCACGACGACCCTGGTGAATCCAGCGCTGTTCGCGGGCTATTCGGGCGACGCCGCGGCACCCACCGCCATCCTGCTGCAGCAGCACAGCCTGCACGTCGAAATCCATGTCGACCGCGCGAATCGAATCGGCAGGACCGATGCCGCGGGCGTGGCCGACGTGTACCTCGAGGCGGCGATCACGACGATCATGGACTGCGAGGATTCCGTCGCGGCCGTCGATGCCGAGGACAAGGCACACGCCTACCGCAACTGGCTCGGCCTGATGCGTGGCGACCTGGTCGAGAAGGTGGAGAAGGGCGGCAAGACGTTCGATCGCGCCATGAACGCCGACCGACTGTACCTCGCTCCGGACGGCAAGCCGCTCGCACTCAAGGGCCGCTCGCTGATGCTGGTCCGCAACGTCGGCCACCTGATGACCAACCCGGCCGTGCTCGACCGCGACGGCCAGGAAGCCTACGAAGGCTTGCTCGATGCGATGTGCACGGTGCTGATCGCCATGGTCGACCTGCGCAAGGCCGATGGCGTGCGCAATTCGACCCAGGGTTCGGTCTACATCGTGAAGCCGAAGATGCACGGGCCCGAGGAGGTCGCGTTCGCGGATGCGATCTTCACGCACGTCGAGCAGGTGCTCGGCCTGCCGCGTTACACGGTGAAGCTCGGTATCATGGACGAGGAACGCCGCACGACGGTCAACCTGAAGGAATGCATTCGCGCGGCCAAATCGCGCGTTGCGTTCATCAACACCGGCTTCCTCGATCGCACCGGCGACGAAATCCACACGTCGATGGAGGCGGGCGCCATGGTGCGCAAGGCCGACATGAAGTCGCAGGCCTGGATCACGTCGTACGAATTGTCCAACGTCGAGATCGGCCTCGCGTGCGGCCTGCCGGGCAAGGCGCAGGTCGGCAAGGGCATGTGGGCCATGCCTGACCTGATGCACGGCATGCTCGAGCAGAAGATCGGGCACCTGCAGGCGGGCGCGACGTGCGCCTGGGTGCCGAGCCCGACGGCGGCTACGCTGCATGCCACGCACTATCACGCGTACGACGTGAAGGCACGGCAGGCGGAACTGGCCAGGGCCGGTCGTGCAGATCGCCTGACGGGCATCCTCACGATCCCGTTGGCTGCCGCCACGAACTGGTCGGCCGCCGAGATCAACGCCGAGATCGAGAACAACGCGCAGGGCATCCTCGGTTACGTCGTGCGCTGGATCGACCAGGGCGTCGGCTGCTCGAAGGTGCCGGACATCAACAACGTCGGCCTGATGGAAGACCGGGCGACGTGCCGCATCTCGTCGCAGCACATCGCCAACTGGCTGCATCACGGCATCGTGTCACGCGAGCAGGTGCTGGACGTGATGAAGCGCATGGCGGCGGTGGTCGACCAGCAGAACGCCGGCGATCCGCTCTACCGGCCGATGGCGCCAGGCTGCGACGGTGAAGCGTTCAAGGCGGCGTGCGATCTCGTGTTCCTCGGCACGAAGCAACCGTCGGGGTACACCGAGCCGCTGCTGCACGCACACCGGCTGGTGGTGAAGCGGCACTGATTCCTCACCTCTCCCGCATCGGCGGGAGAGGGCCGGTGTCAGGGCCTGCCGCTGCAGGGTCCAGTGGTCTTGCCGCGCTCCGTGTCGGACGCCGCAGCTCGAACGCAGGCGCGAGGCGGCACCGCCCTTTCCGACCAGCCGCTGGCACCATCGCATCGCGCCCGTTCGAGCAAGGTTCGCCGTGAATCGTGCGGTTCCTCCGCGCGATTCACGATGCGCGTGAGACCCGGAGCGCGGCAAGACCACTGGACCCTGCAGCGTCAGGACCTGACCCAAATCTCACGCGACGGCTGCGCACATGGGAGAGGTGAGGCCTCAGCGCTTCATCCACTCCGCCACGAAGTCCGGCAGGTCCGTCGAGACCTTCGACTCGAACTGCGGTGCGCGCTTTGCGAGGAACGCACGCACGCCTTCCGCGCCGTCGTGCTGGCTCAGGTGCCACATCGCGAGTGAATCGACGCGGTGCGCCTCGAGCGGGTGCGACTGCGCGCCATTGCGGTAAATCATCTGCCGGGCAAGCGCGACTGCGACCGGCGAACGCTGGTCGATGAACTTGTGCGCGAGCTTGCGCGCTTCGTCGAGCAACTGTCCGGCCGGTACCGCGGCCTTGATCAAGCCGGCGCGCACGCCCTCGGCCGCGTCGAAGGGCTCGGCCGAGTAGACCCATTCCAGCGCCTGCGGAATACCGACCAGTCGCGGCAGGAACCAGCTCGAGCACGCCTCCGGCACGATGCCGAGGCGGCCGAACACGAAGCCGATCTTCGCGCCGTCGGCGGCAAGCCGGATGTCCATGGGCAACGTCATGGTGGCGCCGATGCCGACCGCGGCACCGTTGATGGCACCGATCACCGGCTTCATGCAGTCGAAGATCGCCAGCACCACGCGGCCGCCGGTGTCGCGAACTCCGCGCAGGATGGCGGGCTCCTCGAGCCTGTCGTGCATGTCCGCGAGCGTGGGCTGCAGCGATTCGTCGAGTCCGAACACGTTGCCCGTCGCGGCCAGGTCCATTCCCGCGCAGAACGCACGCCCGGCTCCGGTGACGACGATGGCACCGACCTCGTCGTCCACGCTGGCGCGACGGAACGCGTGCTCGAGTTCGTCGGCCATCGTGACCGTGAACGCGTTCAGGCGTTCGGGGCGGTTGAGCGTCAGCGTCAGGACACGGTCGGTTACCGTGTAATCAAGGGTCGTGTAGGTCATGGCGATGGGTGCGTCAGCCCGGGTCGGGCACCGCATTCTAGTCGCTGCAGGACGTCGGGCCGCGGCGCCGAAAAACCGAGGGCAAGCGGTGGTCGAGGCGGGGGAGTGTTAAAGTAAGGCGGAAAACAGGGGCGTGAGCTCCTGTTTTCGGCGCGAAACAGGGGACAGTCCCCTGTCTCAGAGTGGTGCCCAGGAGAGGACTCGAACCTCCACGGTGTTACCCGCTAGTACCTGAAACTAGTGCGTCTACCAATTCCGCCACCTGGGCTTAGGTCGCGGCAGGGCCCCGGGGGCCGTGCTGGAAGGTGGCGCAATTTACTGGCGGCCCCCCGGACTGTCAATGTAAGGAACGATGCGTAGAGAAAGAAACCGGCGCGGTTCGACCACGACCCCGCGCGACAACGCGACGCAACCGCGCAGCCGAGCTGCCGCGCGCGCGCCCCAATCCCCTGAATCCGCAGTCATTAATGTCCTGCGCAAGGCCGCCCGGCCGTTGCGTCTCGACGAAGTCACGGCGGAATTTGGCCCCGCCGGCGCGGCCCAGGCCGAACAGGAGCTGACGCAGCTGGTGAAGCGCGGCGAGGTGATGCTGAATCGCCGCGGCCAGTATTGCCTGCGTGAACAGATCGCGGGCCTCGTGGTGGGCACCGTGCAAGGCGCGCGCAACGGCGACGGCCAGTTGCTGCCCGACGATGGTTCCGGCGCCATTTACCTGCCTGCCGGCCAGATGCGCGAAGTCATGCACGGCGATCGACTCGCCGTGCGCATCGAGGCGACGCGCTTTCGCGGCAAGGCGCAGGGCACGATCGTCGAAGTGCTGGAACGACGCACCAGGGAAGTGGTGGGCCGGATGCACATCGAATCGGGCGTGGCGTACCTGACGCCCGACAATCCACGTATCCCGCACCGCGTGCTGGTCCCGAGCCAGCAACTCGGCGAGGCCGTCGATGGCCAGATCGTGATGGTCGAACTCACGCATCAACCTTCGCGCACGTCGGGCCCGGTCGGGCGCGTGTCGCGGATCCTCGGCGACCACGGCGCGCCCGGCATGGAAACCGAGATCGCCATTCACTCGCACAGCCTGCCGTGCGACTTTCCGGCCGCCGTCGTGGCTGAAGCCGAAGCGTTCGGCGCGCGCATCCCACAGGACGCAATCGCCGGCCGCGAAGACCTGCGCGCCATGGAACTGGTGACCATTGACGGCGAAGACGCGCGGGATTTCGACGATGCCGTCTGGTGCGAGCGCAAGAGCGGCGGCTGGCGCGTGATCGTCGCCATCGCGGACGTCGCGCATTACGTGCGACCCGGCAGCCCGCTCGACGTCGAGGCGCGCGAGCGCGGCACGTCAGTGTACTTCCCGAACCGCGTGCTGCCGATGCTGCCCGAGGCGCTGTCGAACGGACTGTGTTCGCTGAAGCCCGACGAAGACCGCTTGTGCCTGTGCTGCGAGCTGCGTGTCGGCGAGGATGGCCGCATCACGCGTTCGCGTTTCTTCGAGGGCGTGATGCGCTCCGCGGCGCGGCTCACCTACCGCGACGTGGGGGAGTTCCTCGACAAGCCTGACGCGAAGCACTCGCCGAAGCTCGAACACCTGCGCGAACGGCTGCTGGCGCTGCACGGCGCGTACAAGTCGTTCATTCGCGCGCGGTCTGGCCGTGGCGCGCTGGAACTCGACACGCCGGAACTCAAGCTCAAGTTCGACGAGCAGGGCAAGGTCGCGGCGCTGGTCGAGTACCCGCGCAACGACGCGCACCGCCTGATCGAGGAATGCATGATCGCGGCGAACGTCGCGGCGGCGAGGTTCCTCGATCGCTACAAGGTGCCGACGCTCTACCGCGTGCACGGCCTGCCCGAGATCGATCGGCTCGAAACCCTGCGCACGTTCCTGCGCGAGTTCGGGCTCTGGCTGCCGGCCCCGGACGAAGTCACGCCCGACCACCTGCGCGATCTGTTGCAGAAGATCGGCGACCGGCCCGACGCAGGACTCATTTCGACCGCGGTGATCCGCACGATGCCGCAGGCGGTGTACCAGCCCGGCAACATCGGTCACTTCGGGCTCGCGCTCGAGCATTACGCGCACTTCACCTCGCCGATCCGCCGCTATCCGGACCTCGTGGTCCACCGCGGCATCCGGCAGGTGCTGCGCGAAGGCGATCCGCAGGCACTCATCGAGTGGCACGGTCCGTTCCCGGTGCTGGGACAGGACTGCTCGTTCCGTGAGCGCCGTGCGGACGAGGCCACCCGCAGCGCCGTCGCTTGGCTCAAGTGTTTCTACATGCAGGACCGCATCGGCGAGGAATTCGACGGCATCGTCTCCGGCGTCGTCGACTTCGGCCTGTTCGTGCAACTCGAGGGACTGCAGGTCGACGGCCTGCTGCACGTGTCCGCGCTCGGTGCGGACTACTTCGGCCGCGACAGTTCGGGCTTCCGGATGATCGGCCGCAGCTCGGGCAAGATCTTCCGGCTCGGTGATCGGCTGCGGGTGCGCGTGACGAACGTGTCGCTCGACGATCGACGCGTCGATTTCGAACTCGCGGGTGAGACGGAAACACCGCGCAGGCCGGCGGCAGGGCGCTTCCAGCGCCAGGGCGGCGGCCGGAGGCGCCGCTGATGCCACGCCGGCACGACCCACGGGACGCGCGCCGTGGAGCGGCAGGCCACGAGCGCCGTCCGTCCACGGACGGAGTCCGCGCACGCGATGTGCGTGGGGCACAGTCCACCGCAGCCAGCCTCGCTTACGGCATCCACCCGGTCCGCGTATTGCTGCAGCGTTCGCCGCAACGCGTACGGCAGGTGTGGCTCTCATCATCGTCGCGCGATGCAGCGGCGCGCCTGCAGGAACTGCGCTCCCTCGCGCAGCAGGCGCAGATCCCGGTCGTCGACGCTGAGGATGCCCAACTCGACCAGCTGGCCGACGGCGAGCGCCACCAGGGCGTGATCGTCGAACTCGCGCCGCGTGCGGGCGATCCCGAGACACAGCTCGAGGAGGCGCTCGAGTCGCTCGGCGCAGTGCCGCCGTTGTTGCTCGTGCTCGACGGCGTGACCGACCCGCACAATCTCGGCGCCTGCCTGCGCAGTGCGGACGCCGCCGGAGTCGCCGCCGTCATCGTGCCGCGCGACCGGGCGGCCGGGTTGACGCCGGTCGTGCGCAAGGTGGCCGCGGGCGCCGCGGAGACCGTCCCGCTGGTGCAGGTCGTGAACCTGGCCCGCACGCTGCGCGAACTCAAGGAGCGAGGCGTGCGGCTCGTCGGCACCGCCGACGACGCACCACGCACGCTCTACGACCTCGACTTCCGCGGCCCCACGGCGCTGGTGCTGGGTTCCGAGGGGGACGGCATGCGGCGCCTCACGCGCGAAGCCTGCGACGAACTGGTGTCGATCCCGATGGCCGGCGCCGTCGAGAGCCTCAATGTGTCAGTAGCGGCGGGGGTCGCGCTCTTCGAAGCCGTGCGGCAGAGAAGGGGGGAGGGGTTAGGGGTTAGGGGTTAGGGGTTAGGGGTTAGGGGTTAGGGGTTAGTCGGAGGTGCAGCTAAACCATATGCCGCAGTTGCTCCTCCGACTAACCCCTAACCCCTTCCGCACCCCTAACCCCTTTCCGCCGCTCCCTTCCTCCGCTACACTACGCGGCTCCGTGCAGCCCTCCGGGCGTGCATGGTTGTTCCAACTCCTTGTCGCACCTGCTTTTTTTGGTTCAGGGCGACATCATTCCGCAAGGAGATTTAAGTCGATGCGTCATTACGAAATCGTTTTCCTGGTCCACCCGGATCAGAGCGAGCAAGTCCCGGCCATGGTCGAACGCTATCGCGGGATCATCACCGCGGCCGGCGGCGCGATCCACCGTTTCGAGGACTGGGGCCGCCGCCAGCTCGCGTTCCCGATCGCCAAGGTGCACAAGGCGCACTACGTCCTCATGAACATCGAGTGTGACAAAGCCACGCTCGACGAACTGACGGGCAGCTTCCGCTTCAGCGACGCCGTCATCCGCAACATGGTCATCGCCATGCCGGCGGCCGTGACGGACCCGTCGCCGATGGCTCGTGCCGAAGAAGAAGGCGCGCCGCGCACCGACGAAGGTCCCATCGGTACCGGTGACAGCGAAGAGGCCGTCGGCGCGGGCTGAGCCCCCGCCATCGCGTCGTTTCGCGTCGCTACTGCACCGATCAACACATTTACCGGGTGACACCACATGGCACGTTTTTTCCGTCGCCGTAAGTTCTGCAAATTCACGGCCGAAGGCGTCGAGCGGATCGATTACAAGGATCTCGCCACGTTGAAGGGCTACATCACCGAGACGGGCAAGATCGTCCCGAGCCGCATCACCGGCACGCGGTCGAACTACCAGCGCCAGCTGTCGCTCGCGGTGAAGCGGGCTCGTTTCCTCGCGCTGCTTCCGTACACGGACCAGCACTGAGCCAGCGTTGCGTGGGTGATCCGGGCGGTCCTGACGGGCCGTTGGCGGAGAACGCACAACGATGAACCGATCGCTGGCCCAGTGGCTTGCCGGTAACCCGGTCGGGGCCGTGCTCGTCACGGGCCTGCTGGGGTTACTGCCGTTGCTGGGGCTTGGGATCGCTGCCTTCCTGCCGGGTGCCGTGCCAGCGCTGGTCGTGCTGGTGCGGGGCGAAAGGCAGGGCACGATCGTCGCGCTCGGCGCCAGCCTGATCTTCGCGGCAGTGATACTGCTGTTCGGCCGGCCGGTGTGGATGGGCTTGGTGTACTCCGCCTGGGTACTGGGTCCACCATTGCTGCTCGCGGTCCTGCTGGTACGGACGGCCTCGATGTCGCTGTGCCTGCAGGTGACGGCCCTGGTCGGGACGGTGTTGTTGGTGGTACTGCACGGCTCGTTCGGCGATCCGCAGCAGTTCTGGGCTCCGTTCGTGCGCGACCTGGCGCAGCAGATGAAGACGCAGGGTCTGCCGATGGACCTGGAAAAGGACGGGTTGGCGGACACGCTGGCCCGCACGCTCTGGGGCTGGATCGCGGTGCTGACGATGACGCTCGCGATGAGCTCGTTGTTCCTGGCCCGCTGGTGGCAGTCATTGCCGGAGGCTGCAGGGGCCTTCGGCGTGGAATTCAGGCAGATCCGTCTCGGGCGGGTGCTTGGGATCGCGGCGGCCCTGGTCATCGGCGCTTCGCTGTTCACCCAGCAGGCGCTGGTCGACGACATCGGGCGGTTGTTCCTGGGCGCGCTGGTGATCGTGGGCCTCGCGGCCGCGCATCGGCGGGTGGCCGAGGGCAAGCTCGGGCCGGTGTCGCTGTGGGTCACGTACGCTACGCTGGTGCTCGTCGCGCCGCTGGCAGTGGTCGCATTGGCAGCCTGGGGATTCGTGGATAACTGGCTGCGCTCGCAGCCGCCTGCGCCCAGCGCGGCGACGTGAGCGGGCCGGGCAATGAGTTGAGCCGATTTTTTTCGGACGCACAGTCAAACATTTGAAGATCGATCGAGCGAGGACACTACGATGGAAGTCATCCTGATGCAGAAGGTTGCCAACCTCGGCAACATCGGCGACAAGGTCAAAGTGAAGCCGGGCTACGGCCGCAATTTCCTGCTGCCGTCGGGCAAGGCTGCGCTGGCCACGGCCGCCAACCTGAAGAAGTTCGAGGCGCGCCGCACCGAGTTCGAAAAGCTCGCGGCCGACTCGCTGACGAGCGCCCAGTCGCGGGCGAAGCAGCTCGAAGGCTTCAAGCTCAGCCTGCAGGCGAAGGCCGGCACGGAAGGCAAGCTGTTCGGCTCGGTCGGCACCTCCGATATCGCCGAGGCGCTGACCAAGGGCGGCATCGCCATCGAACGCGCCGAAGTGCGCCTGCCGGGCGGTCCGATCCGCCTGATCGGCGAGCACCACGTCAAGCTGCACCTGCACACCGACGTCGAGATCGACCTCCCGGTCGTGATCACCGCCGAAGACTGATCCTCCTCGCGTCTGCGGGGAGCATCCGTCAACGATGGAGCAGGACGACAGCGGCAGCGGCACAGGCTCCGGCGGCAGGTTCCGCCGGAAGCCCCGCCCCTACGTCAGTGACGAAGCGGCGGCTTTGCGCGTCCCGCCGAACTCGCTGGAGGCCGAGCAGGCCGTGCTCGGCGGCCTGTTGCTCGACAACAGCACCTGGGATTCCATCGCCGACCGCCTGCGCGCCGAAGACTTCTACCGGCGCGACCACCAGCTGATCTTCGAAGCGATCCTCGACCTGTCGCAGAAAGGCGAGCCGAGCGATGCCGTGACGCTCGCGGAGCGGCTCGCCAGTACGGGCCTGGCGGACGAAACCGGCGGCCTCGCCTACCTCGCGGGACTGGCGCGTGACACGCCCACCGCCGAAAACATCCGTGCCTACGCCGACATCGTCCGCGAGCGTTCACTGCTGCGGCAGTTGATCCGCGTCAGTGGCGAAATTGCCGGCAGTGCCTACGAGAACGAAGGCAAGCCGGCGGCGGAACTGGTCGACGAGGCCGAGCGCCGCATTTTCCAGATCGCCGAGAAAGGCCGCAAGCTGGGTTCCGGTTTCGTGCCGGTGCGCGACGTGCTCGGGGCCACGATCGATCGCCTCGACCTGCTGCACGCCTCGCAGGGCCAGCTGACGGGGTTGAGTTCGGGCTATGCCGAACTCGACAAGATGACCGCTGGCCTGCAACCCGGCGATCTCGTCATCGTCGCGGGCCGCCCGTCGATGGGCAAGACGACACTGGCGCTCAACATTGCCGAGAACGCGGCGATCGCCCACAACAAGGCGGTCGCGATCTTCTCGATGGAAATGTCGCGCGAGCAGCTCGCGTTCCGCATGATCTCGTCGCTCGGCCGTGTCGACCAGGGTCACATGCGCACGGGCAACTTCGGCGACGAGGACTGGGCCCGCATCAACAGCGCGATTGCGCAGATGAAGTCGGCGCCGATCTACATCGACGACAGCGGTTCGCTCACGCCGACCGAAGTCCGCGCCCGCGCCCGCCGCCTGGCCCGCGATTGCGAGAAACAGGGCGGCCTCGGCCTCATCGTCATCGACTACCTGCAGCTGATGCAGGTGGCGGGCAACAAGGAGAACCGCGCGACGGAAATCTCCGAGATCTCGCGTTCGATCAAGTCGCTGGCGAAGGAACTGCGCGTGCCGATCATTGCGCTGTCGCAGCTCAACCGTGGCGTCGAACAGCGGCAGGACAAGAAGCCGGTGATGTCGGACCTGCGTGAATGTGTCACCGGCGACACATTGGTCGTGCTGGCCGATGGCCGGCGCGTGCCGATCCGCGAACTTGTGGGGACGACACCTCGCGTGCTGGCGGTCGACGATCAACAGAAGGTTGTGACGGCGAATTCGGACCTGGTGTGGTCAGTTGGCGTCAAAGCCATCAAGCGGCTCTTACTGGCGAGCGGACGTACGCTGCGCGCCACCGGTAAGCATCGCGTGCTGACGGGCAAGGGCTGGCTCACGATCGACGACATGGCGGTCGGTGACCGCGTCGCGATCGGTCGCAACCTGCCGATTGAGCATACCGGCGCAAGCTGGCGCGACGAGGAACTGATCCTGCTCGGTCACCTCGTCGGCGACGGCAGTTACCTGCGTCACCAGCCGCTGCGGTATACGACCGCGTCGGAAGAGAACAGCCTCGCAGTGCGCGAGGCAGCCGAAGCACTCGGCAGCACCGTGACACGACATCCGGGGCGGGGCCTCTGGCATCAGCTCGTGATCTCCGGCAATGGCAATCGCTGGCACGCGGCGGGCGTTGGCGCTTGGCTGAAGAAGCTTGGCATCTTCGACCAGCGCTCGCACGAGAAGCACTTGCCGGCCGAAATCTTCACGCTGCCGAACGAACAGATTGCATTGTTGCTGCGGCACCTTTGGGCGACTGATGGCTGCATCCATGTCCGTGATCACGAGCACCAGCGCGGCAGTGACCGCGTCTATTTCGCCACCTGCAGCGAACGTCTGGCGCTCGACATCTCGGCACTGCTGCTGCGCTTCGGCATCGTGGCGCGCATGCGCGCCGTGTCGCAACGCGACGCGCGACCCGTCTACAACGTCGACGTGGCGGGTGCCGAACAACAACGAATTTTCCTTGCCGATATTGGCGTGTTTGGCCCGCGGCATGCGCCGGCCGAGAGGTTGGCGTTGAGGCTGCAACAAGTCACGGCGACCACGAACGTCGATACGTTGCCAGTCGAGTATTTCGAGCAAGTGCGCCAGGGCATGCGGGCGGCGGGGGTCAGCACGCGACGCATGGCTGCGATGCGCGGCACTGCCTACGGCGGCAGTTCGCATTTCCGGTTCGCTCCGAGCCGGCGAACGCTCGACGACTATGCGAACCTTCTCGAAGACGCGACGCTTAAGCGATGGGCCAATTCCGATCTGTTCTGGGACCGTGTGGTTGCCATCGAGGACGCGGGCGGGGAAGAAGTCTTCGATCTGACGGTCCCGGGGCCCGCAAGCTGGCTGGCAGATGGTGTTGTGTCGCACAATTCGGGCGCGATCGAGCAGGATGCAGACTTGATCATGATGATCTACCGCGAGGAAGTGTACGAACCCGACACGCCACGCAAGGGCATCGCCGACATCATCATCACCAAGCAGCGCAACGGCCCGACCGGCGAAGTGCACCTGACGTTCCTCGGCAAGTACACGCGCTTCGAGAACCTCGCGCACGGCGATTACGGCGACTACGGCAACTGAGGCGCGCACTGCCGTGCAGAGCCAGAGCCTGATTCGCGCGGTCGTCGATGCCGACGCCTTGCGCCACAACCTTCGCCAGGCTCCGTCACGCCGCGCCCGACAGCCGCGTGATGGCGGTGATCAAGGCCAATGCCTACGGTCACGGCATCGTGCCCGCAGCGAAGGCGCTCGCCGAAGCCGACGGTTTCGCCGTCGCCCGGATTGGCGAAGGTCTCGCGCTGCGCGCCGCCGGACTCACCAATCGCATCCTGCTGCTCGAAGGCGTGTTCAGCGCCGACCAGCTGGCCGCCGCCGCGCAGGCGCGCTTCGAGTTGATGGTGCACAGCTTCGAGCAGCTCGAGTTGCTCGAGGCCCTGGCGGGCGACGCGCAGGTGACGGCGTGGATCAAGATCGATACGGGCATGAATCGCCTGGGTTTCCGTCTCGACGATTTCCACGCCGCCTACGAGCGTTTGCGGCGCAACGCGCGCGTGCATGCCGATCCCACGCTGGTCACGCACCTGGCGTCCGCGGATGACCGTCGCGATGCCAGGACGCGCCAGCAACTCGATGCATTTACTGCAGCCACGGCGGGCCTGCCCGGCGCGCGCAGCATCGCGAACAGCGCGGGTGTGCTGGCCTGGCCGACGGCACGCGCGGACTGGGTGCGTCCCGGATTGATGCTCTACGGTGTTTCGCCGTTCCCGAGTGGCACGGGCGCGGAGCTCGGCCTGCGACCCGCGATGACGCTGCGCACCGCAGTGATCGCGGTCAAGGACGTAAAGGCCGGGGAGACCGTGGGCTACGGCGGTACCTGGACCGCACTGCGCGACACTCGCATGGCGGTGGTTGCTGCGGGCTACGGTGATGGCTATCCGCGCGCCAGCAGTGCGGGCACCCCGGTGCAGGTCGGTGGCCGGCGCGCGCCGCTCATCGGCCGCGTGTCGATGGACATGCTCACCATCGACGTGACGGACCTGCCGGTCGTGTCGATCGGCGACCCCGTGGTGCTGTGGGGCAGCGAGATTCCGGTGGAGGAGGTGGCGTCGCACGCGGGAGCGATCGCGTGGGACCTGCTCTGCGGCGTGAGCCAGCGGGTGCCGCTGGAGCTTGGCTGAGGCCCACCTCTCCCGCAGAAGCGGGAGAGGTGAGAACGTCAGCTTTCGAAGAAACCCATCTTGACGCCCGCGAGCTGCACGACGTCGTTGTCGTGGAGCCGGCGCGCCTGCGGCCCGATCATCGCGCCGTTGACGAGCGGGTAGTCGCCTTCCTTGCCGCTCTCGACGTGAACGATGTAGAAACCATCGGCACGACGCGTGATGGCTGCCACCTGCACACCCGGACGGCCGAGCGTGGTGAGCGTCTTCACGAGTTCGAGTTCGCGGCCTGCGAACTGGCCCGACAGCACCTGCAGTTTCGCGCGCGGCAACACGCCGTTCGGGAACGAGGGTGCCGCCGCGCTCGCCGCCGTGCCGTAGCCGTTGGCTGCCGGGGTCTGCAGCGCCGCAGCGGCCTTGGGCGAACCGGCCATGAGTGCCGCCGCATCGCGCGGACTGATGACCATCGTCTTCTGGAACTCGTCTTCGGGCTCTTCCGCTTCGCTGTCGACGAAGCGCAGCGCGTGGTGCCCGACCGTGATCACGTCGCCATGCTGCAGCGCGTGCTTCTTGATGATCTTGCCGTTGACGTACGTTCCGTTCGTGCTGTTCAGGTCTTCGAGGAACGAGTCGTTGAGGATGTTGATGACGAGCGCGTGATGACCCGACACGGCCGGGTTATCGATGCGGATGTCATTGTCGGGAAGGCGCCCTACGGTGTAGCGCTCCTTGCTCATGTTGTACTCGGCGAGCACTTGCCCATCGAGATGCAGTACCAGCCTGGCCATGGGTGAACCTGCGCTCCCTTAACCGAACAACTTGCGTAGACGATCGATGACCCCGCGCTGCGCCGGGAAGGCATCGAGTACCCGGACCAGCACCACCGAGATGTTATCCCGGCCCCCATTGTCGTTGCCCAGCAGTACCAGCTGTTTGGCAACGGTCTCAAGATTAGCACCAAAGGTGTTGATCGTTAACTGAATGTCGTCGTCCTCGACCATGTCGGACAGGCCGTCCGAACAGAGCAGGTAGACGTCGTCCTGCAGTGCCGGCACCTCGGTGATTTCTACATCCACGGTCGGCTCGACGCCAAGGGCACGCGTCACGTAATTCTTGGCTGCCGCGCGCTGGGCCTCTTCGGGCGTATAAAAGCCCCGGCTCACGAGTTCCTGCAGCAGGGAGTGGTCCTGCGTGACCTGCTCGAGCTTGCCGTCGCGACAGCGATACAGCCGCGAGTCACCCACGTGGGCAATGGTGAGCTTGTCGTCGAAGAGCAGGCCGGCGACGACGGTGGTGCCCATGCCCTCGCAGTTCGCTTGCGTCTTCGCAGTCTGGTAGATGACCTTGTTCGCGCGCTGGATGGCGTCGCGCAGGAGGATGCCGGGACGACTCAGGCCATTGGTTTCGTCGTGCAGCGAGAGGTCCTCGCGGTCGACGGCGTCCTTGATCAGTGTCAGGACGGTGCGCACGGCGATACCGCTCGCGACTTCACCCGCCTTGTAGCCACCCATGCCATCGGCGAGCACGACCAGCCCGATGTCGCCATCGGTGCCGATCGTGTCCTCGTTGTGCTCGCGCACCCGGCCGGTGTCGGAGGCGCCGACGCAGCGGAATTTGCCTTTCAGGCGCATGGCCGGTCAGCGCGAGTCCGGCACGTTCAGGTCGCGCAGCGCCAGCGCGAAACTCGCGCCGCTGTCGTAACGCGCCGCCGGATCCTTGGCGAGCGCGCGATCGAAGAATGCGTCGAGTCGCGGCGGCAAGGCTGGGTTGATTGCACAGATGCGCGGGTGCGGCTCCTGGGCGATCTGCATCATCAGGCCGGGCATCGTATCGCCGCGGAACGGCAGCTGACCGGTCAGCAACTGGTACAGAGACACAGCGAGCGAAAAGAGATCGGAGCGGCCCGTGACGGGGCGGCCCTGCAGTTGTTCCGGCGACATGAACGAGGGCGTGCCGAGCACGACGCCCGTGCGTGTCCGGCCCGAGTCGGTGAGCCGTGCGATGCCGAAGTCCGTGATCTTGAGTTCTCCGCTCGGCGCGTCGAACATGATGTTGGCCGGCTTGATGTCCCGGTGGACGACCTGATTCTGGTGCGCATAGTGCAGCGCGTCGGCGAGCCGCGCCACGATTTCGATCGCGACCGCCGGCGGCAGCAGCCGGGCCGCGGACGTGTACTCGACGAGGTGCTGGCCGCGCAGCAGTTCCATGGCGATGTACGCGGTGCCGCGGTCCTCGCCCGCATCGTAGATCGTCACGATGTGCGGGTGCGACAGGCGGCCCGCCATTTCGGCTTCGCGGAAGAAACGCACGCGCGCCTGTTCCAGGTCGGCGGGGTCGAATTCGTCGGCGAGCGGGATGGCCTTGATTGCCACCTCGCGGTTGATGCGCGGGTCGCGGCCACGGTAAACGATGCCCATCGCACCCTTGCCGATTTCATGCAGCAGTTCGTATCGGCCGAGGCGCGCAGGCAGGGGGGGCCGGGTCGCGGCTGGATGGCCGCGGTCGCCGGTGGGACCGAGAATCAAGGTGGGTTCGACTTGACTGCGCATGCGTGGCCGCAAGTATAGGGTGCTGTCCCCGGACGGAATTGCCGCCGGCGTCACACTCCGGCGGTGACGCCGGCCCGTGCTAGCATCCCCGGCCTTCCCCGGTTCCCTGTCCCACTCCACGGCAGCCCGCAATGGCACGTCCTAAAACGAGTTACGTCTGCGGCAACTGTGGCGCCCGCACCGCCCAGTGGCAGGGGCAATGCCCGGCCTGCGAAGCCTGGAACACGCTCGAAATCGCCATCTCTTCGATTGCGACGGCGGGCGCCAGCCGCAATGCCCGCGCGGTGGCGGCCGGCCCGTCCACCAGCCGGACGGTGACGGATATCGCGCAGGAAAGCGACGTCCGGGCCGTGACCGGGATCGGTGAGCTGGACCGGGTCCTGGGCGGCGGCCTGGTGGCGGGTTCCGTGGTGTTGCTGGGCGGCGACCCTGGCATCGGCAAGTCCACGTTGCTGCTGCAGGCGGCGGATGCCCTCAGTCGCGAACAGCCGGTGTTGTACGTGTCGGGCGAAGAATCGGTGCGGCAGGTCGCCTCACGCGCCCAGCGGCTTGGCCTCGAAGCGACCACGCTGCGACTGGCCGCCGAGACCCGGGTCGAAACGATCATCCAGGAAGCGGTGGCCGCGCGGGCCCAGGTGCTGGTGATCGATTCCATCCAGACGATGCAGACCGAGCTCAGTGAGTCGTCGGCCGGTTCAGCCGTGCAGGTACGCGAGTCGGCCGCGCGGCTCGTGCGCTACGCGAAGGAAACGGGCACCGCGGTGCTGCTGATCGGGCACGTGACGAAAGAGGGCCTGATCGCAGGGCCGCGCATCCTCGAGCACATGGTCGATACCGTGCTGTATTTCGAAAGCGATCCGGCGAGCCGGTTCCGCGTCGTGCGTGCGGTCAAGAATCGGTTCGGTGCGGCGAACGAACTCGGCGTGTTTGCCATGGTAGAGCAGGGGCTGCGCGAAGTGCGCAACCCGTCGGCGATCTTCCTGTCGCGGCACCCGCAGCCCGTGTCGGGCAGCGTGGTGACCGTCGTGCGCGAAGGCAGCCGGCCCCTGCTCGTCGAAGTGCAGGCGCTGGTGGACGAGGCGCAAGGCATGAATCCGCGCCGCGTGGCGGTTGGTTTCGAAGCCAGTCGCCTGGCCCTGCTGCTCGCGGTGCTGCACCGGCACGGCGGGGTGTCGACCGCGGGGCGCGACGTGTTCATCAATGTGGTTGGCGGTGTGCGCATCGGCGAGACGTCCGCTGACCTGCCGGCCGTGCTCGCCGTGCTGTCGAGCCTGCGCGATCGCCCCGTCGTCACGGACACCGTTTGCTTCGGCGAGCTGGGCCTGACGGGTGAGATTCGCCCGGTGCCGTTCGGCGAGGAGCGGCTGCGCGAAGCGCAGAAACAGGGCTTCAAGCGCGCACTGGTGCCGTCGGCGAACGTGCCGCGCAAGGGTGTGATCGATGGCATCCAGGTCGAGGGCGTGAGCCGCCTCTCTGAGGCGCTCGACAAGGCCTTTTGACGTTATGGCGCTCAATGCGTTGCCCCTGATCCTCCTGCGCTCGTTTGCTTGCGCTAGGCATTGGCGGCGCCACGCTGCTTCCGCTCCGGACGCGTTCCGGAAAACGCCGTAAACCCGTCCATGGGGGCTCCGGGCGCGGCGTCCATGCCGCGCACGGTTTCCGGAACGCGTCCGGAGCGGAAACAACGCGGCGCGTTGCCGCTGCGCGATGGCGCTAGCGCAGTCGGCTGGCCTGGCGCACCGCGTGGCGCGCCACGCGTCAGGCGGCTCGGTCGAGCCGCAGCGAAGCCACTAGCTCAACCGCGCAAAGCGCGTCCGCCGCCGGCGTTTCCGGAGTCCGAATGCGTTTCAAAAACCGTGCGCGGCATGGACGCCGCGCCCGGAGCCCCCATGGACGGGTTTACGGCGTTTTTTGAAACGCATTCGGACTCCGGGAGCGCTGGCGGTCTTGCGCGCCGCTGCGATCGAGTGTGCGCTGGCTGACGCGTGAATCGCGAGCAGCGCTGACGCGTCAGGACGGCTTGTCGAGCTTCGCGACCGCAGGTTGCGTGAGCCGCACGGTCTTCACCGCGTTGTCCGTCACCTGCAGCACCTCGAGCGAGTAATCGCCGATGCGCAGCCGCTGGCCCGGCGCGGGAATCGTCTCCATCTGTTCGACGATCAGGCCGTTCAGCGTGCGCGGGCCCGTCACGGGCAGCGCCCAACCCATCTTGCGGTTCAGCGTCCGCACGCTCGCCGAGGCATTCACCACGAAGCTGTCGTTGCGTTCGCGATGGACGTCCTTGTGCAGGACGCTGGTGTCGGAAGTGAACTCGCCGACGATCTCCTCGAGCAGGTCCTCGAGCGTGACCAGGCCCTGCACGTCGCCGTATTCGTCGACGATGAACGCGACGCGACGGCGCTGCCGCTGGAACTGCAGCAGCTGCTGGTTGAGGGAGGTGCCTTCCGGCACGTAGTACGGCTCGCGCGTCTTCGCGAGCGCCACCAGCTGTTCGCGCTCGAACTCGCTGCGCACCAGCAACTTCGCCACTTTCTTCATGTGCAGGATACCGACCAGCGACTCGAGTTCGCCGTCGTACACCGGGATGCGCGTGTGCCGGCATTCGCGGATCTGTTCGACGATGTCGTCCCAATCGTCCTTGAGATTGATGCCGAAGATTTCGCTGCGCGGCACCATGATGTCGTCGACCGTGATTTTTTCCAGGTCGAGGATGCTCATCAGCATGCGCTGGTGGCGGTGTGGAATGACGGTGCTGGCCTCGGCCACGACCGTGCGCAGTTCCTCGCTGCTCAGCGACGTGCGGCTGACCTGGTCGACGATTGACGCCCATCAGGCGCAGCACGCCGTTCGCCACCAGGTTGGTGAGCCAGACGAGCGGATAGAGCACCTTGAGCATGCCGTTGTAGATGACGGCGGCCGGCAGCGCGATTCGCTCTGGATACAGCGCGCCGAACGTTTTCGGCGCCACTTCGCCGAACAGGATCAGGATCACCGTGAACATGCCGACGCCGATCGCGGCATAGGCCTCGCCACCGAGCGACAATGCGATCAGCGTGACGATGGCTGCCGCCGCCGAGTTCACGAAGTTGTTGCAGATCAGGATCATCCCGATCAGGCGGTCGGGGCGTTCGAGCAGTTTCTCGGCGATCCGGGCGGACCTGCTGCCTTCGCGCGCGAGGTGGCGCAACCGGTAGCGGTTGACGCTCATCAGCGCCGTTTCGGTGCCGGAGAAGAACGCCGAGAGCAGGACCGCGCTCACGAGCAGGAACGCGAGCCACGTCAGGGGCAGGTCGGACATGCCGCCTCAGCCCCAGTGCTTGCCGAGGATATTCTCGAGGACCAGCTTGCTGCCGAAGTAGGAGAGGCCGAGCAGCAGGTAGCCTGCAAACGTCCAGCGCAGCGCCTGGCGACCACGCCAGCCGAACCGGTAGCGGCCGAGCAGCAGCACGCCGAAGACGATCCAGGCGACGATGGCCAGCACGACCTTGTGGATCAGGTGCTGCGCGAAGAGGTTCTGCACGAAGAACGCGCCGCTCACCAGCGCGAGCGTCAGCACGGCGAACCCCGCCAGGATGCTCTGGAAGCAACCGGACTCGAGCGATTCGAGCGGGGTCAGGATCTTGAGCAGGCCGAGGGGCTGGCGGCTGCGCAGCCGGCGATCGACGATGACCTGAGCAATGGCGAGCACCATGCCGATCGTCAGGAACGCGAATGCCGTCGTCGCCATCGCGACGTGGAACGCCAGTTCCCAGCCCGGTTGGCCGATCGAATACCTGCGCGCGCCTTCCGAAAACGCCACTTCCAGCACGGCCGCAATGGCCAGCAGCAGCGCGGCCGTGCCGCGACGACCGGGCTTCAGCGCCATGACGATCGCGGTGATCGAAATCGTGAGCGAGACGAGGGCCAGCGTGTCGCCGAGCGACAGCGCGGCGTCGGGCGCCATGCGGCGCTCCTGCATCAGCGCGATCGCATGGACCAGCACGCCCACGCTGCCGATCGCGACCGCCGCGATACGGCCGCCGCGGCCGTGGGCCGAGAACCGTTCGTTGCGATCCTGGTACGTGGCGGTGGCGAGCCAGGCGGCTCCAATGACGTAGCAGGCGACGGCGATCAGTGGCAACAAGCGCGGGGACCAGCGTGGCTTTGGACGATCGGCATGATGCCATGGACCCGTCGAGCTGAGGAGGACGGTAAACCCGACCTCCGCACGCCCTATAATCGCGCGTTCTCAGGTCTGCTCCACAGGGCGGACCCCCCAACGAGGTCTCCAGAGCGTGTTCGACAAGCTTTCCGCCCGTCTTGCGTCCGTCGTCGAAGGCCTGCGCGGCCGTGGCCGGCTGACCGAAGAGAATATCTCCGACACGCTGCGCCAGGTCCGCATGGCGCTGCTCGAAGCGGACGTCGCCTTGCCGGTCGTCAAGACCTTCATCGACGGTGTCAGGGCGCAGGTCGTCGGCCAGGAGATCCACAAGAGCCTCACACCGGGTCAGGCGCTGATCAAGGTCATCCACGACGAACTCGTCCGCGTGATGGGCGAGGGCGTGCGCCCGCTCAACCTGCGCGCCCAGCCTCCCGCCATCGTGCTGCTCGCCGGCCTGCAGGGCGCAGGCAAGACGACGACCGCCGCGAAAATTGCGCTGTGGCTCAAGACCCGTGAAAAAAAGCGCGTCCTGCTCGTATCCACGGACGTGCGTCGGCCGGCGGCACTGCTGCAGCTGGAGCGGCTAGGCCAGCAGCTCGACGTCGACGTCGCGCCTGCGAGCCCCACGGACAAGCCGCTGGACATCGCGATGAATGCGCTGGCCGAGGCCCGGCGCGGCGTCTACGACGTGTTGCTGGTCGACACGGCCGGTCGATTGCACGTCGACGAGGAAATGATGGCGGAGGTGCGCGAACTCTCGGCGGCACTGAACCCGATCGAGACGTTGTTCGTCGTCGACAGCATGGCGGGGCAGGACGCGGTCAACGCGGCGCGTTCCTTCGGCGCCGCGCTGAACCTCACCGGCGTGGTGCTGACCAAGGCCGACGGCGATGCACGCGGCGGCGCGGCCCTGTCGGTGCGGCAGATCACGGGGCAGCCGATCCTGTTCGTCGGCACGGGCGAGAAACCCGACGCCCTGGAAGCATTCCAACCCGACCGCATGGCCTCGCGCATCCTCGGCATGGGCGACGTGCTGTCGCTGGTCGAACAGGTCACGCGCCAGGTCGACCGCGACCAGGCCGAAAAGCTCGCCCGTAAGGTCGCCTCGGGCAAGGATTTCAACCTCGAGGACCTGCTGGGCCAGCTGCGCCAGATCGAACAGATGGGGGGCATGGCGGCGCTCATGGACAAATTGCCCGCCCAGCTGGCCGCCAAGGCGGGCCAGATGCCGCAGGGCAACGAGAAGGAGGTCAGGCGCCAGATCGCGATCATCTGCTCGATGACCCCCAGGGAACGCCGTTTTCCGAAGAACATCGACGGCTCGCGCAAGCGCCGGATCGCCTCAGGTTCCGGCACCCAGGTGGCCGAAATCAACAGGCTGCTCAAGAACTTCCTGCAGATGCAGAAGATGATGAAGGGCATGGGCAAGGGCGGGCTGGGGCGCATGATGCGGTCGATGGCTGGCCGGATGCCGATTGGCAGGGGTTAGGGGTTAGGGGTTAGTCGGAGGTGGCGCTGCGACGTCAGGCTCATCTGCACCTCCGACTAACCCCTAACCCCTAACCCCTAACCCCTTCCTCAAGTATTTCTTTTACCTTGAAATTTCGTTATAGTTCGCGGCTCTTTTTTGGCCGGACACAGCCCTGTGACCGGCCGCGCACACTGAGGCTTGGACAAGAATGGTGACGATCCGATTGCAGCGCCGCGGCGGTAAGAAGGAACCCTTCTATCACGTGGTCGTGACCGACAGCCGCCGTGCAGGCGGTGGTTCCCTCGAGCAGGTTGGGTTCTTCAACCCGGTCGCCCGCGGCAACAGCGAAGCCCTGCGCCTCGACCTGTCGCGCGTCGATTACTGGCTCGGCGTAGGCGCCCAGCCGTCAGATCGCGTGAAGCAGCTGATCAAGGGCCACCGCAAGACCCAGGTCGCGGCTGCGGCCTGAGCCGCGGTCACGCGCCGATCGACATGACAGCGCGCTCCGGGCCCGAAAGCCCTCGCGCTGTGGTGCTCGGCCGGGTTGGCGCGCCGCATGGCGTGCGGGGTTGGGTCAAGGTCAGTTCCTACACCGAACCGGTGGCTGGCATCGCCGAGTACCCGCAGTGGACGCTGGTCCAGGGGGCGCAGTCCCGGCAGGTCCGGGTGCTGGATTCGAAGCGGGCAGGGCAGAACCTCGCGGTGCGGCTCGAAGGCATCGACACCATGGACGCAGCGCGGCTGCTGACCGGTGCCGAGATCCAGGTGGACCGCTCCGAGTTGCCCGAGCCCGGGCCGCGCGAGCACTACCTGCACGACCTGCTGGGGCTCGACGTGGTGAACCGCGAAGGTGTCGCCCTCGGCCGGGTCGACGGGTTTCTCGAGATGCCGGCGCACCCCGTAATGGTGTTGCGCGACGGCACGGTTGAAAGGCTGGTGCCGATGGTTCCCGAGCGACTCGTCGCGGTGGACCTCGTGGGCCGGCAGGTGACGGTCGACTGGCATCAGGACGACTGAGCTGCGTACTTGGGCGGCGGACTGGGAACGGAGACGCGGTCGATGCGCATCGTCGTCGTGACGCTGTTTCCCGAGTTCGTCGAGCACGCGCTCCAGTTCGGCGTGCTCGGGCGGGCCCTCGAACGCGGCGTGCTCGCGGTCGAAACGATCAACCCGCGGCAGTTCGCCACGGACGTGCACAAGACGGTGGACGACCGGCCTTACGGCGGCGGCCCCGGGATGGTGTTGAAGGCAGAGCCCTTGCGGCTCGCCATGGCGGCGGCGGCGGCAATGGTGCCGCAGGCCCGCCGGGTGTATCTGGCAGCCGACGGCGCCCCGCTCAAGCAGCGGAAGGTCGCCGAGTTCGCCGGACTCCCGGAACTGGTCCTCGTGGCCGGTCGCTACGAAGGGGTGGACGAGCGGTTCGTCGAGCAGTGCGTCGACGAATCGGTCTCGGTCGGAGACGTGGTGTTGAGCGGCGGCGAACTGCCGGCGCTCATGGTCATCGACGCGGTGGCGAGGCTGCTGCCTGGCACGCTCGGCGACGCGGAGTCGGCGGTGCAGGAGTCCTTCACGGACGGCCTGCTCGACTGGCCCCACTACACCCGGCCCGAGGTCTGGTCGGAAAGCGCGGTGCCGCCGGTGCTGATCGGCGGCAACCACGCCGCGATCGCGCGCTGGCGCCTGCAGCAGGCGCTCGGCCGCACGTGGCAGCGCCGGCCGGATTTGCTGGCGCAGAGAGAATTGAGTGTCGAGGAGCGCAGGCTCCTCGCGGAATACCAGGCGGAGCAGGATGCGACGCGACGAGAGCAGGGACAGAACCGAGACTAAGGTGAAGAAATGAGCAACATCATTGCCGCGCTCAATGCCGAGCGCATGACCCGCGAGATTCCGGACTTCGGTCCCGGCGACACGGTCGTCGTCGAAGTGAAGGTCAAGGAAGGCGACCGCGAGCGCGTCCAGGCGTACGAAGGCGTCGTCATCGCGAAGAGCAACCGCGGCCTCAACTCGTCGTTCACGGTGCGCAAGATTTCGCACGGTGAAGGCGTCGAGCGCGTGTTCCAGAGCTACAGCCCGGCGCTGGGCGCAATCACGGTCAAGCGCCGTGGCAACGTCCGCCGCGCCAAGCTGTACTACCTCCGCGAGCGCACGGGCAAGTCGGCCCGCATCGAAGAGAAGGTCTAGGCCCGCAGGGGCGCGCGGCCATGCGTGCCATCCGCAAGCTGTTGCACTGGATCTGGGCGGGCCTCGACGGCCTGCGCAAGATCCTGCACCTGCTGCTGCTCCTGCTGATCTTCGGCGTGATCGGCGCGGTGTTCTCGCGACCGATCCCGCTGGTTCCCGACCGCGCGGCGCTCGTCATTGCGCCGCAGGGTCCCCTCGTCGAGCAGTTCTCGGGCGATCCGCTCGAGCGCGCCATCAACGAGGTGCTGCGCCAGGGCCCGACCGAGACGCGACTGCGCGACGTCGTCGACGCGATCGACGCTGCGAAGGACGACAGGCGCATCAGCTGCGCTGTACCTCGATCTCGGCGGACTCGACGGCGGCGGCACGGCCAAGCTGCAGGAAGTCGCGGCGGCGATCGATCGTTTCCGCAAGACCGGCAAGCCGGTCATCGCCTTCGGCGAATTCTACGACCAGCCGCAGTACTACCTCGCGGCGCACGCGGACGAGGTTTACCTCGATCCGCAGGGCATCGCCTACGTCGATGGCTTCGCCAACTACGGGCTGTTCGTCAAGGACGCTCTCGACAAGCTGTCGGTCGACTGGAACGTCTTCCGTGTCGGCCAGTACAAGTCGGCCGTCGAGATGTTCACGCGCAACGACATGTCGGCTGCCGAGCGCGAGGAAAGCCTCGCCTGGCTCAACTCCGTCTGGACGACCTGGAAGACCGACGTGGCCAAGGCCCGCGGACTGCAGCCGGCCGTGCTGCAGGACTACGCGGACAACTCCGCGCAGGCGTTGCGCAAGGTCGACGGCGACCTGGCCAAGCTCGCGCTCGATGCCGGACTGGTGACGCACCTCGAGGGCCGGTACCGCGTCGAGGAACGCCTGGCCGAAATCACGGGCACCGACGAGGACACGCATTCGTTCAAGGGCGTCGACCAGTGGTCGTACCTCGCGAACGTGAATTCCTCGAAGGCGCTGACGAGCAAGCCAGTCGACAAGATCGCCTTCATCGTCGCCGCCGGCGAAATCGTGCCGGGCGAGCAGGCGCCGGGCACCATCGGTTCCGACACGCTGGCGAGCCAGTTGCGCGACGCGCGCTTCGACGACGACGTGAAGGCCGTCGTGCTGCGCATCGACAGCCCGGGCGGCAGCACGTTTGCGAGCGAAGTCATCCGCCGCGAGGTCGATGAACTGAAGGCGGCGGGCAAGCCGGTCGTCGCCTCGATGAGCACCCTGGCTGCCTCCGGCGGCTACTACATCGCGATGGACGCGGACCGCATCGTGGCGAGTCCCGCGACGCTGACGGGCTCGATCGGCATCTTCGCGATGTTCCCGACGTTCCAGCGCGCGCTCGAACGTGTCGGCGTGCACGTCGACGGCGTGGGCACCACGGCACTGTCCGGCGAATTCAGCCCGCTGCGGCCGATGGGTGAGCCCACCAAGGACATCCTGCAGCAGAGCATCGAACACGAGTACCGCCGCTTCATCGGCATGGTCGCCAAGTCGCGCAAGCAGGATGTCGCTGCAATCGACGCGATCGCACAGGGTCGCGTCTGGTCCGGGGCCGATGCGAAGCGGCTCGGCCTCGTCGACCAGCTCGGCGGCTACGCGGACGCCGTGAAGCTCGCGGCCAAGCTCGGCAAGCTCGGCGAGGATTACGACGTCGTGTTTTTCGACGCCGAGATCGGGTTCGGCGAAGCACTCGGCCTGCGCGTCCAGACTTCGATCGTGAAGTTCCTCGCGCCGCTGGTGCCGCAATCGCTGCTGCGGCAGCTGCTGCCGCGCAGCCTGCAGCCGGTGATGGCGGAGCTCGACCGCTTGTCGCGCCTCAGCGATCCGCGCAACACCTACATGTACTGCCTCGCCTGTTCGCTGGACTGATCGGCGTGGATCCCGTCCTGCTGCTCAAGGCGGCCATCCTCGGGGTCGTCGAAGGACTCACCGAGTTCCTCCCGGTCTCGAGCACCGGGCACCTGATCCTCGCCGCCACGCTGCTCGATTTTCACGACGCGCGCGGCAAGCTGTTCGAGATCGTCATCCAGTCCGGGGCGATCCTGGCGGTCGTCTGGGAATTCCGCGCGAAGATCGGCACGGTCCTGGCAAACGCGACCACCGATCCGCTCGCTCGCCGCCTGTTGCTCAACGTCGCGATTGCGTTCATGCCGCTCGCAACGCTCGGCATGGTGTTCGGCAGCGCACTCAAGCACAGCCTGTTCAACGCGCCGACGGTGGCGGCTGCCTTCATCATCGGCGGACTCATCATTCTCTGGGCGGAACGCCGCACGCACACCGTGCGGATTCACTCGGTCGACGAGATGACGCCGCTCGATGCACTGAAGGTAGGCATCGCGCAGGCCTTCGCACTGATCCCAGGCACCAGCCGATCCGGCGCCACCATCATTGGCGGCATGCTGTTCGGGTTGTCGCGCAAGGTCGCCACGGAATTCACGTTCTATCTCGCGATCCCGACACTGGGCATCGCCTGCCTGTACTCGCTGTACAAGGAACGTGCGCTGCTCTCGCTGGATGACCTTGGGATCTGGGTCGTCGGCATGGTGACGGCGTTCGTCTCGGCCTTCGCCTGCGTGCGCTGGCTGATCCGCTACGTCGCGACGCACACGTTCGTGCCGTTCGCCTGGTACCGCATCGCCTTCGGCGTGCTGGTGCTGTTCACGGCCTGGACCGGCCTGATCCACTGGAGCGCCTAGCGCTCACGCCTCCGCGACGAACCCCTTCCACGTCTGCATGTAACCGACGAACGGCGGGCCCAGGCCCTCTGCGCGAGTGGGTCGCGCTGACGGGCAGTGGCATCGACACGAAATCGGGGTCGGCCCGCACTCGCTCCGGGAAGTCGTGGTGCAGGATGGCTCCGCGGCCAATGGTGACGAAATCCGGGGTGGCTCCGCTCTTTCGGACTGATGGGACTCGGTTTCGGTGGGATGTCTTTGTATCTGGTGTCCGAGGACATCCGCGACGGCTCGATGCGAGAGCTCCGATTCGACGGCGGATCACGTTATCGGTTGCGCCGCTGCTTGTGCATGGGCTCGATCGTCCACTCCGGCGTACGGGCACGCGACTCGCTGCCCTGCTCAAAAGCCGCCGGCGCCCGCCCGCGCCATGGCCGCAACCTGGATCGTGAAACGTCGTTCGTGCCATGCACCCAGCTGGTTCGCTGCCTCCCGCAAGCCACAAGTATTCGACTGAGTCTGTGCGGACGAGCGGTTGCAACCGCCTCACCGTCGACTGGATCCTTCGAGCGCGCGCCACATCGCTGCGTCGCGCCGCGAGGTCCAGATGCGTGGATCGACGATGCCGCCCGCCTCGTCGAAAGCGCGAGTCACATTGAACGGCAGGCAGTGATCGAATATCACCCACTGACCGAACTTTGGCTGCAACTGCCGTCGCGTGTCGGAGTAGATTGCGCGCAGCGCCTTGCCCTTCCGCCTGCCCGCCTTTACGGCGCCAAACATCTCCGATACGAAGGCGCGGGTACCCTCGATGCTCCTCCGCACGCCGGCGGGCGTGGTGACCGCGTCACCGCGGCCAGGCACAAGTGCCTTCGGTTTGAGAGTGGCTAGACGATCGAGGGTGGCGGGCCAGTCCGACAGATAGGCGTCCCCGGTGTATGGCGTGGCGCCGTACTCAACCAGATCGCCGCTGAAGAGAACCTTCTCCTTTGGCAGCCAGACGATCGTGTCGCCCTTCGTATGCCCGCGACCGATTTGCATGATTCGGATCTCCGTCTGTCCGAGCCACAGTGTCATCGCCCCGGCAAACGTGATCGTCGGCCAGGTCAGGCCCGGAATCGATTCCGCGGCCTGAAAGAGACGAGGAAAGCGCTCCAACTCTGAGCGGAAGTCCTGCTGGCCACGCTCCGCGATCAGATCGCGCGTGTCCTGGCTCGCGATGACGTGCGCGGCGCCGTACGCCGATGCGCCCAGTACGCGAACCGCATGATAGTGCGTCAAGACCACGTACTTGATGGGTTTGTCCGTGACGGCGCGAATCCGCGCGATCACGTCCTGCGCCATGACCGGGGTGGCCTGCGTGTCGATGACCATCACCGCATCATCACCGATGATCACTCCGGTGTTGGGATCGCCCTCGGCGGTGTAGGCGTACGCGTTGGCCGCGAGCTTGATGAACGAGACCTTCTTTGCCTGTGTGTCGCCCCGCGACGCGAATGCTTTGCTCATTGAATTGCCTTCTCTCTAATGGACGTCATCAGTTGCCGTTATTGCAGATGCACATTGCGGCCTACATGGCGCAGTTGATGATCTGAATTGTCGTGTACTCCAGGAGGCCGTCCTCGGCGAACTCGACCCCGAATCCAGACGCCTTGACGCCGCCAAACGGAATGTGTGGTGCGATGTCGCCATGCTTGTTGATCCATGCCGTGCCACATTCCAGTTGCGCCGCCAGGTGACGCGCCGCTTCGGGGTCCGACGACCAGATGGACCCGCCCAGCCCGACGTCGCAGGCATTCGCCCGCCGAATGGCATCCTGGACATCCGTATATCGGATGATCGGCAGTGCCGGCCCGAATTGCTCTTCGTCGACCAGCCGGATCCCATCGGACACGTCCGTGACCAGCGTGAGTGGATAGAAATACCCGGGGCCACCGGCAGGTGCTCCGCCGCACAGCGCACGTCCGCCTCGATCGATTGCGTCATTTACCAGTTCGCTAACCCGATTGAACTGGGCCACGTTCTGCACCGGCCCCATGATGTTGCTGGAAACGAGACCGTCGCCCATTGGCATTGCACTTACGACGCGCGCCAGGTTCGCGCAGACCTCGTCGTGAATTGAGTCATGGACATACAGGCGCTTGAGGGCCGCGCAGGTCTGACCACCGTTGATGAACGCGCCCCAGAAGAGACCTTCGGCGATGGCTGCCGGGTTCGCATCCGGCAGCACGATGCCCGCGTCGTTGCCGCCCAGTTCCAGCGTGAGGCGCTTGAGCGTGCGCGCGGAACGCTCCATGACGTCTCGGCCCGTCCGCGTCGAGCCCGTGAAGATGATCTTCCGGATCGCGGGATGACTGCTCATGTGGCGGCCCGCGTCTGCATCGCCGGTCACGACATTGAGCACGCCTGGTGGCAGGACTTCGTTGATCAGCGTCACCATCCGCAGGGTGCTGAGCGGCGTCAGGGATGACGGCTTCAGCACGACCGTGCAGCCAACACGGATTGCGGGCGCGATGTGCCAGATTGCGATCATCAGTGGCCAGTTCCAGGGCGTGATGGATCCGACCACACCCACCGGCTTGCGGCGCTGCTCGACGCGCTGCTTCGCGTTGTCCTCGATCAGTTTATCCGGCAGTGCGAGGTCCGCGGTGTGGCGTGCCCACGCGACGCAGCCCCCGAGTTCGAATTCGGAGCCAAGACCCTTCAGGGGCTTGCCCTGCTCCAGGGTCAGCAGCTTTGCAAGTTCTGCTGCATTGGCCTCGATGATGTCGGCCATTCGATGCACGGCGGCGCGGCGCTCGCCGTCCGGCGTAGCGGCCCAGCTGGGAAACGCCGTCTCAGCGGCCGTGATCGCTGCATCGAGTTGCTCGATGGAGGTCGTCGGGGCCTGGGCGAAGGGCGCACCGTTGGCAGGATTGATCACATCGAAGCTGCTGGCGCCGCGCACCGGCTGGCCGTTGATCGACAGTGTGTACTCGGTCATCGAAAGTCACCTCGAGTCAGTTGGCCGAAATATCGCGGCAGTATCGTGCGAGATCCGCGTCGCAGCGGGAGCTGACCGCCGCCTGATCCTTCATCAAGGCCTCGACCTCCTCCTGCGTCGGAATACTGGTCTGGGCACCCAGCCTGGTGCATGCAAGCGCCCCGGCTGCGCTCGCCACGGCCAGGGCTCGAGGCAGCGCGACGCCCTGGCTCAGAGCTGCCACGAGCGCACCGCAAAAGGTGTCGCCGGCCGCCGTGGTGTCGATCGGAGTAACCGCATAGGCCGGCTGCGTAAAGAACATTCCATTCTCCCGCGCGCAGCAGCCGCGGCTACCGAGCGTGACAATGACGCAGGGCACGTCGATGCTGGCGGCACGATCGACTACGCTTCCGGAATGCGTCAATGCTGCCAGCTCGCTTTCGTTCACGATCAGTACGTCGATCGCCGCGATCAGTTCGGACGGCAGTGGTTGCGCGGGCGCTGCGTTCAGCACTACCTTCACCTGCCGTGACCGCGCTGCCGTCGCAAAGGCCGTGACCGTGGCAATCGGTGTCTCGAGTTGCAGGAGCAGGTGACTGAAGCCGGCCAGCGACGGCAGGTCGGATGCCTGGAGAAAGCCGTTCGCGCCGGGCGCCACAGTGATGGAGTTTTCCGCGTCGTCCGACAGACAAATGAATGCGGTGCCAGTCGACTGGTCGGCCACCCGTACCACGTGTAGTTCCACCCCCGCGGCGCGCAACGACCGCTCGATCGGATGCGCAAACGAATCGTCGCCTAGCGCTGTTACCAAGGCTGTCGGCACACCGCCCGCTTGAGCGCAGGCAATCGCCTGGTTGGCGCCCTTGCCACCGGGAAAGGTACGTAAGTCACGCCCGAGCACCGTTTCACCGGGCGCCGGAATGCGCGGCACCGTCACGACGAAATCGAGATTCGCAGAACCTGCTACAAGGATCATGTCCGGCCCTCAGTGCAGCCGAGCCCGCTCGAGCCACCTGAAGCGTCGCGGGTGACGACTCGTGAAGTCAGCCTCGATCGGTACGATCGTCACGTACTGATCCGCATGAAGCCGAGCGTCGGACTCTCGAACGTCTGCTTCCCGATCGTCCGTGGCGCCGAGAATGCCTCCGGGTGCGGCCTGCCCGAGCGCCAACTCCATGCATCGGTCGCACCCGACGCGAAAAGTCGTTGCCCGGCCATCGTCAGTGACCGTGCGGCCCTGGACGGCGACGCGGACTCCGCGGGGCGTCGTGCCCGGATAATTTACGTTCAGTCCGATGCCGGGCGGCAGCATGGCCGCTGTGCGGTCGCGTTGTCGCCGCTCGGCCAGCTGTTCTATCAGTCGCACTGTGAACGCGCTCACTCGATCGTAGTGAGCGCGAATACAATCGCGATCTCCGTCGCACGCGGGCGGCTCGTCCGTGCTGATGGCGATGGCTGGAACACCCCCGCCCAGGGGGGCGGTGACCGCCACGATGGCGGCGCCCACAGTTCCTGAGATCAGGGCGGCCGCGCCGGTGTTCGCACCCGCGTTGATTCCGGAGACGAGCAGATCCGGCGATCGGCCCTGATTGCGCTGTCTGGCGATGTCGATCGCGACCAGCGCGCTGGTTGCCGGTTTCGCTGATTCGAGGCTGCTGCAATCCGGATCGCGGCAGGCACTCACGGAAAACTGGTCTTCTCGCTCACGAGTGACGCGCAGTGCTCCCATGTTTGAGGCGGCACTGCTGCCGCTCTGGTTGGCGGCGGGGGCCGCCATCGTGACGCGATGGCCGGCGTCCCGGAGTGCGGCGTAAAGCGCCTGAATTCCGGGTGCCTGCCATCCGTCGTCATTGGCGAGGGCGACGTCGAGTGCGGCCGCAGGAGTCGTCATGAGCAACGCGCAAATCCATGCGACGTTGCCGGGAGCCTTCCGGTGCGGGTACCGACAGATACGTTGGATCATCGAGTCTCTCCTGTCCGGAAATCGACCGCCGTCCTGACCGATGCACGCGGTGCCGATGGATGGATCACGTCGCCTGTTCCTTGGTGCCGGTCCGCAAGTCCGTGCGGAAGTCGTCAATTCGGATCCCGAGACGAATCAACTTGTCGTAGAACGTCTTGCGCGGAATCTGCAGTATGTCGATGGCCAAGCGAACGTCGCCGTGTGTCGCGGTGAGAGTTTCCCGGATCGCGCTCGCTTCGAAACTCTCGACGCGCTTCGGCAGACTGTCGGTTGTTGCGACGGCACCTGGTGGCACGTTCTTCTCGAGGCCCAGCGCAACCCGCTCCGCGAAGTGCTGCAATTCCCGCAGGTTGCCGGGCCAGTCGTGTTGCATCAGACGGTGTAGCGCGAAGTCAGACACGGGCGGCGCGGCACGCCGGAAGCGGTTGGCGGCTTTTTCCACGAAATAACTGAAGAGGAGCGGGATGTCCGGACGTCGCTGGCGGAGCGCCGGCATCCGCACGCGTACGACACTCAATCGGTAAAAGAGATCGCGACGGAACCGGTCGGCCTCGGCCAGTCGATCGATATCGACCGTGGTCGACGCCAGAATGCGTACGTCCAGACCGCGCTGTTCGATCGACCCTGGGGCGCTTGCGGAGCGGTCATCGAGCACGTGCAGCAGCCTGGCCTGAATCTCCAGGGGTGCGGCATCGATGTCGGTCAGGTACACCATGCCGCGCTCGGCAGCCGATAATTGACCGACTTGGCGACGAAAAGCGGCGGAGGGAGAGGGTACGTCGCGGCCGAACAGTTCGGTCTCGAGTGCCTGTGCGGTCAGGCCCGCGCAGTGCACGACCACGAATGGCGCCTTGCGCCGACGGCCCCATGCGTGCAGGGCGCGAGCCACCGACTCTTTGCCGGCGCCGCCCTCGCCCTCGATCAGCACGTCGACATCCGCCTGCGCCGCATTGCGTAGCTGGGCATTCAGCGCGCTGATGGCGGGCGAGGTACCCAGCAGGGGCAGCGTCTCTTCGCCGCGGCCCATCGCCGTTCGCAGCTGACGGTTCTCCAGCACCAGATTCCGCTTCTCGATCGCGCGCTGCACGCTGCCGATCAAGCGCTCGGCCGGGTAGGGCTTCGCGATGAAATCATATGCGCCTTCCTTCATCGCATCGACTGCGTCGGAAATTTCGCCATGGCCGGTAATGATGATTACAGGTATGTCCGGGTCGATTGCGCCGACTCTCGCCAGCAGTTGGCGGCCATCGAGCTGCGGCATGCGCAGGTCCGTGACCACTACGCCGGAGAAAGCCCAGCTGAGGTCGCGTAGCGCGCCGTCTGCGGTCGAATATGCAAGCGCGTCGAAACCAGCACCCTTGAGCGTCTGCAGGTTGGCGGCGCGCACGTCGCGGTCGTCATCCACGAAAAAAACTCTTGTCGCGGGTCGGTCAGTCATTGCGCCCTCCGCAGCGTCACGACGAACGCGGCTCCTCGAGGCCGCGGTGGCATGGCGAGGAGCTCTCCGCCAAACTCCGCGACGATATCACGAGAGATGACGAGGCCCAGCCCAAGTCCTTGCGGCTTCGTCGTACGGAAGGGCGTGAACAGCTCGTCCGCGACACGCGGATCGATGCCCGGGCCGTTGTCCGCAATCGTTATTGCGACTCGGCGCGAGTCCGTCGCGATGCGGATGCGGATTTCCGGGTCGGCCGTCTCCTCCAACGCTTCGAGCGCATTCTGCAGCAGATTCACGAGGACCTGCTCCAGTCGGGTCCTGTCCGCATAGACGATGCAGTCGGCGTGATTCCCGTCCCTTATGAGCTGGACGTCACGGGCCCGCACTCGTGCGGCAGTCAAAAGCAGCGCCCCCGACATGGCCGCCTCCAGAGGCATCGGTACCGCCCGGCCTGCGCTTTTGCGCGAAAAGGCCCTCAGTTCGCCCGTAATAAGGCCGATCCGATCGGTGAGCTGTGATATTGCCGTGAGGTTGGCACCGAGCTGCTCGATCTCGAGCGTCTCGAGAAACCGCGCAGCGTTGTCGACATAGGCGCGGATGGCGGACAAGGGCTGGTTGATCTCGTGCGCCACGCCGGCCGTAATCTGCCCGAGTACCGCGAGTTTGGTGGCCTGGACGAGTTCATGCTGCAGGGTCTGGAGGCCGGACTCGGCGCGGCGTCGTTCGTCGATTTCGATCACCAGGCGCGCATTGGTCAACTCCAGCTCGCGCGTGCGCTCGGCGACGTGACTCTCGAGCTCGCGCTGCGCATTCTCTCTTTGCGCTGCCACTGCGCGCTCGCGGCTGCGTCGGGTCGTGAATGCGGCGGCGCTAATCATTGCGATAGCTGCCAGCAGCCCGCCTAGGATGCGCCCCATGGCCTCCGCTTCATTGAGAAACTGCGTCGCTGGAGTAAAGAGGTGCAGACGCCAGCCTTGCATGGCTGTCGGGACGTCGGTTGCCAGAAATGCCGGCGCACCGGCGGCGGCGGGCGACGTCACGCGTGCGGCGAGTTGCCGCAGGCGACCCGCAATGCTGCGATCAACCAGCACCACCGGAAGCGAATCGAGCATCTTGAAGCGCCACTCCGCCACCGTAGTGATCTGGATCACCTCGGCCTCATTGGTCACGAGCGCGAGGTCGTCCGACGTCGCCCATTCGGCCTCGAGCGCATCGAATTCGATCTTGGTGACGACTACACCGAGCGCCTCGGCGTGGTCGCCGACGCGGCGGGCGATGTAGAGTACCGGGCGGCGACTCATGGTGCCCAGAGCGAAGACCTCCGAGGCGCCAGTCTGCATCGCCTCCTGGTAATACTCACGGAAACCGTAGTTCTGACCCAGAAAGCCCGACGGAGAGTTCCAGTTACTGGCCACGATCGTCGCGCCATTCCGATCCAGTACGTAGATGGCGGCGGCCCGCGTCTGCGCTGCCAAGTCCTCGAGACGGTGATTCAGCGCATCGACGCGATGCGGCGTCCGTTCAGACAGCAGGGCTTGCAGTTCAGGGTCGGCCGCAAGAACTGACGGCAGAGTTCGATACTTTTCAAGTTCGCTGCGCAACGCGGCTGCGCGCAATTTGAGGGCGAACTCGGCGCCGCGCGTGAGGTCTACCAGCGCAGCGTTGCTCATGACGTGGCCGGTCACTGCACTGCACAGGCTCGTGACAACGATCGCGAGCAGCACGAACAAAACGACGCGGCGATCGGGTTTCGCTACACGCTCGCGTCGCTGTGCAGCACGGCTGCTCAGCGACGCTAGCCACGTACGGAGCGAGAACCGCGTACGTCGTCCCGAGTCGGTAGATCTGTGCGGAATCTCACACAAGCGACGAGTCCTCTGTCCGATGAATCGGACTCCTGCGCGACGTCTCAAACCACTTTCGCGAAACAAATCAATGCGCTAACGGGTCCCGCTGGTCGTCTTGCTTGCATTTCCGAGTTGCTGCCGGGATCCTGAACAGGCTGCTAAACGCGGGATGCAGGCGGTCGGTCGAAGAAGGCGAGGGACGGGACGCGTGGCAATCCTAGCGCTGATGCGGCGGCAGGGGTAGGACGCAACGATTAATGCGCCAACTTTACATCCAGGTTCTCGTGGCGATCGTGATCGGTTGCATCGTTGGCCATTTCTGGCCGGCGTACGGCGAGGCTCTGCGGCCACTCGGCGATGCATTCCTGAACTCGTCAAGATGGTGATCGCCCCGGTGATCTTCCTGACCGTGACGACTGGCATCGCCGGCATGCGCAGTCTCGGCACACTCGGACGCGTGGCCGCCAGGGCCTTAGCCTATTTCCTGCTCGTTTCGACTCTCGCACTGATTCTCGGGCTCGTCGTAGCCAATATCGTCGAACCCGGCGCCGGGATGAACGTCGATCCAGCTTCGCTCGATGCGGGTGCCGTGACGCAGTACCAACAGCAGGCGCACGACGATTCGGTCGTCGGATTCCTCTTGGCCATCATCCCGAACACTGCTTTCAGCGCGTTCGTCGATGGCCAGATCCTGCAGGTGCTGTTCATTGCAGTCCTGTTCG
>CAWJVM010000003.1:0-145863 GCA_963846315.1 uncultured Gammaproteobacteria bacterium
ACCGCTTTGGTGGAAACCCAGAGCCAGAACGGCCGCCTTGGCGAAATGCCACTACCAACTGGGAGCACGAGATGGGTCGTCAAGAGACTTTCTACGAGTTGATCCGCCGCCAAGGTATTTCGCGGCGCAACTTCCTGAAGTTCTGCTCGCTGAGCGCGGCTTCGCTCGGGCTCGCACCGCACTTCGCCGGCAAGATCGCGCATGCGATGGAAACCAAGCCGCGCGTGCCGGTGCTCTGGCTGCACGGGCTCGAGTGCACGTGCTGCACCGAGAGCTTCATCCGGTCGGCACACCCGCTGGCCAAGGACGTCATCCTCTCGATGGTCTCGCTCGACTATGACGACACGATCATGGCCGCAGCCGGGCACCAGGCCGAGCAGGCCGTCGCCGACATCATGCGCGACTACAAGGGCCAGTACATCCTTGCGGTCGAAGGCAACCCGCCGCTCGGCAACGACGGCACGTTCTGCATCCCGGGCGGCCGCCCGTTCGTCGAAAAGCTGAAAGAAGTGGCGGCAGACGCCGCCGCCGTGATCGCCTGGGGCTCATGCGCCTCGTGGGGTTGCGTGCAGGCCGCGAAGCCGAATCCGACGACCGCCGTGCCGATCCACAAGGTCATCACCGACAAGCCCATCGTCAAGGTGCCGGGCTGCCCGCCGATCGCCGAAGTCATGACCGGCGTCATCACCTACTACGTCACCTTCGGCAAGCTGCCGGAACTGGATCGCCAGGGCCGTCCGCTGATGTTCTACGGCCAGCGCGTGCACGACAAGTGCTACCGCCGCGGTCATTTCGATGCCGGCCAGTTCTCCGAGACCTTCGACGACGAAGGCGCACGCAAGGGTTATTGCCTGTACAAGGTCGGCTGCCGCGGACCGACAACCTACAACGCCTGCTCCACGACGCGCTGGAACGAGGGCGTGTCGTTCCCGATCGCGTCGGGCCACGGCTGCCTCGGCTGCTCCGAACCGGACTTCTGGGACAACGGACCGTTCTACGAGCGGCTCGAGACCTTCCCGCAGTTTGGCGCCGAAGCCAACGCCGACAGAGTGGGTCTAGCGGCCGCAGCGATCGTCGGCGTCGGCATCGCAGCACACGCAGGCCTCACGGCCCTGCGCCAGGCCAAGGTCAAGACGAACGCCCCCGTCGATTCGTCCGAGCGCGTCGGTTGAGAGCGGAGTAACAGAACATGAGCATTGCAACACCCAACGGCTTTGTGCTCGACAACTCGGGCAAGCGCGTCGTCGTCGATCCGATCACCCGCATCGAGGGGCACCTCCGCATCGAGGTGAACGTCGACGCCGACAACATCATCCGCAACGCAGTGTCCACGGGCACGATGTGGCGCGGCCTGGAGGTCATCCTCCGCGGCCGTGACCCGCGCGACGCATGGGCGTTCGTGCAGCGCATCTGCGGCGTCTGCACCGGCGTGCATGCGCTGGCGTCGGTCCGCGCGGTCGAAAACGCGTTGAAGATCGAGATTCCAGAAAACGCCAACACGATCCGCAACATCATGCACCTGACCCTGTATTCACAGGATCACCTGGTGCACTTCTATCACCTGCACGCCCTCGACTGGGTGGACGTGGTGAGCGCGCTCTCAGCGGATCCGAAGGCGACGTCCGAACTGGCGCAGTCGATCTCGAGCTGGCCGCTGTCCTCGCCGGGCTACTTCCGCGACCTGCAGAACCGCCTGAAGAAGTTCGTCGAGTCGGGACAGCTCGGGCCCTTCCGCAACGGCTACTGGGGCCACCCGGCGTACAAGCTGCCGCCGGAAGCGAACCTGATGGCGGTCGCGCACTACCTCGAAGCGCTCGACTTCCAGCGGGAAATCGTCAAGATCCAGGCGATCTTCGGCGGCCGCAACCCGCACCCGAACTGGCTGGTGGGTGGCGTGCCGTCACCGATCAACATGGACGCGGCAGGCGCGGTCGGCGCGATCAACATGGAACGGCTGAACATGGTCAGCCGGATCATCGACCGCACCATCGAGTTCATCGACAACGTCTACATCCCCGACCTGATCGCGATCGCCGGTTTCTACAAGGACTGGGCAGCGATCGGCGGCGGCCTGTCGTCGAAGTTCCTGATGTCGTACGGCGACCTGCCGAAGAAGGCCAACGACTACAGCCCGGCCAACATGATGATGCCGCGCGGTGCCATCATCGACGGCAACCTGAACGAGATCCAGGACATCGACCTCGATGCGCTCGACCAGGTGCAGGAGTACGTCACGCACTCCTGGTACAAGTACGGCGACGAGCAGAAGGGCCTGCATCCGTACGAAGGCGAGACCGTCCCGAACTTCGACATCGGCGGCGCCAAGGGCACCAAGACGCGCATCGAAGCGGTCGACGAATCCTCGAAGTACTCGTGGGTCAAGTCGCCGCGCTGGAAGGGCCACGCGATGGAAGTCGGCCCGCTCGCGCGCTACGTGATCGGCTACGTCAAGGGCATCCCCGAGTTCAAGGATCCCACCGACATGGTGCTCGCCAAGCTCGGCGGCGTGCCGGTGACGGCGCTGTTCTCGACGCTCGGCCGTACGGCGGCCCGCGGCCTGGAGTGCAGCTGGGCGGCGCACAAGCTGAAAGACGAGTTCAACAAGCTGGTTGCCAACATCAAGGCCGGCGACACGGCGACCGCGAACATGGCCAACTTCGAGCCGTCGACCTGGGCCAAGTCGGCCAAGGGCCACGGTTTCGTCGAAGCCCCGCGCGGCGCGCTGTGCCACTGGATCGACATCGAAGACAAGAAGATCAAGAACTACCAGTGCGTCGTGCCGACCACCTGGAACGCGAGCCCGCGTGACCCGGCCGGCAAGATCGGCGCGTACGAGGCTGCGTTGCTCGATACGCCGATGCACGATCCCGAGCAGCCGCTCGAGATCCTGCGCACGATCCACAGCTTCGATCCGTGCCTGGCGTGCGCGACGCACGTGCTCGATATGGAAGGCAACGAGGTCACGAGCGTCAAGGTCCGGTAAGGAGTGATGTCATGAGCAAGATGTATCACCGCCTGACCCCGCTGGCGAGCAGGGTGCAGGAAGGGCACTTCGGCGAGGCGATCCTGCCGCCCGTCGGGGTGCAACCGGGCCCGGTGTACGTGTACGACGCGGCCATCCGCCTCTGGCACTGGGTGACCATGCTGGCCATCATCGTGCTGGGCGTGACCGGGTACTTCATCGGCTCGCCGCCGCCCTCGATCGGCGGCGAGGCGTACGACACGTACCTGTTCGGCTGGATCCGCTTCACGCATTTTGCGGCGGGGATGATCCTCGGCGTGGCGTTCGTGCTGCGGTTGTACCGTGTGCTGGTCGGCGGCAAGCATGCCCGGCAGATCTTCTGGATTCCGTTCTGGAGTCTCGCCTGGTGGAAGGAGATCTTCGACGAGATCCGCTGGTACCTGTTCATGGGCCCGCCGAAAGAGTACGTGGGCCACAACCCGCTCGCGCACATCGCGATGTTCTTCATGTTCGTGCTGCCGATGTTCGTGCTGCTCTTCACCGGGTTCGCTCTCTACGCCGAGGGCGCGGGCGTGCAGACCGGCTGGTACACGTGGTTCGGCTGGGTGTTCACCGTGCTCGGTGATTCCATGACCGTGCGCGCCTGGCACCACGTCGCGATGTGGGTCGTCGTCATCTTCTCGATCGTCCACATGTACATGGCGATCCGCGAGGACATGACGCACCGGCAGACGACGGTCAGCTCGATGATCAGTGGCTGGAGGTTCTACCGCTGAAGCAGGGCGCAAGCCCTTCGACAGTTCGCTAACGGGACCGCGGGACGAGGGCGATCGTCGCCCGGAATCCTTCGGTCCCGTTATACTTTTAGACACTATCCAAGTGTCCCGGCAGGTGCGCCGGCCAGTGCACCCCAGTGCAGCGGTGCGACGCGCGAGAGGAGAGACGATGACTGATGCAGCCGCGGCGCCAGAGCGCCGCATCGTGGTCCTCGGGGTGGGCAACCTGTTGTGGGCCGATGAGGGCTTCGGCGTGCGCTGCGTCGAGGCGCTGGGTGAAGGCTGGGACCTGCCCGCGGACGTCGGCCTGATGGACGGCGGCACGCTCGGCCTGGCGCTGGTGCCGCTGCTGCTCGACACCACCCACGTGCTGCTGTTCGACGCGGTCGCGCATCGCGGCGAACCGGGCACGCTGATCGTCGCGCGCGACGACGAGATTCCCGCGCTGATGGGCGGCAACAAGATGAGCCTGCACCAGGTCGGGATGAACGACATCCTGGCAAGCCTCGAACTGCTCAATCACAAGCCCGCGCATTTCACCGTGGTCGGCATCAAGCCCGTCGAGCTCGCGGATTATGGCGGCAGCCTGACCGAGCGCGTGCAGTCGCAGATTCCCGACGCATTGCAGCTCGGCATCGACGAGTTGCGTCGCTGGGGCGTCGAAGTCCGTGAGCGGGAAGGGCGACCTGAACGCGACGTCGTGATCAGCGCGCTGCGGCAGGGCCTGTACGAGTCGGGTCGTCCCGGGCCAGACGTTGCATGCCGCCGGGGCGACGAGCGCTTCCTGGCGATCCGCGCGGCCGCCGAGGCGCGCGGCGACAAGGAGACCGGAGGATCCGGCACATGAGCGGCGTGATCGACGCACTGGCGTCGCACCCGTCGTGCGACGTGCTGCGCAAGTCCGAACTCGACGACTGGCTCGCACGCAACCCGCGCGGCTTGCTGTTCTTCATCGGCGACCGACCCGAGGGGCTGGACGTCGCGGTGGTCGTGCGTGAACTCGCCACCAGTTACCAGGGCCGGCTGCGCGTCGGCTTCATCGACCAGCGCGACGAGGCGGCACTGATGACGCGCTTCGGTGTCGTCGTGATGCCGGCTGTCGTCTACATGCGCGACGGACAACCCGCCGAGCTCGTGGCGCGCATGCGCGACTGGCCGGTCTTCTCGCAAGCCGCCGATCGCCTGCTCGCTGACGCGGCGCCGGCACCCCTCACTGGAGGCAATGCATGACCGAACACGTCCTCGTCTGGCACCCGAAAGTCCCCGGCGATGCCCCGCCCGCGGAGTCCGACGAACAACTGCGCCTGATCGGCATGCCCACCGGACTGGTGCGTGCGGCCCGCCAGACCCCCGCGCACGAAGAGCTGTCGGCCGCTGCGCGCGCCGTCATGAACGAAGTGGTCGCGGACCTGCAGCGCCGCGTCACGGTGCCCGACGCGCCGCCGACGCGAGTCAGCCTGAACGGGCTCGGCGACGCCGAGAAGGCGACGATTGCCGACATCCTCGGCGAAGGCGACGTCTGGGCGAAGGTCGGCCTGGACAACGCCTACTGGCGCGTGGTCGAGTCGGTGATGGCGGGCATCTGGCGAGTCGAAAGCAACACGGCGGACGGCACACAGGGCGAATGGATCGAGATCGGGCCGGTGCCCGCACCGATCCTGCGCGCGGCATCGGAGCTGCCGCGCGCTGAGATCCAGGTGCCCGAGCAGATGCCGCAAGGCGCAATGAACGCCCCGGCGCTGCTCCACGAGCTGCAGCAGCGCTCGCGGGACTACCGTCCAGGTGCCGAGAACCACGTCATCAACTTCACGTTGCTGCCGCTCACCGACGTCGATGCCCAGGTGCTGACGACCGTGCTCGGACAGGTGCCGCTGGTGATCCGCTCCGGCGGCTTCGGCAGTTCACGCGTGTTCGCGACGGGCCTGCGGCACGTCTGGGCCGTGCAGTTCATCAACGGCATGGGCAACGTGGTCCTCGACACGCTCGAGATCGGCGACGTGCCGATTTCGGTGCTTGCCGCCCGCGAGGACTTCGAGGATTCAGCCGAGCGTCTCGCCGAGATCCTGCAGGCGTTCAACTGATGAGCCGCCCCTTCGAAGGCAGCTACGGCGGCGACGGCTCGAAGATCGCCGACGACACCCGGCTCGAGTGCGGCATCTGCTGGTGGGTCTACGACCCTGCGCTCGGCGACGAAGAGACGCAGACGCCGCCGGGCACACCGTTCCGGCTGCTGCCCGACACCTGGGAATGCCCCAACTGTGCGGCCAACAAGAGCAAGTTCATGGTGATCGACAGCGCGACGCTGTCGGAAGACGACGCTGTGAACAACCTGGCGAACGCGTATCGGCGCGTAGCGCTCAAGTTCAAGGGCATGCCGATTTACAACCCCACGCTCGCCATCGAAGCCGTGGGCTTCCGTGAGCACGAGGGACGCCAGGTCGGCGTGATGCTGACGCCCTGGTTCATGAACCTGACCGTGCTGCCGGCCGCGGCCGACCTCGAAACGTGGGTGACGGGCGGGTCCACGCGCATCGCGTTTCCTTCGGGGGCGTACGAATTCGTCGTCAGCGACCTGCCCGACGTCGGCCTGATCGGCACCTGCCCGCTGTTCTCGACGATGACGGACTTCACGGACCACGAGGCCGCGCAAGTCGCCGCCCTGTCGGTGGCCGATGCGCTGTTCCAGCCCGAGCAGCCGCCGGCACCCCCGACGGTATCGCGACGGCAACTGCTCGGCGGGTGAGGTCGGGTACTCTGGTCGCGTGACGAACACCGCGATCCTGGCCGTTTCGGCGCTGCTGGTTTTTGCCTACCTGCTCGATGTCTTCGGGCGGCGCACGCGGCTGCCTCCCGTCGTCCTGTTGATCCTCACCGGCATCGCGGCCCGGCAGGTGCTGGACCGCATCGACCAGCACCTGGGCTGGGTCGACCCGATGGTGCCGATCATCGGCACGATCGGCCTGATCCTGATCGTGCTCGAGGGCGCGCTCGATCTTTCGCTGCGGCGCGAGCGGTTGCCGCTCATCGCCCGTGCTTCGTTCGTGATGCTGGCGGGGTTCATCGCCTGCGCCGCGGGCTTCACGGTCCTGTTCCAGCACGCGCTGGGCCTCGCCTTCGCGCCGGCTGCGCTAGCCGCAGTCTCCGTCGCCGTGATCTCGAGCGCCGTGGCGATCCCCAGCGTCACCGGGCTCACCGAACACACTCGCGAATTCGTCGTGTACGAGAGTTCATTGTCCGACATCGTCGGCGTGCTCGTGTTTTACGCCTGGCTGGAATCTGCCGGCCAGTTCGGCCACTTCCTGCCCGCGCTGTTCGGGGGCATGTTCCTGTCGCTTGCTGCCGCGGTCGTGGCCGGCATCGGCATCCTGTTCCTGATCAACCGCGTCGAAGGGCACGTGCGGTTCCTGCCGTTGCTTGCGGGCCTGACCCTGCTGTACGCGATCGGCAAGGAACTGCACCTGTCGCCACTGGTGCTGATCCTCGTCTGCGGCCTGCTGCTCAACAACACGCACCTGCTGCGCAAGGCGCGGCCGTTGAGCGGCCTGCTGCGCCCGGGCTACGCTGCCACGCTGCGTGAGTTCAAGGGCCTCGTCGTCGAGCTGACCTTCGCGGTCAAGAGCTTCTTCTTCCTGATGCTGGGGTACTGGACGGACCTGTCGGCGATGACGGACTGGCGGGCCTGGGCCGTGATGGTTGCCGGCGTCGGCTTCATCTACCCGGTGCGGTATGCCGTCCTGCGGCTCGCGCGGCAGCCGGATGCGTCCCGCCTGGTGTGGATTGCGCCCCGCGGATTGATCACGGTCCTGCTGTTCCTGACCGCCGCCACCACGCCCGGACTCGACGGGTTTCCGTTTGGCGCGATCATGCTGCTGGTGCTCGCCACGGCGGCGCTCACAGCGTTTGCGCACCATGGTCATGCCGCGGCGGCTGCCGGCGCTGGAACCGAGCTGGACGTTGCAGGGAAGCCGGTGGCCGTCGTGGAAGAAACCGCGGTTTAGCGCGGTCGGTGCGGCCGCAGTGCGGCGCGGATATCGCCCAGTCTCGCGCGCTGCACTCCCGCGGCGTCGAAGTTGTCGCGGTCGAGCCAGCGTTCGAACGCCTCGCGCAGCACGGGCCATTCCGAGTCGATGACGGAGTACCAGGCGGTGTCGCGACTGCGACCCTTGTAGACCGTCGCCTGCCGGAACAGGCCCTCGAAGGTGAAACCGAGTCGCTCGGCGGCGCGGCGCGATTTCGCATTGAGCGAGTCGCACTTCCATTCGTAGCGGCGGTACCCGAGCTCGAACGCGTGACGCATCATCAGGTACATCGCTTCGGTCGCGGCCGGCGAACGCTGCAGTACCGGCGACATGGCGATGTGACCGATCTCGATCGATCCCGCGGGCGGATCGATCCGCATGAATGCGCCGAGCCCCAAGGCCTTGCCGGTGGCACGGTCGACGAAAGCGCGAAACAACGGATCGGTGCTGGCGACACGCTCGGCCAGCCACTGCTCGTACTCATCGAAAGTGGCAAACGGGCCGGAGTACAGGTACGTCCACATGCGGTGGTCGCGGTCCTGGCCGTTCGCGTCGAACAGCGCGCGCGCATGCCTCGTCACGTCGAGCGGTTCGACCCGGCAGCAGCGGCCTTTCAGCGCTTTCTGGGCGGGGCGCGCCGGAGGCTGCCAGCCGGGCAGGGCGGGTCCGATCGGCTGCCCGAGGTCGTTCAGCCGGCCGTCGTCGCTCACGAGAGCACCTCGACCGGCGCAACTGAGCCGTCCGCGAACTGCAGTGCGGCGAGCCTCGCGTAAAGCTCGTTGCCGCGCACGAGCTCGGCATGGGTGCCCTGCGCGACGATGCGGCCGTGGTCCATGACGACGATGCGGTCGGCCTGCAGCACCGTGGCGAGCCGGTGCGCGATGATGATGGTCGTGCGCCCCTGCATCAGGCGATCGAGCGCGGCCTGCACCAGCCGTTCGCTCTCCGCGTCGAGCGCGCTCGTCGCTTCGTCGAGCAGCAGGATCGGCGGGTCGCGCAGGATGGCGCGCGCGATGGCAATGCGCTGGCGCTGACCGCCCGAGAGTCGCGTGCCGCGCTCACCGAGAAACGTGTCGTAGCCCTCCGGCAGCTTGCGCAGGAACTCGTCGGCGGCCGCGGCCTTTGCGGCTTCTTCCACTTCGGCGTCGGACGCGCCCGGGCGGCCATAGCGGATGTTCTCGCGGGCGCTGGTCGCGAACAGGACCGTGTCCTGCGGCACCAGTCCGATGCGGCTGCGGACGGCGAGTGGGTCGGCCTGGGACACGTCCACGCCGTCCATCAGGATGCGGCCCGATTGCGGATCGTAGAACCGCAGCAGCAGCTGGAAGGTGGTGCTCTTGCCGGCCCCGGACGGGCCGACGAACGCAACGGTCTCGCCCGCCCGGACACTGAGGTCGAAGGCGTCGAGTGCCTTTGCTTCGGGGCGCGACGGGTAGCGGAACGTGACTTGCTCGAAACGGATCTCGCCACGACCCGGCGCGGGCAGCGCGACGGGGTGCGCGGGCGCCTCGATCGTCGGCTGGGCGTTCTCGAGTTCGATCAGCCGCTCCATCGCACCGGCGGCACGCTGCACTTCGCCCCACATCTCGCTGAGGCTTGCCGCGGCAATGCCGACGTAACCGGCATAAAGCAGGAACTGGCCCAGTTGCCCGCCCGTCATCTCACCGCGCACCACGGCGTGCGCACCCATCCACAAGACCAGCGTGATTGCGCCGAACACCAGCATGGTGGCCAGTGCGGTCAGCGTCGAACGCGACTTCGTCCGCCGGACGGCCGCGCTGAACGAGTCCTCGACCGCGTCGTCGAAGCGATCCGTGTTGATCTTCTCGAGCGTGAACGCCTGCACGGTCTGGATGGCGTTCAGCGTTTCGTCCGCGATGCTGCTGGTGTCGGCGATGCGATCCTGCGACGTGCGGGAGAGCGTGCGCACGCGCCGACCCAGCAGGATCAGCGGTGCGACGATCAAGGGGATCAGCACGATCATGATGGCAGTGAGCTTCAGGCTGGTGACCGCCAGCATCACCAGGCTGCCCACCACCGTGATCGTCGAGCGCAGCATGATCGACAGGTTGACGCCCGCGATCGACTGCACCAGCGTGGTATCGGCGGTGAGGCGCGACAGCACCTCGCCGACGCGGGTGACCTCGAAGAACGCCGGGTCCATGCGGATAACGCGCGCGTAGACCGCCGAGCGCATGTCCGCGACCACGCGCTCGCCGAGCCACGTCACCAGGTAGAAGCGCAGCGCGGCAAACACGCCAAACGCACCCGCTGCCGCCAGGAACGCGATGAAATACAGGTTGATCGTGTCCGTGCTCTTCGACGACAGGCCGTTGTCGATCAGGAAACGCAGTGCGATGGGCAAGGACAGCATGGCGGCCGATGCGACCAGCAGCGCAGCCAGTGCGAGCACCAGCACACCGCGGTACGGGCTCAGGTAAGGCAGCAGTGCCCGCAACGGGCCGATTGTCTTTCCCTTCGGCCTCGTTTCGGGAACGCTGCTCATTGCGGCGGCACGTCGCGGCTGCGCACGCTTCCATCCGTCATCTGCCAACGCACGTTGAGGGTCGTCGGCGCTTCGTTGCGCTCGACCCACGCTTCGAGCGCGGGCAGCGGATCGATGTCGACCGACTTCGCTCCAGGACCGGGCTGAATGCCGCAGTGGTCGACGCCTGGCAGCATGAAGAGCCGCGCGAACTGCGCTGTCGACTCCGCGCCGCCCATGCTTGCGCGCACTGCACCGTAATAGTCGAGTGTGCGCTGCGGTGTGACGAGCGGGTCGGCCCAGCCATGGAACAGCAGCAGCTTGCCGCCGCGCTCGCGGAAGGCAGTCAGGTCCGGGTTGGTCGCGTCGTAAATGCGCGCCATTGTGGCGAGGCGCGGCGGGTCCCGGTCGAAATCGTAGTTGCGCACGTCGAAACTCACCCCGGCATCCGGCACGAAGGCCATGTAGCGCAGGAAGTCGGTGCCGAAGCGCCCGGCGAGCGCGGGCGCGTTGCTGCCGGGTATGCCCGAGAGCCAGACTGGCCAGTACGGCTCCGAGCCCTTCGGTACGCCACCCGGGTACTGGACACGACCGTCGCCGCCGGTCGCCGGCATGTACCAGTGGTCGAGCACGCCTATTTCCTTCGCCGTCAGGCAATCGGCTGCCGCGGCCCCCTTGCACTGCAGTTGTGCCGGCTTCCAGTCGCAGCGACGGGGATCGTCAATGAGGCCGTCGCGCTGGCCATCGATGCCGTCGCACGTCTCGAGCACGGCCTTCGCGACCAGGGGAACCTTCGCGCGATCGAGAATCTCGCTGCCGTCCGCGGCTGTGTTGGCCTGGACGATCCAGGCCAGTTGCGTGGCGACCAACCCGGTGTAGTCGAGGGCAGGAGCGCCGGCGATGATGCCGTCGAAGTCGTGCGGAAAGCGCTGGGCCGCCATCAACCCCATGCGACCACCGGTCGAGCAACCGGCGAAATATGAGCGGGACGCCGGCTTGCCATAAAAGGCGCGCACCAGGTCGCGGGATACGCGCGTGGTCTCGGTGACGGAGCGCCAGCCCCAGTCCGCTTCGGCACCTGGGTTGTCGAGCGCCCAGCGGCCGTCGGTGACGCTGGTGCCCGAGTGCCCGGAATCCGACGTGGCGGACGCATAGCCCCGCCGCAGGCCGTGATTCAGTGCATTGACGACACCGGGGCGGTCAGCGTCGAGCGAGCCGCAAAAGCCGCCACAACCCGCCATGTAGAACTTGCCGTTCCACCCGGCAAGCGGCAGGCGTAACTCGAAGCGGATCGCCTCAGGGATGGTGCCCTGAACGCGGCAGTGCGTCGGGAGATCGCCGGTGGCTGCAATCGTCGCTGCGGACGTGATGTTTGCCCCTGGGACAACCGCTGTCGCGAGTGCGGAGCACGCGTCGTCGTCGGCCTCGAGGCCGGGAGCGAGTAAAAGTCCGGAGAGCGCCGCGAGTCGGGCGGCGAGGGAAGCACGGTTCAGGTCAGGCATGCCAGCAGGATAGGGGCCCGCCGCACCCGCCACAACCGCGGCCCGTCACTCGAGCGCGGGGCCCGGAAACTGCTCGCGCAGGACTCGCTTCAGGATCTTGCCGGACGGGTTGCGCGGCAGTGCGTTGATGAAGACATAAGACTTCGGCTGCTTGAAGCGCGCGAGCCTCGATTGCGCCAGCGTCCTCAGCTCCTGCACGAGCAGGTCGTCGTCGCCTTTCCAGCCGTCGCCACGCACGATCACGGCGCAGACGCACTCGCCCCACTTGGCCGACGGCTGACCGATCACGCCGACTTCGCGCACGCCCTGGTGTCCGCTCAGCACGTCCTCGACTTCGGCGGGGTACACGTTCTCGCCGCCCGAGATCACCATGTCCTTCGAGCGGTCCTTGATGTAGATGAAGCCCTCGGCATCGACCTCGGCGATGTCGCCGGTGTGGAACCAGCCTTCACGGATCGCTTCCTGCGTCGCTTCCGGGCGGTTCCAGTAGCCACTGATCAGGTGCGGGCCGCGCGTAACCACTTCACCGGGAATGCCCGGCGGCACGGGATTGCCGGCCTTGTCGACCACGCGCACGTCGATGCCGAAGTACGGCATGCCGGTGGAGCCGACCTTGGTCCGCGCATGCTCCGGCGACATCAGGCAGATACCACCGTGTGTTTCGGTGAGGCCGTACACCTGCAGGATCTCCACGCCCATGGCGAGGTAGGCTTCGATCAGCGTGATCGGCACGGGAGCCGCGCCGCAGATGACCCACCGCAAGGCCGGTCGCGCCGCCGTCACGCGCTGCGGATGCTGGTACATGAACGCGAGCATCGCCGGCACGGCGAAGAATCCCGTGATGCGCTCGGCGTCGATGAGGTCCCACATCACGGCGGGATCGAATTGCTTCAGCAGCACCGTCGTCATGCCGCGGTACACGGCCGACATCGCGAGCCCCAGGCCGCCGATGTGGAACAACGGCGCAACAATGATGGTGCGTTCCCCATGGCGCAGGTCGGAGGTGGCCAGCATGCTGGCGAGCCACGCGATGTTCGCGGCATGCGACATCAACGCGCCTTTGGGCCGGCCGGTCGTGCCGCTCGTGTACATCATGTAGAGCGGGTCGGTGCCGGTCGCCCCGACCGGTGGCTCGACGGTGGCTGCCCTCGCCACGGCCGCGGCGTAGTCACCCTCGTCGGCGGCCAGCCAGCGGATGTCCGGGAACAGCTGCCGCAGCGGGTCGACCAGGGCCTTCTGCTCGACGGCGTACAGGACGGCGACGGCGCCGGCATCCATGAGCTGAAACGACAGTTCCGGCACCGACAGGCGCCAGTTCAGTGCGACGAAAACGAAGCCCGCCTTGGCACACGCGTAGAACGATTCCATGTACTGCGACTGGTTCGGCATCAGGCAGGCGATGCGCTCGCCCGGCCGGAAATCCATCCCCAGCAGCGCATTCGCAGTCTGGTTGGCACGGTCGTTGAGTTGACGGAAGTCGAGGCGCAAGCCCGTCGCCGTGTCGACGATGGCCTCCGCACGCGGGCAAATCTTCGCCCGCTCCGTCAGGACCTGTCCGGAATTCAGCAGCATGCCTCGTCTCCCCCGATGGCACGGTCCCCTGTGGACCCGCCGGCAAAGCTAGCCGGCTCTGGACAATAACTCCAGTTTCCTTTGTTATCGGGTTCCCCTGCGAGGTGAATCCGATGGATGCCTACCGTTCCGCCTGGCTCGACGACGAGCTGGACCTCTTCCGTGATGCCGTGCGGCGCTTCGTCGAGCTGGAAATCGTTCCCAACGACGCGCGCTGGCGCGAGCAGCATCACGTCGACCGCGAACTCTGGAGCAAGGCAGGCGAAGTCGGGCTGCTGTGCACGGACATCCCGGATGAATACGGCGGGGTCGGCGGCGACGTGCGGCACGAGGCGATCGTGGCCGAGGAAATGGGTCGCCACGGCATCACCAGCCTCGGTAACGTGGTGCACAGCATCGTGGCGCACTACGTGCTGAACCACGGCACCGAGGCGCAGAAGCAGGGCTGGCTGCCGCGCATGGCCACGGGTGAGCTCGTTGGCGCCATCGCCATGACCGAACCGGGCGCCGGTTCCGACCTGCAGGCGATCCGCACGCGCGCGGTGCGCGATGGTGACGACTACGTCATCAACGGCTCCAAGACGTTCATCTCGAATGGCCTCCACGCCGGGCTCGTCGGCGTCGTGGTCAAGACCGACCCGGCGCAGGGATCGCGCGGGATCTCGATCCTGATGGTCGAGACGAAGGACCTGCAGGGTTATCGAGTGGGTCGCGTGCTCGACAAGATCGGCCAGAACGGCTGGGACACCGCGGAACTGTTCTTCGACGACTGTCGTGTGCCGGCGTCTTGCCTGCTCGGCACCGCGGAAGGGCAGGGCTTCATCCAGATGATGCGTGACCTGCCCTACGAGCGCGCGCTGCTCGCGATCGGTGGTCTGGGCGCGATGGAGTACGCGCTGAAACTGACGGCGGACTACACGCGTGAGCGCAAGGTCTTCGGCAAGCCGCTGCTCGAACTGCAGAACACGCGGTTCAAGCTCGCCGAGGTGAAGACGAACGTGCACGTCGCGCGCGTGTTCATCGATGACTGCATCGTCAAGCTCCGGGACGGCAAGCTCGACACCGTGACCGCGTCGATGGCCAAGTACTGGGTCACCGACATGCAGAACAAGGTGATGGACGAATGCCTGCAGCTGTTCGGCGGCTACGGCTACACGCGGGAGTACCCGATCTCGCAGCTGTACGTGGATTCACGCGTGCAGCGCATTTACGGCGGCGCGAACGAAATCATGAAGGAAATCATCGCCCGGTCGATCTGACGTCCGCGCGAGGTGCGATGCCTGGCTGTCGCTACGGCTGGCGCTGCAGCGCCAGTGCGTACGGGTGCAGCGTGGCAGTCATGACCCCGGCGATGACGGCGGGGTCGGCTTCCATGAACTGTCGGGCGGCCTCTGGACTCTCCGCCTCGAACACGACGAGTCCGAAGGTCGTCTCGAGCGGTTCGGAGGTCTTGCCAGCGAAGATCACCTGTCCCGCCTTCGTCGCGGCGGAGAGGCGGGCGAAGTGCCGGCTGACGGCATCGTTGTCTGCCTGGGTCCACTTGGCCTGGTCGTGCAGCGCCGGGGCGACACGCAGCACGTAGACGTACTGCTGCGCCTTGGGTGCCTCCTGCGCCTGCGAGGACACCGGACTTCCGGCAAGAACGATGGCGACGACGAGTGCTGCGGCGATTCCTGGCAATGTGGGCATGGGGGTGCTCCTGATCAATTCGTCCGCGCCAGATCTTTGAAGAACACGTTGCCGATCTGGTACTGTTGCCAGTCGCGACAGTCGTAGTGCCACCACTCCTCGTTGTCGACGGTGAAGCCCTCCGCCTCCATCGACGTGCGCAGCAAGTCCCGCGCCGCGCGTTGGTCCGTGGTGCCGCCCGCGTAGGCTGGGTGCGCGCGCTCGGAGAACTCGTCATAGCCGCTCGGCATCGGCACCTCGAGCCCCGTCTTCAGGTCGTACAGGCTCAGGTCGATCGCACACCCGCGATTGTGGCGCGAGCCCGTCTCCGGGTTGGCCACGAAATTGCGCTTCTCGATCGGCGTCGCCTCCCAGAAGATCCACGTCACGTACCAGGGCCGGTAGCCGTCGAACAGCAGCAAGCCGTAGCCGCGGGGCTGCAGTGCGCGGTTGATTCGCACCACGGCCTCGGCGGCGGGGCGCTGCAGGAACACACGTGCTTCGGGATAGACCGGCGCGCGCAGGAAATTGGCGGAGCTCGCGTAGCGCACGTCCAGTTTCAGGCTCGGATCGAGCGTGGCGACTTCGACCAGGTCATCGTCGCGGAAATCGCCGGCCTCCTCGGGTGGCAGGGCCCGCAGCGCATCGGCGCGCAACTGCTCGAGTTTGCTGACGGACAGCGCAGGCACGGGATAGCGTGGCGGAGCGCTCGTGCACGCGGCCTGCAACGCGAGCACGGCACCGAATGCCGTGAGTCGCAGCGCTACACTCATCGACGTGGCGAATTGCGCCGTCATGCCGGGATCACCGCAAATTCCCCCTCGAGTTCCCCGACGCGCGCGCCTTCGCATTCGAGCACGCTGCGGACGACGATGCGCCCCATGCGGCCCCGCTGCAACGTGGCAAGCAGCTTTTCCCAGTCTGCTGCCGGCGGCGGCTTGGCGATGGCGGTGAAGTCGGCCACGATCGGCTGCTCGAAGTCCATGGTGCTGCGGCGGATCACGATGCGGCCGGGCTGCGCGCCGGCCTGCAGCCGCACCTCGACCAGTGACCACGCCGCCAGTACTGCAACCGCCGCTGCGCTGCCGCCGAACACCGTGCCGCTGTGATTGACGTTCGGCGCGAGCGGCGCCCACAGCACGACCTGTTCGGGCTCGGCCTGGAGCACGACCACGCCCAGCGCGCGCGACTGTGGAATCCGTTCGTGCAGGGAATCTTGCAACTGCTGGGTCTGCATACAGGCATTCTGGCTGCGCGGCGGCCTGGCCCGCAACGGCGGCTTCAGTTGCGCGGGGCGCGATCGCGCGACGGAATTCGATACATCCAGGTCGCAAGACCCAGGGCGATGACCGCGAGCAGCACCTTCAGCCACAGCGGTTTTATCACCAGCAGTATCGATGTTCCGAACGAGACCAGCATCGTGACGATCGCGACCACCTTGGTGCGGTAGGGGATGCTGCGATGGTGATGCCATTCGCGCAGCATCGGACCGAACAAGCCGTGTGCGAGCATCCATTCATGGAAGGGCCGGTAAGCGCGTGCGAAGCAGGCGGCCGCGATAATCAGAAAGGGTGTCGCCGGCAGCAGCGGCAGGAAGATTCCCGCCACCCCGGAAATGAGCGCGAGGCCACCGCAGAGCAGCAACACGGCACGCACGATGGGCGAGCCCTGTTCAGCCGGGTGCGCGCGCGTGCCCTGCGATTCGTCGGATGGGTGCTGCGGAGCGTCCACGGCCCCGAGCGTATAGCACGCCCGGTGTCCGCCGTTACGTCGGATAGTCGCTGCCGATGAACGACTTGAGGCTCGAGATCGTCTCGGCTTGCTGCGCGACGACCGCGCGGACGAGGTCGCCGATGCTCAACAAGCCGACCACCTTGTCGTTCTCGACCACGGGCAGGTGGCGGATGCCGCGGTCCGTCACCAGCTTCAGGCACTCGCCGAGGCTCATGTCGGGCCGCACGGAAATCACGTTGGCTGACATGATTTCCTCGACCAGCGTCTCCTTCGACGCGCGGCCGAGCAGGATCACCTTGCGGGTGTAGTCGCGCTCCGAAATCACGCCCACGAGCTGGTCGCCGCGCATGACGAGCAGCGCGCCGACGCGACGTTCGTCCATCTGTACGATCGCGTCATACACCGTTGCATCCGGCGCGACCGCATGGATCGTCGTGCCCTTGAATGCGAGCATGTCGGCGACCGTGCCTTGCAATGGCGGCATCTCGACTTTTTCCATTGTCATGTGTTTCCCCTCTTGGTCCCTCAGACGGCGGCTTTCTCGTGGGCCCGCAGCGTTGCCGGCACGCGTTCCGATCCGGTCCGCAGCGGGCGCAGACTGGAACAGTCGCATGACGATACCGACATAGTAGGCCAGGCCGAGGAAGCTGCCGACGAATGCGATCACCGCCGGCACCAGGTAGCCGGACGCGATGACCGACTTGAAGACGAACAGCTTGGCGAAGAATCCCGGCAGTGGCGGCAGGCCGGCCAGCGACAGCACCGCGATGGCCAGCAGGATCGAGGCGACGGGCTGGGTGGCGAACTTGCCCTCGAGCACGCTCAGGTCGTCGTTCTCAGCGGGGCTCAGCGCCGCAAAGCTGGCGCAGGCCAGCACCGTGCCGAGGCCGTAGAACGCGGTGTACCAGAGCAGGTCGGACGTGCGGCTGCCCGTCGTGTCGACCAGGGCGAAGATCATGTAACCGGCATGCGCGACCGACGAGTACGCGAGCAGGCGCTTGAAGCGGCCCTGTCCGAGTGCCGCGACGTTGCCGAAGACGATCGACACGATCGCCAGGCCGGTGACCACGGTCACGCTGGCGGTGTCGAGTGGGAAATCGGCAAGGATGCGCGCAAGCGCGAGCACCACGGCGGCCTTTACCAGCGAGGCCATCAGCGCCGTCACGGGCATTCGGGCCGAGGCGTAGGCATCCGGCGCCCACGCGTGGAACGGGAACACGGCGGCCTTCAGGAACAGGCCTGCGATCACGAGCAGGCCCGCGGCCTTGGCCTGCAACCCGCCGTAAGCGAAATCGTGCGCCCAGGCCGCGGTCAGCAGGGTGCCGCTCAGTCCGTAGGCAATCGAAATGCCGAACAGCACCAGCGCGCTCGCGACCGACGACAGCACCAGGTACTTGAAAGCGCCTTCGCTGGCCGCCGAGCGCCCCTGCCCGTGCACGATCAGCGCAAAGGCCGGCAGCGACAGCAATTCGATCCCCAAGAACAGGGTCGCGAAACCTGCGCTCGCCACCATCAGCATGCCGCCGAGCGTCGACGCCGCCACCAGCAGCCAGAACTTGTAGCCGCGTGCCGCGCCGAAGCCGACGGCTACTCCCAGTCCGCACAGCAACAGCACGGCCTTGCCGAGCACTGCGAACGAATCGATGACCACCTCGCGCTCGATGAGCTCGGCGGCGAAGCCGCCATGGAACTGGTCCGCCAGCGCGGCGAGTGCCGCGACCGCGACGGTCACGAACGCCACGCGGGCCCAGCGCGGATCGGCACGCAGCATCTCGAGCAGCATCAGCACGACGATGAGCGCGAGCAGCAGCAGGTCGGGCAGCAGGCCGTAGACGAAATCAGTCGCCATGGTTGACTCCCATGAGCGCGATTGCGGGTGGCCGCGCGAGCTGCGTCACCGTCGCGTCCACCTTGTCCATCCACGCCGCGGGGCGCACGCCGATCCACAGGATCAGCAGCAGCAACGGCGCGAGCGCCAACAGTTCGCGCGGGCGGAGGTCCGGCGTCAGCGGCTCGGCCACGCTGGAGTCGTCGAAGACGAGACTGCGGGCGAACTGCAGCATGTAGGTGGCACCGAGCACCACGCCCGTCGATGCCAGCAACGCGGCCAGCAGCATCGCGCTGCCCGCACCGGCCTGTATGTGGGCGTACCCCGCGCTGAAGGCGCCGAGCAGCACCAGGAACTCCGCGGCGAAGCCGCTCGTCAACGGCAGGGCGAGCGAGGCGAGTACGAGCAGCATCAGCACGACGGCAAATCGTGGCGCGCGAGTCGCGAGGCCATGCACCTGCAACCAGGCGGCGCCACGGCGCTGCTCGAGCAGGCCGAGCAGCAGGAAGAGTCCAGCGACGGCGAGCCCGTGGCTCAGCACCTGGATCATCGCGCCATGCAGGCCGGTCGGTTGCAGGCTGAACACGCCGAGCACGATGTAACCCATGTGGCTGAGCGATGCGTACGCGACCAGCATCTTGTAATGCCGCTGGCGCAGCGCGAGCACGGCGCCGTACACGATGCTGACCGACGCGAGCACCATCATGAGCGGGGCGGCCTGCTCGGCGACGTCGGGGCAGAACGGGACGGCGAACCGGATGAAACCATAAGCGCCCATCTTGGAAAGCACGCCCGCCATCAGCGCCGTGCCAGTCGGTGAAGCCTCGCCGTAAGCGAGCGGCAGCCAGGCGTGGAAGGGGAAGAGCGGGCTCTTGACAGCGCAGGCCACGGCCACGGCGACGAACACGAACAACTGCTGGCTCGGCGACAGCTGCAGGCTCTGCAGCGTCGCGTAATCGAACGACCACGCCCCGGTCTGCCGGGCGCTTTCGGCACCGAGCCAGATCACGGCGGCCAGCAGCAGCACGCTGCCTGCCATGGTGTAGAGGAAGAACGTCATCGCGGCCCGTCGCCGCTGGGCGCCGCCGAACACCAGGATCAGCAGCACCATCGGAATCAGGACGGCTTCCCACAGCACGAAGAACACCATAAGGTCCTGCGCGAGGAACGTGCCGAGCAGGCCCGCCTGGAGCGCCAGCAGCAGGCCGAGGTACAGCGGGCTGCGGCCCTCCTCGGTCTGCCATGTGCAGGCCAGCACCGCTGGAAACAGCAGCGCGGTGAGCAGCAGGAAGTAAACGTTGTAACCGTCCAGCGCAAATTTCAGGCTGATGCCGAGCGATGGGATCCACGGCAGGTCGATACCGAACTGGGTCAGCCCGGTCGTGCCATCGAACCCGACGAACAGCGCCGTTGCGAACCAGAGCACTGTCAGCATCGCCACCATGGCGAGTACGCGGCCGACACCCGAGCGGCCCGTCGTCGGCACCACGAGCGCCGCCAGCCAGGGCAACAGCAGGATCGTCGCGAGCATCGTCGGTTCAGCCATGAACGGCTCCCAGGCCGAGGACGAGCGCGAGACCGATCAGCGCGTAGATCACGTAGGTCTGCAGGTCGCCGCTCTCCAGGCGACCAAACCAGCGCGTAGCGCGCGCACCGGCATGCGCTGGCTGCACCAAAGTTGTCTGCGTCAACGGCGCCTCGACGCCGCGAGCGAGCACCGTCGCCGACAGCCAGCCCAGGCACCTCACGACGACGTTCTCGTAGAACGCGTCGAAGAAGTAGCCCTGGCTCACCAGTTGATACAGCGGATTCGTGGACGTGGCCGCTGGTGCCTTCGCGCCGGTCCGGCCGTAGCGCAGCCAGGCAAGGCCGATGCCGGCGAGCGCCACCAGCACCGCGACGACCATCAGCAGGCCTTCGGCGGCATGCGGCAGGCCTTCACGCAGGTGCGCGTGCCCGAGCACGGGCGCAAGGAAATCGTAGAACGGGGCGGTCACGCCGAGCATCTCGCGCCACAATTGCGGCAGGCCGATGAAACCTGCGACCACCGAGCCGAGTGCCAGGATGGCGAGCACCACCGACATCGTCGCCGGCGGTTCGTGGATGTGGTGCGCCACGGCGTGATCGACGCGGCTCGCGCCGAAGAACGTCATGAACACCGCGCGGAACATGTAGAAGGCCGTCAGGAACGAGGCGGCGGTGCCGACCAGCCACAGGGCCAGCGAGCCGTGCGTCGACGCGTAGGCCGACCAGAGAATCTCGTCCTTGGAGAAGAAGCCGGCGAACGGTGGCAGGCCGCAGAGCGCGAGCGTCGCGAGCAGGAACACGCCGAACGTGAACGGCATGCGGCGTGCGAGGCCCCCCATGCGGCGCATGTCTTCCTCGCCCGCGAGCGCGTGCAGCACGGCGCCGGCACCAAGGAAGAGGCACGCCTTGAAGAACGCGTGCGTGTAGAGGTGGAACATGCCGACGGAGAACGCGCCGAGGCCGCACGCCATCACCATCAAGCCGATCTGCGACATGGTGGAGTAGGCCAGCACCTTCTTCAGGTTGTACTGCGTGACGCCCATCGTCGCGCCGACCAGCGCGGTGAGTCCGCCGAGCCACGCGACGATCGTCATCGCATCGGGCGCGGCGAGGTAGAGCCCGCTCAGGCGCGCCAGCAGGTACACGCCGGCCGTCACCATGGTGGCCGCATGGATCAGCGCGGAGACCGGCGTGGGGCCGGCCATCGCGTCGGGCAACCACACGTGCAGCGGAATCTGCGCCGACTTGCCGCAGGCGCCGATCAGCAGCAACACGCCGATCACGGTCATCACGCCCGGCAGCCGGCGGCGTCGCGCCGAAATGGGCGTTCACGGCCTGGAAGTCGAGCGTGCCGGCGTAGTACCAGATCAGGAACATCGCCAGCAGGAAGCCGGTGTCGCCCACGCGGTTGACGACGAAGGCCTTGAGACCGGCGGCGGTTTTCGCCGGGTCCTGGAACCAGAAGCCGATCAGCAGGTAGGAGGCGAGGCCGACGCCTTCCCAGCCGATGAACATCATGGGCATGTTCTTGCCGAGCACCAGCACCAGCATGAAGAACAGGAACAGGTTCAGGTACGCAAAATAGCGCGCGTAACCCGCGTCGCCGTGCATGTAGCCGATCGAATACACGTGGATCAGCGTGCCGATGCCGGTGACGACGAGGCACATCACCGCAGTGACCTGGTCGAAGTAGAACGCGGCGTCGACCTGGAAACCGGTGGTGGCTGCCCAGGTGAAGAGCGTCTCGGCGAGCGGTTGCCCGGTGGCGGTCAGCGCGCGGAACGCACCGAGCGTGAGCAGGAACGACAAGGCCGGCAGCCCGCAGGCAATCAGTGAGACGACCGGTCGCGGCAGGCGCTTGCCGGCCAGCCCGTTCACCAGGAATCCGAGCAGCGGCAGGGCAGGGATGAGGGACAGCGACGTCATGGCCTAGCCCTTGAGTTCCTGTCCCGCCGCCATGTCCAGCGTGCCCCGGCGGCGCACGAGCAGGACGAGGAGTGCCATCGCAAGCGCGATCTCGCACGTGGCGGCAACGTAGATGAAGAAGGTCATCGCCACGCCGTGCAGCGTCTGCGTGTGCGCGGCGGCCGCGACGAAGCTCAGGATCACGGCGTTCAGCATCAGTTCGAGGCTCATCACGACGACCAGCAGGTTGCGGCGGATCACCACGCCGAGCAGGCCCATCGCGAACAGCGCGACCGCGAGTGCCAGCAACAGTTCGTACCGGTGGATCAACGGTCCTCCCGGATCACGGTCCAGGCCGCGACGATGCCGACGAGCAGCAGCACCGTCGCCAGCTCGAAGTGGAACCAGTACTGCTGCATGAAGGCGGTCGAGAACGCGGTGAAACCGAAGGGAGCGGCCTGGCCGTCGACGGCGGCGTCCGGCGTGGCGGACCCGAGCAAGCGCAGCAAGGCGAGTGCGACGATGGTTGCGATCAGCACGCCTGGCACCAGCGTGGCCGAAAATCGCTTGCGGTAGGCGATGTCGCGATCGTCGAGCAGCATGATCGTGTAAATCATGAACACCATGACCGCGCCGACGTAGATCAGTACCTGGAACAGCGCAATCACGTGCACGCCGAGGCAGGCATAGATGGCCGCGAGGCAGATCATGTGAGCGACCAGCGCGAGCGCCGACCGCATCGGCTGTCGCAGCAGCAGCACCGCACCGGCGAAGGCCAGCGCGAGCACGCCGAAGAACACGATGAAAGCGTCGGTCACGGTTCCTGCGCCTCCAACGCTGCGGGGGCCGGAGGATAGGGTTTGCGCGGATCCTTGAGCGGATGCCACTGCAGCAACAGGTCCTTGCGGCCCCACATCGCGTCGCGATCGAAGCCCGGCAGGTTCGGCGTGTCCTTGACCATGCGGATCGCGTCTTCCGGGCAGGCCTCGACACAGAAGCCGCAGAAGATGCAGCGCGAGTAGTCGATCTCGAAGCGCAGCGGCGACTTCGGGTGGGCGGCATCGTCGAAATCGGGCGCGGCTTCGATCTCGATGCAGTACGCCGGGCAGACCGTCGCGCACATGTTGCACGCGACGCACTGCACCTTGCCGTCCGGTCGCTGCGTCAGCACGTGCCGGCCGCGATTGTTGGGTGAGTAGTCGGCGCGGGTCTCTTCCGGGTAGTACGCCGTGAGTGCGCCCTTGCGGCCCGTCACCCATTTCCACATGTTCGAGAAGAACACGCGACCCGTGATCGACAGCCCGCGCACGATCTCGAAGATGTACGCCTTTTCCCAGAGCCCGAGCGTCGGCTCGTTCCAGTACTGCTTGCGCGGGCGACGTTCGGTCACAGCGTCCACCAGCGCACGATGGCGGTGACCACGAGGTTGAGCGCCGCGATCGGCAGCAGGAACTTCCAGCCGAGGTCCATCAGCTGGTCGTAGCGGAAGCGTGGCAGCGTCCAGCGCACCTGGATCTGGAAGCAGCCGACGATGAAGACCTTGAGCGAGAAGGTGAGCACCTGCAGCAGGGCCACGCCGAGCGGTCCGATGGCCCAGGTGCCGCCGCCGGGGAAGGCAAAGCCAGCGGGCGTCAGGAACGGCACGTGGTAGCCGCCGAGGAACAGCGTGACGACCAGCGCCGAGATCACGACGATCTCGATGAACTCCGAGAGCAGGAACAGGCCCATCTTCATCGAGGTGTACTCGGTGAAGTACCCCGAGATCAGTTCGGACTCGCACTCGGGCAGGTCGAACGGCACCCGCTTGTTCTCGGCAATCGACGCGGTCAGGAACAGCAGGAACGCCAGCGGCTGCACGAGGATTCCCCACGTGACCTGCTGCTGCCAGCGCACCATCTCGTTGAGATCGACGGTGCCGTACGTCACGACCATGGCGACCAGCGCGAGTCCCATCGAGATTTCGTACGAAATCATCTGCGACGCCGCCCGCGCGGCGCCGAGCATCGAGAACTTGTTGTTCGACGACCAGCCCGCCAGCATCGTGCCGAGGATGCCGATGCCCGACACCGCGAGCACGAACAGGATGCCGGCGTCGAGCGAGGCGATCTGCATGCGGTAGCTGCGGTCGCCGAAGAATTGCGCGGCGCCCGAGCCAGGTTCGAAGAAATGACCCGGCTGCACTTCACCGCCGAACGGCACCACTGCGAACACCAGCAACACCGGCACGGCCGCGAGCCACGGCGCGAGGTTGTAGCAGAAGCGGTCGTACGTCGCCGGCGTGAAGTTCTCCTTCAGGATCATCTTCAGGCCATCGGCGATGCCATGGAACAGGCCCCAGGCGACGAGCTTGACCTGCGTGAACGGGATGCGGAAGTACGCGCGGTTGGCGCCGATGCGGTCCGACATCACGGCCGACTGCTTGCGCTCGACCCAGGTGAAGATCGTGGCGAGTCCCAGCAGGAAAGCCAGGATGTAGGCGATGTAGACGCCGTGGACGACCAGGTCCTGCATCATGAGGCGAGGCTCCGGAACACGTCGACCGCATGCTGCACCTGCGGTGGCTTGTCGAAGACCTGCTCGAAGGTGTTGCGCCTGCCCTCGAAGTTCGTGAACGAGCCCCGGCGCTCGTACGTGTTCGAAATCGGCAGTACGACCGCCGCCGGCGACTGCGCGGGCGTGCCAAAAGGAGTCAGGTGGATCCAGGGAGCCCCGCCAACGGACAGTGGTTCGGAGACTTCGCCCCAGACCAGCACCAGGTCGTGCCCGGCGGCCGGGTCGAATTCCTGCCTGCCGAAGCGCTCTTCGACCCCACGACGGTTCGGGTTCTTGTCCGCCTTGATCAGCAACGCGTCTTCGACCACTTCGTCGGCCGCGGGCACGCAGTCGCGATGCGCGTACGTCGCCACCGAGCCGAGCAGCGACTGCAGCACGTCCAGCTCTTCGTTCGATGCATGCGACGACACCAGCACGGCCGGATTCAGTGCGGCGGCTAGCAGGCGCTTCGCTGTAGTCAACGCCTCAGCCACGGAGGCCTGCTGGCCGTCGACCAGCGGCTGCGGCACGCGCTCGCGCGCCATCCACTTGTGCTGGTCGTAGCCCTTGTTGCAGAGCCAGGGGCCGTTGATCTCGGCGTTCTCGAACGCCGTCGTGCGATAGGCCACGTTGCCTGCCGCGGCGCCCGGCATGTGCTGCTGGCGCACCTGCATGCGGCGCCAGGTCTTGATGCTGCAGCCGCGCGCGCAACCCGTGCAGACCGAGCGCACTGGCTGCAGGAACCAGACGCGGCACTTGTAGAGGAACTCGCGCGACAGCAGGGCCCCGGTCGGGCACAGGTCGATCACGTTGTCCGAGTACGCGTCGTTGAACTCGCCGGGCGTCTGCGCCTCGACGTAGGAGTGATTGCCGCGCTCGACGATGCCTAAGGCATTCGAGCCGGAGATTTCACGCGTGAAGCGCACGCAGCGGCTGCAGAGGATGCAGCGCTCGTTGTCGAGCGTGATGCGCGGGCCCAGGTCGTACAGCTTGCGCTTGTGGTGCTTCGGGTCGCGCGAGATCGACTCGGCGGGGCCGTACTTGTGCTGGTAGTCCTGCAGCTTGCACTCGCCGGCTTTGTCGCAGATGCCGCAGTCGACCGGGTGATTGAGCAGGATGAACTGCAGCACGTCCTCGCGCGCCTTCTGCACCTGCTCGACGCCGGTCTCGACGATCATGTTCGGCGCGACCGCGAGGTTGCAGGCCGGCTGCAGCTTGGGCAGGTTGTTGACCTTGACCAGGCAGATGCGGCAGCTGCCGGCGATCGACAGCTTGTCGTGATAGCAGAAGTGCGGGATGTCGATGCCATTGCGCCGTGCGACCTGCAGCACGGTCTCGCCGGGCCGGGCTTCGATTTCGCGCTGGTCGATGGTGACCTTGAGGGTGGGTGTGCTCACGGCGCCAGCCTGCCCTCGTGCAGCGAGCGCCCGTGCGCCACGTAGTACTCGAACTCGTCGCCGAACTTCTTGATGAAGCTGACGACCGGCATCGAGGCGGCATCACCGAGCGCGCAGACCGTATTGCCCTGGATGCCCGTTGGAATCCGGCGCAGCGTCGCGAGATCGGCCGTCGTGCCCCGGCCGGCGATGATTCGTTCGAGGATGCGGTTCATCCAGTCGGTGCCTTCGCGGCACGGCGTGCACTGGCCGCAGGATTCGTGCGCGTAGAAGCGCGACAGCACCTGCAGCAGCCGCACCATGCACGTGCCTTCGGCGATCACGATCACGGCGCCCGAGCCGACCATGCTGCCCACCTTGGTCATGCTTTCCGGATCGAGCGTGACGTTCTCGATCTCGGCCGCGGTCAGGATCGGCGTGGAACTGCCGCCCGGGATGACGGCCTTGAGCTGCCGTCCACCGAGGATGCCGCCGGCGTCCTCGCGGATGAGCTGGGCGAGCGGGTAGCCGGTGGGCTTCTCGAACAGTCCCGGCTTCTCGACGTGACCGGAGACGCCGAAGAGTCGCGTGCCGGGTGTCTTCTTGACGCCCATCGCGGCGTACTGCGGCGCGCCGTTGACCATGATCCAGGGCACGGTCGCCAGCGTCTCGACGTTGTTGACGACCGTGGGCTTCTGGTACAGGCCTTTCACGGCGGGAAAGGGCGGCTTGTTGCGGGGGAAGCCTTTCTTGCCTTCGAGCGAGTTGATGAGGCTCGATTCCTCGCCGCAGACGTAGGCGCCGGCGCCGCGGTGAATGACGATGTCGCACGAGAAGCCACGCCCGAGGATGTTCTCGCCGACGAGGCCCGCGGCCCGTGCTTCCTCCAGCGCGCCCTGCAGGCGACGCAGTGGCAGGTCGAATTCCCCGCGGATGTAGGCAAACGCGTGGCGTACGCGCAGCGAATACGAGGCGAGCAGCATGCCTTCGAGCAGCTGGTGCGGCGAATGCTCGAGGATCCAGCGGTCCTTGAAGGTGCCGGGCTCGCCCTCGTCGATGTTGCAGCAGAGGTAGACGACGGGCGCTGCCTTGGAGACGAACTCCCACTTGAGGCCAGTCTGGAAGCCCGCGCCGCCGCGACCCTGCAGACCGGATGCCTTCGCCTGCTCGCCGACCTGCGCCGGCGTGAGTTCGGTCAATGCCTTCTGCAGCGCCGCGTAGCCGCCGCGCGCGCGGTAATCCGCCAGCGAGTGCGACGTCGCGGTGATCTGGAAATTCATGAACACCGGGCCGCTCATGGCAGCGACTCCAGGATCCGGTCGAGCTTCGCGGCGTCGAGCTGCTCGTGATAGGTGCGGTTCACCTGCATCGCGGGCGCCGTGCCGCAGGACGCCAGGCACTCGACGGTCTTCAGCGTGAAGCGACCGTCGGTCGTGGTCTCGCCCACGCCGATGCCGAGCTTGCGCTGCAGGTGCGCGAGCACGTTTTCCGAGCCGCGCAGCGAACAGGCGATATTGCGGCAGACCTTGATGACGTAGCGGCCCTGCGGCTCGCGATCGAACATCGTGTACCAGGTCAGCGCCTCGATCACCTGGATTGCCGGCATGCCGATGTACTCGGCGATGCGCACGGCATCTGCTTCCGTGACGAAACCGTGCGCGTCCTGCACGCAATGCAGCAGCGGCAGCACCAGCGAGGTCTTCATCTCGGGCGGGTACTGGCTGCGCAGCGCGTCGAACTGCGCCAGCAGGGCGGGGGTGAAGGCGTCGGTCACCGGTCACACTCCCCGCCGACCATGTTCATCGAGCCGAAGGTCGGCACGATGTCCGACACCTGGTGTCCTTCGAGCAGCGTGTGCATGCCACCCATGTGCACGAAGCTCGGCGCTCGCACGTGCAGCTTGTACGGCCGGCCGGTGCCGTCGCTGACGAGGTAGAAGCCGAGCTCGCCATTCGGCGCCTCGTGGGCGGAATAGACTTCGCCCGCCGGCACCTGCACGCCGTCCATGATCAGCTTGAAATGGTGGATCAGCGATTCGATCTGGTGGTAGACGAGTTCCTTCTCCGGCAGCACCACGCGCGGGTCGTCGACGTTGATCGGGCCGCCCGGCAACTTCTGCATGCATTGGCGCACCATCGAGATCGACTCGTCGATCTCGCGCATGCGCACGTAATAGCGGTCGTAGTTGTCGCCCTTGATGCCGACCGGAACCTCGAAGTCGAGTTCCGGGTAGGCCAGGTACGGGTTGTCCTTGCGCAGGTCCATGGCGAGACCGGTCGAGCGCAGGATCGGGCCCGTGTAGCCCCAGTCGAGCGCGTGCTCCGGTGTCATGCACGCGATGTCGCGGGTGCGGCCGATGAAGATCCGGTTGCGGTCCAGCATGCCATGGATGCGCTCGAGGTAGTCTTCTGTGAACTGCAGGATTTCCTCGAGCCGCACCAGCCAGCCGTCCGGCAGGTCGCGGGCCAGGCCGCCGATGCGCACGTACGAATACGTGAGCCGCGCGCCCGACAGGTGGTTCATGTGCTCGAAGATGTAGTCGCGAACCGTCATCAGGTACAGGAAGGCCGTCATGCCGCCCATCTCCATGACCGAGGCCGCGATGCAGGTGCAGTGGTCGGCGATGCGGTTGTATTCGGCGAGCAGCGTGCGCAGCCAGAGGCAGCGGGGCGTCAGTTCGATCCCGAGTGCCTTTTCGACTGCCTCGGCGTAGGCGAAGTTGTTGTTCATCGCCGAGCAGTAATTCAGGCGGTCCGTGTACGGGATGATGTTGTGGTAGGTGTGGTGCTCGGCTTCCTTCTCGAAGCCACGGTGCAGGTAGCCGCAGTGGACGTCGGCGTGCACCACCGTCTCGCCATCGATCTCGGCGACGATCTGGATCGTGCCGTGCGTGGCCGGGTGCGACGGCCCGATGTTGACCACCACGTGGTCCGGGTGGGCCGTGTGCTGGAGCGGGCTGCTGACGGGTGGGCGGTACTGCACGCTGCCGCCTATTTCCGATACGGCACGATGGGCTGTTCGTGTTCCATGGCGTAATCCTTGCGCAAGGGGTGCCCGTCGAACCCCTCGTACAGCAGGATCGGGCGCAGGTCGCCGTTGCCCATGAAGCGGATCCCGTACATGTCGTGGGCTTCGCGCTCCATGTAGCGCGCGGAGCCGTAGTGCTGCACCAGTGTCGCCACTTCCGGGTTCTGCTCGTCCACCTGCAGTTTCAGCCGCACGCGCTGCATGTGCGCCGGGCACAGCAAGTGATAGACGACGTCGAAGCGCGGCACGCGCTCCGGGTAATCGATGGCCGTGACGTCCAGGAACAGCGCGAAGCCGAACCCGGTCTTGAGCCGATCGACGATGGCCACGAGGTTCGACGGCGCGAGATCGAGCACGAGCATGCCGTGGCTCTCCCAGGCGCGCTCGTACAGGCCCTGCAGGCCGGCGGTGATGGATTCGTAGAACGGCGTCGACACGGTGGCTGGGGCTCAGGTCCGCGTCGGCGGAGGCTGCTCCGACGGCAGGATCGGATGGCGGTCGTTCGCGATCTTGTCCTGCAGCATCATGATCGCGTCGATGACCATTTCGGGGCGCGGTGGGCAGCCCGGTACGTAGATGTCGACGGGGATGATCTTGTCGACGCCCTGGACCACGGAGTAATTGCGGTAGAAGCCGCCGCTGGTGGCGCAGGCGCCGAACGCCATCACCCACCGGGGCTCGCACATCTGGTCGTACACCTTGCGGATGATCTGCGCCTGCTTGTGGCTCACGGTGCCGACGACCATCAGCAGGTCGGACTGGCGCGGCGTGAAGCGCGGCAGCGCGGCACCGAAGCGGTCGGTGTCGTACAGGGTCGAACTGACCGACATGAATTCCATGCCGCAGCACGCCGTGACGAACGGGTACGGGAACAGGCTGAACTTGCGCACCCAGCCGACGAGGTCGTCCTTGCGGGTCGTCAGGTAATCCATCACCGCCATTCGAGGGCTCCGTCGCGCCACAGGTACGCGAATGCAACGGTCAACAGGGCCATGAACACGAGGAACGATCCCAGCGCGATCGTGGCCACTTGCGCCTGGCCGGAGGCGGCTGCCCAGATGAAGAGCAGCACCGTCTCGAGGTCGAACAGCAGGAAGAAGATCGCGATCGGGTAGTACTTGATCGACAGCGGCCGCACGTTGCGGTGCTGGATGGGCTCGGCGCCGCACTCGAACGGTTCGAGCTTGGCCGCCGAGGCGACCGGTCGCGGGCCGAAAAAGGCGTTGATCCCCAGGATCAGCCCGACGAGGCCGACCGAGGCGAGGAGGTAAATGAAGAAGGTGGCGTAGGGAGTCATGTCTGGATTCAGTCCGCGGCGACTATAGACAGCCTTCGCCTCCGCGACTTCCCGCGGAAAACGCGTATGGCTCCAACGGGTTGCATCGCTCTCAATCCCACCACGCCAACGCCCACCGCGAGAACTCCGTGGCTGTCACCAAAGTAATGCCGACAACCGTCCCGGTCACGGGCAAGCAGCGCCTGCGCCGCTGGCCCGCGCGACTGGATTTCCTGCAGAGCGCCAGCGGGCTCGCGCTGGGCCTTTTCATGTGGGTGCACATGTTCTTCGTCGCGACGATCCTGCTCGGCAAGGACGCGATGTGGACGGTGGCCCGGATGTTCGAGGGGTACTTCATCTTCGGCCGGCCGCTCTACTGGCTGGTCTCCGTCCTGGTGGCGACGATCGCGACGTTATTCGTCGTGCACGCCGCCCTGGCGCTACGGAAGTTCCCTGCCAATTACCGACAATACCGCGCATATCGCGACCATTTGAAGGATATGCGGCACGAAGACACGACTCTGTGGTACTGGCAGGTCGTTACCGGATTCGCGCTCTTTTTCCTGGCCTCGGTGCACCTGTACATCATGCTGACCCACCCGGACCGGATCGGGCCGTACGAGTCGTCGGACCGCGTCTGGACCGACCTGATGTGGCCGCTTTACCTGGTACTGCTCTTTGCCGTGGAATTCCACGGCGGCGTCGGCCTGTACCGGCTCGCGCTGAAGTGGGGCTGGTTCGAGGGCGACGGCAGCGATGCCGCCGGGACCCGGCGCAAGCTGCGATTCTTCAAGTGGGCGCTGACCGGCTTCTTCCTGGTGCTGGGCCTGCTGACCCTGGCCGCCTACATGAAGATCGGCATGGAGCACGCTCCGTTCTACGGCCAGCACTACCTACCCGCTGCGGGCGGCACCACGGGGGTGACGCCATGAAAGTCGTCTACACCGACGTACTGGTGATCGGTGGCGGTCTCGCCGGCCTGCGTGTGGCGATCGGCGCCCGACGCCGCGGCCACGATGCGATCGTGCTGTCGCTGGTTCCGCCCAAGCGCTCGCATTCGGCGGCCGCGCAAGGCGGCATGCAGGCGAGCCTCGGCAACGTCACCAAGGGCCAGGGCGACAACGAGGACGTCCATTTCGAGGACACGGTCAAGGGCAGCGACTGGGGTGCAGACCAGCAGGTCGTGCGCATGTTCGTGAACACCGCGCCGAAGGCCGTGCGCGAACTGGCTGCGTGGGGCGTGCCGTGGAGCCGGGTGAAGCAGGGCGACCGACAGGTCATCATCAACGGTGAGAAAGTCACGATCACCGAGCGCGAGGAAGCGCACGGGCTGGTGGCGCAACGCGACTTCGGCGGCACCAAGAAGTGGCGCACCTGCTACGTCTCGGACGGCACGGGTCACGCGATGTTGTTCGCCGTCGGTGACCGTGCGATTGCCGAGGGCGTTCCGGTGCACGAGCGCACCGAGGCACTGGCGCTGATCCACGACGGCGAGCGCTGCTACGGCGCCATCGTCCGCAACCTGATCACCGGGGAGCTGACGGCGTACGTGGCGAAAGCCACGGCCATCGCCACGGGTGGCGCGGGGCGCGTGTACCGCGTCACGACCAATGCCGTGATCTGTGAAGGCATCGGCGCGGCCCTCGCACTCGAGACCGGCATCGTGCCACTCGGCAACATGGAGGCTGTGCAGTTCCACCCGACCGGCATCTTCCCGGCGGGCATTCTCGTGACCGAGGGTTGCCGCGGCGACGGCGGCCTGCTGCGCGACGCGAGTGGCCATCGCTTCATGCCGGACTACGAGCCGGAGAAAAAGGAACTGGCCTCGCGCGATGTCGTGTCGCGTCGCATGGAAGAGCACATCCGCAAGGGCAACGCGGCCAAGTCGCGTTTTGGCGAGCACCTGTGGCTCGACATCACCCTGCTCGGGCGCAAGCACATCGAGCACAACCTGCGCGAAGTGAAGGAAATCTGCCAGTACTTCCTCGGCGTCGACCCGGCGGAGCAGTGGATTCCGGTACGCCCGGCACAGCACTACACGATGGGCGGCGTGCGCACCGACTACACCGGCCAGACGCCGACATTGCGCGGTTTGTTCGCCGCCGGCGAGGCCGCGTGCTGGGACATGCACGGCTTCAACCGCCTCGGCGGCAACTCGGTCGCCGAGACGGTCGTCGCTGGCATGATCGTCGGCGAGTTCATCGCGGATTTCATCGAGAGTCCGGAAGGCGAGCTCGACATCCCGACTACGGTGCTGCGCGAGGCGCTCGAGGCCGAGCGCGGCAAGCTCGATACGCTGTTGCAGCGCGGAGGGCGCGAGCAGGCCGACGTGCTCAAGGCCGAGATGCAGCAGGTCATGACGGACAAGGTCGGTATCTTCCGCACGGGCGCTGACCTGCAGTTTGCAGTCGACAAGCTGCAGGAACTGCTCGTGCGCAGCCGCGACATCGGCTTGCGCTCGCGCCGCGACGGGCCGAATCCCGAGCTGGTCACGGCCTACCGTGTGCAGAAGATGATCAAGATCGCGCTTTGCGTCGCGCGGGGCGCGCTCACGCGCACGGAGAGCCGCGGCGCGCATTTCCGCGAGGATTTCCCGCGCCGCAACGACGCGGAATGGCTCAAGCGCACCCTTGCGACGTGGAGTGATCCGCTCGCCACGCTGCCGACGCTCAACTACGAACCGCTCGACGTGGGACGCATGGAACTGCCCCCGGGGTGGCGCGGTTACGGCAACAAGGACTATGTAGACCACCCCGACACTGCGCAGCGAGCCGCCGACGTGGCCAGGCTGCGCGAAGCGGCGAGCGCCGAGGGCCGGCACGCCGTGCAGGCCGCGCTCATGCCTTACGACCACCTGTTGCCCGCGAGCCTGCGTGGTCGCAACGAACGCATCGACGAGAAACTGCCGCAATGAGCTCAGTCACCGATTCGACCCCGCCCGCCATCGCGACCCCGCCCGTCGACGGGCCGAAGCGCATGCTGCATTTCCACATCCTGCGCCACGATCCGCAGGACGCGACCAGCATCCCGCACTTCGACGTCTTCGAGCTCGAGGAAGCGGCGGGGATGACGCTGTTCATCGCGCTGAACGAGATCCGCGAGAAACTCGATCCGTCGGTGGCCTTCGATTTCGTCTGCCGCGCCGGCATCTGCGGCAGTTGCGGCATGGTCGTCAACGGGCGCCCGGGACTCGCGTGCCGCACGCTGACCAAGGACCTGCCGGCCGACATTTCGCTGGCGCCGCTGCCGGCGTTCGAGCTCATCGCCGACCTGTCCGTGAACACGGGCAAGTGGATGCGCGGCATGAGCGAGCGGCTCGAGACCTGGGTGCATTCGCTTGGCAAGGAAGCGGATCTCACGCGGCTCGAAGAGCGCATGGACCCGGAACTGGCCGACAAGATCTACGAACTCGACCGCTGCGTCGAGTGCGGGTGCTGCGTGGCGGCTTGCGGCACGGCGCGGATGCGGGAGGACTTCGTCGGCGCCGTCGGCCTGAACAAGATCGCGCGCTTCGCGCTCGATCCGCGCGATGGCCGCACCGACGAAGACTTCTACGAGCTCGTCGGCAACGACGATGGGGTGTTCGGCTGCATGACGCTGCTGGGCTGCCACGACGTGTGCCCGAAGCAGTTGCCGCTGCAGACGCAGATTGCGTTCCTGCGCCGGAAGATGGTCAAGGCCGGGCTGTAGTCTCCGGCACCCACTTCCGCGTCAACCGTCGCGACTCAGGGCAGCCGTGCCTTGAGCGCGTCGAGTTCGGCACGCAGGGCAGCGACTTCGGCCTCCAGCGCTTCGACGCGCGGGGTGAGCGATGGGTCGCCCGAGCGTGTGGCAGGCAGGCATGGCAGCGCTGCCTGCGCGGCCTCCATCGCAGCGACGTCGATCGGGCCCGTGAACAGCTGCGCGTAACGCGCTTCGCGCCGGCCCGGCTCCCGCGGCAACTTCACCACGAACGGGCCTTCCGGGCGGGTCTCGAGGTCCTCGAGGGCGGTCTCCACCTCGTCGAGGCCGCTGACGGTTGCCAGCCGACCGGCGTGGGTGCGCAGTTCGCCGGGCGTCTGCGGGCCGCGCAGCAGCAGTTCGCAGACGATGGCCGTCTGCGCCGGAGAAAACTTCAGGCTGCCGAACTGCGTATTGCAGAACAACTGGTGGTATTTCGGCACGCGGCTGCCAAACCCGGACTTTTCCAGCACGACCTGCTTGCGTATCAGCGCGTCGACGACGGTCTGGACGTCCCGTTCCTCCAGATTCATGACCGGGTCGCGGTTGCTTTTCTGGTTGCAGGCGTTGACCAGCGCGTTCAGCGACAGGGGGTACTGGTCGGGGGTCGCGATCTGCTTTTCGATCAGGCAACCGACGACCCTCGCTTCGAGGACCGACAACTCGAGCGGCATGGCATGCTCCGGGGGCGTTGACCGGGGCATAATCGCATACCCCGGGGCGCTGAGGATCGGCAGAACGTGCAGACACGGCGTGGTTCGACGCTGAAAGGCGTCATCACCATTTCACTGATCGTGGTGAACGTGGTGTTCTGGGTGCCGATCCTGCTGGTCGTCGCGCTCGCGAAATTACTCGTCCCGCTCGCAGCCTGGCGCCGCTGGACGAGCGCCCTGATGATCCGGATCGCCCAGGCCTGGATCAGCTGCAACGGTGCGATCTTCAGCTTGCTGGGTGTATTGCGGCTCGAGGTCGACGGTGTCGAAGGCCTGGATCCGCGCAGCTGGTACCTCGTGCTGTCGAACCACCAGTCCTGGATCGACATCCTCGTGTTGCAGAAGGCGTTCAACCGCCGCATCCCGTTCCTCAAGTTCTTCCTCAAGCAGGAATTGATCTGGGTGCCGTTGCTCGGGCTCGCGTGGTGGGCCCTCGACTTCCCGTTCATGAAGCGCCACTCGGCTACGTACCTGCAGAAGCACCCGGAGGCCCGCGGTGAGGACCTCGACGCCACGCGCAAGGCCTGCGAGCGTTTCGCGCTGCTGCCGACCTCGGTGATGAACTTCGTCGAGGGCACGCGCTTTACGACGGCGAAGCACAAGTCGTCGAAGTCGCCGTACCGGCACCTGCTGCGGCCGCGGCCGGGTGGAGTTGCCTTCGTGTTGTCGGCGATGGGTGGCATGCTGCACTCGGTGCTCGACGTGACCATCGCGTACAGCGAACCCAGCCCGACGTTGTGGGACTTCTGCTGCGGGCGACTTGGCCCGGTCCGCCTGCACGTGCTGCGACGACCGATCGAGTCGTGGGTGGCGCAAGGCGATTACGCGCAGGACTCGAAACTGCGCGCACGGTTCAAGGAGTGGCTGGGCGTGCTCTGGAACGAGAAAGACGCGAGGCTCGACACCATGCTGCGCGGAGGCGACCGTGACGCAGCCACCACTGTAGCGGCAAGTGAGGCGCCGCCATGAAGTGGGACCTGCCGTCGCCGTTCATCCACGAGCGCCTCGCCGTGCACAACGAGATCGACGGCTACGGTCACGTCAACAATGCCGTTTATGTCGCCTGGCTCGACGACTGCGCCTGGGCGCATTCGATCTCACGCGGCATCAGCCCGGAGCTGTGCCGGTCGCTGAACCGTGGCATGGCCGTCTGGCGCACGCAGATCAATTACCTCCGCGCCGCCCTCGAAGGCGACCGGATCGAGGTCGCGACGTGGCCGGTCCGCAACGACTGCAAGCTGCGCATCGAGCGCAGGTTCCAGATCCGACGCCAGTCCGACGGCGAAACGCTGCTGCGCGCCTTGCTCCACTACGTCTGCATCGACCTGCAGACCGGGCGTGCGAAGCGGATGCCCGCAGACTTCACGCGTTACATCGTGCTACCCGAGGTGGCGCAGGCCGTTGCCGCGGAAGCCGAACCTTTCCAGCCCGGCGTCGAGCCAGGCTGACCCCACGACACGGAGGAACGCGCACATGCACGACCAATGGACCAGCGCCGATCTCGATTCACTGCTCGGCAAGCGCTCGCTGACGCGGCGGCAGGTGCTGGTGACCTCGCTCGCCACGGGCTTTGCTCTCGCTGTGCAGCCGGTTTCCGCGCAGACGATCACGACCAGCGCCGAAGGACTCGAAGCCGGCGAGGTGCGGATCCCCGTCGCCGATGGCGAGATTCCCGCGTATCGCGCGATGCCCGCCACGGGCAAGCATTTCCCGATCGTGCTGGTCGTGCAGGAGATCTTCGGCGTGCACGAGCACATCAGGGACCTCTGCCGGCGGTTCGCCAAGCTGGGGTACTGCGCCGTCGCCCCGGAACTCTTCGCGCGCCAGGGCGACGTCTCGAAGATCAGTGACTGGAAACAGATCTTCGCGGAAGTCGTGAGCAAAGTGCCGGACGCGCAGGTCATGTCCGACCTGGACGCGACGACGGCCTGGGCCGCGAAATCGAGCAAAGGCAACAAGCGCAAGCTGGCGGTCACCGGGTTCTGCTGGGGCGGCCGCATCACGTGGCTGTACGCTGCACACAACAAGGACCTCAAGGCCGGTGTCGCCTGGTATGGGCGCCTGCGGGGCGAGGCGACGGAGCTGCAGCCGAGATACCCGCTGGACGTCGTCGCCGACATCGACGCGCCGGTGCTCGGCCTGTACGGCGGCAAGGACCAGGGCATTCCACTGGCCGACGTCGAGGCGATGCGGGCCGCGCTGAAGGCAGCGGGCAAGTCGTCCGAGATCACGGTGTTCCCCGAGGCGGGGCATGCGTTCCTGGCTGACTATCGACCGAGCTTTCGGGCCGACGATGCGGCCGCGGGCTGGGCTGCGTGCCTGGCGTGGTTCCGCCGGCACGGCGTCGGTTGACGAGTCAACGGGAGGCTCAGAACTTCCAGAGCACGCCGACCGACGGCACGAGTGGCAGCCAGTGCCGCAGTTCGCGCTCGAGCGTCGGCGTGCCGTCGACCACCTCGTACTCGATGTCGGTGCAGCACGGATTGCGCCGGTCGAACGCGTTGGTCACCTCGCCATGCACGGTCAGCGTGCCGCGTGGCAACGTCCACTCGTAACTGACCCGCGCGTCGACGGAGCCGTAGTCCGCGTAGCGTGACCTGTTGCGCGGACCCTGCACCACATTGCCCTCCGCATCGAGACCGATCGGCGTCACTGGCCACCCCGTGTGGTACTGGGCGGCGAGCGTGGCCTGCCACGGTCCCGAGGACCAGAGCGTGCCGAGGTTCAGCGTATGGGTCTGGTCCCAGCTGCGCCGTACCTCGCTGCCGTCGACGCGATCGTCGACACGCGACCAGGCGTAGCTGAACCAGCCGCTCCAGGCGTCGACCGGCCTGCGCGTCAACAGCAGCTCGATGCCTTCGGCGATCGCCGACGACGGCGCGATCGCAGTGCGATCCCAACGCAGTTCCGGCGCCAGCGACAGCGGGTCGTACAGGCTCTCGAAACGCGTGCGCAGGTCGCCGTAGTTCTTGCGGTACACCTCCGCACGCAGCGTGTAAGCAGGGACGAGGTCGCGTTCCAGCCCGACGATGTAGTGATCGGCATGCTGTGCCGGTGAAAACGTCGTGACGCCGTCCTCGACCGGCAGTTCCTCGATGCCCTGGAACTGCTCGAAGCGGCCCGCGCTCACGAGCAGTCGCGTGCCTGCTGCGACGTTCCAGGCCAGGTTCAGCCGTGGCGCGAGCTGGTTGTCGGCATCCGCGCCGTACGTCTCCTCGTCCCAGCGCACGCCCAGCTCGGCCGTGAGTGCATCCGTCAGCCGGCCGCGCACCGTGTAGTACACGGCGAAGTGTTCACCCGAGGGCTCGGGAGCCAGCGCGCGCGTGATGTCCTGCGCCGGCGCGTCGGGAAACGGGAAGTCGGCCGCGAAATCGACCTTGCCGGTGTAGTCGTAGGTCGCCTCGAGCCGGCGCACGTCGATGCCGGCACGCTGCAGCCAGCGGTCGGTCGTGTAGCTGGCATCGAGCTTGAGGCCGAGCACGTCGTAGTCACGCTCGTCGTCGACGGCGCCGATGCGCTTGCCGGGCTCGAACACGTCCGCCGTGCGCTCGGCCGCGACGTCGGTGAACGAGACGATCGCCGTGGCGCTCAGTCGCTCGGACCAGTCGTGGGTGAGCGTGCCCCAGACGTAGGCGTTCGAGTATTCCGCGACGGCGTGCTCCGTCCCGGCCGGGTTCGTGATCTCGGCGTGGTCGCTGGCGAGCAGGGTGTGGAGACTTCCGCGCGTGGACGGCGACCACTCGTAGTCGACGCGGGCGAAGCCGTCCATGTACTTCGGCTCGCCGAGGGTCGAGTCGAAGACGTCGGCGATCTCGTCGAGGTTGCTGCGGCGGAACGAGGCCAGCCACTGGCCGCGGCCGTCGGCGAACTTGTGCGACGCCAGCGCATTGGTATGCATCAGGCTCAGGCCGAGTTCGTAATAGGCGTCGGCATCGGGTCGCAGCGTACGGGCGTTGATGATCGCGCTCATGCGGTCGCCGTAGTCGGCGGTGAACCCGCCCGCATACACGTCGATGCCGTCGATGATGCGTTCATCGAGCACGCTCGCTGGGCTTTGCAGCAGGCGCAGGTGGAACGGTTCGTAGAGCGGCAGGCCATCGAGCATGACGAGGGTTTCGTTGGTGTCGCCACCGCGCATGTGCGCGAGCCCCGAGAGGCCGTTGCTGGCAGCGCCCGGCAGGCGGTGGACGACCTTGAGCGCGTCCTCGGCCAGGCGTGGCAAGGCTTCCAGTTCTGCCTGCGAAAGAAACGTATGCACCTCGGGCACGTCCGACGCCAGTGAGTAGCGGCTCGCCGTGACGACGATGGCGGCGATCGTCTCATCACGTGTCGCTGGTATTGCCGACGCGGAAGTGGACGGGTCCTTTGCCTGGGCGGCAGGAACGACCGAATAGACCCGGCCCTCGACGCGTTGCAGTTTCAGGCCAAGCGAAGCGAGCACCTGCGTGAGCCTCTCGAGCGCAGGTCCGGCCGAGGGTTCCGTGGCGACGACTGCCGTGAAAGGAACGACAGCGGACGTGTAGACGAGCTGGACATTCGCCGCCGCGGCGAGTTCGTCAATGACGTCATCGACCGCACGTCCGCGATAAGGTGCCGCCGCCTGCACGGCATTGACGCCGAGGCATGCGAGCAGTACCACCGCTGAGCAGGGCGCCCGGCGTGGGTAAATCGAGGCAGGGGGGGGCGGGCGTGGCTGGCGGGTGGGCATACGTCTGCCCGGGCCACCGCAGCGGCCGGACGCCCCGATGGTAGCCGAGTGCCGCCGACCCGCCTACCGCGACTTGTCCATCAGCGGTCGACCCGCTCCACGCGAATCTGTCCACCTGCGATCTGTTGCCGCAGCCCCGGTTCGGCGGCGAACACGGCGGCGATCGCTGTTTCCGGCGCGAGACCCGTAATCGACCCTTGCAGCCGCGTCGATTCGGCTTCGCGCGCGGCATCGGCCGACGTGTAGACGATCTTGCGGCCCGTCTCACGGCCCGCCCACGCCAGGAATTCGTCGAGCGTGCGTCCGTCGATGGCAAACTCGGGCGCGACCGACTCGACCCAGCGCCATGCATCGCCGTACACGTCGAACTGCGAACGACTCACGGCGCCGTCGCGTGCGATCGTCAGCGATTCACCCGCGCGGGCCATGACGGGCGTCCTGCCCTTGTCGACCGCGACGCTGCCTTCACGCACTGCCACCTGCAGCAAGCCGTCCGTGACCGAAGCGACGTACTGCGTGCCCATGTGACGCACGTCGCCGTTCGGCGTGCCGATGACGAAGGCGTCACGGCCGGAGCCGGGTGCGCCGGCGTCGACGTACACGCTGCCCGCCACGAGCGACGCACGCTCGGCATGGCTGAACGCGAGTTGCGTGTCCGCGTCGACGCGGACTTCGAGACCGTCGGTGCGCCGCAAGGCGACCCGCCCGGCGGCCCGGGTTCGAATCTCGTCGCTGGCGGCGACGCTCGCACCCGCCGTCAGCGGCTGCCACGCGCCATCGGCGGCATGACGGATCTCGGCTACGCCGGACACGCGGGCGACGGTGGCCATCGGCTCACCCGCAACCTGCCAACGCGGCAGGGCGATGCCGACGGCAACCGCAAGCGCTGCGACCGACGCGGCCAGGGCCATCCAGGGCCGCACGACACGACTCGCTGCAGGTCGTTGCGCGGCCTGCGTGGCAGTTTGACGGGCAGCCACGGCGGCGCGCCATTCGGCAGCCACGGCGGCGCGCACTGCGGCAGCGACTTCCGCCGGGGGCTGCTCGCGCGGGCCGACCGCGTGGAGCAAGGCGGCGAGATCGTCAGTGTCGCCGGTCTGTTCGTGATTCTGTTCGTGATCGTTCATGTTCTCGTTCTCATGCCTCGAGGCTGGCGAGCACGTCGTCTGCCGACGCGCCGAACACAGCCTCCACCCCTTCCCGAAAGGCAACGCGGGCTCGCGCCAGCAGCGACTGCGCTGCCGTCGGGCCGATGCCGAGCCGCTCGCTGATTTCCTCGACCGAGCGGCCTTCGACGTATTTCCACTCCAGCGCGTCGCCATACCGGCTCGGCAGCCGGTCGAGCACGGCGTGCACCAGGCGACCGAGCTCGGCGCGGTCCGCGCCGTGCAACGGGTCGTCGGTCGACGGTGCCTCGATGGATTCGAGCGCGGCCCGGACTTCCTCGCTGTCGTCGATCAGGACGACCTTGGAGGAGTAACGACGCTCGCTGCGCACGTGGTCGGCGATCTGCCTGCGGCAGATCTGGCACAGCCAGGTAAACAGCGCAGCCTCGCCACGCCAGTCCCCGACCGCGCGCATCGCCTTGATCAGCGTGGCCTGCACGACGTCCTTGGTGGCGTCGGCATTGCGATTCATGCGCGGCAGGGCAAAGCGGTAGACGCGCGGAAAGTACGTCTCGAAAAAGGTCGTGAACGCGCGCTCGTCGCCAGCGAGCATCGCTGCGATCAGTTCGCGATCGTCATTCATCGGTTCGGCCATCGTTGCATGCGAGTAAGACGCGGCCGCGGCTGCAAATCAATCGCGGCCGCCAAGTGTCGGCTGAGGACTGCCCAGTGCATTGAAAAATAAGGGGATTTTGGCGTGCGATTGATTTCGCCTCGTAGCGCCGTCTTACCGCGGTCCGCCCGACGAGGCGGGCTGCACCGACCCCTGGAGCGGACTTGGAAGCCACCGATACCATGATCGAAGCCCCGCGCAAGACGACGCTGCAGCAGCGCGCGGCCCACGAGCTGCGCGCGCTGGGAGACAGCCTGCACCTGCAACCGGTCCGTGCCGGTGATACGGGTCGGGAAGACCTCGAGGCGTATGTCCGCGCCCGCTTCGCCGCCAAGCACGGCGCCGAAGTCCGCACCTTCATGCCGACACTCGTCGCGTTCCGCGAGCGCCACGGTGAACTGCGCGGCGTCGCTGGTATCCGCGGCGCGGACGAGAGTCACCTCTACCTCGAGCAGTACCTGGACTGTCCGATCGAAGAACGCCTGACGGCGAGCCTGCGGTTGGCTCCGGTCGATCGCGGTGGTGCGCGTGCCGTGCGTCGCGACGAAATCGTCGAAGTTGGCAACCTGGCCGGCGCCAGCTGCCGCGCCGCGGTGCGCATGGTGGCGCAACTGCCCGTGTTCCTGATGAGCCGCCGCTACTCGTGGATCGTCTTTACGGCCACCAGTGCGCTGCGCCAGATTCTCGAAGGGTTTGGCGCGCCGTTGATCGAACTCGGCCGTGCCGATCCGTCGAGTGTCGCGACCGCGGCGGATGCCTGGGGCCGTTACTACGAGACCGATCCCCGCGTGTTCGCCGGGTACCTGCCCGATGCGGATCGACTGACCGGCTTCGCGCACCGGGCACTGGGTCACTGATGCTGCTGGATGCGCTGCGCCGCGCGCCCCCGGGCGCAATCGCCCTCGTCGACGGGCGGCGCACGGTTTCCTATGGCGCCCTGCCGTCATTGCTCGAACACGAAATCGAGTGGCTGCGCGCAGGCGGGGCAGAGCGTCATGCTGTGCTCGCGGACAACGGCGTGCCCTGGGCGCTGGCCGACCTCGCATTGCATGTCGGGGCCATGCTCTCGGTGCCGCTGCCGGGCTCCTTTACCGCCACCCAGATGGCGCATGCACTCGACGATGCGGGTGTCGATGCCGTCCTGACCGACGACCTGACCCGCGCGCAGGCATTGCTGCCGGGCTGGCGCCTGGATGGCACCTCGCCCGTGTCCGGTCTGCACCGGTTCCGCCGGCAGCTCGACTTTGCCAGCCGGCCGGTCGCACCCACGGGCACGCGCAAGATCACCTACACCTCCGGCAGCACATCGAATCCGAAGGGCGTCTGTCTTTCCGGTCCGACGCTCGAGGCCATCGCCGAGTCGGTGGCTGGCGCCACGCGCGAGCTGGCCATCGAACGTCACCTTTGCATCCTGCCGCTGGCAACGCTGCTGGAGAATGTCGCGGGTTTGTACGCGCCCTTGTTGCGCGGTGCGACCTGCGTCGTGCCGCCGAGTGCGGTCACGGGCATGAGCTACGGTGGCCTCGATGCCAACCGGCTGCTCGGGACGCTCTCGCGCGAGCAACCCCACAGCCTGATCCTCGTGCCTGAACTGCTGCAGGTGCTGGTCATGGCGGCCGAGCGTGGTTGGCAGCCGCCGCCCTCACTGCAATTCGTCGCCGTGGGCGGTGCCAAGGTCTCGCGCGAGTTGCTCGCGCGCGCAGACGCCGTGGGCATCCCGGTCCATGAAGGGTACGGCCTCAGCGAGTGCGCGTCGGTCGTGTGCCTGAACACGCCCGCGGCACGCCGCGCCGGAACGGTGGGACGGCCCTTGCCGCACGTGCGCGTACGGGTCGATGCCGCGGGGCAGGTACACGTCGCTGGCAACACGATGCTCGGGTATCTCGGCGAGGCGCCGCGCGCGCCGCTCGACGAAATCGCGACCGGCGACCTCGGTGTCGTTCGACGCCGACGGTTACCTCCAGCTGCACGGCCGCAGCGGCAACCGCTTCATCACCAGCTTTGGCCGCAACGTGTCGCCGGAATGGGTCGAGTGCGAAATCTCGCAGCGTCTGGCGGGCCGGCCGGTGCTGGTTTACGGTGAGTCACGCCCGTACGCCGTCGCGCTCGTCGGGGCGTCCGCAATCGAAACATCCGACGCCGCCGTCGAAGCTGCCATCGCCGCGGCGAATGCGGTCTTGCCGAACTACGCACAAGTGCGCCGCTGGGCGCGAGTGCGCGACCCGTTTACGTTGGCCGACGGCACGTTGACGGCCAACGGTCGCCTGCGTCGCCGGGAAATCCAGTCGCGATTCGGCGCGCTGCTCGACGACCTCTACCGCGCGGAACTCGCGTCCTGACCTTGCTCCGGAACCCATCGATGCACCTGTACCAACAACTGCAGCGCGACACCGTCGCCGACCGTAACTACCTGCTGGCGGCGCCGGCCATCCAGCGCGCGCTCGCTGGCGACATCACCCGCGAGCTGTACGTCGAATTCCTGACGCAGGCCTACCACCATGTGCGTCATACCGTGCCACTGATGATGGCTGTCGGCGCCCGAATCCCTGCGCGCCACCCCTGGCTGCAGGAATCGATCCTGCACTACCTCGACGAGGAACGTGGCCACGAGCAGTGGATCCTCAACGACATCGAGCACGCCGGTGGCGATCGTGCGGCCGCGGCAGCCTCGCAGCCGTCGCTCGCGACCGAGTGCATGGTCGCGTATGCCTACGACACGATCCAGCGGCGCAACCCGCTCGGCTTTTTCGGCATGGTGTTCGTCCTCGAAGGGACCAGCGTCGCGCTGGCACTCAATGCCGCCGACCGCATCAAGTCGGCGCTGCAGCTGCCGGCGAAGGCGTTCAGCTACCTGCGCAGCCATGGCGAGCTGGACCAGCAGCACGTGGGCGATCTCGAGGGTATTCTCGGCCGGCTGACGGAGACGGACGATCGCGAAGCGGTCATCCGTTGTGCGAAGGGCGTGTTCTGGCTCTACGGCAACCTGTTCCGTGGACTCGACGCTGCCGTCGCCGCCAAGCGCGACACGGCTCCCGCGAGGTTGAGCGCATGAAGGCCGCAGAGATGCGGGCGCTGGTCACGGGTGCGAGCGGCGGCATCGGCCGTGCACTGGCGCAGGAACTGCATGGCCGTGGCGCGAGCGTGCTGCTCGTCGGCCGCAATGCGCAAGCACTCGAAAGTGTGGCGCAGGAACTGGGCGGCCGGTCCGCGCGTGTCGAGTGGTGTGCGGCCGACCTCGCGACCAGCGATGGACGCGCTCGGGTGGTCGAGGCCGCGAGCCGCTGGGGTGGCAGCGGCAGCAACGTGCTGGTCAACAATGCGGGTCGCGGCGAATTCGGCATGCTCGATGAACTCGACGATGCCGCGATCGAGCGGCTGTTCGCCATCAACGCCATCGCACCGATGCAGCTCACGCGGGCGCTGTTGCCGACGCTGCGGTCGCAACCGGCGGCTGCGATCCTGAATATCGGTTCGGTGTTCGGCAGCCTCGGCTATCCCGGGTTCACGGCGTACTCCGCCACCAAGTTCGCGCTGCGTGGATTCACCGAAGCCTTGCGACGCGAGCTGGCGGACTCGAATGTGCGGGTTCACTACTTTGCGCCACGCGCGACGAAGACGGGCATGAACGCCTCCGCCGTCGACCGCATGAACGCCGAGTTGAAGGTTGCAATGGATCCGCCCGCGCAGGTGGCAGCGGCCGCCTGTTCCATGCTCGAGGCCGGCAAGAACGGCGCCGTTTTCGGCTGGCCCGAAAGGCTGTTCGTCCGCATCAATGCACTGCTGCCGGGAGTCGTCGACGGCTCGCTCCGCAAGCAGCTTCCAATCATCCGCCGACACGCCGCAGCTGCCGTGGCTGAGCGTGTCACGCAGTCCTGAGGAAAAATCATGCAACACCTACGTCACGTCCTGTTCGTCTGTGCGAGCCTGTTCACGGCCCCGCTGTTCGCCGCGGTGCCCGCCAATCCAGCGTTCGATACCGAGCTGCTGTCGATCCAGCAGGCCTGGGCCAAGGTCAACTACGAAACGCCCCAGGGCGACGCGCGCACCCAGGCCTTCGACGCATTGGAAAAGCGGGCCGAGAGTTTCACGCACCAGAACCCCACGCGTCCCGAGGCACTGATCTGGGAAGGCATCATCGAGAGCAGCTACGCCGGCGCGAAAGGCGGGCTCGGCGCCCTCTCGCTATGCAAGGAAGCCCGGGGCAACCTCGAGGCGGCGCTCAAGCTCGATCCGAACGCGCTCGATGGCTCGGCCTACACGAGTCTCGGCGCCCTGTATTACAAGGTGCCTGGCTTCCCCGTCGGCTTCGGCGACGACGAGAAGGCCGAGAAGCTGTTGCAGAAGGCGCTCAAGCTGAACCCGAACGGCATCGACGCAAATTACTTCTACGCGGAATACCTGTTCGAGCAGGGTCGTTACCCGGAAGCGCTGCAGTACCTCGACAAGGCGGGCAAGGCAGCACCGCGACCGGGTCGCGAATCGGCGGATAAAGGCCGTCATGGCGAAATCGCCACGCTGACGGCCAAGGTCAAGGCCAAGATGGGCTGAGAGGACTTGCAGCGTATTGCGCACCCAGCCGGGTGAGCAGCGCGGCAAACTCGGCGGCCAGCGGCGCTTCGATTCGAAGCGCCGTTGTGCTTTCAGGCGGCTTGAATTCGAGGCGCGTGCAAGCCAGCAGCAAGCGCTGTACTCCGAACAGCTCGCCAAACAGCCGGTTGTGCCGGCCCTTGCCGTAGGTCGAATCACCGACGATCGGGTGCGACTCGCTGGCGAGGTGGCGCCGCAGCTGGTGCCGGCGCCCGGTGTGCGGGGTCAGTTCGACCAGCGCATAACGCGACGTCGGGTAGCGATCGACGCACACCGGCAACTCGAACGTCGCCAGGCGCTGAAAGACCGTCTGCGATTCCCGGGGTGCGTTCGACTGTGGGCCGATGCGCTCGTCTTCGACCGCTGTGAGCGGCCGGTCGATGGTGCCCGCCGCATCCGGCCAGCCGCGTACCAGCGCGACGTAGGTCTTGACGACGCTGCGCTGCGCGAAGATCGCGCCGTATTCACGGGCTGTGTCCGGATCCAGCCCGAACGCGAGGACTCCGGACGTGCCCTTGTCGAGGCGATGGATCGTGTAGACCCGCTGACCGAGCTGATCGCGCAGGATCTGCAGCGCAAAGCGGGTTTCGTGCCGGTCGATCGGTGAGCGGTGCACCAGCAGACCCGACGGCTTGTCGACCACGACCAGTCGCTCGTTCCGATACAGGATCGGCAAGGTCTCGGGCGCAGCGGCGGCTGCGATCTCACTCACCATGGAATGCGTTCGCCGTCCCAACCGAAGAACTGTCCGGTGTCGGCCGGTTGCAGGCGATCGATCACTTGCAGCAGTTGCGAGACGGCGCGTTCCACGCCGAACAGCTTGCCCTCTGGCACGTTGGCCTGGAAGGGGCGCGACAGGTCGGTGTCCGTCGTGCCGGGATGCAAACCGACGCAGACGACGTTGCGGTGACTGCGCGCCCACTCGACCGCGAGCGTCCGCGTGTACATGTTCTGTGCCGCCTTGGAGGCGCGATACGCGTACCAGCCGCCCAGGCGATTGTCGCCGATGCTGCCGACGCGCGCCGACAGGCTCGCGAAGACGGCCCGATCCGCATGCGCCAGCAAAGGCTCGAAATGCTTGGCCACCAGCAACGGTCCGATCGCGTTGACCGCAAAGGCCCGGGCCAGCGCCGCCGGGCGCACGTCGGCCAACCGCTTTTCCGGCCGCAGGCGCGAGGAGGCCTCGTGCAGTACCCCTGCGCAGTTGACGACGAGGTGCAGACGGGAGACCGTACGGGCAGTCGCCGCGGCGGCCGCGGCAACCGCTGGCTCTTCCGTCACGTCCAGCGGAAGGACGGTGAGACGTGCTGGATCCGTGCCGGCCAACGCCGCCAGACCTGTCGCGTCGGCGGGCGAACGGCAGGTGGCAAGGACGTGGCCAACCCGGGATTCGGCGAGGCTCTGCCGCACGAACTCGAGGCCGATGCCGCGGCTGGCACCCAGGACCAGGACATTGCCGCCCGCTGCGAACGATTCGAACATGCAGCGGTGACGCTCAGGCCCCGAGCGTAAGCGCCAGCGCCCAGGCACCCGCGATTGCGGCGAGCGACGCGAGACCGGCGAGCCATTGGGTGCGTGGCCTGGGAATCTGCGACAGGCGACCGAGCCACCAGCCTGTCGCCGAGCCCGTGATGAAGCCGGTGAGGTGCGCCAGCACGTCGGTGTTCTCGCCGCCCACGCCCGTGAAGCCGAGCAGGAACACACCGGCGATCAGCGGCGCCCAGCGGTAGGCCCAGCGTTCGCCCGAATCGGCACGGCGTCGCCACGCAAAAGCCGCGAGCAGGCCGAGCAGGGCAAAGACCATGGTCGAAGCGCCGGCCGACACATGGCTGGCTGGTTGCACCGACGCGTTGAGCGCATTGGCGACGGCCGCCGCCGCGACGGCGCCGCCGAAGGCGACCCCCGGGCCGAGCAGTTGCGACGCAAGCCAGCCGAAGAACGCGCCGAACCCCAGGTTGCTGAGCAGATGCGCGACGTCGAAATGCAGCGTCAGTGCTGTCACCGTGCGCCAGTATTCACCGCCACGGACGACGGCCGTATCGAGCACGCCCGCGGCCAGCCAGTTGGTCGCGAAGGCGCGGTGACCGGCGAGCCAGGCGACCAGCACCATGACGAGCACGTACAGGGCCGGCCCGATCCAGGCGCGTGGGTGCATCTGTTCGGGTCGCGCCAGCATGCGCCGTCGCGGCGGGTTCTCCCGGTCGTAACCGCGCAGGTGGCTGATCGCCGCCGTTGCCGACGGCTCCGGCACGACGACACTCCACAGTTCGCCGTTGGGCACCACCTGCGAGGCGATGCCCACGGCGTGCAGCATGAACGCGCGTTCTTCGCACGCCGGCCGCCAATGCGAGCGATAGACCTCGACCGGGAGATCGGGCAGCAATGTGGACGGCGGCAGGCTGCTCACGGGCGAGACGAGCGGTCGTCAGGGCCGCAAGGCGCGGTAGAGGAAGGGCAGGCTCACGTCCATGCGGTAGTCGATGTCCGAGTGGGTGTCGTCGAATTCCTCGTAGTGGTGGGTTATGCGCGCCTTTTCAAGGGCCCGCGACAACTGCCGCGAGCCGTAATGGATGTGGTACTGGTCGCGCCAGCCGCAGTCCACGTAAATCCCCTTCAGGCGACGCAGGTTGCCAGCGTACTTGTCGACCAGCAGGACCGGGTCGTGTTGCAGCCACCGTTTCCAGCGCTGCGGCAGCAGCGCACCCGTCTCCATGTGAAAAGGCAGGCGAAAGCCGTTGGGCGCCGCCGGATCCGGGTCATAGGTCGCGGCCATGCACACGTTCATCAGGGCGTGGCCTTCGCCCAGCGTGAGCTTCTGCTTTTTCCACATGGCGTCGAGGAACCGTCGCACACGGCCATCGTCGAGGCCCAGCGCCAGTTTGCCGTCGTCCACTGAATCGACCCGGTGCGGGTAGCGGCCTGCCTTGCGGGGCGGCCGGCGGAAGCTGCCCAGTTCGTTCAGCGTGTTGGGCCAGTCGGCGCGGTAGATGAAGTCGAAATAGGCATCGCCCGAATGATTGGCGATGGCGCCCCAGTGCGACGCGTACTTCATGCCGTGGATCATCGCTCCATAGCCGCCCGATGATTTGCCGAAGCAGCCGCGGTGATCGCGCGAGGCGAGCGTGCGGAATTCCCGGTCGACGAGCGGGATGACTTCGTCGAGCAGGAAGTCCGCGTAATTGCCGATGGCCGACGAGTTGACGTACTGGTTGCCCCCGAGTGACGTGAAGCAGTCCGGAAACACGATGATTGCGGGGCCCATGCGCTGCTCGCGCACCAGTCGCGCCGCGCGTTCCGCCACGTTCTCGCTGAACGGCTTCCAGTTGAGGTGGGCGATGCCGGTCCCGGTAAATCCGACCAGGTCGTACAGCACTGGGAAGCGCCGGCCGCGACCCTGCGTGGCGCCGCTGTCGTATTCGTGCGGCAGCCATACGCCGAGCGTCCGGTGCACCGGGTCGCCGAGCGGGTTGTCCGCCAGGACCTGCGAGCGGTGCTCCATCATCACGACGGTGCCGCCGGTCCGCGAAGGACGTTTCCTGGCCATGCCGATCTCCTGCACTGGTCGAAGTAGGGGCAGCAGTTTCGCGTATTCGCTAGGATCGCGCGATGGCGCCCGCCGCGGCGCGACCTGGCGAGATCCCATGCGCACTGTATTTACCCGGTTCGTCGGCTTGGTGCTGCTGGTGGCAACGATCACCTCGGCGGCGCGGACATCCCCGCCGACCGTTTTGGGCCTGCGGACCTGGCGCGCCTGGCGGAGGTGTCCGAACCCGTGTTTTCGCCCGACGGTGCAACCGTCGTCTACACCGTCACCGTGACCAACGCGGCCGAGGACAAGCTGCAATCCGACCTCTGGCGGGTCGGCTTCGATAGCGGCGATCGCACCCAGCTCACGGATACGCCGAGGCACGACGAGTGGGCGCCGGCCTGGTCACCCGATGGGCGCTGGCTTGCGTTTCTCTCGGACCGTGGCGAGGACGATGCGCAGACGCAGGTGTGGGCCGTCCCGGTCGGGGGAGGCGAGGCCCGCGTGCTGACGAACCTGCCGAGTGGCGTCGACGACTTCCAGTGGGCGCCCGACAGCCTGCGCCTCGCGCTGACCTCGACCGATCCCGAGCGACCCGCGGGCGCGCCGAAGCCAAAGAATCCGCCACCGATCGTGACCGACCGTTTTCATTTCAAGCAGGACGTCGACGGCTACCTGGGCGCACGTCGGTCGCACCTGTACCTGCATGAAATCGCGAGCGGGCAGACGACGCAGCTCACCTCCGGCGCGCACGACGAGGCGTATCCAGCCTGGTCGCCGGACGGCCGCCGGATCGTATTCGTCACCCGCAGCGGCGAGGATCCGGATCGGCGCCCGAGGATTGCGCTGCAGGTCATCGAGCCGCGCGCCGGTGCGACCGCGAAGCCGCTGGCGCAACTGGATGGCGCCGACAGTGATTCGCTGGAAGGCTTGCGGCCGCAGTGGTCGCCGGACGGTCGCCGCATCGCGTACCTGCAGGGCGGCGCGGAGAAATGGATCTACTACGCGCCGATGCAGCTCGCGCTCATCGATGCGATGACCGGTGCCGTCACCGTGCCTGCCCCGATCGACCGCTGGTTCTCGCACGTGCAGTGGGCGCCCGATGGCAAGTCGGTGCTGGCCCTGGTCGAACAGAGCCGGACGACCCACGTGTCGCGCATCGAGATCGCAACTGGCAAGGTCACTCCGCTGACTTCCGGCGCGCGCACCGATGCCGGGTTCGCAACCTCCAGGCAAGGTCGCATGGTCGTGCTCGGCGGCGACGACGTCACGCCCAACGAGCTTGCCGCGTTCGAGCAGGGCAAGCTGCGGTCGCTCGGCACGCACAATGCCTGGCTTGCGCAGAAAAAACTCGCGCGTTTCGAGGACATCACGTTCAAGAGCAAAGACGGCACAGCCATCGATGGCTTGGTCGTGAAGCCGCCAGATCACGTGCCCGGTCGCCGTTACCCCACGATCCTGCGCATTCACGGCGGGCCCGTGTACCAGTTCAGCCACGAGTTCATGCCTGACTGGCAGGCGTATGCCGCCCGCGGCTTTATCGTGGTCGCGGCCAATCCGCGCGGCAGTTCGGGCCGTGGCTTCGACTTCTCGCGTGCGATCTACGCCGACTGGGGCAACAAGGACGTGCAGGACGTGCTGGCCGCGGTCGATCATGTCGTCGCGACCGGCATCGCGGATCCTGAACGCCTCGGCGTCGGTGGCCGCAGTTATGGCGGCATCCTCACCAACTACGTGATCGCCACCGACACTCGGTTCAAGGCGGCGGTGAGCGGCGCGGGTGCCTCGAACTGGACTGGGCTCTACGGTCACGATATGTACACGCGCGAGTACGAAATCGAGCTCGGCACACCATGGGCGAATCGCGAACTGTGGGACCGCCTCAGTTTTCCGTTCCTGCACGCGGAGCGGATCAAGACGCCGACACTGTTCTATTGCGCCGAGAAGGACTTCAACGTGCCGTGCCATGGCAGCGAGCAGATGTACCAGGCGCTGCGCTCGCTTGGCGTACCGACGCAGCTCGTCGTGTATCCCGGGGAGAACCATGCCCTGAAGGTGCCGAGTTACCTCCGGGACCGGCTCGAGCGCCTGCTTGGCTGGAACGTGCAGCACCTTATGCCGAACGACACCACCGCAAAGTAGGACGCGCAAGGCAGATGCGAGGGGTACGTTGAACGCGGATGAACGGCCGCCTGGTCTCGACCGGGCGCACGCGCTCGACCCGAAATACTACTTCGGCGAGGCAACGTTCGAACTGGAACGCCGGCAGGTCTTCGCTGCCTCGTGGCAGATGGTTGCCCATCGCGCGGAACTGGCCGAGGCGGGCGATCACGTGCTGGTGAATGTCGCGGGCACGCCGGTCGTGCTGCTGCGCGCAGCCGACGGCTTTCTCCGTGCGTTCCCGAATGTCTGTCGCCACCGCGCGGGGCCGCTCGTGCTCTGCGGCGGCAAGGGCCTTGGCAACCTGCGCTGCAAGTACCATGGCTGGCTGTATAACCAGGAAGGCCAACTGGTCGCGGCGCCCGAGATGCAGGAGGCGAAGGATTTCCGGGTCGGCGACGTGCGGCTGCCGCGGTTCCAGGTTCGGGAGTGGCAGGGTCTCGTCTTCGTCGCGCTCGCTGACGACGTGCCTGACTTCGAGTGTGTCTACGCCGGCATCACCGAGCGCATCGCTCCCGTTGAACTCGGCATGATGCAGTTCGTGCGGCGCGACTCCTGGGACATCGCGTGCAACTGGAAGGTCTACGTCGACAACTACCTCGAGGGATACCACGTCCCGCTGATCCATCCAGCTTTGTCCAGAGTCGTCGACTACCGCAACTACGAGGTCGAACTGTTCGAGTGGTACTCCCTGCAGCATTCCCCGCTGCAGGGCAGCGATGACGTGTACGGCGACGGCCAGGCGTACTACTTCTTCATCTATCCCAACGTGATGCTGAACGTGATGCCCGGACGACTGCAGACCAACCGCGTGCTGCCGCTCGGTCCTGGCCGGTGCCGCGTCGAGTTCGAGTGGTTCTACACGCCCACCGATCAGGCTTACGCGCGGATCGAGAACGATCGCGGGTTCACCAACGCGATCCAGGACGAGGACGTCGACATCTGTGAGCGCGTGCAGATCGGCCTGGCGTCGGGCCACTACGCGGCAGGCAGGTTGTGTCCACGACGCGAGGCGGGCGTGTGGCATTTTCACGAGCGACTGCGGGCGGTGTACGTGAGGTAGAGTCGCCGGGCGCAGCTTGCGCAATCGATTCCCTGCCCAGGGAGCCTGATCTCCGTCGGCTCAGCTTGCGCCAGCCGGGTCTTCCTTCGGGGGTACCGGCGAAAAGTAGCCGATCGCGAGCAGCAGCACGCCGACGCCAAGGAATGCCACGATCCGGCCGAGGCCGTGCAACCGCGACAGGTCGAACAAGAAGAGCTTCAGCACGACCACGCCGAGCAGCAGTGCACCGGCCATCCAGGCGAGGCGCTGCGCGCGCCGTGCGGCCTGGAACATGACCGTCACCGCGAGCGCGGACCAGAACACCGTCAGTGCGGTCTGGACTAGTTGTGAATGCCACATCTCCGGCGTGGCGAACGGCGTGCCGGCCCAGTGGTGCAGTGCCCGCAGCAGCACCGCATTTGCAAGCACGAAGCCGGTCAGCCCGAGCACCATGGCGGCGCTCAGCCGCGTAGCCGGCAGGATCGAATCGATGCCCTGCGCCCGCATGGCCTGGTGCCATCGCCACAGGACCCACACTACGAACAAGCTCGTCGCCTCGAGCGGGTTCAGGAGCGGCACGTACACCGGCAGTGCGGTGCTGCCGTCGCTGAGCGCGTTGCCGAGGACCAGGCCGAACCAAAGAGCGACGACCAGCAACGGTGCGGTGTATCGCAGGTGCATCGAGCCATGCACCCCCAGCGGCCAGGACGACGTAGTCGACTGCGTGGTGAGCAGCAAGAGCACGAGCGCGGGCACCAGCAGCGTCACGACGATGTGCCACGTTGCAGCGTCGGCGAACACCTGATCGACCGCCCAGCGCGCCTCCAGCGTCACCAGCGCCGTGACGAACCACGTCGCGCCGACATGCAGAGCCGGGGCGAAGCGCCGCACCAGGTCGTCGTCTTCGTGGGCGTGCAGGAACCAGAACAACACGCCGACCGCCAACGGCCACGCTGCCACACCGCCGTGGGCGGCCGGATGCGCGGCACCGTAGATGGCGAGTTGGACGAAGGCAAGCGTGGCAAGTGCGGGCAGCAGCAGCAACGGCGGAACCTGCGCAATCTCCCAGTCGAACAGCCGCCGCAGTTGCACCGACAGCAATGCCGTGGTGGCGGCCAGCGCGATCAGCGCCGCCGGTATCAGTCGATACGAAACGAATTCCGCGATCTCGTGGGCACCGCCTGCCACGAAGTACGCGCATCCGAGCAGGTAGAAGCCATTGGCGACGGACAGCGTCAGCGCACCGTGGCGCACGCGGTTGAGCTGGCATGCGACGACCCCGGCCGCGAGCGCGAGCAGCAGGAATCCGAGATACGTGCTGTTCAACACCGGCGTCACTGCCGTGCCCGAATTCCAGTCCAGGAAAAACGCAACAGCGGCGAGACCCTGCAGGGCCATGCCAAACCACTGGCCGAGCCGCTGTCCCTGCCGAGTCGCGACCCAGACGATGGCCGCGCCTTCGATGGCCCACAACGCCGAAGTGGCGCGCGCGTCGAAGTACAGCGGGATCGCAAGCGTGCCGAAACAGGCGCCAATGCCGACGAATGCGTCGCCCAGCAGTCGCATGCTCGGTCGCACGCTGCGATGGCGGAGCGCTGCAGCGAGCGCAAGGTACAGCACGCTGAACACGGCAGCAGCCCAGGCGAGCCCATGCTCGATGTCGCGCAGCAGCGGCTCGACCAGCCCGAACGCGACCAACGGCGTGCCGAAGACGACCGTGCCGTCGACGTAGTGCTTGAGTTCGATGGAGCGATGCCGCGCGTACAACACTGCGATGCCGAGGTACTGGATGAAGTACACGGCCAGGAACGGTCCGGTGCTCCAGAGGTGCTCGGGGCGATAAGCCTTTGCGACCACGAGCAGTTGCAGCAGGAACGTGAACGCGAAGCCGAGCAGGTTGAGCGGCCGCCAGGTTTTAGCGAACGCGAGGCCGAGCACGCCGAGGTTCAGCACGGCGAAGTATCCGAGCAGCAGCTGGACGTTGCCGCTGCCCGTCGACGCGAGGATGGGCGCAAGAAAGCCGCCCGCCGTCCCGAGCATGGCAAGTGCAAGGGCGTCCTGCCGCGAGGCGAGCGCACCGGCGAAAGCGACGATCGCGAGCATCAGGCCGAAGGCGGCGGTGGGTGGCAACAGCCCGTACAGGCGAAATGCCGCGTAGATCGTGATGTAGACGATGCCGATGCCGCCGCCCTGCAGCGACAGCGCGTAGCCCGCTCTCCGCTCTCGCAGTCGCCAGCCGAGCAGCACCAGGCCGAGCCCGCCGAGCGCGGTGCCGGCCAGGCGGGCCCCGATCGGTAGCGTGTAGCGCTCGGCGACGAACTTGAGCAGGAAGGCGACGCCGAAGAACAGCACGATCACGCCCGTGCGCACGAGCGTGTTGCCACCCATGAACCATCGCATCCAGCCCGGCAGCCGGTTCGCGATGGGTGGTGCCGGAATGGGAGGCCACGGGCGGGCCGTTGGCAGTTGCCCGGCGGCGGATTGAGGAGCGGTCGTATCGGTTGCAGCTGCCGGCCTCGTCGCCAACGTCGGCGCCACACCGGCGACCGATGCCGAGCGGGCCACGGCCGGTTCCTGCGGCTCCTCGACTTGCGGCGCGAGCGATTGGCCTTCGAGTGACTTGACCCGGAGTCGCAGCTGCACGACCTCCGCCTTCAGTTGCCGCAGCTGCTGGTCGGCGTCGTACTGCCACCCACGTTGCCGATAAACGAGCGCGATCGCGCCCGCGACGACAGCCAGCAGCAGCAGTGACCCCATACAGGCTTGCCCTAACGCCGCAGCAACAGGCGCGCCGCGTTGCGGCCCGGCGTGCCACTGATGCCGCCGCCGCCATGCAGGCCCGAACCGCAGAGGTGGAGCCCGTCGATCGGCGTACGGTGATTCGACCAGCCCGGCAGCGGCCGCATGAAGAAGATCTGGTCGAGGATCAACTGGCCGTGATTGAGGTCACCTTCCGTCAGGCCCCACGACTGCTCGAGATCGACCGGCGTGACGGACTGCACGGCCTGCACCGACCCCTTGAACGAGGGGAAGTGCAACGCGAGTGTGTCGATGGCACGCCTTTCGAGTTCGGGCCGCATCGAATTCCAGTCGGCATTGCGCAACGCATACGTTGCGAACTGGAAGTGAATCGCCACGTCGGTGCCCGACGTCGTCACTTCCAGGTAGGGGTGCTGCGACACCTCGCCGTACTTCGTCGAGTCGTAAGCGCGTTCCAGGTACTTGAGCGTCGGCGCGATCGCGACCGCGTGCCGGCGGGCAATCCATGGCGGCCGTCCGTCTGCACGAACAGCTTCGCCACCGAGCCGCGCATGCGGATCGACTGCGTCTGCCAGACGAACTCGGGCGGCAATTCCGGCGCGCCCACCAGGCCGAGCAGCGTGCGGCGCGGATCGGCTGACGATACCACGGTCGCGGCCTTGATCTCCTCGCCGGTGGCGAGACGAACGCCGAGCACGCGCTGGTGTTCGACGAGGATCTGCGCGACATCGGCGTCCGTGCGGACTTCGCCGCCATTCGTACGCACGGCGTTGAGCAGCGCATCCGTCACGGACTGCGTGCCGCCGGGCGCCGTGCGATGCGCCAGGCCGCCCCGATTCAGCCAGTTGTGGATCAGAGTGAAACCTGTGCCTGCGGACATCGAACCCAGGGTCACGCCATGGATCGCGACACCGGCGAGTGCGGCATTGAGCGCTTCGGACTCGAACCATTCCTCGGTGAACTCGACGGCCGACATCGACAGGCTGCGCATGACGCGGAACATGTCCTTGCCGCCCATGCGCCGCAGCTTCAATGCAAGTGAGGCGAGCGGCAGGGCGTCCGAGCTCAGGCCGATTTTCGGCAACCGTGGCATCGTCGTCGCATACGCCGTGTCCAGGAACGCGGACGCCCGGTTCATGAACGCAACGAACTCGGGCCAGCGCTCGGCATCTCGCGGCGAGAGCCGGCGGATCTCCTCGAGGGTCGCCGCATCGCTGGCACTGGACACCAGTCGCAGCGACCCCCCGTCCGGCAGCGCCGAAACGTAGCCCGGATCGACGGTGCTCGTCTCGAGTCCGTGCCGGACGAGATCGAGTTCCTGCACGATCGCCGGGCGCAGCTGGCCCGCGGGATGCAGACCCGGCACGACGGCGCCCGACGCCAGCGTGGCACCCGCCAGCTGCCCGCCGGCGGTATCGCGCTGTTCGAGCACGAGCACTTTCCTGCCCGCCTTGGCGAGGTAGGCAGCAGCGACCAGGCCGTTGTGGCCCGCACCGACGATCAGGATGTCCGGGTTCGTCATCGTGCGCCTACTGCCAGTCCTTGAGAATCTCGGTGGCGGCCATCTTGCCGGCCGCGCCCATCACGCCGCCGCCCGGATGCGCGCCCGCGGCGCCGAAGTAGTACCCCGCCAGCGGGGTGCGGAAATCGGCCCATTGCGGGGCAGGGCGCATGAAGAACAGCTGGTGCAGCAGCAGTTCGCCGTGGAAGATGTTGCCGCCCGTGATGCCGGCGATGCGCTCGATGTCCTGCGGGGTGATCACCTGCTTGCCGACGATCACCTGGCGGATGTTCGGTGCGTACTTCTCGATCGTCGAGATCACCGTCTCGCCGAACGCTTCCTTCTTCGCGTCGTCCCAGCCGCCCTCGACGTCGTACGGCGCGTACTGCACGAAGCAGGACATCACGTGGTGTCCCGGTGGCGCCATGTCACGGTCGATCATCGACGGAAAGATGATGTCCATGTACGGCTGGCGCGAAAAGTTGCCGTACTTGGCGTCGTCATACGCGCGTTCGACGTATTCGATGCTCGGGCTGATCGAAATCGCGCCACGGTGCAGCGGGCCCTCGCCCGGCAGGCAGGCGAAGTCCGGCAGGCCGGAGAGCGCGACGTTGACCTTGCCCGACGAGCCGCGGACGCGGAAGTTGCGGATCGCCTGCACGAACTCGTCCGGAAAATGCTGCTGGTCGACGAACTGCAGGAAGCTGCGTTTCGGATCCGCGGCCGACATCACGACCTTGGCCGTGATCTCGTCACCGTTCGCGAGCGCGACGCCGGTCGCGCGACCGCCACGGACGATCACCTTGTCCACTGCCGCGCTGGTGCGGATCTCGACGCCGAGCGCCCGCGCCGAAGACGCTATCGCCGCCGTCACGCCGCCGGTGCCGTTCTTGGCGAAACCCCAGGCACGGAAGGCGCCGTCGATCTCGCCCATGTAGTGGTGCAGCAGTACGTAGGCCGTGCCGGGCGACCGCGGGCCGAGGTAGGTGCCGATGATGCCGCTCGCGGCCTTGGTGCCCTTGAGCGGGTCGAGCTCGAACCATTCCTCGAGCAGGTCCGCGGACGACTGCGTGACGAGCTTCGCAATGCGGTAGATCTCGTGCTCGCTGAGACTGCGGGCGTATTGCCCGAGCTTGAGCAGGCCCTTCATGTCGCGCCAGCTCAGTGACGACGGGTCCGGGGGCACCAGGCCGATGATCGGCTTGATCGCCTTCGCCGCGCGCGCCATCACGCGCGAATACTCGTCGTAGGCTTCGGCGTCCCTGGGCGAGTGACGGTAGATCTCCCGTCGGGTCAGGTCGTGATCGTCCCAGCCCGCGAGGTAGTCGCCGTTGTCGAGCGGCGTGACCGTGCTCGGCAGCGGCAGGATCTTCAGCCCGTGCCGCGGCAGTTCGAGGTCGCGGATGATCTCGGGCCGCAGCAGGCTCACCACGTAGGAAAATTCGCTGAAGCGGTAGCCCGGGAAGATCTCTTCGGTGACGGCAGCGCCGCCCACGATTTCACGCCGCTCGAGCACGACGACTTTCTTGCCGGCGCGCGCGAGGTACGCAGCCGCAATCATGCCGTTGTGGCCGGCGCCGATGACAATTGCATCAAACGTATTGGTGGCCACGACGGTTACTTCTTTTTCCACTCGGGGTCGTAGAACGGCAGCGTGACGACCTTTGCCGGCGACTTGCGGCGGTGATGTTCCACGGTGACCTCGATCTCGACCTGCGTGCCCGGCGCGTAGAACGGCTGCTGCAGGTGCACCAGTGCAATGTACTTCTTCAACACCGGCGACCAGGTGCTGGTCGAGGCGTAGCCGACCTGCCGCGGGCCGGTGTAGATGGGAATGCTGCCGCGCACGGCCGAGGCCGGAACCTGCGGCGGCATGCCCACCGCGGCGTATTCACGCTCGAGCCCTTCCCAGTCGATCTCGAGGCCGACCATCTTCCACGACGAACCCTCGCGGTGCTCGCGCTCGAGCGCGCGGCGCCCGACGAAGTAACCCTGCTTGTCGAGGTTCACGGTCCAGCCGAGTCCCATTTCATAGGGTGACGAGCGCTGGCCCGCGATCCAGGCCTGGCTCGCGGGCGTGTAGTCGACGTCGAGCATGAATAAGCCCGCTTCGACGCGCGCCATGTCCATCGCGAGGATGCCGGTGGGCGTGATGCCGTAATCGTGGCCAGCCGCCAGCAGGGCGTCCCAGACCACGAGGGCGTCGGCCGCATCCATCCAGATCTCGTAACCGAGATCGCCCGTGTAACCCGTGCGTGAGACCGACACCGGCTTGCCGGCGATGGAATTGAAGGCCATGCGGAAATACTTGAGCGGATCGACCGGTTGTTCGCACGCGAGATTCAGGATCGTGCGCGACTTTGGTCCCTGCAGGCTGAGCGCCGCCATCGGCTCGGTCAGTTCGCTGATCTGCACCTGCATGCCGACCGCGTTCATCGACAGCCATCGGTATTGCGGCTCGGCGGCGGTCAGGCGGAAGTGCTGCTCGCCGATGCGGGTCACGGTGCCGTCGTCCAGCAGCTTGCCGTCGTCGTCGCACCAGCCGGTGTAATAGACCTGCCCGACCTGCATCTTGTGGATGTCGCGTGGCGTCAGGCGGTGCAGCAGGCGCGCGGCATCGCGACCCGTGATCTGGTACTTGATCAGTGGCGAGATATCGATCAGCGCTGCGTGGTTGCGGATCGCCCAGTATTCGCGCTCGAGGCCGAGGTCGTACGAGCCGACGGCGAGGCAGCCGCCCCAGCGCCGCCAGTTGTGCGGCAGGCACAGCGCGGATGTGCGGGCGTGGAATGGCGTCCGGCGCAGCTGGTACAGCGGATGGTGAACGGCGGAAAGTTCAGGCACGAGACGCTCCCGGCGCACTCCGTCTCCTGGCGCAGGGGATCCGGCGCCGACCCGGGCACTGTCGGAGCGAGTCCGGGCCGGGCGCGCCAATATGCCGCACTGGCCCGTTTCGAACCAGTCTTGCGCCCGGTGCGGGTTTGGTGGCTGCGGCGAGTGCCGAACCGGTGCAACCGGCCCGGGATCAGCGGCGGTCGCGGATGTCGATGAAAGTCAGGAACTCATTGCGGGTGCGGGCGTCGGTCCGGAACGAGCCCAGCATCTTGGAGGTGATCATCGACACGCCGCGCTTGTGGATGCCGCGCGTGGTCATGCACTCGTGGGCGGCTTCGATGACCACGCCCACGCCCGCGGGCTGCAGCACGTCGTTGATGCAACGGGCGATCTCGGCCGTCATCTTTTCCTGCACCTGGAAACGGCGCGCAAAGACGTCGACCACGCGGGCCAGCTTGCTGATGCCGACGACCTTGCCGGTGGGCAGGTATCCCACGTGGGCACGGCCGATGATCGGGGCCATGTGGTGTTCGCAATGCGATTCGAACTCGATGTCGCGCAGGACGACCATCTCGTCGTAGCCGCCGGTTTCCTCGAACGTGCGGCGCAGGTAGTCGCGCGGGTCGATTCCGTAACCCGAAAACCAGTCCGTGTAGGCATCGACGACGCGTTGCGGGGTGTCGAGCAGGCCTTCGCGCCTGGGATCTTCGCCGGCCCAGCGCAGCAGCGTGCGCACCGCTTCTTCGGCCGTATCGCGGCGGACCGAGTTGCGCACCATCACGGCGGCATCGCTTTTACTGGTCTTTTCCATGCTGGGCTTGTTTCGGCGGGGCTTCGATTTCGGATGCATGGCCATGTCACTCTCCTGAGCCGCGCGGCTGGGACTGGCTGCGCCAGCGCAGCAGCAGCACGAAACCCGCCACCATGCCGCCGAGGTGCGCGAAATGCGCCACGCCTTGCCCTGAGCCGGTGACGCCGAGGTACAGCTCGAGCAAGCCATAGAGTGTAACGAACAGCCACGCCGGCATCGGAATCGGCGGGAACATCAGCATGATGCGCCGCTGTGGATAGGCCATGCCGAACGCCAGCAGCAGGCCGAACACTCCGCCGGACGCGCCCACCGTGGGAATGGGCGCCATTTCCATCTGGCTGATCACCAGCAACTGCGCCACTGCTGCGCCCACCACGCAGACGAGGTAATAGGTGACGTAGCGCCGGGTGCCGAGCAGGCGCTCGATTTCACCGCCGAACATGTACAGGGCGAACATGTTGAAGAACAGGTGGGTGAAGCCGCCGTGCAGGAAGCCGTAGGTCAGCAGCTGCCACACCTGGAACGACGGAGCGCCGGGGTACTGGGCCGAGGCGGGCGGCCAGAGGGCGAAGGGCCGCAGCAACAGGTCGCCGGTGAGGTACTGCGCCGCGAAAACGGCGATATTGATGAACAGGAAGGCCCGCGTGGCGGGCGGCATCGAAGCACGCATGGGTGCATCCTAGCCGAATCGTGTGGCGAAGACTCCCGGCGCCGTGTACGTTGCGCGGCGTCACGGAGCGACAGGTCCCTCATGCCTCCATTGCAGCCCATCCGTTGCGTCTTCGGCACCCTCCTGGCCGCCCTGGTGCTTGTGGCTGGGGCGGCAGCCCGGGCGGAGGTGCCACCCCCGCCGGTCAGCGTGTCCTACGGCAGCCTGGCTTTCACGCCCTGCACGCTGGCGCAGGCCGGGCAGGCGCAAACCGTGCCCGCGCGCTGCGCCACCCTGCGGGTACCGGAGGATCGTTCCATCGAGAACGGTCGCACGATCGAACTCGCGCTCGCCTGGGTGCCGAGTACCGCGAAGTCACCGGCCAAGGACCCTGTCGTCATGCTGGCCGGCGGCCCGGGCCAGTCGGCCCTCGAAGCCTTTCCCACCGTTTATCCGGCGTTTCGCGACATCCTGCGCCAGCGTCACGTGCTGCTCGTGGACCAGCGCGGCGCCGGCAAGTCGAACCCGTTGAAGTGCCCCGAGACACTGAACGACGAGGCGTTGCAGCAACTCGACTCGGCGGGCGTCGACGAAGCGCGCCGGCTGACGGCGGCCTGCCTGCAGGAGCTCGGCCCGCACGTCGACGCTCGCGCCTATACGACCAGTGCGTTCATCGACGATCTCGAAGACGTGCGCCGCGCGCTGGGCATCGCCAGGTTCAACCTGGTGGGAGCCTCGTACGGTACGCGCGTGGCGCTCGAATACCTGCGCCGCCATCCGTCGTCGACACGGACGGTCGTGCTCGACTCCGTCGTGCCGCCGAGCCTGTTCCTCGGCAACGAGCACGCGAAGAATCTCGAGGCGGCCGTCGACGCGCAGTTCGCGCGCTGCGCCGCGGACGCCGAATGCACGAAGCGCTTCGGTTCGCCACGGCAAGCGTCTCGACGAGCTGCGGCAGCACTTGCGCGAGCATCCGCAGACAGTGACGTATCGCGATCCGCTCACGAACGAACAGCGCCAGGACGTGTTCAACGACGTCTCGCTCGCCTCGGTGGTGCGCTTCTATTCCTATGCGCCACAGTTGTTCGGCATGCTGCCGATGCTGCTCGCCGAGGCCGCCAACGGCCAGTTCGAAAACCTGATGGCCCAGTCACGCATGATGGAGCAGCTGATCGGCGAACAGATCTACGTGCCGCTGCAGTTGTCCGTCATGTGCGCCGAGGACGCGCCGGGGATGCGGCCTGATCCGGCCGACGCCGGGACCCTGCTGGGCACGGAATTCGTCGACTACACGCTGGCGCAATGTGCCGCGTGGCCACGGGGAGCGATGCCGAAGGATTTCCATGCGGTCGTGAAGTCCGACCGGCCGGTGCTGTTGCTGTCCGGCGAGCTGGACCCGGTCACGCCACCCCGGTACGGCGAGGAAGTCCAGCGCACGCTGCCTAACTCGAGACACCTCGTGTTCCGCGGCCAGGGCCACAGCGTGATGGGGGTGGGTTGCGGGCCGCGGCTCATCGCCGAGTTCATCGCTGCCGCCGATGCGAAGACGCTCGATGCCACCTGCCTGGACCAGTTGCAGTATTCCCCGCCGTTCGGGGGTTCGTTCGGCTGGGATCCGTGAGCGTGCACGCATGATTCGCGTCGAAGGGCTGCGGAAGTCGTTTGCGACCCGCACCGGCCGCGTGCAAGCCGTCGATGGCGTCAGCTTCACGGCTGCCAATGGGCAGATCACCGGGTTGCTGGGACCGAACGGCGCCGGCAAGACCACCATTCTGCGGATGCTGTACACGCTGATGTCTCCCGAGGCGGGCCGCGTGCTGGTCGACGGCATCGACGCGGCCGTCGAGCCCACCCGCGTGCGCGAGCGCCTCGGCGTGCTGCCCGACGCGCGCGGAATCTACAAGCGGCTGACGGCGCGCGAGAATATCGCGTACTTCGGCGCGCTGCAGGGGCTCGACCATCGCCTCATCGCCGAGCGCATCGAGCGACTCGTGTCCGCGCTCGAAATGCGCGACTTCATCGACCGTCGTGCCGAGGGGTTCTCGCAGGGCCAGCGCACGAAGACCGCGATTGCACGGGCGCTGGTGCACGCCCCGCGCAACGTGCTGCTCGACGAGCCGACCAACGGGCTCGACGTGATGACCACGCGCTCGCTGCGCAACTTCCTGCTCGAGCAGCGTGCCGAAGGCCGCTGCGTGCTGCTGTCGAGTCACATCATGCAGGAGGTCGCGCGGCTCTGTGACCGGATCGTCCTGGTCGCGCACGGGCACGTCGTTGCCGACGGCACGCCGGATGAACTCCGCGAGTCCACGGGTTGCGCCAACCTCGAGGATGCGTTCGTCAAGACGATCGGCTCGGACGAGGGGCTGTTCGCATGAGGGCGCTGTGGGTCGTCCTGCGCAAGGAATTGCTCGACGCGTTTCGCGACCGGCGCATGTTGCTGATTGCGTTTCGTCGTGATTCCGCTGGCGATTCCGTTGATCCTGGCGGGCACCAACGCGCTCAGCGCACGCAAGCAGTTGCAGCAGCTCGAAGGCCCGCTGGAGCTGCCGGTGGTCGGGGCGGAGCATGCCCCGAACCTCGTCGCGTGGCTGCAATCGCACAACGTGACAGGTGCTGCCTGCGCCACAGGATGCCGATGCGGCCGTGCGTTCGCAGGAGCACGACGTCGTCCTGCGCATCGACGCGAAGTACGGCGAGGACTGGCGCGCCGGTCGACCTGCCAGCGTCGAGATGGTCTTCGACAGCTCGCGGCCACTGGCTTCCGGCGCGACGGTGTCGCGACTGAGCGGGCTGCTCGATGGTTACGGCAGCACCGTCGGCACGCTGCGGCTCGTGGCGCGGGGCATTCATCCCGCGGTCGCGAATCCGCTGCAGGTCGCCACGCGTGACGTGGCGACGCCCGCGGCGCGATTCGACCTTTCCCAGCAGATCCTGCCGTACCTGTTGCTGCTGCTGGCGTTCATCGGCGGCATGCAGCTCGCGATCGATGCCACTGCGGGCGAGCGCGAGCGGCAGTCACTGGAACCGTTGCTGGCCACGCCCGTCGCGCGCGAATCGATCATCAGCGCCAAGATCCTCGCGACGGCCGTGTTCTCGTTGCTGTCGATCGCGATGACGCTGGTCGCGTATCCGCCTGGCGTTCGCCGTCGTGCCGTCGCGGGGCATGGATGCGTCCTTCGATCCCGGGCCCGGCGGACTGGCGCAACTGTTCCTGATCATCCTGCCGATCGTGCTGCTCGGCGCGACCGTGCTGACCGCGCTGGCCGCGTTCGCGCGCAGCTACCGTGAGGCCCAGGGGTACCTGCCGCTGCTGATGTTCATGCCGATGATCCCATCGCTGGTGCTGATGGTCGCGCCGGTCCGCACGCAGCTCTGGATGCTGGCGGTGCCGTTCCTGGGCCAGAACCAGATGATCCTGCGCGTGCTGCGCTCTGAGCAGATCAGCGCGCTCGACTGGGCGGTGAACCTCGGCGCGTCGTTTGCCGTGGTCGCGGTCGTGTGGTGGATCGCGGCCAAGCTCTATCACCGCGAACAGCTCGCCACCTCGTCCTGACCTGTCAGTGCCAGCAGCGCGCTGGCCCACGCCAACACGGCGGATTCCGCCGGATGAAACCCGTCGCGCGCGAAATCACCCGGCGGTACGGCCTCCGGAAAGAAGTAGCAGTGGGTTCGCGGTCGCCCGGCGAGGGCGTCGGCCGCGGCCTGTTGGAGTTCGCGAGCCTGGGTGCCCAGGAGCGAGTTGAGCGGCGCGGGCAGGGCGGGGAAGAGTTCGAGCGGCGGCACGCCGGCGAACAGGAATGCCGACGCGGGCGCTTTTTCCCGCAGCCGGTCGTGGATGCCGCTGACATTGCGGCCGAATGCGCTCGGGGTCACGCGCCGTGTCACGTCGTTGACGCCCACCGAGGTCAAGTAGAGGTCACACGCGGGCACCGTCGGCACCAGTTCGCGCAGGACGGACGCTGACGTCGCACCGTTGCGGCCCCGCACCTGCCATTCGACCGGGCGCTGCACGCGCGCTTGCAGCAATCGCGCATAGACGGCGGTCAGCGAGTCCCGCAAATGCTGCACTCCGGTGCCGGCGATGATTGAGTCGCCAACGCCGATGATCCGCAGCGCGTCCGGGCCGTCTGCGCCAATGCGGCCCGATTCGCCTGCCGGCGGGGAGAGTCGCGGCGTTGCCAGCAGCACCCGCAGTGCCTGCAAGAACGCGATGGGTGGCAGGCGTGTGGTCACGCGCCGCTACCAGCCGATACCGTAGTCCTCGCCGTGGTTGCTCGAGCCGCCCCAGAACGTGCCGTTCTCCGGGTCGACCAGGATGGCGTTGATCGGACCGGACGTGCGGGCCTCGAACTCGGGTTTGTAGCCGCGCCCAATCAGTTCCTTCGTGACCCACTGCGGCATCGCGGCGTTGAGCACGATGCGGCCGGGCTGCGATTCGTGCTGGTCGAACGACGCCTTCATCTGGTAGCTGTTGAAGTTGGCGGCCTCGACCGCTTCCTGCGGCGTCATGCCGAATTCCTGCACGTTGAGGAAAAACTGCAGCAGGTTCTGGTCCTGCGAGTCGCCGCCCTGCACGCCGAAGGCGAGCCACGGCTTGCCGCCCTTGAGCGCGAGACTCGGCGTGAGCGTGACGCGCGGACGCTTGCCGGGCGCCACGACGTTGAACGGGTTCTCGGTCGCCTCGAGCACGAACGACTGCATGCGCTGGCTGAGGCCGATCCCCGTGCGTCCGGCAATCGTCGCCGGCACCCAGCCGCCGCTCGGGGTCACCGACACCAGCCAGCCGTTCGCATCCGCGGCCATTACGGTCGTCGTACCGCTCTTGAAGCCGGCTTCAAAGTCCGCCAGTTGCTGCGCCGTGAGTTCCGTCCTGTCCAGTGCGTCGAGCGCCGTCTTGCGCTGCTGCTGCAACCGGTCCCGGTACGGGTTCTTGCCGCCCTGGAAGGGATACGGATCGCCGGGCCCCGCGTTCACGTCGTTGCGATCCATGCGGATCGTCGCGGCGCGCTGCTTTGCATACTCCTTCGAAAGCAAGCCCTGGGTGGGCGTGGCGGGTGGGAAGGATGGGTCGCCGTAATAGAAGTCGCGGTCGGCGAAGGCGAGGTTCATCGCCTGGTAGACGGTGTGAATGTAGTTCGCGCTGTTGTAACCCATCGCGCGGACGTCGAAGTTCTCGAGGATATTGAGCGACTGCAGCAGCGCCGGACCTTGCGTCCAGACGTCGAGCTTGAAGACCTCGACGCCGCGATAGTTCGTGCTGAGCGGCTGCTCGACCCGCGGCTGCCACTGTGCAAGGTCGTCGAGCGTGATCAGGCCACCCTGTTCCCGCACGCCGCGCACGAATTCCTGCGCGATGTCGCCGCGATAGAAGCGGTCGTAAGCGGCTTGCAGGGCCTCCTTGCGCGACTTGCCGGCGGCGAGCGCCTGCTTCTCCGCCTCGACCATCTTGCGCAGCGTGGCCGCGAGGTCGGGCTGGCGGAAGATTTCGCCCGCGCGCGGTGCTGCGCGCGCCGAGCCGAAGTGCGGCAGCATCACCTGTTTCGAGTACGGCCATTCCTTGAGCTTGTCTTTCCAGCGCTCGATCAGATCGGCGGTCTCGCCGTCGATCGGGTAGCCGTCCGCGAGTTCGATGGCCGGGGCCAGCACTTCGGCCAGCGAGAGCGTGCCGTATTCCTGCAGCATCAGGATGATTCCGCCCGGCGTGCCGGGCGTGACGGCCGCGAGCGGGCCATACGCGGGCGGGTACTTGAAACCCTTGCCCTTGAAGAACTCGGGTGTCGCACCGGTGGGCGCCATGCCGAGCCCGTTGATCGCGATCACTTGCTTCGAGCGCGGATCGTAGATCAAGGCCTGCGTCTCGCCGCCCCAGTGCAGCACGTCCCACATCGTGGAGGTCGCGGCGATCATGGCGCAGGCTGCGTCGACGGCATTGCCGCCCCGCTCGAAGATCTTGGCGCCGGCCGTGGCTCCGAGCGGCTTGCCGGTGATCGCCATCCAGTGCTGGCCGTGCAGCGGCGGCTTCTGGGTCTTCGCAATTGAGCGGGCGACCGCGGGGGAATACGCCTGGCCCTGGGCCGGCGGGATGGTGTGGGTGCTCATTAGGGTCAGGCTCAGTGCGGCAAGGGCCGCAATCGACTTGCGTCTTGGCAACATCTCGGTCTCACTGTCGATGCGGTGGCTGCAGTATGCTGCGCCACTTCTTTCCCCGCTACCCGGCCGTAACATCATGAATCTGCGCACTGTTATCTCCTCGGCACTGGTGCTGTTCGCGGCTGCCGCAGGTTCGGCAGCCGCCGCTACGAGCGACGCAAGCATCGCTGCCGCCGCCCAGGCCGCGATGCCGCAGGTGATTGCGTGGCGCCGCGATTTCCACCAGAACCCCGAGCTCAGCAACCGCGAAGTGCGCACGTCGAAGATCGTGGCCGAAGAGCTGCGCAAGATGGGCATCGAGGTCCGGTCAGGGATCGCGCACACGGGCGTGGTCGGCATCCTCAAGGGTGGCAAGCCCGGACCGACGGTGGCATTGCGCGCCGACATGGACGCATTGCCGGTGACGGAGCAGGTCGACCTGCCGTTCAAGTCGACGGCGACGGCTGAGTATCGCGGCGAGAAAGTCGGCGTGATGCATGCGTGCGGTCACGACGGGCACACGGCGATCCTGCTCGGCGCGGCCAAAGTGCTGGCCGGCATGCGGGCAGAGCTGCCCGGCACGGTCATGTTCGTGTTCCAGCCAGCGGAAGAAGGCGCGCCTGACGGCGAGCGCGGCGGTGCGAGCCTGATGCTCGATGAAGGCCTGTTCAAGTCGATGCAGCCGGACGCCATGTTCGGCCTGCACCTCTGGGCTGGACTCAACACCGGCGCGATCGGTTACCGCGAAGGCTCGATGATGGCGGCGTCGGACCGCTTCAAGCTCGTCATCAAGGGCCGGCAGACGCACGGGTCGCGTCCCTGGGGCGGTGTCGACCCGATCGTGACGGCGGCGCAGGTCATCCTGTCGCTGCAGACGATCGTGAGCCGCCAGATCGACATCACGCGCTATCCGGCCGTGGTCTCGGTCGGCGCGATCAAGGGCGGTATCCGCAACAACATCATTCCCGACTCGGTCGAAATGGTCGGCACGTTCCGCACGTTCGACCCGTCGGTGCGCACGCAGGTGATCGAGAGCATCAAGCGCATCTCGAGCGACGTCGCGGCCTCGCAGGGTGCGACGACGGAGTTCGAACTCGGCGGTGACCCGAACCCGGTGGTGGTCAATGACGCGGCGCTGACGACGCGCGCCGTGGCGTCGTTGCAGCGCGTTGCAGGTCGCGACAACGTCACCGTGATTCCGTTCGTCACCGGGTCCGAGGACTTTGCGTACTACGGCAAGACGGTGCCGTCGTTCTTCTATTTCGTGGGCGTCACGCCGCCAGGCCAGGACGCCATCGCGGCGCCGAGCAATCACTCGCCGAAGTTCTTCGTCGACGAGAGCGCGCTGCCGGTCGCCCTCAGGACGCTCGTGGGCGCCACCGTCGATTTCCTGCAGCAGGGCGTCAAGCCAGACTGAATTCGCACCGGCTCCGCGCTGGGGCAGGCCTCAGTCGGCCTTCGTGCCGCTTCTGCCCGCGCCGCCGACGAAGCGCGCGGCGCCTTGGGCCGACTCGCCGCTCTGCAGGACGTCGAGACCGCGCGCGAACTCATTGCGCAGCGCCTCGGCACGATCACGGTCCCACTGGTCGCGGCACGACGCGCGGTCGGCCTGCACGCACCCTTGCGGAAACGACGCGATCTCCAGCGCCAGCGTTTCCGCCGCCGCCCGCGATTCACCGTGCGGCACCACTCGATTGACGAGTCCCAGGGCCAGTGCTTCGCCCGCGCTCACGGCGCGACCGGTCAGGATCAGGTCGAGCGCGCGACCCTCGCCGATGAGGCGGGGCAGGCGGAACGTGCCGCCGTCGATCAACGGTACGCCCCAGCGCCGGCAGAACACGCCGAGCATCGCGTCCTCCTCGGCGACCCGCAGGTCGCACCAGAGCGCGATCTCGAGGCCGCCCGCGACCGCATGACCGGCAATGGCCGCGATCACCGGCGTGCCGAGTTCCAGCCGCGACACCCCCATCGGTCCGAACGCATCATCGGGCGCGCCAGAGGGTGGTTGAAGCCTGGAGGCATCCCAGCCCCGGCTGACCGCGCCGAGGTCCGCGCCAGCGCAGAACGTACCGCCTTCGCCCCACAGCACGATGGCCCGGATGTCCGGGTCCTGGTCCAGGGTCAGGCAGGCCTGAGCCAGCGCAGCCGCCGTGGCAGGGTCCACGGCGTTGCGGACGGCCGGGCGGTGCAGGATCACCGTGCCGACCGGGCCATTTCTTGCAACGCGGACGGCTTCGGGCATGAGGTCTCCGGGGCTAAACCTTTTGGCCCGCTGCCGCATCTGATGAGTCACAGGGGCACGATACGAACCGCGAGGCGGCCTGTGTAGGATGCCGGACCCGGCCGCGCGGTGCGACTGGTAGCAGCGAGGTGGGTCTTGGCACACGCCGGGGAGGTCGTCGATGAACTACAGCGCGCGCGCGAGGCGGCCGAGGAACGCCGGCTGGTCACGTCCGCGGCGGAGGGTTCGTCGGTCGCCTTCGAGCAACTCTACCGCCGGCATTGCTCGCGCATCCACGCGCTGTGCCTGCGCATGACCGGCAACGTGGCCACGGCCGAGGACTGCACCCAGGAAGCCTTCGTGCAGGCCTGGCGCAACCTGCCGCGCTTCGAGACACGCAGCGCGTTCGGGACGTGGCTGCACCGGATCGCGGTGAACACGGTATTGCAGCAGGTGCGTCGTCGGAGCGAGTCGCTCGGCGCCGAGGATTCGATCGAACGCGAAGTCGCCGACGTGCTGGCCGACCACACCACGACCGATCCGGGCCGCAGCCGCGACCTCGACACCGCCATCGCCGGATTGCCTCCGGGAGCGCGGCACGTGCTGGTCCTGGTGGGTATCTACGGCCACACGCACGAGGAGGCTTCGCAGCTGCTCGGCATCGCCGTCGGCACCTGCAAGGCACAGTTACACCGGGCCCGGGCGCTGTTGGGCGCCAGGCTCGGCGAGACGGAGAGGAACCATGACGCAGGATGAACGAACCTCGCACGACGCCGCAGCGCGACTCGACGCGCGGCTGCGCGAGTTACCGCTCGAAGTGCCGCCCGGTCGCGACTTGTGGCCGGACATCGCGGCACGCATCGATGAGCGCGTATTACAGGCAGCACCTGCAACCCGCCGGTCCGCCGTGCTCTGGCAGGCGGCTGCTGCGCTGCTGCTCGTCGCAGGCTCGTCACTGCTCACTGCAAGCCTGCTCGACCGAGAGGTTCTGGTGCAGCAGTCTGCCGCGCCCGTTACGCCGACGAACACGACTCCGGCAGCGGACGGGGCGGTGGCCATGCAGGCGGCCTTCGGGCCGGCAGGTCATCTCGATCCGGAATACGTTGCAGCCCGCAGGCAGCTGACCGAGATGCTGGACCGTCGCATCGCCATGCTGCCGCCGTCCGCGCGGGCGAAGCTCGAGTTCAATCTCGGGGAAATGCGCCGTGCCGCGGACGAGATCAATGCCGCACTCACCGAACAGCCGGGCGACCCGCTGCTCGAAGAATTGCTGCTGAAGACGTACCAGGACGAGCTGGCCGTGCTGTCGAACGTCAGCCAGTTGACCAACAGTCTCGAGAACGCGCCTGCGAATGCGCCCGCGAATATGCCAGCGAACATGCCAGCGTCGCCGACGGGCGAGAGGATGCAGTTATGAAGACCGTGATCGCCGCCGCCCTTCGTCCCCAGACCGTCGCGATGCTCGCGGCGCTGGCCTTGCCGTTCGCGGCCGTGGCCGGTTCCCCGATCAACAAGCGGACGGCGGCCGATCTGACCGGCACCGTCGAGATCTCGAATACCGCCGGCTCCGTGGTCGTGACCGGCTGGGACCGCAACGAAGTCGAGATCACCGGGGATCTCGGCAAGGGCACCGAACGGCTCGACTTCACCAAAGGCGACAAGGTCACGCGCATCAAGGTCGTGCTGCCGAATCGTTCCTACCACGTCGACGACACCGACTTGATCGTCAAGGTGCCGACGGGGTCGACCCTTTCGATCAACACCGTGAGCGCCGACATCACCGCGCAGGGCGTCAGTGGCACGCAGCGGCTGCAGTCGGTGAGCGGGGACGTGCGCACCCAGGCGAGTGGTGAGGACATCGAATGCCGCACCGTCAGTGGCGATGTCCACATCACCGGGTCGGGCCAGAAAGGCCTGGTCTCGATCACCACCGTGAGCGGCGATGCGACCGCCACCCGGATCGCGGGCGAAGTGAACGGCAGCACGGTCAGCGGCAACTTCACGCTCGGCGCCGGTGAGACCACGCGGTCGCGCCTGCGCTCGACCAGCGGCGACCTGGCGGTCACGGGCCAGTTGTCGCCCGACGCGCGCGTGGACATCGAAAGCATCAGCGGCGACGTCCGGCTCGACCTGACCGGCCCGGTCGGCGCCGAGTTCGAGGTGTCGAGCTTCAACGGCGAGATCCGCAACTGCTTCGGGCCCAAGCCGGTGCGGACGGACGAGTACGCCCCGGGGCGTGAGTGGCGCCACAAGGTGGGCAGTGGTTCGGCCCGGGTCCGGATCAAGACGTTGAACGGCGACATCGGGATCTGCAAAAAGTAGCCCCGGCCGGGCCCGGGGTTCGCTCGCGTCGTGGATTGGTGGACAATGCGGCGCGGGCGAACGAACGTCTGAGTGCCGCCGCGGTCTCACGTGGCAGGCCCCGCTCGAGACATGGCCTGGCCCAGGGTGGGGAATGACGATTCGGGCACACAATGGCTTTCCTCGCTGAACTGCAGCGTCGTCGCGTCGGCAAGGTCGCCGTCGCTTACGGCGCCGTCGCGTGGGCGGTCACCGAGGCCGCCTCCGTCGTGCTGCCGGCGCTGTACGTGCCCGAATGGGCCATGACCCTCATCGTCGTCTTCCTGCTGGTCGGCTTTCCGATCGCGATGGTGCTGGCGTGGGTGTTCGACGTCAGCCCGACCGGCATCGAGCGCACCGAACCGCTGGCGGACTCGCCACCCCAGCTGCAGTTCCGCACCCGGGCAGCCTTCGGCGTGGCCGTCATGGTGGCGATGGCGGGACTGGGGTACCTGCTGTATGCACGGGGGCTCGGTCGCGCCGAAGCAGCGGACGGCCACAGCTCGATCGCCGTGTTGCCATTCACGAACCTGAGCGGCGATGCGGCGAAGGATTACTTCAGCGACGGCATGTCCGAAGAGTTGCTCAACCTGCTCGCCCGCGTGCCCGGCCTGAAAGTTGCGGCCCGCACCTCGACGTTCGCCTTCAAGGGTCGCAACGTCGACATCCGCGAAGTCGGCAAGGAACTCGGCGTCGAGACCGTGCTCGAGGGCAGCGTGCGGCAATCCGGCGACCAGGTGCGCATCACGGCGCAGCTGATCGACACCGAATCCGGATTTCACCTGTGGTCGGAAACCTACGACCGCAAGCTGCAGGATATTTTCGCAGTGCAGGACGAGATCGCGCAGGCCATCGTCGAGAAACTGAAGATCGAACTGGCGCCGAAGGATCAGCAGCTCGCGCAGCGGGACAAGGCGCCCACGCAGAATGTCGAGGCCTACGAGCTGTACCTGCAGGGCCGTGCCATCTGGAAGCGCCGCGGCGAAGAAAACCTGAAACGCGCGATCGACCTGTACCAGGAAGCGCTCGCCCGCGATCCCGGGTTTGCGCGCGCACACGCCGCGCTGGCGTCTGCTTACGTCGTGTTGCCGGGCTACACGCGCGACGAGGGTGACGAGGAGCAGTTCCTGCGGATGGCCGAACAGTCGGCGCGGCAGGCGCTCGCACTCGATCCGAACATCGGCGAGGCGCACGCCGTGCTGGCCCAGATCAACTCTGAAAAGGGCAACCTGCTCGACGCCGAGTCCGGCTATTTCTTCGCGATCTCGCTGGAGCCGAATGAGCCGACGCCGCACCACTGGTATTCGATCCTGTTGGCGAAGGTCGGGCGCCTCGACGCGGCCCTCGAACAGGCGCGGCGCGCCTACGAACTCGACCCCACCGCGCCCGTGGTGGCGTCCAACCTGGCCAACGTGTACTTGATGCGGGGCGATGACGAGCGGGCGTTGCACTATTCGAACCTGGCCAGCGAACTCGGGCTCGACAACGCCGGCAACAAGGGAGTCGAGGCCACGATCGCGATGCGGCGTGGCCAGTGGGACGAGGCGAAGCGCCTGCTGCTCGAGCAGAAAGACCTGCCGCCGGAACTGCGGCCGCAGGTGGGCGAGTTTGTCGATGCGGTCGCCGATCCTGCCAAGCGGCCGGCGATGGTCGCGGCGTTACGGGCGGTCGATCCGAAGGTCGCGACGCAGCTGGATCTGCTGATGCCCTACCTCCAGTTGCAGCAGTACGACGTGGCTTATCGCATCATGAACGATTCGCTCGCGCGCAACCGCATAGCCTGGACCCGGGAATGGGATCTCATGCATGCGTGGTCGGCCGACGCCGCGGGCTTCAGGATGGACCCGCGTTTCGCGAAGCTGGCCGAACGCATCGGCCTCGTCGACTACTGGAAACAGTACGGTTACCCCGACCACTGCAGCGCCGGCAGCGGTGACGTCGTCCTTGTCTGTTCGTGACGTGCACCGTCGATCCGCTCCTGCCTGGCTCCGAGTCGGCGTCGTGTGCACCGGACTGATCTCGAGTTCGGCCTGCGCGATCGAGGTGCTGCGCGCGGACGCGGCCTGCGAGAGCGGGGTCTTTCACATTCATTTTGAGGCGCTCCTCGCTGCGCCCGTAGCCCGTGTGGCTGCGGTGCTCGGGGACTATGCCAACTTCGTCAAGCTTGATTCCCGCATTCGCCGTGTAGAACTGCTCGGATCCCAGCCGGATGGCGCCGTGCTGATGCGCACGCGGATCCGAGCCTGCGCCGGCGTTTTCTGCCGCACGGTGGAGCGCGTAGAACGTGTGGAGCAGGTGCCGGGGGGCCAGGTGGCCGAGGTGATCCCGGAGCGCAGCGACATGCGCCGCGGCGTCGCGCGAACCAGTTGGTACCAGGAAGGCGCTGGCACGGTCGTGCGCTACGAGGCCGAATTCGAGCCGGACTTCTGGGTGCCCGGATTCGTCGCGCAGCGTTCCGGGGTCAGGGAGTTGCGGGAATCGACGTTGCGGATGTTCATGAGCGTGGAGCGCGAGGCCAATGACAGGTGAAGGGGCCGCCACGTGCACCGGTATCCTGCGCTTCGCACCGGCACTGCTCGCCTGGTACGAATCCGAAGGGCGCAAGGAGCTCCCGTGGCAGCGGGACCGCACTCCGTACCGGGTGTGGATCTCCGAGATCATGTTGCAGCAGACGCAGGTCGGCACGGTCATCGGGTATTACGAGCGTTTCATGGCGCACCTGCCGACGGTGCGTGCGCTTGCCCACGCCAAACCCGACACAGTGCTGCACCTCTGGTCCGGGCTGGGGTATTACGCCCGTGCACGCAACCTGCAGCGCGCGGCGCAGATCCTCGTGCAACGGCATGCGGGCGAGTTCCCCGCGACACTCGACGAAGTGATGGAGTTGCCCGGCATCGGCCGCTCCACGGCAGGCGCGATCCTGGCGCTGTCGCGCGGCGAGCGGCATCCGATTCTCGACGGCAACGTCAAGCGCGTGCTGACGCGGTATTTTGCGATCGACGGTTTCCCGGGCGAGACGGCGGTCGAACGTAAGCTGTGGACGCTCGCCGAGGAGTGCACTCCGCAGTCGCGCGTCGACGAGTACACGCAGGGCATCATGGATCTGGGTGCGACGGTCTGCACGCGCTCGAATCCGGCGTGCCTGCTGTGCCCGGTGAATGCCGGTTGCGTCGCGCGACGTGAGGGGCGGCAACAGCAGTTGCCGACACCGCGTCCGCGCAAGGTCCGGCCACAGCGCGCAGCGTGGGTGCTGCTCGCGCAGCGTGGCAGCAAAGTACTGCTGGAGCGGCGACCACCCAGTGGCATCTGGGGTGGTCTGTGGGGCCTGCCCGAATTTCCGACACGCGAACACGCGCTGCAATGGTGTGGCGAGCACCTTGCGGGTGCGTCGGTGACACGGATTGGCCAGCCGCTGCACCACGCCTTCAGCCATTTCGACTACGAACTCAAGCCGCTGGTCGTGCGCTGCGCTGGCAAGGCGCTGGCACTGCGCGAAGATGATCGTTACCGCTGGTACGACGTCGCGGCACCCGCCGCGGTGGGCGTGCCCAAACCCATCGCGACGCTGCTGCAGCGTTTGCGGGACCCATCGAGCGAGGCCGTGCATGCCTGATCCCGTGATCGCCCCGAACCGTGATTTCGCGCTGAGCTGTATCCGCGCAGGCGCGGCATTGATGCTGCTCGGCGTGGTGCTCGGTGCTTTTGGCGCGCATGCGCTGCAGCAAATGCTGACGGTCAAGCAACTGGCCAGTTACCAGACCGGAGTGCTGTACCAGCAGTTGCACTCACTGGCGTTGATCCTGGTGGGGACCATCGCGCTGGTGACGCCCGCCTCGCGCTGGCTGCCGCGCGCCGCGGTGCTCTTTGGCGTCGGCATCTTCTTCTTTTCGGGCTCGATCTACGCGATGACGTTCGGTGCGCCGCGCTGGTTCGGCATGGTCGCGCCCGTGGGCGGAGTCAGTTTCATGCTGGCGTGGCTCGCGCTCGCGCTGCACGCAGGGAAGGGGTTAGGGGTTAGGGGTTAGGGGTTAGGGGTTAGTCGGAGGTGCAGCGAATGCATCGAAATTGTCGGTACAACTCGGTATCAGCAGATGCGTGGCGTCGATGGAACCCGAGGTAACAGGCTACGACTAACTTCCGACTAACCCCTAACCCCTAACCCCTAACCCCTAACCCCTAACCCCTAACCCCTAACCCCTTCCTCCGCTATTCCGGCGTGTATTCCGCCGGCTTCGCGCTGCCGCCGTCGAACAGGAATTTTTCCATTTCCTCGGCCAGGAACTTGCGCGCCTTCGGCTCGATGGTCGACAGGCGGTACTCGTTGATCAGCATCGTCTGGTGGCCCACCCACGCGCGCCATGCTTCGGCGGAGATGTTCTCGAAGATGCGCTTGCCGAGGTCGCCCGGGTAGGGAACGCGATCGAGGCCGTCGGCTTCGCGCTTCAGGTACTGGCAGTAGACGGTGCGTGGCATGGGGGAAGGGATAGGGGTTAGGGGTTAGTCGGAAGGCGCTTTGCGCCAAGAGCAATAACTGGCTCAAATCAGGGCGGTTGGGGAAACGATGATGCCGTCGTCGTCCACGTAGACGAAATCGCCCGGCCGGAATGTCACCCCCGCAAAACGCACGGGCACGTCGCGTTCGCCTTCGCCGCGCTTGTCGCTGCGCAGCGGCATCGTGCCGAGCGCACGCAGCCCCAGGTCCATGCGACCCAGTTCGGCCGAATCGCGGATGCAGCCGTGGATGATCACGCCGGCCCAGCCGTTCTTGACCGCAGCACGGCCGAGGTTGTCGCCCAGCAACGCACGCCGGCGCGAGCCGCCGCCGTCGACGACGAGCACGCGGCCTGCGCCGGGACCTTCAACGGCTTCCTTGACGCGCGAGTTGTCTTCGAAGCAGCGAATCGTGCTGATCGGTCCGTGGAATGACCGGCGTCCGCCGAACAGATGGAATCCAGGCTCGCACACCTGCACCCGGTCGCCGTGGTCGTCGCAGAGGTCCGCCGTGCCCTTGGTCAGGTTGGGTGTAGTCATCGTCGCGCAGTATAAAGGGAGAGGGCGCCTCGCGACGCCCTCCCGCAATCGTCGGCTCGCTCGGCTTACTGGACCTGGATCTGCCGCGGCTGCGGTTCCACGACGCGCTGCTTCGGGATGCGAATCACGATCAACCCGTCGCGACTCTCCGCCCGGATTCCGTTCTCGTCGGCGTTGTCAGGCAACGCGAAGCGGCGCGCGAACGAGCCGTACAGGCGCTCGATGCGATGGATTTTCTCCTGTTCCTCGATCTTCGCCTGCTTGCGCTCGCCAGCGAGCGTCAATACGCCGTCCTGCACGGTGATGCTGACGTCCTCCTTGCGGACTTCCGGCAGTTCGGCCTTGATGACGAACTCGACGTCCGTCTCGCTCACATCCGCCGCCGGTGCCCACTCGCGGGGCGGCTGCGTCGCGGCGCCCTGGCGCGGCCAGCGCCGCATCGACTCGGCAATGAATCGGTCGTACACGTCGTCGACGTCGCGGAACGGTTCCCACTTGATGACACGCATGGTTGCTCACCTCCTGTCCGGGACTGCGAATACAATCCCTAGGTGTCGCCCTAGATGTGAGCCCGGGACAAGGTTTCAAGGGGTGGCGCGCAGGTTGGATCGGCGGCAAACCGTCGCAGCAAAAAAAACGGCACGACCGGTTGCCCGATCGCGCCGTCGTGGCAGTCGCGTGAGCGCCGGTTACGGCCTCTTGACGTACACCTTGCACCAGCCCTTACCGGCGACCGGGCGGCCGGCAAAGATGTTGCAAGGCACTTCGGCCATGCCAGGCTTGCCGGTCGGGAGCCTGCAGGCAGTTCAGGCAGTGCTGACCCGGCTTGAAGTTCGGGTTGGCCTTGGGGTCGACCTTGGCTGCGTCTTCGACGAAGCCGAGCGACTTCGCCTGCGGCTCGTTCGGATCGACCCGACCGCTCGCGGCATCGGCAGTGCGGCCAAGCAGTGCGGACACGGGGACGGCGGCAACACCCAGCAGCGCGCCCTTCAGCAGCGTGCGGCGCGGAAATTTCTGTTCGGACATTTGGATACTTCTCCTCGAGAGGGGACAATCGACCAACTGCGGGAATTCTACGCAGCCTGAACCCAGCTTGCGCATTGGACCGCGTATCCAGGTGGAGGTTTCGTCCTAAACTCGTCAGCAGTTGCAATCAATGTTGAGAATTACTCGCAATTGAATGACCGTGCCATGGGCTCTGCCCCTGCCGTCGAGCCTCGAAGAGCCCCGATGTCCGATCCCCGCCGCCATCGCCTGAAGACCTACGCCGGAGTGCTCGTGAGCGTGCTGCTCGCAGCGCTCGCGGGCTACGTGCTGTGGCGCACGTTCCAGCGCATCCGCTTCGTCGACGTGCTCGAGCAGATGCGGGCGGTGCCCGCGTCGACGCTCGCACTCGCTGCACTGTGCGCCGCAGGTGCATTCACCGTGCTCGCGTTCTACGAAGTCGCGGTGCTGCGGTACGTGAAGCAGACGGTCGGGCGCGCCAAGCCGATGCTCACGGCGTACATCGCGTTTCCGCTCGGGCATGCCGTGGGGCAGGCCATGCTGAGCGGAGGCGCGCTGCGCTATCGCATGTACACGCCGGCTGGACTCTCGGCGACGGAAGTCGGCGCCACGGTGCTGCTCGCGAACATGCCGTATGCAATCGGCTTCGGCTTGCTGCTCGACATCTCGCTGGTGTTTGCGGCCGACATGCTCGAACCGATGTTCCGCGTTTCCAGCGGCTGGCTGCGCGTGCTGGGTCTCATCGGTCTCTGCAAGGACGCGGGTTACGTGCTGCTGATCCTGCTGCGCAAGCGACCCGTGAAGCTGGGCGGCTGGTCCGTCAACCTGCCAACGCCGGCCATGACCGCGCTGCAGCTCTGCGTCGGGCTCGCCGATATCTTCCTCGTCTCGTCGGTGCTGTACCTGCTGCTGCCTGCCGCACTCGGCATCCCGTACCTGGCGTTCCTCGGCGCCTATCTCGCCAGCATGCTCGCGGGAGTGCTGAGCCACGTGCCGGCTGGCCTCGGCGTGCTCGAGTCGGTACTGCTGCTGCTGCTGCCGGACGTGCCGCCCGAGCAGCTGCTCGCGGCCATACTGATGTATCGCGTGATCTACGAGATCATCCCCGTGCTGCTCGCGCTGGCACTCTGGGGAACATTCGAAGGCTTCTCGCGCGACGGCGTACTGTTGCGGGTGTTCGGCCGTCAGGGACGCACCACCATGCGTGCCGAGAGCCCGACCATCGACAGGAGCGAGTGAGCGAGACTGCGGCCGCTCTCGAAGGCGGCCTCGACGCGCGGCGCGATGCACCAGTCGCCGCACGCACCGGCGTTCATTTCTTCATCGACCAGGCACGACAGGCCGAGTGGCTGTTCCACCAGCGCATGACGCCAGCGATGCGCGTCCTGGTGCACCGGCTGCGGCAGCTTGTGACCGAGGCTGTCCTCGAAGGCCTGCAGCAACAGGCGGGCGGCCTCCGTTGCACCGAGGTCGATGTGTTCCCGCGACCAGCCGGACGACGCGTGCACGACCCAGCATTGCGCTGCGCGCGGACGTTCCGGCTTGCTCGAGTTGCAGGCCGCCCAGACGATCGGGCCCTTGGTCCAGCGCCGCGCATCCGCGCCCACGTCGATGGGAGGATCGAAGGCGAACATGCCGGTCCAGCAGGGCGCCATCCGCACGTCGGCGATGTGCTGGAACGAGCGGCCGTGCGGACCCAGCAGCGAATGCGCCTGCGGTGCCGGTACCGCGACCGCGACGCGCGAAAGGTCACGTTCTGCCGGCCGGAGTCGGTTTGCAGTTCCCAGCCGCGCTGGCTCGGGATGAGTTCGTGGACGGCGATGCCGCCCTGGATGTCGACGTTGCGTGCGAGCGGACGCACGAGCGCGCTCATTCCCGGCTGACCGATCCACCAGTCTTCGATCGGTGCGGGCCACGCGCGATCGTCCTCCATGATGCGCGGACGCCAGGCATCGAGCACGCCGGCGCGCAGGGCTGTTTCCGCATAGCGACCGAAAGGGCGGCTGCGCGCCGTCACGAACTGCGCACCGTGGTCGAAGGCGAGTTGCCCGACACGACGCGTGGCGAGACGGCCGCCGAGGCCGCGCGACCGTTCGAACACGGTGACCTTGGCATCGGCCCGCGCGAGTTCGTGGGCGCAGGCCAGCCCCGCCATGCCGGCGCCGATCACCGCAAACCGCACGTCATCCATCGCTCAGGTCTCCTCAACCGCTGCGATACGGGGAACTGCGCTGTGGTCGGCCGTCCCGTGAGCCGAGAATGGTGGCCGCACGGGACAGGGTCAAGGCCGATGGTTGCCGGAGTGATGCAGGCCTACAATCCACACGTATCCCGGCCGCAGGAATCACACAAGGCAGGCCTGCCATGAACCGCACTGCAGCCGCGATGCTTCGCGAAGCCCTCGAAAACGTCGGCGTGAAGTACACGTTCGGCATCCCCGGCGTCCACAACACCGAGATCTACGACGAACTCGCGAAGTCGAGCTCGATCACCCCGGTGCTGGTCACGCACGAGGGCGGTGCTGCGTTCATGGCGGATGCCGTGAGTCGCAGCGGCACGAGTCTCGGCACGCTGGTGATCGTGCCCGCCGCGGGCGTCACGCACGCGGCAAGCGGGATCGGCGAAGCTTTTCTCGACGGCATTCCGATGCTGGTGATTGCAGGTGGCGTCCGGCGCGACACGGGACGCAAGTACCAGCTGCACGACATGGACCAGCACGCGCTGCTGAAGCCCATCACCAAGGGCACCTGGCTGGTCGAGAAGCACGCGGACGTGATCCGACGATCTACGAAGCGGTGCGCGTCGCGACCAGCGGCGAACCGGGGCCGGTGTTCGTCGAGATTCCCGTGCACCTGCAGTTGCTGACGGGTGACGAAGGTCCGGCTATCGCGGTGCCCGCGCGGCAGGCGGCTCCCGTTCGCTGCTCGGCGGCGCAGATTGCCGCGGCTGCGGAGTTGCTGCGCAACGCCAGGTCACCCACGCTCTTCGTTGGCTGGGGCGCCGTCGACGCCACCGCCGAAGTTGCCTTGCTGGCAGAGCGGCTGGGTGCGCCGGTCTCGACCACGTTGCAGGGTGTGAGCGCGTTTCCGGCAAATCATCCGCTGCACGCGGGCTTCTGCCTCGGTCGCGCGGCCGTGCCTGCGGTCGAAAAATCATTTGCCGGAACGGATTGCATGCTGGCCGTCGGCACGCGCTTCGGTGAAATCGCCACGGGCAGCTATGGCTGGACGCCGCCGCCCAGCCTGGTCCACGTCGACATCAATCCCGCAGTGTTCAGCGCCAACTACCCCGCGGCCGTTGCGCTCGAAGGTGATGCGAAGGCCGTGCTGAAACTGTTGCTGCAGGCCCTGGGTGAGGCGCCCATTGCCGCTGTCCCCGCGCGCCGCGCGCAGGTCGAGGCCACGATCCGCGAACAGAAGGCCGCGTATCTCGAGGAATGGCTGCGCCACGACACGCAAGGTCGCGTGAGTCCCGCGCGATTCTTCGCCAGCCTGCGCCGGCAATTGCCGGACGATGCCACCGTCGTGCTCGACGACGGCAACCACACGTTCCTGGCGGCCGAGCTGATGCCGATCCATCGTGCGCGCGGTTTGATCTCGCCGACCGACTTCAACTGCATGGGTTACTGCGTGCCGGCGACCATTGGCGCCAGGCTCGCGCGACCGGACTTCGCCGGTGGTCGGCATCGTCGGCGACGGCGCCTTCCGCATGACCGCGCTGGAACTGGCGACTGCGACCGCACAGGAACTCGGTCTGGTCGTGTTCGTGTTCAACGATGGCGAGCTGGCGCAGATCGCGCAGGCGCAGGAAATTCCCTACAACCGCAAGACCTGCACCGTGCTCGGTCCGCTCGACATCGCCGGCGTCGCGCAGGCGACGGGCGCGAAGTTCCTGCGCATCGCGAGCGACGGCGACATCGATGGCGTGATCCGCGATGCGCTCGCGTCCGCGGCGCGCGATCGCAAGCCCGTGCTGGTGGACGTGCTCGTGGATTACTCGAAGCGCACCCGGTTTACCGAGGGCATCGTCAAGACCAACCTCGAGCGCTTCGATTTCGGGACCAAGGCGCGACTGGTCGGTCGCGCCTTGTGGCGGCGGCTCAGCGGCTGATCGCCCCGGCGGCCGATCCTAGTCGATGAGGTCACCCGGGGTCGGCGGCAGCCGCGGCATCTGCTGGGTCGGGAACGGCCCGGAGAGGCTTTCCAGGAACGCCACGATGTCGGCCACCTGCGCGTCGTTGAGCGACTGGTTCAGCTGCGTGCTTGCCATGATGCGGACGGCCTCGTCGATCGTGTGCACCAGGCCGTTATGGAAGTACGGGGCGGTGTACTCGAGGTTGCGCAGGCCGGGAACCCGCCACATGTTCTTGTCCGCGTCGTCCTTGGTCGCGCTCGCACGCCCGGTGTCGCTCAGGAAATCGTACTTCGCGACGTACGGGCTGTCCGGGAACGTCGGGAACTTCATGAAGAAGCCCGTGCCGACCGGCAGCGGCGGGCCGCTGAACGTCGGACCCTGGTGGCAGCTGGTGCATCCGACGTCGGCGAAGGTATTGAGGCCACGAATCTGCTGCTCCGTGAGCGCCTTCGCGTCGCCCTTGGCATACTTGTCGTACGCATTGTTCGGCGTGATCAGCGTTCGCTCATAGGCGGCGATGGCCTTGGCCACGTTGTCCATGGTGACCACGTCACCCTTGCCGAATGCCTTTTCGAAATAGGGCCGGTAGCCCGGAATGTTGCGTACGCGGCCGATGACCGCGTCCAGGTTGGGCATTCCCATTTCAATCGCGTTCGCCGGCGGTCCCTTGGCCTGGTCCTCAAGCTTCGCAGCGCGGCCGTCCCAGAACTGGCTGGACAGGAAGGCAGCGTTCCAGACAGTGGGCGCATTGCGGCCGCCGACATGACCGTGCACTCCGATGGACGTCGGCCGGTGGTCGTCGCCGCCCTCCATGACGTTGTGGCAGGAGAAGCACGATACGTTGCCACTCGACGACATCCGCGGGTCGAAGTACAGCATCTTGCCGAGTTCGACCTTGTCGGCCGTCGTCGGATTGTCAGCGGGTGCCGGGGCTACGTCTGGCAACGGCTGCCAGGAACGGTCAGCGGCGGCTGCAGCCGTCCCGGCGAACGGCGTCGAGGTCAGGACGAGAGCGGTGATTGCAGCGAAGCGCATGGCATGACTCCCGGCGAGCGAACAGGATGCCATTACGCTAGTGCAGCTACAGTCGCTCCATAAGTCGGAAAAGTACTGGTCGATCAAAGCGCGATCGGCAGGATCGTCGTTTCCTTGATCACGGTGACCGTGACCGACGAATTGATCGACTGCACGTTCGGCAGCTTCGACAGGTGGTCGAGGTAGAACGCCTCGTAGGCCTTGATGTCGCGCGTCACCACGCGCAGCATGAAGTCCCATTCGCCCATCGTCGTGTAGCAGTCGAGCACTTCGGGTCGCTCGCGGATCGCCTCGGCAAACGCTGCAATCGCATCGCGACCCTGGCTCGAGAGTTTGACGTGGGCAAATATGGTGACGTCGAGGCCGAGCGCAGCGCGATCGAGCAGCGCTACGCGCCCCTTGATGACGCCCGACTGCTCGAGCCCCTGGATGCGACGCCAGCAGGTGGTGGTGGACAGCCCGGTCCGCGAGGCAACCTCGGCGACCGACAGGGCGCCTTCGCGCTGCACCAGGTCCAGTATTCGTCGATCGACTTTGTCCAAACGAGAGGGTGATACCTCTTCCATGAAAGAGCGCTCCCTGAAATGAATGTTTCGCATTGCTGCACTGCAATGCAACAATTTCCGCACCCCCGCGTAACGCTCAGTAATCTACCGCGACAACCGTTCCACCGCATCCGTAATTAAGCGAGGAAGCGATGCCCCGCCGCTCACGCCTGCACATTCCGCAACACCACTCACGTCCGGGTGAAGAACCGGATTTCAGTTACCTGGAGACGTCGCCAGCCGGTGCCGTGCCGCGCCCCGACGTGAATGCCCGGGTTCGCGACATCGGCAACCTGTCGATCGACCTCGTGCGCGTGCTCGACGACAACCACGTTGCGGTCGGGCAATGGAATCCGCACCTCGAGGTGCAGGACCTGCAGATCGGCCTGCGCCACATGCTGCTCACGCGCATTTTCGACGATCGCATGCAGCGCGCGCAGCGCCAGGGCAAGACGTCGTTCTATATGCGCTGCCTCGGCGAGGAAGCGGTATCGGTCGCGCAAGGCATGGCGCTGCGGCCGAAGGACATGCTGTTCCCGGCCTATCGCAACCAGGGTCTGTACGTGGTCCGCGGGCGACCGCTCGTCGACTTGATGTGCCAGCTGCTCTCGAATACGCGCGATATGTGCAAAGGCCGGCAGCTCCCGGTGATGTACCACTGGGCGGAAGGCCGCATCTTCTCGATCTCCGGCAACCTGACGACACAGTTCCCGCAGGCCGTGGGCTGGGCCATGGCTGCCGCGATCAAGGGCGAGGACGACATCGCCGTGTCGTGGATCGGCGAAGGCTCGAGTGCCGAAGCGGACTTCCACCACGCGATGCTGTTCGCTTCCGTCTACATGGCGCCCGTGATCCTCAACATCGTCAACAACCAGTGGGCGATCTCGACGTTCCAGGGATTTGCGGGCGGCGAACAGCGCTCGTTCGCGGCGCGCGGCCCGGGTTACGGCATGGCGGGAATCCGGGTCGACGGCAACGACTTCCTGGCCGTGCATGCCGTCACACAGTGGGCGGCCGAGCGCGCGCGCACCGGCGCAGGCCCGACGCTGATCGAGCACGTTACGTATCGCGGCGCCGCGCACTCCACCAGCGACGATCCCGCGCGTTACCGGCCGAAGGACGACTACGAGAAGTGGCCGCTGGGCGATCCGGTGCTGCGGCTCAAGAATCACCTGATCGCGCTCGGCGAATGGTCGGAAGAACGCCACCAGGCACTGGCAAAGGAACTGGAAGAGCACGTGACCGAAAGCTGGAAGGAAGCCGTGCAGTACGGAACGCTGACGGACGGCCCGCGCCTCAATCGCGACCTCATGTTCCAGGACGTGTTCAAGGAGATGCCGGAGCAGCTGCGCAAGCAGCGCGAGCAGCTGCGGGCAGAGCAGGGGGTTTGAATGGCACAGATGAACATGATCCAGGCACTCAACTCCGCCATGGACATCATGCTGGCGCGTGACCCGAACGTGGTCATGCTGGGCGAGGACATCGGCTATTTCGGCGGCGTGTTCCGCGTCACCGACGGGCTGCAGCGCAAGTACGGCGAGCACCGCGTGCTCGACACGCCGATCGCCGAAGGCGCGATCGTCGGTGCCGCCATCGGCATGGGCGTGAACGGATTGCGCCCGGTCGCGGAAGTGCAGTTCGCCGACTACATCTACCCCGCGTGCGACCAGATCTTCTCCGAGCTGGCTCGCCTGCGGTATCGCAGCGCCGGTGACTTCTGGGCGCCCGTGACGATCCGCACCCCGTGCGGCGGTGGCATTCGCGGTGGCCAGACGCATTCGCAGAGCCCGGAAGGCATCTTCACGCACGTCTGCGGCATCAAGGTGGTCATGCCCTCGACGCCGTACGACGCGAAGGGCCTGCTGATCGCTTCGATCGAGGACGACGACCCGGTCGTGTTCTTCGAGCCGAAGCGTCTCTACAACGGCCCGTTCGACGGTGACGCGAACAAGCCTGCCGTGCCATGGAGCACGCATCCGAAGGGCGAGGTGCCCGACGGCTACTACACGGTGCCGATCGGCAAGGCCGAGATCGTGCGCAAGGGCAGCGCGGTCACGATGGTTGCGTACGGCACGATGATCTACGTGTGTGAAGCCGCGGCGAAGGCGCTCGGCATCGACGCCGAGATCATCGATGTGCGTTCGATGGTGCCGCTGGACACCGACACGATCTGCACCTCGGTCAAGAAGACCGGACGCTGCCTGATCGCGCACGAGGCGACGCGGTTCTCGGGCTTCGGCGCGGAGCTGTCGGCGACGATCCAGGAAGAATGCTTCTGGGACCTCGAAGCCCCGATCGGCCGCGTCGCGGGCTGGGACACACCGTATCCGCACGCGTTCGAGTGGGAGTACTTCCCGGGTCCGTTGCGCGTGGCTGCGGCCCTCAAGGCCGTGATGGAGGCTGCATGACGCGTTACGTATTCAAGATGCCGGATCTCGGCGAAGGCACCGTCGAAGCCGAAGTCGTCGCCTGGCACATCAAGGTCGGCGACATGGTGCAGGAAGACCAGGTCATGGCCGAGGTCATGACCGACAAGGCGGCGGTGGAAGTGCCGGCGCCGGTCAGCGGCAAGGTCGTGACGATCAATGGCCAGCCGGGCGACATGGTTCGCGTCGGTTCGGAGCTGGTCGTGTTCGAGACGGCAGCGACCGATGACGATGTCGTGGTTGCGGCAGTTGCCGCTCCCACGCCAAGACCTGCTGTCACGGCTCCCGCTATCTCGGCTCCGATTGCCTCGGCGCCTCCCGCTACGGCACCGGCTGCGGCCGCACCTGCCGCAGTGACAGAGGCGAGCGGTCGCGTGAAGGCGTCGCCGGCCACGCGGCGCAAGGCCCGCGAGGCAGGCATCGACCTGCGACAGGTTCCCGGTTCTGGTCCGAGCGGCCGCATCATGCCGAAGGACTTCGACGCCGTGATGAGCGGTTCCGCTCCTGCCGGCAAGAACGGTGGCACGTCGTCCGCGCCGTCGCTGCTGCGGCAGCGCACCGGCACCGACGAAGTCAAGGTCATCGGCGTGCGTCGCGTCATTGCGCAACGCATGACGGACGCGGCGCGCACGATCCCGCATTTCTCGTACGTCGAGGAAATCGACGTTACCGAGCTCGAGTCGCTGCGCGCGCACCTGAATTCGAAGGCGCCGAAGGGAACGCCGGCGTTGACGTACCTGCCGTTCCTCGCCGCTGCGCTGGCACGGGTGCTCGAAGAGTTTCCCCAGTGCAACGCGCACTACGACGCCGAGCGCAACGTGCTGATCCGCCACCGCCCAGTGCACCTGGGCGTGGCGACGCAAACGCCGGACGGCCTCAAGGTACCGGTCGTGCGCCATGCCGAAGCCCGCACGCTCTGGGACCTGTCGGACGAGATTCGCCGCGTCTCCGAGGCAGCGAAGGGCGGCAAGGCCTCGCGCGAGGAACTGAGCGGCTCGACGATCACGATCACCAGCCTCGGCCGGATGGGCGGCATCGTTTCGACGCCGATCATCAACGCGCCCGAGATGGGAATCATCGGCGTCAACAAGGCGATCGACCGTCCGGTCGTCCTCGACGGCGCCATCGCCATCCGCCGTATCATGAACCTGTCGTCATCGTTCGATCACCGCTTCGTCGATGGCTACGACGCCGCGGCCATGATCCTGGCGCTCAAGGACCTGCTCGAGCACCCGGCGACGATCTTCATCCCCGGTTAAACTGGCAGCCTCACAGCGCCGACCCGTCCCGAGAACAATGCAATGACTACGACTCCCGCCGCGCGTCCCGCCTTCGGTACCGTGCTCGCCGACCAGATGAGCATCGCCACCTACGCCAACGGTGCGTGGGGTACCGACAAGCTCGTGCCGGTCGCGCCGATCCCGATGCACCCATCCGCGCACGTGCTGCACTACGCCAGCACCTGCTTCGAAGGTTTCAAGGCCTACCGTTACGCGGACGGCAGCATCCACGTCTTTCGCATGGACCGGCACATGGCACGCCTGCGCCAGAGCGCGAAGCTGCTCATGCTGCCGGTGCCGGACGAGGCGCAGCTAGAGCGCATGATCCTGCAGACGATCGATCGCAACCGTGCACAGGTGCCGGAGCCCCCGGGGGCGCTGTACATGCGGCCGGTCCTGTTCGGCACGATGCCGAACATCGGTGCCGCGTCGCAGCCGTCGAACGAAGCGACGCTGATCGTGCTGGCGAGCCCGGTGTGGGATTACTTCGCCGGCGGCATGAAGCCCCTGCGCATCTATGTCGAGGACCAGAAGCACCGCACCGCGGAGCATCTCGGCATGGTGAAGACAGGCGGCAACTACGCCGCGGCCATGGGCCCGACGCTCGCGGCGAAGGAAAAGTACAAGATCGACCAGGTGCTGTTCTGTCCGGACGGCTCCGTGCAGGAAACCGGTGCCGCGAACTTCCTGCTGATCCGCGCAGGACACATCCTGACGCGCAGTCTCGATTCGTCCTTCCTGCACGGCGTCACGCGCGATTCGCTGCTGACGATGGCGCGGCAGATGGGATTCAAGGTCGAAGAGCGCGTGTTCGACGTCGCCGAGATGATGGAGTGGGTCAAGACCGGTGAGGCCGCGTTATCCGGCACCGCTGCCGTACTCGCGGGCGTGGGCACGCTCGTGCGCAGCGACGGCGCGGACGTCCGCGTCGGCAACGGCGAGGTCGGTCCGGTGACGCAGAAACTTCGCGCGGCGCTCGTGGCGATCCAGAACGGCACCGCACCCGACAGCTTCGGCTGGACGCGCAAGGTCTGAGGCCGCTGCTCGCGGACGCCCGCGCCGTCGCGGTGCGTGGCGACGGCTGACTCAGCCTCGCAGGCAAAAAGCCGCTGCTCGCGGACGCCCGCGCCGTCGCGGTGCGTGGCGACGGCTGACTCAGCCTCGCAGTGCCGGCGACCCGCCGCCGGGACTGCGTGCGTACAGCAGTCCACCCGCTGCGAACAGGAAGCCGAGCACCAGCGAGGTCGCCAGCACCGGGCTGGCACCGGGTGCAGCGGTGCCGAATACGGCCTGCAGTCGCGGCGTAAACGCTGCGATCGCCGCGATGATCCCGAGCACGACTGGCGCCAGCGCCAGCGCGTCGAGCACGGCGGACCAGCCGAGTCCGCGACCCAGCAGCCGCAGCATCCTTTCATGCTCGCGTTCGGCCGCCGCCAGCGCGTCGGCACGCGTCGGGATGCTCTCCTGTTCCGTGATGCGTGCCTGCAGTCGAGCGTCAAAGTCGGGCGACGGGACGGCGCTCGGCACGGCCTGGGTCAGCGCCTGGTCGAGTTCGTCGAGCGCTGCCAGGTAGGCGCGACAGCGCGGGCAATGCTCGAGATGCTGGCGCAGCACCCGGCTGCGTTCCGCCTCGAGCTCGCCCGCGTGCAGTTCGACGAGCTCGAATTCATGGTCGACGCACGGCCCGAGCGACAGGGCGTGGTCGTGACTGGTGTGGTTCATGCGGCCTGGACCTCCTCGGGACGGGCAAGCTCCATCAATCGCTTGCGTGCCCGGAACAACAGGTTCTTGACCGTACCGAGCGGCATGTCGAGCGCCTCGGCCACGGCATCGTAGGAACGTTCCTCGAGATAAAACAGTCGCACCGCCTGCTGCTGGCTGGCTGGCAGCGCCTCGAGCAGCCGCAGCAGGTTGTCGCGTTCGGGGTCATCGGCGGGACCCGTGGCGATACTCGCCGCAGCGTGCTGGGCCTCGAGCGAATACGGGTCGTCGAACGAGACCGTGGACCGGCGCTTGCGCAATTCCATCAGGCAGGTGTTGCGTGTGATGGCGTAGATCCAGGTGCCCAACGCTGCCCGACCGTCGAAGCCGGGCAAGGCCTTCCAGACGCGGACGAAGGTTTCCTGGGCTGCATCCTCGGCCGCCGCACGTTCTCTCAGGATCGAAAAAGCCAGTCGAAACACGCGGTTACGAAACTCCGGCACGATCAGGTCGAAGGCGCGTGCGTGCCGGCCCGCTGCCAGGTGAGCTTGGATTGCCGCGTCCATGGCGCTTTATACGCCCGGGTGCGGCAAAAGGTTGCAGGAAGGCAGTGCAACCTTTACCGGTCCCGGCGCATAGAAACGTCAACAGCCGAGGAGGCCCGCACCATGAACGAAGACGTCGTTGCCGTATTCATCCCCATCGTCGCGATCATCATGTCGCTGTCGATCCCGATCGTGTTCGCGATCATCGATTACCGTCGCCGTCGCGACATCGTCGAGTCGTTCCACAAGGAACGGATGGCGGCGATCGAGCGCGGTATGGAAGTCCCGCCGCTGCCGGACAACGTGTTCGACTCGAACAAGCGGCCGCGCCACCTGCTGGTCGGCATGGTCTGGTTGTTCATCGGGCTCGGCTTGATGGTCTTCTTCGCCTCGATCGTCGAAGACGAACCCGGCGTGAAGTACCTCGGCCTGATCCCCGCAGGCATCGGCCTGGCCTACCTGATCTACTACTTCATCGAGGGCAAGCAGGAAGTGGCGGAGTTCAAGGCGCGGGCCGCCTCGCGCCCGGCCCTGCCCGGGACCTGACCGCGGCGCGGCGAAGTTCGGTGGGGCGGTCCCCGCTCCCGGGCAACTCGCTACGTTGCTGCCCGGGGTCGCGCGTGGAGTGGCTCCGCCGCCCAGTCGGCGCGAGAATGGCGACCCCTGCGCCGACCCGGAAGAACTTCGTGCGATCCACCACTGTCTTGTTGCGTTTGCTGCAGCCGGCGCTCGCCGCCGGCGTCGTCCTCGCGCCAGTCCTGCTGCTCACCGCCGGCTGCGCCCAGGCGCTCGATGGGCCACAGGTCGTAGCCACCGAGCGAGCGAAAGTCCAGCTCGAGGTGATCACGGACGGCCTCGATCATCCCTGGGGACTGGCCTTCCTGCCCGATGGCCGTGCGCTGGTCACCGAGCGACCGGGTCGGTTGCGAATCATCGATCGCAACGGCAAGGCCGGCGAGCCGCTGGCCGGCGTGCCCGTCGTGGATGCGATCGGGCAAGGCGGCTTGCTCGACGTCGCGCTCGATCCAGACTTCGCCAGCAACCAGCGCATTTACCTGTCGTTCGCGGAACAGCGCGGCGATGGAATGAATGGCACGAGCGTCGCGCGCGCGAGGCTTGGACCCAAGGGGCTCGAGGACGTGACCGTCATTTTCCGGCAGCAGCCAGCGATGAAAGGCGGACATCACTTCGGGTCGCGACTGGTTTTTGGTCGCGACGGTAACCTGTTCGTGACGCTTGGAGACCGGAACTCCGGTCGCGACAAGGTTCAGCTGCTCGACAACCACATCGGCAAGGTCGTGCGCATCGATCGCGATGGCAAGGCTCCGGCGGACAATCCGTACCTCAAGCAGGCAGGCGCGCTGCCGGAGCTCTGGTCGGTCGGTCATCGCAACATCCAGGGTGCTGCGCTCGACCCGGCGACGGGTGAGCTCTGGACGAACGAACACGGGCCGAAGGGCGGCGACGAACTGAACCGCACGCTCGGCGGTCGCAACTACGGCTGGCCGCTCGTCACGTATGGGATGGAGTATTCAGGCAAGCCGGTCAGCGACAAGACCGAGGCGCCGGGTTTGGAGTCACCCGCGCACTACTGGGTGCCGTCGATTGCGACGAGCGGACTCGCGTTCTACACGGGGACAGCGATTCCCGAGTGGAAGGGCAACGTGTTCGTGGGTGGCCTGAAGTCGGGCGAACTCTCGCGGCTCGAAATGCGCGATGGCAGGGTCGTGAGCGAGGAGCGGCTGTTCGGCGAGACGCTCAAGAAACGCATCCGTACGGTCGTGAATGGATCCGATGGCGCGCTGTATCTGCTCACCGACGATAGTGCAGGGCAGTTGATCCGGGTGACGGCGGCGAAGTAAGCCTGAGCATTCGCAACCTTCGCTGTGACGTCGTCACGTTCGTAGAATTCGCGCCGCGGTGGGCCTGTAGCACAGCGGTTAGTGCAGGGGACTCATAATCCCTTGGTCCTGGGTTCGAATCCCAGCGGGCCCACCACATTCACTTCGGCCTCTGGCCGGGATATTCGAAGGCACGGCCCGTGGATGCACGTTTGCCCATGGTCGCCGGTTTAGATTGAAAGCACACTTTGCCGCAGACGAATTCGACGACGCATCACAAAGGCTCGCAGAGCCTGCGACGCAGGCGACTTCAGGTAGCAATTCAGCCCATCATTCTACGAACGACAGGAATCTCATGAATTTCGATCCCGAGGCCGCGACCGCCGCCTACATCGCCTCACTCGGCCCCGACGCACTGGCCAAAGCGGCGGCGTACACCACCGGCGGTCACTGGTTGCTGCTCTGGAACCTGCTGGTCTCGGCGCTCGTCGCGTGGCTGATCGTGCGCTCCGGAATTCTGGCGCGCATCAGCACGAAGGTCGGCACCCGCCGATTCAACCTCAGGGCTTTCGTGATTGCCGCGGTGTACTTCCTCGTTGCAAACCTGATCTCACTGCCATGGACGCTGTACCAGGAGTGGTGGCGCGAACTCGGTTACGGTCGCACCAGCCAGCCGCTCGGCGACTTCCTCGGCCAGTCGGCCCTCAGCGTCGCCATTTTCGCCGTGCTCTTCGGTTTGTTCTTCGTCGGCGTCTACGGGTTGATGCGCCGGACGGGCCGCTTCTGGTGGGCATGGTCGGGCGCCCTGACGGCGTTCGCGCTGTCGGCGTTCCTGCTCGCGGGCCCGGTGTTCATCGAGCCGCTCTTCAACGACTACAAGCCCGTGCCTGGGGGCGAGGTGCGCGACGCGCTGGTGGTGATGGCGAAGCAGGCGGGTGTGCCCGAAGACCGCATCTTCGTCTACGACGGTTCCCGCCAGTCGAACAACTTCACGGCCAATGTCTCGGGTATCGCGGGTTCGGCCCGCATCGCCATTTCCGACATCGCGTTCAAGGGCGCGTCGCTCGACGAAGTGAAGGCAGTCACGGGCCACGAGATCGGACACTACGTGCTGGGTCACGTCTGGCGAACCGTGATCCTGCTGTCCGTGCTGGCGGTGCTGTTCTTCTTCGTCGCGGACCGCACGTTTCCGTGGTTCGCGCGCGCGTTCAACAGCAGCGCGACGATCGGCGACCCGACAGGGCTGCCGGTGCTGGTGTTCATGATTTCGTTGCTCCTGCTGTTCGCGCAGCCGCTCGTGAACGGCACGATCCGCATGGGCGAGAACGAGGCTGACCAGTACTCGCTCGAGAACGTGAATTTGCCGGACGCCCTGGCAACCGCATTGGTGAAGACCGCCGAGTATCGAAATCCGCGGCCGGGCGAACTCGAGGAAACGCTGTTCTACACGCACCCCTCGGTCGAGCGACGAGTGCGGCGCGCGATGGATTGGAAGGCGTCCCACCCGCAGTGATGCGAGCGGCCGGGCACGGGTCTTGCCAGTCAGGCGGAGTTCCGCGGCCCGGACTGACCTGCGCCCCGCAACGCGGCTAGGTGTCGCGCCGGGCCTGCAGGATCTCGAGCATGCGTACGCGCGCCGAGTTCGAGTGGATGAGCAGCACCAGCGCGTCGCCGGGACGGGCCCACTCGAGCGCCATCAGTGCCGCATCGACCTCTGATGGGCAGATCGGCACGGCGGCTTCCGGCAACCCCGTCCGCAACAGTGCATTGCGGATGATGGCGGGCACCTCGCCGGGCTGACGTCCACGCAGGTGGCCTTCGTCTTCCTTCACCACGATCAGGTCGGGCCCGAATTCAGCCGCGACGAAGGCGAGTTCCTCGATGTCGGCGTTGAGTCGGTTGCCCGCGTGGCCCAGCAGCATGCCGATGCGTCCACCCGGTGCGCGCAATTGCTGTGCCACGCGCATCACGCCGCGCAGTCCGTCCGGGTTGTGGGCGTAGTCGACGATGATCTTCACGCCGCCGATGTCGAAGCGCATGAGTCGCCCGGCGTTGTCACCAAGGTCGCGACCGAAGGTCGCAAACACCTGTGCGATGGTGGCCGGCGGCACACCGAGTCTTCGCCGCGACCAGCGCAGCCCCCGCGAGATTCTCGACGTTGTACGTCGCTGCGCCATCGATCGTCAGCGGCATGTCGTTGATGGCGCCCAGGTCGTGCTCGCCGCCATGCAGCGATAGCCGCAGGCGCCCGGCACGAACGCCCGACGTGGCGCCGTGCAGCGTGCGATGGTGCGCGAGCAGCCGGAAGTTCGTAGTCCCGCGCGAACCAGCCAAGCGTCGGCTGCCAACCCAGCCGGTCCCGCAGCACAGTGCTCTTCGCGCAGAGCAGCGTGTCATCGGCATTCAACACCAGCAGCCCGTCGCGACTCGAGCAGGTGGGCGATGCTGAGCTTGACGTCCGCGAGACCGTCCAGGTCGTCGATGCCGTATTCGCCGAAATGATCCGGACTGATGTTGGTGACGATCGCCACGTCCGCGCGGTCCGCTGCGAGACCACGGCGCAGGATGCCGCCCCGGGCCGTTTCGATGACGGCCGCTTCCACGCTCGTGTTGCGCAGCACGAGACGAGTCCCTGCCGGCCCCGAGTAGTCGCCCGCCGCCACCGGCTGGCGGTCGATGAACACGCCGTCGGTGCAGTTGAACCCATCGCGCCAGCCATGGGCACGCGCGCACGCGGCGACGAGTCGCACGGTGGTGGTCTTGCCGTTCGATCCAGTGATGGCCGCGATCGGCACGGTGTGCAGCGAATCCCACGGCACCGAGTCCGAGAGCGGGCAGTGCATCGAGTGCCCAACCGTGGCCGCCCTTGCCGGCGCCGAGTGTCAGAGTTGTTTCGTCCAGCAGGTGACCGACGCCGCGCGCCGTTGCGGCATCGACCAGGGCGACGACGTCGGGACGCTGCTCGCTGGCAGCACGCATCGCCAGCCTGGCCAGCGCGGCGCCTTCCTCCAGCACCGGCGGGATCACGTCGGCTGGATCGACGGCATCCTCGAGGTAATCCGCCAGCAGGTCGTCGGTGACACTTGCCCAGCGGGCCGGATCGCGCTCGTGCAGCGTCGCGCAGAGCGCCCATTCGTTGAGTTCGGTCGCGGTGAATAGTTGGTCGACCGGTGCCTGCAGCGCGAGCGAAACACCCGTCGCGTGCCGGCGCGCAACGATGGCGGGGGCGACGGGCGATCCGGGCGCGATCCGGTCCCAGCCCAGGTGCCGACGCGCACGTTCGACGCGCGCGCGCCAGCCGGACAACAGCGCGTCGTCGATTTCGACGCCGACCGTTTCCAGCACGGCGCCCGTGCCGGCGAAGAACAGGTTGCCACCCATCAGGCGACGCGAATCGTCGAGGGGCAGGGTGTGCTCGGCGTTCAGTCTTCCGTCTCCGGCGCGATCCAGACGCCGCGCTCGTCACGAATGACTCCCGGCATGAGCTGCTCGGTGAGTTCGCCGGCTTCGTGCGTGCCGACGACATCCGCTGGCTCCGCGGGAGCGGGACGCGGCGCGGGATTGCGCACGGCCTCGCTCGTCGGGCGGGTCAGGTCCTGGATGTCAGGCATCGGCGCCAAACTGTCGACCGCCATGAAGCCGCCGATACCGGAGACTTCGCCCGCGCCCGGCGTGACTTCGCCCGGCATCGTCAGCGCTGAACCCGGGGCCGGCGACGTGGCAGAACGAAACTTGGTGATCTGCTTCCACGACCGGATCAGCGCGTCGGCGAAGATCAGCAGCAGGTCGCCCGGCTGTCCCATGTTGCAGCGCGGCATCGATCGCTTCCTGTTCGTCCGGGATGACCGATATCGCCGACGCCGGCACGCCGCGCGACTGCAACTGCGCGGCCTGCAGTTTCGGCACTTCGTCGGGAGCCGCGGTCGCGCAGGCTGTCGTCGCGGCGGCAGATGTAGTGATCGAAGCGGCCGGCCACCGCATCGGCGATCGCGCGCAGGTCTTCGTCGCGGCGGTCGCCCGGACCGGCCAGCACGACGATGCGGCGTCCCGTCACGTCCAGCCGCTGCGCGAGGTCCGCCATCGCGGCGACCGCGTGCGCGTTGTGGCCGTAGTCGAACAGCACCTTGAACGGATGCTCGTTGAACACGTTCATGCGGCCCGGCGCCTGGAAGAACGTCGAGTCGAACGTGCGCAGGCCGTGGCGGATCGCGTCGAGCTTGATGCCGAGCGAAAACGCCATCGCCGCCGCGAACATCGCGTTCTGCACGTTGTGCATCGCGCGGCCTTCGAGCGTCGCCGGGATCAGGTGCGTCCACACCAGCGGGATGTGGCTGCTGCGGTCGTACAGCGTGATCATCTGGCCGTTGACGCCGGCTTCGAGCGCGCAGGCGCGGCCGCCGGCACGGATGTGCTCGCGCACCAGTCCGTGCTGCGGGTTCATCGTGACGTAGCAGATGCTCTTGGCTTCGGTGTAGCCCGACATCTTGAGCACGAGCGGGTCGTCGGCGTTCAGCACCGCGCAATCCTTCGCCACTTCGATCACGACGCGCTTCACGTCGGCCAGCTGGTCGAGCGTGTCGATGCCCTTGAGGCCGAGGTGATCCGACTGCACGTTGAGCACGGCGCCGACGTTGACCTCGGGCACGCCCATGCCGGCGCGCAGCAGGCCGCCACGCGCGGTTTCGAGAATCGCGATGTCGATCTGCGGATCGGCGAGCACCATGCGCGCGGACACCGGGCCGGTCATGTCGCCCTGCACCGTGCGCTGACCGTCGATGTAGACGCCGTCGGTCGTGGTGAGACCCGGCGTATAGCCCGCCATCTTGGTGATGTGCGACAGCATGCGCGCCGTCGTGGTCTTGCCGTTGGTGCCGGTGAGCGCCGCGATCGGCACGCGGGTGGGCGAGCCGGTCGGGAACAGCATGTCGATGACCGGACCCGCGACGTCGCGCGGCGTGCCTTCGCTCGGCGCCACGTGCATGCGGAAGCCGGGCGCCGCATTCACTTCGCAGATGCCGCCGCCGATCTTGCGGTAGCTCTCGGTGATGTCGGTCGAGAGAAAGTCGACGCCGCCGACGTCGAGGCCCACGGCCTGCACGGCGCGCACCGCCATTTCACGATTGTCGGGATGGATGACGTCGGTGACGTCGGTCGCCGTGCCGCCCGTCGAGAGGTTGGCGGTGGAGCGCAGGTACACGATCTGGCCCGACGCCGGTACGGACTCTGCCGTCAGGCCCACCTTCTCCAGCATCTTCTGCGCCTGGCCGTCGAGTTCGAGGCGCGTCAGCACCTTCTCGTGGCCGACGCCGCGGCGCGGATCCTGGTTCACGACCTCGATCAGCTCGACGATGTTCCTGGCGCCGTCGCCGACGACGTGGCCCGGCGTGCGGCGGGTGGCCGCGACGAGTTCACCGTTGACGACCAGCAGGCGATGATCGTCGCCTTCGAGGTAGGTCTCGACGATCACCGAGCGCGACTGTTCCTTGGCGATGACGGAAGCCCTGCACCACCTCGTCTTCGCTCGTGAGCTTGATCGAGATGCCGCGGCCGTGATTGCCGTTGTACGGCTTGGTCACGACCGGGTAGCCGATGCGCCGCGCCGCGCGGGCTGCCTGGCCTTCGGTCTGCACCAGCTCCTGTTGCGGCACGGGCAGGCCCAGTGTCGCGAGGATCTTGTTGGTTTCTTCCTTGTCGCTCGCGAGTTCGACCGCGATGTGCGACGTGCGGCCGGTGACGGTGGCCTGGATGCGCTGCTGGTAACGGCCGTGCCCGAGTTGCACCAGCGACTGGTCGTTCAGGCGCAGCCAGGGAATGCCGCGACCTTCCGCCGCACGCACCAGCGACGCCGTCGACGGACCGAGCGCACGGCGCTGCGCGAAGCGGATGAATTCGTCGCGCGCTTCTGGCCAGTTCCAGCCTTCGGGCACGCTGTCCGGCGGACGGATGGCGTCGGGCAGCAGCGAGCACAGCAGCCGGAGCGCGAGTTCGCCGGCAGCGATGCCTTCGTCACGCTGCGCGTATTCATAGACGACCGTGTAGACGCCCGGCGCACCAGCACTGCGCGTCTTGCCGAAGGTGACGTTCTCTCCGGCGATGTTCTGCAGTTCGATCGCGACGTGCTCGAGCACGTGACCGAGCCAGGTGCCCTCGTCCTCGCGCATGCGGCGGAAGAAGCCGCCCGGTTCGCGATAGGAGCAGCCGTGTTCGGCGAGGCCGGGGAGCGCTGCCGCGAGCCCGTCCACGAAGTCGCCGCCGAGCCGGCCGGTGGGCCAGTGCTCGAGTTCGCCCAGGTCGAGTTCGAGCCGGATGACGGGGAAATGTGCGTAAAGCGAAGGCCCGACGTAAACGGACCGGTCCAGGATGCGCATCCCCGGCTCCCTCCCTGTCGATGAAGTTTTATTCTTTCCGAACGGCGAGCGATCCAGCCTGCGCCAGCCGCGTGTGCAGGTTGAAGGTCGCCCCGGCGACCAGCATGTGCAACTTCAGGCCCAGCAGGCACACCGGCTGCCCCTCGTTGACGGCGTCCATCGACGAGAACGAGACGTCGCTGGCATCGACGATCATCACGCCGCCGCTGCCTTCGACCTCGACGGTCTCGTCGGGGCCGATGAATGCCGCCGTGTCCTCGTCGAGGCCGATGCCGATCGCGAACGGGTTGTACGCCAGTGCCGTGAGCAGGCGGCCGAGCCGGTCGCGCTGACGGAAGTGCTGGTCGATGATGAAGCGGTTGGTGAGGCCCAGGCCAGGCGCCAGTCGCACGCTGCCCGAGATCACCGAGGAGCCTTCGTCGCCGAACGCGATCATGTGCTCGCTCAGGATGCTGGCGCCGGCGCTGGTGCCGCCGACGGTCACACCGTGGGCGTTGCGCTGGCGGATCAGTTTGGCGACGGGCGTGCCGCCGAGCAGCGTCGAAATTCGCAGCTGGTTGCCGCCCGTAAAGAAGACTCCGGTTGCCGCTTCGAGACGCTGCAGGCGGCCCGGCTCCTGGCAGTCGCGGCGCGTGTCGAAGTCCATCGACGTGACGCGAGCCGCGCCGATGTCGCGAAACAGTTTCTCGTAGCGTGGCCCCGTCTCGGAGAGGCGGCTGGCGGTCGGAATGACGACGATGTCGGCGTCACGGCCGCCCGACACGTGCACGAACCGCTCGAGGATATGGCGGTCGTTCTCTTTGTTCTCGGCGCCGCCGATCGGGATGATCCAGCCGCGGGTTCCGCCTTCGGGGACGATGCTCGGCAACGTGCTGCTCCTAGCGATTCTCGAACGTACCCCGCCGGACGGCCTGACCGTCCCGGACGTGGATTTCCCCACGAATAATGACCGTATGCGCGCCGCCTGTCGCGTCCAATGCAACGAGATCGGCGTCGGCACCGGCTGCGACCCGGCCCTTCCCGGCGAGTCGCAGCAGGCGGGCCGGATTGCCGGTGAAAGCGGGGAGGGCGGTTTGCAGCGGCATGCCGCCATCGACCAACGTCCGCAGCGTCTCGAGCAGGGCGCCGGATTGACCTATGTCCATGCTGCTGACCCGGCCCTCGGCGTCGAAGCAGGGCAGGCAGCCGCCCGCATCGGAACTGATCGTCACCCGGTCCGCCGGGGCCCCGCTTGCCAGGTAGCGCTGCAGGCCCTCCGCGGCGCTCCAGGCGTCCTCGCCGTCCTCGACCGGAAACGCGGTCAGGTCGATGCAACAGCCTTCCCCGGCCAGCGCGACGGCCTCGTCGAACAGCGCCCGGCGGCGATTCACGTGCGTGGGGTTGAATACGCGTGCCGGGATTTCGGACTCACTCAGCGCGCGACGCACGAACGCGAGGCCGCGCGGGCCGTCACCCAGGTGAAGATGCAGCACACCCGCCTTGCCGGTCATCAGTCCGGCGACGTGGGCATCGGCCGCGAGTCGGAGAATCTCGTCGAAGGTTGGCTGGCTCGAGCGGTGATCGCTGATCGCGAGTTCGCCGATACCTAGCAACGGTTCGAGCAGCACGAGATCGCCACGCACGCTGCCGGTGACGGTGGCGAGCGGCACGTGATAGCCCCCGGCGTAGCCGAACGCGTTGAGGCCCTCTTCGCGCAGGGCGTAGACCTGTGCCAGCAGGTCGCGGGGAGCGCGCGTCACGTCGTCCGTGCCGAGCAGTCCGACGACGGTCGTAATGCCCGCCAGCGTGTAGCGTGTCAGCGGCACCGCCGGGACCCGGGTCTTGAACCCGGCTTCACCGCCACCGCCCGTAATGTGCACGTGACCGTCGATGAGGCCGGGGATCAGCCGCAGTCCTGCGAGGTCGATTTCTGTGACGCCGGCGGTGAGCGCCGCAGGCATCGCGGGGAGATCCGTGCCCGGACCCAGCCAGAGCACCGTACCGCCGCCAAGCAGGAGGGACTGCAGGCCCAGGGGGCGGGGTGAGTAGACGTCGGCGTTGCGGAGTAGCAGCACGTGACGCAGGTTACCAGACGCCGCGGCTCAGCCAGCAGCCCCAGCGGTCCGGCCGACGGTAGAAGGGGCGCCGGTTGCCGGGCGCCCCCGGATGTCACTTCTTCTTCGCGGCGGCCTTCAGCCTGGCCGGGGCCTTCTTTCTGGCGGGCGCTTTCTTCTTGGCTGCCTTCTTCGCAACCTCGGCTTTCGCCGACTTGCGGATGTCTGCCGAGTGCGCGCGCTTGAAAGTCTGGATGTCCTTGAAGGTGCCGTCGGCTGCGCGCACTGCGTAAAGCTTCGTGCCTTTCGAGCTGCGCAGCGTCGTGCGACGGATCGTCTTCTTCTTCGCGGCCTTTTTCTTTGCTGCCATGGTCATCAATCCTTGTGCTTTCGAGTCAGTCAGTCGGGTCAGTCGGTGCGCAACCTAACCCTGACACGTGCACAGGTCAACGAGCAGACGTCTCACCCACGCTGCTAGACTGCCCGCAACCTCGGCCCCGGGCCCGCGCCATTGACCAAGCTGCCGGAACTCTTCGCCAACAATCGCCGCTGGGCCACCGCCACGGAGCAGCGTCATCCGGGCTTCTTTGGCGAGCTGTCATCGCAGCAGTCGCCGCGATACCTCTGGATCGGCTGTTCCGACAGCCGCGTCCCCGCCAACGAGATCGTCGGTCTCGCGCCGGGCGAACTGTTCGTGCACCGCAACGTCGCGAACCTGGTGTTTCACAACGACTTCAGCTGTCTCTCGGTGCTGCAGTACGCGATCGACGTGCTCGGCATCGAACACGTCATCGTCTGCGGGCACTACGGCTGCGGTGGCGTCATCGCTTCCTACGAGCAGCGGCCGCTCGGTCTCGTCGACAACTGGCTGCTGCCGATCCGCGACCTCGCCCGGATGTACGCGCCGCAGCTGTCGGAATTGGCCACGGACCTGGAGCGCGCCGACCGGCTGTGCGAGCTGAACGTGCTGTCCCAGGCTCGGCGCGTGTGCCGCACGACGATCGTGCAGCAGGCCTGGGAGCGAGGGCGGTCGCTCACCGTGCACGCCTGGGTTTATCGACTCAATGACGGCTTGCTGCGCGACCTGGGCTTCTGCGCCACCGACCTGGCGACCGCCGATGCCGACTTTGAACGCACGGTCGGAGCCGGTACGATCGGACGATAGGAACCAGACGGCCCAGCTCGCGTGACCCTCAACCTCAACCTGTTCGCGACGCTCGCTCTGGCGACAGCGCTGTTCTTCGTCGGGCAGTTGATCGTCCGGCAATCGGCGGTGCTGCAGCGTTACAGCATTCCCGTGCCGGTCGTCGGCGGCTTCCTGTTTGCTGTTGCACTTGCCCTCGTCGGTCTCGTCGTTCCCGTCGACTTCACGATGGACGAGTCGCTGAAGGCGCCGTTGCTGCTCGCGTTCTTCGCCACGCTGGGCCTGGGCGCCGACGTCCGTTCGCTCGCGCGCGGCGGCAAGAAGCTCGTCATCCTGCTGGTCCTGTTCGTGACCCTCATGATCCTGCAGGACGCCGTCGGCCTGGTCATGGCGCGTCTGCTCGACCTTCATCCACTGGTGGGCCTGCTGGGCGGGTCGATCGCGCTCACTGGCGGCCACGGCACGGCAGCCGCGTATGCCGCGAGCTTCGGCGCGACACGCAATCTGCAGGGTGCCATGGAGCTCGGCATGGCCGCCGCGACGGCGGGCCTCATCCTCGGGAGCCTGTTGTCGGGTCCGGTCGCCGAGCGCCTGATGCGACGCGCCCGGGCGCGGTCGGCAAGCGCCGCTGGCCAGCCAGCCGCGGCAGAAGTACGGCAGGAGAACCCGCTTTTCATGCCGATCACCACCGAGCAGCTGCTGTTCGTGCTGCTCGTGTGCCTCGTCTGCATCGGCGTCGCGCACTGGGTGCACGCATTGATGAAAGGCACGGGGATCCTGCTGCCGGATTTCCTGTGGGCGTTGCTGGTCGGCATGCTCGTGCGCAACCTCGCGACGCTTTTCCGCATCGAAGGCATCAACGATCGCGCGGCGCAGGCCGTCGGCGGCGTGTCGCTCTCGCTGTTCCTGATCATGGCGCTGATGTCGATGCGCATCCTCGACCTGGCTTCGCTCGCCGGGCCGATGCTGCTGATCGTCGTCGTCAATGCGTTGCTGGCCGCCCTGTTCGCGTACTTCATCACCGGGCGTGTCATGGGCAACGACTATGACGCAGCCATTGTCGCCGGTGGCCACGTGGCGGCGGGGCTCGCGACCACCGCCGTCGCGATGTCGGTGATGCAGACACTGACCGAACGCCACGGGCCGGCGCCCCTCGCTTTCCTGCTGATCCCGATCGTGGGTGCGTTCTTTGCGGACATCGCCAACGCGCTCGTGCTGCAGGCGTATTTTGCGCTGCCGGGCCTGGGGTTCTGACCGTGCGGTCGTGGTGGCGCGGCCTGTTCCTGCTGGCCATCGCGGCCGCGCTGGCCGGCTGTGCGCGAGGGCCTGACGAATCCGGCGTGAAGCGCGACGTGCAGGCGCAGCTCGACACGCTGTTCGGCAGCCGGGTGCTCGAGGTCAAGTCGTTGCGCCGGCAGGGCAGTTCACCGCTCGCGGGTGCGCAAGCCGGCGGTTCGCAGGCGATCGTCTACTACAACGCGGTGCTCGCCTTCACGGCGCCGTACGATCCCTCCGACTGGAATGGTCTCAGCCCCGAACTCATCGCCAACGCGCTCGGCGCCACCGACGAGGGCGTCATCGGGTTCGGTGCTGGCCGCATGGCCGAAGGCGCGCAGCTGCGCGCGTACGGGTCGATGGTTTATCGCCGCGCCGGCGACGCCTGGCAGGCGTCGTTGCTGCCGCCGGCAGCGGCCCCGCCGGCAACAAGCACTGGCACCACCGTCAAATCGACGGACCTGATCGAGCGACTCGCCGGCATCGTCAACACTACACCCGGCTTGCACAACGCAGACGACGTGATCGTCGCCGAGGAACTCGACCAGGCACTGCAGAACATCAAGCTCCGGCTCAATCAAGGTCAGCAAGGTCTCGTCGTCGCCACGGGCCCGGCGGGCGGAGAATACGCACGCTTCGTCGAAGCATTGCGGCCCCGCGGCGCGCCGTGGTCTGTGACGCAGGCCAACACGCACGGCAGCGTCGTCAACGCGCTCATGATCGATGCAGGTGAGGCCCGGTACGCGCTGGTGCAGAGCGACATCGCTGCCGCGGCGGTCACGGGACAGGCGGCCTTTACGACCTACGGTCCGCTGCGGCACCTGCGCGCCGTGGCAGCGCTCTTCCCGGAACCGGTACACGTCGTCACTCGCACGGCCGATTCAATCCAGTCGATTGACGGGCTGCGCGGCAAGCAGATTGCAGTGGGCAGCCGGGGTTCCGGCACGCGCCACACCGCGATGCAGGTGCTGCGCGCGCACGGACTGGACCTCGATGACTACGTGATCGTCGACGTGCGCGACCCGGAGGAAGCGCTGCAGCTGTTGGTGGCAGGCCGGATCGACGCTGTGATCGAGGTCGTGTCCGCGCCGTGGCGCCAGCTCGCGTCGTCTGCGGCCCTGGTGCCGATGACTCTGGTGCCCCTGGACGCGGAGGCAATGGGCCGTCTGTCGGAGTCGGTGCCCGGCCTGGTGCCGCTCGCCATTCCCGATCGCACGTACCCGGGCCAGCAGGGCGCCGTCGATACGATTGCTGCGACGGCGCTGCTCGTGGCGAGTGACTCCGTGCCTGCCGCGTCGGTGAAGCAGGTGCTCGATTTCCTGTTCACGAGCGTATTTGCGGCCGACCGCGGCGTCAGTGCCTCGCGCCTGTCGCGTCAGCGAGCGCTGGCAGGCGTGACCATCCCGTTGCACGACGGTGCGGCGGACTATTTCGCTGCGACCAGGAAGACCGCTGCCGACGCAGCGCCTACGCCTGCGCCTGCGCCTGCGCCTGCGGCAGCGACGCCGTGACGCGGCCGGTCGCGCCCCTGGACGGGGTGGCGACAATGACTCCGGCTCGGCGACTCAAGAACATCCTCGGCGGCTCGGCCGGCAATTTCGTCGAGTGGTTCGACTGGTTCGCGTATTCGGCGTTTGCCATCTATTTTTCCCGTGCATTCTTCCCCGCAGGTGACCAGACCGCGCAGCTGCTCAGCACGGCTGCAATCTTTGCCGTGGGCTTCATCGCGCGACCGGTCGGGGCGCTGCTCTTCGGCATGTATGCTGATCGCGCCGGGCGTCGCACCGCGCTGACGCTGTCCGTCGCGATGATGTGCGGCGGTTCGCTCATGATCGCGCTGATTCCGACCGGCCTCGGACTGTTGTCCCCGGCGCTGCTGCTCGTCGCGCGGCTGCTGCAGGGACTGTCGGTCGGTGGCGAATACGGCGCGTCGGCCACCTACATCAGCGAGATGGCTGAGCGCACCCAGCGCGGCTTCTGGTCGGGCTTTCTCTACGTCACGCTGACCGGCGGACAACTGGCCGCATTGCTGCTGCTGATCTTGTTGCAACGCGTGCTGACCGAGCAGCAGCTGTACGACTGGGGCTGGCGTATTCCGTTTGCCGTGGGCGCCGTGCTGGCGATCGTGGTGTGGTGGATCCGCCGGGGGATCCACGAAACGCGTTCGTTCACGCAGGCGAACGTGCCCGAGCGGGAGCGCGGCCGCCCGTGGGCGCTCTTCACGCACTACCCGAAGGAAACGCTGACCGTCATGGCGCTCACGGCCGCGGGCGGGCTCGGCTTCTACACGTACACGACCTACATGCAGAAGCTGCTGATCAACAGCGCGGGCTTCAGCAAACCCGTGGCTTCGCAGGTGATGACGCTGCTGCTCGCGACGTTCCTGTTCCTGCCGCCACTGGCCGGTTGGCTGGCGGATAAGGTGGGTCACCGCCGCACGCTGCTCGCTTCATATGCCGGGCTTGCGCTTGTCAGCGTGCCGATCCTGAGCGCGATCTCGACGTCGACGAATCCCGTGGCGGCTTATTTCCTCGGGCTGGTGCCGTTGCTGCTGCTCTCCGGGTACTGTGGGCTCAGCGCCATCTTCAAGGCCGAGCTTTACCCCGTGCACGTGCGTGCGCTCGGCGTCGCGGTGCCCTATGCGATCGCCCAGGCGATCTTCGGCGGCAACGCGGAGACCGCCGCGCTGTACCTGAAGCAGATCGGGCACGAGACGGCGTTTTTCTGGTTCGTGTCGGGAATGATGATCGTGGGCATCCTGGCGACCTTCCGGCTGCGCGACACGCGCGACCACAGCTTGATCCACCAGGAGCAGCACCAGCAGGTGGGCTGAGCGCGGATCGTCTGCGCTCACCTCTCCCGCGGCAGCGCGAGAAGTGAGCGGGCGATCAGTCTTCCAGGAAGCTCCGCAGCTGCTCACTGCGGCTCGGATGCCGCAGCTTGCGCAACGCCTTTGCCTCGATCTGGCGGATGCGCTCGCGCGTGACGTCGAACTGCTTGCCCACTTCTTCGAGCGTGTGGTCGGTCGTCATGTCGATGCCGAAGCGCATGCGCAGCACCTTGGCTTCGCGCGGCGTGAGGCCGGCGAGCACCGAGTGCGTGGTCTCGCGCAGCGATTCCGTCGTCGCCGAGTCGATCGGGGACTCGACCGACGTGTCCTCGATGAAGTCGCCGAGATGCGAATCTTCGTCGTCGCCGATCGGAGTCTCCATCGAGATGGGCTCCTTCGCGATCTTGAGGACCTTGCGGACCTTGTCTTCCGGCATCTCCATGCGCACGGCGAGTTCTTCCGGCGTCGGCTCGCGACCCATTTCCTGCAGCATCTGCCGCGAGATGCGGTTCAGCTTGTTGATGGTCTCGATCATGTGCACCGGGATGCGGATCGTGCGCGCCTGGTCGGCGATCGAGCGGGTGATCGCCTGGCGGATCCACCACGTGGCGTAGGTCGAGAACTTGTAGCCGCGACGGTACTCGAACTTGTCGACGGCCTTCATCAGGCCGATGTTGCCTTCCTGGATGAGGTCCAGGAACTGCAGGCCGCGGTTCGTGTACTTCTTCGCGATCGAGATCACGAGACGGAGGTTGGCTTCGACCATCTCCTTCTTCGCGCGGCGGGCCTGCGCCTCGCCGACGGCGATCTCGCGGTTGATCTCCTTGATCTCGGCGATCGACAGGCGTGCGCGCTTCTCGCTCAGGGCGAGCCGGTTCTGCTCGCGCTCGATTTCCTCGCGGAACTTGGCCAGCGCAGCCGAATGCTTGCGCTTTGCCCGCACGTGCTTGTCGAGCCACGTGAGGTTGGTCTCGTTGCGCGGGAAGGTCTCGATGAAGTCGGAGCGCGGCATGCCGGCGTCGCGGACGCAGCGCAGCATGATTGCCTTCTCGATCGAGCGGATCTCGTTCAGGTGCTCGCGCAGCTGCGTGATGAGCTGCTCGAACATCTTGGGCGAGAGCTTGAGCTCCATGAATTCTTCGGCGAGCTTCTTGCGCAGCTTGATCGTCTTCGGATCCTTGCTGCCTTTCTCCTCGAGCGACTTCATGACCTGCGCGTAGACCTTGCCGAGCGAGGCAAAGCGGCGCGCGGCTTCTTCCGGGTCCGGGCCGGTCTCGAGTGCTTCTTCCTCTTCCGTCTCGCCTTCCGCGACTTCCTCGTCGCCTTCCGCTTCCGGGGCTTCCTTCGCGGCAAGCTTCGGGTTGATCGGCTCGGCGATGACGTCCGGCGCGTTCGGGTCGACGAAGCCGACGATGATGTCGACCAGGCGGCCCGTGCCCGACTTCAGCGGCTCGTAGGCGCGCAGGATGTATTCAAACGTAGGCGGATAGTGCGACAGCGCGCGACGGACCGAATCGAGGCCTTCCTCGATGCGCTTCGCGATCGCGATTTCGCCTTCACGCGTCAGCAGTTCGACCGTGCCCATCTCGCGCATGTACATGCGGACCGGGTCGGTGGTGCGGCCGAATTCGGCGTCGACGGTGGTCGCCAGTGCCTGCGCGGCTTCTTCGGCCGCCTCTTCGTCGGCAACGACGGTCTCGCGCATCAGCAGCGCTTCGGCGTCCGGTGCCTTCTCGTACACCGGGATACCCATGTCGTTGATCATCTGCACGATGTCTTCGATCTGCTCCGGATCGACGATCTCGGACGGCAGGTGGTCGTTGACTTCGGCGTAGGTCAGGAAGCTCTGTTCCTTGCCGCGTGCGATCAGCAGCTTGAGCTGCGACTGTCGGTCTTCCGGCGTGCTCGCGGGCAGCTTGAGCTCGATCTTTTCGGCTTTCTCCTTGCTTGCCTTGCGGCCGGCCTTCTCGGGCTTGGCCGGCACTGCGATGGTGACCGGCGCGACGCCAGCCGGCTTGGCCGCCGGCGCGACAGACTTCGGCGGCACCGCGGGCTTGGCCGCCTTGGCAGGGGCAGCAGGGGCTGCGTGCTTCACGGCAGCGGGTGCGACAGCGGCCTTGGCCGGCGCGTGCTTGCTGGCCGGCGCGTGCTTGCTGGCCGGCACATGCTTGCTGGCCGGTGCGTGCTTGTTGGCCGGCGCCACGGGCTTGTGGCCCGCTTTTGTTGCAGGTGCAGCCGCAGCGCTCTTGCGCTGCAGGGTTACGGGCTTCACCGCCTTCAACGCCCTGGTGGGCTTGGTCGCAGGCTTCGCCGCGCTCTTCACCGCGGGCTTGGCCTTGGCTGACGCTGCTGCCTTGCGGTGCAGCGCCGTCTTGCTCTTGGCCGCCGGTGCGGACTTGCTCGCGGGATGCTTCTTGACCGGTTTGCGTGCCGTCGTCTTGCTCAAGATGGGACGCCTCACGGAGGGTCTAAAAAAGAGCGGAATCCTACCACGCCGGGGAGGGGTCGCGCCCGATTATCGAGGTGCTGCGGGTGGCTTGCGGGCGGCCGGGCTCCGCGCCTGCAGCAGTGCCTGCAATTCCAGCTTTTCGGTGTCGTCCAGCGACGAATCCCGCGCCTTGGCCATCAGTTCATCGAGCCGCCGGACCGGCGATTCCTCGGTAATGAGACGGTTCAGGGCCGATTTCAGTTCCGCGGCTGCGCCGGCCGCGTCCGGCGCGAGGCAGACGGCCGAGGCCAGCTTGGCCAGCGAGCCCTGGTCCGGCCGGTCGCGCCAACGCTCCAGGACCCCCGCGGTATTGGCGGGCGGGTCTTCCCGCAACTGGGTCAGCAGCTCCGCCAACAGCGGGATGCCGGGTCGGTCGATGGCCGCCACGGCATCGATCTGCTGGCCACTGATGGCCGTGGCGGACGCTGGATGGTGCACCAGCAGCGTCACTGCCTGCCGGACCAGGTTGCCACGGCCCGGTGCCGCCGCGTGCGAAGCACCGAAGCGCGCCCCGCCCAGACCGCTCGGACGCTCGTAACCGCTTGAATTTCTTTCGGAATAGGAGCCGCTGGTGGAGGTCACGGCGCGGTTCTGCTGGCCACCGCCGCCCGGGGCCTCCGGACTGTCGCCTCCCAACAGCTCGTTGAGGCGGGCCGGGGACATGCCGACGACCCCTGCCAGTTGATTGACCAGCAGTTCGCGGTAGACGTCGGACGGAATCCTGCGCACCAGTGGCCGCGCCAGCTCGACCAGCTTGGCCCGGCCGTCCACGCTGCCGGTCTCCACGCGCGATGAGAGTTCACGGATCAGGTACTCGGACAGGGGCATTGCGCCGGCGAGTCGGGCTTCAAACGCCTCCTTGCCTTCCTCGCGCACGAGCGTGTCGGGATCGTGCCCGTCGGGCAGGAACAGGAAGCGCACCTGCCGTCCCTGCTTGACCTCGGCGACGGCGTTCTCAAGCGCGCGCCACGCCGCCGCGCGGCCGGCACGGTCACCATCGAAACAGAACACCACTTCGCCGACAAGACGGAAGATGCGTTGCAAGTGCTCTGGCGTCGTCGACGTGCCAAGCGTTGCCACCGCGTACGTGATGCCGGCCTGGTGCAGGCTGACGACATCCATGTAGCCCTCGACCACCATCAGTCGCTGCAGGCTGCGCGTCGCCTGCCTTGCTTCGTACAGGCCGTAGAGCTCGCGACCCTTGTGGAAGAGCTCGGTCTCGGGCGAGTTCAGGTACTTCGGTTCGCCCTGATCGAGCACACGACCGCCGAAACCGATCGTGCGGCCACGCGTGTCGCGAATCGGGAACATGACGCGATCACGAAAACGGTCGTAGAAGCCGCGTTCGCGCGCGTAGGTGCTGGTGGTGGCAGCGCCGGCGGCCGACGTGGACGCATCGATGCTGCCCGAACCCATCCCCGAACCCGCGCCCGATGCCGCGGTGCCCGTGGTTTCTTGCTGCTGCGGCTGGCGCTCGATGATCAATCCCGCGCGCAGCAGCACGTGCCGCTCGTCCTCGGTGCCGCCGTACCGTTCGAGCAGCCCGTCCCAGCGGGCGGCGGCGTAACCGATACCGAACTTCTGCAAGGCATCGGCGTCGAGGCCGCGGCGCTTGACGTAGTCGCGTGCACGCGAGTCGCCGCTCAGGCACTGGCGGAAGTAGAGCGCCGCCCGTTCCATTGCGACGAAGAGCTCGTCGTGAGGGTTGACCGGGCCGGCAGCGGCGCCGCCTTCGCGCGGCACTTCGAGACCGGCTCGCGCCGCGAGGTCCTCGACTGCTTCGATGAAGCCGAGGTGGTCGTAGTCCATGACGAAGCCGAGCACCGTCCCGTGGGCGCCGCAGCCGAAGCAGTGATAGAACTGCTTGTCGACGCTGACCCAGAACGATGGCGTTTTCTCGTCGTGGAACGGGCAGCAGGCCTTGTACTCGCGACCGGCTTTCTTCAACTGCACGCGGCTGCCGATCACCTCGATGATGTCGGTGCGGGCGACGAGTTCGTCGATGAAATGCTGGGGGATGCGGGCCACGGTGCGGATTCGGCGTCGGGTCGGGTAGCGATAGTGGGGGTGCGGGTCAGTGCTCGCAAGAGCGGCTTTTCGGGTAGCTGAACTTGCAGTCAGGAGGCGGATCGCGGGCGCTCAGTCCGGTGGCTTTTCCGACGGGCGGAAAGGCAGATACGCCCGTCGGAAAAGCCACCGGACTGAGCGCTCGATACGACGCACCTGAGCGAGTTTTCGGCCGGGCCCGAAAACTCGCACGGTGCAAGCGGCGTCCACGGACCGCACCCCGACAGATCGCTGCCGACCGATGCCTGCACTCGCAATCGTGGCGGATCCCTGCCGTTGCGAACGGCACCAGCGCCACACCCAAATCCACCGGCATTAGCGCAGTACCCAGACCGACCAGCACGCGCACGTCACCCAACGATGAAATTGGTCGCGCGCCTGAACCCTCGGTTCCCGCATCAATCGGCTTCGACGCCTCTATCCGGCTGCATGCGCCGTGCGTCTCGGCGGGCGCGATCTGCACTTTGCATTTATCGACTGTGCTTCCCGCCCGGCGAGACGCTCAGGCGCCGCATGCAGGTCGGGGTTCGGGCTCGTTCTCCCGCGCCCGTGTCTGCCTTTCCGGGCGCGGAGAACGACGCCGAACCCCCACCTCGGACCGTTGTCGTCCTGAATACGACTCGCCGCGCGAAAACGCGCAGCGTCACAAAAACAAAGTAAAAAGCGCCCAACCAAGGCGCACCGGCACCCAGCCGGATCAGGCGGAGAGCGCCGCCTTGATGCGGGCGCTGGCCGCGCCGATGTCAGTTCGCCCCGCAGCCTTCGCCTTCACGATCGCCATCACCTTGCCCATGTCCTTGACGGACGCGGCACCGGTGGACGCGATCGCATCCTTGATCAGGGCATCGACTTCGACGTCGGAGAGCTGCGCGGGCAGGTAGACCGTCAGTAGTTCGATTTCGGCCTGTTCCTTGGCCGCCAGATCGGGTCGCGCACCCAGCTCGAACTGGGCGATCGATTCCTTGCGCTGCTTCAGCATCTTTTCGATGACCGACAGCACCTGCGCGTCGTCGAGCGAGATGCGCTCATCGACTTCGCGCTGCTTGATCGCAGCCTGCAGCATGCGGATGGTGCCGAGACGCTCTTTTTCGCCCGCGCGCATGGCGGACTTCATGTCCTCGGTGATCCGCTCCTTGAGGGAAGTCGTGGTCATCGGGGTGGCGTGCGTCGTCGCGGCTGGAACCAAGGCTCGATCAACCGCAACGCGGTCGATCGGGCCGACGGCTCAGAAATTGCGGACGCGGGGCGCGGACGAGAAGTCGCGGGTGCTGCGCTTCTGGTGGCGCTTCACGGCAGCCGCCTTCTTGCGCTTACGCTCCTGCGTCGGCTTCTCGTAGAATTCGCGGCGACGAAGTTCCGTCAGCACGCCGGCCTTTTCACACGCACGCTTGAAGCGGCGCAGGGCGGCATCGAAGTATTCGTTCTCACGGATGCGGACGCTGGGCATCGAAACCTCGTCAATCGGTCAAAACGGCTGAACGGCCGGCCAGTGGCCTGGGCGCCAGTCATCGAAAGGTTGTTGGACAGCCAGCCGGGTCCCGGGGGACACACGGCCAGCAAGGGACCGCGAATTCTAGTGATCGCGGCTTGGAAATGCAAAAGCAGCGGCGTCCAGGACCCCTGCCAGGCCGTCCGGACTCCGGGCTTCGTCCATCACTGCCACGGGCACAGCGAGCGACCACATGCGGGTTCTGGGGATCGAAACCTCGTGCGACGAGACCGCCGCCGCCGTCTACGACGGCCAGGCCGGCCTGCTGGCGCACGAGCTGTACAGCCAGGTCGCCCTGCATGCGACCTACGGCGGCGTCGTGCCCGAGCTCGCCTCGCGCGACCACCTGCGTAAGGTATTGCCCCTGTTGGAAAAAGCGGTCGAGCGGAGTGGGGGTCGCGCGCTGCTCGACGGCATCGCCTATACCAGCGGCCCGGGTCTTGTCGGGGCCCTGCTGGTCGGTGCCGCCGTGGCCCGGAGCCTCGCCTATGCCTGGGACCTGCCCTGCATCGGGGTCCATCACATGGAAGGGCACCTGCTGGCGCCGCTGCTCGAGCCGGAGCCGCCGCAATTCCCGTTCGTCGCGCTGCTGGTCTCGGGCGGTCATACGTTGCTCGCCCGGGTCGAGGGCGTCGGCCGGTACGAACTGCTCGGGAGTTCACTCGACGATGCGGCCGGCGAGGCTTTCGACAAAACGGCGAAGCTGCTCGGACTGGGGTATCCCGGCGGACCGCAACTGGCCGCGCTCGCCGAACAGGGCCGGCCCGACGTGTTTCGCTTCCCGCGCCCGCTGACCGAGCGTCCGGGTCTCGATTTCTCATTCAGCGGCCTGAAGACGGCGGTGGTCGTCGCGCTGCGCAATCACGGCGAACTCGACCCACAGGCGCGGGCCGACGCGGCGCGAGGTTTTGAAGAAGCCGTGGTCGATACGCTCGTGATCAAGTGCCAGCGGGCAATCGACGCGACGGGTGCTGCCACGCTGGTCGTGGCCGGCGGCGTGGGCGCCAACCGGCGGCTGCGTGCGCGCATGCTTGCGATGGGCGAGCAGCGGGGGGTCCGGGTCGTCTATCCTCGCGCCGAGTTCTGCACCGACAACGCGGCGATGATCGCGTTGCTCGGGCAACTGCGGCTCGCTGCAGGCGAACGCGACGATTTTTCGATCCGTGCCCGCGCACGTTGGCCGATGACGGACCTGGTGCCGCCCGCACCAGCCGAGTGAGGCCGCCCGCGCAAGGCAAGACGGATCACGCGACCTGGAACAGATTCGAACCGACCGGCCCACCCGAGCGAACAGACGGCAACGATGGACACCATTTTCCTGACCGGCCTCACGGCCGACTGCATCATCGGCATCTGGGACTGGGAGCGGAAGATCAAGCAGAAGGTCGTGATCGACCTCGAGATGTCGACCGACATCCGCAAGGCGGCCGCGAGCGACCACATCGACGACACGCTCGACTACAAGAAGGTGTCGAAGCGGCTGCTGCAGTTCGTGAGCGAGTCGGAGTTCCAGCTCGTCGAGACCCTGACCGACCGCATCGCGCAGATCATCCTCACGGAATTCGACGTACCGTCGGTCAAGGTCCGGCTGAACAAACAGGGCGCGCTGCGAGGCTCGCGCGATGTCGGCATCGTCATCGAGCGTCGCCGCGAAGACTACAAGAGGCCGTGACCACCACCCCGGTCTACGTCGCGGCGGGCAGCAACGTCGCGCCGATCGCGAACCTGCGGCGTGCGCTCGACGTGCTCGACCGGCACTTCGCCCCGCTGACCGTGTCCCGCGCGTATGCCAATGCTGCTGTCGGCTTCGAGGGCGACGATTTCATCAACCTCGTCGTCGGCTTCCGCACCGGCCTGACCGTCGACCGGGTGATCGAGCGGCTGCACGAGGCTGAGGCTGCGTGTGGGCGCGAGCGCCTGGCGCCGAAGTGGGCGCCGCGCACGATGGACCTCGATATCCTGCTGTTTGGCGACACGGTCTGCGCCGAGCCGGGACTCACGCTGCCGCGGCCGGATCTACTCAAGCGTCCCTACATGCTGGGCCCGGCGGCGGAGATTGCGCCCGCGACCGTGCACCCGATCGAGCGGCGCACGCTGGGTGAGTTGTGGCGGCGCATGCAGGCGACGCAAGCGCACGCGTTGCGGCCGGTGGACCTGGCGTGGGTGCCTGCGAGTGGCAACCACGCATGACGACTCGCGGGTCGACCAGGCATGACGCCCCACCGGTCGAAGTCGCGCCGGGGAACGCGGCGATGCCTCTAGACGCTGCGACCGCCGTCGACGGCGAGGACCTGTCCCGTGACGTAAGGCGCTTCCGCCGCGAAGAACCAGGCGGTGCGGGCAATGTCGTCCGGCGAGCCGGTACGCTTCAGGGCGGTCTTGGCGATGATCTCGTCCTGCAGGGTCGGGTCGAGCCCGCCCTCCGGCCACAGCACGGGACCGGGGGCAATGGCATTCACCCGCACTTCGGGGCCGAGCTCGCGGGCGAGCGATTTCGTCAGCATGATCAGGCCGGCCTTCGCGGCCGAATAGACCGGATGCGCCTGCAACGGCCGCAGGCCGTGAATGTCCACGAGGTTCAGGATCAGGCCGCGGTTCTTGCGCAGTTCAGGTGCAGCGGCTTGCGACAGGAACAACGGTGCGCGCAGGTTCGTGCCGAGCAGGTCGTCGAACTGTTCCGCGGTGATCGTGCCGATCGGTGTCGGCATGAAGCTCGACGCGTTGTTGACCAGGATGTCGAGCCGGCCGAAGCGCGCGACGACGTCGGCGACGAGAGCCGGCAAGGTCGTGACGTCGAGCAGGTCGCAGGCGAACGCCGCCGCGGAACCGGCACGGATCGCATTGAGGTCGCCGACCAGGCTGTCTGCCTCGCCGCCCGACGTACGATGATGCACGGCGACCGACGCGCCACCGGCGTGCAGTTTGCGTACGATGGCTTCGCCGAGCCGGCGTGCGCCGCCCGTCACCAATGCGCAGCGTCCAGCCAGCGGGAAGTCAGCAGCGGTGCTCATGGTTGCGTGAATCGTTGCACTGTCATGGGTGGGTGCGCGCGCCCGATGCCATCGGCACGGGCGTCGAGCCGCAAGATACCTCAGCCTCTTCGGGCTGTCCGCGCCAAAGGATTCCACCGCCGATGACCGTCCCCCTGGACCTGCCCGAGCTGACCCCCGACGAGGCGACGCACAGCGCGGCACTCGTGCAACACATCCGGTCGGTCATCGAGGCCGCGGGCGGGTGGATCGGCTTCGATCGCTTCATGCAGCTCGCGCTCTACGAGCCGGGCCTCGGCTACTACAGTGCCGGGGCGCAAAAGTTCGGCGCGGCGGGCGATTTCATCACGGCACCTGAAGTGGCACCGGTGTTCAGCCGCTGCCTGGCGACACAATGCGCCGAGGTCATTCGCGAACTGGGGCCGGAATCACGGTTGCTCGAACTCGGGGCCGGTTCCGGCGTGATGGCCGCTGAGTTGCTGGTCGAGCTCGAACGGCAGGGAGCGTTGCCGGCCGAGTACTGGATCCTCGACCTCAGCGCGGACCTGTGCGAGCGCCAGCGCGAAACCTTGCAGCAGCGCGTGCCGCACTTGCTGCCGCGCGTGCAATGGCTGGATTCGCTGCCGGAAGCGCCCTTCATCGGCATGATCCTGGCGAACGAGGTGCTCGACGCGCTGACCGTCGAGCGCTTTGCGATCCGCAGCGGCGACGTCAATGCGCTCGGCGTCAGTTCAGAGTTCGGTCGATTGCAGTTGAGCGAAGTGCGGGGCGCTTCGCGGCTGGTTGCGGCCGTTCGCAGGATCGAAAAGGACACGGGTATCGCACTCCCGGACGGCTACGAGTCTGAAGTTTGCATGGGCCTGGCGGAATGGTTCCAGTCGATCGCGTATTCGCTCGAGCGCGGCGTCCTGCTGTTCGTCGACTACGGCTTGCCGCGACGCGAGTACTACTCCGCCGAGCGCACGCGCGGCACGCTGCTCTGCCACTTCCGGCACCGCTTCCACGAGGACGCGCTCACTCGCGTCGGCCTGCAGGACATCACCGCCTGGGTCGATTTCACGGCCGTCGCCGAAGCAGCACAAGGCGCGGGTTGCGAGGTGGCCGGCTACACGACGCAGGCGCATTTCCTCATCGGTTGCGGCCTCGGCGATTTCGTCGCCAACGTCGAGGGGCTCGACCTGGTCCAGCGCCTGAACCTGTCACGCCAGGCAATGGTGCTGACGCTGCCCGGTGAAATGGGCGAGCGCTTCAAGGTCATCGCGCTGTCGAAGGACTACGCTGCGCCGCTGCGAGGCTTTACGACGCGGGACCTGCGGCACTCGCTCTGATATTCAGCGCCCCCGCAGGTTCCGGATCGCCCCGACCCGCGCCACGCGCAACGCCTGCGCAATAGCGGGCCCCGCCAACTGCTTCATCACGTCGGCGTCGAGTTTGACCGCGGCCGCAGCGCGGAAGCAGTCGCGAAAGAACTGCGCCTGGGGATAAGGTCTTGCTCGCAGCTCTGGACCGCGCCCCCGGGCATCCGCTTCGCACGCGAGCAGCACTTTTTCGAACCGCTCGGGCCGGCGAAACGCGTCGGTGGCTTCCAGCACGCCGAGCACCGTTGCATCCACCATTTCGCTCGCGCGATGGATGCGCTGGTGCTCGAGCGACACCAGCTGCCCGAGTTCGCGGAAGTCGCTGGGGACCTTCAGGCGCTCGCACAACTGGCCGATGACCTCGACGCCCAGCTGCTCGTGTCGGAGGTGGCTCGGCCACTGGTCCCGCGGCGTGACGCCCTTGCCGAGGTCGTGCACGAGCGCTGCGAAACGCACTGTCGTTTCATTCGACAACTCGCACGCGACGTCGAGCACCTGCAGCGTATGGAGGCCGGTGTCGATTTCGGGATGCCACTTGGCCGGCTGCGGCACGCCGAACAGGCGGTCGATCTCCGGGAACAGCGCCGCGAGCGCTCCGCACTGGCGCAGCACGTCGAAATATACCGTCGGCGTCCTTTCGCCCAGCGCGCGCTCGGTTTCGACCCAGACGCGCTCAGCCACCAGCGCCTGCAGTTCGCCGGTGCCGACGATCTCCCGCATCAGTTGCATCGTCTCGGGGGCGACGGTGAAGCCCAGTGGTGCAAAGCGCGCCGCAAATCGGGCCACGCGCAAGACGCGCAGCGGATCTTCGACGAAGGCGGGTGACACGTGGCGCAGCACGCGCGCCTCGAGGTCGCGACGGCCGCCGTAGGGATCGACGACCTCACCGCTGCCGTGGCCGTCCTCGTCGGCGATCAACTGCGCCATCGCGTTGATCGTGAGGTCGCGTCGCGCGAGATCGTCCTCGAGCGTGACGTCGGGAGAGAAGCGGGTCGCGAAGCCGTAGTAACCCGCGCCGGTCTTGCGTTCCGTCCGGGCCAGCGCGTACTGGTCGCCGGTCTGCGGGTGCAGGAAAACGGGGAAGTCCTTGCCGACGGCGCGGTAGCCGAGCGCGAGCAGGTCGTCGGGCTGTGCGCCGACGACCACGTAGTCGCGTTCGGTGTAGGGTCGGCCGAGGAGGGTGTCGCGCACTGCGCCCCCGACCAGGTAGGTTTTCATTGCTGAATCGTAGCTGAGTTCGTCCAGGCATCGGCGCCACGAGCGGCTGATCCGGTGCCTTTCCCCGAGCTTGGAAAGGCAGACACGCGCTCGGGGAAAGGCACCGGATCAACCGCTCCTGCATCGCGCGCCTGAACGACTCGTCGGGCGATACAGCACTGACCAAGTCGGGGCAGCATCCCATGCCCGACGACTCGCACGGCGCAGGTAGCCTGATACGACACGATCGGAGCCGGCTCATGCGAAAAGTGCGAGGTCGATGGCGGCGATCGCGGCAGTTGTTCGGGGGCATTGCGGTTGGATGCTGCGATCCGCAGCTCTCAATGCCGCGTGCGCCGTGCGACCTTTTCCGCTGCTGGCGGAAAAGTCGCCCAGGCGCGGTCTCAAAAGCGGGCGATCCGGGGCCTTTCCCAGGGCGCGTGTCTGCCTTTCCAAGCCCTGGGAAAGGCCCCGGATCGCCCGCTATTGCCAGCCGTCCTGAATGAATTCCGTCCCCAGCGCGATCCGTGCGCAACGAAGCTACGCGCAGTGAAGCAGCTTCGCTAAGCTGACCGCATGCACCCGCACCGCCTGCGAACCGCCGCCATCGCCCTCGCGACACTCGCGTTGAGCGGCTGCTATGTACTGCAGGCAGCAAGCGGCCAGGCACAGGTGATCCATCGCAGCAAACCGATTGCGGAGGTGCTGGCAGACCCGACGACAACAGCGAAAACGAAGGAAAGACTGCAACTGGTCGAAGCGGCACGCGCATTCGCGATCGATGAACTCGCGCTCCACGACGGCAAGAGCTACCGTAAGTTCGCCGACATGGGGCGCCCCTACGTCGTGCACAACGTGGTGGCCACGCCGGAATTCTCGGTCGAGCCACGCCACTGGTGCTTCCCGATCACGGGCTGCATCGCCTACCGCGGCTATTTCGACGAGCAGCGCGCGCATGCCTACGGCCTGAAGCTGTCGCTGCGAGGGGACGACGTGAGCGTGGACGGCGTCCCGACGTACTCCACGCTGGGGCACCTGCCGGATCCAGTGTTCGGCTCGATGCTCGGCTGGCGCGATACGCGTCTCGTCGGCACGATTTTCCACGAGCTTGCGCACGAACGGCTCTACTTTGCCGACGACAGCGAGGTCAACGAGGCGTTCGCGAGCGTCGTCGAGGACGAAGGCATTCGCCGCTGGCTGCAGCAGCAGGGCAGGGCGGGCGAGATCGTCGCGCACGAAGCAGCGATGGCGAGACAGAAGGAGTTCGCGGCGCTGCTGCGTGATGCGCGCAGCCGGCTCGCACAGCTCTACGCCTCGGGCCTGCCACCCGCCACCATGCGCACCGACAAGCAGCGCGAATTCGGACAGCTCGAGTTCCGCTACGAGCAGTTACGCGCCCACTGGGGCGGCTACGCGGGGTACGACGGCTGGTTTGCGCGCTCGCTCAACAATGCGCACCTGGCCGCCGTCGCGACGTACGAGGATTGCGTGCCGGGTCTGCGGCGGACGTTGCAGGCGGCCGGTTCGCTGCCGGCCTTTTACGGCGAGGTCGAATCCACCCGCAGTCTCAGCGTGAAAGAACGCCACGCCGAGCTATGCCGCGCTACGCCAGTGCCGCGTTAGCAGTCCGCTGTCGATTGCTGTCCCACTCGCGCCCCGCTGTCGGCTGTTGTTGCACTCGTGGCCCGCGGGCCGTTGCCGTTCAACGCCGCTGCAGGTAGCGCGGCAACACGCTGCGCATTGCCGTCCGCTCGATCCCGAGCTCGGCGAGGCCGTCGCAGTCGCAGGTGGAGTCGAGCGTGGCGGACAGGAAATTGTCGGTCGAAAACGGCTTGCCCGGGACGAAATCCATGACGGCGGCCTGCACGCGTGAGACGGCACGCGGCAGGGGAATCACCACGCGCTTGAGCCCGAGGTAATGGGCGGTCAGGCGCACGATGTCGCCGAGCGTCATTGCGTCGGGTCCGCACAGCTGGAAGCTGCGGCCAGCGACGTCCTTGCGATCCAGGCAAGAAACGAAAGCATCGGCCACGTCGCCGACGTAGACCGGTGCGAATTTCGCGTCGGCGCAAGCAAGCGGCAAGACACCCGGCGTGATCTTCAGGATACCGGCGAAGTTGTTGATGAACGCATCGCCTGGCCCGAAAACGACGGAGGGCTGGAAGATCACGTACTCCGGTGAACCCGCAGCGCAGTGCTCGCGCACGTAGTCCTCGGCGAGACCTTTTGACTTCAGGTAGTGGCTCGGGCCGCGCTGCGAATCGGCTTTCAGCCCGCTCATGTGCAGATAGCGCTGGACGCCTGTTGCACGGCAGGCGCGCACGCATTTCTGCGGCAGCTCGGTGTGCACGCGACGGAACTGTTCGCCATTGCCACGGCCGAGTCCGGTCTCGTTGAGGATGCCGACCAGGTTGATGACGACATCGCAGCCCTGGAACTCGTCCTCGAGCCGTTGCTCGTCGTGCACGTCGGCCGGCACGAGCCGCACCGACGGCAGCACCTGCAGGTCACGGTGCCTTGCGGGATCGCGCGTCAGCACCTTGACGTCGTGGCCGGCGGCACCGAGCCGCGCCACGATTTCCTGCCCGATGAACCCCGTCCCGCCGAGGACGCAGACCTGCAATGACATGTGCTCTGCGCCTCGGGGGAATGAACCGGCGGTTCAGCGGATCGGGATCACGAGCATCGCATTGCCCCGGCGGATCTGCAGCACGAACGCTTCCTGGCCTTCGGTGGCCTTCTTGAAGTCCGCCACGGTGGCGACACGCACGCGGCCGACGGCGAGAATCACGTCGTTGGCGCGCAAGCCGCGCTGGGCGGCGGGACTGCCGTCTGCCACGGAGCGGATCAAGACGCCGTTCTGACTGTCGGTCAGGTCCGCGCCTTCGAGGCCGGAATGCGTTCCTGCTGCCTTGGCCTCGGCGACCGCGTCGCGTTCGCTGACCGTCGCCGTCACGCGTCGCGGCTTGCCGTCGCGCATCAGCGAGAGGTCGACCTTTTCACCGATGCTGAGCAGGCCGATCGAGTTGCGCAGGCTGCCCGCGTCCTTGACCGGGCGGCCATTGACGGCCGTGATGACGTCGCCCGCCTGCACGCCTGCCTTCTCCGCCGGTGAACCATCGACGACCTGCGAGACCAGCGCACCCTGCGTGGAGTCCGGCAGCCCCATGCTCTGCGCGATCTCCGGCGCCAGTGTCTGGATGTTCACGCCGAGCACGCCGCGCTTGACCGAGCCGTACTTGATCAGCTGGTTCATCACGATCTTCATCATGTTGGACGGGATCGCGAAGCCGATGCCGATGTTGCCGCCGGTGCGCGACAGGATGGCGGAGTTGATGCCGACCAGCTGGCCACCGAGGTTGACGAGCGCGCCGCCGGAATTGCCCGGGTTGATCGACGCGTCCGTCTGGATGAAGTCCTCGTAACCTTCGGGGTTGATGCCCGAGCGGCCGAGCGCGCTGACGATGCCCGACGTCACCGTGTGGCCGAGGCCGAACGGGTTGCCGATGGCGACGACGAAATCGCCGACTTCGGCGCGATCGGAATCGGCGATCGGCAGGTCGACGAGGTTGCCGGCCTGCACCTTGAGCACGGCAACGTCGGAGCCGGAATCAGCGCCGACGACCTTTGCCTTGAGCGAGCGGTTGTCGAGCAGCTGCACCGTGATGTCGGTGGCGTTCTCGACCACGTGCGCGTTGGTGATGATGTAGCCGTTCTTCGCGTCGACGATCACGCCCGAGCCCGCGCTCTGGAATTCACGCTGCCGCGGCTGGTTCGGCACGTCGAAAAAGCGGCGGAAAAACGGGTCGTTCATCAGCGGGTTCTGTTCCTGGACCGTGCCGCGGGTCGCGATGTTCACGACGGCCGGGGTGACGCGCTTCAGCATCGGGGCCAGCGACGGCACCGGCGTCTCGCCGACGACCGCCGGGAGCTGCGCGCCGGCGACCGAAGCCCAGGCGGCGAGCACGAAAGTGGCGAGGCTCAAGGGAAGCTTCATGGGCAATGGATTCCTGACTGTTTGCTGACGGTTCCGCCGAGGGCGGCGCGGAGTTTAACAGGCGACATTTCGGTCCCTCGTTCCGGCCGGTCACGCTTGGGACTGTCAACTTCGTCGCGAGTTCCGCGGGGCGCGCCGATCAGGCGTGTGGGCAAGCCTGTGGATATCGTGTGCGGGGGCAGTGCGTTGCCGGTGCAACGTCGTCAACACAAGATGTTGTGTTCACGCCGCAAAATACCTCTTGACGGGGAAGGCGTTTAGGGCATCCCGGGGCTTTTTGGTCTCGGTCTTGTAAGTGCATGAAACACAAGTGAAAAAACTTCAGCCGAGGCTGCTGCAGGCGGACGAAATCAGCAGTTGACGGGGGTTCGGACGGTGCATAGTCTTGCCCCCCTGACCCTAGATGTTGTGTCCGGCACGAGTGTCCTTCAGGGGGTTCCTGGGCACTCCGAGCAGACCGCGCACCCTGGGCCGGTCGGGTTTCGCTGTTTGCGCCGGTCGCTGGCGTGGGCAGCAGCCTGAAGGGGATTATTTCAAATCAATCTGCAGCCACCGAGAGCCGGGGAGCCGTGTTGCCGCAATGAGCACCGCCGTGAAATTGCATTCATCTGATGCGCGCAGCATCCCGTTCCAGGAAGCGTCACTCGACATCTGGGACAAGAAATACCGCCTGTCCGCCAAGGACGGGACACCGATCGACCGCTCGATGGACGACACCTACAAGCGTGTTGCCCGGGCCCTCGCCGACGTCGAAGCGCCCGAGGTCCGCGAGACCTGGAACGAGCAGTTCCTGTGGGCATTGCGCCGTGGCGCGATCCCGGCCGGTCGCGTCACCTCGAACGCCGGCGCGCTGGAGCACAAGCCGGCCACGTCGACGATCAACTGCACCGTGTCGGGCACCATCCGCGACTCCATGGATGACATCCTCGGCAAGGTGCACGAGGCGGGCCTCACGCTGAAGGCCGGCTGCGGCATCGGCTACGAATTCTCGACGCTGCGTCCGCGCGGCGCCTACGTGTCGGGTGCGGGCGCCTATACCTCGGGCCCGCTCTCGTTCATGGATATCTACGACAAGATGTGCTTCACCGTGTCGTCGGCCGGCGGCCGCCGCGGCGCGCAGATGGGCACGTTCGACATCGGTCACCCTGACGCGATGGAGTTCATCCGCTCCAAGCGCGAAGCGGGCCGGCTGCGCCAGTTCAACCTGTCGCTGCTGATCACCGACGAATTCATGCGTGCCGTGCGCGAAGACAAGGACTGGCAACTCGCCTTCCCGGTGCGCGCAGCCGAGATCGTCGGCGAAGACACCGCGGATCGCAGCAAATTCCTCTGGCGTGAATGGCCGGACGCGTCCAACTACGTCCATAACGAGGAAGGCCTGGTGCTGTGCAAGGTCTACAAGACCCTGCCGGCGAAGCGCATGTGGGACGTGATCATGTCCTCGACGTACGACTTCGCCGAGCCCGGCTTCGTGCTGATCGACCGTGTCAACGAGATGAACAACAACTGGTGGTGCGAGACGATCCGCGCGACCAACCCGTGTGGCGAGCAGCCGTTGCCGCCATATGGCTCGTGCCTGCTCGGCTCGATCAACCTGACCAATTTCGTGCGTGACCCGTTCACGGACGAAGCCCGCTTCGACTGGGAGGAATACCGCCAGGTCGTGCGCGTCTTCACGCGCATGCTCGACAACGTGGTCGAGATCAATGGCCTGCCGCTCGAGCAGCAGCGCAACGAGATCACGCGCAAGCGCCGCCACGGCATGGGTTTCCTGGGGCTCGGCTCGACGATCACGATGCTGCGCATGAAGTACGGCTCGCGCGAAGCGGTCGGCTTCACCGAGCGCGTCTCGAAGGAGCTGGCGATCGCCGGCTGGGAGGCCGGCCTGGCCCTCGCCGACGAGAAGGGCGCGGCGCCGATCATGACCGAAGAGTTCGTCGTCACGGCCGAGATGCTGCGCAAGCGTCCGGAGATGGTTCGCGACGGCATCAAGGCCGGCGACAAGCTGCCCGGCCGTGTGTTGCACGCACGTTACAGCCGGTACATGCAGCGAGTGGGCGAAGTCGCGCCGGAGCTCGTCGACAAGCTGGCGCAGCGGGGTGCGCGCTTCACGCACCACAGTTCGATCGCGCCCACGGGCACGATTTCGCTCTCGCTGGCCAACAATGCTTCCAACGGCATCGAGCCGTCGTTCGCGCATCACTACTTCCGCAACGTGATCCGTGAAGGCAAGAAGTCGAAGGAAAAGATCGACGTCTTCTCGTTCGAGCTGCTGGCCTACCGCGAGCTGATCAACCCGAACGCGATCCCCGGCGGCACGACCGCGGCCGACAAGCTGCCCGAATACTTCACGACGGCCGACGACATCACGCCGCGCGAGCACGTGGATATCCAGGCGGCGTCGCAGAAGTGGATCGACTCGTCGATCTCGAAGACCGCGAACGTGCCGACGGACTACAACTACGAGGACTTCAAGGGCATCTACCTCTACGCGCACGAGCAGGGCCTCAAGGGCTGCACCACGTTCCGCTTCAACCCGGAAGCGTTCCAGGGCGTGCTGGTCAAGGAAGAGGACCTCAAGAACACGACCTACGTGTTCACGCTCGAGGACGGCACCGAGGTCGAGGCCAGGGGCGACGAACAGCTCGAGTACGACGGCGAGATGCACACCGCCGCCAACCTCTACGACGCCCTGAAAGAAGGCTACTACGGCAAGTTCTGATGCCAGATGTCAGGGCCACCCTGCGTTGCAAAGCGCGGGCGGCCCGCAAGGAGTTCAAGCGATGAGCGCGCACAAGATCGAGAAGAAGATCACCAAGGTCCGGGTGGTGAAACCCGGCGAGAAGGAAAAGGCGGAGGCCGAGGCCGCAGCCGTGGCAAAGGCCAGGGAGCCGGTTGCCGACCCCCGCGGCTCGAACATCATCCGGATGCACGAGAAGCTCGAGCGTCCGGAGGAACTGATCGGCTCGACCTACAAGATCAAGACGCCGGTGTCGGATCACGCGATGTACGTGACCATCAACGACATCCTGCTGAACGAAGGCACGGTGCATGAGTCACGCCGGCCGTTCGAGATCTTCATCAACTCCAAGAACCTCGACCACTACCAGTGGATCGTCGCGCTGACACGCATCATCTCGGCGGTCTTCCGCAAGGGTGGCGACGTCACGTTCATGGTCGAAGAGTTGAAGGCCGTGTTCGACCCGCGCGGCGGCTACTGGCAGGCCGGCGGCAAGTTCATGCCGTCGATCATCGCCGAACTCGGCCACGTGATCGAAAAGCACATGCAGAAGATCGGCCTGCTGCGCAAGCCCGAGATGGACGAGCATCGCAAGGCGCTGATCGACCAGAAGCGCAGCGAATACGAGGCCCAGCAGAAGCAGCAGGATGCCTTCGCCAAGGCGGACTACCCGCAGGGCGCGCAGTTGTGCCTCAAGTGCAGCACGGCCGCCGTCGTCATGATGGACGGCTGCATGACCTGCCTGAATTGCGGCGACTCGAAGTGCGGCTGAGCCGCCGGGTCGCCGGGACGGTTGAGCAGTAGAAGAGACTAACCCGACTCCAGGATGGAGCTGACGAGCAAGGGCGGGGACAGGTGAGTCCTCGCCCTTTTTTTGCGCCCGGCAGTAGGTGCGCAATACCCGGCAACGACAGCCAGGTGATCTACTCCGACCAGATCATCCCAGGCAGTACGCTGGTCGGGTTCCTCAACGCGGACCACGGGGCCGTGGTGGTGCCGATCGATCGCGCCCATAACGTCATCGGCAACACAGTCGTCAACCACAACGACTACCCGCGCGAGGCTCTGCTCGAGGCGCTGCTGCGCCATGTCGAGGAAGACCTGTCGGCGCCGCGTCGCTAAGCGAGGCCCCGGTGGCCTGTGCCGCCGCTAGCCGGTCACGCGAGCAACGAGTCGACGCACCCAGGGCGCGACGATCGTCACGGTCGGAAAGGCCACCGGCCACGTCGTTGCGCAGCTCTTCAGCCATTGCGCCGTGAACCCCGGATCCAGTCCCCGGGCGGTGGCCAGGACGAAGGCGGAGACGATGGCGACCATGATTGCGGACAGCATGGCGCCGAAGACGATGGGTGCAAAGCGAGCGGGAATACGCATTTTAATCTCCTTTTGTGATGACTGATTGCAGCGGGTGTTGGTGTGCTGACGTGGCGTTCACGACACGAAATGAAGTCGCGCGATCCAACCGGCGGCATAGAGCCCCAGTCCGAAGATCGAGTGTGTGATGAGGCTTTGGAGTCGCGCGGCGGCAGGGCGAGGCGTGCGGCTGGCGGCCACACCGGCACCCATGCCGGGCTGCAGCACCAGGAAGGGCGCCGCCACCGTGCCGATCCCGACGACCAGTGCGGGGCCGATCGCAGGCTGGCGAACCCACTCCAGGCCCCAAACGGCCAGCAGCAGGCCGGCGAACGCGACACCGATGACGTAATGGGCGACCCAGCCGATGACACGCTCGCCCGGCACGACCGGGGAGGCTGCGATCGACTCGTGGCGAAACTGGCCGCGAGCCAGGTGAGCGAACCAGCGTCCGACCAGCCCGTAGTTGGGCAGCGGGACGTCGAACGCACGCTTACGGGCGATCGCCCAGACGTCCATCAGCACCGTGGCACCCACGCCGATCACGAGCGCGTTAACGAAATAGTCCATTCCCTGTCTCCCGGTTGCTTGCCATTGAGTGGCTCAGGTGGCACTGTGCCACTTCAAGTCAACTTGAGGTCAAGGGGATGCGATACCTGGACATCGCCGCGGTGGCGCAACAGTCCGGCGTGCCTGCCTCGGCGCTGCGCTACTACGAGGAGAAGGGGCTGATCGCCTCGGTCGGGAGGCGCGGCCTGCGGCGGCTGTTCGATGCGCAGGTGCTGGAACGACTGGCGTTGATCGCACTGGGGCAGGCGGCCGGCTTTTCGCTCGACGAAATCGCCGGCATGTTTTCACCGGACGGCCGACCAAAGATCGACCGCAAAGCGCTGGCGACCAAGGCAGACGAACTGGACCGCACGCTCCGGCAGTTGAGTTCGATGCGAGACGGGCTACGGCACGCGTCCGTCTGCCCGGCGCCGAGCCACATGGAGTGTCCGTCGTTCCGCCGCCTGATGCGGGCAGCGGCGGGGGTGAGGGGCGACGACAGCAAGCAGCCGCCGGCGCGTCGACAAAGGAAAGGTTCACCGCTCGTACGGACGCGTACCACCAGTGCGAAACGATCAGCGCCGCGCTAAGTCCCGTGTCGCCACGCGCTCCTTGGGGCACGCCAGCCGCCAACGGCAACCCGGACATTGATCACTGCGGCACGTCGATTGCCAGCGCCTCGAGCACGGACTCTTCGTAGACAGGCATGATCGAGCCGGTCTTCACCTTGCGGAGGAAACCAGAAAAATTGACGAGGCGGCACGAATGTCATCACTGACACTGCAGCCCGCGCGGCTTGCGCGAAGCTAGCGGACTGATTCGATGTCCCGGAGCTTGCGATAGAGCGTGCGCTCACTCAGCCCGAGTCCCTTTGCCAACTCGCGCCGACTGCCGGTGTGATTGCGAACAGCGGCCCTCAATGCGTCACGCTCCGCCAGTATCAACGGGGAGCCCGCCCCTTCCCCTGTCTCGCCGTTGGCAGCAAGGGTTGCGGAGTTCCGCTCGAAAGACTCCGGCAGATGCGTGACATCGATGGCGCCATCCTCGGCGAGAAGGGAAGCCCGCTCGATGACATTGCGCAATTCGCGCACGTTGCCGGGATATCGGTAACGCTGCAGGGCCCGTCTGGCCGCAGGTGTCAGGCCCGCTGTCGTTCCCTTGGGTCGCTGCAGTAACGATTCGGCCAGCAGCAGGATGTCCACCGGACGATCCCGCAGCGGCGGCACGGTGATCGGGAAAGTGCTGATGCGATAGTAGAGATCGGGCCGGAACGTTCCTGCCTCGACGAGTTGACGCAGGTCACGATGGGTCGCCGCGACCAACCGGAAGTCGGTGCGCTGCATTTCCGTGCCGCCGACACGGCGAAACAGGCCGGTTTCGAGGACGCGAAGCAGCTTGACCTGCAGTGCCAGCGGGATGTCACCGACCTCGTCGATGAACAAGGTGCCGCCGGCTGCGGATTCGACGAGCCCCAGTTTGCGCGACGCCGCGCCGGTGAATGCGCCGCGTTCGTGCCCGAAGAGTTCACTCTCGAACAGCGTTTCGGCGAGGCCCGCGCAGTCGACGACGACGAATGGCTTGTCGGCGCGGTGACTGAGTTCGTGGACCTTGCGTGCCATGACCTCCTTGCCGGTCCCGGTTTCGCCGAGCAGCAGCACCGACGTGTCGGTCGGCGCCACGCGCTTGATCGACTCGAGCATACGCAGGAATGCAGGATCGCGGCCAACGAACGAATCTGCACGACCCGGCGCCGAAAGCTTCTCGACACGCTCCATGTAGAGCGAGATCGCTCCCGTGAGGTCGCGCAGCGGGGTGATCTCGACTTCGACGTGCTCGGGACCTGCCGTCGTGTGGTGCACATGCACGCAACGTTCGGCACGTCCACTTTCCCTCGCCGCCTGCAGCGGACACGACTCGCCACGTCTGTCACAGGGGGCGTCGTAGCCGTGCGAGACCTCATAGCAGTGGCGACCCAGTGCATCGGATGGAGCGTGCGCGCCGCAGCAGCTCGCATAGGCTGGGTTGGCTGCGACGATCCTGTAATCGGTATCGAGCAGCAGACGGCACCCAGGCAACTGATCGATCAGGGATGCCAGTTCCGCAGTCGGTCGGGTCGGGAGACTCATGCTCTGTCATCCGTGGCAGTGGTGTGCCGCGAAGTATGGCGTTCGTGGCAGCGATCCTGCGTCGTGGACTACCGCGACTTCGCTATGTCCCTGATTTCTACGAAATCGTGCGCAAGGGCCGATATGGCACGCTTGATGCAACTCTGGCTCGTACAAAAGTAACGACGCCGGGAGAGGCGACCATGCGCAAATTCAGATCGATATTGGGATTGGTACTGACCGTCTCTGTGCTGGCCTTGAGTGCCTGCAGCGGCGACGATGGCGATACCGGACCCGCTGGACCGACCGGCCAGACGGGCGCGACGGGTTCGACCGGCACGCCCGGCACGAACGGTCTCAGCTGCTGGGACCTCAACGGTAACGGCATCGCGGACCTCGAGACCGAGGACGTGAACAAGGACGGCAAGGTCGACGTCAATGACTGCCGCACCCCCACGGGTGCGTATGACCCGGTCGCGCTGCACAAAGGCTATTTCACGGACAACGCCTTCACGGGCACGAGTCAGTGCCTGAACTGCCACGGCAAGACCGGTGACGACGTCATGACCACGGGTCACTGGAAATGGCAAGGCGTTGCAACGAATATCGCGGGTCACGAGTCCGGGATCCACGGCAAGAAGGATCTCATCAATAATTTCTGCCAGGCCGTGCCCTCGAACGAAGGCCGCTGCACCGAGTGCCACATCGGCATCGGCTGGAAGGACAAGGACTTCGACTTCGGCAACCCGAAGAACATCGACTGCCTCGTGTGCCATGACCAGACCGGCACCTACAAAAAGGGCGCGACGACAGCGGGCGCCCCAGACCCCAGCGTCGACCTGAGCAAGGTGGCGCAGAGCGTCGCGCAGAACGCTGGCGTTCCGCCGCGAGCAGCTTGCGTGTTCTGTCATGCCCGGGGCGGTGGTGACGACAACGTCAAGCACGGCGACATCGCCAACGACATGAAGATGCCGACCCGTCTGCACGACGTGCACATGGGCACGGACGGCACCGCGAAGTTCACGTGCGTGGCTTGCCACCAGGTCAAGAAGAACCTGAACGGCGACGTCATCTCGCATGGCATCGGCGGCATGGCGCTCCACTCGGTGGATGAAGGCGTCATGAAGACCTGCACCGATTGTCACGGCACGGCCGCGGGCATCCACGCCGGCACGACCGTGCAGAACATCGTGCAGTCACACACGACGCTGGCGTGCCAGGTGTGTCACATCCCGGTCATCGCAAAGAAGACGTCCACCATGACCGACTGGCGTTGGGAGCAGGCGGGCCTCGCGGCAGCGCCCGCGACCTGCGCGCCGGCCGATCCCGCCGTGACCCCGGCCCGGTCGACGTATTCGAAGCAGAAGGGCTGCTTCGTGTGGCGGAACAACGTGCGGCCGACCCTGCGTTACTTCGACGGCAAGTGGAACCGCATGATGGTCAACGTGAACGACAGGTTCACGACCGGCTTGCCGGCCGTAGTGGACCTGGCCTCCCCGACGGCCACCTACAAGACGCCGGGCGCCATGATCTATCCGTTCAAGAAGATGACCGGCAACCAGCCTGCGGACAAGAACACCTACACGGTCCTGGTGCCCAACCTGTTCGGCAACGCAACGACCGATCCGGACGCGTTCTGGATCAGCTTCAACTGGGCCAAGGCCCTGGCGAGTGGCGCGGCCTACACGGGTCAGGCGTTCTCCGGTGAGTACGTTTTCGTCGACACCGTGATGCTGCTTAAGGTCGACCACGAGGTCGTGCCTGCCGATATGGCGTACGGCAAAGACAACGCGTGTGCTGACTGCCACACCGGCAGCCAGATCGACTGGGCCGCGCTCGGTTGGGCGGGCGACCCGATCAATGTGGGTGTGACGCCGCCGCGACCGTAAATTGACTCCCTGGCGTCGACCATGACGCATTGCGCCCGCGCGCGAAAGCGCGGGCGCACTTTTTCCTGAGGTGAGGAAGCGCTACGCCTTGGGGGACTGCGCACTCTCCGCCGTGAACTCGATGGTCGGGCCAGCCTGGATGATGGCCTTGACTGCGCACTTCTCGATCGCCTGCAGCACGGCTGCCTGCTGTTCGTCATTGAAGCGGTCCGGGAACGCCACCGTCGTCACGAAGCGTGCCGGTACCAGGGGTTGACCCGCCTTGGCGACGATGCGCAGCGAGATCGAAATGCCGGTGTCGTCGACGCCCAACTCGCGGCAGGCTTTCTTCGCATACACCCCGGCACAGCCGGCGAGCGCCGCATAGGTCGACTCGAGTGGGTTCGGCACGCTGCCGTCGGTCGAATACTGGTAGCGATGGTTCTTGCTGTGAACGTCGATTTTCGTCCCGGCTTGCAACGTCATCTGGAACACGTGCGCTCTCCTTACTTTGACTGCCGCGGCCTGGCCGCGGGGCAATAGATTTCCTGCAGCAAGGCCATGACCTGCATCACCGGGCCGGCCGGCAATGAATAGAAGATCGACTGGGCCTCACGTCGTGTCTCGACCAGGCCGGCATCGCGCAAGAGCGCGAGGTGCTGCGACAACGCGGACTGGCTGAGATCGACGCGCTCGTTGAGTTCCCCCACCGACAGGGGGCCCTCGAGCAAGCTGCAGAGAACCAACAGCCGCTGCTCGTTGCCCAGGGTCTTCAGGAAGCCGGCTGCCTCACCGGCGTGCACGTTCATCTCGGTCATCCGAGCCAGGTCGGGCTTGAGTCCCTCCAGGGCAGGGCGCCGGGCAGGATTCGAACGAGTCTTCATGTGGCCATGTTAGCAGTGCTGCCTAATTTAGCAATGGCTAATATTAAGACTGGAAGCCGGCAGGCCCGACACCTGCGGAGCGCGCGCCAGCAGTACGGCACCGGCCTCGGCACGCAAACCCAGTTGCTGCAGGCAGAAACCCTGTGGGTGCAGTTGCTGACCAACCGCGACAACACTTTGCTGGATGCCGTCTCGCCCGCAGCCAGCTCACCCGCGCGATGGGTTCGCTCTAGACACCCCCAGGAATCGTCCGATCGACGTTTAAACCTTTTCACGCGCCACCTCATCTCACTCCAGTAGGACCGCAACGCTTCGTCGCGTCCGGGGCACCGGTCGCCGTATCCAGTGAGCGTGCGGCCACCGTGCAGCCCAGAATTCGCGCGGCGCGGCCAGTCGCGTCGGAACGTCGATGGGGTGGGGTCGATGAGGATCTCCGAACGCAGCCTGCAGAACCCGGCGGCCGTAACCGCCGCCGCCGCCATCGTCGTGCTGTTCGGCGTGCTGGCCATGCTGCGCTTGCCCATCCAGTTGCTGCCAGACACCCGGCAGCCGCAGCTGTACGTCGAGGCGAACTGGCGCGAGGCGGCACCGTCGGAACTCGAAGAGGCGCTGATCGAGCCGATCGAGGAGGCGATGCGCGGCCTGCCGGGGCTCACTGAAATGCGCTCGGAATCCAATCGCGGCCGCGGCGGCGTGCAACTGTCGTTCGAGGTGGGTACGGACATGACGCGCGTCATGCTCGACGTGGTGTCGCGCCTCAACACGCTGCCGCCGTTGCCGCCGGACGCGGACGAGCCGCAGGTCTTCGGCGGCGACAATTTTCAGACCCAGAATGCCGCTTCCCTGCTGGTTCGCCCGGTGGCCGGCCATTCGGTGCCGGACATCGCCGTCCAGTATCAGCAGCTGATGGAAGAAGTCGTCGAGCCCAGGCTGGCGCGCGTTCCCGGCGTGTCGCGAGTGAACCTCGAGGGTGGACGGCCGCGCGAGGTGCAGGTGCGCTTCGATCCGCACCGACTCGCGGCGCTGGGTCTCACGCCGCAGCAGCTGGCGCAGACAGTCATCGCGGCCCGTGACGTATCGGCGGGATTCGCCAATGTGGGGCGCCGCCAATTCACCGTGCGCGTCACGGGTCGCGAGCCGGTCGCGGACCTCGGCAACCTGGTCGTCGGCTGGAGCGACGATCGCCCGCTGTACCTGCGCGACGTCGCGGACATCCGCACCGAGCACGTCGAAGCGCGATGGTTCTCGTACCGCAGCGGCGTGCCGGCGTACTACATCACTGCGCAGCGCACCTCGGACTCGAACACCGTCGAGGTCGTCGACGGCATCAAGGAGGCGATCGCCGAGCTCAATGCCGGGCCACTGGCCAAGGAACAGCTCTACGCCGACCTCTCCTGGGACGCCAGCGTCTACGTCCGCCGCGCGATCGGCTTCGTCCAGGAGAGCCTCGCGATCGGCATCCTGCTCGCGGTGGGTGGGCTCTGGTACTTCCTGCGCGGTCCGCGCGCACTGCTGGTGATCGGCGCTTCGATCCCGATCTCGCTGTTCTTTGCCGTGATCACGATGCACCTTTTGGGGCGGACACTGAACGTCGTCTCGCTGGCGGGCCTCGCGTTTTCGACCGGCATCGTCATTGATGCCGCGCTGATCGTGCAAGGCAACGTGCTGCGGTTCATGGAGCAGGGCAAGGACGCCTGGTCGGCGACGGTCGCCGGCGCGTCGGAGGTGATGCCTGCGCTGATCGCGTCGATGCTGACCAGCGTCGCGATCTTCCTGCCGATCCTGTTCATGGAAGGTCTCGAAGGCCAGTTGTTCAAGGACCTCGCCATCACGATGTCGGTCTCGCACGCAGCCTCGTTGCTGGTGGCGATGACGGTAATTCCTGCCGCGAACCGCTGGGCGCTGGCGCGCGGCGTTCCCGCCGATCAGCACGCGCATTGGTGGCGGGCGATGACCCGGTTCGCGATGCGCCTGACGGACCGGCCCGTCGCACGCTTTGGCTGGATCGGCGGCATCACGGCGGCGAGCCTGCTGGTCATCGTCCTGCTGTCGCCGCAGGTGGACTACCTGCCGGTCGCGCAGACGGACATGATCTGGAACAACTTCCGGCTGCCGCCCGGCGGCAACATCGAGACGGCACGCGCCGAAATGGCGCCGGTCGTGATCGAGCGCTTGCGGCCTTACCTCGAAGGCACCAAGCAGCCGAAGGTGAAGTACTACAACTTCTCGGCGTGGGGCGGCGCCGGCGGCACTGCGGTCGTGTACCCGGACGATCCGCGCGAGATCCCGGCGATGGTGCAACTGCTGCGGGATGAGATTTTCGTCGGTTTCCCGGACACGCAGGTATACACGCAACGCGGCTCGTTGCTGGCGGTCGATGGCGACAACGCGCGCGAAATCCGCCTCGATTTCCAGGGCGCGGACCTCGGCGCATTGATGGACGCGGCCCAGGTCGCAGTCGACGAGATTCCCAAGGCGATCCCCGAGACGTATCCGCAGGCGTTCCCGGGCCTGGAGCTGAACCAGCCCGAACTGCAGCTGGTGCCCGACGAATGGCGGATCGCGCGCTCCGGACTCACCCGGCCCGAGGTCGCATCCGCCATCCGCGCATACACTGGTGGCTTGTGGGCCGGCGAATACTTCGACGGCGATGATCGCCTCGACATCATCGTCAAGTCGGATGAGTGGCACACGCCCGAAGAACTCGCGGAGCTGCCGATCGTGACGCCGGGCGCAGGCGTCCAGACGGTCGGCGAGCTGACCGAACTGCGCCAGACGGTCGGCCCCTCGCAACTCGTGCGCATCAATGGCCACCGCACCGTCAGCGTCAACTTCCAGCCGCCCGAGGACATGACGCTCGACGAGGCGATCGGCTTGCTGGAGACGAAGGTCGAGCCGAAAGTGCGTGCCAGCATGGCGCCGAAGGTGCAACTCACCTACGCGGGTTCGGTCAACGACCTGCACCAGGCGTTGCGCGCAATGGGGCAGAACTTCCTGCTCGCGCTGGTGATCCTGTTCGCGTTGATGGCGGCGTTGTTCAAGTCCGCGCGGGACAGCCTGCTGGTGATGGTCGTCATCCCCGTGTCAGTCGCGGGCGGCATCCTCGCGCTGCGGGTCATCGGCCTGTTCGGTTTCCAGGCGCTCGACCTGCTGACCATGATCGGGTTCATCATCCTGCTCGGCCTGGTCGTCAACGCGGCCATCCTGCTGGTCGACCAGACGCGTGCCCGCGAGCGCAGCGGTGTCCCGCGCCGGCAGGCGGTCGCCGAGGCGCTCGAGACGCGGGCGCGGCCGATCGTGCTGTCGACGCTGACCGCCGTGCTCGGCATGGCGCCGCTGATCTTCATGCCCGGCCTCGGCGCCGAGATCTATCGCGGCCTCGCCGCCGTCGTCGCCGGCGGCATGACGGTCGGCACGCTGTTTACCTGGGTGCTGATGCCGAGCCTGTTACGGCTCGGTGAAGGCGCCACCGCCACCCTGCCGGCCGCGGCGCTCGACGCCACGGCCCTCGCGAGAGAACCCGCATGATGACGCAGTGTCCCGTCCCCGCACCGTTCCGTTCGGCCGCGCCATTGGTCACGTCCTGGGCCGCGTTCGTGCTGCTCGCTGCGGTTACGTTGCCGTCGTCAGCGATTGCCCAGCAGGAGCGGTCCGCTCCGGTCCAGGTCGCGCAAGTCGAGTTGCGGCAACTGGCACCGTCCGTCCGCGCGACGGGCATCGTGCGCTCACGTTCGGCCGCCGACCTTGCAGCGGCCGTCGGCGGTCGCTTGCAGTGGGTGGCGGAGCCCGGTGCTGCGGTGAAGGCCGGCCAGCTCGTGGCCCGCCTGGACTCGCGCGAACTGGGGCTCGCCCGCGCGGAGCAGGCGGCGCGATTCAAGCGGGCCGAGGTCAACCTGGTCGCGCTCGAGCGCGAAGTTACCCGGTTGCGCGCGTCCGGCAGTGCGGTCTCGCGCTTCAACGTGGACCAGGCGCAGTCGAACCGCGACCTCGCCGAAGCGGACCTGCAGGTGGCACGCGCGTTGCTGGCGCAGACGGACGATCAGCTGAACCGCTCGCGACTGACCGCACCGTTCGACGGTGTCGTCTCGGATCGCGTGCGCCGCGCCGGCGAGGAGGTCGCCCGCGGCGAAGTGATCGCACGCATCGTGAACCCCGACGAACTCGAGATCCGGCTGTTCGTCCCGTTGCGCCACGTCAAGGCTATCCAGCCTGGCCACGTCGTGGATGTGACTGCCGACCGCCGGGAATTCACGGCAACGGTCAGTTCGATCGTGCCCGCCGGTGACCCGCGCACGCAGTCGTTCGAAGTGCTGGTCAAGGCGCCGGCGGTGGATGGCTTGCTCGCCGCGGGCAACACCGTGCAGGTGCGCCTGCCGCTCGGCGAGCCCCAGCGGCGTATCTCGGTACCGCGCGACGCATTGATCATTCGTGCCGACGGCCTCTATGTCGTTAAGGTGGATGGCGACCAGCGGGCCGAGCGCGTGCCGGTCAAGGCGGGCGTCGCCGACGGCGACTGGATCGCGGTCGACGGCTCGCTGCGCGCCGGGGACAGCATCGTCGTCCGTGGCGGCGAATCGCTGCGCGGCAACGAGAAGCTGGACGTCGTGGGAGTACTCGAAGGCGAGGCGCGGCGCGTGACCGTGGAGCGCACCAAACCGCCGGCGTGAGACATCGCACAGCAAAAACACTCGGAGCTCTATAAAATCCGGGCCCGATGACAGTACTCCCGGTTCGTTTGCACCCTTTCCTGTCCGCCCTTGCGCTTGCCACCCTGGTGGCGACGCCTTTCGTTGCGACGCAGGCACAGGGTTTCGGTTCCATCTCGAGCGGAGCGCCCCAGGCGGCCAACGCGAGCCCGCCAGGTGCCGCCACCGATGCGGCCAGCGTTCCGTTCGCCACCGTCAGCCCTCCCGTGGTCAGTAGTCCAAGCGGGCCGACCCCGGTCGGCGCACCTGCTGCGGCAAACGCGGTCCCGATTCTCGCCAGCGCCGCGCAGCCCCCCCGCCTTTCGGCGGCTCACTGGCGGCCGGAGCGCCCGCGGGATCCGCGGAACCCGCAAGCGCGGGTACCGTGTCACCGGCCATCCCTGCGCCGGCCGCAACGGTTCCTGCCCCCGCAGCACCTGTCGCCGCGGCCAGCAGCACGTTCAGTTCGGGCAGTGGCTCGTTCAGCTCGGTGAGCGGCGGGGCCCCCTCGCTACCTGCACCGCCGCCTGCCAATGCGAACTTCGGCGCGGGCTCGTCGTCTTCGTTCGAAATGGCCGAGAAGGTCGTCGTGATCAAGCACGAGCGGGTGTTGCAACTGCTGCGCCGTGGCCGCGTGGTTGCCGAGTACCCGATCAAGCTCGGGTTGAATCCCTACGGCCACAAGCGACGTGAAGGCGACTTCCGGACGCCCGAGGGCAAGTACGAACTCGTGGCCCGCAACCCCCAGAGCGAGTTCTTCCTCTCGATCAAGATCTCCTACCCGAACCGCGAAGACGCGGCCGTCGCGAATGAAAACGGCCATGCGCCGGGCGGCCTGATCATGATCCACGGCCAGCCGAACGTGCCAAAGCGCCCGGCCCAGCACTACGCGACGCGCGACTGGACCGATGGCTGCATTGCCTTGAGCAACGCCGACATGGTCGATGTCTGGATGCGCACGACGGTGGGCGTTCCCATCGAGATCCGACCGTGATGACGCGCCGGGACGAGGTCGCGCTCCCGGCGGGCCCGGCCGAGGACGACAATCTCGTCGATGCGCGCGTTACGCCGACGGGCAGCCTCGAGAACCTGTCGCAGATGGAGGTCGACCGACTGCTCGACACCTCGCGCGGCGGTCTCTACCCGCTGTATCGCCGCTGTTCGCTGGCGGTGCTGAACAGCGGCGGCGAGACCGACGATGCGCGCGCGATCTTCGACCGCTATGCCGATTTCGAGATCGACATCGTGCGGCAGGCCTGGGGCATCAAGCTCGAGCTGCACAATGCGCCGGCGGCCGCGTTCGTCGACGGCCGCATGATCCGCGGCATCCAGGAACACCTGTTCTCGGTGCTGCGCGACATCCTTTACATTCATGGCGAAGTCTACGAGCACGGCAGCATCGAGCTGCGCGAGACCGCGGGGATTACCAACGCCGTCTACCGGGTGCTGCGCAATGCGGGGCTGCTGCAGCCGCGCGTGCGGCCTGACATCGTCGTGTGCTGGGGCGGACACTCGATCGGCCGCGACGAGTACGACTACACGAAGCTCGTGGGCTATGAACTCGGCCTGCGCGGGCTGAACGTCTGCACGGGCTGCGGCCCGGGCGCCATGAAGGGCCCGATGAAAGGCGCGACGATCGGTCATGCCAAGCAGCGCATTCATTCCGGCCGCTACATCGGCCTGACCGAGCCGGGCATCGTCGCGGCCGAGCCGCCGAACGCGATCGTCAACCAGCTTGCCATCCTGCCGGACATCGAAAAGCGCCTCGAGGCGTTCGTCCGCATCGGCCACGGCATCGTCGTGTTCCCGGGTGGCGCCGGTACGGCCGAGGAGATCCTGTATCTCGTCGGCATCCTGCTCGACCCGCAGAACGAGACGCAGCCGTTTCCGGTGGTGTTCTCCGGCCCGCGCGGCAGCGAGGAATACTGGCACCAGATCGACGGGTTCCTGGTCGGCACGCTCGGCGAGCGCGTCCGCCGGTGCTACCGCATCATCGTCGGCGACCCCGCGGAAGTCGCGCGCGAAATGCTGCGCGGAATGAGCGCGGTCCGCGAGTTCCGGCGCCGCACGAGCGACGCGTACAACTTCAACTGGCTGCTGCGCATTCCGCACGAACTACAGATGCCGTTCGAGCCCACACACGCGGCCATGGCCGGGCTCAAGCTGCATCGCGACGCGCCGGCGCACCAGCTGGCGGCGGAATTGCGTCGTGCGTTCTCAGGCATCGTTGCCGGTAACGTGAAGGAATCGGGCCTGCGGCTGATCGACGAGCACGGTCCGTTCGAGCTGCATGGCGACGCCGAGCTGCTGCGGCCGCTCGACGCGCTGCTCGCATCATTCGTGCGGCAACGCCGCATGAAGCTTTCTGGCGAATACAAGCCCTGCTATCGCATCGTCGCCTGACGCGCGCGAGGGGGCAGACTGTGACCCAGTACCGGACGCTGGTCGGGCGCTTCGGTACCGTGCAGCCATCGTGGCCCCGAATACACACCGCAATGTCTGAGCGCAAGCCGGAACCCCCTCGCGGCGCGCGCGTGCCGCCACGCGACACCCCTCGCGCCCCGGAACGACCCTTGTCTGCGCGCGAAGTCGGGGCACGTCGTGGCGTCAACAAGTTCGGCGCCGCCACCGACGGTTGGGACGCCTACAACGACTGGCTCGACCGAGTCCGGCAGCCGACGCCGCCTTCACGGCAGGCCGTGATCAGCAAGTCGCTTTACAGCATCGCGAGCTACAAGAACTGGGCCGACAAGGCGCGCGACGCCTTCGACAAGGCTAAATAGTCGCGAGCCCCGCCGTGCGACGCCGGCCGTGCGGTCATGTAGGACTCCTGGCAGCGTTGCAGCACGGAAAATTCGTTTAAAGTCCGTCTCCCGGCCCGATCCCATGGAACGACTGCTCAAGTGGCTCGACGATCTGGACGACCTCACGGTCGTTTTCCGCGTGCAGGCGCCTGCGGTGATCGTCACCGCGGTACTCGTCGTGGCATTCGTCGCGGGCCTGGCCGCGTTGCTGCTGCTCGGGCCGCCGGACCTGCACGCTGCACCCTGACACGGGGACCCCATCGATGAACGACAAGGACCAGCGCTCGACCGGCGAGGAAGAACTGCGTTCGCGCCTGAGCGCCGAGCAGTTCCAGGTCACTCAGCAGAAAGGCACCGAGCGCGCCTTCACCGGCCGCTTGCTGCACAACAAGGACAAGGGCGTGTACACCTGCGTCGTGTGCGATGCCGAACTGTTCGCTTCCGACACGAAGTACGACTCCGGCTCGGGCTGGCCGTCGTTCTGGTTGCCGCTGGCGGGCGATCGAGTCGCAACCCATCGCGACGTCACGCACGGCATGGTACGGACCGAAGTCACGTGCGCGAGTTGCGGCGCGCACCTCGGTCATGTCTTCGAGGACGGCCCGCAACCTACGGGCCTGCGCTATTGTGTCAACTCCGCTTCGCTCGACTTCAAGCACAAGGACTGATCCATGCGCCGAATTTCCACGGTGGCCCTGCCGGCGGTTGCGATCGTGCTGGCCTGCGCGATGTTCGCGGGTTGCGCGCGTCCTGCACCGCCTGCCATTGCATCGGACAACCAGGTGTCTGCGCTCGAGGTCACCGACCTCGTCGTCGGTCAGGGTGCCGAGGCGACGGCCGGCTCGCAGGTCACGGTGCACTACACGGGCTGGATGTACGACCACACGCACCCGGACAAGAAGGGCGCGACGTTCGACAGTTCACGCAAGGGCGGACGGCCGTTCAGTTTCGTGCTCGGGCAGCAGCAAGTCATTGCCGGCTGGGACCAGGGCGTGACCGGCATGAAAGTCGGCGGTCAGCGCCGGCTGGTGATCCCGGCGGCGCTGGCCTACGGCGAGCGCGGCGCGGGTGGCGCGATTCCGCCCGGCGCGACGCTGGTGTTCGACGTCGAACTGCTCGGAGTCCAGCCGCAGCGCTGACGCGGCGACCGCGTCACTTCACGGCAGGGTTCAGCGAATACGTGCCCGTGAGCCGCGCCTCGGCCAGCACGTGCGGCCCGATCGCGTCCTTCACCTGTTGACCGGTGAACGCGCCCTCGACCGGACAGCGGACGAGGTCGGTCGCATACAGCGTGAAGTGGTAGTGATGCAGCAGCGAGTCGTTCCACGGCGGGCAGGGGCCGTCGTAACCAAGGTACTGGCCCGCCATGTCCTTGTCGCCGGCAAACCAGAGGGTGTAGTCGTTCAGTCCCTGGCGTGATCCTTGCGGGCCGCGTGGCTCGCGCTTGCCGCGCGGAGTCGCGCCAGCGGAAGCCAGGCCGGCCGGTATTTCGCTGACCGACGGCGCAATGTCGACCATCGCCCAGTGCCAGAAATTGGTTCGCGGCAAGTCGGCCGGCACGAGGCGGCCTTCCTGGTTCACGTCGTCCGGGCGGGTCGGCACGTCGACGTCGACGCACAGCAGGACCAGCGACCTGGCGGTCGAGGGTACCCCGGTCCAGCGCAGGTGCGGGTTGCGGTTGCCGCTCATGCGGACGTGCTGCACCGGGTCGGGCGCACAGAACGCGAACTCTTCGGGGATGCGCTGGCCGTGAACGAAGCTCGATGACAACAGGTGCACGGCGGGTCACTCCTTGGCTCTATTGCGACCGATTCTGCCATGGCCCGGCAGCGAACCGGCAGTGATCTGGCACACTGCCTGCCGTCATCCAGACGCTGGAAGCCGCCGTTGCCTGAAGATTCGATCGCTGCCGCCGAACCGTTTCGTCCACCGGTGCCGCAGGCCGTCCAGATCGCCGGGCCCGCGGGTGCCATCGAGGCGCGCGTCGAAGACCCGCTCGAGGCGGGGGAGGCCCGAATTGTGGTTGGGGTCGTCTGTCATCCGCATCCGCTGTACGGCGGCACGATGCAGAACAAGGTCGTGCACACCGCCGCCCGGGCGATGCAGGAAGCGGGCGCGGCCACTGTGCGTTTCAATTTCCGTGGCGTGGGTGCCAGCGAAGGCCGGCACGACCACGGCGTGGGAGAACTCGCGGATGCGCTGGCCGTGGTCGAATGGGCGCGCCGGCAATTCGACTGCGACGCGCTGTGGCTCGGCGGGTTCTCGTTCGGCGCCGCGACGGCCCTGCAGGCGGCGGCACGCGGTGCCCGGCCCGCGAAGCTGGTGACGATCGCGCCGCCGGTCGGCCGCATCATCACCGCAGCCCGTGCCGCGTCCCGACTGTCCCTGGCTGATCGTGCAGGGCGACGAGGACGAACTCATCGACATCGCAGCCGTGCGTTCATGGGCCCGCGGCTTCACGCCCGAGCCCGGGTTGGCCGTGATCGCGGGCGCCGAGCACTTCTTCCACGGCAAGCTCGGTGAACTGCGGGCGGCGATCCTCGCCTTCCTGCGCCCGGAATGAAAAACGCCGGAGTGCGTGAGCACCCCGGCGTCTTCAGCGAAAAACCGCTGCGGTCAGCTCGAGCTCAGTTCACGAACCCCTTGAGGTTCTTGAGCGGCATCACGCGGACCTTCTTGCTGGCCGGCTTGGCCTTGAAAACCATCTTTTCGCCGGTGAAGGGGTTGACGCCTTCACGCGCCTTGGTGGCGGGCTTCTTGACGACCTTCATCTTGGCGAGACCCGGAAGCGTGAAGAGGCCATGGCCCTTCAGGCTCTTCTTGATCACGGTGTTGAGCGATTCGAAAACCGAGCCTACCTGCTTCTTCGACAGGCCCGTGTCCTTCGAGATGTGCGCGAGGATGTCGGACTTGGTCGGAGCAGAGCTCTTCTTGGCTGCCATCTTGATGTATCTCCTAGTTGTGCTGCGGGCCGCGGGCCCCTGGTTAGTCTGTCAGCACGCGAAAAATACCATGAAAACTAGGGTTGTTAATACGTCGAAACCGTTTTTTACCGATTTTTTTAGTACTCCGGCGACTCAGTCAGCAAAGAATTCGCGCTTGAACTGCACTGAGCGCAGTCCGCCGCCGGTGACCGGCTCGACGTCGATGTTGAAGACGAGGATCTCTTCGCCGCTGATACCGACTTCGCCGATGAAATACACGGCGGGTCCTTCCTGCACGCGCCGCATCGCGAGGCTCTTCAATTGCCCGTTGAGGTTGTGTGCGGACGCCGACACCGTGCCATCGACCGGAGTGGCCGCGCCGCCCGGCGTTTTCGCGAGCATCGCGACATTCAGCAGCACGCGGCTCGGACTGCGTTCGATGCCGTAGGCACGCGCCACTTCGGGCGTGAGCTGGTCGGTGCGGATCGCGTTGTAGTGGACTTCGAGACCGTCGAAATCCTTCTGCGTGTCTTCCGACGGCCGGGCGGTCTGTGGTTGCTTGTCCAGGTCGGGGCCGCAACCGGCCAGGAGCAGCAACCCTGCCGCGGCGGCCATCGCGACCGCGGCATGGCGGCAGCGTGCGGCAAAAGAACTGTGATTCCCGGCGTCTGGAGTAGGCATTGCAGGTTCCTCCCGAACTTCGCGCGTGGGCTCGCGCCAGTCTGCTGCCCGATGCAGTCGAGCACGACCGACTATAGCGCCGGTTTCGTCGCCAGCGTAACCGTGCGTGCGAATCGGTTGCGGGTCAGCCGGCGTCAGTGCCGGACAGGGCGCTTTGCAGTGCGGCAGGAACTTGTGTCACGTCGTGCAGCCGCACGCGCTTGTCGCGACCGGTCTGGCCGGCGTCCAGCGACACACGGGCCTTCGGCAGGCCGCAACTATCGGCAATGAAGGCAAGCAGCGCCAGGTTGGCACGACCATCGACGGGAGGGGCGTTGAGGCGGACCTTGAGTCGATCACCGAAGCGTCCCGCAAATTCCGTGCGCGATGCACGGGGCTGAACGCGAACGTCGAGCACCCAGTCGGACCCGTCACGGCGCAGCGGTTCAGTCACGGCGTCAGGCGAGGTCAACCGCCGCTGCACTCAGCGCAGCAGGATCTGCAGCGCCTGCAGCGCGATCAGCAGGAAGACGGCTGACAGGTCGAGGCCGCCCAAAGGCGGCACGATGCGGCGAATCGGTGTGAGCAGCGGCTCCACCAGCTTGCCCAGGATCCGGGCCGCCGGGTTGTTGGCGGCACCGGCGAACCAGCTCAACAACGCATAGAGGAGGACCGCGAAAAAATAGAACTGCAGCACGGTGTGCAGCAGGCCATACAGGCCACCCCGCAGGATCGCTGCCAGCCCGAAGCCGCCGCCCGCAATGGCGTGGATAAGCGCAGTTCCTGCGAACTGCACGATCACCAGCGCTACGACCGACGACGGATCGAGGCGTTTGCCGGCGGGCATGAACTTGCGCAGCGGCAGGACCAGCGGGTTGGTGATCTTCAAGACCGCCTCGCCGAACGGATTGCGGAAGTCGGCGCGCACCAGCGGCATCAGCACACGCAGCAGGAACGCGATCACGACCAGGGTGAGCAGCGCATTCAAGATGAAAAGGAGGGCCTGCATTGCAATGTTCCGTCCGGATGGGTCTCAGGGCGCGCCGAATTCCTGCGCCAGCTCGGTGGAGCGGCGCGCGGCGGCGGCCACCGCGGCGGCAAAAATACCACGCACGCCGGCGGTCTCCAGTACTTCGAGGGCGGCGGCGGTCGTGCCGCCCTTGGACGTCACCTGGGCGCGAAGTTCGGCCGGAGATTCAGTGGCCTCGGCCGCCATGCGGCCTGCACCGCGCGCGGTCTCGAGAGCGAGTTTGCGCGCCGTTTCCGGATCGAGTCCAAGCTGGACGCCGGCGGACTCGAGGCACTCGATCAACAGGAAGAAGTACGCCGGGCCACTGCCGGAGACAGCGGTCACGACATCGAGCTGCGCTTCCTCGGGCACCCAGACCGTCGCGCCACAGGCGGCCAGGATCGTCTCGGCGGTCTGCCGTGACTTCGCGTCGACCCCAGGCGCGGCGTACAGCGCGGTGATGCCGGCACCGATCAGTGCGGGACGGTTCGGCATCGTGCGGATCAGTGCTACGCCGGGGCCTAGCCAACGGGCGAGGTCCTGCAGCCGGATGCCGGCGGCCACCGAGATGACGAGCGCTCGTGCAGCGGCGACCGGTCCCGCGATCGCACGGGCGACCAGCGCCATTTGTTGCGGCTTGACGGCGAGCACGACGGTCCGGGCACCGGCGACGGCCGAGGGTGCATCGGCCATGGTCGTTACGCCGTAGTCCCGCTCGAGACGCGAGCGCTGCAAGGAGTCCGGGTCGGCCACCACGATGGCAGAGGGCGTGGTGCCGCGCGCGATGAGGCCACCGATCAGGCCCGTCGCCATGTGCCCGCCACCCACGAAAGCGATCCGGTTGGTCATGCTGGGTTTGCTCCTGTGGCCACGGTCAGTCCGGGCGGCGTCCGAAAATTGCGGTGCCGACGCGGACGATCGTCGCGCCTTCGAGCACGGCGGCCTCGAGGTCATCGCTCATGCCCATCGAGAGGGTGTCGAGCCGATGGCCAGCCACGCTGAGCGAGTCCATCAGTTCGCGCAGCTGCCGGAACGGCCGCCGCTGGGTCTCGATGTCCTCCGCCGGCGCCGGGAGGCACATCAGGCCACGCAGTTGCAGGTGGGGCAGGGCGGCAACTGCCGCGGCGAGCGCTGGAACATCCGCCGGGGCCACACCGCCCTTGCCCGGCTCATCCGCCAGCTTGACCTGCAGCAGCACCTGCAACGGTGGCGCCCGCGGCGGGCGCTGTGCACTCAGGCGCGACGCGATCCGTTCGCGATCGAGGGTATGCACCCAGTCGAAGCTCACGGCGACTTCACGTGTCTTGTTGCCCTGCAACTGTCCGATGAAGTGCCAGGCGAGACCCGGCACGTCGGCGAGCGCCGCAACCTTGTCGATGCCTTCCTGGACGTAGTTTTCACCAAATTCGGTTTGTCCCGCCGCCGCCGCCGCCCGCACCAGTGCCACGGGCTGCCGCTTGCTGACCGCCAGCAGCCGGACCGACCCCGGATCGCGACCCGCGCGCTCGGCGGCCCGGACGATGCGCGCACGCACCGATTGCAGTGCCGCGGGTGAGAACTGCGGAACGGTTAACATATTGGGGTCCGAGGGGCTGTTCTATACTTTGACGACCTGCAAGACCCGTCCGGTTCCGGATCCGGCTCGCAGGCCCAGGGGAGCCGACACGATGGCCGTGGACATTGCCCAGCTGCTGGCATTTGCCGTCAAGAACAATGCCTCCGACTTGCACCTGTCGTCGGGCGTGCCGCCCATGATCCGTGTCGATGGCGACATGAAGCGGATCAACATGCCGCCGCTGACGCACAAGGAAGTGCACAGCATGGTGTACGACATCATGAATGACAAGCAACGGAAGGCGTACGAAGAGTTCTACGAGACGGACTTTTCGTTCGAGATTCCGAAGCTGGCGCGTTTCCGCGTCAACGCGTTCAACCAGAACCGCGGCGCCGCTGCCGTGTTCCGCAACATCCCGTCGGTGGTGCTGTCGCTCGACGACCTGAACGCGCCGAAGATCTTCAAGGACATCGCGATGCAGCCGCGCGGCCTGGTGCTGGTCACCGGTCCCACCGGCTCGGGCAAGTCGACGACGCTCGCCGCGATGATCAACTACGTCAACGACAACCGCCCGGACCACATCATCACGATCGAGGACCCGATCGAGTTCGTGCACGAGTCGAAGCGCTGCCTGATGAACCAGCGCGAAGTCCACCGCGATACCCTCGGCTTCAGCGAGGCCCTGCGCTCGGCCCTGCGCGAGGACCCCGACGTCATCCTGGTCGGCGAAATGCGCGACCTCGAAACCATCCGTCTCGCGCTCACCGGCGCCGAGACGGGTCACCTGGTGTTCGGCACGCTGCACACGAGCTCGGCCGCCAAGACCATCGACCGCGTCGTCGACGTGTTCCCGGCCGCGGAAAAGGAGATGGTGCGCGCGATGCTGTCCGAATCGCTGCGCGCGGTCATCTCGCAGACGCTGCTGAAGCGCATCGGCGGCGGCCGCATCGCCGCGCACGAGATCATGATCGGCACGCCGGCGATCCGGAACCTGATCCGCGAGGGCAAGATCGCGCAGATGTACTCGGCGATCCAGACCGGCCAGCAGAATGGCATGCAGACGCTCGACCAGTGCCTGAAGGATCTGCTGCAGAAGGGGTTGATCACCAAGGAAGAGGCGCGGTTCCGCGCGCAGAACAAGGAGGATTTCTAGACGACGACCGTCGCCTGGAAATGAAGCACCATGGATCGTGATACCGGCATCAAGCTCATGCAGGACCTGCTGCGCCGCATGGTCGAGCGCAACGGTTCGGATCTCTTCATCACGGCGGGCTTCCCGCCGGCGATCAAGATCGACGGCGAGATCAAGCCGCAGACCAACCAGCCGCTGGCGCCCGAACAGGCGCAGCTGCTGGTGCGCGCGATCATGAACGATCGCCAGACCAAGGAGTTCGACTCGACGCGCGAATGCAATTTCGCGATCGCGCCGCCGGGGATCGGCCGCTTCCGCGTCAGCGCCTTCGTGCAGATGGGGCTCACCGGCGCGGTGCTGCGCACCATCAATATCAAGGTGCCGACGGTCGACGAGCTGGAGCTGCCGCCGATCCTCAAGGAGATCGTGCTGTCGAAGCGCGGCCTGTGCATCCTGGTCGGCGCCACCGGCTCGGGCAAGTCGACCTCGCTCGCCGCGATGCTCGACTATCGCAACGACAAGACCCGCGGCCACATCATCACCATCGAGGACCCGATCGAGTACGTGCACACGCACAAGAACTGCGTGGTGACGCAGCGCGAGGTCGGTGTCGACACCGAAAGCTGGCACATGGCGCTCAAGAACACGCTGCGCCAGGCGCCGGACGTGATCCTGATCGGCGAAATCCGCGACCGCGAGACGATGGAATACGGCATCCAGTTCGCCGAGACCGGTCACCTGGTGCTGGCGACGCTGCACGCCAACAGCGCCAACCAGGCGATGGACCGCATCATCAACTTCTTCCCGGAGGACCGTCGCGAGCAGTTGCTGATGGACCTGTCGCTGAACATCCGCGCGATGATCGCGCAGCGCCTGATCCCGCGCGAAGCCGGCAAGGGCCGCATCGCAGCGATGGAAGTGATGTTGAACACACCGCTGATCGCTGACCTGATCTTCCGCGGCGAAGTCTCGGCCATCAAGGAGATCATGGCCAAGTCGAACCGGCTCGGCATGAAGACCTTCGACCAGGCGCTGTTCGAGCTGTTCGAGTCGGGCACCATCACCTACGAAGAGGCATTGCGCAACGCCGACTCGAAGAACGAGATCCGCCTGCGCATCAAGCTCGAGAGCAAGCGTGAAAAG
>CAWJVM010000004.1:0-168158 GCA_963846315.1 uncultured Gammaproteobacteria bacterium
GCCCGAGAAGGCGCACAGCGATCCCAGCAACAGCGTCTGCGCCAGCCGTGCGCATGCCGACCCCCTGCTTCGCCCCGCTTGCGCGCGCTGCGACGAAGAAATCATGGCTTGGTGCTCCCTGAATTCGATTGCACTTATGTTACCGCGCGTTTCGCCGCCATGAGACAGTGCTTACAGCTGGAATCCTGCGCAACTCTATTGGATGCTGCAGGGCAAGTCTCATCGAACAAGGACGTGGACGCATGGCGAGCAAAGCAGGACGCAAGGCAGCCGCAGCGCAACGCAGCGGGCGTGGCGACGGAACTCGAGCAGATCGACGCGTACTGGCGCGCCTGCAATTACCTCGCGGCGGGGATGATCTACCTGCGCGACAACCCATTGCTGCGCGAACCGCTGCAGCCGGAGCACGTGAAGAGCCGCCTGCTCGGGCACTGGGGCGCCAGTCCCGGGCTCAGCTTCACGTACGTGCACCTGAATCGCCTGATCCGCAAGTACGACCTCGATGCGATCTTTCTCGCCGGACCGGGACACGGCGCCCCGGGCGTCCTCGCGCCCGTCTATCTCGAAGGCACCTACGCGGAGATCTATCCGAACAAGGGTGAAGACGTCGAGGGCATGCGGCAGTTCTTCAAGGAGTTCTCGTTTCCCGGCGGCATCGGCAGTCACTGCACACCCGAAACGCCAGGGTCGATTCACGAAGGCGGCGAACTCGGCTACAGCGTGTCGCACGCGTTCGGCGCGGCCTTCGACAACCCGGACTTGCTGGTGACCGTGGTCGTCGGCGACGGCGAGTCCGAGACCGGACCGCTCGCCACCGCCTGGCATTCGAACAAGTTCCTGAACCCCGTGCGCGACGGCGCCGTGCTGCCGGTGCTGCACCTGAACGGCTACAAGATCAACAACCCGACGATCCTCGCCCGCATTTCCCACGCCGAGCTCGACGCGCTGTTCCGCGGCTACGGCTGGACGCCGCATTTCGTCGAGGGCGACGACCCGATGACGATGCACGCGCTCATGGCCGAGACGATGGAGCGCTGCGTGCAGGACATCCGGCGCATCCAGGCGGAGGCGCGCCGCACCGGCAAGGCCGTCCGCGCACGTTGGCCGATGATCGTGCTGCGCAGTCCGAAGGGCTGGACGGGACCGAAGAAGGTCGGCGGCAAGACGGTCGAGGGCTACTGGCGAGCGCACCAGGTGCCGCTCGCCGACGTGCGCGACAACCCGGCGCACCTGAAGCAGCTCGATAAGTGGCTGCGCAGCTATCGGCCCGAGGAACTCTTCGATGGCGAAGGACGCCTGATTCCGGAACTGAAAGCACTTGCGCCACAGGGCCGGCGACGCATGAGCGCAAACCCGCACGCGAACGGCGGCCAGTTGCGCCGCCCGTTGCGGTTGCCGGACTTCCGCGACTACGGCGTCAAGGTCAAGGCGCCGGGGGCAACGGAAGCTGAAAACACCCGCAGGCTCGGCGAATTCCTGCGCGACATCCTGCGACTGAACCACGACAACTTTCGCGTCTTCGGCCCCGACGAAACGACGTCGAACAAGCTCGACGCGGTCTACCAGGCCAGCAAGAAGACCTGGCTGGCGGACATGCTGCCGGTCGATGCGGAAGGGGGCGAGCTGTCGCCTGACGGCCGCGTGATGGAGATGCTGTCGGAGCACACGCTCGAAGGCTGGCTGGAGGGATACCTGCTCACGGGTCGCCACGGCTTCTTCTCGACCTACGAGGCGTTCGTGCACGTCATCGATTCGATGTTCAACCAGCACGCGAAGTGGCTCGACATCTGCAACGACCTGCCCTGGCGCGCGCCGGTCGCCTCGTTGAACATGCTGATCACGTCCACGGTCTGGCGACAGGACCACAACGGCTTCACGCACCAGGACCCGGGCTTTCTCGACGTCGTCGTCAACAAGAGCCCCGCCGTCACGCGCATCTACCTGCCGCCGGATTCGAACTGCCTGCTGGCCGTGTCCGACCGCTGCCTGCGCAGCACCGACCACATCAACGTGATCGTCTGCGACAAGCAGCAGCACCTGCAGTTTCTCGACATGGACGCGGCGATCAGCCACTGCAGCAAGGGCGTCGGCATCTGGGACTGGGCCAGCAACGATGCGGGTCACGTGCCGGACGTCGTCATGGCGTCGTGCGGCGACATCGCTACGCAGGAGGCGCTGGCAGCCACGGCGATCCTGCGCGAGCATTTTCCCGACCTGAAGGTGCGCTTCGTGAACGTCGTCGACCTGTACACGATGACGCCGCCCAAGGAACACCCACACGGACTGTCGGATCGCGACTTCGATTCGCTGTTCACGACGGACCGTCCCGTCATCTTCAACTTCCACGGTTATCCGTGGCTGGTCCACCGCCTCGCCTACCGCCGGCGCAACCACGACAACCTGCACGTCCGCGGCTACAAGGAAAAGGGCAACATCAACACCCCGCTGGAACTGGCGATCGACAACGAGGTCGATCGGTTCAGCCTGGCCATCGACGTGATCGATCGCGTGCCGAGGCTGCAGGTGGCGGGAGCACACGTGAAGGAAAAGATGCGCAACCTGCAGATCGAGTGTCGCAACTATGCACACGAATACGGCATCGACCGGCCGGCCGAGCGCGACTGGAAATGGCCGTATTGACGCCGGCACGGAGACCCGCATGACGAACCAGCTCGAATCCCTGCGCCAGCACTCGGTGATCGTCGCGGACACCGGCGACATCGACGCCATCGCACGGTTCCGGCCGCAGGACGCGACGACGAACCCCAGCCTCATCCTCAAGGCGGCCCAGGACCCGCGCTACCAGCACATCCTGCAGGCCGCGGTGGCTGCGGCGGGCGCGCGGCCGGCGGCGGAATGGAACAGCAGGGTGCTGGAGCATCTCTTTGTCGGTTTCGGTCGCGAGATTCTCGCGCTCGTGCCCGGCCGGGTTTCCACCGAAGTGGACGCACGGCTGAGTTTCGACACGGCAGCGACGGAGGCGAAGGCGCGGCGCTTCATCGAGCGCTACGACGCGGCCGGCATCGGGCGCGACCGTATCCTCATCAAGATCGCCAGCACCTGGGAAGGTATCCGGGCCGCCGAGCGGCTCGAGCGCGACGGCATCCATTGCAACCTCACCCTGCTGTTCAGCTTCGCGCAGGCCGTGGCGTGCGCGGACGCGGGGGTCACGCTGATCTCGCCGTTCGTCGGTCGCATCTACGACTGGTACCGGAAGTCGCGTGGCGTCGACGACATCGCAGCCGCGGAGGACCCCGGTGTTGCCTCCGTTGCCCGCATCTACGAGTACTACAAGAAGTTCGACTATCACACGCAGGTCATGGGCGCGAGCTTCCGCAAGACGACGCAGATCACCGACCTCGCGGGTTGCGACCTGCTCACGATCAGTCCCGACCTGTTGCAGAAGCTCGCAGCAACACCGGGTTCCGTGACGGCAAGGCTGACCGTCGAGGCTGCGCGCGCCAGCAACGTCGAACGCATGCCGCTCGACGAACCGGCGTTCCGCTGGCAGCACAACGAGGATGCGATGGCCACCGAGAAGCTGGCAGAAGGCATCCGCGCCTTCGATATGGACGCCCGGAAACTCGCGGCACTGGTCGCTGCCCTGCCCGCCTGAGACGCAGCCGATGACGGGCCAGCGCGCTGGCCCTACAATGTCTCGCGCGTCGCGCAAACGAGAACAAAGGCGCGTGGCAGAACCGATCGACGGGGCACTCGGGGGCAGCGAACGATGTTTGCATTCGGCCGGTGGCTGATCTCTTCCGGGCGCCATGCTCGCACTGGGGCTGTTGATTGCGTTGCTGGCAACGGCGGAGCCGCTGTCGCGCGCGCATGCCGAGGACAGTGCCGCGCACGCGCCGCCGCCGCCGATCCGAGTCGAACCCGCCGAACTGATCATCGCAAACCGGCCGATCACGACCCTGCGCGCGAACGCTTTCGGTGCCAGCCCAGCCGAGCGGGTCGAGGCGATCACCGACGGTGTCGCGGTGTTGCTTGAACGGGGCGGTCCCCTCGTCGTGTCGACGCAGCCGATCCCGGAAGGCTTCGCGATCCAGGTCGACGGCAAATTCGCCTTCCGGATCCTCGACGGCGACCCGAACCAGGAAGCCGGCGAGACGACAGCCCTGGCGGCCGACGCCGCCCGGCGCAACCTGCAGCAGGCACTCGACGAGTTGCGCGAAAGCCGCAACTCCGAGGCGATGTTGCGGGCGATCGGCTACACGCTGCTGGCCACGCTGATCCTGGCCGTTCTGCTGTGGGTCATCACGCGGGGTTACGCCTTCCTTGCACGGCGGATTCGCACCTTCGTGCAGCTGCGTTCAGAACAGCTTGCACCGAGCTGGAGCCAGCAGGTCGTGGGCCGTTCCGGCATCGCCGACCTGGCGGTCGTGCCGGTCAAGCTGGTCGCCTGGGCTGCAGCGCTGCTGCTCGTCTATGAGTGGGTGGCGGCCGTGCTCGCGCTCTTCCCCTACACGCGGCCTTGGGGCGAGGGCCTTTTCGACAACCTCTTCGGCGCTCTCGGCCGCTTCGGGCGCGATGTCCTCCACGCCGTGCCAGGACTGCTGTTCGTCGCGCTGATCTTCTTCGTCACGCGCTTCATCGTGCGCATCGTTCGCGCCTTTTTCGAAGGCGTGCAGGCCGGACGAATCAACGTCGGCTGGATCGACGAAACCACGGCGCGGCCCACCGGCAAGCTGCTGACGGCGATCATCTGGCTGTTCTCGCTGGTCGCGGCCTACCCGTACATCCCCGGCAGCGACAGCGAAGCCTTCAAGGGCATCGGCGTGTTCGTCGGCCTGATGCTGTCGATCGGCGCGTCGGGTGTCGTGAACCAGGCCGTCAGCGGCCTGATGCTGATGTACACCAAGGCGCTGCGGCCGGGCGACTTCGTGCAGGTGGGCGACACCGAAGGCACGGTCACGTCCGTAGGCTTCCTGACGACGCGCATCGAGACGCTGCGCAACGTCGAGGTCACGTTGCCGAACGCCTATCTGGCCGGCAACGTCACGCGCAATTTTTCGCGCCTGGTGGCAAACGGCGGCATGCGCGTTACCACCTCGGTCACCATCGGTTACGACACGCCCTGGCGGCAGGTGCAGGCAATGCTGCAGCTGGCGGCGGAACGCACGTCGAAAATCGCCCAGGATCCGCCGCCCCGGGTGCTGCAGACTGCACTGCAGGATTTTTACGTCGAGTACATGCTCATCGTCTGCGTGGCGGAACCGAAGCTCAAGTTCGCCGTGCTCAACGAGCTGCACGCGCACATCCAGGATGTCTTCAACGAGTTCGGCGTGCAGATCATGTCGCCCAACTACGAGGCGGATCCGGCCGACAAGAAGTTCGTGCCGAAGGAGCAGTGGTTCCCGGCGCCTGCGCAGCCTTCGGCGGAGCCGGGCGCTAGCCGGCAGCCTGGGGAATCTCGCGCGACTCCAGGAGCGTGACGCCGCGCGGCTCACGCTGAGCGGTGGCGATCATGGCTGCCGCAATCTTGCCGGCCGCGACTGGCCGATAAGTCGCCGGTCCGAAGCTGAGCACCAGTTCGCTCAAGCGTTCGAGCGGTCGCGATTCCTGACGGTCACCGGCGATGACCGACGGCCGCAACAGGCACAGGCTGGGCCAGCCCATCGCACGCAGGGAGTCTTCCAGCTCGCCCTTGACGCGGGAATAGAACACCCCCGACTTTGAACTGGCGCCGAGTGCGCTTACGAGCGAGAAATGCGTCGCGCCGTTGGCGAGCGCCAGCTCTGCCAGGTGCCGCGGGTAGTCGAAATCCACCTGGCGGAACTTCGCCTGCGATCCCGCCTTGCGGATCGTGGTGCCGAGCGCACAGAACACGTGGTCGGCGCGCAGCTCGGCCTTGACGCTGTCGAGCCGCGCGAAATCGACGACGATCTCACGCAGTTTCGGATGCTTCCCGACGGCCCCCAGTGAACGACGCGTGACGACCGTGACTTTCGCGTAGGCATCGGAGGCGAGCAGGAGCCGCAGGCATTCACCGCCGACGAGACCCGATGCACCGGCAACGAGCGCCGTACGTTGCTTCACTTCGTCGCCGGGGCAAAACGCGGGTCGGTGATTTTCATCTCCGTCACCGGGCCGAACTTCTTCACCGCATCGCGGATCTTCGCCGCGTCGCCGATCAGCACGATCACGAGGTTATCCGGCTGCGGAAAGGTCTGATCGATCGTGCTGCGAACCGCCACCGCGTCCACGCTGGAAACTCGTTGCGCGAATTCGTTCACGTCCTCGGGACCCAGCGCGTTGAACAGCATGTCCGCGAGTCGCGCCGCAAGTTGCCCGTTGGTCTCGATCGTGGGGGGAAACTGACCCAGCATGTAGTTCTGCGAGGACTTCAGCTGCTCGGGATCGAGGCCGTCCGCGTGCAGGCGCGCGAGCGTGGCCAGCGCCATGTCGATCGCCTGTACGGTCTTGCTCGTCTCGGTGAACGACGAGATGTGGAACGAGCCCGGCTGCAAAGGGCGGCTGAACGACGCATTGGCGCCGTACGTCAGCCCGCTCTTGATCCGCAGTTCGGTATTGAGCATTGAGGTGAAGCGTCCGCCGAAGACCGTATTGACCACCGCCTGCGCGGTGCGCGCGGGATCCGTGCGTGAGGCACCGACGTTACCGAGCCAGAAATACGTCTGGGTCGCGCCGGGCTTGTCGACCAGCAGCACGGGCCGGCCGGTCACCTTCGCGGGCGGCGGCGCAACCGGCACCGCGCTGCTGGCCTTGCGCCAGGTGCCGAACGACCGCTCGAGTTTCTGCAGCATGGTCGCAGTGTCGAAGTCGCCGACGACGGTGATGATCAACCGGTCGCCACCCACCTGTTCGGTGTAAAAGCGCTTGATGTCGTCGAGCTTGACCGCGGCCAGCGTTGCCTCGCTGCCACCCACGGCTCGTCCATAGGGATGCCCACGGAACAGCCACGCATCGCCGTAGCTGCTCATCAGTGCGCGCGGATCCGAGTCCTTCGCGGCCACGATCGACTGCACGGCCAGCGTGCGGGCCTTGTCGAATTCGGCGGCGTCGAGCCTGGGACGCTGCAGGACGTCGGCGACCAGCTCGAGCATCAGGTCGACGTCGCGCGACATGAAGCTGGCAGCGACTCGGAGGCTTTCCATTCCGGCACCGGCCGACAGCGAGCCACCGACGTTCTCGATGGCTTCGGCGACCTGTGCGGCGTTGCGGTTGCCCGCGCCCTTCTGGATCAGGTCGGTGAACAGCGATGCCGTGCCTTCCCTGCCCGCCGGGTCTCCCAGCCCGCCGCCGCGCACGGTGACGTTCATCGCCACCAGCGGCGTGTCGCGCTTCTCGACCAGGGCGACGACGGCGCCATTGGGCAGTGTCGCCAGTTTGTAGACCGGCAGCTTCACCTCACCCGCGCCCAGCGCGGCCGCGACCGGCAACACCACCAGGCAGGAAAGCAGCCATCGAGATGCAGAACGACGCGTCACTTCGCATCTCCCTTGGCCAGTGCCTGCCGCTCGGCCGTGGGCCCGGTCCTGGGCTCGAGCACTCCGACCGTACGGTTTTCCGGGCGCAGGATCGTGGCCGCGGCGGCTTTCACTTCCTCCGCGGTGATGCTTTCGTACTCGGCCGGCGCACTGAAGAGCTTGCGGTAGTCGCCATGGAATATTTCGTACTGGCCGAGCGCTTGCGCCTTGCCACTGATGGTCTCGAGCCCGTGCCAGAAGCCGACCAGCGCCTGGTTGCGAGCCTTGGTGATTTCGACCGGCGTCGGGCCTTCCTGCGCCAACCGGGCGATCTCTTCGTCGATCAGCTTGCTCGGTGCGGGTCACGTCGCCCCCCGGTGGGACGACGGCATAAACCCAGGCGAGTCCCGGATCGAAACCGGCGTCGAACTGCGTGCCGACGTCGACCGCGGCCTGCTCCTTCTCGACCAGGCGCTGGTAGAGCCGCGACGAGTCGCCGTCGCCGAGAATCGACAACAGCACCTCCATCACGCGCGCCTCGCGAGCAGAGGCCGCGGCCGTGTGCCACGCCATCGCGATCAACGGCGTCTGCGCGTCACGCTCGATCCTGATCCGGCGCTCGCCGAGCTGCGGCGGCTCCTTCGTCGTGACTGCGGGCGGCGCAGGTTGCGCCGGAATGCCCGCGAGATGCTGGTCCGCCAGCTTGAACGCGGCTTCGGGTTCGATGTCGCCCACGATGAACATCACCGCGTTGTTGGGCGCGTAGTACTGGCGGTAGTAGTCCTGCAGGTCCGAGACCTGCCAGCCTTCGATGTCGGACGGCCAGCCGATGGTCGGGATCTGGTACGGATGCGCGACGAACGCGGTCGCCTGCATCTGCTCGATCAGCGTGCCGAAGTTGTCGTTGTCGATCGACGAGCGGCGCTCCGAATACACGACCCCGCGCTCGCTTTCGACTTTCTCGGGGTTGAAGTCGAGATTGCGCATGCGATCGGACTCGAGGTCGAAGATCAGGCCGGTGACCGAACTCGGAAACCAGTTCTGGTACACGGTGACGTCGGAGCTGGTGTAGGCGTTGTTGGAACCGCCACTGCCCTCCATGACGCGGTCGAATTCGCCGGGCGCCCGGGTCTTCGTGCCGTTGAACATCATGTGCTCGAAGAAATGCGAAATGCCCGTGATGCCCGGCCGCTCGTTGCGGCTGCCGACGCGGTACCACGTGTACATCGCGACGTTCGGGATGTCCTTGTCCGGCCAGACCACGACCTTCATGCCGTTCGGCAGGGTGCGCGTCACGATCTGGTCGGCACCGGGGACTGCGGGCACGGCTGCTTGCGCGGTGGCACCGCAGACCAGCGCGAACGCCAGTCCGGCGGCGCGCCATGCTGTGACCACCGACGAGATTCCACGAACGTCACGGACCATACCAACGTTGCTGCGCACCGATTTGCTCCCTGGTGTCAACGCTGGCTGGCGATCCAGCGGTCGACCTTCGCTTCGAGCACGTCGAGCGGCAGCGCGCCATCCATGAGGACGGCCGTGTGGAACTTGCGCACGTCGAACTTCGGTCCGAGCTCCTTTTCGGCGCGTGCCCGCAGCTCGCTGATCTTGAGCTGGCCGATCTTGTACGCGAGCGCCTGGCCCGGGATCGCCATGTAGCGCTCCGCTTCGGACACGCGACGTGCCTCGGCCGCGGAGCTGTTCGCGTCCATGTACTCGAGCACCTGCTCGCGGGTCCAGCCCTTCGAATGCAGGCCCGTGTCGACGACGAGGCGGATGGCGCGCCACAGCTCGGCTTCGAGGCGGCCGAAGTACTGGTACGGGTCGGTGTACATGCCGAGCTCGTTGCCCAGCGATTCGGCGTACAGGCCCCAGCCTTCACTGTAGGCGGTGAATCCGCCGAAGCGGCGGAACTTCGGCAGTTCCTGCTGTTCGCGCTGGATCGAGATCTGGAAGTGGTGGCCTGGGTTCGCCTCGTGCAGCGAGAGCGCCTCCATCGCCCACTTCGGACGCGCGCGCAGGTCGTACGCGTTGGCATAGAAGATGCCGGGACGCGTGCCGTCCTCGTTTGCCGCCTGGTACTGGCCGCCCGCCGCGCTTTTTTCGCGGAACGGTTCGACCGCGCGCACTTCGTAATCGGCCTTCGGCAGGGTCTCGAACAGCTTCGGCAGCTGCGGGTTCACGCGCGCTCGGATGGCTTCATAGCCGGCGATCAGGTCGTCGCGCTGGGCGAAGAAGAACTGCGGATCGGTGTTGAGGTGCTTGAAGAACTCGTTGCGCGTGCCTTTGAAGCCGACCCGCTTCATCACGCCTTCCATCTCGCCGTGGATGCGCTTCACCTCGTCGAGACCAATCTGGTGGATCTGCTCCGGTGTGTAGTCCGTCGTCGTGATGCGCTTGACGTTGTAGGCGTACCAGGCTTTGCCGTTCGGCAGCCCTTCCATGCCGTCGCTGAGACGCGTTTTCGGCAGGTACTCGTCGCGCATGTAATCGTGGAGCTTGCGGTAGCTGGGAACCACCTTGGTCCCGATCGCCTCGCGATAGGCCTTGGTCAGGCGCTCGCGGTCGGCCGCGGAAAAGTCCGCCGGCAGCTTCGCGATCGGGCCCCAGTACAGCGAGTCCTCCGGCTTGGCGACGATGTGCGCCTCGAGCTGCGGCAGCGTGCGTTCCGCGAGCACCTTCGGCAGCATGTAGCCGCGCTGCGCGCCCTCCTTCATGTTGACGATGGCCTGGTCGGTCCAGGCGACGAAGCCGTCGAGACGCTTGAGGAAATTGTCGTAGTCCTGCACCGTCTTGAACGGCTGCAGGCCGTTGCCCGACCCGAGCTGCGCAAAGCTGTTCGGCGTCGAATAGAACTGGTTGAGCGGAATCAGTTCGTCCGGGAACTTGAAGCCCTCGATCTCGCGCTCCCGACCGGTCTTGAAGATGTCGTACGAGAGCTGGTCGGCGGCCGGTAGTGCGCCACGATCCACGGTCTGCACCCGCGCGAGGTAATCACGCTGCAGCTTTTGCTCGGCCGCGATGGCGGCCGGGCTGATACCGACGACGTAGCGGTCGTTGTAGCGCGGGTCGCCGATCGAGGTCGCCAGGATCGGGTTCTGCTTCAGGTACTCCTCGAAGTACTCGTCGAAGATGACATTGAGCTTCTTCGACTCGGCCTGCGCGCGGTCGACGGTGGCCGGCGCAGCGGCAGCCAGCACGCCCGCGGGCGTAGCGGCCCAGCCAACGGTGAGCAGGGAGGAGACAAGCAGCAGCAACCGAGACGGTCTGTTCATGGGATCTTCCGCAAGGGGGTCAGGGATTGGGCGGACCGGATGCAGCCGGCCCACCCGGTGTGGGGACGCAGTTTCGCAAGTTCGCGCAGCGGCGGCCACCCCATCCGTGACTTACACGATGTCCAATTCGACCGTTCCAAGGCATGGTCGTTCCTGGGCCCGGGATGGGCGGGGAGGAATATGTTCCAGATCAGGATTCACGGCCGGGGCGGCCAGGGCGTGGTGACGGCGGCCGAGCTGCTCTCGGTGGCGGCGTTCCGCGAGGACCGGCACTCACAGGCCTTTCCAAGTTTCGGCTCCGAGCGGACCGGCGCGCCGGTGGTCGCCTTCTGCCGCATCGACGACCGCCCGATCCGGCTGCGCGAACCCGTCCTCGCCCCCGACGCGCTGATCATCCAGGACCCCACCCTGCTGCACCAGGTAGACGTCTTCGGCGGCCTGCAGCCGGGTGGCTACATCCTGATCAATACTGCGCGCACCTACGCAGACCTGGGTCTCGCCGAATTTGCGCAGAAGTTCAACGCGGCACACCTCTGCACGGTGCCTGCCACCGAGATCGCGATGCGCCACGTCGGTCGCCCGCTGCCGAATGCGTCGCTGCTCGGCGGCTTTGCGGCGCTGACCGGCCGCGTCTCGCTCGCGTCGGTCGCCGCCGCCATCGGCGAGAAATTCCCGCCCAAGGTCGCGGCCGGCAACGTCGCCGCGGCCACCGAAGCCTATGAGTTCGTGCAGCGCGAGATGAAGAAGGAGGCCGCCGGTGCTGAAGCAGGTTGAAGGTTCGGCCGCAGTCGCGGAGGCCATTGCGCTCTGCCGCCCGCAGGTCATTTGCGCCTACCCGATCTCGCCGCAGACCCACATCGTCGAAGCGCTCGGCCGGCGCGTGGATGCCGGCCAGTTGACGCCGTGCGAGTTCGTCAACGTCGAGTCGGAGTTTGCGGCGATGTCGGTCGCGATCGGCGCGTCGGCCACCGGCGCCCGGGCGTACACGGCGACCGCGAGCCAGGGCCTGCTGTTCATGGCCGAGGCGGTCTACAACGCGGCCGGTCTCGGCCTGCCGATCGTGATGACGGTCGCGAACCGTGCGATCGGCGCGCCGATCAATATCTGGAACGACCATACCGACGCGCTCAGCCAGCGCGACTGCGGCTGGCTGCAGCTGTTTGCCGAGGACAACCAGGAAGCGCTCGACCTGCACATCCAGGCTTTCCGGCTCGCGGAGGAACTTTCGCTGCCGGTCATGGTGTGCATGGACGGCTTCATCCTGACGCACGCCTACGAGCGAGTGGACATGCCGACGCAGGCGCAGGTGGACTCGTACCTGCCGCCCTATGAGCCGCGACAGGTACTCGACCCTGCGGATCCCGTGTCGATCGGCGCCATGGTGGGTCCCGAAGCATTCATGGAAGTGCGCTACCTGGCGCATGCCAAGCAACAGCAGGCGCTCGAATTGATTCCTGCATGGGCCGATGAATTCCGTCGCGTGTTCGGTCGCCCGAGTGGCGGACTCGTGCGCCAGTACCGCACCAGCGACGCCGACGTGATCGTCGTCGCCCTCGGGTCGGTGCTGGGTACCATCAAGGACACGGTCGACGAGATGCGCGAGCGCGGACAGAAGATCGGCGTGCTCGGCATCACGTGCTTCCGGCCGTGGCCGGCCGCGGCGGTGCGCGATGCGCTCAAGGGGGCGAAGCGGGTGGTCGTGCTCGAGAAGAGCCTGGCGGTCGGCATGGGCGGCATCGTCGGCAACAACGTCTCGGCGTCGTTCTCAGGCTCGCCGGATCGCGTGCACACGGTGATCGCCGGTCTCGGTGGTCGCTCGATCACTCGCGGTTCACTGCAGCGCGTGTTCGAGCAGGCGCTGGCCGACTCGCTCGAGCCGCTCACGTTCCTCGATCTCGACCGGGCGCTGGTCGACCGCGTCCTCGAACGCGAGCGCGTGCAGCGCCGTTCGGGGCCGATCGCGGAAGGCATCCTCAAGGACCTCGGCGTCGTCGCCGCGAAGATCGGATGAGGCGCAACGCATGAGCTACCAACCCATTCGCTTCTACCAGACCGGCACCTTCACCGTCGGCAACCGGTTGTTGCCGGAGGAACAACGCTCCGTGCAATCGGGACGCGAGCGAACCAACTCGCTGAACTCGGGACACCGGGCGTGCCAGGGTTGCGGAGAGGCGCTCGGCGCTCGCTACGCCATCGACGCCGCGATGGCGGCAACGAATCGACAGCTCGTCGCCGCCAATGCGACGGGTTGCCTGGAAGTCTTCTCTACACCGTACCCCGAGACGTCGTGGCAGATCCCGTGGATCCACTCGCTGTTCGGCAATGCAGCGGCAGTCGGCACGGGGATCGCCGCAGCCCTGCGCGTGCAGGGCAAGCGCGACGTGCGTGTCGTTGCACAAGGCGGCGATGGCGGCACCACCGACATCGGTTTCGGCTGCCTCTCGGGCATGTTCGAGCGCAATGACGACGTGCTCTACCTCTGTTACGACAATGAGGCGTACATGAACACCGGCGTGCAACGCTCGTCGGCGACGCCGCCAACCGCGCGCACCAACACGACGATGCCCGTGGGCGAATCGACCGGCGCACGCTTCGGCCAGGGCAAGAACCTGCCGCTGATCGCCATGGCGCATGAAATTCCGTACGTCGCGACGGCGACGGTCGCCGAACTGCGCGACCTCGAGGCCAAGGTCCGTCGCGCCATGGAATTCCGTGGCGCGCGCTACATCCACGTACTGGTGCCCTGCCCGCTCGGTTGGGGCCACGGCTCCGCCGAGACCATCAAGATGGCACGCCTCGCGAAGGAGACAGCATTGTTCCCGGTGTTCGAGGCCGAGCACGGTGCGGTGACGAACGTCTCGAAGCTGCGGCGGCAAGTGCCGGTCGAGGAGTACCTGAAGCCGCAGACCCGGTTCGCGCACCTGTTCAAGCCACCGGGGCGCGCCGACCTCGTCGCGCAGATCCAGGCGTTGGCGGATCGCAACGTCAAGCGCTTCGGCCTGGTGGGTGATGCGGAGGACGCGCAGTGAAGAAGCCGTTTGCGATCACGCTCGACCCGGGCTCGAGCCTGGCCAACCACACGGGGTCGTGGCGCACCGTGCGTCCGGTCTATGTCGACCGCCTGCCGCCGTGCAACGACGCGTGCCCGTCGGGCGAGAACATCCAGGGCTGGTTGTTCCACGCCGAATCCGGCGACTACGAAAAGGCGTGGCGACTGCTGACCGAAGCGAACCCGCTGCCCGCGTGCATGGGTCGGGTCTGCTACCACCCGTGCGAAACGGCCTGCAACCGCGCGCAACTCGACGAATGCGTCGGCGTCAACGCGATCGAGCGCTTCATCGGCGACGAGGCGCTCAAGCACGGTTGGAGATTCAGGTCGGCCGCGAAGTCCACGGGCATGCGCGTGCTGGTGGTGGGCGCAGGGCCTTCAGGCTTGTCCGCCGCCTATCAACTCGCGCGCGCCGGGCATACCGTGACGATCCGCGAGGCCGGCCCGCTCGCCGGCGGCATGATGCGCTTCGGCATCCCGAAGTACCGGCTGCCGCGCGAGGTGCTCGATGCCGAAATTGCGCGCATCGTCGCGCTAGGCGTGACGATCGAATTGAACTCGAAAGTGGACGACGTGCTGGCCGCCAAACGCGATGGTCACTTCGACGCAGTGTTCCTGGCGGTGGGAGCGCATATCGCCAAGCGCGCGTACCTGCCCGCCGGCAGCGCCGGCAAGATGCTCGATGCGGTCGCCGTCCTGCGCAGCATGGAAGGCGAAGAACGGCCGCTGCTCGGCCGCCGCGTGGTGGTTTACGGCGGCGGCAATACCGCGCTTGATGTCGCGCGGACGGCCAAGCGACTCGGCGCCGAGGAGTCGGTGATCGTCTATCGTCGTACGCGCGAAAAGATGCCGGCGCACGACGCCGAACTCGAAGAGGCGTTGCAGGAAGGCGTGCTGGTGAAGTGGCTCTCGACCATCCGCGAGGCGGGCGAGTCATCGATCACGGTCGAGAAGATGACGCTCGACGAGAAGGGCATGGCGCAACCGACCGGCGAGTTCGAGACGCTGGAGGCCGACTCGGTCGTGCTGGCGCTGGGCCAGGACGTGGATCTTTCGTTGCTCGACGGCGTGCCCGGCCTCGAGATCGACGGCGGCGTGGTCAAGGTCGACGCGAACATGATGACCGGTCATGCCGGGATCTTCGCGGGCGGTGACATGGTGCCGGGCGAGCGCACGGTTACGGTCGGCATCGGCCACGGCAAGCTTGCCGCGCGCAACATCGACGCCTGGTTGCGCGGCGAAGCGTGGACGCATCCACCGCGTCACGAGCTTGCGTCGTTCGACAAGCTCAACACCTGGTATTACTCGGACGCACCGAAAGCCCAGCGCCCGGTGCTGGACATGGTGCGCCGGCAGTCGACGTTCGAGGAGGTCGTGGGTGGGTTCGATCCCGCGACGGCGCAGTTCGAAGCGCGGCGCTGCCTGAGCTGCGGCAATTGCTTCGAGTGCGACAACTGCTACGGCGTCTGCCCCGACAATGCCGTGATCAAGCTCGGTGCCGGCAATCGCTACGCGTTCAACTACGACTACTGCAAGGGCTGCGGGCTGTGCGTCTCGGAGTGCCCTTGCGGGGCCATTCGGACGCAGCCGGAGGAGATCTAGGAAGGGGTTAGGGGTTAGGGGTTAGTCGGAGGTGCAGCTGGGACATCGGGTGCGGCATCACTCCGAAAGCGCCCAGGCAAGAATCTGTATTTCAGAGGCGGAGCTGCGTATTCCGACTAACCCCTAACCCCTAGCCCCTAACCCCTGTCCCCTATCCCCTCACTTCTTCACGAACTTCAGCGTCATCCGGTCCGACTCGCCGATCGCGAGGAACTTGCTCTTGTCGAAGGTCGGGTCTTCTTCCTTGCCCGAGCCGTAGGGGGTCGAACGCAGGTTCGGCGGCAGTGTCCAGACACCGAACGGGTGATCCGTCGTGTCCTTCGGGTTCGCGTTGATCTCGGACTTGCCCGCCAACGTGAAACCGGCCTTCTGCGCCTGCTCGATGACATACGCCTCGGTGACGTAGCCCGTGCTGGGCTTCTCAGGGTTCGTGCCCGGCTTGGCACGGTGCTGCTCGACGGCCAGGATGCCGCCCTTCTTCAGCGCCTTGTGAAACTCGACGAAAGTGTCGTGCACGGTGTCCGGCTCGTCCTGCATCCAGCCATGGATCGAGCGGGCGGTCAGGATGAAGTCGAACGTGTCGGCCGGCAGTGACTTTGACACGTCGCCCCAGTTCAGGATGCGCACGTCACCGTACAGTTCGGGCCTGGCCAGGTAACGCGCTTCGAAACTGCTGCGCGCCTTGCGCGCGCCTTCGGACAGCTTGGGGTTCGCCAGGTCGGCACCCGTCGCATAGAACGCGCCGCCCGTCGTCTTCGCATACGGCGCAAGGATGTCGGTCCACCACGACTGCGAGCCCGGCTGGATCTCGAGAATCTTCATCCCCGGCTTCAGACCCCAGAAGGTCAGCGATTCGACCGGGTGACGGTACCTGTCCCGCGCCTTGGCCTCGTCCGTGCGCCAGTCGCCTTGTACGGCCGCCTGCAGTGCCTTGTCGTCCGCCGGAGCTGCAAATGCCGCAGCACCCTGCAATGCCACGATGCCCAGCAACAATGCCTTCGTGAAAGCCAGCTTCATGTCCGCTCCTTTGAATCCGATTGACAGCCATTAGGCGGGAGCGGCCCGGCAGATTCAACCGGCCAGAAAAAACGAAGGCCCCGCCGCTTGCGCGACGAGGCCTCGTTTGCAACCCGCGGGCGGCTGCAGCGTCGATTACATGCCCGAATCCGTACGGATCAGCATGACGCGACGATTCAGCTGGCGGCCTTCGGCCGTCTCGTTGTCGGCGATCGGCTTGAGTTCGCCGTGACCGATCGAGCTCAGGCGGGCCGGGTCGACACCGCGCGACGACAGGTAGTCGAACACAGCCTTGGCGCGACGATCTGACAGGGCCTGGTTGTAGGCTTCTGTACCGACGCTATCGGTGTGGCCTTCGACCATTGCCTTCGCAAACGGCACATCGCCCATGAACTTCACGACGCGCTCGAGTTCCGTGATCGACTCGGGGCGCAGCTCGGCGCTGTCGAAGTCGAACAGGAGCTTGAGGGTCTGCTCGAGCGGGCAACCCACCGAGTCGACCTTCGTGCCGGCCGGGGTGCCCGGGCACTTGTCGGCTTCGTCGCAGACGCCGTCGCCATCCGTGTCCACGCACTTGGCAGGCGGGGGCGGGGGCGGGGGCGGCGGGGCGGCGACCGGAGCGGCAACCACGGGTGCCGGGATCATGTGACCGAAGCGGTAGCCAATGTGCACGCCGTAGACCATCGGGTTCAGGTCTGCGCTGCCCACGTCGGCGCCGCCGATCGACACGTCGGTCGACAGGTCGATGTAACGCACGTTCGCATTGAAGAACCAGTTGCGCTGACCGATGTCGATACCCACCTGGGCAGCGGCGCCGATCGCATCGTCGAGCCGCACGCTGTTGCCAGCGAGCGCGCCCCGGGTTTCCTCACCCGAGAACAGCGTGTAGTTGACGCCCGCACCGATGTAGGGGCGGAACATGCCGTTCGGGTTGAAGTGCCAGTTGAGGCTCAGCGTCGGCGGCAGCACGTCGACTTGCGCCACACGGTCGAGCGGACGGCTGCCGGTATCGAGGTCGAGACCGTGCGTGAACGGCCACGCGACCAGCAACTCGGTGCCGAGGTGCGGCGTGATCATGTATTCGACCGTCGCCGTCGGCGAAATGTCGCTGTCGGCAACAACCACGGTGCTGCTGTCGAGTCTGAGGTTTTCCGAATCAGGATTCAGCTGCGACAAGCCGACGCGCACCAACCACTTGCCCGGATCGTACGTGCCGTCTTCGGCATGGGCAGCGATCGGACTCGCAAGTGCTGCGGCAACAGCCAAAGGGATGAGATAACGAGATGACATTGAGGAGTTCTCCTTGTGGCTTTTATGCCATGCATTATAAATTCAACGGCGGTCGCTGACCGCCAGCCCGTCACCACACCCAAGACGGACGCGCTTAAGCTCAGCGAATCGATTTTCCGCGTAAACGTGGTCCAAAGTCCAGTGCGGTAAATCCGTTCTTACCGAAGCGGACAAGGCAAGCCCTGTTCGTCCCGGGTCACGGACCGGATTTTCACGGAGTATATGATGTTTTTTGGCAACAGTCAGCTGCAATTTGTGCCGCGGACGACCCGTCCAGGCCGCTACAGCGCGTTCCTCTGGCTAACTCTAGGACTTTTTGGCTTGGCGGTCGGCCTGGCCCCGGCGTCCCCGGCCGCAGCACTGAGCCAGGCTGCATCGGCGGGCACGGCCCTCATTCCATACGAGAAATTCACGCTCGCCAACGGCCTGACCGTGGTGGTGCACACCGACCGCAAGGCGCCGATCGTGGCGGTCAACGTCTGGTACCACGTCGGTTCGAAGAACGAAGTGCCCGGCAAGACGGGGTTCGCCCACTTGTTCGAACACCTGATGTTCCAGGGCTCGGAGCATTACGACGACGAGTACTTCAAGCCATTCGAGCAGGTCGGCGCGACCAGCATGAACGGCACGACCAGCTTCGACCGCACCAACTATTTCCAGAACGTGCCGACGACCGCCCTCGACCTGGCGCTGTGGATGGAATCGGACCGCATGGGGCACCTGCTCGGCGTGGTGACGCAGCCAAGGCTCGATGAGCAGCGCGGCGTGGTCAAGAACGAGAAACGCCAGGGCGAGAACCGCCCGTACGGCCGCGTCGCCGAAACCGTGTACCGCGCGAGTTTCCCGCCAGGCCATCCGTACCGCACGCTGCCCATCGGCTCGATGGCTGACCTCGATGCCGCGACGCTCGACGATGTCCGGGAATGGTTCCGCACCTATTACGGTGCGGCCAACGCGGTCCTGGTGCTGGCCGGCGACATCGACGTGCCCACGGCGCGCGCCAAGGCCGAGCAGTTCTTTGGACACATCGCCCCCGGCCCCGCCGTCACCCGGCCGGGCACGTGGATCGCCGCCCGCACCGACAGCCGTCGCGAGACGATGTACGACCAGGTCGCGCAGCCACGCTGGCAGCGCTACTGGAACACGCCGCCCGACAATACTCGCGACTCCGAGTACCTCGGCCTGGTCGGCGAAATCCTGGGCGGCGGCAAGACGTCGCGACTCTACGAACGTCTCGTGTACCGCGAGCGGTTGGCGGACAGCGCTGGCGCCGGTCAGTCGCCGCTCGAAAGCGCGGGACTCTTCACGCTCTCGGCCGACGTCAAGCAAGGGGTCCCCGTGGCGACCGTCGAGGCGGCCATGACCGAGGAACTGCAGCGCTTCATCGAGCACGGGCCGACGCAGGCCGAACTCGACCGCGCCAGGATCGCGATTCGAACGGGTTTCATTCGCGGCCTGGAGCGCATTGGCGGCTTCGGCGGCAAGGCGGACGTGCTGGCCTCGTGCGAGGTGTTCACAGGCCATCCGGAGTGCTATCGCCAGTCGCTGGAATGGATCGAAGCCGCGCAGCCGGCCGACCTGCAGCGGGTCGCGCGCCAGTGGCTCTCGCAGGGTGACTACACGCTCGAAGTCCTGCCGCAGCCGCCGTATGCCGCGGCGGCGACGGATGTCGTCGACCGCAAGCAAGGTCCGCCGGTCACCGCCTCGTTCCCGGACACGGTGTTCCCCGCGCTGCAGCGCGCGAAGCTCAGCAACGGCATGCCCGTGATCATTGCGGCACGCCCGGGCGTTCCCGTCGCCAGGGTCTCGGTGCTGTTCGACGGCGGTTTCGTCGGCGATCTCGGTCGCAAGACGGGCACCGCGAGCTTTGCGATGTCGCTGCTCGACGAAGGGGCCGGCAAGCTCGATTCGCTGGCGATCGCGGACCGCGCCGAGCGGCTTGGCGCGCAGGTTGTGGGTGGTGCCAGTCTCGACACGGCGTTCGCGGCCGTATCGCTGATGACCGACCAGGCGGATCCGTCGCTCGCACTGCTGGCCGACATCGTGCGGCGCCCGACCTTTCCTGCCGCTGAGATCGAGCGCGTGCGCAAGGAGTGGATCGCCGGCATTGCGCGCGAAAAGGTGAGTCCCGAGGCGCTGACCATGCGCGTGCTGCCGCCGCTGCTCTACGGCACCGGCCACCCGTATGCGATTCCGTTCTCGGGGTCGGGCACGGAGGCGTCGGTGTTCGCGCTGACCCGTGACGATCTCGTCGCCTTCCAACGGGACTTCCTGCGCCCGGACAACGCAACGATCATCGTGACGGGCGCCGTGACGGCGGCGACCATCCTGCCGCTGCTGGAGCGCCATTTCGGCGACTGGCAACCACGCGGCCAGCGCCCGGCCAGCACGCGCTGATATCGCACCCGCGGCGACGACACCCGGGACGCGTGTGTACCTGCTGGACCGGCCGGGCGCACCGCAGACTTCGATTCTTGCGGGCCAACTGATGCCGTCGAGCATGGCGCCCGACCGCATCGAGCTCAACACGGCGAACGACATCCTTGGGGGTTCGTTCACGTCGCGTATCAACATGAACCTGCGCGAAGACAAGCACTGGTCCTACGGCGCGCGCTCGAGCCTGCCGGAGACTCGCGGCCAGCGGCCGTGGTTGCTCTCCGCACCGGTCCAGACCGACAAGACCGTGGAATCAATCCAGGAGATTCGCCGCGAACTGGCGGACTTCGTCGGTGCAAGACCCATCACCAGCGACGAAGTCACCAAGGTCCGCAGCCGCGACGTGCGTGCGCTGTCCGGGCAATTCGAGACCAATGCCGCCGTGAGTGGCGTTATCGCCGAGCTGTTGCGGTTCGGCCGGCCTGACGATTACGTGCAGTCGTTGCGCGCGCGCCTCGAAGCACAGACCGACGCGGGGGTGCGCGCAGCCGCGGCGCAGGCCTTCCGGCCGGATGCCCTGACCTGGGTGATCGTCGGCGACCTGGCGAAGATCGAGACGCCGATTCGCGCGCTCGGACTCGGCACGGTGCAGGTGCTGGACGCGGACGGCAACGTGCTGCGGTGACGGTGCGGCTATGATTCACTCCTGATCAAGTCGCCGACGGAGAGTCGAGGCATGGCTTCGCGACAAGTATTCCTCGCTCACCTCGCAGCTGCCCTCAGGCAGCTCGGGCTCGTTCGGCCTGCTGGCGACACCCGTCGTGGGCGTCGCCGCGCCCGCACTGGACGAGGCTGCGGCCGGCAGGTTCGCGAATCTCGCCCTGCACTGCGCGCACCTCGAGTACCCCAACAAGATTTCGCACACGCTAGGCAGCGATGCCGACGTGCGTCCACCGCGCGAATTGGCGCCGGCGTTCTTCGGCTGCTACGACTGGCATTCGTCCGTGCACGGACACTGGCTGCTCGCCCGGCTCGCGCAACAGTTTCCACAGGCGCCGTTCGTTGCGCCGGCGCGCGCGGCACTGGCGCAGAGCCTGACGCCCGCACGCATCGCGGGCGAAGTTGCTTACTTCCAGACGCCGGGACGCGCGTCGTACGAGCGCCCCTACGGGCTGGCGTGGCTATTGATGCTGGCGGCGGAACTGCGCGCCTGGGACGACCCGCAGGCGAGGGAATGGTCGCAGGCACTCGCGCCGCTCGAAACGGAAGCGGCACAGCGCCTGCGCCACTGGCTGCCCAAGTTGCGCTATCCGATCCGCGTCGGCGAACACAGTCAAACCGCCTTCGCGTTCGGGCTCGTCCATGACTGGGCGCGCGTCGTCAACGACACCGAGATGCAGGCGCTGATCGAATCGAAGTCGCGCGCTTTTTACGCGAACGACACGAACTGCCCGCTGGCGTACGAACCCTCGGGCGAGGACTTCCTGTCGCCCTGCCTCGCCGAGGCCGACCTCATGCGGCGCATCCTGCCGCCCCGCGAATTCGGCGAGTGGCTGCACCGATTCCTGCCGGTCATCCCGACGAACGCGAAGAAGGCCTGGCTCGCGCCTGGCGAAGTGACCGATCGCAGCGATCCGAAGCTCGCGCACCTCGACGGCCTCAACCTGAGTCGCAGCTGGATGCTGCTCGGCATCGCATCAGGCCTGCCAAAAGGCGACCGGCGCATCGACGCCTTGAAGGCGGCTGCCGAGGCGCACGCGGCCGCAGCGTTGCCCGCCGTCACTGGCGAACACTACGAAGGCGGACACTGGCTGGGCACTTTTGCCGTTTACCTGACGACAAGCGCCGGACTGCGGACGCCCTGACCCCTTCGCGACGGCGGTGACCGATGGAACGGACCGAACGCTTCTACAAGATCCAGAACCTGCTGCGCAGTCGCCACTTCGTGAGCACGCAGGACTTCATGGCGGAACTCGGCATCTCGCGCGCGACCTTCAAGCGTGATCTCGAGTACCTGCGTGATCGTATGCACGCGCCGATCGTGTTCGACCGCGACCAGGAAGCCTATGGCTTCGACCCCGCGATCGCCGACAGCGAATTGTGGCAACTGCCGGGGCTCTGGTTTTCGGCCGACGAACTGCAAGCGCTGCTGACGATGGACCGCCTGCTCGGCGACCTGCAGCCGGGCGTGCTCAGCGAACTGATCGCACCGTTGCGCAAGCGGCTGAAGAGCCTGCTCCAATCGGGCGAGCATTCGGCGGAAGACATCGCACGCCGCATCAAGATCCTGTCGATGGGATCGCGACGCGTGACGCCCGCCCACTTCCGCACGATCGCCACGGCGGTGCTCACGCGCCAGCGCCTGAGGCTCCGTCACCAGCGGCGGCAGGACGGTGAAGTGATCGAGCGCGAAGTGTCGCCGCAGCGACTGGTGCACTACCGCGACAACTGGTACCTCGATGCGTTCTGCCACAAGCGGCAGGCGCTGCGGACGTTCGGGCTCGACGCCATCGAGACGGCGCTGGTGGTGCCGGACAGGGACGTGAAGGAAATCGGCGAAGACACGCTCGAACGCCACTACGCGAGCGGCTACGGCATATTCGCCGGAACCGCGACGCATGACGCCGTGCTGCAATTCGGCGCGAACAGTGCGCGCTGGGTATCGCGCGAGACCTGGCACCCGGAACAGGTTGGCACGCCGCAACTCGACGGCACCTACCTGCTGCAGTTTCCGTATTCGCAGGAACCCGAACTGGTCATGGACATCCTGAAGTACGGCGCCGACGTCGAGGTACTCGCGCCGGAATCGCTGCGCCAGGCGGTCGCCGAAAAGCTTCGCGCCGCCGCGAAGCTCTACGACTGACCCCGCTTACTCCAGCTTGAAACGCTTCGGTGGCACGCCTTCCACCGGCGGCAGGATCACCCCCGGCGCAACGTACAGGTCGACTTCGCGCTCGAAGTGCAGCGGGCCCTCGACCGTTGCGCCCTGCTCGATCGTGATGCGCGGGTTGCGGGAGTCCGCGCCCTTCCACCACGACGACTTTTGTTCGTTGACGTGGATGCCGCCGGTCAAGTGCGAACCCGTGGCGAGCCGAATGTCGCCGTTGACGGTCTCGATGCCGCCGTCCACCTGTGCACCTTCGAGCAGCATCGAACCATTGACGTTTTCGAGACCGCCGGCGACCTTCGCGCCCTTGCGCAGGGTGAGACTGCCATTGACGGCCTCGATGCCATTGCTGACCTCGGCACCTGCACCGACAGTGATCGAGCCATTGACTGTTTCGGCGGCAACGACGACCGCCGTGTCCTCGATCTTGAGCGACCCGTTGACCGTCTCGATTTTCCCCACCCGGGCACCGGCACCGATGGTCACCGAGCCGTTCACGGTTTCGACGTTACCGACCTGCTGGCCCGGCTCGACCTTCACGCTGCCATTGACCTTGCTGATGTCATCGGCCGCATCGGCGGCGTCACCGAGCACGACGGCCACCAAGGCAAATGCGACGGTCAGGATGGAGCGGGTAACGAGATTCATGGCTTAGCCTCCGGCCGGGACGTTTCCTGTGGTGGGTTCGATGCAGCCGGAGCGCCAAAGGTTGCAATGGGCCCGGCCGGCCGCTGCAAGGGGCCTTTCGATGCGCTAGGCTCCCCCGTCATCCCGCCGACCGACCGGAGCCCTGACCATGAAGACCCGCGCCGCCGTCTGCCACCAGGCCGGCCAGCCCCTCGTCATCGAAACGGTGGACCTCGACGGACCGAAGGCCGGCGAAGTCCTGGTTGAAATCAAGGCCACAGGCGTCTGCCATACGGACGAATTCACCCGCTCCGGGAGCGACCCGGAAGGGCTGTTCCCCGTGATCTTCGGCCACGAGGGCGCCGGCATCGTCGTGGACGTCGGTCCCGGCGTGAGGTCGTTGAAGAAAGGGGATCACGTGATCCCGCTCTACACACCCGAATGCCGCGAGTGCAAGAGCTGCACGTCGCACAAGACGAACCTGTGCACCGCGATCCGCTCGACCCAGGGCCAGGGCGTGATGCCGGACGGCACCAGCCGCTTTTCGCTCGGCGGCGAGAAGATCCATCACTACATGGGCTGCTCGACATTCTCCAACTTCACGGTGCTGCCGGAGATCGCGGTCGCCAAGGTCCGCGAAGACGCGCCTTTCGACAAGATCTGCTACATCGGCTGCGGCGTGACCACCGGCATCGGCGCAGTCATCAACACGGCCAAAGTCGAGCCGGGTGCCAACGTCGTGGTCTTCGGCCTCGGCGGCATCGGCCTCAACGTGATCCAGGGCGCGCGACTGGCCGGCGCCAACAAGATCGTGGGCGTCGACATCAATCCGGTCCGCAAGCGGCTGGCCGAGAAATTCGGCATGACGCATTTCGTCAATCCAAAGGAGGTCGGGGGCGACCTCGTCCCCTACCTCGTCGCGCTCACGGACGGCGGCGCCGATTACAGCTTCGAATGCGTCGGCCACGTCGACCTGATGCGGCAGGCGCTCGAGTGCTGCCATCGCGGCTGGGGCGTGTCGGTCATCATCGGCGTCGCGGGATCCGGCCAGGAAATCAAGACCCGGCCTTTCCAACTGGTGACCGGACGCACCTGGAAGGGCACGGCGTTCGGCGGCGCCCGTGGCCGCACCGACGTGCCGAAGATCGTCGACTGGTACATGGACGGCAAGATCGCGATCGATCCGCTGATCACGCACACGCTGCCGCTGAACCGCATCAACGACGCTTTCGACTTGATGCATTCCGGCGAGTCGATCCGTTCGGTCGTCACCTTTTGAGGGATTAGGGGTTAGGGGTTAGTCGGAACGGACGGAGAACTGCCGCTTGAAGCTTCTGTCCGAGCATGCCTGTTGGGGCGGCACCCAGCGTTACTTCCAGCACGACTCGATCGAGTGCGCTGGGCCGATGCGCTTTGCGGTGTACGAACCGCCGCAGGCCAAAGCCGGTCCGGTGCCCGTGCTCTACTACCTCGCCGGCCTGACCTGCACCGAAGAGACGTTTCCGATCAAGGCGGGCGCACAGCGGCTGGCGGCGGAGCATGGTCTGATGCTCGTGGCACCCGACACCAGCCCGCGTGAACCCCGTCTGCCCGGCGACGACGCCAGCTGGGACTTCGGCCTCGCAGCCGGCTTCTACGTCGATGCGACCCAGGCGCCGTGGTCGGCGCACTACCGCATGTACAGCTACGTCACGCACGAGCTGCCCGCGTTGATCCAGCGCGAGTTCGCCACGGCCGATACGACCCGGCAGTCGATCATGGGTCACTCGATGGGCGGCCACGGCGCGCTGGTCTGCGCGCTGCGCAATCCGCAGCAGTATCGGTCGGTGTCGGCGTTCGCGCCGATCGTCGCGCCGTCGCAGGTGCCGTGGGGTCACCAGGCGTTCGGCAACTACCTCGGCGCGAATCGCGACGAGTGGCTGGCCTACGACGCGACCCACCTCGTGCAGTTGGCGCCGCGCGCTGACACAATCCTGGTCGACCAGGGTCTGGGCGACAAATTCCTGGCGGAGCAACTGCGGCCTGAACTGTTCGAAGCGGCGTGTCGAAAAGCTGGACAGAAGCTGCTGTTGCGACATCATGCGCTCTATGACCACGGCTACTACTTCATCCAGACGTTCATGCCGGACCACATCGCCTTCCACGCGGCCTCGCTGCATCACGCCTGACCAGGAACACGCGATGACCACTCAATCGCTGGAACGCAAATGATCGACCACGAACCTGCCTGGGTGACGGAAGTCCTGCGGTTCTGGTTCGAAGAACTGGCCGACGCAGACTGGTTCGTGCGCGACGATGCCATCGACGACCGCATCCGCAAGCGCTTTTTGTCGCTGCACGGTCACGTCAGCGCGGATGGGGGCGTACCGCTGACGTCGACCCCGCGCATGCTGCTCGCCGCAGTACTCGTGCTCGACCAGTTCTCGCGCAACCTCTATCGCGACGACCCGCGCGCGTTCGACGCCGACGCCGATGCCCGGCACCTGGCGCACAGCATCGTCGAGCAGGGCCTGGATGTCGCGATGACCCCACGGGAACGTTTCTTTGTCTATCTGCCGTTTGAGCACAGCGAGAACGCCAACGACCAGTCGCTGGCCGTACGTCTCATAGCAGCGCTTGGCAACGACTACTGGACGCGCTACGCAGTGGACCACCAGGCGACGATCACCCGGTTCGGGCGCTTTCCGCTTCGCAACGCTGCGCTGGACCGCGTTTCGACGGCCGAAGAAGTCGCCTGCATGAGCGAATCGACGAAGGGCTGAGACCGGCCAGCCCGCTGCGGGGGACTAGCCTCGAGCCGGTGCCTGGGCCACGACCGTTCCTTCGCGCGCCGTGAGCTCGCGGAACAGCGCCGACAACCGTTGCGTCAGCGGGCCGGGCTGGCCGTCACCGATCTGCCGGCCGTCCACCTGCGTGACGGCCGCAAGTTCACCCATCGTGCCGGTGCAGAACATCTCGTCGGCGCAGTACGCCTGGGTCAGCGTCAGGTCCGCTTCTTCGTGTGCAATCGCGTGGGTGCGGCAGAGTTCGAGCACCGTCGCGCGCGTGATCCCTTCCGGACAGGCGACCAGCCGCGGCGTACGCAGCAGTCCCCGCTCGACGATGAACACGTGCGTCGCATTGGTCTCGGCGATGAAACCGCGCTGATCGAGCATCAACGCGTCGTCGGCGCCGGCCACGTTGGCCTCGATCTTGGCAAGGATCGACTGGATCAGGTTGTTGTGATGAATTTTCGGGTCCAGGCAATCGGGCGGGAAGCGCCGCACGCTGCTGGTCACCAGGCTGAGACCACCCTGCGAATATACGGGCGCCTTGTGCTCGGCGAGCACGATCAGCGTCGGACCCTGCCTATTGAGACGGGGATCCATGCCCGAGGTGATCTTGACGCCGCGCGTGAGCGTCAGGCGGATGTGCACTCCGTCGAACATCCCGTTGGCTGCGAGCGTGCGGCGAATCTCGTGAGTGATCGCCTCGCGCGTCGGAATCTGCGCGAACGCGAGCGCCTTCGCCGAATTCACCAGCCGATCAAGGTGCTGCTCGAGCCGGAAGATGCGGCCGCGGTACAGGCGCAGCCCTTCCCAGACCGCGTCGCCGCCCTGCACGGACGAATCGAACGGGCTGATGCGGGCCTGGTCGCGATGCACCAGTTCACCGCTGACGTTGACGACCAGGTGGCGATTGCGTTCGTCGAATTTCTGCAGCACAGGTTCACCTCAGGCGCGCAAACGGTGCGTACGCAGCCTCTCGTAAAGGGGACGACACCGCGCCTCGATCTCCGCGACGGCGGGCGGCAGCGGTTTCGCCGCCTCGACCACGGCTGGTTGCGGTGGCGGTGTTTCAAAACCCGTCGACTGCTCGACGCGCTCGTACCAGTGCCGGGCCCAGATGCCGTCCGACTCACGCCGCCCGGCAGGCCACCACAGCATGCGCTCCGTGAACGGCACGCCAAGTGCGTCGCACAGCGCGCGCAACATCGGCTCGGGTCGTTCAAGCAGGTCGGCGGAGTCGAGCACGGCGGGTACCTTGCCGGTGCGCAGGATCACGTGCTCGAAGATCTCCACCTGCTGCGGCAGGCCGGTGGCCAGCAGGTCGAAGTTCGCGAGTTTCTCGCCGAGTGACACCAGCATCGGCAACGGATCGCGGATCAGGAAGGCATGGGTCATCGAATCGAGCCACTCGCGCCCCATGTGGGGCAGCAAGTGGTGCGACATCTGCTTCTGGTAGAAGACACGGATGTTCGACGGCACCGGGGCGAGCAGCGCGCCGGCGACGCGGCGCCAGTCGGATTCCTGGTGCGCGATGATTTCTTCACGCCCAGGATGGTCCAGGCCGGTGACCTTCAGGTAGTGCGCGTAGAACGGCTCGTCGATGACGATCGTGTCGCCGCGGTTTTCCCACGAGCGCATGAACGCCGTCGAAATGTTGCGCGGCCCCGACCACATCGCGAGGCGCAGCACCCCATCACCCGCTGCGGAGACCGTCCGTTCCATCCTGCCCAGCCTGACGCGCGACCACTGCCGCGCGCGGGCATCTTAGGGGATCGGCTTACGGAAGCGATAGACGAACTGGTCCGTCTTGCCGCGGATGGCCTCGTCGAAGACGAGCTTGGTGTGGTCGTCTTCCGGGTGCGCCAGCACCTTGCTCTCGCCGTCGAAGTCGAACCCCGCACGCTCGAATTGCGCACGCACGACGGCCGGATCGATACGGTGCAATTCGTCCACGACCCTGGCAGTGTCACCACCCGCCTTCGCCACGTGATCCTGCACGACCACGACGCCGCCCGGCTTCAGCGCCGCTTGCAGGCGCTTGAGCATCTCGGCGGTGTCGGTCCGGTTCCACGTGCCGTCGGCAGGCCGCCAGTACGAGTCGTGGAAGCTCATGACGAACAGCGCCGCATCGAGTGAGCCGGGGGGCAACTGCAGTTCGTCGACCTCCGCCGTGACCTGGCGCACATTGCCGAGCCGGCCATCCACGTACCGCGTCGCGATGCCTTGCTCTGCGAACTTCGCGTACGGCGGATTGTTGTAGGCGATCACCTGGCCTTTGACGCCCACCGTGCGGGCCAGCAGTTCCGTGTAATAGCCGCCGGCCGAGAACATGTCGGCGACGCGCATCCCCGGCATCACGCCGAGGAACGCCAGCACGGCAGCCGGCTTGGCAACGGCATCCCGCTCGAGATCAGCTTTGGGGCGATCGGGGCTGGCAATGGCTGCAGCCACTGCGGCACTGCTGGCGACCGCCGCATCCACCGGATCGGCCGCCTGTGCCACCGCCCCTGCGAATGCCGAGCAGAGCACCAGGATCCGAAGTGCGTTCATGTTCGTCCCCCCTCCTTGCCAGTGGTTCGAAGCGAGCGATGCCAGCCCCGGCCCTGCTGTCACGACATGACGCGATACAGCATCCGGATCGCGACGACCAGCAGGAAGACACCGAAGGCCGCCGACAGTATCCGCCGATCGAGCGAATGCGCCAGTTTCGCGCCGAACGGCGCGGCCAGCCACGAGACGGGCGCCACCAGTGCGAAACCGACCAGGCTGACGTAGCCGATCGTCAGCGGCGGCAGCGCGGCGGCCTCGGCCGGACGCGCCAACAGGTACCCGGCCGTCGCAGGCAGCGCGATCCACAGGCCGAGCAGCGCCGCGGTGCCGACTGCCTTGTGCACCGGCTCGCCGCACAACGTCATGGTGGGGACGCTCAACGTGCCTCCGCCGATCCCCATCATCGCCGAGATCGCGCCGATGAACGCCGGGATCAGCGCCCCGACGACGCCACCCGGCAGCGACGGTCGCAGCACGACGCGGTCGAGCGGCAACAGCATCTTCAATGCTGACAGCAGCGCCACGACGCCGAAGACCGCAGCCAGGACCTTGCTGTTCACGTGCGCCGCTGCGAGCGAGCCCGCGAGTGCACCGGCGACGATAGGGACAGTCCAGCGCTTCACCACCGCGAAGTCGACGGCATTGCGACTCGCGTGGGCCCGCGACGAAGAAATGGCCGTGGGCACGATGGTCGCCATCGACGTGGCCACCGCGACATGCAGCGAGACGGCGTGATCGACTCCGGCGGTGCCGAGCGCCAGGTCGAGCGCCGGCACCAGCACGATGCCCCCGCCCACACCCAGCATTCCCGCAATCAGTCCGCCCGCCGCACCCGCGGCGAGCAGGGCCGCGATCACGGGCAACCAGTTTGCGTACGCTTCCATCAGTCCCGGTTCATCGTGGAAAACCGCAGCGGTTCCATGGAGGGTTGGGCCCCCGGACCATTGCATGGTCGGGCGCGCTATAGTGCCGGAAAATAGCGGGTCGGCCATCGCGGTCGGTGCCTAACGGGGAAAGGACAAGGACCATGAGTGAAACCAGTGGCGGTGAAGTGCTTGCGCGCATGCTGCAGGCCGAAGGCGTCGAGAAAGTCTTCGGCATCATCGACGGCACGTACTTCGGCTTCTATTCCAACCTGCACAAACTCGGCATCGAGATCGTCACGCCGCGGCACGAATCCTGTGCCGCCCACATGGCAGGCGCCTATGCGCGCCTGACCGGCAAGCTTGGCGTCTGCATGGCCAGCAACGGTCCGGGCGTTGCGAACCTGCTGCCGGGACTCGTGGTCGAGAACGCGGAAGGCAATCGAGTGCTGGCGATCACCAGCTGCCGCCGGCCGCAGATCGTCTATCCCGACCGCGGTGGTGCCTACCAGGCCTTCGACCAGGTCGGCGCGATCAAGCACTTCGCGAAGTGGAGCAACGCGGTCGTCTCGTTCGATCGCGTCGCCGAACTCGGGCGCACCGCCATCCGCAACTGCTGGGAAGGACGCCCGGGAGTCGTGCACCTCGACGTGCCCGAAAACATCATCAACGGCAAGGTCAAGGCCGACGTCGCGATCTGGCAGCCGCAGCAGTTCCGCAACACGCACGCGATCGTGCCTGCGCCCGGCCAGGTGGCGGAAGCGGCTGACCTGCTGGCCGCGGCCGACCTCCCGATCATTCACGCGGGCAGCGGCGTGATTCATGCTGCAGCGTACGACGAACTGCGCCGCGTTGCCGAAGCGCTGCACGCGCCGGTCACGACCAGCTGGGCCGGGCGCGGGGTGCTGCCCGAAACGAACGAACTCGCCATGCCGATGGCGCTGATCAAGCTCAACAACCAGGTCCGCAATGACGCCGACGTCGTGTTGTGCGTGGGCTCACGGCTCGGCGAAACCGACTGGTGGGGCAAGGCCCCGAACTGGCGACATCCGTCCGAGCAGAAGATGATCCAGGTGGACATCGACGGCCACATCCTCGGCGCCAACAAGCCCGCGACGGTGGCCGTGCTGGCCGACGCGAAGTTGTTCCTGGCCGCTCTGGCCACGGAGCTCGAGACCCGCAAGGCGGTCATGAACCTCGACGCGCGCCGCCGCCAGGTCGCCAAGTACCGCGAGGTCATCCGCAGCGAGCGGGCGAAGCTCGACGAGAAGCTCACCGACATGGCGGTGCCGATGAATCCGGCGCACGTCGCCCATGTCTGCCAGCAGGTCTTCCCGGCGGGCACGACACTCGTTGCCGACGGCGGCAACACCGCGGTCTGGGCGATGTTCTTCCACGAGATGCGCGTGCCGAACACGCTGCTCTCGACCTTCAAGTTCGGCATGCTCGGCGCGGGCATTGCCCAGGCCCTCGGCGCTGCGGTGGCGCGGCCCGGCCAGCCTGTCTGCTGCATCATCGGCGACGGCGCGATGGGTTTTCATCCGCAGGAAATCGAGACTGCCGTGCGCAACGGCCTGCAGGTGGTCTTCCTCGTGCTCTGCGACAAGCAGTGGGGCATGGTGAAGATGAACCAGCAGTTCGCACTGAAGCCGATCAAGACGCTGATCAGGAAGTCGCTCGGCCCCGACGAGACGATCAAGGCGGACCTCGGCGAGATCCGTTTCGACAAGCTGGCCGAGTCGATGGGCGCGCACGGAGAGCGCGTGGCCGACCCGCGCGACCTCAAGGCGGCGCTGGAGCGCGCGCTCGCCACTGGCGGTCCCGCGGTGATCCACGTCGACGTCGACCCGGTCAAGCACATGTGGGCGCCGGGGCTCATGTACTTCAAGGACATGCATCTCGAGCCCAAGGGCAAATGAACGAACTCGACGCGGTCCGGCTGCACTTCAGCCCGGAATCGCTGGTCGCGCTCGACGTCATCCTCGCCTTCGTGCTGTTCGGCGTCGCGCTCGACATGCGCGTCGCCGACTTCAAGGGCATCCTGACGTCGCCGCGGGGCACGCTGATCGGGCTGCTGGCGCACTCCGTGCTGCTGCCGGCCGTAGCGTTCGCGCTCACGATGATCCTGAAACCCGCGCCGAGCATCGCGCTCGGCATGATCCTCGTCGCCTCGTGCCCGAGCGGCAACATCTCCAACTTTCTCGTGAACTACGGCCACGGCAACACCGCGCTGTCGGTCACGATCGCGGCGTTCTCGATGCTGGGCTCGATCGTCTTCACGCCGTTCAACCTGTCGTTCTGGGGCGAACTGAATCCCCACACCCGGCCGATCCTGCATGCGATCAGCCTGAGTCCGCTCGAGGTGTTCGGCACAATCGTGGTGTTGCTGGCAATCCCGACCGCGCTCGGGATGTTCACGGCGCACCACTGGCCGGTCCTGGCGAAGCGCATCCGCGGTCCGTTCCGTGCGCTGTCACTGGCGTTCTTCGTGCTGTTCGTGGTCGGCGCGCTGATCGTGAACTGGGATTTTTTCCTCAAGTACGTCGAGCGCGTCGTGCTGTTCGTCTTCCTGCTGAACGCGTTCGCCCTGCTGACGGGCTACCTGACGGCGAAGGCGGCAAGACTGCCCGAGGCCGACCGGCGCGCCGTCGCGCTCGAAGTCGGCATCCAGAACTCAGGCTTTGGCCTGGTGCTGGTATTCAACTTCTTCGGCGGACTCGGCGGCATGGCGATCGTCGCGGCCTGGTGGGGCATCTGGCACATCGTGGTCGGCACGACGCTCGCGTCCTGGTGGCGTAGACACCCGCCTGCCGCGTTGCCTGCGGAGGTTCCGGCATGAGTAGCCGGCGAATTTTCGTCACCGGCGGAGCCGGGTACCTGGGCAGCGAACTGCTCAAGACGCTGGCGCCCCGACTGCAGGCCGGCGAGATCGACTGCGTCGTCGCCAGCGACGTGCGCGACATTCCAGCGGCGTCACGCTTGCCCGGCGTCGAATACGTGCTGCACGACGTCCGCGTTGCCGGGCTCGGTGACCTGCTGTCGACGCGAGCGATCGACGTCGTGGTGCACCTCGCGGCCATCGTGACGCCCGGTGCAAAGTCGAACCGTGAACTCGAATATGCCGTGGACGTGCTCGGGACGAATCACGTGCTTGAAGCGTGCCTTGCGGCAGGCGTGCGCCAGATCATCGTCACGTCAAGTGGAGCGGCGTACGGCTACCACGCCGACAACCCCGAGTGGTTGACCGAGGACGATCCCATCCGCGGCAACGAGGCATTTGCATACTCCCACCACAAGCGCCTGGTCGAGGAAATGCTCGCCACCTGCCGCCGCGAGCATCCCGAACTGCGACAGGTGGTGCTGCGGGTCGGCACGATTCTCGGCGCGACGACGCGCAACCAGATCACCGCGCTGTTCGACCGGCCGCGTCTGCTTGCGCTGCAGGGCTCCCGCAGCCCGTTCGTGTTCATCTGGGACCAGGACGTGGTGGGGGTCATCGCGCACGCGATTCGCACCGAGGCGCATGGCATCTACAACGTGGCCGGCGACGGCGCGCTCAGCATCCAGGAAATCGCGCAGCGTCTCGGCAAGCGGTGCCTGACGCTACCGCCCGCGGCGTTGCGGGCCGCGCTCGCGTTGCTGCACCCACTCGGCCTGACTCGCTACGGGCCCGAGCAGGTCGACTTCCTGCGCTATCGTCCCGTCCTCGACAATCGTCGTTTGAAGGAAGGACTCGGGTACGTGCCGCGCAAGACCTCGGCCGAAGTCTTCGACTTCTACTGCCGCAGCCACGGGCTCGGTGGGTCTGCGCGGTGACGCGACGCTCGTTTGCCGGCGCCACGATCGTGATCAGCGGCGCAGCCAGCGGGTTGGGGCGCGCGCTGGCCCTGCGTTTCGGACGCGCCGGCTCGCGAGTCGTAGCCATGGATCGTGACGTGGACGCCCTCGAGATGTTGCGGCACGAGATGGCCGCTGCGGGACACGAGGTGCTTGCCCTGCCCTGCGACGTCACGGACGAGCAGTCTTGCGCGACGGCCATTGCGACGGCGGTGAAACAACTCGGCCGCATCGACGTGGTGATCAACAACGCCGGCATCTCGCATCGCAGCCCGTTCGAGGCGACGGCGACAGCCGTGCTGCGCCGCGTGCTGGAAGTGAACCTGTTCGGCGGAATCCACCTCACGCGCCCCGCACTGCCGGCGCTGCGACAGTCGCGCGGATTGATCGTTGCGATCTCGAGCATCGCCGGTTACACGCCATTGATTGCCCGGACCGGCTACGCGGCCAGCAAGCATGCCGTGCATGGATTCTTCGAGAGCCTGCGCACCGAGGTCGCGGCCGACGGCATCGACGTGATGCTCGTGTGCCCGTCCTTCATCGCCACTGGCATCGACCGCAATGCGCTGGGTCCAGACGGTCGCGCCGTGACTCACGCGCAAGTGGTGGTCGGGCAGCGACTGCAGCCGGATGCCGTGGCGAACCGCATCTTCGACGGCTGCGAAAGCAGCCAGCGACTGCTGCTGATCGGTCGCACCGCCTGGGCTGCCTGGTGGGTCAGTCGTCTGGCCCCGTCGCTGTACGAGCGGATCATGGCGAGGAAGCTGCGCGGCGAGATGGTCTCGTGAATCCACCGCAGTTGCCGGCGAGCGAGCGGCCGCGGCCACGCCGCCTGTCGGAAATCCTGACGGACATCGCGAACGATCCTGCGCGCGAACGGATTGCCATCGTCGACATCCGCGAGGTCATGGGGGATCGCGCGTTCGGCGCATTGATGTTCGTCTTTGCGGCGCCGAACACCCTGCCCCTCAATGCGCCCGGCGTGTCCGTCGTGCTGGGCGTCCCGCTGCTGTTTCTCTCACTGCAGCTGATGCTCGGGTTCGCCGTACCGTGGCTGCCGCAGGCCCTGGTGCAGACGACCGTCACGCGCCAGCGCTTTACCCAAGTCATGAACGTCATCGTGCCGTGGATGCGCCGGGTCGAGAAGCTGTCCAAGCCCCGCTGGCCGCTGCTGGCCGCCGGATTCGCGGAGCGGGTCATCGGCCTGGTCTGTGTCGTGCTCAGTATCGTGCTGATCCTGCCGGTGCCCTTCGGCAACATGGGACCGGCCATTGCCGTGTGCGCCCTGGCGTTCGCCCTGCTCGAACGGGATGGCAAGGCGACGCTGACGGGGATGGTCACCTCGGCAGTCGCGCTGGTATTGGCCTGGGGGGTGATCGTCGCGATCGTGAAGGCGGTATCCTTGATCGTGCGCCACTGGCTCGGCATCTGATCCGCAAGCATCGGCAACAGGGGAACGCCCAACATGAAAATCCAGGTCAAGCATCCACTGAAGACGGACGTCGGCTCGGCGTTCAAGCTCTGCACCGACCAGAAGAGCCAGGAGGCGGTCTACGCGAAGCTTCCTGGGTCCGACGTCAAGATCAAGCGCGAGGGGCGCGCGCCGAACGTCAAGCTGCGGATCGCGCGCAGGATGCCGGCCAACCCGCCGGCGGCCATCCGGCGGATCGTGCCTGCCACCAACGACGTTTCGCACACCGAGGACTGGGCTGCGGACGGTGACGGGTATGCGGCCACCATCGCGGTCGAGATCAGGGGCGTGCCGGTCAAGATCGTCGGCACCAAGACCCTGCAGCCCGAAAAGGGCGGCAGCTCGGTCCAATGGACGTTCGACGTCACCAGCGGCATTCCGCTACTCGGCGGGGTGATTGCCTCGTTCGCCGGCGACGAACTGAAGAAGAACCTCGACGACGAATACAAGGTCTTGAAGGCGTCGGTGTAGCCGGGCTTGCGGGTATTGCTGCGGCGCAGCTAGCTATAAGCGAAATGCCGTCGCCGGGCGGGCGCGCTACGCTTGCCGCATGGCGCGGATGACTTCGATGGACCGGGCGTTCTTCCTGCTCGAGACCGAGCAGCGGCCCATGAACGTGGGCGCGCTGGTCGTGCTGCGCGGGCGCAAACCCCGGCGTGGGGGCAGCGCAGCGGACGACCTGGTCCGCAGGATGTTGCGCTGCCCGGTCGGCGCGCCGTTCAACCAGCGTCTGGCCGAAAACACGCTCGCCGGCTGGCCAACGCTCGTCGCCGACGATCACATCGATCCCAGCGAGCAAGTGTTCCGGCACGCTCTACCCACGGGCAGCGCTCTGCCGGCATTGCTGGACCGGGTCTGCGCCCTGCATTCGCGCCGGCTCGACCGCTGCCGCCCGCTCTGGGAAATGCACGTCTTCGACGGACTCGCGGACGGGCGCATCGGCCTTTACTTCAAGACGCACCACGGCCTGATCGACGGCATCGGTTTCATCCGGGTCGTGCTGAACGTCGTGTCGCGTACGGCCACGACGCGGCGACCACAGGCAATCTGGCAGGGGCTGCCGCAGTCGGTGGGTCAGGGCAGCAAGGAAAGGATCGACCGTGGCGGCTTGCTGCAGGCTGGCCTGGAAGCGGGTCGCACGGCGGCAGACCTGGCTCGACTGGTCTGGCACCTCGGTCGTCGCGACCTGGGTCTCGGCAAGGGGATGGCCACGCCGTTCGTCGCGACACCCGACGTGCTCAAGGCGGCACCCTCGGCCAACCGCGTCATGGCTCACTGTTCATTGCCGCTGCCGCGGGTACGTGCCGTGGCGCGGCGCGCCGATGCCAAGATCAACGACGTCCTGCTGGCAACGCTCGACGTCGCGATGAATCACTATCTGGCCGAACGCGGCCTGCAGGTGAAGCGACCGTTGGTCGCGGACATGCCGGTCGCACTGCACGAAGGCGATGGCGCCGGCAATCGCATCACGATACTGCAGGTGCCGATGGGACACCCCGGCGCGACACCGTCGGAGCGACTCACCGACATCGTGGCCGAGACCCGCCTGGTGAAGGAAGAAGTCCGCTCGATCGGCGCGGGCGCGTTGTTCATGTATTCGATCTTCGAACACGCGGTCGCGAGCGCGATCGAATCACTCAACCTGGGTGAATTGCCGATGCTCGCGAATGCAGTCATCTCCAATCCCGCCGGACCGAACGAGAAGGTGTACTTCAACGGCCTGCCGGTCGAACTGGCGTTGCCCGTCTCGGTGGTCGCCCATCACCAGGTGCTCAACGTCACGATCAGCAACTATGACGGCGAACTGCACGTCACGTTCATCGCGCTGAAGGAAGCCATTCCGGACGTGCAGCGACTCGCCGACGGGACGATGCGGGCGTTGGTCGAGTTGCAGCGTTCGGTGGCGTAAGGGTTTGACAGCGACCGCCGGAAAGCCGCAGACCCCGGTCAAGCCGCCGGCTGCCAAGCGTCGGAAGAAAGCGGGGCCGGCCGCAAAACGCGCGAAATCGTCCACTGCGACGCGCGCATTGCAATAATCCGCGACGCCGTCCCAGACCGCGAGGCAACCCGTTGAATCTTGGATCGATCGCCCGCGACCTCAGTGTCGCGGCCCGGCTCGGCGCACGCGCATTGGCACGCAGGGTTCGCACACCCGCGGCCGGTCGCGGTGCGCCAGACATCGGCGCCTGGCGCGCAGAACTCGAAGTCTGGGTCCGGTCGTTACCGGCCGGCCTCGTCGCCGAACACCGCTGGGTCGAACTTCCTGCCACCCGCCCACCGTGGTCGGAGTCGGGACTGGAACTCGCCGCAGGCGACATGGTCACCTGGTTCGCGGCCGGTCGTGTGCACCTGTCCCGCGCGCTCGATATCTGGGTGCCGCCCTCGTTTCAGCTCTGGGCCCGCGTCGCACCGTCGGGCAGCGTGCTGCGCGGCACCCGCGATACGCATACGTTTCAAGCAGCGACGGCCGGCCCGTTGCACCTGGCGAGTTACTTCCCCGGCGAATGGTCCACCCCGCAGGGCGAGCTTGGATCAGGCGCCGATGACTACCGCAAGGTATCCGGCGGACTGACGGTCCTCCTGCTCAAGTGGCGACACGGTGTCGACTCAGCTGCGGCATTGCAGACCTCTGTTCAACGTGGAACCGCGCCTGCGGCGGTGACCGCGGAATGTGCACGCCTGGCCGATTCGGTGCTGCCGCCCGAGGGGTGGGACTACCTGTGGTACCTCGGGCCCGGCGAGATTTATCGTGCGGGGCGGAGGCCGGACGGCCAGGCTTCACTGTGCTGCGACACCCACGGTGACGTGGGTATCCTCCGTCATGCAGTCGCATTGCCCCTGGCACCGGCGACGTTTCTCAACTGGCAGTGGCGCGTCGACAGCCTGCCTGCGAGCCTCCGCGAGGATAGCCTGCCGTCGCACGACTACCTCAGCATCGCTATCGAGTTCGACGACGGCCAGGACCTGACGTATTACTGGAGCGCTGCCCTGCCGGTGGGCACGGTCTACCGCTGTCCCTTGCCGACATGGAAAGACAAGGAAACGCACGTCGTCGTGCGGAGCGGCGCGGCCGAGCTCGGGCGCTGGCTGGACGAGCGTCGTGACGTCCACGAGGACTATCGTCGCTGCATCGGCGGCGCGGCACGCTCTGTCGTGCGGGTCTGGCTGATCGCCAACAGCCTCTTCCAACGCGGCCACGGTCGGTGTGAATATTCGGCCATCGAATTCCAGCAACCGGACGGACACCGCCACAAGGTGCTCTGACCCGCGTATACAGACAACGAGCTAACCGCAGGGGAACCGACAATGCATGGCCTGATGATGGATACACCGCTGCTGATCACCGAGATCATGCGATTCGCCGAGCGCAATTTCGCCGGCAGCGAAATCGTCTCAGTCACGTTCGACGAGCCGCGGCATCGCACGAACCTGGGCGAAGTGTTCCGGCGTGCACGCAAGCTCGCGAACGCGCTGCAGGCAGCGGGCGTCAAGCAAGGCGACCGGGTTGCCACACTCGCCTGGAACGACTACCGCCACCTCGAGCTGTATTACGCGGTCTCCTGCATGGGTGCGGTGCTGCACACGGTCAATCCGCGACTGTTTCCGGAACAGCTCGAGTTCATCATCAACCACGCGGAAGACAAGCTGCTGTTCATCGATCCCACCCTGCTGCCGGCACTCGGGCCACTCGCCGGCAAGTTGCCGACGGTCGAGAAGACCATCGTGCTGACGTCGAATAAGGCGATGCCGGCTGCGGTCGCGGGCCAGCTGGCCGATTACGAGTCGTTCATTGCGGACCACCCGGACACGTTCGAATGGCCGGAACTCGACGAGAGTACCGCGAGTTCGCTCTGCTACACGTCGGGCACGACGGGCAACCCGAAGGGTGTGCTGTTCAGCCACCGCTCGACGATTCTGCATGCCTACGGCGGCACGCAGGTCGACGCCATGGGCCTCTCCTGCCGCGACACCGTCCTTGCCGTGGTGCCAATGTTCCATGCGAACGCATGGGGACTGCCGTACAACGCGCCCATGGTGGGCGCCAAGCTGGTGTTCCCCGGCCCGAAGATGGGCGACGCCGCCACGCTCACGCAATTGATGAACGACGAAGGCGTAACGCTGGCGGCGGCGGTGCCGACCGTGTGGATGATGCTGCTCGCGCATCTGGACCAGACCGGCGGCAAGCTCCAGACGCTGCAGCGCACGGTGATCGGTGGCTCGGCCGTGCCGATCCAGATGATCCGTGATTTCCGCGACAAGCACGGCGTTACGGTGATCCAGGGCTGGGGCATGACGGAGACGAGCCCGCTCGGCTCGGTCAGCACGCTGCGACCGGAGCAGGAAGTCCTGCCGCAGGAAGAGCAGACCCAGCTGCGCGCCAAGGCGGGTCACGGCATCTTCGGCATCGCCATGAAGATCGTGGACGACGAAGGCAAGGAACTGCCTTGGGACGGGGTGAGTTCGGGTGAGCTCAAGGTGCGCGGCCCATGGGTCTGCAGCAGCTATTTCCGGCTCGACGATTCGCCCGCGCATGCGGAACCGGGCTGGTTCGCGACGGGCGACGTCGCGGTCATCCACCCGAACGGCTTCCTGCAGATCACCGACCGCGCGAAAGACGTCATCAAGTCCGGCGGCGAATGGATCAGCTCGGTCGATCTCGAGAATTGCGCGTGCGGTCATGCCGACGTGCTGATGGCGGCGGCGATCGGGGTGCGTCACCCGAAGTGGGACGAGCGGCCGATCCTGCTGGTCGTGCCGCGGCCGGGCCGGCAGCCGCAGGCCGAGTCGATCCTCGAGCACCTCGCGCTGCATTTCGCCAAGTGGCAGTTGCCGGACGCGGTCGTGTTCGTCGAAGCGCTGCCAATGACGGCGACGGGCAAGATCAACAAGCGGTCGTTGCGCGACGCGTACGGACAGACGCTGTTGGATGGCGCGAAGGCGTAAGTCGTCGCGCCGTTCGCTCCGGCGCGATCGTTCAGGCAGTCACTGCAGCCGAATGGCGCGGCAGGTGCCGGGTCCGGATTCGATCCGGGAGACCGTCGCGAGCCATGGACGGCGAGCGCGAGCCCCCATGGACGGACTCTTGGCGTGTCTCCCGGATCGAATCCGGATCCGGTGGCTGCGCGCCTGCAACAGCTTTCGGCGTCCAGCCTAATCGTGTCGGAACGAACGGCGCGACGGCGTTACGCCAGCATGCGTTGCAGCAGCGCCTCAGCCTCGCCGAGCGACATGTTCATCGGCACCGGATAATCGCGCGCAGCCTCGATCATCGCGGCGCGCGCGATCGTCGGGACGTCGGATGGCTTGAGTGCCGCGACCTTCTCGGGGATGCCGACGCCGCGATTGAGTTCCCGCACGCGATCGATGAAACGCTGCGCCAGCACGTCCTGAGGCTCGCCCGAGTTACCCGCGCCGATCACCACCGCGAGTTTCGCCAGGCGCTCGCGCGCCAGCGGCGCATCCTTGATGAAGTCGAGCACGTACGGCAAGGTGATCGCGTTGGCCAACCCGTGCGGCACGCCATACATGCCGCCGAGCTTGTGCGAGAACGCGTGCACGTAACCGACGTAGGCCTTGGTAAACGCGAGCCCCGCATAGAATGCAGCGAGCGCCATCGCCTCACGCGCCGCCATGTCGTTGCCGTCGTCGTACGAGCGTTGCAGGTTGCCGAAGACCATGCGCACGGCCGCGACACAGTGCTGCTCGGTGTCCGCATGCGGCCAGCGGTTGATGTAGGCCTCGACGGCATGAGTGAGCGCATCCATGCCCGTCGCCGCGGTAATCGGCTTCGGCATGCCTTTCATCAGCAAGCGGATCGAGCGCGGCCGCGAGCGGCACGAGCTTCGGATCGATGACGGCGGATTTCGAGTGCAGGACGGGGTCGGTCACCACCGCGGCCACGGTCACTTCGGAGCCGGTGCCCGCGGTAGTCGGAATCGCGAACAGCGGCAGCATCGGCTTGCCGACCTTGAGCATGCCGACGAGCTTTGCGGGTGACTTGCCCGACACCGCCATGGCGCCGATGACCTTGGCTGCATCGATCGCCGAACCGCCGCCAACGGCAAGGATCGCGTCGCTGCGATGCACGCGTACGGCCTCGTAGCCCGCCTGCAACACGGGATACGTCGGATCGGGCGTGATGCCATCGTGCACGGCCACGTCGATGCCCTGCGCCAGCAGTGCCTGACGCAGAGGTTCGACCAGGCCCAGCTTCACGAGCACGGCATCGGTCACGATCATCACGCGCCGATAGCCGAACTGGCCGATGCTCGCACAGAGGCGCAACGACGCATCGGGCCCGACGAACACGGTGGGTCGCGGCACGGTGACGGCCCGCGTCATGGGCCAGGTGAACGGCTTGAGCAGTCGGTATCCGAACAGGCGTAATGCAAAGAGCGACGACATGGCAGCCTCAAACCCTTGTATTGATGCGCCGCATCATTAGACGAAATTCAGCCGCCTGCCAAGTAGGAATGGTCCGGATGCTGACGCCGCCCTTCAGCCCGGCAAGGCCCCGACGGTCTGCAGTCCCTGCAGGTAGTGCTCCGCGCGCCGCTCGGCAAATAAGTCGATCGTGAGACCCAGCGCCGCAAGCAGCAGCAGGCCCACCGCGAACCCGTGCTGCGACGGCTTGCCCATCACGAACACGAAAAACAACGCGAGCAGCACAGCCGCCGCGTAACCCAGCCGGTACTGGGCAAAGCTCTGCACGACCTGACGGATGCGCGGCCCTTCTTCGGCGGCGAACTGCGCCGGGTTGCTGCGCTGCTGTTCGATCAACTGCTGCGACTGTGCGTCGCTGCGGAAGTAGACGGTACCGCCTACGCTCAGGCCGAGCCCGGCCATGATCAGCAGCGCCATCGCGAGCCCGCGCGCGAACGGCTCCCGCGCCACGAACCAGAGCACGATCGCCGCAACGAGGCTCGCCACTCCGGCGGCCAGGATCCAGAACGCCTCGGCCTTTTCGCCGGCGAAGTACCAACGCACGATCTGCTCGCAATCCATGGCTGCGCTCTTGCTCAGGGGATCGCGTGCGGCGCAATGCGCCCGGCCCACGGCAAGGCCTGCTCGACCTGGGCCGCTAGCCGGAACAGGCTCGCTTCGTCGCCGATGCGCGCCGTAAACAACATGCCCATCGGCAGGCCATCGTCGGTCCAGTGCAGCGGCAACGACATCGACGGTTGACCCGTGACGTTCGCGATCATCGTGTACGGTGACGATTCGAACAACGGATCGAACGCTTCGATGATCTTGTCGCGCTGGCTCAGGAGCGCGGCGCCCGGCAGCGAGGTCAGCAACTTCATGCCCTGGCGTTGCAGTGCAGTCAGCTTGTGCGCGCCGATCGGCAACGGTGGGACGCCCACGGTGGGCGTGAGCAGCACGTCGAAACCAGCCGCCCAGGCCAGCCACTGGCGCGAAAACGTCTGCATCGTCCAGAGCGCGGCCGCGACTTCGCCGCCCGACTGCGCTTCACCCATCTTCGCCAGCACCCAGGTCGCGAGTTCGACGTCGTCACTGCGCGCCTCGCGTCCTACCAGGACGGGCGCCAGTCGCAGCGTGCCGGCCACGTCCGCCGCAATCAGCGACGCGTAACTCGTGACGAACGATTCAGGCGGCAGCGGCAGCCTGACCTCCTCGAGGTCGTGGCCGAGCGCTGCGAGCGCACGCGTCGTGGCTTCGAGCGCCTTGCGGTTTTCCGGATGCAGCGTCTTGCCGAGACCGGGATCGAACGAAAACGCGATGCGCAGTCGACCGGGTTCCTGTCGCGTCTCATCCAAGTAGGGGCGCACCGGCGCGGGCAGCTTCATGAGTTGCTGCGGGTAGTCGCCACACGTGGCGTCGAGCAACGCCGCACTGTCGCGGACGGTGCGCGCGACGGCGTGCTCGCCGATGAAACCCCACCAGACGTCGGGCGCACTGGGTCCGGTCGGATTGCGGCCGCGGCTCGGCTTCAGGCCGACGAGGCCGCAGTTGGAGGCCGGCGTGCGGATCGAACCGCCGCCGTCGTTCGCGTTGGCAATGGGGACGATGCGAGCTGCGACAGCCGCCGCGGACCCGCCGCTCGAGCCACTGGAGGTACGCTCCAGGTTCCAGGGGTTGCGGGTCGGCCCGAACAACTCGGGCTCGGTGACGTTCGAGACCCCGAGCTCCGGCGTGTTGGTCTTGCCGAAGATCACCAGCCCGGCCGCGCGATAACGGCGCGTCAGTTCCTCGTCGGTCGCGGGCACGTAGTTCTGGAACAGCCGCGAGCCGAAACGCATGGGCTCGCCCGCGTACGCGGTCATCAGGTCCTTGAGCAGGAAAGGAACGCCACGGAACGGACCGTCCGGCAAGCCCGCAGCGATCGCGTCGCGCGCGCGTCCCTCCATCAGGTGAATGACCGCGTTGATCTGCGGATTCACTGCTGCAGTGCGGGACAATGCCTCGTCGAGCAGGTCCGTCGGACTCACCTGTCCCGTGCGCACGAGCTCGGCCAGGCCCAGTGCGTCGTATTGACCGTAATCTGCGAATGCCACTGTCGATCCCCCCGTTCGAGCGTCGAATCATCGTCCTGCCGCTTCGCTCTTGCCATCCGGCCGCGCCACGCGGAGACTCTTTCCATCCTAGAACTTTTGTTCCACGGCAGTCATGAAATCCATGCGCAGCTTGCATAGCCACACCCGCGTCTTCGCCCTGCTCGCGTCCTTCGCCCTGCCCTTCGTGGCGGCCCAGGCACGTCCCGTCACCGCGGAACGCATCATCGCGGCGGACCAGGAACCGCAGAACTGGCTCGCTCACGGCCGCACCTACGGCGAGCAGCGTTACAGCCCGCTCAAGCAGGTCAACGACGGTAACGTCGAAAAGCTCGGGCTCGCGTGGTCGTATGCGACGGGCACGACTCGCGGCCTGCAGGCCACGCCGATCATCGTCGACGGCCGCATGTACGCCACCGGGGTGTGGAGCGTGGTGTACGCACTCGATGCGAAGACCGGCAAGGAACTGTGGACCTACGATCCGCAGGTGCCGCGCGAGTGGGGCCGGTATGCCTGCTGCGACGCGGTCAACCGCGGGGTGGCGCTCTGGCAGGACGCGCTCTACTTCGCGACGCTCGACGGGCGGCTGATTTCACTCGACGCACGCACCGGCAAGAAGCGCTGGGAGATCAATACGATCGACCGCACCAAGCCCTACACGATCACCGGCGCGCCGCGAGTCATCAAGGGCAAGGTGCTGATCGGCAACGGCGGCGGCGAGTACGGCGTGCGCGGCTATTTCTCGGCGTACGACGCTGACACCGGCAAGCTCGCGTGGCGCTTCTACACGGTGCCGGGCAATCCCAAGGACGGCTTCGAGAGCCCCGAGATGGCCGCGGCGGCGAAGACGTGGAACGGCGAGTGGTGGACTGGTGGCGGCGGCGGCACGGTGTGGGACTCGATGGCGTACGACCCCGACCTCGACACGCTCTACGTCGGTACCGGCAATGGCTCGCCATGGGCGCGCTCGATCCGCTCGCCGGGCGGCGGCGACAACCTGTACCTGTCGTCGATCCTGGCGCTGAACCCTGACACCGGGCGCCTGAAGTGGCACTACCAGGTCACGCCGGGTGATAACTGGGATTACACGGCGACGCAACACATCATCCTCGCGGAGCTCGTCATCGACGGCAAACCGCGCAAGGTGCTGCTGCAGGCGCCGAAGAACGGTTTCTTCTACGTCATCGACCGCGTCACCGGCGAGCTGCTGTCTGCAGACAAGTACATCCCGGCGACCTGGGCCAGCCACGTCGACATGAAGACGGGGCGCCCGGTCGAGACACCCGAGGGCGACTGGAGCAAGGAAACAAAGATCATCGTGCCGGCGGCGTTCGGTGGCCACAACTGGCACCCGATGGCCTTCAACCCGCAGACAGGGCTGGTTTACATCCCGGCGATGCAGCCCGCAGGCATTTATCCGCCATCGACCGAATTCCTGCAGACCGGCAAGTACACGCGGCAGGAAATGTTCTGGAACCCGGGCGTCGACTGGAACAACTACGCGAACACGGTCTACGCGATCCTGGCGCAGATGGGCGACCTGCCGAAAGACCGCGGCTACCTGAAAGCCTGGGATCCGGTCGCAAAAAAGACGCTCTGGGAAATCGAGTACCCGGCGTTCTGGAACGGCGGCCTGCTCACCACCGCGGGCAACCTGCTGTTCCAGGGCACGGGCGATGGACGCTTCGTGGCCTACTCGGCCGACCTCGGCAAGACACTGTGGTCGGTGACGACGATGGTCGGCATCGTCGCGCCGCCGGTCACGTACTCGGTGGACGGCGAACAGTACGTTGCCGTACTGGCGGGCTATGGCGGCGCAGGCGCCGTGACCGGTGGCGACCCGCGCACGATGGCATCGGGCAAGTACCTGAACGAAGGCCACATCCTCGCCTTCAAGCTCGGCGGTAAGGCGGCACTGCCGAAGATTGCCGAACGCAACCTCGACATTCCCGAGCCGCCGGCGAGCACCGCGACGGCCGCGCAGGTCGAGAACGGCAAGTTCAAGTACGCGGCCAGCTGCATGGTGTGCCACGGTGCGCTGGTCGTGTCGGGCGGCGTAGTCCCGGACTTGCGGCGCCTCACGACCGAGAAGCATTCGATCTTCAAGGCGATCGTCTACGACGGCGTGATCCACTCGGCCGGCATGCCGCGCATGGGCGACCTGGTGAACGAGCAGGACGTCGCCGACATCCAGGCGTACATCATCGAGCGCGCGAAGCAGGATCGAATCGCCGCCGCGACAGCCGCAGCAAAAAAGTAGGCGGAGAACGACACAGGGCAGACGCAACGGCGGAGCGTCGCGGTGTCGGCTTCAACCTATGGTCGAGCCGCCGCTCGGCTACTCTGCTGAGTAAATCGTTGCTTGGCGCAACGAGAGTTGCCAAGAGCCCGTCTTGTCCGTCCAGATCTCGGTCGTGCGACGCCGCACGTGTTTGCCGGCAAACCTGGCCTTGCCCACTGGGGTCAACGACTCTTCTCCCATCAGCACGACCTCGTGCTCACCGCGCAGTGCTGCGTACTCGACTGAGCGATCAAGGCTCGTGTAATCGATCAACCCGGTTCGCAGGTTATTGACGGCATCTTGTTTGGTCGCGATCTTGTTAAATGGATTGTTTACCACGGCATCAACGGCAAACAGGCTTGCGAAGGCCGCTTCGTCCTTGGACAGGATGGCTCGGTCGAAGCGCATCGCTGCCTCAAGCGCGGCAGCTATCCTCGGTATCTTCACCGACTCTGCAGCGGCCGGAGTGGTGGCACGCCAATCCGCTCTCGCTGAACACGCCATGAAGGAAAGAAGAGTGACGAGTAAGCAGTGACGAATCATCTCTTTCGCTCCCGGTGGGATCAGAGTTGCCAAGCACTGCTTCCGTAACCCAGCTACAAACCAACCGACAGTCAAAAAGTCGACAGGTTACGGATCAGCTTATTGCACCCGCAGGGCATTTGCGGTTCAGGGGCGGTCGCGCTTGCTGGCGTGACCGGGCAGGCCGCGTTCGCTGAGATCTGCTGTCCCGACTAGAGCACCGTTCACGGCGACCGTCAAATCGGGCAACGCGGCTGTGCGGGAACCCTTGTCCGACCGCGATCCGAAAGCAGACGGTGTACGGGGAAGATCGACCCGGAGCAGACGGATGTTTGCTGTTGAATCATGTGCGGCATATTCCAGCATGGTCAGCCTGACCGGCGCTCGAGAACACGTCTTGTAACGATCAGGATCAGTTGCGTTAGTCCGATCGCGATCAACAACATGATCATCGCTGCAACCAGGTCGATAACAGAGATCGCACTTGCTGACGATCCGGTACATCCGTCGCTCGCAGGCCCCTTGGGCAGACTGATCGTAGCCGTTGATTCGAAGGGGGCGTAGTAAAGAACACCCCAGACCAGAACAACGACCGCAATCGCCGGCGGCAAGAAGCTACGCAACGGCAGGCGTGTTCTCCAAAAAAACGCCATTGCAATCGCTTGCGCGACAGCGAGGACGGGCACGACGTTGCCGAGCCAAGACAGATGCGAAACTGACGAACAAGTCATGCGCGGCAATCACCTTTCAGTGCGATCCACCCATCGCGTCGGATACCTGCCGACCGTCTGCTCTTGGCCGACAGTGAGCCTACTCGAACGTCCGCTTCGGCGCCAACACGTGGCGACACGCGCCCCCAACGCCTTCCGCACATTCGCGCACCCGCTACCCTGCCCGCATGCCCGACCCACCCGCCACCAGCGATGCCGCCGAACTGTCCACGCTGCTCGCCCGCTCCATCGACTATTACGAGGCGTTGCATGCCGTGCTCGGCGACAGCCTCGAAGTCGACACCCGGCGCCACGTGCTTGCGCACGGGTGCTGTGGCGCCGCCCTCGAACACGGCGCAAGCATTTGCGCGGGCTCGAGTTGGACAACGTCGCCTCGGCGATCGTGCTGCTGCGTGCCCACGTCGAGGCCGTGGTGCGCGCCCTCTGGTTCGACGGCGTGGCCACCGACGACTGGATCGATCGCTGCTTCGCCGCGGTCAAGGCCAACCCACGCAGGGGTCCGAACCTCTCGCCTTCGATCGCCGCGATGTTGGCCGCGATCTCGCACTCAAAGCACGCACCTGCCGCACGCATGCTGACCTCACTCAAAGATGCCGCGTGTGACGCGTTCAACTCGTACGCGCACTCGGACGTCCAGACGATCATGCACCGCCGCGTGGACGTTCCCGCCGCTTACGCCGCCCAGACACTGCAAACCTCAAGCGGCGTCACCGGGATGGCTGCCTTGCTGATGGCGATGATGATCAACGACGCTGACCAGGTCATGGCCGTGCGCAACGCCCAGCTCGCGCACCTCGACTGCCTGCCACCCCTTCCGCGCTGAACCAAAGCACGAGAGTCGGCAAAGCGGGTGCAATGGGCGCTACCGTACGGAGTGTCCGGGCCGAGAGCGATACGCTTGGGGTGGGCAGGCAAGTCGAGCGGTCCAATCGATGCGCTCCGGCAGCCCACACGAAGGGACTACTCATGAACAGACTCATCTACATCATCGGTGCAATCGTCGTTATCGTCGCCCTGCTGTCGTTCTTTGGTCTGCGGTGATCCGCAGCGCCCGTTCCGCAGGCAAACCTCGGCTGAGCAGTCAGACCGTCTAGTGGACGACGGCGGCAGGGCCGCGTTCGGCCGGACCGGTGGTTGCCAGCACGCCCACGCGCAGAAGGGCGATCCAGACTGAGGCTTCCGCCGTCTGCGCGGTCGGCTCGTGATCGCTGACGCCCCGTCCCCACGCGACGTTCCACCCGTGAGCGCGCCCGCGCCTGCAACGCAGCCTCGGTCCGTTCGCTGGCCGGAATCTTCACCCGCACCTCGTCCAGACCGAATCCACACGCGCGGTTCGGCTTCCAAAACTACGTAGCGGGCTCCGACACCGTGCTTGCGATAATGACGGGTGCAAGGTGGCGATCCCCCGCGGACCGCTGGCGGCTCCGTACCCAGCGGCCCCCGCAATGCCCCGCACCGGAGGCTTTCCGCATGACCGCGATACCGACCCGCCCAACGATTCGCCGAACGCATCACCTTTCGATCCGCGTGCTCTCTTTCACCGCACTGCTGGCACTCTCGACCTCGATCGCGCTGGCCGCCGACTGGCCGACCTTCAAGCCGGGCAACTGGACGTTCGACCGAACGCTGACCCCGACCGGTTCTACGCCCGAAAAAGTTTCCCGCACCGAGTGCACCGACCCGACCGCCGACCAGCAGGCGCAACGCGCAATGCTTGCCAAGGCCGGTTGCCAGTTCACGCCGCTGGTGCAGAGCGGCAAGACCTACCGTTACTCCGCCACCTGCAAGATGGCCGGCATGACGATCCAGTCGGATTCCGTCCTGACCGTCGACAGCGCCGAGGCCTACACGATCACGGTCGATTCGACCGAACACGGCGTGAAGACGCACGAAGTGCTGCGCGCACGCCGCATCGGCGATTGCGAGAAATAGATGAGCACCCTGACCAAGCTGGCACTCGGCGCGATGGGACAGCTGCGACCGCGCCCCACGAAAGGCGATGCACGTCCCGTCATCAAGCTGCCCGCACCCGACAGGCGCGGTGGCCTGCCGCTCATGCAGGCGCTCGCGAAACGCCGGTCATCGCGCGAGTTCGCACGCAAGCCGCTGCCGCTGCCCGTGCTGTCGAGCCTGCTGTGGGCCGCTTTCGGCGTGAACCGCCGCGCCGGCGGGCGGACGGCCCCTTCTGCCATCAACGCGCAGGAGATCGACGTCTACGTGGCGCTGCCCGACGGCGCCTACCTCTACGACGCGCGCACACACACGCTGAAGCTCGTCGCCGGCAGCGACCTGCGCCGCGTCACCGGTTACCAGGATTTCGTCGACGACGCCCCGCTCGACCTCGTCTACGTCGTGGATCACTCGCGCATGAAGCTGATCCCCGTCGCAAGCCGTGACAGCTATGCATCCGCCGCCGCGGGCGCGATCGCACAGAACGTGTACCTGTACGCGGCCAGCAGCGGTCTCGCCACCGTGATCCGCGCCTGGATCGATCGCTCCGCGATCGCCGACGCCCTCGGCCTCACCCACGAGCAGCACGTGCTGCTGTCGCAAACCGTCGGTTACCCGAAGACCTGACGCGTCACTCGCGAGCAATCGCTACACACGCTCGACCGCGGCAACGGCACAAGTTGCAGCGCAAGCCTCCAAAACCACGGCACTCGAACCGTCTGTGCCACCCTGCGGCAATGTGACCCGCCGTACCGACACCCATCGGGGCGGCACCCATGCTTGAGAACCATCGGGTCCACCGCGGATCCACCGCGCGCAGTCGTACCCGCGCGCGGACGCAAACTCGTCGATCGGGAGAATCGTCAACGTGCTCTTTCGTTCACACCCGCGTCACCTCGTGGCCGTCGTGCTGCTGAGCATGGTGGGTTCAACCGCCTGCACGCGCTCGGCCGACGAATGCACCGCCGCAGACACCGCGCAACAAGACTCGCGGCCGAAAGCGGCCCGACCCGACCTGTCCGGATGCAAGCGCACCGGCATTGCGTCGTTCTACGCGAAGAAGTTCAGCGGCCGGAAAATGGCGGACGGCACGCGCATGGATCCGAGCGCCGACAATGCCGCGAGCACGACGCTACCGCTCGGCACCACGGCCACGGTGACGAACCTCGATACCGGCGAGAGCGCCGAGGTGACGATCCAGGATCGCGGGCCGCACGTGAAAGGCCGGATCATCGACCTGTCGCCATCGACCGCGCGGGACATCGGCCTCGATCGCGACGACGGCATCGCCCATGTCGTGGTGACGCCGATCGAGGTGCCACTACCCGACGGCAGCGTGAAGCAAGGAGCTGCGACCGACGACAACAAGACGCATTGACGCGGACGAGCAACGCGCACCGAAGGCGCCACGCGCTAGAAACCCGGCAGCCGGGGATTAAGCCTCAGCCTGCGCTGACATCGCCGGCGCTTCCTACCGGCACCGTCTGCACAGGTCATTCAGTGACCGCTCGTGACCTTGAGTCCGAGGATGCCCGCGACAATCAACAGGATGCAGCCGATCCTCGCGACGGTCGCCGGCTCCTTGAAGAGGACGATGCCGAGCGCAGCCGCTCCAATCGCGCCGATCCCTGTCCAGACCGCGTACGCGGTACCCACCGGCAGCACCTTCAACGCCATTCCGAGCAGCCAGAAGCTGAACCACGCCGTCGCGATCGTGATGGCGGTCAGCAGCGGCTTGGTGAACCCCGCGGAGGCTTTCATGCTGACGGACCAGACCACCTCGAGCAGGCCCGCTGCCAGCAGGACCAGCCAGGCCGCCGTGTGAGAGAGCGTCATCGTCGGTGTTCCTGTCGTTTGGGCCGTCGTGCGTCGGCCGGCGGCTGATCTTAACTTCGACCCACCACGGATCCCGCACCGTGCCGTCACGTCCAGTACACCGAACATGGAATGATTGCCAACGAAGAGCGTCGGTCGCTTCGCGTCCACTCGATCCAGGTGCAGGGACTGCGGTGAGAAGTACCAGCGCAGCGCACGGTGCGACCACCGCAATCTCTCGGCGGCAGGCATCCGCAGGTGCGGGGAGTTCGTCGTTCTCTGGATGGCCGCGCGCGCCACGCCTGAACCAATCTCCCCGGATTATGTCTAATTCTGTGTGGGGTGTTATTGGCGGGTGATCGACGCCCGCGAGTCTGCCCTTCTCCACGAGGTGACCCATCATGGTGGGCGGGAAGCCGCGGCTGAAGTACCAGTGCGTGGAAGTCATCGCTCCCGCCGGCGGCTGCGACGCCGCGCGCTCACTCAAAAGAGTGCGGCTGTTGTCGGCCGAGGCGCCTCGTCTGCCACTCGCGACCTGCGACCGCCGGTCGAGCTGCCACTGCATCTACCGACACTTCGACGATCGGCGCCAGGGCCCGCGTCGCGAGAATGAGCACGCGACCATCGCCTTCGCACCCAAGGGCCCCGATCGGCGCACCTGGCGGGGTCGGCGGGACAGCGACTACGAGTAGCCGCAAGGCGCGCATCCGTCCTGACTCCCATCGTCCGCGCGCCGGTCACCCACCCGGCTTGCTCACTCCGGCGGCTTCTTTGGCCGCTCCATCGCTTCCAGCCGGATCAAGGCCGTCCACGCCGAACCCCACTGCGCCGCCCGTCCGCACCGGCACCGCTCTATTCCGGCACCTCCTCGATCCGCAGACGCGGCAGGCGCGTGCCCGTCGTGACGCTGGGATCCCAGCGGATCGCCCGATTTCGTCCTGCCGTCTTCGCCAACAGCACGGCCTGGTCTGCGCGCTCGATCGAGTCCTCCACCGCCACCTCCGGGTCCAGAAGCGCGAGCCCGAACGACGCGGTCACCTGCAGTGCGATGCCTTCGCGACCGACCACCAGCGGCTGGCCGGCCAGGTTCTCGCGGACGCGCTTGATCACCGGCTGGCCCACCGCCAGATCCGCGCCGGGCAAACAGATCAGGAATTCATCACCCCCGTAGCGAAACACCTTGTCATAGGGCCGCAGGCAGTGGCTGACCTGTCGAACGACGCAGGCCAGCACTTCGTCGCCCAGGCCATGACCGTAGCGGTCGTTGACTTCCTTGAAGTGGTCGAGGTCCATGAAGACGAGGCAGCACGGCTGCACCTGCCGCTTTGCCAGCGCGTGCCACTCACGCAACTGCGGCAGCATCTCCGCGCGGTCGTAGGCGCCGGTCAACGCATCGCGGTTCCGCAACGTGTTCGCGATCTCGTCCCGCAGCAAGTCAAGTGTGAGGCGCAGCTCCCCCAATCCCGCCAGCAGGTCGTCAAAGTCCTCACGGACGATGGACGCACCCGCCGCCACCGCGCGCAGCAGTCGCGCGGCCGCCCGATGCAGGCGCTCGTGCTTCCCGCCAATCGCCGCGAAGACCGGCTGCCCCCACAGCTCGGCGGGGGCTCGCTCGTAATACCATCGGCCAAACCGGCAATTGAGGTGCGCATCTTCCGCCACCTCGTTCGGATTGAACGGCAGTCCGCAGACGATCGCGCGAAGCAGGTGCTCTTGCCACTCGACGTGGTCGCGCGTGGCCTGTTCCAGCTGCGCGAGTGCAGCGCGTAGCGTGATCGGATCCATGTTCAGCATCGGTGTTCCCTCCAATACCTCCCACGCACGCGCAGCATCCCCCTGCACCGCCTCTGTTACAAGGAACGGGTCCGCAGGGCAACCCCGAATCTGGTGCAACACGTCACAAATCCAGCACGACCCAAACCAGCGGGCTTGCCAGCCTAGGACATGGTGTCACGTCGCATTTACTCGGCTCATGTCACGGGCAATCCCGCCCGGAACGCTCACGGAGCACCGACCATGTCGAACACCCTCTTCACTCGCGACGCCGACGACGTCACCCATCCCGCCACCGAGGAGCAAGTCCTCGACGCCGCTCGCGCCGGCGACTATCGACGCCTGACGTGTTGGGAGCACGAGTCCGTGCTTGAACGCATGCAGGCCCGGTTGGAGCGCGATCCCACGCTCATGATCACTCGCAGACGAACGGTGGAGCATGCGTTCGGCACGATAAAAGCCTGGATGGGCGCTCCCCACTTCTTGTGTCGACGACTATCGAGGGTGAGCGCCGAGATGAGCCTTCACGTTCTGGCCTGCAACATGAAGCGAGTGATGAAAATCATGGGAACCGGAACGTTGATCGAGGCGCTGCGCGCCTGATCGACCTCGGATCGTCATCTGGCAGGAAGCTGCCAGATCGAAAACCTGACTGGACTGCGCAACCCTCAGTGAGTTATCACACAGCCTCGGCCGATCTCGGACATCGGCAAGCGTCTGCTTTTTACCCGAACTCGCGTCACCGGCCAAAACGTCTTGGTGAACGAGCCAAGAATAAGGCAGGAGTGGGCTCGTCGCTGCAGGCTCCGTGTGTCTTTCCGCGCTCCGTGTCGTACGCCGCAGCTCGAACGCAGGCGTGAGGCGGCACCGCGCTTTCCGACCAGCCGCTGGCACCATCGCATCGCGCCCGTTCGAGCAAGGCTCGCCGTGAATCGTGCGGTTCCCCCGCGCGATTCACGATGCGCGGGAGACCCGGAGCGCGGAAAGACACACGGAGCCTGCAGCGACAGGCCCACCCGTGCTGCGCGCGACCTCGCCCGCAGTCGCGAGCGAGGCCAGGCACCCTCAGAAGTTCGTCGAGAACTCGAGGCCCCACATGCGCGGCTCGGAGATCGACGCAAACGGCGTGCCGAACGTGTTGGCCGTGAGGTTGTTCACGCCGGTCACGTAGCGATCGTCGAACACGTTGGTCACGAACGCCGCGACGCCGAAGCGATCGGCGGCGCTGGTCCATGCCAGTCGCAGGTCCGTGCGATTCGTCGCCTCGCCCACCGTGAAGTTCGGGCTGGACTGGCACGTGCCCTGCAACTGCGAGTCGGCATTGCAGCGGGATTCACCGCGATATGCGTACATCGCCGACAGGTCGAGCTTGCCATACGTTCCCATGGTCCAGACGTAGCTCGCGCCAAGCGACGACGACCAGCGCGGTTCGCCAGTCGGCTCGCCGGACAGGTCGACGCCGCCGGGAGTGACGTAGTTCCGGTAGGTCGCGTCGATGTAAGCGAGAGTGGCCGTCAAGGTCAGCGCAGTCGTGGGTTGCCAGCGGCTGTCGACGTCGAGTCCGTAGGCTTCGTCGTCGCTCGAGTCGACGAGGTAGCGGCAGACCTCGCCTTCGGCGCACACCAGCGAGATCGACTGCTTGCCGTCGTACCGATAGTAGTAGACCGAGGCATTGACGATCAGCCCCAGGTCGGCGAACAGGCTCTTCACGCCGCCTTCGACGTTCCACACGTCCTCGTTGTCGAACTGCGACAACGGCTGCACGCTGTTGTAGCCGCCGGCCTTGTACCCCTTGGCGAGCGAGCCAAACACCATCACGTCCGGCGTGACTTTGTAGTCGAGCACCAGGCGCGGGCTGATGTCGTCCCAGGAGTCCTTGAGCCGCACCTTCTCGCCTTCGATCTGCACCAGCTGGTCGCCGACGAGAATCGGCGGGAAGGCGAACACGACGTCGAAGTTGTAGGCCTCCGGCGGTATTCCCACGGCCTCGAAGAAGCCCATCTGGTCCAGCGCGGCGACCGTGGCGTCGAGTTCCGGTGCCTCGCGCGGTCCGTTCAACCAGCTGAACTCCTTCTCGTCGTGCGTATAGCGCAGGCCAAACGTGACGTTCATGCGGTCGGTTGCGTGCCAGATCACGTCGCCGAAGGCCGCGGTGGCGCTGAATGTGCCTTCGTTGTTCATCACCTCGCGCCACGGCAGTCCGCGCATGGTCGCGGGAATCTCGAATGCAGCCAGCACGTCGCTGGTGAACCCGAACAGCGTGCCGTCCGGTGTTTCGACCAGGCCAAGGTTCGACAGCACGGTATCGATGCTGTCGGTAAAGGCATGCGTGTCGCTCGCCTGCTTCGCGTCTTCGGTGTAGTAGCTCACGCCCGCCACCCAGTCGATCGCGTCACTCTGGCCAGAGAACTTGAACTCCTGGTAGAAACTGGTGTTGTCCTCGATGTTGGCCGTGTCGAAGTACAGCGCAATGCGATTGGTGCCGTCCTCGTCCTCGCGGTTGACCGTCTCGAAGGTCCGCCAGGCGGTCGTCGAGCGCAGGTCCGCCCAGCCGAACTCGTGGTCGACGAACAGGGTGCCCGCATCCAGCTTGCGCGACTCTTCGTTGCCGATCACGTCGTTGTAGACCCTGGCCTTGAGCGGATCGAGGTAGGTCGCCGGGTCCGGCGGAAACGGCGCGCCGCTCGCGTCGGGATCGAGCGGCACGATGCCGATGGCAGGGCGCGCGAGCTGGTCGATCGAGTCGTGGTCCCAGGTCAGCGTGGCCGACGTGCGGTCGGTGATGTCCCACTTGAGGGCGGCGCGGACGGCCCAGTTGTCCTCGGGCCAGAGGTCCTTGCCAGTGGCAGCGTCCTGCACCCAGCCGTCACTCTGGTTCCAGACGCCATTGACCCGCAGCGCGACGGTATCTGCGAGCGGCACGTTGACCATGCCCTCGATGCGCTCCTTGCCGTACTCACCGACTCGCAGGCGCAGGTTGGCGTCGAACTCGTCCACCGGCTTGCGCGTGATGATCGATACCGCACCGGCCGCGCTGTTGCGGCCGAAGAGCGTGCCCTGCGGCCCCTTCAGCACCTCGATGCGCTCGATGTCGTTGAACGCCAGCAGCGACGCTCCCGAGCGTGCGGAATAGACGCCATCGACATACACGCCGACGGCGGAGTCGGTGCCGACGCCGAAGTCGCCGGTCTGGATGCCTCGAATCTGGTATTTCGGCTGGGTCGGGCTGTCGCTGTAGACGACGAGACCCGGCACGAAGCCGTTCAGGTCGCCCATGTTTTCCGCAGCCACGTCATTGAGCAGGTCGTTGCTGATGACCTGGATCGCGATGGGCACTTCCTGCAGCGCCTGTTCGCGGCGCTGCGCCGTGACCACGACTTCTTCCAGCAGCGACGTCACCGCCGGCGCCGTATCCTGCGCAAAAGCGAGGCCGGGCACGGCGAACGCCGCGACGGCGAGGTGACCGGCGAGTGCGGCCACGATGGCGCGCCGCAACGTGCGGTTGCTTTGCATCTTTGAATCCCCCAATGCATGGTTCATCTGGTTATCTTCGTTTCAGTTCTTGACGTCGAGCATGTACTTGGCCACCGCGAGACGGGTCTCGGGGTCGAGATAGTCCTGCGGCGGCATCTCCGGATAGTCGTCGCGCTTCTTCACTGGCTTCGCGATGTAGTCCGCAACGCCCTGCGGATTGTCCAGGTACAGCGCCTGGATGACCTGCACCGGCGGACCGATCATGCGGCCGTTGTAGATGTGGCAGCCGCTGCAGATGCCGAGGAACACCACCTTGCCGCGCTCGTCCGGCTTGATCACGCGCGGCGGCACCGGCGGCAGCAGGTAGGTCGACGTCGCCGCCGTGTTGGTGAACGCGCACTCGGCGAAATCGCCGACGCCCGCGGTGACGTACTGGTGCCGATTGATGATGCAGCTGCCGGGACTCGGCCCGACGCGCACGATGTCGAGTGCGGCGCCACGCTTGCCTTCGGTGAGCATCAGCGCCTTGACCTCCTTGATGGTGTCATAGCCGTTCTTGAGCATCACGTTGTCGAGGATGCTGACCCGGTCGGAGTTGGGCTCGGACTCGGGATCGACGGTGATGTTCGCCGCGTTGGCGTGGTCCGTGACGATGATGCCGGCCACCTTGTTGTCGGAGATGACGTTGCCTTCGATCACCACGTCGTCGGCGGCCATCACCAGGATGCCGGTGCCCGCCGGAATGCCGGCGACCGTCGAACCCGGCGCGCCGAAGTTCACGTGGTTGTTACCGACGACGAAGTTGTTGCGCAGGATCACGTCGCTGGTGGTCTTGATCGGCAGGCCCGGCGTCACGAACGCGAGCAGGCCGCCCGAATTGTTGTGCACGTAGTTGTGCTCGACGATGCAGTGGCGGCTGTTCTCGATTTCGATGCCGGCGACGCTGTCGTACACGTCGTTGTGCGCGACGTGGATGTTGTCGCTCATGCCGATGTAGATGGCCGCGTCGGCAATGCCCGAGACCACGTTGTGCTCGACGATGCCGTTCTGGCCGAGCTGCGGGAAGATGCCGTACACGCCGGCGTCCGCGATCACGTTGTTGCGGATCTCGAAGTTGTTGCCCGCCTGCCCCATGATCCCGTTGCCCTTGTAGTTGCGGATCTCGAGGTTCTCGGCGACGAAGTTGTTGCCCGAGTAGAGGATGGCATCGTTGAGTTTCTTCTGCCCGTCGAGCACGGCGCGACGGCCTTCCTCGATGACGCCGATGAGGCGGATGTCGTCCTTGTCGATGTAGACCGTCTCGTGATACGTGCCGGGCATCACGCGGATGAGCGTGCCGGCAGGCGCGGCCTTCGACGGCGGCCTGGATCGACTCGCCATCCTTGACCACCACCACGTTGGTGGGCGCCGGGCCGGCCACCGACCGCACCACGCCGGACGCGGTTGCCGTCGTCGCTGTCGTGTCCGCGTCGGTCGCACCGGCTGGGGCCTTGAAGCCACCGCCGTAGGACGCGCCCGACGTCGCAGAACTGATCACCATGTCCTGCTTGGTCGAGCGGCCGAAATACGCACCGACCCCGAACGCCACGACAGCGACCAGCAATCCGAGCAGCAGGCCTTTCTTCATCGTCTCTCTCCTTGCGATCACTTGCGCGCCGGGACGGCAGCGGTGCGACTCGGGTGGTCAATCGGCGTCAAACCGGAGGGCACCCGCGCCGGCGTGACCGGGGTGAATGCCTCGTCGGTGAGCGCGCCAAGGAAATCCACCACCCGGTCGATTTCGGACGGGGTCAGGTGCGGGTCGGTAATGTGCCAGTGCAGGTACAGGTGCATGTTCTTCGGCACGGCATGCCCCCGCCCCTTGTTGTAGAACTCGACCGCATCGCGCAGATCCGCGAAGGCGCCCGAATGCATGTAGGGCGCGGTGCGCGCGACGTTGCGCAGCGTCGGCACCTTGAAGCCACCCTTGAGTTTCGCGCTACCGAAGGTGGCCTCGGCGCCCACGTCGAACGGCCGGCCCGGCGGTTCCGGCGCGCCGATGACCGCGATCTGCTCGTTGGTGAACAGCGGCGGCATGTGGCACTCCGAGCAGCGCGCCACGAACGAACGAAACACGTTCAGTCCTTCGATTTCGCGCGGGTTCAACGCTGCCGCGTAGCCGTGCACGTAACGGTCGTAGCGGCTGTTGAGCGAGACCAGCGAGGTCTGGAACGCCGTGAGCGCTGCGTACACCTGCCGCTCGGTGACCGCGCCCGCCGCCTCGCGCGGGAACGCGTCCTGGAACAACCGGCGATAGGTGACGTTGCGATTGAGGCTCGCGACCAGGCGTGCCCGGTCGTTGCCCATCTCGCGCGGCGAGTACAGCGGACCCGCGGCCTGCGCCTCGAGCGAGTCAGCGCGGGCATCCCAGAAGAAGTGCCGCAGGAAAGCCACGTTCCACAGGGTCGGCGCAGCGCGGCCTGCGTCCTCGCCGTGAATGCCGATCGAACGCGGTCGCCCGTCGGCCAGGCCCTTGTCGGGGCGATGGCAACTGGCGCACGACAGGGTGCCGTCGCCGGAGAGCAATGGATCGAAGAACAGGTAGCGCCCGAGGTCGATCTGCTGTGGCGTGAAGCCGTCGCGGTGCGGCGGCAGGGCCGTGCGCGTGCCGCCCACGCCGCGGTTTTCGAGCGAATCGTAGAACTGGTAGAGCGTCCGCAATTCGCAGACGCCTGCCGCCGTCTTTTCGAAGCCCGGTGGGCACTGCGGGTTGAGCGTGATGTCGGGCTGGGCGCTCGCGAGCACTCCGCCCGCCCACACGACCGCCAGCAGCAGCACGACCGCGGCGACTCACTGCGGCCGGCCCAACTGGTGGATGAAGGCGATGACGTCGTCGAGGTCGCGATCGGTCGGCAGGGTCCGGGCCATCATGGCCATCTGTCGTCCGGGTAAGTCCTTCGGGTCCGTGCCGCGCACGCCGTCGCGGAAGTACTTGAACTGGCGCCTGAGATACGCGGCATCCAGGCCTGTGAGCCGCGGCGCATTGAGCGCGGTATTGCCCTCAGCGCGCCCGCCGTGACAGGCGCCACACTTGCCGTGATAGAGGTTGTTACCGTTGCGCAGGTCGCCCCGGGGCGACGCCGCTGGCTGAGTTTTCGGCAGCGCGGCGACATAGGCAGCCACGGCGGCAACCGCTGCGTCGTTCTTCAGCGTGGCGGCACCTGCAGCCCGCATCTGCGCACCGAACGTGTCCGACTGGTGCGTGCCACGCCGACCCGCACGGAAGTGCTGCAACTGCCGCTGCAGATACGCTGCGTCCTGGCCAGCGATCGCTGGGGCACCGAGCGCGGCGTTGCCCTCGCCGTGGCTGCCGTGGCAAGCGATGCAGGGTGTGAACAGGGCATTGCTGGCGGCCGACGCAAGGATGCCACTGCCGAACAGCAGGACACAGCCGAGCAATGGCTGCAGCCAACGCAATCCCTTCATCTCGCCCCCTGCACGAAGAACGGCGCCCCGAGGCGCCGTCTGTTTACTTGTCGGCAGTGTACCAGTCGCATCTGTCAGGCGTCGCCGACGGCCTGCCGTGGATTCCTCGCCGCAACACGAGCCGGAAAGTCAGGTTGACGCGCTCGCCCACGACGCGCGTGGTCTTCGGCACGGCGTGCACGTAGGCATGCTGGGTGGCGCCTGCCATCAGCAGCAAATCACCGTGCGTGAGCTCAATCGTCGCGACCGCATCGCGCCGGCGGCGGTGGCGCAATTTGAAACGTCGCGTGGCGCCCAGCGAGACCGACGCAATCGCGGGTTCGTGCCCGAGTTCGCGTTCGTCGTCCGCGTGCCAACCCATGCCGTCCCGACCGTCGCGGTAGCGATTGAGCAGCACGCTGTTGAAGGAGTGTCGGGTCAGGTCCTCGACCCGGTTGCGGATGTTTTGCAGTGCGGGAGTCCACGATCGGGGCTCGTGTCCGGTGCCTGAGTAGGTATAGGTCGTGCCGGGATCGCCGTGCCACGCAACCAGCCGGGGCACGCGGCGTGACTCGCCGAACATCACGATGTCTTCCTGCAGCCAGTCGATGCCCGCGAGCAAGGCGGCCAGCCACTCATCGGCTTCGTCGGGCGCGAAAGCCCTCGGCCACAGACGCACGTCGGCGCCGGGCAGGTCGAGCCGCAGCGGTTCAGTCGACAGCAGTGACAGGTTGCCCGTTGGCATCCGCGCCGAGCGTAGCCTTCGCGCGGTCCAGATGCACGCGCACGCGGCCTTTCGGCTGCGACTGGCAAGCCAGGACATAGCGCTGGTCGAGTTGCTCGCGCGACAGCACGTACGACGTATCGGTGAGCGCGCGCACCTCGCCCTCCAGGAGCCGGCAGCGGCAGGTCGTGCAACTGCCGACGCGACAGCGTGACGGCCACGGCAGGCCCTGGGCGAGCGCAGCCTGCAGGATCGTCTGGCCGGGAGCCACGTCGAACTCCCAGCCGAAGGGTTCCACGCTGACTCGCGCCGCTTCCGGTTCGCGGCGCTTGAACAAGCCGCGCAGCAAGATCAGTGCCCCTGCGCGGCGAGTTGCAGTGCCGGCACGCCGCTCGCACGGTTGGCGGCCTCGGCCAGTCGGCGCTCGCCGGCGCTGGCGTAGTGGCGGTCCCACTCGAGCAGCAGCGGCGACATGCGGTTGCGATACCAGCCAGGCACGAGGTAGACCAGCAACATGCACGTGAGGTATCCGTACGGCAACGTCGGTGCGTCGCGGTAGGAACGCAGCTGCCAGAACTGCGCGTCGCCCTCGGCATGGTGATGCGAATGCCGCGCCAGGTTGAACAGCACGACGTTGCTCAGGCGCTTGTTGGAATTCCACGAGTGGCGCGGCTCGACCGGTTGGCCCGGTTCGCGAATGAGGCCGTAGTGCTCGAAGTAGTTGACGGCCTCGAGCACGGACCGACCTGCCAGGGCCGACAGCACGAAGACGATGACCGCGGACGCTCCGCCCGCGATGGCAAAGGCGCCGACGATCACCGCCGACATCAGCCACCCGCGGAGGTACCGGTTGTGCGGCGACCACGTGGCATGACCCAGCGTCTGCAGCCGCTGCTTTTCAAGCGCAAACGCGCTCCTCGTCTGCCCGCTCACCGAACGCCAGAGGAACGAGTAGAAATGTTCGCCACGCTGGGCCGACGCCGGATCCGCAGCCGTGGCCAGGCGGCGGTGATGCCCGTACACGTGTTCGATGGAGAACTCGGCGTCGAACGTGACGGCGAGCAGCCAACGCCCGGCGACCATCGCGCCGCGATCGCTGGTCCGGTGGGTGAGTTCGTGCCCGACGTTCGTGCCGAGGGCCGCAAACGTGATGCCCGTCGACAGGATGGCGCCCAGCCAGTGCCACGCCGACGTCGCTGCGCGGTGCGCAAACAGGTCGATGCCGAGATTGGCCTGCACCCAGGCACCGAGCCCGAACAAGTCGCCGGACCCGGCCATCCACGCCATGGCAACGCACAGCACGAACAACGTCGGCAGCGTGAAATACAGCAGCGAGTTCAGCAGCCGCGGATGGCCGTAGCCGGGCTCCGCGAAATAGTCGCCGAGCAGCTCGTCGCCGAAAATCATCACCGCGTAAATCACCACGAAGCCGAGCCACATCCACGCGCCGCCGAGCACGATGCCGGCGACCGTGGTGAGGGCGAGCAGGTAAACGCTCATGAATCGCAGGTACTTGGCCATCGCCTAGCTCCGGGGTTGCCCGAACAATTAGAACATTTGTTCTAATAAGAATGCCGGACCGGGCGCCACGTGTCAAACCCGATCGCGTGCCGCGTATACTTTGCATTGCAAAAACCGCCGGTTCCGGGCTCCCATGCCACGCAAGAAGCGCTCGACCACCGATTCCCCCGACACGCGCGAACGCATCCTCGATGCGGCCCTGGTCCTGTTCAACGCGGACGGCTCGCACGCGGTTTCGACGCGGCACATCGCGGCACGGCTCGAGATCAGCCCCGGCAACCTGTACTACCACTTCGCCAACAAGGAAGAGATCGTCCTCTGCCTGTACGAGCGCATGGAATCGCAGCTGGAGTCGATCCTCGCACCCCGCGCGGGTGAAACGCAGACGTTCGACACCGTGCTGCGGTACCTGGACGACATCTTCGGTCACCTGTGGCAGTTCCGCTTCTTCTACCGCGACGTCAATTCGCTGCTGCGCGAGATACCCGGACTGAAGGAACGCTACCGTGACCTGGCCGAGCGAGTCCGGATCCGCTCGCGCGTGATTTTCGACTCGATGGTGGCTGCCGGCTGGATGGATGCCACCCCCGACCAGTTGGAACTGCTGACGACCAATGCCTGGATCGTGCTCACGCAATGGTTCACGCACCGTCAGGTGGTCGAGCGCCGGCGCACGATCCAGTCATCCGACATCCGCGAAGGCATCCGCCACTTCGTCGCGCTGTTCAGCCCGCTGCTGCGCAGTCCGCAGCGCAAGCTGGTCGAGCGCATGACCGCGCGACCCGCAGATTGAATTCTTTCGACTCCATAGCGAGCACTGTCATGCCGAGTTTCCGCGCACGAATCATCAATGCCCTGCTCCGCCTGACGGTCAAGCCGATGTGGCGACCCGGGCTCGCCATCGGCGACATTCGCCGTCACACCGCGAAGACGGACCAACGCCTGGCGAAGCGCGGCGGGGACTGCCCGACCGAGCAAGTCACGATCGCCGGTGTGCGGGCCACCTGGTTCGGCGCGCCCGAACTCGCTGCACGCAAAGGCACCCTGCTCTACCTGCATGGCGGCGCGTGGTGCGTGCATCTGCCCGCGCTGTACGGGACCTTTGCCGCCAGGCTCTCGGCCCTGACCGGACTGCGCGTCTTGCTGGTCGACTACCGGCTGGCGCCGGAACATACGTTTCCCGCGGCCGTGGATGATTGCCTGGCCGTGTACCGGTCGCTGCTGGAAGCGGCCGGAACCCGTCCGCACGTCATCGCGGGTGATTCTGCGGGCGGCAACCTCGCGCTGGTCACGCTGATGCGGGCGCGTGATGCGCAGTTGCCACTGCCTTCGTGCGCGGTTCTGCTTTCGCCCGCCACGGACATCGCGATGACCGGACCGTCGATCCGCTACAACGAGCAAGCCGATCCGATGTTCGGTAGCGGCGCCGGCGACCTGCTGCCGTCGATGTACTGCCTGTGCCTCGATCGGACAGACCCACTGATCTCACCGCTGTACGGGAACTGGTCCGGACTGCCGCCACTTTTCTTCCTCGCCGGTTCGACCGAAATGCTGCTCGACGATTCAGTGCGCGCGCACGATCGTGCGCAGCAGGCCCGCACGAACTCGCGCATCGACGTCTGGCCGGACATGCCGCACGTGTTTCCTCTGTTCTCGATGCTGCCGGAGGCGAAGCAGGCGCTTCGGCGACATCGTCGCGTTCATCGAGCAACACCAGCCGCGCAATGATTCGCCGGGGCAAGAAGGCGGGCGCGCGGGAGAGTTGCTGACTGTCGGCGATCCTGCCGCGGCAGGCAACGCGCTGGCAGTGCCGGAGACCAGCGCAGCGCTTTAGATCAGCCCGCACTCGCGCAGGAACCGGGCGACCGACTCCAACGCACGGTCGGCATCCGCGAGCACGCCGGCGTTCGCCTGGAACACGTGCCAGCGGCGTGGAAATTCCTGCAGCTCGACGGTTACGCTCGCCGTTGCCAGCGCGGACCGGATGCGCCGCGCGTCGGACAGCAGCCATTCATCCTGCCCCACCTGCACCAGAGTCGGCGGCAGTCCACGCAGATCGCCGTTGATCGGCGACGCCAGCGGATCGCTGCTGTCGCTGCCGGCGAGGTAAATACGCGCGCAATCCGCTGTCCACGCGGGTGTCAGCATGACCTCGCCGGCGGGGACGACGCCACGGTCCGGGTTGCCGAGATCGACCCACGGCGAGAACAGCACCAGTGCCGCGGGGAGCGGCTCACCCAGCGCGCGCAATCGCAGCGCAGCCGCGAGCGCCAGTCCACCGCCGGCTGAATCGCCAATGATCGCGATACGGTGCGGCGACTCACCGTCACGCAGCAACGCACGGTAGGCGTCAACGGCATCTTCGACCGCCGCCGGGAACGGATGCTCGGGTGCGAGCCGGTAATCCGCGACGAACACACGGGCCGACGTGCGGCGCGCAAGGTGGCTGGTGATCGAGCGATGCGTGGCTGGCGAGCCAACGCAGTAGGCGCCGCCATGCAGGTAAAGGAGCGTGCCGCGAGGCGTTGCGAGGCCTCGGGACTGGGCGAACTCGCCGGGCACAGCACCGCACCTGGCGGGCCTGAAAACGACGCCGCGCGCCGGCAGCGTCAGCCTCGTGACCAGCGCCAACCGGCGACGCTGTACGGAAATCGGTCGCCCGGGACGGAACGTCGGCAACAGGGTCGCGCGCAGCAGCGTGCGCAGTACCGCAGCCACCCACCTTTCAAGTCGGGTCTCACCCGCGATTGGGTGCATCCTCGTGGAGCACTTCGATGCGGGCCCGGGCCACGCCCCTGTGCATCATGCCGATCTCGGAGGCAGCGGCCTGCGAGAGATCCGCGATGCGCTTGCCGACGAACGGCCCGCGATCGTTGACGCGCACGACGACGCTGCGGCCGTTGCGCAGGTTGGTCACACGCACCCGCGTACCAAAGGGCAGGCTGGGATGGGCCATTGTCAGCGCCGCAGAGTCGAAGCGCTCGCCGCTGGCCGTCTTGCGGTCGTGGAACTGGGCTCCGTACCAGGAGACGACGCCTTCCTGGACAGTCTGGATGCCGCGGCCGATCGCAGAGGCAATGTCGGCCACGCCAGGGTTCGCCGCCTGCGTGTCCGCCAGGACGTTGCCGCCGGGCAATCCCAGGGCGAGCGCCGCCAGCGCCACGAGGGCGCTCAGGTTCGGCTTCGCGCCCATGCGCTCGGTTCGAGGGTTTGCCATGTCTGGGTTCCTTGCTGAGCAGTCCGGCCGTGTCGGTGTACGGGTTCCGGGGACCTCGGTCAAAACGAGGTGCCGGCGCAGTGACGCGAATCACGTTGTGGGTGCGGCCGGCGCAAAGCCCTCCATGACTGGTTGGCGGGTGGTGCCGGTTCGCTGTGGTCCGGTTAGGACGGGAACCCCTGCCGAAAGTTCCGGCGAAGATAGCAGAAGCTGCCGGAACTCGCGCCCGGCAGCTTAATTAACTGATATTTTTCAATTGGTTATGAGGATCCCACTCGGACCCGGTCTAACCCGGCTCAGGCCGTTGGGGTCTTGGTCCGGCGCGTAAAGAACCAGATCAGGCCGGCCGCGCAGGCGACGGACAGCACGAAACTCAGGTACTCAGGCACGTGCAGCAACCGGCCGATGAGGCCGCCCACGAACGAGCCACCGATGCCATAACCGATGGTGCGGAACCAACTCATGGGGTCGGGTCCAGGCAACAGGAAGCGGGCAATGCCGCCAATGATGAGGCCGCTGATGGCTCCAACCACCACCAGGACCAGCAGAAAGACCCCGATTCCCACCCCTGCCGTACCCGCCGCCGTCGATGCATCCATTTGAATCCCCTTTGTTTTTGAATCAACCGCCCCGCGCACGCTAGCAGGATTGGAACACCGGACGCCAGAGCGGTCCTGCCGGCCCGAAAGGGCCGTGATTTGAGACTTAGACCACTTTGTTGCAGTGCATTGACGTCGCCGGGATCACGTGTCATATCAGTCACGTATCCACGACCGTCGACAGGTACAGGAGGGCCGGCTCCCCGCGAGCGGCGGCTGTTCCTTGCCCCTGAGCGACGCCTGAAGACCACAGGCAGGGCCGACGATGAGCGCACAGCAACCGATTTCCGCTGCGACGGACGCGATCGACGCTGTCCATCTGGATCCGCCCATGCAACTGGGCCCGCCCCCCAGGCAAGGTCTCTACGACCCGCGCAACGAACACGACGCCTGCGGCCAGGGGTTCGTCGTCAACATCAAGGGCCAGAAGTCGCACCGCGTGCTCGAGCAGGCGATCCAGGTACTGAAGAACCTGGACCACCGCGGCGCCTGCGGCTGCGAAATCAACACGGGCGACGGCGCCGGCGTCCTGCTGCAGATGCCGCACGCCTTCAACGAAGAGATGTGCCGCAAGGCACGCATCCAGCTGCCCGCGGCAGGACAGTACGGCAGCGGCATCATTTTCCTGCCGCGCAATCCGACCGTCCGCCGCCAGGTCGAACAGAAGTTCGAGCAGGTCGTGCAGTCCGAAGGGCTGGCCGTGCTCGGCTGGCGCACCGTGCCGACCAACAACGGCATGCTCGGCGAGACCGCGCGATCCTGTGAACCGTTCATGCGGCAGGTCTTCATCGCCCGCAGCCCGGACATCGCCGACGACCTGTCGTTCGAGCGCAAGCTGTACGTGATCCGCAAGCGGGCCTACAACGAGATCCGCACCTCGACGCTCTCGGGCGCCGAGTACTGGTACATCGTGAGCCTCTCGGCGCGCACGATCGTCTACAAGGGCATGCTGCTCACGACGCAGCTCGACCAGTACTTCACCGACCTGCACAACCCGCTGATGGAGACGGCGCTGGCGCTGGTCCATTCGCGCTTCAGCACCAACACGTTCCCGAGCTGGGACCGCGCCCACCCGTACCGCTACATCGCGCACAACGGCGAGATCAACACGGTCCGCGGCAACGCCAACTGGATGCACGCGCGCGAAGCCCGCTTCGAAGCCGAGGCGTTCGGCGACGACATCCGCAAGATCCGCCCGATCATCAACCCGAACGGCAGCGACTCGGGCATGTTCGACAACACGCTCGAACTGCTCTACCTCTCCGGCCGCTCGCTGCCGCACGCCGTGATGATGATGATCCCCGAGCCGTGGTCGAACCACGAGTCGATGGACGACGAGAAGCGCGCGTTCTACCAGTACCACTCGAGCCTGATGGAGCCGTGGGACGGCCCCGCCTCGATCTCGTTCACCGACGGCACGCAGATTGGCGCCGTCCTCGATCGCAACGGGCTGCGCCCCGGCCGCTACTACGTCACCAAGGACGACCTGGTCATCCTCGCGTCCGAAGCGGGCGTGCTCGACGTGCCGCCGGAAGACGTGGTGCGCAAGGGCCGCCTGCAGCCCGGCAAGATGTTCCTGGTGGACACCGCGCAGGGCCGCATCGTCGAGGACGAGGAGATCAAGCGCTCGCTCGCGACAGCCCGCCCGTACCGCGAGTGGCTCGACGCCTACCAGATCCACGTCGACGACCTGCCGCAGCCGCCGGAACTGCCGCAACCCGACCCGGACTCGCTGCTGCAACGCCAGATCGCGTTCGGCTACACGTTCGAGGACCAGCGCATCGTGCTGACGCCAATGGCGCGCGACGGCGTCGAGGCCGTGGGCTCGATGGGCAACGACACGCCGCTCGCCGTGCTGTCGGCCCGGCCGCGCCTGCTGTACGACTACTTCAAGCAGCTGTTCGCGCAGGTCACGAACCCGCCGATCGACTGCATCCGCGAGGAGATCGTCACCTCGGCCGAGACGCGCCTGGGTTCCGAAGGCAACCTGCTGAACCCGCAGCCGGCGGATTGCCGCCGCCTCGAGCTCAAGTACCCGATCGTCACCAACGAGGAGTTCGCGCGCATCCGCCGCATGGACCTGCCGGGGCTGCGCGTCGGCGTGCTGCCGATCCTGTTCCGCGTCAGCCGCGGCGAGAAAGGCCTGGTGAAATCGATGGAAGAACTGCGCCTGATGGCGCGGCGCCTCATCGAGGAGGAGGAAGTCAACGTCATCATCCTGAGCGACCGCGGGGTCAACAAGGATTTCGCGCCGATCCCGGCGCTGATGGCGGTGGCGGGTCTGCATCACTACCTGATCCGCGAAGGCCTGCGCACGCGTGCCAGTCTAGTGCTCGAGACCGGCGAAGCGCGCGAGGTGCACCACTTCTCGCTGCTGATCGGCTACGGCGTGAGCGCGATCAACCCGTACCTGGCCTTCGAAACGATCGACCACATGATCCACGAAGGCCTGCTCACCCAGATCGACCACAAGACGGCCTGCAAGAACTTCGTCAAGGCCGCGTCGAAGGGCGTGATCAAGGTCGCGTCGAAGATGGGCATCTCGTCGCTGCAGAGTTATCGCGGTGCGCAGGTGTTCGAGGCGCTCGGCTTGCGTCAGGACGTAATCGACGAATATTTCAGCTGGACCGCGTCCCGGGTCGGTGGCATCGGCACGGAAGTGATCGCGCAGGAGGTCCTCCTGCGGCACAACGCCGCGTTCCCGGACCGCCCCACCGCCGAGCGCCACACGTTGCCGGTCGGCGGCCAGTACCAGTGGCGCGCCGAGGGCGAGTACCACCTCTTCAATCCGGAGAGCATCCACCGCCTGCAGAAGTCGGTGCGCACGGGCAGCTTCGAGACCTTCAAGGCGTATTCGGCGCTGGTCAACGACCAGGCCACCCACCTCTGTACGTTGCGCGGCTTGCTCGACTTCAAGGCGTCGGACGCGGTACCGATCGACGAAGTGGAATCGATTGAGAGCCTGATGCGGCGCTTCAAGACCGGCGCCATGTCGTACGGCTCGATCAGCAAGGAAGCGCACGAGACGCTCGCGATCGCGATGAACCGCATCGGCGGCAAGAGCAACACGGGTGAAGGCGGCGAAGATCCGGAACGCTACGTGCCGCTGCCGAACGGCGATTCGAAGTGCTCCGCGATCAAGCAGGTGGCCTCGGGCCGCTTCGGCGTGACCAGCGAATACCTGGTCAGCGCGAAGGAAATCCAGATCAAGATGGCGCAGGGCGCGAAGCCCGGCGAGGGCGGCCAGTTACCGGGCACCAAGGTGTATCCGTCGATCGCCAAGACCCGGCACACGACAGCGGGCGTCGGCCTGATCTCGCCGCCGCCGCATCACGACATCTATTCGATCGAGGACCTCGCGGAACTCATCCACGACCTGAAGAACGCGAACCGCCGCGCACGCATCAGCGTCAAGCTGGTGGCCGAAGTCGGCGTGGGCACGATCGCGGCCGGCGTCGCGAAAGCCCATGCGGACGTGGTGCTGATCAGCGGCTATGACGGCGGCACCGGCGCCTCGCCGCAGACGTCGATCACGCACGCGGGGCTGCCGTGGGAACTCGGCCTGGCCGAGGCCCACCAGACGCTGGTGCTCAACAACCTGCGCAGCCGCATCGCCGTCGAGACCGATGGCCAGTTGAAGACCGGTCGTGACGTCGCGATCGCGGCGCTGCTCGGCGCCGAGGAATTCGGCTTCGCCACCGCACCGCTCGTGGCGACGGGCTGCATCATGATGCGCGTCTGTCACCTCAACACCTGCCCGGCGGGTGTGGCGACGCAGGATCCGCGGCTGCGCGAGAAATTCAAGGGCAAGCCCGAGCACGTCGTGAATTTCATGCAGTTCATCGCGCAGGAACTGCGCGAGATCATGGCGCAGCTCGGCTTCCGCACGCTCGAGGAAATGGTCGGTCGCGTCGACAAGCTCGAGGCGCGCAAGGCCGTGCAGCACTGGAAGGCGAAAGGCATCGACCTGTCCACACTGCTCTACTCGCCCGAGGTCGATCCGGACTGGGGCCGGTTCCAGCAGGACGAGCAGGATCACGGCATCGAGCGCTCGCTCGACATGACCGTGCTGATGGATCTGTGCGAGCCGGCGGTCGAACGCGGCGAAGACGTGGTCGCCGACTTGGCCATCCGCAACGTCAACCGCGTGGCCGGCACGATCGTCGGCAGCGAGATCACGCGGCGGCACGGGGCCAAGGGGTTACCCGAGGACACCATCCGCCTGCATTTCCGCGGTTCGGCCGGACAGAGCTTCGGCGCGTTCATCCCGCCAGGCATGAGCCTGTCGCTCGAAGGCGACGCCAACGACTACGTCGGCAAGGGCCTGTCGGGCGGCAAGATCGCAGTGTTTCCGCCGACGGGCTCGAGGTTCGCGGCCGAGGACAACATCATCGTCGGCAACGTGGCGCTCTACGGCGCCACCAGTGGCGAGGCCTACATCCGCGGCATGGCGGGCGAACGCTTCGCCGTGCGCAACAGCGGCGCGAACGCCGTCGTCGAAGCCGTGGGTGACCACGGCTGCGAATACATGACAGGCGGCCGCGTGGTCGTGCTCGGCGCGACCGGACGCAACTTCGGCGCCGGCATGTCGGGCGGCATCGCCTACGTGCTCGACGAGCGTGGCGACTTCGGTGCGCACGTGAACTCGCAGATGGTCAACCTGGAGCGTCTGACCGACGTGGCCGAGATCACGGAAGTACGGCGCATGGTCGAGCGGCACCTGGACCACACGTCCAGTGACCGCGCGCGGCTCGTGCTCGATACCTGGGACGACAGGGTGCCGAAATTCGTGAAGGTCATCCCGAAGGATTACCAGCGCATGCTGGCAGCCATCGCACGCGCCGAAGAGCAGGGCCTCGTCGGCGACGAGGCGATCATGGTGGCTTTCGAACAGAACGCGCGCGACCTCGCTCGCGTCGGCGGCAACTGAGCAGAACACGACGATGGGCAAGCCAACCGGATTCATCGACTACCTGCGTGAACTTCCCGTCGACCGCGCGCCGCTCGAGCGCGTCGGCGACTGGAACGAATTCCACCCGCACCTGGAGGAGAAGCGCCTGCGTCACCAGGGCGCCCGCTGCATGGACTGCGGCGTGCCGTTCTGTCACACGGGCAAGCTGATCAGCGGCATGGCCGCCGGCTGCCCGGTCAACAACGTGATCCCGGAGTGGAACGACCTCGTCTACCGCGGGCTCTGGCGCGAAGCGCTCGACCGCCTGCACATGACGAACAACTTCCCGGAATTCACCGGCCGCGTGTGCCCGGCGCCGTGCGAGGGCTCGTGCGTGCTCGGCATCAACGAACAGCCGGTCACGATCAAGAACATCGAGAACGAGATCATCGACCGCGGCTGGGACGAAGGCTGGGTGCTGCCCGAGACGCCGGCGACACGCACCGGCAAGAAGGTCGCGGTCATCGGCTCGGGTCCGGCCGGTCTCGCGGCCGCGCAGCAACTGAACCGCTCCGGTCACCTGGTCACGGTGCTCGAACGCGAGGACCGCCCGGGCGGCCTGCTCATGTACGGCATCCCGAACATGAAGCTCGACAAGAACGCCGTGGTCGGGCGCCGGATCAAGCTGCTCGAAGCCGAAGGCATCAAGTTCTTCTGCAACGCGAACGTCGGCGAGAACGTCGAAGCCCAGCTGCTGCTGCGCGATTTCGACGCGACGGTCATCTGCACGGGTGCCACGCAGCCGCGTGACTTGACCGTCGAAGGCCGCGACCTGCGAGGCGTGCACTTCGCGATGGAATACCTCACGGCGAGCACGCGCGCGCTGCTGAACGGCGGCTCGGACCACTCACCCGTCCATGCGCGCGGCAAGGACGTCGTCGTGATCGGCGGCGGCGACACCGGCACCGATTGTGTCGGCACCGCGCTGCGCCAGGGCTGCAGGAGCGTCACGCAGATCGAGATCATGGCGCGGCCTCCAGTCGAGCGCGCCAGCGACAACCCGTGGCCGGAGTGGCCCAAGGTCTACAAGATGGACTATGGCCAGGAAGAAGCCGCGGCCAAGTACGGCGACGATCCGCGCGTGTACCTGACGACGGTCAAGAAATTCGTGGGCGGCGCCAGCGGCAACCTCGAGTCGATCGTGACGGTCGAGGTGAAGTGGCAACGCAACGACAAGGGCGCGATGGTGCCGGTCGAAGTGCCGGGCACGGAGCAGGTTCGTCCCGCGCAGCTGGCACTGCTGGCGATGGGATTCCTCGGCCCCGAGCAGCCTCTGCTGAAGGACCTCGGCGTCGAGTGCGACACGCGCAGCAATGTGCAGGCAGAGTACGGCCGCTACGCGACGAGCCTGAAGGGCGTGTTCGCGGCGGGCGATTGCCGGCGCGGCCAGTCGCTGGTCGTCTGGGCGATCAACGAGGGCCGTGGCGCGGCGGCGGCCTGCGACAGGTTCCTGTCGGGCAAGTGATCGATTCAGGCACGCGGGACGCAATGGCAGTCGACGGCGGCGTCAAATCAGTCGAACACCGCTGACCCGCGTTGCAGCGGGCGAGTGCCGCATCGCGCCTCGCGCATGGGCTAAGGTTGCTTCGATCGCTTCCTGGAAGAAGTGAGTAATGCCGGCGGCTGGTCCCTCCAGCACGAGGCGCCGAGCAGGATCAACTGCAACTGCCGGACGAAGTCTTCGGTCATCTCGGCTTCCAGCAGCGGTTGTCCCGCCGGAAGATCCAGTATTTCCGGCGCCGCACCCAGCATCGCCGTAACGATCAGACCGCAGATCATCTGCAGGCTCGAGGTCGACAGCCCCTCGTAGGCACCGAGGCGGCGGAGGTCCTGCGCCATCTCGTGGGTGAAGTGGCTCACCTCGTTGCGGATCGCAAGTCGCAGGATGCGGCTGCCGCCGGCACGCTCACTGGAAATGAACAGGAACAGGAGCCGGTTCTGCTTCACGTAGTGCTGATAGACGAGCACCGAGCGGCGAACCATTTCGCTTCCTTCCTCGCCCACCTGGCGCGCCTCTCGCAGGAGCCGGCGCAGCGTGATGCCCACCTCTTCGACCAGCGCCAGGCCGAGTTCGTCGGTGTTGCGAAAGTGGCGATAGAACGCGTTCGGCACGATTCCCGCCTCGCGCGCGATCTCGCGGATGCCGAGGCTGGTGAAGCTGCGCCCCTCGCCGATCAGGTTGAGCGCCGCTTGCAACAGGCCGTTGCGCGTCAGGTTCTTGCGCTCGCCGCGCGTCAGCGAATCCTCGCGCTTGGCGACGTGCGGTGCGGGCGCCATGGGCAGTCCTCGTCTGGCGGCAGAAGCGGAGCAGTGCACCGGGAGTACCGGTGTACATCTGTATCTTACCTTATCGAGCCGATCGCAGCGCAAGCATGACCTCAGGAGTGGCATTTGTCGCCGGTGCAACAGCAATCCCTTACCGATCCCTCTTCTCGGCGAATTACTGATATTTGACTTTCAGTGGACAGTTGTACACAATACAGTCAACCCGAATCACCGGATCGATCGAGCGGGCCACGAACCCGAATAGCAATGACCAAGAGTGCTGCGACCAGTGTCAGGACGGCCCGCAAGGCTTCCGTCGGATCCCCAGCGGTGTCGGCTCACAAGGTGATCGCCAAAGCGGCACGAGAGCCCGCGGTGAGGCGACCGGCCCCACACGCTGGCGACGCACGCCGGACGATCAGCCCCGCCCCGCGCCCCGCGCGGGTCGCAGCGCAGCCGTCGCTGCGCTTCCACTACCCGGAGTCGCTGCGCGCAAGAACGCACGCCATGCTCGAGGCTCTGGAAGCGGCGCCCGATCACCCCGGTCATGCGGAAGCCATGGCGCAAGTGGTGAGCCAACTCGTGGAAGCCGGCATGGACTACTACTTCATGCGCGCACTGAGGCAGGCCGACGTCGGCTTCGTGGCCGAGCAAACGGCGCGCGTCGGCATGTCGGGTGCGCTCACGCTCGTCAACTCGATGAGCCGTAAGTACATCGTGCGGATGGGCAGCGCGCAGCTTCTGGTCGTCGCGCGGCACATACGCGAACTGGGCTGAGACGCGCGACGCCAGCCCCATCGTTGCTGCCACCCGTTCGAATTCGCATTTGCCGTTGTCACGAGACCCTCACCATGCCGACCTACAAAGCGCCGTTGCGCGACATGAACTTCCTGATCAACGAGGTCCTGGACTTTCCGTCGCACTATGCCCGCCTGTCCAGCGGTGGCGATGCGACTCCCGACATGGTCGAGGCCATTCTCCAGGGTGCCGCCAAGCTGTGCGAAGAAGTACTCGCACCGCTCAATCTCTCGGGTGACAGCGAGGGTTGCCATTTCGAGGCGGGCCATGTCAGTACCCCCGTCGGCTTCAAGGAAGCCTATCGCGAGTTCATCGAGGGCGGATGGCAGGGCCTTTCCTTCCCCTGCGAATATGGCGGGCAGGGTTTGCCGACGTCGCTCGGCATCTTCAAGACTGAAATGATGGGTGCGGCCAACTGGTCGTTCAACATGTATCCGGGGCTGAGCCTCGGTTGCATCGAAACCCTTTTGCGCTACGGCACCGAGGCGCAGAGGGCGATGTACCTGCCGCCACTCGTCAGCGGCGAGTGGACCGGCACCATGTGCCTGACCGAGCCGCAGTGCGGCACCGATCTCGGGCAGGTGCGAACCGTGGCAGAGTCACAAGCGGACGGCAGCTACAGGCTCAGCGGCACGAAGATGTTCGTCTCTGCAGGCGAGCACGATCTGGCCCCGAACATCGTGCACATCGTTCTCGCCCGGCTGCCCGGCGCACCAGCGGGCACACGCGGAATTTCGCTGTTCGTCGTGCCCAAGTTCCTGGTCGACGAAGTTGGGTCAACACGTACGCGCAACGCAGTGACCTGCGGCTCCATCGAACACAAGATGGGTATCCGCGGCTCCGCCACCGCCTTGCTGAACTTCGACGCGGCCGTCGGCCACCTGATCTTCGAGCCGAACAAGGGACTCGAAGCCATGTTCACATTCATGAACACCGCGCGCATCGGCACCGCCATTCAGGGCATCGCACATGCGGAGGCCTCGTTTCAGGGTGCCCTGGCCTACGCCCGGGAGCGCCGCTCGATGCGCGCCGTGACGGGGAAGAAGGAGCCGGACGCGAATGCCGATGCGCTGATCTGGCATGCCGACGTGCGTCGCATGCTGCTGACCCAAAAAGCCATTGCGGAAGGCGGTCGCGCCATGATCTACGCGGCGGCCCAGACCGCCGACCTCATGGTCGATGCGGGACGGAGGCAGGACCACGCGACGCAGGACAAGCACGACGACACGCTCGGTTTCTACACGCCCATCCTGAAGGGCTTCCTGACCGAGATGGGCCTGGAAGCCGCCAACCTCGGCATGCAGGTCTTCGGCGGCCACGGCTACATCCACGAACACGGCATGGAGCAGATCGCGCGCGACGCACGTATCGCAACGCTGTACGAAGGCACCACGGGTATCCAGGCGCTCGACCTGCTCGGCCGCAAGGTCCTGCTGGGGACGCGCGGAAAATGCGTGCGCGACTTCAGTCGCATCATGCTGCGTTCGGCGAAGGCCCATTGGCTCGCGCACGGGTCCATCGGCCGGATGGCGCGCTCGACGGCAAAGCGCGCCATCGAGTGGAACCTGCTCACGTTGCGAATCATGCGGCGCGTTGGCAAGGATCGCGACCTCGTCGGCTCGGCAAGCGTCGACTATCTGATGTATTCCGGCTACGTGATGATGGCCCATTTCTGGGCCCGGCAAGCCGCGGTCGCCCAGGCGTTTCTGCGCAACGGCAAGGGAGCCGAATCGGCGGAGTTCTACCGCGCCAAGATTCAAACCGCCGAGTTCTACTTTGACCGGCTGCTGCCGCGTGCCGATGCCCACCGCAAGAGCGCACTGGCACCGACGCGATCCCTGATGCAGATGGGCAACGGGGACTTCGCGTTTTCCTGATGCGCCCACGAGGACACCTTATGAACATGCTCAGGCAACTCGACTCAGAAGCGCGCCCGTTGGTAGTGGCACTGGTCGTCGCGATCGCGGTCTCGGCCGCTTTGTTCCTGAATCATCTCCTGGACATCGGCTGGAACCGCTGACCCGGACGCGCCGGCGTGACGCTGGTGGGCGCATGACCGTAGAATCGTCTCACGGGCGCGCAGCAACCGCGACGTCAAGCGACGATCGAGTCGTGTGCGTTGCACGGCAGTCACCTCAAGCGGTCGTTGGCTTTATCGACAGCCCCTGCGACGCAGTGCTCGACTTTGCCGGTGCGGTAACGAAGCATGAATTGTGCAGAACCGGAGCCTGACGACGTCGAGATTGGTGGCGACCAACACAAGTGTGTGCGGTACGGAGACGAACAAGAAGATTGGGGAGCCAATCACGGGCCGCGCCATGATTGTGGCGTCGTAAAGGGACACTTGCACATCTTCGGCTGCGACGTTGAACGATGCCCCGTCTGCAGCGGGCAGCTCATGTTCTGCGAATGTGATTGACCTGACGCACCGTCTGCTCAGGCTCGCTATTCCCCACCGCGTCGACGCTGCTTGCGCCGTGCGACGTTTTCGGTCCGCCGAAAACGAGCTCAGGCGCAGTCGATCAGGCGTTCGTTCCGGGTCTTTTCCGGGCGAGCGTATCTGCCTTTCCGCTCGCCCGGAAAAGACCCGGAGCGAACGCCCTCACCTGACCGAGGCTAATCCAGCGGCGCGAACCGCGCCGTGAAATGCCGCAACTGCGCCGGCTGCTGCACGATGCGCAAGCCACGCAATTGCTCGCGCTCCGCCACGATCTCCTCGAACACCTCGACGACATAGTCGGCATGCGACTGCGTGTAGACGCGGCGCGGCATCGCCAGGCGCACCAGCTCGGCCTCGGCCGCGACTTCGGTACCGTCGGGCTTGAGCCCAAACATCACCGTGCCGATTTCACACGCGCGAATGCCGCCACGCTCGTACAGCGCGACGGCGAGCGCCTGTCCTGGATACTGCAGCGACGGGATGTGGGGCAGGAATCGCTTCGCATCGACGAACACGGCGTGTCCTCCGACCGGCTGCACGATCGGGACACCGAGCGCCATGAGCTTCTCGCCGATGTACTCGTTGGTGCGCACGCGATAACGCAGGTACTGCTCGTCGACGATCTCGCGCAAGCCGACGGCGATCGCATCGAGGTCGCGGCCCGCCAACCCTCCGTAGGTCGGGAACCCTTCGGTCAGGATCAACCGGTTGCGCGCTGCCGCCGCGAGGGCGTCGTCGTTGAGGGCGAGCCAGCCGCCGATGTTGGCGAAGGCGTCCTTCTTGGCGCTCATGGTCATGCCGTCGGCGACGGCGAACACGTCGCGCACGATGTCGATGACCGGTCGTGACGCCTGGCCCGGCTCCCGGCACTTGATGAACCAGGCGTTCTCGGCGAAGCGGCAGGCATCGATGAAGAGCGGCTTGCCGTGGCGGTGCGCCACCTCGGCCACGGCGCGGACATTCTCGAGGCTGACGGGTTGGCCACCGCCCGCGTTGTTGGTGAGGGTCAGCATCACCAGCGGCACGCGATCCGCGGCACGGGTCAGCAGGTCTTCGAGCCGGGCGACGTCCATGTTGCCTTTGAACGGGTGCCGGTTCGATGGATCGTGGGCTTCGGCAATGACGAGGTCCACGGCTTCGGCGCCAGTCGCCTCGATGTTGCCGCGTGTCGTGTCGAAGTGCGTGTTCGATGGCACGAGCTTGCCGGCCCCGCCGACAATCGAGAACAGGATCGCTTCCGCCGCGCGTCCCTGGTGTGTCGGGATGACGTGGCGATACGGCATCAACTCACGCACTGCGGACTCGAACCGGTAGTAGGACGGCGAGCCGGCGTAGGACTCGTCCCCGCGCATGACCGCGGCCCACTGTTCCGCGCTCATGGCGCTGGTGCCCGAGTCGGTCAGCAGGTCGATGATCACGTCGTCCGAGTGGAGCCCGAACAGGTTCCAGTGCGCACGGCGCAACAACTCGACGCGTTCGTCCCGCGTCGTAAGCCGGATCGGTTCGACGGTCTTGATGCGAAAGGGTTCGATAATCGTCTTCATCGCAGTCTGGCCTCCCGCCGTAACCACCACACGCCTTTGACGTCCGCGCGCCATTCCGGCAGCAGCGCGAGCAACCAGAGTTCCTCGACACTCGCCATCAGGCTGGCTGTTGCGGCCAGCCACAGTAGCGCATCCCAATGGCCGAACAGGAACAAGGCCCCGATGTAAACACTGAGCAGGACGCCCGCGACTTTCGACAGCACGGTGTGAAAGCTGGACAGCCGGCCGTAACGCTGCCATGCGAGCACGTTCTCGCACAGCCACCCCGCGACGACGGCACCGATCAGCCAGCGATTCGCTGCGAGGACGTCGCGCTGGAAGGCGAGCAGGCCGACGAGACCGGCCCACCAGACGAGCGAATCGCCCAGGGAATCGAGTCGCGCGCCGAGCCGGGACTGCAGCCCGCAAGCCCGGGCGATCCAGCCATCCAGCGCATCGGTCAGCAGGGCCGACACCAGCACCCACGTGAAGAGCGATTGCGCGCCCGCCACCGCCAACAGGACGAGGACCGGCGCACAGACGATGCGCGTCAGGCTCAGGGCGTTCGGCACGTGCCGCAAGGCGCCCGAGTGCGCTGGATACGAAAGGCTCATGCCGCGAGTTTCGACCCGGAAGCGCCTCACGAAATCGGGGACAACCGCAGGCCGGCCCAGTAAGATCGCGCGCTTCCCACCCCGACCGAGGCACCTTTCATGCGACTGATTCCCACCTGCGCCGCGCTAGCCGCGCTGACCCTCAGCTCCATGTTCGCCACGACCGTTCTGGCTGCCGAACCCGCCATGGACGAGGCCGCGCGCATGCAGTACGCGCTGGGATACCAGCTCGGCCGCGACCTCGTTGCGATCGAGCCGCGTCCGCAAGACATGCTGAAGGGCCTGGAGGATGGCCGCGCCGGCAAGGCGAAGCTGTCGGACCAGGAAATGGGTGCCGCCCTCGTGGCACTGCAGCAGAAGGTCGCCGAACAGCGTGCCAAGGAACAGGCGGCGACCAGCGAGAAGTCGTTGGCGGCCGGCAAGGCCTACCTCGCGGCAAACGCCAAGAAGCCGGGCGTGACGACGACCGCCAGTGGCCTGCAATACGAGATCCTCACACCCGGTACCGGCACGACGCCGGCCGCGAGCGACACAGTCACCGTGCACTACAAGGGCACGCTCGTCGACGGCACCGAGTTCGACAGCTCCTACAAGCGCGGCCAGCCGGCGTCGTTCCCCGTCAATGGCGTGATCCCGGGCTGGACCGAGGCGCTGCAGCTGATGAAGGTCGGCACCAAGGCGCAACTGGTCATTCCGCCGGAACTCGCCTATGGCTCGAACGGCCCGCTGGCAAACCAGGTGCTGCTGTTCGAAGTCGAACTGCTCGGCGCCATGGCCACCCCCGTGGAAACTCCTGCCAAGTAACCCCGACCACGATGCCGATTGCGACGGGTAACGGATTCAGTTTCGACTACGAATCGGTCGGCGCACAGGACGCGCCGGCGATCCTGCTGATCCAGGGTCTCGGCATGCCCGCCGCGATGTGGCCCGACGCCTTCGTCGCGACCCTGGTGGCGCAAGGCTTCCGGGTCGTGACGTTTGACAATCGCGATTGCGGCGGCTCGTCGCGCCTGGCCGAGGCCGGCGTGCCCAACATTCCCCGCGCTATGACGCGATCATTGCTGCGTCAGCCGGTCACGGCGCCGTACAACCTCAGCGACATGGCCGAGGACACGCGAATCGTCCTCGATGCGGCCGGCGTCCAGCGCGCGCACGTCGTGGGTGTCTCGATGGGAGGCATGATCGCGCAGGTCTTCGCGGCGCTGCATCCGCAGCGAGTCCGCACGCTGACGTCGATCATGTCCACGACCGGCAATCCGCGGCCCAGCGTCGCCCTCGGCAAGACCCGGGCGCTGCGTGCGTTGCTGAAACGCCCGCCGGGCAACCCGACCCTCGAACAGGTCGTCGACCACCTGGAGTTCGTGTTCGGCATCATCGGCAGTCCAGGCTTCCGGCAGCACGCGGCACAACTGCGTCCGCACTTCGAGCGCGTCGCGCGCCGCGGCCTGTATCCTGCCGGCACGTCACGGCAACTGGCGGCCATCCTCGCCTCGGGCGACCGGCGCGAACTGCTGCATCGAATCACCGCACCCACGCTGGTCATCCACGGTGCGGCCGACCCGTTGGTGCGCATTGCCGGCGGGCTCGACACGGCAGCGAACATCCGTGGCGCGCGACTCAAGATCATTCCCGGGATGGGTCATGACTTCCCGCCGGCGCTGATGACTGGCATCGCCGTCATGATCGCCGAGCACTGCCGCTCAAGCCACGACTGACTGCTCCTGCTCCGTCGACAGGAGCTGGCCGCGAAAGAATGCGGCGGGCTCCGGATACAGCTGCGTCAACGTCTCCGCTAGCAGGCCCCGCACCATCGAATCGAGACGGGCATTCGACGCACCGTCGGTTCGCAACTCGGTCCACAGGCCCGCACGCTCCGCGGCGTGCTGTGCGAGCGCAACAGAGACGACCGCCTGCCACCGCGGCGCCGGATCACTCGCCGCAAAGTCACCGCGACCGCGACCAAAATGCGCCACCGCCAGGTAGCGAATGATCGCTGCGCCGAGTCGCGCCTCGAGGAACTCGTCCGACCAGCGCACGGTGCCGCCGGCAAGACCGCGCTCCTCGTTGTAACGCTGCGTGAGCTTGCGCGCACCGAGTGCACCGGCGATGCCGCCGAGAACCGCACCTGCCCCGAACGTCAGCCCACCGGCAGCGACGTCCGCCGCAAGACCTCCGAGTGCTCCCGTGACGAGGCCGCCCCAGAGGCTCGCCTTGTCGGCGTCCGGTGCACGCTGCGTTTCGAAACCGGTCGTGAGCTGCCGCAGGATGTCCTCGCTGGCCGTGCCCGTCAGGCCGTGCAGCAAGACGAGCTCGGCGGTGCACGCGCGCACGGAATCGTCGAGACGATCGAGCATCGCCTGGCGGGCCCGTGATTCCTCGACACCGAGCGCAGCGGTCGATCCGCCCTGCAGCGCACGGCTCACTTTGTCCGCAATCGTTGCATCCGGCAGTTGCACCGTGTCGCGCGCAAGTCCGCTCATGTGCCGCGCAATGATCTGGGCGCTGCGCCGCAGCACATCGAGATCACGCACGCGCCACGCCTCGGCGATCCGCTCGAACGCCGGCCGCTGCTGCTCGTCGAGACAACTCGCAACGGCATCGAGCAGCGTGTGTTCCTGCAGCCAGCAGCGCGCAAAGGCATCGAAGGTCAGCACTCGGCGTGTGCCGGTTGCATCATGCCGACGCAATACCGCACTCCAATCTTCGAGCAACTGCCGCTCGTGGGCGGCGTCGTTGCGGGTTCCCACCTGGTTCAACAGAACCAGCGTCGGCTTGCCTAGCCAATCGAGAATGTGCAGTTCCGGCTCGACGTAGCCGGCGACGGTCGGCTCTTCCGTCGCGTTGACTACGTACAGCACGACGTCCGCCGACTCGCGCGCTGCACGCATCGCCTGCTGACTGCACCAGAACGCACGATCGGCGAAACGATCCCACACCTGGGAGAGAAACCAGCCGACCGGCTGTCCGCTTGCCGCCAGGCGGCGCTGCAAGCGCACGCTGTCGCCAAAGCCCGGTGTGTCCCAGAGCACGAGTTGGTCACCCGCCGGGCTTTGCATCAGCACGTGCGATTCGGCGACCTCGGTGACGTGGGCGCGATCCATGACGGCACCGATGTCACGCCGCAGCAGCGTGCGTGCCAGCGTCGTCTTGCCGACGTTGGTGTGCGACAGCAACGCGAGACTGACGGTCGTCGCGGGCTCGCTCACGCAAGCGCACTCCGGCAACTGCGATGCACCTGATCGATGATCGCCTGGGGTACCTCGCCGCCGGTCGGGATCGAGCCGAGATCCAGCGTGCACGCCTCGAACCCGTGTGTACGCACGAAGTCGCGCCAGGCCACGCGGCGCTCATCGATTCGGGCCGCGAGCGATGTGTCGCCGCCCAGTCGCGCGAGGTAGGGAGCTTCATCAACCAGGATCAGCAAGCGCGAACCGACCTTGGAGCGTGACCACCGGTCGCGCGCCTGCTGCAGGATGGCGCCGTGGTTCTCGACTTCGGGCGTCGCTGCGAGGCTGAAGAGCAGGACCTCGAGATCCCGCGCCGGATCCATTGCCCGCGCAGTGAATGACTCCTCGTCGCCATAGGCAATGGCAGGTGCGAATTCGATACGGGTTTCAGGGCCGAGCGCAGCTCGCAGCACGCGTTGGACGCCTCGTTCCGAAGCGGCGCCCGGTTGGTAGGCAAAGCTCGTGAGTCGCGCCGCCTGCGCCGGCAGTGCCGCATCGCTGGCGCCCAGGGTGCGACGCGCATAGGCCAGCAAGGATTCCGGCGGCGTCAGCCCGTCGCTTGCACGCGCAAGGCGCAGCGTTGCCGTGAGCGCCAGCAGCAGGCGCGGCACCACGACGTAGAGAACGGCCGTCGCTGCCATGAGGTGAATCCATGGCGCCGCGGCCCCCCCGCCCTGGCCGTCACGCCAGTGCAGGGCAGCGACGGCAGCGTCATTGGCAGGCAGCCCGATGCCGGTGAGAACCGAGCCCGGACCATAGACCAGTCCCAGCAGGGAGCGCACCTGTGTCGGCCCGAGGAACGTGCTCTCCCAACCAGCACGGTACTCGAGCGCAATGCCCCGCAGGTAGAAGCCGGCGATCAGGCCGATCGCCACGGCGGCAGAGCCGAAATGAAACAGTCGCTTGCCCTGCCACACCAGCAGCGGCTGGGCGAGTGGCCACCATTCCTCGGAGAACCGGCGCAGTGCCGCCGAGAGCGGCCGGTGATAGAACGACGACTGCTTGATCAGCTTTGCCGCGCGCTGCCACGTCCAGCGGGCAGGCCACAGTGACCAGCCTGGCAGCAGCGACCTGGGCGTGGTGGATGCAGCGGGTCGACGGCGGAGCGACGAGACGGCAAGCACTGCATAGACGGCCAGGTTCCACAGGACCAGGCCGAGCAACGGGAACGCCAGGATTTCAATCCGCACGCGGCTGTCGAACAGCGACAGCGCGAGACCGAGCACGAACGCGCCGAGCAGCACGAGGCCGCCTACACCCGCGATCTGGGATTCAAGATCGACGGTCCGGGTGACGACGGGGTGACGCTCTGCCAGTCGGGCCCGCAGCGAGTCGGCTCGCGTCGCCAGCACGCGCCAGGCAAACGCCTCAGGGTCGCCGTTGCCCTTCGGGTGCAGACGCAACGCATCACGCGTCGCCGCCTCGCGTTCGGCCAGCGGCAGGATCGAGCCGTCCGCGTCCTGCTCCTCGACGTTCTTGACCAGCAGGATCGCTCGCAGTGATTTGGCGTTCATTCGGCTCGAACCACGGACTTCTTCGGTCTTTTTTGCCTTCCGCCAGTCTAGCAAGACCTCGCCAACGCGAGGGCCGTGGTATTTTGCGCGGCCGAGGAGTACCGCCGTGTTCCGCCGCTTCGAACGCCTGGTCGAAACCTATCCCGACGCACCGCCGGCCACCCCGCCGCGCGCGTTCTTCGCCTTCCTGTGGCAATCGTCCGCGGGCCTGCGGCCGTACATCCTGGTCATGACACTCTGCACCGCCGTGATCGGTGCGTTCGAGGCCCTGCTGTTCGCGATGCTCGGCAAGCTCGTCGACTGGCTGGCAAAGGTGGAACCCGCCCAACTCTGGGCCACGGAGCGGCAGAATTTCCTGCTGCTGCTCACGGTGCTGGCCATCAGCCCGCTGGTCGTCGGGCTGTTCGCCCTGCTCAAGTACCAGGTGCTGTTCGCGAATTTCCCGATGCGGCTGCGCTGGAATTTCCACCGGCTGATGCTCGGCCAGAGCATGAGCTTCTACCAGGACGAGTTCGCGGGCCGCGTCGCCACCAAGGTGATGCAGACGGCACTCGCGGTGCGCGACGCCTGGATGACGGCCACGGACATCCTCGCTTTCATCGTCATCTACTTCGTGACCATGCTGGCGATCGTGGGATCGTTCGACCTGCGGATGCTGGCGCCGTTTCTCGGCTGGCTCACCTTGTATGCCCTGAGTCTCGTCTACTTCGTTCCGCGCCTGGGAAAAATTGCTGCGACACAAGCCGACGCGCGCTCGCTGATGACGGGGCGCGTGACCGACGCGTACACCAACATCGCGACGGTAAAACTGTTTTCGCACGCCAGCCGCGAGGCCGGCTTTGCGCGCGCCTCGATGCAGGAATTCATGCAGACGGCCTATGCGCAAGGCCGGCTCGTCAGCGGGTTCGAGATCACCAATCACGTGCTCAGCATGCTGCTGATCGCTGCCACCGCCGGCGTGGCGTTGTGGCTGTGGACGCTGGGCGAGGTGGGTGTGGGTGCGGTTGCCGCCGCCAGCGCGATGGCGCTGCGCCTGAACGGCATCGCGCACTGGATCATGTGGGAAGTCGCCTCGCTGTTCGAGCACGTCGGCACGGTCGAGGACGGCATGCGCACCTTGTCACGCGCACACGCCGTGGTCGACGCGCCGGAGGCAAAGCCGCTGCACGTCACGCGCGGCGAGATCCGCTTCGAGCACGTCACCTTTGCCTACGGCGGCAAACGCGCCGTCGTGGACGACCTGAACCTGCACATCCGGCCGGGCGAGAAAATCGGCCTGGTCGGACGGTCCGGCGCCGGGAAGAGCACCATCGTCAACCTGCTGCTGCGCTTCTACGACGTCGAGCAGGGCGCGATCCTGATCGACGGGCAGAACATTGCGCACGTGACGCAGGACAGCCTGCGCGCACAGATCGGGATGGTCACGCAGGACACTTCGCTGCTGCACCGGTCGGTGCGGGACAACATCGTCTACGGCCGACCCGATGCCGGGGACGACACGATGATCGCGGCCGCGAAGCGCGCCGAGGCGCACGAATTCATCGAGGGCCTGTCCGACGTCAAGGGACGGCGCGGCTACGACGCGCACGTCGGCGAACGCGGCGTGAAGTTGAGCGGTGGCCAGCGCCAGCGCATCGCGATTGCGCGCGTCATGCTCAAGGATGCGCCGATCCTGCTGCTCGACGAAGCGACCAGCGCGCTCGACAGCGAAGTCGAGAGCGCGATCCAGCAGAGCCTTTACCGGCTCATGGAAGGCAAGACCGTCGTGGCCATCGCCCACCGGCTCTCCACGATCGCAGCCATGGACCGACTCATCGTCATGGACAGGGGCCAAGTCGTCGAGGAAGGCGATCACCGCACCCTGCTAGAGCATGGCGGGCTGTATGCGCGCCTGTGGGCGCACCAGAGCGGCGGCTTCCTCGGCGATGACGCAGACGACGAAGAATCCACCGCTGCGCCGCGCACTGCGGCGGCGGGCTGACGCTCACCGGTCCCAGGAGGACGCATGCACAAGATCCTGTTCGCACTGATCGCGGGATTGCTCGTGACTTTCCAGCCTGTCCACGCAGCCCAACCCGCGACCGGTACCGACAGCATCGCTGCGATCGTCACGGATTTCGACGCCTTTAACCGCGCGCAGGATCCGGTTCGTGCCGCCCAGCGCGGCGACAAGGTGGCTGCGCGCATCTGGCCGGATAATTCGCCGCCCGCGGTTGCCGCGCGCAAGGCGGCGTACCTGGACTTCCAGCGTCGGTTGCGGGCCATTCCCGCCGCCAGCCTCGCGGGCGAGGACGAACTCAACCGCGAACTGCTCGTCGACCGCGTCGACCTCGCGCTCGATGGCCTCGCGTTCGATGAAGAGCGCATGCCTTTCATCAGCGGTGATGGTTTCTACACGACGGCGGACTACGCCGCGCTCAACACGCCGCTCGATGACGAAGCGGCGGCGGAAGCCTGGATCGCGCGGCTCGAGGCAATGCCCGCCTACTACGCACGCGAGATCGAGAACATGCGTCGCGGCATCCGCACGGGCACGACGCAGCCAACGCGCACGGTCGAGCGCGCGATCGCCGACGTGCGTGGCCAGCTGGCCCAGGCGGACGACAAGACACCGCTGCTCGCCCCGTTTCGCAACGTGCCACAGTCGTTTCCGACGGATCGGCGTGCTGCGCTCGAGGCGGAAGCCCGCAACGTGCTGCATACCAAGGTGCGACCGGCGCAGCAGTCGCTGCTGCAGTTCCTGGAGCACGACTACCTGCCGGCGGCGCGCAAGGACATCGGCATCGGCAGCGTGCCGCAGGGCAAGGAGTACTACACGTACCTCGCCCGTCGGCACACTTCGACGGCGAAGACACCGGCCGAGATTCACGCGCTTGGCGAAAGCGAAGTGAAGCGCATCCGGGCACGCATGGACCAGGCCATTGCGCAGACGGGTTTCAAGGGCACGTTCCAGGAGTTTCTCGCGTCGGTGCGCAAGGACCCCCGGTTCTACGTCGGCGCAGCCGCGTACGGCGAGAAAGCCAGCGAGATCGCGAAGCGCGCCGATTTCGCCATGCCGAAGTACTTCGGCAAGCTGCCCCGCCTGTCGTATGGCGTCCTGCCGATACCGGCCGGCCTCGAAAGCAGCGCCAACGGTTACCTGGCCGGCTCGCCGGAGCAAGGGGTCGCCGGCATGGTGGTCTACAAGCCGTGGATGGCAGAAAAGATGCCGACCTTCGGCCTTGCGGCCTGGGTGCTGCACGAAGGGGTGCCGGGTCATCACCACCAGATTTCACTGAGCCAGGAACTGACGGACCTGCCGGAATTCCGGCGCGCCGATGACGTGACTGCTTACGTCGAAGGCTGGGGGCTGTATTCGGAGTACCTGGGCGAGGAGATGGGGATCTATCGCGATCCCTACGAGCAATTCGGCCGGCTCTCACTCGAGATCTGGCGCGCGTGCCGGCTGGTGGTCGATACCGGCATGCACGTGATGGGCTGGTCGCGCGAGCGGGCGATGGCCTGCCTGCAGGAAAACAGTGCGCTCGCCCCGGCGGAAATCGAGTTCGAAATTGATCGCTACATCGCGTGGCCGGGCCAGGCGCTCGCGTACAAAATCGGCGAGCTCAAGCTGATCGAAATGCGGCAGCGGGCGATGGCCCGGCTAGGACCGAAGTTCGACCTGCGCGCCTTCCACGACCTGGTCCTTGGCGCGGGTGCCATGTCGCTCGACCTGCTCGAACAGCGAGTCGACCGCTGGATCGCGGGCCAGGCTCCTCGCTGAAGGTTACCCGCACAAACGCATCCAGGGCGGAGGCAACCAACGTCAAGCGCCGCGCAAACCTGGGCGCCAAGCGGGCGAAGTCAGCGCTCGAACTCCACCGTGACGTGCACGAGTTCCACGTGCACGGCCAGTGCCGAGCGCACTTCGGCGGCATGCATCTCCTGCGCATGGGCCAAGTGCACGATGCAGGCGTACTTGCCCCGCCCGACTCGCCACACGTGCAGGTCGCGCAATTGGGGCGCGCCAGGCAATGCGGCGATGACCTCGCGCACTTCCTGCACCACCGGTGAATCCATTTCGGCATCGAGCAGCACGCGACCGGTGTCGCGCAGCAATCCGACCGCCCAGCGCCCGACCAGCACGGTGCCGACGATTCCCATCACCGGGTCGAGCCAGTTCGCACCGAGGTACTTGCCTCCCACCAGTGCGACGATCGCCAGCACGGACGTGGCGGCGTCCGCCACGACGTGCAGATACGCCGAGCGCAGGTTCAGGTCGTGATGGTGAGCGTGGCCATCGTGGCCGTGTGCGTGATGATCGTGCCCGTGATGTTGATGACCCGAACCGTGCCCCGTCGACAGCAGCCAGGCCGACAGCACGTTGACCGCGAGACCGAGGATGGCGACGGGTATGGCCTCGTCGAAACGGATCGGCGCCGGGTTGAAGAGCCGTGACACCGACTCGATCCCCATGTACGCGGCCACGCCCACCAGGAACACGGCGCTGGTGTAGCCGCCGAGCACCTCGATCTTCCACGTGCCGAACGCGAAACGCGGGTCATGGGCATGGCGTCGCGCCAGGTAGTACGCTCCCGCCGAGACACCGAGTGCCAGGGCGTGCGAACTCATGTGCCAGCCATCGGCCAGCAGCGCCATGGAACCGAGCACGGTGCCGGCGGCGATCTCGACGACCATCATCACGAGCGTGAGCCACATCACCTGGCGCGTGCGGCGCTCGGCGATGGGATTGCTGGTGTCGAAAACGTGGACGTGGGCGTCGTGGCGGCCGGTCGGTGACATGCGGGAACCCATTCAGGCGCGCGCCGCCGGCGGCGGCGCTGCGAAGCGCCGTAGTATGCCGCCTTTCCGCCCGTCGACCTCAGGCCGAGATGCTGCCCTTCAGCGCCTTGGCGATCGTCCACTTGGCCAGCTGGGACAGGTGCACTTCGTCGGGACCGTCGGCGAGCCGCACGTACCGGCCATAGCCGAACGCCGCCGGAATCGGGGTGTCCTGGCACAGCCCCATGGCGCCGTGCGCCTGCATCGCGCGGTCGCAGACGTCCTGGCACATGCGTGGCGCGACAATCTTGATCATCGAGATGAGGTCCGCGGCGCCACGGTTGCCTTCACGATCCATCTTGTCCGCCGCGGCCAGCGTCAGCAGGCGGGCCTGCTCGATGTCGCAACGTGACCGTGCAATCGCCTCACGCATGCTGCCCTGTTCGCTCAGCTTGCGGCCGAACGCCACGCGGGACTCTGCTCGCCGGCACATTAGCTCCAGCGCGCGCTGCGCCGCACCGATCAGCCGCATGCAGTGATGAACTCGGCCGGGGCCGAGCCGTCCCTGCGCGATCTCGAAGCCACGGCCCTCGCCCACCAGCAGGTTCGAGGCTGGCACGCGCACACCCTCGAGCGCGACTTCGCCGTGACCGCTCGGCGAATGCACTTCGCCAAATACCTTCAGCGGACGGACGAGGCGCACACCCGGCGAACGCATCGGCACCAGGATCATGGACTGCTGCGAGTGCTTCGGGCCATCGAAGCGGGTCTTGCCCATGACGATCAGGATTTCGCACTCGGGGTGATAGATGTTGCTCGACCACCATTTGCGACCGGTGACGACGTAGTCGTCGCCGTCGCGGACGATCGAGCATTCGATGTTGGTCGCATCGGAAGACGCCACCGCAGGTTCGGTCATCAGGAACGCCGAACGGATGCGTCCCTCCAGCAATGGCGTGAGCCACTGCGCCTGCTGGTCCGCGCTGCCGTAGCGCGCCAGGACTTCCATGTTGCCGGTGTCCGGGGCGTTGCAATTGAAGACCGTCGAGGCCCAGTCCACGCGCCCCATGAGTTCCGCGAGCGGTGCGTACTCGAGATTGGTCAGGCCCGGGCTCCAGGGCTCGTATTCGTGTGGCAGGAACAGGTTCCAGAGTCCGGCGTCGCGCGCCTTGGCCTTGAGCCCTTCGACCATGGGCGGGACGATCCAGCGCTGCGCCGGGTCCTGGACGAATTCCTCGTATTCCGCTTCGGCCGGGAAGATGTGCGCCTGCATGAAGTCGTCGACGCGGCGCATCAGTTCGCGCGTGCGGGGGCTGTATTCAAAATCCATGAGGGCTGCTCCAGGGTGGGTCCGGCGACCAGTGTAGGCGCACCGTGACATTTCCCTTGTGCAATGTTTTCATGAATACTCTTTCGTATCATGCATCTATCGCGGATCGACCTGAACCTGCTGGTGGTGTTCGATGCGGTGTTCACCGCCGGCAGCATCACCTCTGCCTGTCGCCAGCTGAACCTGTCGCAGCCGGCCGTCAGCCACGCGCTGGCGCGGCTGCGCGACGTGTTCGGCGAGCCGCTCTTCGAGCGGCAGGGACGCGGCATCGTCCCGACGCCGCTGGCACGCTCGATTGCGGGCCCGGTACGGGCAGCGCTGGGCGCGATGGAGCGCACATTCGAGCAGGCTGCAAGGTTCGAGCCCTCGTCCACCGAGCGTCACTTCCGGATCGGCCTGCGCGAAGCACTGGAGCCCAGCGTGCTGCCCGAGTTGAGCCAGGCCATCTGCGCCGCCGGTCCGCACCTGAGCCTCGCTTCGGCAAGGCATGACCGGCCTCGCCTCGAAGCGGATCTAGCCGCTGGCGAATTCGACGTCGCGTTCGACGTCCTGCTGCCGGTCGCCGATCGCGTGCCGCACGAGCGTGTGCTCACCGATCGCCTGGTGGTTGTCGCGCGGAAGGATCACCCACGGTTGCGCCGGATGAAGCGCACGGGCTGGACGCTGGACGCTTACCTCGAGCTCGAGCACGTGCAGGTCTCTTCGCGCCGGCGCGGCCCCTCGCTGGAAGACGTCGCATTGCAGTCGCTCGGTCGGACGCGGCGCATCCGCTTGCGCTGCCAGAGCCACGCGGCCGCGTGCCGTGCCACCGTCAGCACGGACCTGGTCGTGACGTTGCCCGAGACGTACGCGCGCCACGTACTGGAGCGCGCCACGACCCAGGTCGTGGCCCTGCCACTCGAGGGCATCTCCCTCGAGACGTACATGTACTGGCCGACCAATGCCGCGAGCGATGCGGCCAACCGGTGGCTGCGCGACCAGGTCCGCACCGCGCTGCGCAGCCGGCGCTAAAGCGCGAGCGTCATCCGCACCAGTTCGGGCTCGTCCGTGTCTGCGCGCGTCGCGAAGCCGAGCGATCGCGAAAGGTCGATCATGCGGTTGTTCTCGCGCAGCGTGATGCCGCTCATCACCTGCAGGTGCCGGTCGCGTGCGATGTCGATCAGGTGCTGGAACAGGTGCCGGGCCACACCCTTGCCTTGCCACTCGTCGCTCACGACGATTGCGAACTCACAGGTCTGCTCGTCCGGCAGCGTGATGTAGCGCGCAACGCCGATCTGTTGTTCGCGGCCGTCGGGCAGGCGCCTGACCACGATCAGCGCCAGTTCGCGGTCGTAATCGATCTGCGTGAACTTCGACAACATCGCCGGCGAGAGGTCCTGCAGGCCGAACATGAAGCGCAGGAAACGCGACTGCTCCGATAGCCGGTGGACGAAGTCCCGTTCGAGTTCGGCATCCTCCGGCCGGATCGCACGGATCGTCGCCTGCTGTCCATCCGGCAACTCGAGCGGAAACTCCAACGCGCTTGGGTAGGGGTGGATCGCCATGTGGCGATAGAGCCGCTGCGGCTGCGACAAGGGCATGATGCCGATGCGCGCGTCGACCGCGACGGCGCCCTTGGCCGTCACGATGACCGGATTGATGTCGATCGCGCTGATGTCGGGCAGTTCGCAGACGATCTCGGACACGCGCAGCAGGATGTCCTCGATCGCGCCTTCTGCGGCGGCCGGAGCCCCGCGCAATGGCAGCAACGCCAGGCTCGCGCGGGTGCGGCGGATCAGGTCCCTGGCCAGGTACGGGTTGAGCGGTGGCAGGGCCACGGCGCGGTCCCGGATCACTTCGACCATCGTGCCGCCCAGCCCGAAGCTGATCGCCGGACCAAACACCGGGTCGCGCACAACGCCGATCATGAGCTCGCGCCCGTGCCGCTCGCTGTACATCGGCTCGATCAGCACGCCCTCGAGGCGCGCGTCGGGCCGGGCGATCGCGACATCACGCAGCATGTTCTCGTAGCCGTCACGCACACTGCGCGCATCGGTGCGCCCGAGCCTCACGCCACCGACATCGGTCTTGTGCGAGATGTCGGGCGACAGGATCTTCAGTGCGACGGGAAAGCCGATCGCCTCGGCGACCTGCACGGCCTCGGCCGCCGAATACGCTGGCTGGCTGCGGACGATCGGTATCCCGAACGCTGCCAGCAGCTCCTTCGAATCCGCCGGGTTGAGCCACGCGTTGCCCGCCGCACGAGCCGCGTCGAGCAAGCGTTGCGCCGTGGCGCGGTCGGGAGTCGAGGTCGGCCCGAGCGGCGCCGGGACCTGCAGCAGCTGCTCCTGGTTCGCGGTGAACAGCGCGAGCGCGGCAATAGCGTCGACCGCGGCTTCGGGCGTGGGGAACGTCGGAATGCGATTTTCGGCGAAACGCTGGCGCGCCGTCGTCACCGCCTCGCCTCCCATCCAGCACGTGAAGACCGGCTTGCGCTGGGCGTGCACTACCGTGATCAGTTCAGTTGCGAACTGGTCCGCGTCGGTCAGCGCAAACGGCGTCACGATCGCGAGCAGCGCATCGATCCCGCCATCCTGCAGGCACTTCTGCGCCGCCCGGGCGTAGACCGGCGCCGACGCGTCGCCGCGGACGTAGACGGGATTGCCGTCGGAGGTGCTGGGCGGCAGCAACGCATGCAACTGCAGGAGCGTCTCGTGCTCGAGTTCGGCCACGGCCAGGCCGCGATCCGCTGCACGGTCCGCGGCCATCTGCCCGGGTCCGCCTGCATTCGTCACGATGCCCAGCCTGCGCCCGCGCATCCGCACGCCGGCACTGAGCGTACTGGCCGCACTGAACAGCTGGCTGAAATCACGGATACGCAGCACGCCGGCGCGACGCATCGCCGCGTCGAAGACATCGTCGCCGCCCACCAGCGAGCCCGTGTGGAAGGCGCGACTGCCGGGGCCTTCGAGCGCATGCCCGGCTTTCATGACGACGACGGGTTTCACTCGCGCGGCCGCCCGCAGCGCGCTCATGAACCGCCGTGCGTCGCCGACGTCTTCCAGGTACAACATGATGCCGTCGGTCGCCGCATCGCGCGCAAGAAAGTCGAGCACTTCGTCGAAGCCGATGTCGACGCCGACGCCGGTGGAGATGACCGTCGAGAAACCCACGTGCCGGGAGCGCGCCCAGTCGAGCGTCGCCGCGCACAGCGCGCTGGACTGCGACACGAGTGCGAGCCGGCCGCGATCTGGCAGCGCCGCGCCGCAGGCCGCGTTGAGCCCGCTGTCGGTCCGGATCACGCCGAAGCTGTTCGGTCCGAGCAGGCGCAGGCCATAGCGGCGCGCGACCTGCAGCAACGAACGTTCACAGGCCGCGCCTTCCTCGCCGCCTTCACGAAACCCGGCAGACACGATGACGGCCCCGCGTACGCCACGCTCGCCGCAGTGTTCGAGCACGGTGGGCACGGTGTGCGGGGGCGTGGCGATGACAACGAGGTCGACGGCCTGGGGCAGTGAACGCACGTCGGGAAAGGCTGCAACGCCGCCGATCGTCGCGTGCCGCGAATTGACGTAGAACACGGGGCCGCGGAACCCGCCTTCGCGCAGGTTCCGGCTCAAGATCGCGCCGATCGATCCCGGCTTGTCGCTCGCGCCCACCACGGCCACGGATGCGGGGCGCAATACCGCCTCGATGCGTTTCGCAGTCATGGCTCGAGTGTACCCTTGGGGGCAGGGAGAACTCGCGCATGCTAGCCTCACGCGTTTGCGGGATCATTGTGGCTCACCGCAACCGGAGTCGCCCATGGCCGTCGCTTTTGTGACTCATCCGCATTGCCGGCTGCACCGCATGGGTGACCACCATCCGGAGCAACCAGCGCGCCTCGACGCGATCGAGGACGAGCTCCATTCGCGCGGCCTGTACGACGTGCTGCTGCATCGCGAGGCGCCGCGAGCCAGCGTCGAGCAACTGGTCCGCGTGCATCCGTTGGCCCACGTTCAGGACCTCTCCAACCGATCTCCCGCCGAGGGTCTCGAGCACATCGATCCCGACACCTGGATGTGCCCGGACACCTTCGAGGCGGCATTGCGTGCCGCCGGCGCCAATGTGCTGGCGACGGACCTGGTGCTGACCGGCGCAGCATCCCGCGCCTTCTGCAGCGTGCGTCCGCCCGGTCACCATGCCGAGCGGGCGACGGCGATGGGATTCTGCTTCTTCAACAACGTCGCGGTCGCGGCCCGCCATGCGCTCGACCACCACGGCCTCGAGCGCGTCGCGATCCTCGATTTCGACGTGCACCTCGGCAACGGCACCGAGGAAATCTTCCAGGACGATGCGCGGGTCCTGCTCTGTTCGTCGTACCAGTACCCGCTGTGGCCCGACATGAACCCGCCCACGCGACCCGGCCGCGTGGTCAATTGCCCGTTGCCACCCGGCAGCGGTAGCGACGCATTCCGTGCCGCCGTGCAGGAGCAATGGCTGCCGGCGCTCGAGGCGTTCGCCCCGCAGCTGGTGCTGATCTCGGCGGGCTTCGATGCGCACGCCGCCGACGACATGTCGCACCTGCGGTTCACGACGGCTGACTACGCGTGGGTGACGGAGATCGCCTGCGGCGTCGCTGATCGACATGCGCAAGGGCGTATCGTTTCGACCCTCGAGGGCGGTTACGACCTCCGCTCACTCGCGGCGAGCGCGGCGGCGCACATCGAAAAGCTCGTGCTGGCCTGACGCGCGTTCGCATTCATGACGCACGCAGTACTGGACTCGCGGCCTTGCAGCACGCAGAATGCGCGCCGCGCGCGTGGCTTCGGCTTTGCGCGTCAGCTCCGCCGCGCTGTTACCACCAAGTCACAATCTTGCGGGTTCAGTCCACCAGCGCGGCGGGGCGACTTTCCCACGTTGGCCACCGATCCAATGGGCGCCACTGCTCGCAGATGAATTCTGCGCGGCGCCTTAACTGATCAGCGCGCCAGCCCCGCCAACCAGCCGGCGAACGCAAGCCACGCAGCCGTGCCCGCAAGCGCGAGCCGTGCCGGCTGCGACATGATCAGCGCCAACCCACCCCAGCGGGTGACCGGGTGCAGCGAGCGGCGCGTGCGGAAATCCCAGATCGCGAGCACGACGATGAAAAGGTCGGCCAGGCCGTAGTACGCAAACGGGTTGCCGATCTTCCACACGTACGGCCAGCGCGCGAACGCGGCACCCAGCAACGTGATCGTGGCGAGCAGCATCCAGCGCTTGTGGCTCTGCGGATTGCTGCGGCTGGCGATCGCGAGACTGAAGAACACGACGAAGAACGCGATGTCGAACAGCGGCACGACCAGGAACTGCAACGGCGGCACGGGCACGCCATTGAAGCCGGTCGGCCGGTTGGCCGCCACCAGCGCACCGACGACCCCCAGGATCACCATCCCCACGGCAACGACCATGCCGAGCACGCCCAGCTTGCGGTGCACGTCCGTGCGTCCGACGCCGACCAGCATCGCCTGCGCCACGAGCAGCACACACCACGCTGAGAAAAATGCGCCGTGCACGTAGAAGATCGGCTCGGACGGCGACGGCCACTCCGGAAACCAGGGCCGCAGGAAAAAGGAACGGGCGAAGCCGACGTAGGCGGCGACCAGCATCGCGATTGCCATGCCCGTATAGAAGCGGCGCTCCGCGGTCCAGCGCGAACGCGTGCCGATGGCAGCAGTGCTTTCCATCCGTTCACCCCCCTGGCTGCAGACGGCCGCAGCGTAGCATGGCCGTTGTCCGCTGCAATTCGGCGGAAGAGGCCAGCCCTCGTGGCGGCTGCAAGTGACGACGAATAGCAGGGCGAACGCGATTCTAAGGCGAGTCGCCCCGCCGGCTGCCGGCATAGAGGTCGAATAGCAACAGCCGGCACGGAATGCTGCCGTTCATCAGGGCGATCGTCCGCGACGGCTTGAGTCCGATCGATTTGTACGGCGAAGCGTTGGCCGCGAGCACCGCGGCACGCCAGCCCGCGAACCGCTGCTTCAGGGTGTCGCCGAACTCTTCATACAACTGCCGCACCTCGGCTTCGCCCCCGCCGATGCGGTCCCCGTACGGCAGGTTCGTCGCCAGCAGGCCAGTCGGCGCGGGCGGCAAGACGTCCTGCACGCGCACCACGTCGAACCGGATGTACTTCTCGACCCGTGCCTTGAGCGCGCTCTTGCGCGCCATGTCGATGTATTCGGCCCGGACGTCGGACGCCGCCACGATGCACGGCGGTTCGTCCAGCTTTTCGGCACGGATGCTTTCCTGCGCTTCGCGCCACAGCGCGCGGTCAAAGTCCGTAAGCCACTCGAAATGAAATTCGCCTTTCTTGCGATGGATCTGCGGCGCCTTGCGCACGGCGATCATTGCGGCCTCGATGGCCAGCGTGCCGCTGCCGCACATTGGATCGAGGAATGCGACACTGCCGTCGTAACCCGCAAACTGCAGGATCGCAGCGGCCAGCGTTTCTTTCAGCGGCGCCGGATGCCCCTGCTCACGGTAACCCCGCTTGTGCAGCGACTTGCCCGACGTGTCGAAGCTCAACATGCAGCGGCCGCGCGCGACGTGCGCCACGATCACCACTTTCGGCTCCTCGGTGTCGACCGGGGGAACCTGCTCACCCTGCCGCGCGAAGGATTCCCGCACGCCCTCGCGCACCTGCGTGATGACCTGCTTCGGCGTCAGCCCGCCGCCTTCGTCCCCCGTGCTTTCGACCATGAAGCCGTGACGGGCGTCGAACCATTCGGGCCAGTGCAGGCGGCGCACCTGCGAATGCAGCATTGCCGGTGTCTGTGCCGGCACCTCGCGCAGGATGCGCAGGATGCGGCTGGCCGTACGCACTCGCAGGTGCAGCTCGTAGAACTGGCGCGGTGTCGCAGTGAACAGCACGGCTCGAAACGTCGGCGCCAGCTCGGTGGCGCCCAACGCTTCCAGTTCGGCGACGAGTGCTGGCTTGGCTTCTTCAGGGCAAGTCGCGATCAACCGCATCAACCACCTCGACGTCGCGACCCGCGCACGGCCAGCACCCCATCGCCGTCGATCCGGGTCGTGAAGCCGGCAAGTCGCAAGCGGCGCGCGACTTCCTGCGGTACGTCGCGACCACTGGTAAGGCGATTGGGCGTTCCGGTGTAATGGAACAGGCGGCCACCGGGCTGCAGCACGCGGGCAAGCTCGTCGTAAAACGCCTGTGAATACAGCTCGCCGGCCAGACCGAAGCGCGGCGGGTCGTGCAGGATGGCGCCAAATGCGCCGTCGGCGAGTCCGCTGATCCGCTGGCTGATGTCACCTGCGACCAGGGTCAGACCGGGTCCGCCTGGCGGTGACCACGGATTGAGTTTGCGCAGCCAGAGTACGTCCGGATTGATTTCGTACGAAGTGACTTCGCTCGCGCCGCCGTCCAGGCACCAGGCCGCGAAGTAGCCGAGACCCGCGCAGGTATCGAGGACGTGCTTGCCGCGGGGCTCAATCAAGGCGACCTTGCGGCGCGCATCTTCGTAGGGCGAGACCACCTTGGTCGGCAGCATTTTCACGCCGTCGATTTCGAACGTCGGCGGACCCCAGTCCGTCGGCACGAGCTTCAGCAGCGAGGTGCCAAAGCGTGCGACGGGCTCGAACCCTTCACCGGCCCAATGATAGATCGTCCGTTCCCTGCAACGTTCGAGGTAGGGGTACCCGCACCCACGCCAGCGCCACTCGTCCGCGCCGAGTTCGACCTGCGTCTGCGAGCGCTCGAGATCGAGCGAGCACGCGAGCACGTCTTCCCCGCGACCACGCGCGATGCGCATGCGGTCATGCACGCCGGCGGTCAGCAGTGGTCCCCGCAAAGGCACAGATTCGGCATGGAAAAGCACGCAGGCGCTCACTTCGATGGTGCGAGCCGGCGCGTCACGCTAATGACGCGGGATGCCAGTTCGCCGAGCGCCTGCACGCTCGACGGCGGGTCGATCTGCGTCATCGTCACCTGGTATACGGCTTCCTTGCCGGCGGCGAGGGTGGGACTCGCAATGACCGAGCGTCCAGCAACGAGGAACGTATCGAGATCGCCGAACGTCACCAGCATCGGCGTGCGCGAGGGTCGAAACGGACGCAGCGCTCGGCCTGCGACGGCGCGTCGAACGTTCTCGGCCGCACAGTCACCCATTTCGAGGGCATGAAATGCCTGCTTCGGGACGGGCACCGGCAGGGCAGACGCATCGCCGATGACGAACACGTTACGGTGGCGCCGACTGCGCAATGTCGCCTCGACCGGCGCCCATTGCCGCGGTTTCGATACGAGTCCAGAGGCTTGCAGCAACGGTGGTGCGGTACTGCCGCCCGTCCAGATCGTGAGGTTGGAACGTATGCGCTCGCCGCTGCTGAGGCGCACGCCGGTTGCCGTAACCGCTGCGACCGGCGTCCCCGTGTGGATGTGCGCGTCGTACGGTCGAATGTGCTTGCGCACGGCAGCGTCGATCCGTGCCGACACGCTCGCCATCAGGCGCGGGCCGGACTCGACCACGTGCAGCGTCAGGTTCGCGCGTGACCGGTAACGTCGCAGGATTTCGCCGAGCACCTCGACGCCTTCGAAGCCGCCGCCGACGATGACGAGCGATCGCGGCGCCCGGCCCTTCATCAGCGCCGCCAGTCGGCGACCGATCGCACTGCATTGCTCGACGTTCTTGAATGGCAACGCATGACGTTCCGCGCCTCGCACGCCAAACGTCTCGTTGATGCCACCCACCGCGACGATGCAATAGTCAAAAGCGTGGACCGTGCCTGTCGCCGTCGACAGCGTGCCATGCCTGGCGTCGATGGCGGCAACGTTGGCGCGCACGAAACGATGCCCGGCCGCGGCGACGAGCCGCTTGCGTGGCAACCGCAGGTCGGCTGGCCGCTTGGCGCCGGAGACGAGCTCGTGGATGTTCGGCAGCCATTCGAACCACGGGGACGGGTCGAACACCGTCACGTCGTACTCGGGACCGAGTCCCTGGGCCGCCCGCAGTCCCGCAAAACTGGCGCCGACGATGGCCACGCGCGGACGCTGCGACAGCGGGTTTCGGCGACGGCGTGCAGTCATGAGCGGGCTTCGAGGTCAGCGGCAGGGAGCCGCAGTGTAGACTGGAATTTCACTGCCAGCGGAGCTCCCGTGAACACCATCAAAGCGTTCCTCAAGGCGACCCTCGTGGGCGGCTTGATGTTTCTCGTCCCAGTCGTGCTGGTCGCAGCGGTACTGCGGCACGCGCTGCAGTTGGCCGGCAAGCTCGCGGTGCCGCTCGCTGAGGTGCTGCCGGTCAGTCACGTGGGCGGTGTGGGCGTTGTCACGCTGGTCGCGGTCGCAATCCTGGTCGTCATCGCGTTCCTCGCGGGGCTATTGGCGCGCACAGGTCCGGGGCGCCGCGTCACGCACTGGTTCGAGGAATCGCTCCTGGGCGGCCTGCCGCAATACCGCATGGTGAAGTCGCTGGCCGATGGGCTAACCCAGCTCGAAACCGACGGTGCCTTGCAACCGGTACTGATGCGCGGCGACGAAGGGTGGATGCTCGGCTACCAGATGGAAGAGCTGCCGGACGGCTGGCGCGTCATTTTCCTGCCGGCATCGCCGACACCGATGTCGGGCAATGTGATGTATGTCGAAGCGTCCCGCGTGAAGCCCCTCGACCTCTCGATGCGCGAAGCCATGCTTCTGGTCAAGCGGCTCGGCATTGGCTCTGCAGAAAAGTTGGGCAGCACGAATCTCGCCATCAGCACCCCGAGGTGATCATGGCGATTGCTCGCCGAGCGCCTGGGCTGCCAGCACGCGCACCTGCGGATCGGCGGGATAGGCGGCCACCAGCCGGCGGGCCGTCGCCTGCGCCTCCTGGCGCTTGCCCGACTCGAGCTGGAACGACGTCAGCGCCATCAGCAGGTCACGATCGTACGGCCAGCGCCGGGCGGCTTGCTGCAGGCGGCGGATCGATTCCTCCGGCTTTCCCGTCGAATGCAGCGCCACCGCGTAGACGTACGTGTAGCGAGCCGTCGCCGGGTCGAGTTCGACGGCACGCCGCAACGACGACAGCGCCAGTTCCGGCTGTCGCAGTCGAACACGCGCGAGACCCAGTGCGTGATGCAGCGTGGCGCTCGCTGGCACCCGCTGCAGCCCCTGCTGCAGCATGTCGGCGGCTTCCTGGTCGCGGCCCTGCGCGCGCAACACGTCCGCCGCGTTGACGTAAGCCGGCACGAACTCCGGGTCGAGCCGGATCGCTGCAGCAAACTGCGCCTGGGCCTCGTCCGTCGCGCCTGTTGCCGCCCGGAAGCCCCCGAGCGCAACGCGGGACTCCGGCCGGTCCGCGTTGTACTGCAGGGTTGCAGCGTATTCCTGCGACGCCGTCTCCCAGCGCAATTGCAGGTCCTGCGACAGCCGGTCCTGACCACCCGCCAGCGACCGTGCCGCCTCGATGCGAACGGCGCGCGTGGCATCACCGAGGAGCGGTCCAAGAACCGCGGCGCGCGCTTCGGTAGGCATCACGTCGGCCAGCTGCACCGTCGCCAGTCGCACCAGCGGGTTGGCGTCCTGGGACATGCGCTGCGCAAAGTCGCGCGTGAACTGGCCGCTGCCGGCGAGTCGCGCGAGTGCAGAGGCACGCACGATGGCGGGTTGTGCCGTGTCGCCGGCGACGCCCGCGAGCTGGTCCAGCGCAGCGGGCTCGCCACTTTCGGCGGCACGAAAGACCGAGGCGAACGTCTGGAAGCCCGCGGCGTCGCGGCCGAGCCAGTCGTGCACCGCTTTGGCCGCCCACTTCGCATCGCGGTCGGTGTGGCACGCATTGCAGGCGTTCGGCACGCCGAAGGCCACGCTTTCATCGGGCCGCGGCACACGCATGCTGTGGTCGCGCCGCGGGTCGACGACCATGTACGTGTTCTGCGACATGTGGCAACTGGCGCACTGCGCCCCCGCGGTGCCCGGCTCGTGGCGGTGGTGCGCGGTGACGTCGTACTTCGGGGCATCGTGACATTGCGCGCAGACCGCATTACCTGGGGCTCGCAGCTTCTGCGTGTGCGGATCGTGGCAGTCGCTGCAGGTGACGCCGGCCGCGTGCATGCGACTCTGCAGCCACGAACCCCAGATGAACACCTCGTCCTGCTGCTGGCCATCGACGTGGTAAAGCGGGGGTGTCAGCAATGACGGCAGGTAGTGATCGAGGAACGCGCGTCCAGGCCGATAGGCCCCGGCGATCTGCGCGCGGCGCGCATGGCATTGGGCGCAAACCTCGATTTCGCGCTCAGACTCGCGCGGCTTGCTGCGCACGGGTTTGCCCGCCTCGTCGCGGACCCACGCCACGCCGCGTCGCTCGTCGAACTGCACGGTCAGTCCCTTGCCCGGCTCGTTACCTTTGCGCTGGGCCCACTGCACGTGTGCCGAGCCAGGGCCGTGGCACGCTTCGCAACCCACCGCGATCTCGGCGTAGGTCGTCTTGTACGAATCGTCCGCCGCGTCGTAGCCCTTGCCCACCTCGGTCGAGTGGCAGTCGGCGCACATGAAGTTCCAGTTCTGCGACCGCCGCGTCCAGTGGAGTTCGTCGGTGTGGTCGATCTTCTCGCCGGGATACTGGCGGAACCACCGCTGGCCCCCCTGTTCGCGCGGCCGCGCGTCCCACGTCACGGCGGCTGCCTGCAGCCGACCGCCGGTCAGTTCGACGAGGTACTGCTGCAGCGGCGCGATGCCGAACGTGTACTTGACCTCGAAGTCCGCAAGGTCGCCATTGGGCCCGTCGGTGCGGATAAAGTACTTGCCATCGCGACGGAAGAACCGGGACTTGACGCCCTGGAAGGCGTAGGCCGCGTCGTCGAAATTTCCGAGCACCGTGCGGTCGGTGGCGTGCTGCATGGCGACGGCGTGCTGCGAGGCTTGCCAGGCTTGCGATTCGGCCGCGTGGCATTGTGCGCACGACTGCGAGCCGACGTAGGCAGCCGCAACGGCTGCCACGGCGCCTTCGACCGTCGGCGTGGTCTCGCCGGCCTGACGCGGCGAGTAGAAATACCAGGCGGCCAGTCCCAGTGCTGCAATGCCGGCAAGCGTCCCGACCCGCAACGCAGTGGAACGGCTCAATGCGCTTGCAGTCATTCAGTACTCAGGGTGCTGGCGGGGCCGCGACGATCGCCTTGGTCCCCGGCATGATTTCGAAATACTGATCGAAGTCGGTCAGGCACGCCATCAGTTGTTGCAGCACCTGCGGATTTCCCTGCAGGTTCGCCCGCCCGGCGGCCGCCTGCGACGCAAAGGTCGCCTTGCGCATCATGATCGGCTCGAGATCGGCCCGGTTGATCGTGATGGTGAGGTCAGCATCCTTCGCCTGGTGTCCCTGGATGTTGGTCAGCGTCGCATGACTGAGTTCGAGCACGTGCTGTTCGCCGTTGTCGGGCGTCACCAGGTTGATCGTGAACTCGAGTCCGTCGGCTTGATGGCTGTCCAGCAGGATGCCGAGATAGTCGAGCCACAGTTGCGTCGACATGGCCCGCACGGTGTCGGGTGAGGCAGAACGCGGCACCAGGCCCGTGGGAATGCCCGAGCGCAACTCGAGCGCGGCGGCAAGGAAGCTGTTGCGCAGGCTCGAACTTTCCTTCTGGTATCCCATCTGCTCGAACGCGTCGGCGAGCTGGTTCCGGGCGGCCTGGTTCGTCGGTTGCGCGAACACCAGCTTGTTCAGCAATTCGATGGCCAGGCGGTAATCACCCGCGGCATGAAGTTTGCGCGACCTGGCGAGGATCTTTTCCGAGCCCCCCATCATCTCGACGTACAGCGGGGCGGAGTCGCGCGGCGACGCCGGCACCAGCGTGGCCGGGTTGCCGTCCCAGTAGCCGAGGTAGCGATTGATGACCGCCCGACTGTTGTGCTCCTCCGACCCGTGGTAGCTGCGCGCCGCCCAGTCCTGCTGCAGACTGGTCGGCAGGCGGTAAACGTTCTGGATTTCATTGATCGTCACGCCCTGGTTCGCCAGGTGCAGCACGTCGTTGTTCAGGTTCGCGTACACGTCGCGCTGAGTGCGCATGACTTCCTGGATGCGCGCGTTGCCCCAGCGGGGCCAGGTGTGAGCCGCAAACATCACGTCGGCCTGTCCGCCAAAGAGATAGAGCGCTTCGTTGATGTACTTCGACCATTGCAGCGCATCGCGGACAAGTGCGCCGCGCAGCGTGTAGATGTTATGGATCGTCGCCGTGATGTTCTCGGCCGCCCAGAACGCCCTGAATTGCGGAAACCAGGTGTTCATCTCGGCCGGCGCCTCGGTGCCCGGCGTGTTCTGGAACACCATCGTCACGCCATCGACGACGATTTCCTCGATGTCCTTGGCGATGAGTCGTGTCGGTGCGATCAGGCCGGTAGTACCCGAGGAGGCCCGCTTGCCGATCGCCTGGTCGACGTGGCCGAACGGGCTCGACGGCAGCAGCATGCCGTACTGGTACATCGCGCGACGGATCATCGCGTTGCCGGCGTAGACGTTCTCCGAGATGGCCGCTTCCATGAAGCCGGCGGGTGCGATGACCTGCACCTTGCCCGCCTTGACGTCGGCCTCGTCGATCACGCCGCGCACACCGCCGAAATGGTCGATGTGCGAGTGTGAGTAGACGACTGCCACGACCGGACGGGCGCCGAGCTTCTCATTGGCAAACGCGAGCGCGGCGGCGGCTGTCTCCTTCGAGACCAGCGGGTCGAACACGATCCAGCCCGTATCGCCGCGCACGAACGTGATGTTGGAGAGGTCGAAGCCGCGCACCTGCCAGATCCGGCCGGGCACGACTTCGTAGAGTCCATACTGCGCATTGAGCACGGCTTGCCGCTGCAGCGAAGGGTTGATGCTGTCGAAGTCCTGCTTGGTGTCGAGGAACGCATAGCGGCCGAAATTCCAGGCCGGTGCGCCTTCCGCCGTCTTGATTTCGGTGTACGCGGGCGCCGCGATGAATCCCCGCTTCGATTCCTCGAAGTCCCGCTGGTCCTCGAACGGCAGCGACGACCGCGCGCTGTGCTGCAACGCCACGGTCGCCGGCGAGGGCGGCTGTCCCAGCGGATGAAAGTGCGCGACCGGCGCGGGGCCAGCCGCCGGCGGGGTCGCGCGCGCCTCGGCGTTCAGTGGCGCGCACGCGCCCCAGACCGTGAGTACCAGCAAGGTTTTCAGACCATCAGATCGCGCCATGCCATTCTCCGCTGCATCAATCTCCGCTCGCGAATGTCGCGCGCGGCGTGAACTCGGTGCGTCAGTAGATCCACTGCAGGCGAGTCCGAACGAGCCACGGCGCTCCGCCCGAAAACCGCCTGCGGGGGGTGGGAATGCAGGCGGCTCCCGCGCGGGCGCCGTGGAAGTCTAAAACAAAGCGCAGGTCGGCTTACTGCTTCGAGGTCGACGTTACCGCCTCCATCACGCGGTCGAGGTTGAAACTGCCTGGCTTCTGCCGCGGCGGAAACTCCCTGAAGCTCTGCAGCCAATTGCCGACGTAGATAGCGGCGGGCGCGATGGCGAACATGCGCTCCACGTACCAACGCTGATAGCCCATGGCGTACTCTTCTTCTGCGCGCTCGAACGGGTCCATGCGCAGGTGGGTCAGCTTCGGTGCCCGCAGCACGGTGAACGGCTCCTGCCAGACCTTGAGGCCCTCGGCCTGCTGCTCGAGGAACGTGACCTTCAGGTCCCCATAGCGCAGCGCCGCGACACTGCCATCGTCGGTCCAGTAGATGAACTCCTTACGCGGCCATGCCACCTGGCCCCGCAGCGCCGGACCGAGATCGTAGCCGTCGAGATGCACCTTGTAGGTCGTGCTGCCGATCTTGCGGCCCTTGAGCAGGTCGGCCGTGACATTCGTGTCGCCGGCGGCAGCCAGGAACGTCGTCAACATGTCTTCGTGCGCACCAATCTCGTTGATCACGGTGCCCGGCTTGATGACGCCGGGCCACTTGATCAGGGTCGGCACGCGGTAGCCGCCTTCCCACTGCGTGTTCTTCTCGCCGCGGAACATGGTCGTGCCACCGTCAGGCCAAGTGAAGGTCTCGGCGCCGTTGTCGGTCGAGTACATGACGATGGTGTTCTGCTCGAGACCCAGGTCCCTGAGTCTTGCCAGTACCTGCCCGACGTGGCCGTCATGCTCGACCATGCCGTCGGCATAGATGCCCTGGCCGGTCTTGCCCTCGGACTCCGCCTTCAGGTGCGTGAAGATGTGCATGCGGGTGGAATTCCACCACAGGAAGAACGGCTTGCCGGATTTTGCGGCGCGGTCCATGAAATCGAGCGCCTTTACGGTGACTTCTTCGTCGATCGTCTCCATGCGCTGGCGGGTCAGCGGGCCGGTGTCGGTGATCCGGCCGTCGGCGAAGCTGTGGATGACACCGCGAGGCCCGAACTTTTTCTTAAACTCCGGGTTCTTCGGGTAGTCGGCGTTCTCGGGCTCTTCCTCGGCATTCAGGTGGTAGAGGTTGCCGAAGAACTCATCGAAGCCGTGCGCCGTGGGCAGCATCGAGTCGCGGTCGCCGAGGTGGTTCTTGCCGAACTGCCCCGTGACGTAGCCCTGCGCCCTGAGCAGCGTGGCGATGGTCGGGTCGGCCGCCATCATGCCTTCCGGCGCGCCCGGCAGGCCCACCTTGGTGAGGCCCGTGCGGATCGGCGACTGGCCGGTGATGAAAGCCGCGCGACCGGCAGTACAGCTCTGCTGCCCGTACCAGTCGGTGAACAGCGCGCCTTCGGCGGCGATACTGTCGATGTTGGGCGTCTTGTAGCCCATCATTCCGCGGTTGTACGCACTGATGTTGAAGCCGCCGATGTCGTCACCCCAGATGACGAGGATGTTCGGCTTCGATGTCTGCGCCTGGGCGGGTCCGCCCAGCACACTCAGCACCGCGACCAGCGCGGCGCCGAAACCTCCGGCGAATTTATATTGCATGTCGTTTTTCCCCACTCGTGCTGAAATCCGTTTTCTGTTTTTGCCGGACACGCTGCCCGGGGACTCGCGAGCGAATCCAAGCCCTAACTTCGCTCACCCGACCCCATGTGTCCAATGCATGTTTTGTATTAAAGACATACTCTTGAAGCATGGCTATGGAACTCCAGCAATTGCGCCAGGTCGTCGCCCTGGCCGAGCACCGCAGCTTCGTGCGGGCGGCCGCTGCCCTGCACATCAGCCAGCCGGCGCTTTCCCGCAGCATCCAGAACCTGGAGCGCAGCTTCGGGAACAGCCTGTTCCTGCGTTCCGCCGCCGGTGTCGTTCCCACCGACCTTGGCCGCCTGTACATCGAACGTGCCCGCGACCTGCTGCGCATGGCGGACGAACTCGAAAGCGAGGCGATCGGTCATGCGGCGCAGCGCACCGGACACGTGTCGATCGGGGGTGGACCGTACCCGACGGATTCGTTTCTGGGTCCGGCGACGGCGCGTTTCGTCGAGCAGTTTCCACGGGTCAGCGTGCAGCTGCACTCGGGCGACTGGAACGATCTCGTCCACCGGTTACGCAGCCGGACGCTCGATTTCTTCGTTGCTGACGCCAGCCTGCTGACGGGCGAGCCGGATCTCGAGATGACGTCGATGCCGATACCGCACCCGGCCTATTTCTTTGCGCGTGCGGGGCATCCCCTGGCGCAGGGCAAGGCGAGCGTGCACGCTGCAGACGTGTTGGCGTGGCCCTTCGCCACACCGTCTCGAATTCCGCCGCGCGTGCTCGACCCGCTGCTGGCCGCACATCGCGCAGGATCCTCCCACTTGGCGGCGGCGCGGCCGTTCCCCGCCGTCGAGTGCAGCGGGCTGTCGCCGGTCAAGCGCCTGGTCGCCGCTTCCAACGCCGTGTCAGCCTCGATCCTGCCGTGCATCGCAGAGGAACTCGACGACGGGCACTTCGTAGTGCTCGGCACGGCGCCGTGGCTGTACCTGCAGTATGGCCTTGTCAGCTTGAGGGGCCGACCCTGGACCCAGACGGCCGAAAAACTGCGCGAACTCGTGTTCGACGCCGAACGCGAGGCGACTCAACTCGAGCGCAGGCTGATCACGGAACATGCGCCGGACGGCCGCGCCAAGCGCGCGCGTGCCAGGCGAATGGCTCGCCCGATCAAATCACCCCGAAGGGCCCGTGCGCCAAAAGGCTGAGCGGAATCGGCCGCGACGGCCGTTCAGGAACGCAAACGGGGGCGCGGTTGGATGCGATCCGACGACGCCATGGCGTCGCTGCTATCGCGCGGCCGCCGCACTCGCTGCAGCCACACTTCGTACGGATCCCACGTCTGGGACACCGTGACATCATCCTGTTCCGCCATGCTTTCCTGGTCACGAGGACCTTGGACGCCGGCTCCAGCGTCCGACTTGGACTCGATTTGCATGGCGCCATTCTGACGAACGGACGACCAGCGGCGGAAGTGTCGAAAGTCATGTCCACGCATTAACATCGACCCATGGGCCAGGACACGACCAACGTCGTTGCGGAAGCGGTGACCGGACGACGGGGCATCCTGGTCGTGGACGACCACGACCTGCTCCGGCTGGGTCTCAAGACTCTGGTGCAGTCAGGCGCGACGTCCGCCACCGTCCCGGTGCTGGAGGCCCGCTCACTGCAGATGGCGATCGACGTCTATCGCGAGCATGGCGCGGCGATCGGGGTCGTGCTGCTCGACCTCGAACTTCCCGACACGCGTGGCCTGGCCGGACTACATGCGTTCCTCGCGACGTTTCCGGATGCGCGGGTCGTCGTGCTCTCGGGTTCGACCGACCCATTGGCGGAAGCCAAGTCGCTCGCGGCCGGCGCGACCCGTTTTCTCGCCAAGAGCGCGGATCTGCGCCACGTCATCGCCTACCTGAGATCGGCGCGCGTGCTGGACGATGGACAGGCAAAGGACATGGACGCGATGCCTGCGGCCGATGCAACAACCCCTGCCGCGTCGGCGGTCTGGACCGCGGCGGGCGTGACCGTCGAACTCAGCCAACGGCAACTCGAGGTGCTCGAGGGTGTGCTCGCTGGTCATTCGAATCGGCAGATCGCCGCAGCCACGCACTTGACTGAAGGTACGATCAAGAACCACGTCTCGAGCCTGCTGCTGATGTTCGGCGTGCGCTCGCGGGCCGAGTTGATTTCACAGCTGCGTTGAGAGGAACAATCATGACCCACCCTGGACCCCTGCCCCATGGACTGCTGGGCATCGTACTGGCGCTGGCCGGCTGTGCCCCGCTACCTGTCGTCCCCGCGAGCGCCGGAGGTGCGGCAACCGGACAGGTCACGGGATCAGTGGCATACCGCGAGCGCATCGCATTGCCGCCGACGGCCGTCGTCCACGTCAAGCTCGTGGATGTTTCGCGGGCCGACGCGCCTGCGCTGCTGATCGCCGAACAGGTCATCCGCACTGAAGGACGCCAGGTTCCCTTCGAGTTCGCCCTCGAGTACGACGAGTCGCGCATCCTGCCTGCACACACCTACGCGGTGCAGGTGAGAATCGAAGACGGCGGCAAGCTGCTGTTCATCAGCGACACGGTGCACCCGGTCATTACACGAGGCGCGCCCTTGCGGGTGGACCTCGTGGTGCGCCGTGCCTGAGGTTGTCATCGGCGGCGCGGACCAGCGCGCGCTGTGGTTCAGTCCCCGACGTTCACGAGATTCAGATGCCGAGCCTCGGCCACGGTGAGGTCACGGATCTGGTCGTGCGGAATGGCGGACATGAGTCTGGCGACCTCGGCGTGCAGACCCATTTCGGCCAGGTACTCGGCGACTTGTGTGTCGACGACCCGCTGGAAGGCATTTTCGTCGCTGACGGTCACGCGATTCTCGGCGCGATGCAAGCCGATCGTCGATCCGGCCTCGACCGAGCGCTGCACGCCACCGGCGAGGCTGAACGGACACGCGCTGTGGCAGGTCCCCGCCGTCGCCCGAACTGCATCGGCCGTGCGCGCGCCGACGCGGGTATCGAACCCATGCGCGCGCAGCGCGCGGCCAAGCTGCATCGCGGTCACGAGACTGCCACCCGGTGAATTCAGGTAGACGACCGCCCGGGAGATGCCCTCAGAGTCGATCAGGTGCTCGAGGCGCGCCGCCGCTCCCGGATCGATCGGACCATCGAGGTAGATCAGCCAGCGTCCGTCGCCCGTCGCGCGGCCCGGATAGTCGGGCGCGACGGCCACGACCCGCAGAGTTGCCGGGCTATCGGCCGCGACGGGGACCAGGAACAGGCCAAGGACCGTGAGCAACGACCCTGCCACAGTGCCTCGCACCGCCATCACGCTGCCTCAGTCGAGTCGGCCGGCCGCCGTGCGCAACGCATCGAGGTAATACCCGAGGCGTGTCTCACCGTTGAGGCATGACCGCACTGCGCGGGCACCTGCCGTCTCGAACAATTCGATGAACCGTCGATCGGCCAGGATGGGGTTGATTTCAGAACGCACACCATCGCCAAAGATCAGTGCCACCACGCGTTGAAACACCTGGTTGCGCTCGCGCTCGGTGCGACGCCCGGCCAGCTGGCAGACTTCGTCCGTCGCGCCGATCGCGAACCACAGCAGCCACACCCGGCCGGTATCGATGCGTTCGACCAGCACCGGCTGCTCGATCGTCGCCAGGGTGCGTTCGGCATCGAGCAGCTCCGCGAGCGCCAGCATCGCCGGATCGTCGGAAATGTCCTGCGTTGAGGCCGGGGCCGATCTCAATGTCCTTGATCTTGTCGAGTCGTCCATGGGCGCGCACTGTAAGGGTGATTCGGCGCGGGCTCTGGTCGCCGGGCGGCAATATCTGGTCCACGGACTGCAGGTAATTGATTCCAGCGTGTTGCACAATTCGGGTTTTTATGTAATTGGAGATCGGTCGGCCCACCGGAAACTGAGATGTGGAATACACCCACCGCTCTTGCGATGACACTGGCGCCGCTGAAGGAGATTCTGCCGCGGTATGCCATCGATTTCGCGCTCCTTGCCAGGCGTGCCGAGATCGACCTCGACCTGTTGGCGCGTCCCGGGCATCGCCTGCCCTCGGCCCGCATCCAGAAGATGTGGCGGTTGGCGGCGGAGGAATCCAGGGACCCGCTCTTCGGCCTGCGCGCAGGCCAGCTGGCACGACCGGGTATCTTTCATGCGCTCGGCCTCGGCATCGTCAGCAGCACGAGTGTCCTCGCGGCCCTGCGACGCATCGAACGCTACAGCAGCGTCATCAGCACCAATGGCCGCTTCGTGCTGATCCTCGACGGCCCGATCGCCAGCCTGGAGACGCGTCGGACTGAATCGACGATCGTGCCGTGCCCGCAGTATTTCGACGCGCTGGTCGTTACCGTGTGCCGGATCCTGCGCCTTTGCGCCGGACCGTCCGCCATTCCCACGCTCGTCGCCCTGCCGTACCACAGCGGCATCCCTCCCGCAGCCTATCAGGAGGAAATCGGCTGCCCGGTGGAATTCGACGCGGACCAGTTCGCGATCAAGTTCGACGCGCAACTCGCGGCGCGCCCGGTGCTCACCGGCAATCCCGAGCTGGCGGCGGAAGCAGACCGCTTGGCGGCGCGCTACATCGAGGGACTCGAGCCGGAATCCGCGGCGACGCGGGTGCGTTCGCTGTTGCTCAAGGCGATGCCGTCGGGCGACATCGACCAGGACGAGATCGCACGCGCACTGCATCAGAGCGCCAGCACGTTGCAGCGCCGTCTGCGGCGCGAGGGCACCACGTACCAGCGCCTGCTCGACGCGACGCGACGCGAGCTTGCCATCGAATACCTCAAGGAGGGCGAGCACACGCTCGCCGACATCACGTTCCTGCTCGGCTTTGCCGACCAGAGCAACTTCACGCGTGCGTTCCGGCGCTGGACGGGCCAGACGCCGCGCGAGTTCCTTGTCAGAAGCGACGACCCGGCACCGCGGCTCGCCGGGTGACCGCCTGCCTATCGCGGCAGCTCGCGGCCCCCGTCACGTACTAGAACCCCGCGACGCGCTCGAAAACCCAGTAGCTCGCGATTCCCCCGATCGCGTAAGGCGGCAGACGCCAGAGCCACGCGGTGCTGCGCAACCGCATCGATGCAGCCAGCCGTTTGCCGATGGCGATCAGCGTGAGCACGGCGCCGATGAAGATCAACTGCCCGATCTCCACCCCGACGTTGAAGAACAGCAGCGCCAGCGGAATCGAATTCTGCGGCAGGCCAACCTCGGCCAGCGCGCTCGCGAATCCCAGCCCGTGCAGCAACCCGAAGGTGAATGCCACGATCCACGGATAGCGCTGCGTGAGTCCGGGCCGGCCCTGCCGGCCGTGCACGATCTCGGCCGCGACGAAGACGATACTGAGTGCAATCAGCGCCTCGACGGGAGGGCCGGGCACGTGCAGGAACCCGAGTGACGCCAGGGCGAGCGTGATGCTGTGGGCGACCGTGAATGCCGTGATGGTCGCGATCAATCGGCGGGTGCCGTCGACGATCAGCAACAGGGCCAGCACGAACAGCAGGTGATCGAAGCCGAGCAGGATGTGCTCGATGCCGAGCACGGTGTAGGTCTTGACTACCTCGAGGTGCCCGGGACTCGACATCACCGTGAAGCGCGGGTCGACCGGCAGCACGCGACCCAGTTGCTCGGTACCGTCCGCGCGTTCGACGCGCACCAGCACGTCCACGCGGCTGCCCGGCAGCTGCGGGAACTCGATTGCCTTGCCAGCCAGGCCGTCGTCGACCTCGATGCGCCAGCGCAGGACCGCCGCATTGCTCGCATAGCTGCTGCTGCGTTGCGTCAGCTCCTGCGTGCCCGGCGGAAAGACCGGCTGCAATCGCAGCGTCGTGTTCGCATCGAGCGCCGGCACTCGCCAGAGCACATCGTAGGTCGTGGCATCGAGCTGCTTGAGCTGGAGGTACGCCGGACGAAAATCATCGGCGATCGCCGGAGCGACCAGTGCCAGGGCGAGCGCCAGGGCGCATGCAACGCGACGCAGGCGTGCGATCAAGGCGACGTCACCTGCGGCAATGCAGCCTCGATCTCGACCTCGTACTGCTCGCGCAATCTGGCGAGCGCCTTCGCATGGGCGCGCGTGCGCCGTTCGTTCTCCCATTCGCGAGCAACGGCTTCGCGCACGTCGGCGAGCGCAGGCGCCCGCGCCTGCTCGATGGCAATGACGCGGACGAGGTGGGTGCCGAAACCGGACGTGACGGGCCCGGACCATTGGCCCACCGGTGCCGTTGCGAGTTGCGCGGCGAACTGCTCGCCGAAGTCGCGGGCTACCAGGTCGAGCGGCAGGGCGTCCTGATGCGCAGGCAGGAGCGTCGCCTGTCCCAGCGTCGCGGGATCGCCGCCGCGCGCGAGCGCAGCGCGTGCCTGCTTGAGCCGCGGCGGCGCCTCCGCGTCTGAGCCGAAATACAGCTGGTCGAAACTCACGACTGCCGGCCGGAGAAAGGCGGCGGGATTCGCGTCGAGGTAGGCCTGCAGGTCCGCATCGGTCGCGGGTTGCTGCGCGACGGATTCCTCGAACATCACGTCGAGCTTCTGCCGGACCCGGCGCTTGACCACCGCGTCGTCACGGTCGAGGCCGAGCGCGACGCCTTCGCGGTACAGGATTTCGTCGCGAATATAGGAGTCGACCAACCCGTTCAGCTCGACTGGACTTGGCGGCCGACTCCATGTGCCCTGGAATTGAGAAGCGAGCAGGTCGACTTCGGCCTGGGTCACGACGATTCGACGCTCGCCGTCATCGTCGGGCGCGACGCGGCCGAAGTACAGGAAGAGTGCGAAGCCAAGCAGCAGGAAGTGCAGCAGTGGTTCGCGCAGGATTTGACGGACTGGCAACGATGTTCCCCAACCTACGGACAGTTCGCAGTGCAAGGCCGGGCGAACGGCCACGGCACCCGCCGGCCGTGCAGTCTACCGAAGGTTGTCGCCGCGGGGCGAGGCCTGCGCGTGACGGCGACACCGCTGGATTCAAGGGTCCTCGACACGTTGGGTTCAGCGGTAGTATTGCCGCCTGCCTCGATAGACAAGGAGTTGTCCATGACCAGAACCCGCTGGCTTGCAGCTACGCTGTCGGCTTGCCTCCTGGCGGTCGGTGCCGTCGCCGGCGCGGCCGATGCACCCGACCGCCGGGACGGCCTGGTCCAGATCAAGCCGAAGCGCATGGACATGTTGCACGTCCTGCCGGGCGCCGACTTCCGCGACGACTGGACCAAGGGGCCAGAAGCTCAAGTGACCCTGCAACTGGACCGGACCTGCAGGCAGTGCACCGCATGACCGTCTTCGAATTCCTGCTCGCCCTGTACGCGATCGTCGCGGGCCTCGGCGTGTCACTGCTGGTGACCAGCGTCGGGCAGATGATCGAGGCGCGCGACCGCGTGCGTTTCTACTGGGTACATTTCTGCTGGATCGCACTGACCTTCGTCGCCCACGTCGTCACCTGGTTCACGATCTGGCGCTTCCATGACCATGCGCCATGGACCGTGCTGGAGGCCCTGCTGCTGCTCAGCGCGCCCATCCTGCTCTACCTGATCAGTCACCTCGCCGTGCCGGACCTCGAGGACGCTCGCATCCACGACATGCGCGACTATTACTTTCGCCACGCACGCTGGACGCAGGGCTTGCTGCTCGGAGTCGTGGTTGCAGGTGCGCTGTCGCACTTGGTCATCGAAAACAGGTTCGACTTTTCAGGCGGCCGTGGCGTGCGCGCGTCGCTCGTCCTGATCCTGCTGCCGGGAATCGTGAGTCTCAATCCGCGCGTGCACGCAGTCCAGGCCGTGCTGTTGTTCTTCGTGATCGTGATCGCCGCCTCGTACGTCTCGCAGCCGATCGGCTGAGACCCCCCGCAATTCAGCAGGGTGTCGCGCCAGAGCCCCGCCCACCTCGCAGCTCGTACTCCTGCGTGCCGCGGTGGTAGATGTGGTCCGTATCGAGCACTGCCGTCTTCGCGTACTGGAACGCCGGCGCCAGTGATTCATAGATCGGCTCGAACCCGCGCTGCTCCGTCAGGTGGAACAGCTCGCGAAACGACTCGATCACGAAGTACGTCGCCTGCAGGTCGGAGATCGTGTAGTCGGTGCGCATCACGCGATCGACGCTGAGGTGGACACGATTCGGCGACTGGCCCTTGATCGAGAACACCGTCTCGGTCGGGCCCGAGAGAATGCCGGCACCATAGATCCGCAACTGGTCCTCTTCCAGGATCAGGCCGAATTCCACCGTGTACCAGTAGAGTGCGCTCAGCGCCTTGAGCCGGTTGTACTTGAGCGCCTTCCAGCCCGCGCGACCGTACGCTTCCATGTAGCTGGCGTAGATCGGATCGGTCAGCAAAGGCACGTGTCCGAACACGTCGTGGAAGACGTCGGGCTCCTGGATGTAGTCGAACTGTGCCCGCGAGCGAATGAAGTTGCCCGCCGGGAAGCGCCGGTTGGCCAGGTGGTAATAGAAGACGTGATCCGGGATCAGCATCGGCACGGGCACGACGCTCCAGCCGGTGAGACTGCGCAGTTCCTCGCTCATCTGGTTGAAGTCAGGCACGCCACCGCGGCCAAGGTCGAGTCGCTCGAGGCCGAGCAGAAACCCGCGGCAGGCGTGCCCGGGCATCAACTCCATCTGGCGCTGGTACAGCTCATCCCAGACGCGGTGCTCGTCGGCACCGTATTCTCGCTGTGCCGGCTCGAGCCAGTCGTCGCCCAGTCCAGCCGGCTTCCTGAGCGGCGCCACGAAGACGGACGCCGGCATGTCGGGGATGCGCGTGTAGTCGAGTGTCGCGGTCGGGAGGGTCTTGTGCATGGCCCCATGGTCGCGCAAGAGGTGCGATTTATCCATCGGCCCGCGCCGTGCTAGAGCTGCGAATCGAGCGGCAGCACCTTGGCGAGCCACGCCTGGAACTTCTGGCTGCCGGTGGCTTGCGGCGATGAGTCGTGGGTGCGCTTGCCGTCCGTCCAGCGCAGCTTGCTGCCTGCGAGCGTCACCGCCCACGCCCGCTCGCCCGCGGTCTCCTGGCCAAACAGCTTCTCGAGTTGTGCCGCGATGACGGGTTCCTCGACGAACACGCCCTGCTCGCAATTGAGCGAGGTCGAGCGCGGGTCGAGGTTGTAGCTGCCTACGAACACGCGCGACGCATCAGCGGCGAGCGCCTTGGTGTGCAGGCTCGCGCCCGACGAACCAAACAGGGTCTGCTGCTTGGGTCCCATGCCCTGCAGAGGCTTCAGTTCCCACAGCTGCACGCCGCCGGCCAGCAGCTCGGGACGTGTTTTCGCGTACCCCCCGTAGACCATCGCGACGTCGTTGGCGGCCAGCGAGTTGGTGAGGACGCGCACGCTCAAGCCGTGGCCGACACGGTCGACCAGGTACCGGGTACCGTCCTTGCCGGGGACGAAATACGGGGAGATCACGGTGATGCTGCTCTTCGCATTGGTCATGGCGGGCGCCAGCACGGCCAGCACGTCCGACCCGCCGAGACCCACCTTCTTGCCCAGGGCCTTCGCCGGGTCGTCGGCGACGAAACGGAACCGGCTGGTCCATTGCATGGGCCAGTCGCCGGCCACCAGGCGCTGGACCGCATCGTTGTTGCGCAACTCGCTGGCGAACGGATGGTCCTGCACCTTGGCGACCTGCCGCGCGGCCGACTTGCGCAGCGCCTCGAGCGCGGCAGCGGTGACGTCGTCGGGCGCCAGCAGCGCCATGGGATACGCTGCCGGGGAATTCCAGTAGCGATCGAACGACGCGGACGCCTCCCGCACGATGGGTCCGACCATGGCGAAGTCGAGGTCGACGAAATTGACCTCGTCGCTGGCGCCGAAGTACTCGTCGCCCAGGTTGCGACCGCCAACGATGGCGATGCGGTTGTCGACGATCCACGACTTGTTGTGCATGCGCCGGTTGATGCGGCTGAAGCTGCCCATGGCTTCAAATGCGAAGCGCATGGCACCGGTGCGTGATCCGAACGGGTTGAACATCCGCACTTCGATGTTCGGGTGCGCATCGAGGGCCGCGAACTGGTAGTGCTTGCCGCGGGCGTCCATGTCGTCGACGAGCAACCGGACCTTCACACCACGGTCAGCGGCTTCGAGCGCGCGATAGGCCAGGAACCGGCCAGTGGCGTCGTCGTGCCAGATGTAGGTCTGCACGTCGAGGCTGCGGCCGGCCAGCATTGCCGTGCGCGCCCGAATCGCGAACGCCTCCGGTCCCTCGCGCACGAGACGAAACCCGGACTGCCCCGGATGCGCCTTTTCCGCGCTGTCGATGAGACCGTCGAGCGCAGTTCCCTGCGCAGGTTCAACCGCTTTTTCAATCGGCAACTCGGGACGAGGCGCAAGCGACGAACATCCGGCAACGAGCACGGTCAACAGGACGGCAAGCGGGCGGAAGGGCATGCGTGCGTTCATTCGATGCGTGCTCGGGCGATGGGTCGTTCAGGCAACGGAGGTGGTCCACTCGAGCATCTGGAAATCCCCGTCGGAAATCAACCATCGGCATGGGCACCCTGCCGCCTGCGCATGGATCCAAAGCCCGTCGGCTTGCGAAACAGTCGGTCCGGCCCGTACCTTAGCCGGTACGCTGGCCATTCCGGACCAGCAAGCAGAAGGACACTCCGCGATCATGGGAACCGGCACGCCGCTGATGTGGACGCTGTTCGTGGCCTTCGTGCTGGCCGCGCTCGTCGTCGACTTCTTCGCGATGGAAAAGCAGGGCGCCCACAAGGTCACGATGAAGGAAGCCGCGGTCTGGTCGCTGATCTGGGTCGCAGTCTCGTTCGTCTTCGTCGGCTGGCTCTGGTGGCACCTCGGCGGACTCGACGGCAATCCGGTCGCGGACGCCAAGGCGCTCGAGTTCGTGACGGGTTACCTGGTCGAGAAAGCGCTCGCCGTCGACAACATCTTCGTGTTCCTGCTCGTCTTCACGTACTTTGCGGTGCCGACCGGGTACCAGAAGCGGGTGCTGATGTTCGGCATCCTGGGCGCGCTGGTGCTGCGCGCCATCATGATCCTGATCGGCGCATGGCTGATCGCGCAGTTCCACTGGATCCTGTATTTCTTCGGCGCGTTCCTGGTCTTCACCGGGGTCAAGATGTGGCTCGCCACCGGCCAGGAACCCGACCTGGAAGCCAATCCGGCGCTGAAGTGGATCCGGCGGCACATGAAGATCGCGCCGGACTACGACGGCGAAAAGTTCTTTACGCTGCACAACGGCGTCAGGGTGGCGACGCCGCTGTTCGTCGTGATCCTGCTGATCGCCATCGTCGACATCGTCTTCGCCGTCGACTCGATCCCCGCCATCTTCGCGATCACGATGGACCCCTTCATCGTGCTGACGTCGAACGTTTTCGCGATCCTCGGCCTGCGTGCGATGTACTTCATGCTGGCCGGCATGCACGAGCGCTTTCACCTGCTCTCCTACGGCCTCGCGATCGTGCTCGTCTTCATCGGCACCAAGATGCTGCTGATGGACGTCTACAAGATTCCGGTTTCCTGGTCGCTGGGATTCACCGTCGTCGTGCTGGCGCTCACGATGTTCCTGTCGCTGAAGATACCGCCGAAGAAGGTCGTGGCACAAAGCGCCTACCCCTTCGCACCGAAGAAGGAAGAAGAGCAGGAACCGCGGGGCTAGTCGCCGCCCTGCTCCACCACCTCGGTGGCCTCCGGATTCAGCGCGCGCGCCTGGTGCTTCGGCCGCGTCAGCGGCGCCGGTTCCGGTGTCGTCTGGTTGTTGCGCATCAGCGACCGGCCCGCGGTGATGCCACCGATCAACTGCAGCCCCAGACGGTCCTCGTCGCGTTGTCGCACGTCGGCCAGCGTTGCGGCGATTTCCTCGGGCTCGTAAGCGAGCCCCTTGAGCACGTGTTCGCCGAACGCCATCGCCGACTCGAACGTCTCGCGCACCTGGTATTCGACGCCAGCCTGGATCAGGCGCAGCGAGTGCCCACGGTCGAACGAGCGCACGTAGAGCTGCGCTTGCGGAAATTCGTGCTTCGCCAGTGCAACGATGCGATCGGCGAGTTCCGGCTGGTCGATGCAGACCAGGATGGCGTCGGCCTTGCCCGCGCCCGACGTGCGCAGCACGTCCAGCCGGGTGCCGTCGCCGTAATAGACCTTGAACCCGAAATTTCCGGCCGCGCGGATCATGTCGACATCGACATCGATGATGGAAATGTCGACGTCGCGCGCCAGCAGCGGCTGGCTCACGACCTGGCCAAACCGGCCAAAGCCGATGATCAGCACGCGACCGGTGAGACACGGCGGCTCCTCGATGCCCTGCATCGAAACGGCGGGCGGCGGCAGGAAGCGGTCGAGCAGCAGCACCACGATCGGCGTGAGCGCCATCGACAGGATCACGATGGCCGCCATGACAGCCGCCGCCCGCGCATCGAAGATCCCTGCCGTCAGCGCGGCCGCATAGAGCACGAAAGCGAATTCGCCACCCTGCGCGAACAGGGCCGCGCGCTGCAGGGCTTCGCGGTGGTCCGCGCCGAACACACGCGCCACGCCGTAGATACCCAGCGCCTTCACGGCCATGAAGGCGGCCACGCCGGCCGCAACGACTTGCCAGTCCGACGCAACCACGCCGAGGTCGAGCGACATGCCGACCGACAGGAAGAACAACCCGAGCAGGATGCCGCGGAACGGTTCGATGTCCGCTTCGAGCTGGTGCCGGAACGTCGATTCGGAGAGCAGCACGCCGGCGATGAAGGCGCCCATCGCCATCGACAGGCCGCCCCACTGCATGAACAGCGCGGCGCCGAGCACGACCAGCAATGCCGCAGCCGTCATGACGTCCCTGCCGCCGAGCGCAGCGACGATCCGGAACAACGGGTTGATGGCCCAGCGCCCGGCGGCCAGCAGGCCGCCCAGTGCCCCGAGCGCGATCAGCACCGACATCCAGGCGGGGCGCGTGGACTGTGCGTCGGATCCGCTCGCCAGCGCGAGGAATGCCACCAGCGCCAGCAACGGGATGATCGAGAGATCCTCGAGCAGCAGGATCGACACGGCGCGTTGGCCTGCGGGCGAAGACGTCACGCCTCGCTCGTCGAGCATTTTCATGATCACGGCCGTCGACGAAAGCACGAATCCCATCGCGCCGATCGTGGCGACTGCAGGGGGCCAGCCGAACGCGAGACCCACACCCGACAGCAGCAGACCGCAGGCCAGTACCTGCGTGAGCCCGAGTCCGAAGATCTCCTTGCGCAACGCCCAGAGCTTGCTGGGTCGCATCTCGAGGCCGATCAGGAACAGAAACAGCACGACGCCCAGTTCCGCGACGTGCAGGATGGCCTGCGGCTCGTGGAAAAAGGCGAGTCCGAAGGGGCCGATCAGCAGGCCGGCGCAGAGATAGCCCAGGACGGCGCCCAGGCCGAGCTTGCGAAACAGCGGCACTGCGACGACAGCGGCCGCCAGCAGGACCACCGCATGACCTAGCCCGATGCCAGCAGCTTCCGTCGCCACGCGCGACTACGGCGTGTACCAGATCGGCGAACTCCAGGCGCGCTCCTGGGTGGTCATCGGCACCTTCGGATCCATCTTCACCTTGAAGTAGGCCGCGTCGTACGCGGTCCAGCGCGGCGTTGGGATCTCCAGGGCGCGCGCGTAGTAAAAAGCGCGCACGGCCGGATCGAACTCGGGATCTTTCCATACGGTCATCAATTCCGGCGTGCCGATCGTATTGGTCCACGAGGCCGTGGCCACGTTCACGGTGCTGCCGACCGGCGTCAGCCTGCCCTGCGCATCGACCTTGCGCTTCTCGGGGTTGCTCCACGCGACGTCGAAGACCTTCTCATGCGTCTTGCCCGCCTTGTCGACCCAGCCCTTGATGATCTGCAGTCGATCGAGGTTGCCGCCGTACGGATCCCGGGCTGCCGCCACCAGGAACGTCGGTACCTTGCCCGCCGCGGCCTGCGGCAGGTCGCCACCCATGGCCACGCCTTTCCTGTAACCGACGATGGCCGGCGCGCGTGTGACCAGGTCGCTCTTCTCGAAATCGTAGCCGCCGAAGAAACGCAGCCACAGGCGCGAGCCACTGGTCGCGTACGTCTCGCGACGCTGCATCGCATCCCAGATGGCCTCACGCGTGTTGTCGGTCGCCCAGACGGCGGTATAGCCTGCGGCCGTGAGTTCCCAGCCCTTGACGACGCGGTCGCCGAACTTCATCGCGTTTTCGTTCGCACGCTCGGCGCTCGGTTCGCTGGAGGCGAACTTGCCGTAGAAATTGTTTTCTTCCGCGGCAGTCAACGCGTTGTGAGTGTCCGTGCCGGCCGCCATCCCGTACTTGAACGGGTTCACGCCGAACTGCTGCTCGAGCAGCAAGCCGTTCTTGAGTGCCTCGCGCAGGTACTCGTGCGCGATCATGCCCGGCTTCTTCGGCACCAGCGTCAGGTTGCCACGGTCCCAGAGTTCGTAGCCAGCCGCGAATTCATCGGTCGGCGAAAGACTGGGATGCGACTCGCTCTGCCCCTTGTACTGGATGGCTTCGAAGAGCGGCTCCCAGCGTGCACGCTGCGTGGCCCATTCCTTGGTGATCGGTCCGCCATTGAAGGCCTGCAGTTCGAACATGCGACCGTTCGAGAGATTGCCGTTATGCGGGATCGCGAGCAGCCGACCGCCCGTCTGCTTTTCCCAGTTCGCCATCCAGGTCCACAGGTCTTCCGGATTTTCGGAGACGAAAGTCGTCATCGGCAACACCTGGTCGGCTTTCGCCTTGCCGTCGCGGTAGATGACGTTGCGATGCAGGTTGTCGCCGCCGCCCGCGTTCGACGTCCATTCGTAGCCGATCAGCGCCGTGAAGCGTCCCGGCTCGTTGTACTTTTCCGCGAAATCGTTGTTGCGTTCCCAGGTGGTCTTCGCAAACCGTGGGTCCATGATCAGCCTGGGCAGCTTCTTCTGCGTCTGGGCGGCGATGAGCTCCATCATCGCGGCCTGCGCGTCTGCCCCGCCTTTCGCCATCATGTCGTGCCAGCGCTTGAGCGTCGGGTCCGCCATCATCTCGGCGTTGCCCTCGCGGATCATCGCGATCGTGCCCATGCCATCCGAGTGATCGGTCACCGCGACCCAGTCGAGCGGTCGCGAGAGACGCACGGGCTGGCCGCTGGTGGAGACGACTTCCTCGCCGCGCGCGAAACGAAGTGCTTCCTCGGGGCCCAGCGTCGTTCCGCCCATGCCGGCATCGCCCGACCAGCTCGTGTGCACGTGCTCGTCGCCGAACAGCGGGCGTTCGGGGTAGCGCCGCCCGGCGTAAGGCGAGTAGCCCTCGACCTTGTGGAACGTCGCAGGGTCTGCCGCGGGCGGGTAGGCATCCGAACCCACGACGACTTTCTGCTGCGCGTTGGCCACGACAGACAGCCCGCAGGCCACGGCCAGGCAGACGAATGGGAATGTCTTCACGCTGCTCCCCTTGCCTTTGTTGCTTGTCGCCCGGCTGGCCCGGCGCGAGTTCGCGAGTCTGACCCCGCAGGCGCGCGTACTGCAACCCAGCCGTCGAAACCCCTGCTCCCTGCCCGTGCAGCAAAACATGTGGATGTTGCGGCTGCGTGCCGGCCCGGACGCGACGATTGACGGACGGCCACCTTGTCCCGAAACTGCCGGGTTGGGGCGGGACGACAAAAACAATCTCTCGGGAGCATTCAATGGACATGGCATCGGTCGAGACTTTCCTCCGCACCACGGTGACGGACCTCGCCGTCAAGGTGGCTGCGGCCATCGTCTTCTGGTTCGTCGGTCGCTGGCTGATCAGCCGGGTCATTCACCTGGTGCAGGCCACGATGCACCGCAACCAGATCGACCCGACGCTGACGCGTTACCTCGGTTCAATCATCACCGTCGCGCTGAACATCGCCCTGGTCCTCGGGATCCTCGGGTACTTCGGCATCCAGACGACCTCCATCGCAGCGATGCTGGCCGGCGCGGGCGTGGCGATCGGCGCGGCCTGGAGCGGCATGCTCGGCAACTTTGCCGCCGGCGCGTTCATGCTGGTGCTGCGTCCGTTCAAGGTGGGCGACTTCGTCAGCATCGCAGGCGTCACCGGCACCGTGCACGAGCTCGGACTGTTCGGCACCACGATCGTGACGCCGGACAACGTCCTTACGCTGATCGGCAACGGCAAGATTTTCAGCGACACGATCCAGAACTTCTCGTCGCTGCCGCACCGCCGAGTCGAGCGCACGGCACAGCTGGCGGGCGGCGTGGACCACAACGATGCGATCGCGCGCTTCCAGGCGGCCGTCGCGCAGATTCCGCACGTCCTCGCGCAACCCGCGCCGGAAGTGAGCCTGCTCGACATCAACTTGCTGGGCACGGTGATCGCGGTACGCCCGTACTGCCACACCGACCATTACTGGCAGGTCTACTTCGACACCAACCAGGCGATGATGCGCGTCGTGAAGGAAGCGGGCTGGCCCGCGCCGACCCCCGCGAACCTCACGCGGTTGATCCAGGTGCAGGCGTAGTCGATTTGCAACAGGAGACGCGCACTGACCGGCGCGTCTCCTCACCACCGGGAGCGACCGCTCCAAACCGTCCCGGGCGTTAATGCCCCGATAAGCTTCGCCGCCTAGCCTTCTCATCGATCCCCATGCAGGAGATGGATCGATGTTCAGAAAGGCACTCATTGCAGCCACCGTGCTGCTGCTAGCAGCCCCCGCCCCGGCCGACACCCCGGAGTCACTGATGCGGGGTTATGCCGAGCAGGCACGCACCACGTCGAAATCCTATCCCGGACCGTCCCCGGCGGCGGGTCGTCGACTGTTTCACCAGCAGCCGCGCGACTGGAGTTGCGCAACCTGCCACACGAATGTGCCCACCGCCACGGGCCGCCACGCCATCACCGGCAAGGCAATCAGCCCGCTTTCACCCGTTGCCAACCCCGAGCGGTTTCGCGATGCCGCCAAGGTCGAGAAATGGTTCAACCGCAACTGCAGCGATACGCTCGGTCGCCCGTGTACGCCTGCAGAAAAGGCCGACTTGATCGCGTTTCTCCTGGGCCCACAGGAAGGAGCCTGACAATGAGTACACCTCCTGGCATTCGTCGCATTGACTGGATCGTCTGGTCACTTGCGGCCGCGTTTCTCGCCCATGCCGCCGTGGCCGCTGTTCCACCCGCCCAAGCCGCCAAACCCACCGGCTACGCCGAGGAGTGCGGTGCATGCCACACGGCCTATCCAGCACGACTGCTGCGGCCAGCAGATTGGACGGTCGTGCTTGCAAACCTCGACCGTCACTTCGGTGTCAATGCATCGCTCGATGCCACGGCCCGTGCGGCCGTGGCGAGCCAGCTAGGCGTGGATTCCGCTGTCGCCGGCGCGGCCACTACCAAGGCAACGCCACGGATCACGGAGCAAGGCTGGTTCCGTAAGGAGCACGATGAGGTATCAGCGCAACTGTTTCGTTCTCCGGCCGTGCGCAGCGCTGCCAACTGCACTGCGTGTCATGTCGGTGCCGATCGTGACCAGTTCGAAGAACATTCTGTCCGCATTCCGAAGTGATACCGATGACCAGCAACATCAAGGTCTGGGACCTGCCCACCCGCATCTTTCATTGGGCGCTCGCCGCCTCGTTTGCCGGCGCCTACTTCCTCTCCGAATCGGAACGGCTGCGCAATGTCCACGTTGCGCTCGGTTACACCGTGCTCGGACTGCTCGCGTTCCGCCTGGTGTGGGGCTTCATCGGCCCGCGGTATGCTCGATTCAGCTCGTTCGTTCACAGCCCGGTCGCGGCGATCCGCTACCTGCGCGATGAACTGCGCGGCCGGGCGCCGCGACATCTTGGCCACAACCCCGCTGGCAGCTGGGCCGTCTTCGGTCTGCTCATTCTCGGCGCGGTCACTGGCGTGACCGGCTACCTCAACTTCAACGAGCTGGGTGGCGAGTCGATGGAGGACCTGCATGAGGCCTTCGCCAACGCCTGGCTCGTGCTCGTTGGCCTGCACGTTGTCGGCATCGTGTTCAGCAGCGTGATGCAGCGCGAAAACCTCGCGCGCTCGATGATCACCGGCCTGAAACGGGGGGCTGCGGAAGGCGCCGAGCCGCGCAATGCGCGTGGCGTCGGGCTGGCGATGGTCGCTGCGATTCTCGGCTTCTGGGGCTGGACCGCGACCTCCGGAGGCATGGCGCCGGGAGCCGGGCCGGGACAGGGCGAACAAGCCGAACTGGCGACAGAAAGCGAAACCGACGACGATTGAGGCATGCGAATCCTGCTGGTCGAGGACGATGCATTGCTCGGGGACGCACTACAGGTCGGCCTGCGCGAGCAAGGCTTCGCGGTCGAGTGGATCAGGGACGGTGCGGCCGGAGAAGCCGCGCTGGCCTCTGACGACTTCACGGCAATCGTGCTCGACCTGGGACTGCCACGCATGTCCGGGCTCGAACTGCTGCAACGTGTCCGTAACCGTGGCGATCACACGCCCGTGATCATCCTCACTGCGCGCGAAGCCGTCGATGATCGCGTGCGCGGCCTCGATCTTGGCGCCGACGACTACGTCGTGAAGCCCGTCGCACTCCAGGAACTCGCAGCCCGATTGCGAGCCGTTGCTCGTCGCGCGCAGGGCATTGGGAGTGGATCGATCGTCGTGGGCGGCCTGTCACTGGACCTCGCCTCGCGTGCCGTGACGTTCGAAGGCAATCCCGTCGAACTGCAGCCGCGCGAGTTCGCGCTGCTGCAGGAACTCGTGCTGCGCGCGGGCCGCGTCGTCAGCCGCACGCAGCTCGAGACCCAGCTGTACGAATGGGACCGCAGCCTCGACAGCAATGCAATCGAGGTTCACGTCCATCACTTGCGCCGCAAGCTCGCGCCCACGCTCATCCGGACAGTGCGCGGCGTTGGCTACATGATCCCGCGCGAAGACTGAAACGTGCGAACTCCCTCGATCCGCCGGCACATGCTCACGCTGCTGCTGCTCACGCTCGCCGGTACGTGGCTGGCGTCTGCGGCCCTGACCTACCGCGAAGCGCATCGGGGCATCGATGCCCTGCTGGACGCACACCTGGCCCAGGCCGCGCGGTTGCTGGTGGCGCAGGCGGGCCACGAACTCGAAGAACTCGACTTCGATGAGGATTCGGCCACCCCGCCGAACTTCCGCACCAAGGTTGCCTTCCAGGTGCGCGAGGCGGACGGGACGCTCATTCTGCGCTCAGCCAACGCCCCGACGACACCGTTGGCCGGGACGGTCAATGGCTTCAGCGAAGCGGCGCTCGGTGACATTCGCTGGCGCGTGTATTCGGCGGCCGAAGCCGCGCAGGGCGTAGTCGTGCACGTGGCGGAAGACCACGCGACACGCGAACGGATCGCGCGTCGCGTCGCGCTGGGTGCACTCCTCCCGCAGCTCATCGCACTGCCCGTGCTCGGGCTCGCGATCTGGTGGGTCGTCGGTCGGTCGCTGCGGCCGTTACGGCGTCTCGCGGATGAACTGGCACACCGCAGCCCCGACGATGTTCGGCCGCTGGCCGCAGGACCAATGCCCGTCGAGTTGGCGAGTCTCGCCGAACGGCTCGAGGAACTCCTGTTACGTGTTCGTGATTCACTCGATTCAGAACGACGGTTCACCTCCCATGCTGCCCATGAGTTGCGTACGCCGGTCGCTGCATTGCGCGCGCAGGCGGAGGTGGCGTTGGCAACCAGGAATCCCGACGTCAGGGACGCGGCACTGCGCCACTGCATCGAGGCCTGCGACCGGATGACACGCCTCGTAACGCAGTTGATGCAACTTGCCCGTGTGGACGAAACCGGTCACCTTGCAAGTGCGACATCGTGCGAACTGCGTACCATTGCAGAACGCGTGCTGGCAGACAGCGCGCCGGCGGCGATGCAGGAGGGAACGTCGATAGTGCTGGAGGCACCGGATCCCGGGCGCGTTCCTGGCGACGCCGCACTACTCGAGGCACTGGTGCGTAACCTGGTCGACAACGCACTGCGACATGGCGGACCACACGGCGAGGTTCGGGTCGGGGTGGCACAGGAGCAGGGTGAGATCCGACTCACCGTCGAGGATACGGGAAGGGGCGTCACGCGTGAGACGCTCGAACGACTTGGCCGGCGCTTTTACCGCGCGCCGGAATCGACGGCCACGGGCAGCGGGCTGGGGCTATCGATCGTCAAGCGGATCGCCGAGTTGCACGGCGGTTTCGTGAGCTTCCGCACTGGCGATGCAGACCGTGGCCTGCGGGTCGAGGTCACGATCCCAATCCAGCGCAGCGAGCGTACTCGTTAGCTCGAACGAATGCGTGCCGCGACGGCGTCGAAGCCGCGCGCGGCTGCCGCGTCGGCCGCCGCAACTCCGTCACGGTTGCGCAACGTCGTCTTCGCACCCGCCTGCAGCAACAGGCCGACGACTTCGTCCGCGCCGGCCTGACTCGCCAGGATCAGCGCGGTGTCGCCGAAGATGTTCTGCGAATCGAACCCGACCCGCAGTGCGATGAGCTTGCGTACGATCGCGGCGTGGTTGCCGCGGGCGGCCAGCATCAGGAGTGTGTCGCCCGAGCGGCTGCGCATCCCGACATCGGCGTCGGCACGCAGCAGCTTTACGAATGCAGCATCGTTGCCGCGCGCTGCAGCGCAGGCGACAGGCGTAATTCCATCAGCAGCCGCTGCGTTCACAGCGGCCCGGGACTCCAGCAGCAGTGCAATGACCGCGGAATCGTCCCGGCACGCGGCGTGCCATAGCGCCGTGTGCCCGGCGGCGTCGGTCACGTCGGGATTCGCGCCCGAACGCAACAACAGGCCGACGACAGGCGCATCACCACGCAGTGTCGCGACCAGCAGCGGTGCCGCGCCTTCCTTGCCGGTGTCGACCTGCGCCCCTTTGGCCAGCAGCAACCGAGCAATGTCCGCGTCGCCGCGTCGCACGGCAAGCGTCAGCGGTGCGCCCTCATGGCTCCCATGTTCATTGGGATTGACGCCATGCTCGAGCAGGATCCGCACGATTTCATTGCGGCCCTGCCTGACGGCCTCGCCGAGTGGTGAACGACCTGCACGATCCTCGCGTGTCGGCGACGCACCGGCAGCGAGCAGCAATTCAACGGCGGCAGGCGATGACACAGCGATAGCGACCTGCAGGGCGGGCTGGCCCGCCGGGGTGCTCGCCTCCGGATCACCTCCTCGCGACAGTGCCGCCTTCAACAGGGCTGTGTCGCTGCGACTCGCAGCGACCGCAACGTCTGGCCATCCGGCATAGGCATCGCCTGCCGACGAACGCAGAATCGGGCCAGCAGGCCGTGCGCCCGTGCCCGCGACTGCCGTATGCCGGCGAGCTGGCCGCGCGCCCTGCTGCAGCAGGTAGCCGGTGACCCCGTCGTGCCCCGACTGCACCGAGTAGTCGATGGCGCTCCAGCCGCCAGCGTTGCGCTGCCCGGGATCAAGACCCGCCCCCACCAGTCGCTCGGCTTGCGCGAGCCGACCGCGACGCGCCGCATAGAACAAAGCCGAATTTCCGAGCGAATCGACGACGGCAACGCGGGCCTTGGCGTGCAAAAGAACGTCCAGCGCATCTGCGCGCTCAGCTGTCGCCGACAACATCAGGGGCGTGATGCCTTGCGCATCGACCGCATCGACGCGGGCGTCATGGTCGATCAGCCAGCGCACCGAGTCAGAGGCGCCGGACTCAGCCGCGTGATGCAGGACCGAACGCCGGAATTCGTCATTGGCATCCCCGGCAAGCAGCGGCCACAACGTGGCCAGTGTGTCGACGTTGTTGCGACGCGCAACCGCAATGGCCATCGTCAAGGTGACGGAGGGGTCGGTTGCCAGCGCGCCCGGGTCGACTTGCAGCGGCAACCGACCGGCCTGCAGCAAGCGAATCGCATCGGCATGACCCGCAGCCGCAGCCTGCGCAAGCCAGGACCTCGCACCGGCTTCATCGACGGGTGAATCGTGGGCGGCCAGCGCGGCCAATGCAAAAGCTGCGCGTGGCTCACCTTTTGCCGCCGCACCTGCGAACAGTGCCCGCGCCCGGCTCGAATCCTCGGCAACACCGAGTCCCGCCAGGTACAGGGTACCCAGCAGGTACTGCGCGCGCGGATCACTGGCCAGCGGCTCCTTGGCCAACCGCCCGGCGGCGTCCTCAAATTGCTTGAGACGAAGCGCACCCTTGGCAGGTTCGAGCACGTCCGGTGCAGCGAACGTGGTTGATGCGGCGACGGCGACGGGCGCGATGCCGTATACGCCGAGCAGCAGTGTGACCACTGCGGCACCGGCTGCTGCGACGGGTTTACGCCGTCCCATATTTCGTCTCCACGTGAATGCCTACCCGTCGCAGGAACTCGGAGGGCAGGATGCCGCCCGCGCTGACGATCACTGCATCGTTCGGCAAGATCAGGTGCCCGTCCTGCGTGCGCAGCAGGACGCGCTCCTTCTCGATGCGCTCGACCTGTGAATTGAGCAACACCTGCAACTGCCCGGCACGTTCGGCAGCAGCGACTCGATCGCGGTTGCGCGGCTTGGCGCGGGTGAAAGCGTCGCCCCGGTACGAGAGCGTGACCTGACCCCCGGCCTCAGCGATGCTGGCCGCTGCCTCCAGCGCGCTGTCACCTCCACCCACGACCAGCACGCGCTGGCCGCGATACTGCTCTGGGTCGAGCAGTCGATACACCACCTTGGGCAGGTCCTCACCCGGCACGTCCAGCTTGCGCGGCGTGCCACGACGACCAATCGCCAGCAGTACATTCGCCGCTCGATATTCCGACTGCGAAGTGCGAACGATGAAGCCTCGCGCACCCTCGCGATCGACACTCTCGACACGCTCCCGGTAGCGCATGTTGCCGGCCACGCCCGTCTTGCGCTCGATGTCCTGCCAGAAGGCCAGCAACTCCTCCTTCGAGGTCTGACGAAAGCTGACCTTGCCCACGAGCGGGATCTCGGCCGGTTGCGTCATCACCAGCTTTGCTCGCGGGTACTGGAAGACGCAGCCGCCCAGGCTCTCCTGTTCGATCGTCACGAACTGCAGGTCGTGCGACTTGGCGGCAAGGCTGGCGGAGAACCCGGCTGGGCCAGCACCCACGATCACGAGATCGAGCTGCCCGGGGACGGCGGTCAGCCGCCTGCGGTGAATCGCATCGACCGCCTGCCTGCCCTGCGCCAACGCGTTGCGAATGAGCCCCATGCCCCCGAGTTCACCCGCAACGAACAATCCCGGGACGGTGGACTCGAACTCCGCCGTGAGCAATGGGATTTCGACGCCACGACGTTCAGTGCCGAACACCAGCGTGATTGCGTCCGCGGGACAGGCCGCGCGACAGGCCCCGTGTCCGATGCAGTCGGTCGGGCCCACGAGATGCGCCTTGCCGTCGATCAGGCCGAGCACGCGGTGCTCCGGCTGTTCGGGACAGGCTTTTACGCACGAGCCACAGCCGATACAGCGAACGGGATCGATGACGGGATGCAGGGATGCTGGATCGATCAGGCCAGCCGCCTGCGCCTGCTCCCGTGCAGCACGGCTCGCACTTTCATGCCGACTGCGGCGGACGAGGTACCAGGCCCAGATCAGCAGCAGCGGCAACAGATAGACAAGGAGCAGTGACATCGACAATGGATCCGGCGATTGGTGCGGTGAGTGACGTGCGGCGCGCGGTGAAGATAGCGTTTCGACCGAGACTCGCATCACGCCTGGCCGTGCGGTGTGGAGTGCGTCACGAATCTGTCAATGGGTTGCGTGGATGAGTGTCGGTTATCACTGGGCCTCGCTAAGGTCTCCGCACCGGCTGACATTGACCGGGGGAGACGACGATGAACACGAAGGGTGCGGCGCTGATCGCGCTGGCAGGGTTTGGTCTGGGAATTTTCGCCGGCAACGGAATTGCCGCATTCGACAGCAAGCCCACGGGAGATGCGATTGCGCCCGCGACGGCGAAGACGACGGCTATGTTGCCGGCCGGTCACCCGCGCGCGGGAGAACGCGACCTCGGCGACGTGGTGATGACGACGCTGCAGCTGAGCAGCACCGCCAGTGGCAGCGCGACGCTGCCCGGCGCGTCAGCTCCCACAGGCACACCGGACTTGCTCACAAGGGCCGATGACCTGCGGCGTCAGCGGAAATTCAAGGAAGCCACCGAGACCTACCGACTGGCTGCGGCCGCGGGCCGCATGAACGCCGACGCCTGGGCCGACTACGCAGACGCGCTGGCCTCCGCCGGATCGAGCCTGCAGGGAGCGCCCGCCGCTGCACTGGCGAAGGCGCTGGCGCTCGATCCGCGGCATCCCAAGGCGTTGTGGCTCAAGGCCAGCCTTGAGCACGAAGAACACCGCTATCAGGACGCCGTTACGACGTGGCGCAACCTGCTGGCGGTGGTGCCGGTCAATTCGTCGGATGCCCGCATCATTCAGGCGAACATCGCCGAAGCGACGCGGCTTGCCGCCAGCCAGGGTTGACGATGGCCGCACAACCACTGCGCCGCGAGCGGCATGAAAGCGTCGCCACCGAGGACGTGCCGCGCGTTCCGGCGCCAACCGCAGTCAGTGCCCCTCGTCCGCACGTTGCCGCACCGGCTGCGAAAACGGCGGTGGCTGCCACGCAGCGGACCGGCCTGGTCAATCCGGCCAGCCTCTATTTCGTGGCCGTACTCGCCCTGCTCGCTTTCGGCGTCAACCTGCCGACCTCTGCCTACCTCACGCCCCAGTCCGGGCTCGGCTACGCGCTGGGAATCGCTGGCGGCAGCCTGATGCTGCTGCTCCTGCTGTACCCTGTCCGCAAGCGGATGCCGAACGCCCGTTACGTTGGATCCACGCGCGCATGGTTCAAGCTGCACATGGCGCTGGGCATCCTCGGGCCCGCGCTCATCCTGCTGCATTCCAACTTCAGCCTGGGCGCCACCAACAGCAACGTCGCCCTCGTCTGCATGCTCATCGTCTCGGGCAGCGGGCTCTTCGGCCGCTATTTCTATGGCCGCATCCACCACGAATTGAACGGTCGCGAGGCAACGCTCGATGACCTGATGGAGTTCTCCAGCCGCATGCAGCTCACGTCGGCCGTCTCATTCCTGCCGGCGCTGGCGCGACGCATCGACGAAGAGCAGGCGGTCGTCGAACGACGCTGCGCCGCGACCCCGCTGTTGCTGCGCCCGATCGTGGGTGCCTCCTGGGCGTTCGGTGCCCGTCGCCGGCTGCGACGCGCAGTCCGTGACGCCATTGGCGCCGGCGCCGATCGCCGCCGCGATCCGCAGCGCGAATCGCTGCGACTGACGGCGAATCGCTATATCGACGACAGAATCGGCGCCACGCGACGCGTGCTCGAATTCCGGGCGTTCCAGAAGTTTTTTTCGCTGTGGCACGCGCTGCACATGCCGCTTTTCATCATGCTCATCATCGCCGGGACCGTGCATGTGGTCGCGGTGCATCTCTACTGACCGGCCGGAGTCGCCCGCATGTCCCGCCGGCGGCTCCTGCTCGCAATCCTGTCACTTTCCATGTTGACCCCGCTCGCTCGCGCCGCAAACCTCGAGACGCTGCTGATGCCCGGCCCGGTCATCGCAGGTCACGCGAAGTACGAACAGGAATGCACGCGCTGCCACGATCGCGCAGACCGTTCACGCCAGGCAACGCTTTGCCGCGCCTGCCATGAGCCAATTGCCGCGGACATCGCGCAGCACAAGGGATTCCATGGCCGGCTGGCGGGAGCGGGGACCGCCCAGTGCGGCGCATGCCACAGCGAGCACAAGGGCCGCACGGCCGATATCGTGAAGCTCGAGAGCGCGTCGTTCCCGCACGCTCGAACCGACTTCCCGCTGCTGGGTTCGCACGCCTCGGTGGCCTGCGCCGACTGCCATACGCCGGGTCGCAAGCAGCGTGAGGCCCCCTCAGCATGCGTCGATTGCCATGGCAAGGCAGATCCCCATGCCGGCAAGCTCGGCCGCAACTGCGCCGATTGCCACGAAGCCGCCGGGTGGTCACGCGTGCGCTTCGATCACGCGAAGACGAAGTTCGCACTGACCGGCAAGCACGCCCAGGCCACGTGTGCCGCCTGCCATGCGGACAACCTTTACACCGGCACCCCAACCCAATGCGCCGCGTGCCACACACCCGACGACATCCACGCCGGCGCGAGGGGCGCAGCCTGCGCCGACTGCCACCAGACGTCCGGCTGGACCGGCACGAAGTACGATCACCTGCGGGCCACGGGATTCGCACTCGCCGGCGCGCACGCGTCGCTCGACTGCAAAGCGTGCCACAGGACCGCCAACCTCAAGGACCCGTTGCCGCGCGAGTGCGCGGGCTGTCACCGCAGCGACGACCCTCACGCGACGCGCTTTGGCGCAGCGTGCGAGTCGTGCCACACCGCAAATGCATGGACGCCGACGAGCTTCGATCATGCCCGTGACGGGAAATTCGAGTTGCGCGGGGCACACCAGAAGCTGGATTGCCATGCCTGCCACACGGCCGTCGTCGCGAACCAGCGACTCGGCAGCGAATGTGCAGGATGCCACCGGCCGGATGACGTGCACGCCGGCAAGCTGGGCACGGACTGCGCGCAATGCCATGGCGTCGAGACGTGGCGCGGCCACATCCAGTTCGATCACGACTTTTCGCAGTTTCCACTCGTGGGCCTGCACGTTGCGGTTCCGTGCTTCGCATGCCACCGCTCGGCCTCATTCAAGGTGGCGCCGCAAGCGTGCGTCGACTGCCATGCGACGGACGATCGTCACAAGGGATCGCTCGGTCGTGACTGCGAGGCCTGCCACTCCGCGAACGGCTGGAACCTGTGGCAGTTCGATCACGGCAAGTCGACGAAGTTCGCACTGACGGGCGCGCACTCCAAGGTGGCCTGCGAGGGCTGTCACAAGCAACCGCCGCACGTCGCGAAACCGTCGCAGGATTGTGCCGCATGCCACGCCGACGACGACGTGCACCTCGGTCAGTACGGGCGGCAGTGCCAGCGCTGCCACGTGACGACGACCTTCAAAGCCGCGCGGCTGCAGTGAGCAGGAGACAACCTTGAACCTGCAATGGATTCGACCCGCACTCCTCATGTTGTTGCTGCTGGCAGGCGGCACGGCGTCGGCCCAGGTGACCGGGCGCAACTTCGATCACCTGACCACGGGCTTCGAGCTGGCCGGCGCGCACCGGCTGCAAGCCTGTGAAAGCTGTCACGTGGACGCCGTGTTCGCGGGCACACCGAAGGTGTGCGCCGCGTGCCATGCGCAGGGATCACGCATCGCGGCGACGCCGAAGCCGACGACCCACGTCGCCTCGACAGACGTGTGCGGTGCGTGTCACACCACCTCGGCCTGGATTCCCGCGAGTCGATTCGATCACGACGAAGCGCGCGGCGACTGCTCGACCTGCCACAACGGCATGCAGGCACAAGGGAAGCCCGTCGCGCACGTCGCGACCAACCAGGACTGCAGCGCCTGCCACGGCAAGACGGCCTGGAGTCCCGCGAAATTTGACCACGCCGGCGTTAGCGTGAACTGCGCCTCCTGCCACGACGGCGTCAAGGCGACCGGCAAGCAGGCTACGCACTTCCAGACGACGAGCAGCTGCGAGTCCTGCCACTCGGTCGCTGGCTGGGCCCCGGTCACTCGCATGGACCACACGCAGGTCAGCGGCGCGTGCGCAGCGTGCCATGACGGCAACTCCGCCACCGGCAAGCATGCGTTGCACGTCCCGACCACGGCTGCGTGCGACACCTGCCACGTGACCGTGGCCTGGAAGCCCGCGAGCTTTGCCCACGACGGCATCGTCGATGGCTGCTTCAGTTGTCATGACGGGGTGCACGCGACCGGAACCGGCCCCCGCCACATCAAGGCCACGACCGCCTGCGCGGCCTGCCATTCCACCACGGTGTGGAAGCCCACCACGAAGGTCGACCATACCAACGTCCTCGGCAGCTGCTCGACCTGCCACAACGGGCTCGCGGCGAAAGGCCAGCCCGCCAACCACATTCCGACGGTTGCGGAGTGCGACAACTGCCACGCGACGAGCGCCTGGGTCCCCGCCAAGTTCGACCACACCGGGATCGCCAACAACTGCACTTCGTGTCACGACGACATCCGCGCGGGCGGCAAGTCGGCGACGCACATCAGATCGTCGTCGACCTGCGAGTCGTGCCACGTCGTTGCGGCCTGGAAGCCGGCTTCACTGGTCGACCACGCGCAGGTGCTCGGCACTTGCTTTTCGTGTCACGACGGCACCACCGCCTCCGGCAAGAATGCAACGCATATTCCGTCCGCTACGGCCTGCGACCAGTGCCACATCACGGTCCAGTGGCGGCCGGCCAATTTTTCGCACACCGGCCTGACCGAAGCGTGCGCGGCCTGTCATGACGGAACACGCGCGACAGGCAAGAGCGTCACCCACATTCTCTCGAGCCCGTCCTGCGGCTCGTGTCACGCTACCTTCTCGTGGCGGCCGGTCACGCACGTCGACCATGCCCAGGTGAGCGGCAGCTGCGTGTCCTGCCACAACGGAGTGACGGCGACGGGCAAGAATGTCGCCCACATCGGCTCGAGCGGCACCTGCGATGCCTGCCACGCGACGTCAGCCTGGAAGCCATCCACGAAGGTCGACCATCTCCAGGTGATCGGCACGTGCTCGTCCTGTCACAACGGCGCGACCGCGGCCGGCAAACACGCGACGCACATCCCGACCACGGCCGAGTGCGGCAGTTGTCACTCGACGACCGCATGGAAGCCCGCCTCATTCATGCACGACGGCATCGTCAATGGCTGTGCCAGTTGCCACAACGGCACCAGCGCGACCGGCAAGACGCCTGCGCATGTTGCGACGACTCCAAGTTGCGAATCGTGCCATGTGACGACGGCGTGGAAGCCGACCACCCGGGTCGACCACACCCAGGTCCAGGGTGCCTGCTTCTCCTGCCACAACGGCACGACGGCCACCGGCAAGAGTCCCGGGCACATCGCCGCGAGCGATGCTTGCGAGACGTGTCACGTGTCCGCGGCTTGGAAGCCCGCGAATTTTTCGCATGCGGGCGTGACCACAGACTGCGCCAGCTGCCACGACGGCGCCAAGGCGACCGGCAAGAGCGCCACGCACATACAATCGACCACGACGTGCGAGGCGTGTCACTCCACCTCCAACTGGCGTGCCGTGACGCGAGTCGACCACGCGCATGTCAGCGGCAGCTGCGCCTCGTGCCACAACGGCACGACCGCCACTGGCAAGCCGCAGGGACACATCGCCTCGAGCACGGCCTGTGCCACCTGTCATGCCACGCTGGCATGGAAGCCGGTCACGCGCGTGGACCACACCCAGGTCAGCGGGGCGTGCTTCTCCTGTCATGACGGCTCGCAAGCGACCGGCAAGCCGCCCGGCCACATTCCGAGTGACAATTCCTGCGACAACTGCCATTCGCCACTGGCCTGGAAGCCGGCGCGCTTCGATCACACGGGCATCACCAGCAACTGCTCGAATTGCCACAACGGCATCAACGCGCAGGGCAAGCCGACGGCGCACATCACCACCAGCAACACGTGCGAGTCTTGTCACGCCGTGGCGCTGTGGAAGCCGGCGACCCGTGTCGATCACACCCAGGTCAGCGGCGCCTGCGCAAATTGCCACGACGGCGCCATCGCGACGGGTAAGGGCACGAACCATATCCCGACCGGCGAGGCGTGCAGCACCTGCCACTTGACGGTGGCCTGGATGCCGGCGACGTTCACCCACGCCAGCATTGTCGCCGGCTGTGCATCCTGCCACGACGGGGTTCGCGCCACCGGACGCAACGCGACGCATATTTTCACGACGCCGAGCTGCGAGTCCTGTCACGCGACCGCGGCATGGAAGCCCGCGACGCGGGTCGATCATGGGCAGGTCATCGGCTCGTGCTCCACCTGCCACAACGGCACCACCGCAAAGGGTAAGGGCCCGACACACATTGCGACGACCGCCGAGTGCAGCCGGTGCCATGGGACGACCGCGTGGACACCCGCCACGGGCTTTACACATGACGGCGTCACCGGCAACTGCGTGAGTTGCCACGACGGCCTGAAAGCGGCTGGAAAGTCGCCGAGTCACCTCGCGACCAGCAATTCCTGCGAGTCCTGTCATACGCCTGCGGGCTGGCGACCCGCGACCCGCGTCGACCACGCACAAGTGACGGGCACCTGCTTCGCCTGCCACGACGGCACACGCGCTGCCGGCAAGGGCACATCGCACCTGTCGACCAGCAACACCTGCGACGCCTGCCACGTGACCAGCGCCTGGAAACCCGCATCGAAGGTCGATCACGCGCAGGTTGCAGGCACGTGCTCGTCCTGCCATGACGGCACGCGCGCGACGGGCAAGGCCATCAACCATATTCCGACGACGGGTGAATGCGGCACGTGCCACGCCACGCTGGCCTGGACACCGGCAACGTTCTCGCATTCCGGCATCGCGAGCGGATGCTCGAGCTGCCACGACGGAGTGAAGTCGCCGGGCAAGAACGCGACGCACCTGTTCACGTCGTCGACCTGCGAGGCCTGCCACGGGGTGACGGCCTGGAAGCCGGCGACACGCGTCGATCATGCGCAGGTGCAGGGCTCGTGTTCGAGCTGCCACAACACGACGATCGCGACGGGCAAGCCCGCCACGCACATTGCCACGACGTCCGAGTGCGGGATGTGCCACAGCACGCTGGCCTGGAAACCCGCCACGGGCTTTACCCATGACGGCATCACGGCTGCCTGCTCGACCTGCCACAACGGCGTGAATGCAACGGGCAAGAACGTCACGCACCTGTCGACGAGCAACTCCTGTGCGGCGTGCCACGCCACGAACGGCTGGAAGCCGGCAGCCAAGGTCGACCACACCCAGGTGATCGGCACCTGCTTCTCGTGCCACAACGGCACGCTGGCCCTGGGCAAGAACACGGGCCACATCGCGAGCGACAATGCGTGCGACAGCTGCCACACGTCGACGGCGTGGAAACCGACGAACCGGGTCGATCATGCACACGTGACCGGCTCGTGCTCCAGCTGTCACGACGGCGTGAAGGCGGCCGGCAAGCCCACGATGCACCTGCCGACATCAGCCGAGTGCAGCAGCTGTCATTCCACCCTCGCCTGGACACCAGCGAAGGTGGATCACACCAACATCACGAACTGCAAGGGTTGCCACAATGGCACCAGCGCAACTGGCCCGTCCACCGGCCACATGACTTTCCCGGTCAACAACTTCGACTGCAACCAGTGCCACACCACGACCGCCTGGACGCCGAACAGGTTCAAGCACCGCGTGGGTGGCGGTTACCCGGGCGATCACCGGGCAGTGCTCACCTGCAGGAGCTGCCACACGACCAGCACGGATGCCGCCACCTGGCGCACACCGGCCTACAAGCCCGACTGCGCAGGTTGCCATTCCAACAAGTTCAAGGCCGATCCACACACCAAGTACGGCAACGTGAAGTACACCGTCAGTGAATTGCGCAACTGCTCCGGGGCGTGCCATGTGTACACGGACTCCACGCTCACGAAGATCCTGAAGAGCCGGGCCGGGCCGGAACATCGCATCACGGACACGAAGTTCGACTGATGCGATCCGGACTGCGAATCCTGCTCACCGCGAGTGCCATCCTGTGCAACCTGGCGGCCACACCGCTCCTGGCGCAGGGCCGGATCGTGGAGGACGTCGTGGCGAGCGAGCAGCGTGGCTACGTCTCCGTCACGCTGCTCTTCAGTTGTTCGTTGCGCTACACGTCACACACGCCGGCCACCGATGGCGAGGCACTGCAGGTCCGCTTTTCGGCGGGGCCGGACTGTGGCCGGACATCCGCGTCGGAACCGCAACCACTGCTGGCCGGCGCCGCTGGTTTCGTGCGCTCGGTTGACGTGGTACGGCCGTTCGGCTCGGAGGTCCAGGTGCGGATCAGCTGGTCGAAGCCCGAGACGTTCGTGCTCACGCCTTCGATCGACGGGCGCTTGTTGCGCGTCAGGCTTCTACGCGCCGAGACGCCGCAGGTCACGGTGACGGAAATGCCGCAGGGCACCTCTACGTACGCCGTGAACCTGGCCTCGTCGACCCTGCCCTTTTCGCCCGATGCACTCGCCGCGGCTGCCAGGACGGTGGGCGCGCGCACCTATGTTTCCGAGACCGTTGTCGACGAGCAGCGCTGGTACCGCCTGCGGGCCGGACCATTCGTCAACGAGGCGGCCGCCAAGCAGGCACTCGCCAACTCGCGCGGCGAATATCCGAAAGCCTGGGTAGCGATCTCGGATGACGATACGCTGAACGAGATCGGCACTCCGTCGGGCGTGGCGACCGTGCGGTCGACGGCCCCACAGGTCAACGCATCGATGACGCCGGATGAGATCAAGCGGACCCTGGCCCAGGCCAAGGACGCGTTCCGCCGCAAGGACTACGCCACGGCAATCCCGCTGCTGACACAGCTCACGCAGCAACCCGAGTTTCCACAGCGGGCAGACGCCCAGGAAATGCTCGCGCTCGCGCGCGAGCGCAGCGGACAGGTTGCTCACGCCAAGGCCGAATACGAGGATTACCTGCAGCGCTATCCGACCGGCGACGGCCCCACGCGCGTTCGCAAGCGTTTGCAGGCCCTGGCCTGGGCCAGCCGCCCTGGGCGCAATGGATCGCCTGGCGGCGACGAGGACGAGTCCCCGTGGCGGGTCTACGGCGGCTTTTCGCAGATCTATCGCCAGGACCAGAGTCGCATCGAGAGCGGTCTCGTCGTCAGCGACCTGACGACGCAGAACGCCTTGCTCAGCGACGTGAGTCTCGTTGCGCGCCGCCACGGCGAACGCTTCGATTTCACGACCCGTGCAAGCGCGGGCTACAGCTACGACATGCTCGCCGACGGACCGGGAAGCGAGTCCCGCGTAACGATGATGTTTGCCGAGTTCGCTGACCGCATTGCCGGCTGGTCTGCCCGCCTCGGCCGCCAGGCCGGCGGCTCGGCCGGACTCATGGGCACGTTTGACGGGCTGCAGGCAGGGTACCAGCTATGGCCGCGGCTGCGCGTCAATGGCTTCTTCGGTTTCCCGGTGGATTCGACACGCGAAGGGCCTGACACCGAGCGCAAGTTCGTCGGCGTCTCCGCGGACGTCGGCACGCTCGCGAACGCGTGGGACCTCTCTTTCTATGCCGTCGACCAGCAGTATTCCGGCGTGACGGACCGGCAGGCCGTCGGCACCGAGGTACGGTACTTCCGGCCCGGCATCACGATGGTCGGGCTCGCGGATTTCGACGTCCACTACAGCACGCTCAATACGGTGCTGCTGCTGGGCACGTACGCGCTGCCTGCGCGCTGGACGCTGAACCTGAACCTCGATCACCGCAAGAGTCCGGGCCTGTCGACGCGCAACGCCATGATTGGCCAGCCAGTGCGCCGGTTCGACGAACTGTTCGGCCTGTACACACCCCAGGAGATCGAGCAACTTGCGCTCGATCGCACGTCCGAGTCGACGATGTATTCGGCGGGCGTCTCGCGACCCTTCGGCGAACGATGGCAGTGGTCGCTCGATGCGTCGACCATGACGCTCGGCTCGACGCGTGAATCGGGCGGAGTGGCCGCGACGCCGTCGTCGGGAACGGACACGGCGGTCTCGACGCAGGCAATGGGCTATGGATTGTTCGGCCGCGGCGACGTGACGTCTCTGGGCCTGCAGTACCAGACGGGCGAGAGCGCGCAGATGCTCTCGCTGGGCGTCGGCACCCAGCTGCCGATCGGCGAGCGCTGGCGTGTCGGCCCCAGGCTGCGCCTGGATCAACGCAAGCTCGAGAGCGACCGCTCGACGTCGCTGGTGTATTCACCGGCACTGCGGGCGGAGATGCGCGGCAAGCACCTCACATTCGAAGTGGAAGGCGGTGCCGAGATCGGATCGCGCGACCTCGGCACGAGTTCCGAGGACGCGTCCCGATACTATTTCAGCCTTGGCTATCGCTATGACTTCTAGCGGCCATTCAGACGACGGTGCGGCACGGGCCTGCTGGACCTTCTCGATCGCTGTGGCAACCGGAGCTTTGCTTGCTGCAGTCCTCACGGCAGGCTGCGCGAGCAGCCAGGCCACGGATCCGCGCGAGTATCTCGACGAACGCACTGCCGCGACGATTACGGTCGGGGGCGATACCCTGATCTTCGCCTATGACCGTCCCGAACTGGGCGTCAACGCGCGCGACTACGTCACGTTGACTGCTGTGGACGTCAACACTTCCGGCCGGCACGCCACGCACCTCGTGGGTTACGCCTGGTCGACGCTGGACAAGCGCGCCAGCAAGGAAAGCGACAGCCGCTACGAAGTCGTTGCCGACGACCGTACGCTGCCGCTGCAGTCGGTGCCGGACGGATTCCGCTCGATCGGCGTCAACGAGCCGCCGATTCCAACTCCCTCGCGCAGCGCCATGCCGCTTACGGCACCGATCACCCGGGACCAGCTGCAGTTTCTGCGGGACACACCGGGCGCGCAAATTGTGCGAACGCGCGACGGGGTCACGGAGCGGTTCGAGCTCTGGCGGGGCCCCAGCCATTGAGCACCTGCCTGGCGCTGACGGGTCAGCAGATCGTGATTTCTTGATATTGTGGGCGACGACGGTATTACCGGCTGGACTCATCGATGTTGATTGCCTACACACGCGAAGTCAGCCCCGCACTTGCAGACTGCGAGCTGACGCACCTGGAACGCGAGCCGCTCGACGTAGCGGGCGCACAGGCCGAGCACGAAGTCTACGAGGGCATTCTCACCAGCCTCGGTGCGAACGTGCGGCGGGTGCCGCCAGCACCGCACCTGCCCGATGGGGTCTTCGTCGAGGATGCAGCGGTCGTACTCGATGACGTAGCCGTCATCACTCGGCCAGGCGCGGTATCGAGACAGCCCGAGACCGCGACCGTCGAAGCCGTTCTTGCGGCCCATCGCCCACTCGTTCACGTCCGCGCACCCGCGACCCTGGACGGCGGTGATGTGCTGGTTGCGGGTCGCAGGATTTACGTCGGGCTCTCGTCGCGCACGTCTCGCGATGCGATCCAGCAACTGGCTGGTCAGCTCGCGCCCTATGGCTACGAAGTGATCCCGTTGGCTTTCACCGGTTGCCTGCACCTGAAGTCGGCGGTGACGCGCGTTGCCGACGACCTGCTGCTGCTGAATCCAGCCTGGGTCGATAGAGACGCATTCCCCGGTTATCGGACGCTTGCCGTCGACCCGGCGGAACCGCACGCTGCGAATGCCCTGGCGCTGGGCGGCGCGGTGATCCATCCGCTGCAGCACGACCGTACCCGTTCACGGCTCGAATCCGCTGGACTCACGGTGGTGACCGTGCCACAGGTGGAGCTGGCCAAGGCCGAAGCGGGCGTGACTTGCTGCAGCCTGCTGGTCGAGGTTCCCTGAGCCTTCAAGACGGACTATTCTCTCGCGGTCGCGACCCCGGTCGCATTGCATTGGGCAGGGAGCAAGAATGTCGACTTACAAAGCGGGTTGCATGTGTGGTGCGGTCCAGCTCGAAGTCACGGGCGATCCGGCCGTGCAGGCCATCTGTCACTGCAGTTCGTGCCGCGGCTGGTTGAGCGCGCCGCTCCATGCGGCTGCACTTTGGCCTGCGACGAGCGTGAAGATCACGAAGGGTGCCGACAACCTCGGCCTCTACAAGAAGACGGAGAACAGCCACCGCCAGTTCTGCAAGAGCTGCGGCGCCGCAGTCCTCGTCGGTCACCCGGGCATGGGCATGATCGACATTCCGGCCGGCTCGGTAGCGGGTCTCAGCTACAAGCCCACGCTGCACGTGCACTATGGCGAGAAAGTCATGGCCGTGAAGGACGGCCTGCCGAAGTTCAAGGACTTTCCGAAGGAGTTCGGCGGCTCGGGCGACATGCTCGTCGAATAGCGCGGGCTGCCACGGTTCCGCAGGCACCCGTCCTGCGGAACCCGAGTGCACTCAGGTCAGCAAGCGACCGGCCTCCATCCACAGCGTGCGATCGGCGAGGTATTCGACCTCGGCGCGCGCGTGGGACACGTAGATCATCGGCAGGTGTGTCTCTTCCTTGACGCGCCGCAGGAACGGCAGGATCTGCTGCTTCAGCCGTTCGTCGAGCGAAGCCAGCGGCTCGTCCAGCAGCAGCAACCGCGGCGAATAGAGCAGTGCCCGCCCGAGCGCAACGCGCTGTCGCTCGCCACCCGACAGCTGCGCCGGACGCCGCGCCACCAGCGGACCGATCTCCAGCAGCTCAAGCACTTGCCGCAATTCGAAGCGCCGTTCACCCGCCGCGCGACGGCGATACCCGTACAACAGGTTGTCCTGCACCGTAAGGTGGGGGAACAGTTGCCCATCCTGGAACACGAGCGCGAAATGCCGTTGCCAGGCCGGCAAGAAGGTCTTCGCGGCAACGTCGACGAGCGCCTGGCCGCGAAACGACAGCGTTCCCGTGCGTGGCGGCAGCAGTCCGGCGAGCAGCGCCAGCAACGTGCTCTTGCCACAGCCCGACGGACCGCAGATGCCCGTCGCCCCGGCCTCGATGCGGGCCGCTGCACGCAACAGGAAGTCGCCCCGCCCGAACTCCAGGTCGAACTCAAGCACGCGGCACACGATGGTCGAGGTAACCGAGTTGGCGCTCGGCGCGGCGCGTCAGCCAGTGGCTCGCAGCCAATGCGAGCAGGGCGAGTGCAATGGAAAGTCCTGCCAGCCGCAGGGCCGCGCCTTCACCGTCCGGCACGTTCATGAAACTGTAGATGGCCAGTGGCAGCGTCCGGGTTTCACCGGGGATGTTGCCGACGAAAGCCATCGTCGCGCCGAACTCGCCGAGACTGCGCGAGAAGCACAGCACGGAACCCGCGAGCACTCCCGGCAGCGCGAGGGGCAACGCGACGGTGAGAAAGGCGTTCCAGGGTGTCGCACCGAGTGTCGTCGCCGCCTGTTCGAGCCGCGAGTCGATCAACCGGAATGCAACGCGCACGGGCTGCACCAGCAACGGAAAAGCCATGACCGCCGACGCGATGACCGCGCCTTTCCAGGTGAAGGCCAGCGTGATGCCGAACGATTCGTACAACCAGCGGCCGATGGGCCCCTGCGTGCCGAGCAGGAGCAGCAGAGCAAATCCAGGCACGACGGGCGGCAGCACCATCGGCAACTGCACCAGCGCCTCGATCAGGAATTTGCCGCGGAACTCGCGGCGGGCGAGCAGCCAGCCGACCAGGATGCCGACAGGCAGGCACAACAGCGTGGCCCACAGTGCAACGCGGGCCGACAAGGCCAGGGCTTCCCATTCGGCGGGTGACAGCATGGCAATCAGCGGCTCGCGTCCGGCGGCATGAAGCCAGCAATGCGCGCCAACCGGGACATCGGTACTCCTTCAATCGCGGCGTAGTGTCTTATATAGCCGCCGGCATAGCCACCGGCATGGCAAGCGCCTTCACTTGCACATGACCGACGCATGCGAGACGCTCGTGCGATGCCCTCGGAGATCCTGATTCGCCGGGCAACCCTGGACGACGCCATCCGCATCAGCGCGCTGTTCCAGGCACTTGGCCCCTATTTTACGGTGCAACCCGATGGAACTGGCGCCGAGAAGTTCTACGCGGCGATCAGCGAGGCAGCGATTGCGGGTTACATCGGCTCGCCGCGGTACGATTACTGGGTGGCCGAGTCGGCGGGTCAGCTTGCTGGCGCAGTCGCCTTGCGCGATTGCAAGCACCTGTATCACCTCGTCGTTGCCTCGCCGTACCAGCGCCAGGGCCTGGGCCGGCGACTCTGGTCGAAGGTGCAGGGCAACGCGCTGGCCGCCGGCAATCCCGGGGAGTTCACGGTCAATGCGAGTCTGTACGGCGTTCCCGTGTACGCGCATTTCGGATTCGTGCCGGTCGGCGAACGAACCATCCTGCAGGGGGTCGTGTTCGTGCCGATGCAATTGCGTGAACCGGGCTGGATTGACTCCGGGTGAGGCGCCCAAACAGGCCCGCGCCAGCCCGCGTACAGTACGTCATTGACGTACCTGCGTCGCTGGCGTACGTTGAGCCGGCAATGAGCAACGAGGTCTTCATCAAACTGCTGGAATCCGCGCGCGAACTGCGCCGCCAACGGGTACGCCGGCTGACTCGCCTGGCCCGCGCTGTCGGCGGGCATGCCCGCCCCCGTGGTGAGACCGTGATCGATGTCCGTGCCATCCGGGCCCTGACCGGCCTGAGCCAGTCCAAGTTCGCGGAACTGCTGTCGATCGAAGTGTCGACGCTGCGGAACTGGGAACAGGGACGACGCGATCCCACCGGCCCAGCCCGCGCGTTGTTGCGCGCCATTCGCAACGAACCCGTAGCCGTCATTCGCGCACTCACCGACTGAACCAGGATGCACCCATGAGCAACCTCACCCGGACCCACGTCTCGGACCTGCGGGGGGCCGCCCGGCTCGCCTTCGACGCCACGCTCGGCATCACCACGCTGGTGGAGAAGATGCACCACACGATCCAGCTGGTGCACCCACCGCTCGGCGCGTCACGGGCAGATTCGACCAGCGGCTTGACCGGCCTCATCTACCGCGGCATCCGTGGCACGACACGGGTCATCGGCAAGGGACTCGACGCCGGGCTTGCTCCCGTGGCTGCCCTCTTGCCGGAAGGCACGTCCACGACGAGCCGCAACGCCTGGGTCTCGGCGATCAATGGCATCTACGGCGATCACCTCGAGCGCACGGTGAACCCACTCGCGATCGAGATGTGTCTACTGCATGAAGGCGACCTCGTGGATCCAGGGCAACCCGGTGCGGTCGTGCAGGGCGCGTCGGGCAAGGTCCTGATCGCGATTCACGGCCTGTGCCTGAACGAGCAGCATTGGGCACGCGATGGCCACCATCGTATCGCGTCGATGGCGACGGCAACCGGTCATACGATCGTTCATCTGCGTTACAACAGCGGTCGCTCGATCGAAGCCAACGGCCGCGACCTCGCGGCGATGCTGGAAGCGCTGCTGCCGCATTGGCCCGTGCCGGTGACAGAACTGGTCATCGTGGGCCACAGCATGGGCGGCCTGGTGGCAAGAAGCGCCATTCATCACGGCACCGGCGCCGGGCATTCCTGGCAAGGTCGGCTGCGCAAGCTGTTCACGCTCGGCACGCCGCACCACGGCGCACCGCTCGAACGCGGCGGCAATCGCCTCGATTACGTCATGGAACTCAGCCCCTACGTGGCCCCGTTCACGAGCCTGGGCAAGGCCCGCAGCGCCGGAATCACCAACCTGCGCTACGGCAGCATCACGGCGAACGAGGACGAATTCGTGCCGTTGCCGGACGGTCTCGATGTCTACGCCTTGGCTGCCACGCTCGGCAGACGGCGCGGGTTGCTTGCGGAAAGGCTGGTCGGAGACGGCCTCGTGCCGCTCGACAGTGCGCTCGGCAAACACACCGACTGCGCGCGCACCCTGGCGCTGCCGAAGGACCGGCAGTGGATTGGCTACGAGATGGGGCACCTCGAGCTGCTCGGCCGGCCCGAAGTGTATTCGCAGCTGGAGAAGTGGCTGCGGTGACCCTGATCGTGCTCTCCCGTTCGAACACCTGACCCACGGACACCTTATGCTTCCCGAGACGATGCGTTACGTTGCCGCGACCGCCGCCGGCGGACCCGAAGTCCTGACGATCAGCACGACGACCGTGCCGCAACCCAAGCCCGACGAAGTCCTGATCCGGGTCCAGGCGGCGGGAGTGAACCGTCCCGACGTGGCGCAGCGCAAGGGGCTATACCCGGCGCCTCCTGGGGCAAGCCCCATCATCGGTCTCGAGGTGGCGGGCGAAATCGTCGCGCGCGGGACCGAGGCTCATGGCTTCGCGCTCGGTGACCGGGTTTGCGCGCTGGCGAATGGCGGCGGGTACGCCGAATATTGTGTCGCACCGGTCACGCAATGCCTGCCGTGGCCACAGGGCTACGACGCCATCCGCTCCGCCGCGCTGCCCGAGACGTACTTCACGGTCTGGGCCAATCTGTTCATCCATGGCCGCCTGGCGCGCGGCGAGACGGTGCTGGTCCACGGCGGCAGCAGCGGCATCGGCGTCACCGCCATCCAGCTCGCGCGCGAATTCGGGGCACGTGCCTATGCCACCGCCGGCAGCGACGAAAAGTGCGCTGCCTGCGTGCGCCTGGGCGCCGACGCCGCGATCAATTACCGGACGGCGGACTTCGCCGAGCGCATTGCGGAGCTGACCAGCGGCCGCGGAGTCGACGTCGTCATCGACATCGTTGGGGCACCCTACTTCGAGCGCAATCTCAAGTGCCTGGCGCTAGACGGCCGGCTCGTGCAAGTCGCCACGCAGGCAGGCACGCGAGTTGAAAGTCTCGACTTGTTCGACATCATGCGGCGCCGCCTGACCATCACCGGGTCAACCATGCGTCCACGCACAGCGGCGCAAAAAGGCGCGATTGCGCAGGAACTGCGCGAAAAGGTCTGGCCTGCACTGGACGCGGGCCGTGCCGGCCCTGTCATCCACCAGGTCTTTCCGCTGGAGCAGGCCGCCGAGGCGCATCGCGTGATGGAATCCAGCGTCCACATCGGCAAGCTGATGCTCAACGTCGCGCGCTAGTACAGCGCGCCCCGTCTGGCAGCGATCGGTTCATCGTACGGGGCGCACGCTTCGTCGCGATGGCTCGCCCGCGTGCAACCCTGGCCACGGCTGCGGCATCTCATGGTCACCAGTCACACAGCGCCGCGCCGGCGCGCCGAGGAGACCCGCCATGGAATTCGCAGCCACCGTGATGCTCGCCGCAGTCGTCCTTTACCTGCTGACGCAGGTTGAAGACCTGGCCGCCTAGAGCACGTCCCACGGATAACGGCCCTTTTCCAGGATCGCACTCGCCAACGCCTCGATCGACGAGTCCTCGTTGTGGTTCAACCCACGAACGTTGCGGACCATGCGACGACGCGCCTGGTGAGTGAAGACCTTGGCGATGTCGATCACTTGCGCCGCCGAGGCCGGATCGCTCTTGATGATCGAGTCCGCGCGAGAGACCACGCACAGCCCGACGAACAGGTCGATCATGAGGTCCGCGATGCGCCGCTGCGAGTGCTGCTGGTCGGAAATGCCCTTGCCGTATTTCCGCAGCACGCCTTCGGCCTCGCGCGCAGTGGCTCGTGCATAGTCCTCGTAGATCTTCACCAGCGGGCGCAACGCCGGCGCGACCGGCGCGCTGACCTTCACCGCGGCGCCGAGGCCCGTGGCGCGGGCGAAGCGCCGCTCGGCGTAACCCGAGAGCACGCCGAAGCCCTTGATCGGATCGTTGAAGATCGAGCTGACCGCCGATTGCAGCTCCTTCAGCGAAGCGCCGACGTCCTTCAGCGACGACAGCGCAATGTAGAGCCGCAGGATCTCGTTGGTGCCCTCGAAGATCGGCAGGATGCGGGCATCGCGCGTGTACTGTTCATACGGCAACTCACGCATATAGCCATTGCCGCCGGCGATCTGCAGGCTCTCATAGGCGGTGCGCTGCATCGCTTCACTGGCGAACACCTTGGTGATCGCCGCCTCGACGGAGTAATCGTCGCAACCGCTGTCGATGTAGTGCGCCACCATCCAGACCGCACTTTCGGCGGCAAAGCACTCGACCGTCATCTGCGCAATCTTCTCGCGCACCAACCCGTATTCAGCAATCGGTTTGTCGAACTGCTTGCGCTCCTGCGCCTGCGCCACGGAGCGGCGGATCAGCGCCTTCATCCCGCCGACCGCGCCGCCGCCCAGGCCGGTTCGGCCATTGTTCAGGATGCCCATCGCAACCTTGAAGCCCTTGCCGACGTCACCGAGCACATTCTCTGCCGGCACGCGGACATCGTTGAAGGCAACGGTGGTCGTGCACGAGGCGCGAATCCCCATCTTGTCTTCGTGCGCACCGTGGCTGACGCCGCGCCAGGCTGCCTCGACGATGAAGGCCGTGACTTTGCCTTCGGGACCGTCGGTACGCGCAAACACGGTGTAGAAGTCCGCGATCCCGCCGTTGGTAATCCAGAGTTTTTCGCCGTTCAGGACGAAGCTGCCGTCAGGATTGCGCTTCGCTGCCGTGCGAATGGCGGCGGCGTCGGAGCCGGCGCCGGACTCGGTCAGGCAGAACGCCGCGATCATTTCCCCGGTCGCCAGCTTCGGCAGGTATCGCGCCTTCTGGTCGGCCGTCCCGAACAGCAACAGGCCCTTCATCCCGATCGAACTGTGCGCACCGATCGTCAGCGACACGGAACTGTCGTAACTGCTGGTCTGGGCCAGCACGCGGGCATAGGCTGCATTCGACAACCCGAGACCGCCGAACTCCTCGGGGATGATCAGCCCGAACAGGCCCAGTTCGCGCAGCGACTGGACGAACTCGTCGGGCTGGCGGGCTGCGCGGTCCCAGCGCGCGAAATCGGCTTCCTTCCCTTCCAGGAACCGGTCGATCGACTCGACGATCATGCCGAGCACCTCGCGATCACGCGCATTGATCACGGGGTACGGGAACAGGTTTTCTTCCAGGACGCTGCCGAACAGCAACTGTTTGGCGACGCTCTGGTCGGTCAGCAGGCCGGACGCCTTGGCGCCGGTGGATACGCCGGATTCGATGGTGCTCATGAGCGAAAAGTTAGCACTTCACGGAGCCCCAGGGTAATCGGTGAAATACGCGCGAACAGCTCGTCGCGCGCCTCCTGGAAAGACGCGCCGTCCTCCGTAACCCACGGATTTGTAAAAACTTCCGTCGAGCCTGCAGGTCAAGCGGCCGGCTTCGCCTGCTGCGTCTTGATCCAGTCCCGCAGCACGTCTTCGAGGACGGCGAGCGGCATCGAGCCGTTCATCAGGATCACTTCGTGGAAGGCGCGCAGGTCGAACCGGGAGCCGAGGGCCTGCTGTGCCTCGTCACGCATGCGCAGCATCGCCAACTGGCCGACCTTGTACGATGTGGCCTGACCCGGCCACACGACGTAGCGCTCGATTTCCCGCGTGACTTCGGCTTCGGTCATGCCGGTTTTCGCCACCATGTAGTCGATCGACTGCTCACGCGTCCAGTGCTTGGCATGCATGCCCGTGTCGACGACGAGGCGCACCGCGCGAAACATCTCGGCCTGCAGCCGGCCGAGGTCGCCGAGCGGATCCTCGTCGTAGAAACCCATGTCGATCTTGGCGACTCGCTCGGCATAGAGCGCCCAGCCTTCGGCGTAGGCGCTGAACGGCAACACCTTCCGCAGCATCGGCACGCCTTTGATCAACTGCTGCGCCGAAAGCTGGAAGTGATGCCCGGGCGCGCCCTCGTGGATCATCAGGGTGGGCAGCGTCCACTTCGGGTTGTCGGCCGTGTTCTTCAAGTTGATGTAGAAGCGACCCGGCCGGGAGCCGTCGAGCGCGGGCGGGTTGTAGTAGCCGCCCGGCGACGAATCCTGCGAATACTCAGGCACGCGCACGATCTCGAGCGGCTGCGGCGGGATGGTCTGGAAAAACTTCGGCGCGGCAGCCATGACCCGGTCGTTGACCTGGTGCAGGTACGCGATCATCTCGGCGCGACCTGCGTCGGTGTTCGGAAAATTCTGCGCCGGCTCGATGTTCAACTGCTGGATGCGCTCGGCGAGCGTCGCGCCCTGGATGCCCTGGGCATCGAGGATCGACATCATTTCGAGCTCGATCCTTTCTACCTCGGACACTCCGATCGCGTGGATCTCGTCGGCCGACAGGTTGGTGGTCGTACTCGACTGGAGTGCAGCCGCATAGATGCGATCGCCGTCGGGGATGCGCCAGATGCCGGCGTCGTGGCTCGCCTCCGGTCGCATGTCCTCGAACAGCGCGATCATCGCCTGGTAACCCGGAATCACGTCGCTGGCGACGAGTGCCTCGGCGCGCTTGACGAAGGCCTCGCGCTGCGCTGCCGTGAGCCCCTCGATCTTCTCGAGCTTGGCCGGCAGTGTCGTGACCAGCGGATTCTTTGCCGGACCGTCCGCTATGAACGCGCGCATGCCGACCAGGGCCTGGTCGATCACGAAATCCGGCGGAATCACGCCGGCCGCCCGGTCGTCCTCGACCCGCACCTTGGATTCGCGCAGGACGCGCCCGAATTCGGCGAGGCGCGACAGGTAGCGCTCGACGCTGCGCTCGTTCTTGATGACGTGGGCGTCGGTCAGGAATTGCGGAGTGCTGACCATGACGCCGGAAATCTGGTTGACGCGATAGCCGTTGTGCTCGAATTCGCCCTGGCGGATCAGGTCGTCGAGGAACCAGGCCGTGGTCTTCCAGGTGATGAGTTCCTGTCCCGCCAGCCCGGCCGGACCGTATTTGTCGAGTCCGGCGCGCGCCTTGCGCAGCCGTGCCAGGACGGCATCCTCGTGCGCCTTGGTCTGGTCATCGAGCTTGCCGCTGTGGAAGTCGAGCGGCGTGTTGTCGATGACGCCGAGCTGGGTGAGGATCTGCGGCGAGTCGAACGTCAGTTGCAGCGTGAGCTTGTTGACGTAGTTGTTGAGCCCGACGGGCGCGAACCAGAACCACACCGAAGCCACGGCCAGGCCGGCGACGAGCAGTCCGCCGATCCACGCCAGAATTTTCCCGCCTTTCCGCATCGTCATCCTGCGCTCTCCGTATCGTCGATCGAAGCGACGTTGTTGTTGATTGAAGTGACGTTCAATGCGGCCTGCGCAGCAATCGGTCGGCGATTGCCCGGTACGCCGGCAACGACGTCGGATCGAGGTTCATGTTGCCGGCCTGCGGATGGGACGCGAATCGGGCAATGACCATCTCAGCTTTCGGATCGATGTAGATCGCCTGCCCATGGATGCCGCGCGCCATGAAGGCACCATGGTCATCGTGCGAGATCCACCACTGCCTGCGGTAGCTCCAGCCCGGCAAGGTCTTGTAGCCCGCGGCAACGAATGCCTCCCGGTTGCCGCCGTGGCGAATGTCGTCGATGACGGTCGCCGGCACGACCTGCTGGCCGTTGAACCTGCCCTGCAGGCGAACCATCTCGCCGAATCGCGCGAGGTCACGCAACTGGCAATTGAGGCCTCCGGACGCGACGACGGCACCCGACGGGTCCAGCGCGATAGAGGCATCGGACTCCGCGCCGAGCCGGCTCCAGAGGCGCTCCTGCAGCACGACTTCGGGTCGTTGGCCGGTCACGCGAGCGATCAGCCAGCCGAGGACTTCCGTGTTCGGCGAACGGTACATGAACGCTTCGCCATGGTTGCCCTTGCGCGCGACTGTCGGCAGGAATTGCAGGATCGACGAGGGCCCGGTGTAGCTCGCCGGTCGCTGAAATACGCCCGCGGCGAGCGCAAATTTCCTGAATGAATCCGAGCCGCCCACGTAGTTCTCGGAGAAGTCGAGCGCGGTCGTCATGTCGAGGACCTGGTCGACCGTGGCATCGCCGAAGCCACTGGCGGCGAGTTCGGGCAGGTAACGCGACACGGGCGCCGCCGCATCGAGCTTGCCTTCAGCCACCAGCACGGCTGCCAGCGTGCCGATGAACGACTTCGTGACCGAGAAGGCGATGTGCGGCCGGTCGGCTGTAAGCGCACCGAAATAGCGTTCGTAGACGATGCGCCCGCGATGCAGCACGACGATGCCGTCGGTGTAGTTCGCGGCCAGGGAGTCCGCCCAGGTGAGGGGCGCGGTACCGCCCAGCGGCGTGAAGGTGACGGCATCGAGGTCATTGCGCTCGGCGCGAGGCAACGAACTCGCGGGCCCGCTCCCCCGCGAAATGCCAGCCGTTGGCATCAGTTCGCGCCAATGCGAGAAGCTCCAGCGCCACTGCGGAAACCGGAAGTGGCTGCCATCATCGAACCGGATCTGCCTGTCGCTGGGCGGCGGGTACCCGACCATCCATCCGAGCTTGACTGGATCGGTAGCGGCTGCGCTCGCATCGACTGGCGGCGCCTCAGCGGCGTGCACCGCGAAACTCTGTGCCATGGCGATGAGCATGGCCGCCAACATGGCGAAGAACCTGTACGCAGGTCCACCTTGCCGCGTACCGGCACCGTTCGTCGGATGCACGTCTTCCCCCTGCGTTCAGCCCAGTGCCGATGATATCCGCATTGCCGGCTCTGGGTGCCATCGACGAGCGTTTGCGTCTGGCCGCCCATCCAGACTGCGTGCCGCGTCTTGACTAACCGGGCCAAAGACGTATTTTCGTCGAGCCTTGCTGGCTGTACGGCGCCGGCGACCTTTCCCACGAGCATGCTTTTTTCGGCGCAGCCGCCGACGGTGACGCACATGCCCTCGCACGAAAACCGGCCCCTCACGCACCCCGGTGTCCACGTCGCCATCCTCGGAGTGGTCCTCAGCATGGGTACCGCCTTCGCCGCCGAACCGCGAGCCCGCGACCTCGGGATCCCGTTCCCGGGCACGCCCGGACCGCTCAACGCCATCACCGACGTCGCCGGCGTCGAGGTCGGTTACACGACGCTCGTTGCGGGCGAGGGTAAGCTCGAAGTCGGCAAAGGGCCCGTGCGCACGGGCGTGACCGCGGTGCTGCCACGCGGCCGCAAGGACCTGAACGGAGTCTTCGGCGCCTATGCCGTCGGCAACGGCAATGGCGAGATGACGGGCACGATCTGGATCGAGGAATCCGGAATCGTCGGCACGCCGATCCTGATCACCAATACGCACAGCGTGGGCGTGGTGCGTGACTCGGTCATCGCGTGGATGCTGCAGAACGGCGGCACGGAGCAATTGTGGGGCCTCCCCGTCGTAGCCGAAACCTGGGACGGCTACCTCAACGACCTCAACGGTTTCCACGTCAAGCGCGAGCACGTCTTCGCCGCCCTCGATGGCGCGCACGGCGGCGCCCTTGCCGAAGGCAACGTCGGCGGCGGCACGGGCATGCACACGTTCGAGTTCAAGGGCGGTACGGGCACGTCGTCGCGCCGTGTGCGGGTCCACGGCATTGCCGATTACACGGTCGGCGTCCTGGTGCAGTCGAACTTCGGTCGCCGCTCGCAATTGCAGGTCGCCGGCATCCCGATCGGCCGCGATTGGCCCGACGATGCACCGTTCACCAAGGAGGGCGGCCCGGTCAACGAACTCGGCTCGATCATCGTCGTCGTCGCGACCGACGCGCCGTTGCTGCCGACGCAGCTCAAGCGCATCGCACGGCGAGCGGCGATGGGGATCGCGCGCACCGGCGGCACTGCGGGCAACGGCTCGGGTGACATTTTCCTGGCGTTCTCCACGGCGAACTCGGCCGCGGCCACCGCTGCGGAAGGATTGCAGCAGGCAACCTTCGTGCCGAACGACAGGCTGGACGGCCTGTTCGAAGCCACGGTGCTCGCAACGGAGGAGGCCATCATCAACGCCCTGGTCGCGGCGCGCACGATGACAGGCGTTGACGGCAACCAGCTGGTGGCGATCGATCATGCACGACTGCAGGACATGCTGCGGCGGCACGACCGCCTGGTGACGGACAGCAAGCCGTCGCGCTGAATTGCGCGAGGGGCCGATCCATACCGAAGAACCGCGCGTTGCACCGCGTCAAGTCAGGGGGACATGTCTGAGGTATGATGGACGACCGCGCGTGCCCTTCGCTGGCGCGTCCGCACTGTCTCCCTACGGACCGATGAGGCGCCCCAAGACATGCAAGCCAGCACTCAAGCCAGCACCTGGAACCGCAAAGCCTTGCTGTGTTCCTTCGAGACGTCGCAGACCCAGTTGCTGCTGCCAGCCATGGTGCTGCTGCTTGATATCGCTTTCTTCAGCGCCGGCAGCGCGATCGTCGTTCTCGCCGACAGCCTCCTGCTGAAGCTGTTCGGCATGCTGCTGGTGACGCTTGCGATCGTCCGATTGTTTCTCGTGGGCCACGATGCCTGCCATGGCAGCTTCTTCTCGAACGCTCGTCTCAATGCCATCTGCGGACGCATCGCGTTCCTGCCGTCGATGACCGCATTCAGCCTGTGGGAGATGGGACACAACACCGCGCACCACGGTTTCAACAACCTGAAGGGGCGCGACCAGGTCTGGGCGCCCTACTCCAAGGCTGAGTTCGACGCGTTGCCCGGTTACCGCCGGGTCCTCGAGCGCCTGTACCGGTCGGGTCTCGGCTGGGGCGCGTATTACCTGTACGAGATGTGGTGGAAGAAGCTGTACTTCGCCAGCAAGAAGGAAGTCGGCTCGAGCCGCCGCAAGTACAAGCTCGACAGCCTGCTGGTGACCGCGTTCGCTGCCGCGTGGGTCAGCGTCATCGCGTACACCGCAACCGCAACGGAGCAATCCATCGCGCTGCTCGTCACGCTGGCCGTGATCGTGCCGTTCCTGCTGTGGAACGGCGTCATCGGCTTCGTGGTGTACCTGCACCACACGAATCCGGGCATCGCCTGGTTCCAGAACCGGCAGGAGTGGCAGCGCAACCGCGCCTACCTCACGTCCACGGCCTGCGTGAGCTTCCCGTGGGGCCTGGATCGCCTGATGCACAACATCATGGAGCACAACGCCCATCACCTGAACCCAGGCATTCCAATGTTCGCGCTGCGCAAGGCGCAGCAGGTGCTGCGCGACAAGTTCCCCGACCTGTGCGACTACCGCATCACGCGCCGTACCTACATGGACGTCGTGCGGCGCTGCAAGCTGTACGACTTCGCGAATCACCGCTGGCTGGATTTCAACGGCAAGGTCACCGCTGACGTCGCGCTGGGCAACGCCGCCGCCTGAGCCGGACAAGCAGAGTCATGCTCAATGCACGCACGGTCCAGGGCAGGCATGCGGACGCCTTCACGTACCTGCAGGGCAACCTCGACGCAACTGCTTCCCACTGCCACATGCCGGCTGGCGCGGGTCCCGACAGCCTCGTCTTCGTCAGTGACCTGACCCAGCTTGCGGCCGCCCGTGAACGCGGGGCCGCGATCCTGATCGTGCAGCGCGATATCGCCGAACAACTGGCCGTGAGGGAGCCCGCCTTCGGCTGTTGCTTCTCGGTCAAGAACGTGTCGATGGGGATGGCGGTGCTGCTCAGGCATTTCGACCGCAAGCGCGAACGCTTCGCCCAGTGGGGCGACCGTCACCCGACGGCCATCGTGCATGAGTCCGCCACCCTCGGCGTGGACGTGCTGCTCGGACCCTACTGCGTAATCGGAGCCAACGCCGTCATCGGTGACGGCTGCTGCATCGGCTCGCACGTCGTGGTCGAGAACGAGGTGCGCGTCGGCGCCAACACCGTGCTGCATCCGCACGTGTTCGTGGGCGCGGGATGTGAGCTGGGGCGGGACTGCGAAGTGCATCCGCACACCAGCATCGGCAGCGACGGCTTCGGCTATGCAGTCGGCGCGAGTCGGCGCCCGCAGAAGCTGTCGCACCTCGGCAACGTATGTATCGGCGACGAAGTCGAGATCGGCAGCAATTGCGCTATCGATCGCGCGACGCTGTCGTCGACCCATATCCGCACGGGCACGAAGATCGACAACATCTGCCACATCGCACACAACTGCGACCTCGGCGAAGACGGGTTCTACACGGCCGGCTTCATGATGGCGGGTTCGACGAAGATCGGACGGCGCTTCATGACGGGCGGCAACAGCGTGGTGTCGGCTCACCTCGAGCTCGCCGACGACGTCGTGCTGGCCGGGCGCTCGACAGTGACCGCCAACGTGCCTGAACCCGGGCACTACGGCGGTTACCCGCTGCAACCGCTGAAGGACTTCATGCGAACGCTGGCTGCACTGGGGCAACTCACCGAGATCCGCAAGAACGTCAACCGGATACTGAAGCACCTGCAGTTGCCCGAACGGCCCTGACGTGTTCCTTGAATCGACGCCCGGGCAACTGACGACATGAACGGCGAGCACTCCGACGCATTGATCGTGTTCGGCATCACGGGCGACCTTGCTTTCAAGAAGATCCTGCCCGCGCTCGAAAACCTGGAACGACGCGGACGATTGCCGGAGATCGTGGTCGGCGTCGCGCGCGGCGGAGTGACGCGGGATGCACTGATCACCCGGCTGAGGGAAAGCCTGGCGCAGCACGGCGATGGCACCGATCCCGGCGCGCTGCGGCGTCTCGAAACCAAGTTGCGGTTCATCGACGGCGACTACCGCGACGACGCCACTTTCGCGGCATTGCGCACCGCACTGGACGGTGCCCGGCGTCCCTGTCATTACCTCGCCATTCCGCCGAGCCTGTTCGCCTCGGTTGCAGCAAAGCTCGGCAGCTCGGGCTGCGCGACGAACGCCCGTGTCGTGGTCGAGAAGCCGCTCGGACGTGATCTTTCGAGCGCGCAGACGATCAACCGGGAGCTGCAGCAGGTCTTCGACGAAAAGTCGATCTATCGCATCGATCATTTTCTCGGCAAGGAAGCCGTGCAGAACCTGCTGTACTTCCGCTTCGGCAATTCGATCATCGAGCCCCTCTGGAACCGCACGTACATCGAACACGTGCAGATCACGATGGCCGAAAAGTTCGGCGTCGAAGGCCGTGGCCGCCTGTACGAGGAACTCGGCGCCGTGCGCGACGTGGTGCAGAACCACCTGTTGCAGGTGCTGGCAATCCTGACCATGGAGCCCCCCGTCGGCACCGGTCCGGAAGCGATGCGCGACGAGAAGATGAAGGTCCTGCGCGCCATCCGGCATCCGGAGCGGCGCGATATCGTGCGGGGTCAATACGAAGGCTACCGCAGCGAGGACGGCGTCAGCCCCAACTCGGATGCCGAAACGTATGCGGCGCTGCGCTTCGAAATCGACTCGTGGCGCTGGGCAGATGTCCCGTTCTTCATCCGCACCGGCAAGCGGATGCCAGTGACGGCAACCGAAGTCATGGCGACGTTTCGCCGCCCGCCGCAGCGATTGTTCGATGAGACCCTGCCGCCGCGCGCGAATTACCTGCGGTTCCGGCTGGGTCCGGATCGGATCGCGATCGCGCTCGGTGTCCGCATCAAGGAAGCCGGGGAAGCAATGGTCGGCGAGGAGACCGAACTCTATGCCTGCAACTCACGGACGGACGAGATGACGCCGTACGAGCGGCTGCTGGGTGACGCGATGCGGGGCGATGCGACGTTGTTCGCGCGGCAGGATTCCGTCGAGGTGGCGTGGGACATCGTGGACCGGCTGCTCGCCAGCGGGCCACAGGCTGAGCAGTATGCTTCGGGCAGCTGGGGACCGAATGCCGCGGCACGCATGGTCGAACGCTACGGCGGCTGGTACGACCCACCATCGAATACGACGACGACACCTTGTGGCTGAGCGCCCCGGCCCACGGCGTCGGGCTGCCTGAAGAATTCGACCTCTACTTCGACTGCACCGCGTGCCCGCCAAACGCCTGGCGCATGCGTGCCAGCAGCCGGTTGGTGTAATCGCCTTTGCCCTGGCTCGCAAAGCGCTGCATCAGCGACAGCGTCATCACCGGCGTAGGCACTCCGAGTTCGATGGACTCGATGGCTGTCCAGCGCCCTTCCCCCGAATCCGCGACGAACGGCGCCGTCGACTCCAGCGTGGCATCGTGCGCAAGGAACTCGGCCGTGAGGTCGAGCAGCCACGACCGGATCACCGTGCCATGCCGCCACGCTTCGGTGACCTGCGGCAGGTCGAGCGCGAACTCGGTCTTGGCGCGCATCAACGCCAGCCCTTCGGCGTAAGCCTGCATCATTCCGTATTCGATGCCGTTGTGGACCATCTTGGTGAAATGCCCGGCGCCGGCCGGGCCGCAGTGCACCCAGCCGCGATTTGCTGCCGGTGCCAGTGCGCGCAGCACAGGTTCGATCGTGCGCACCGCCGCAACATCGCCGCCGACCATCAAGCCATAGCCGTTCTCCAGCCCCCACACACCGCCTGACACTCCGGCATCGACGAACGACAATCCGTGCGCGGCCAGTGCCGCCGCATGACGCTGGCTGTCCTTGTACATTGCATTGCCGCCGTCGATGACGACGTCGCCGGGAGCCAGCATCGGCACGAGCCGTTGCAAGGTTTCGTCAGTGGGCGCGCCGGCGGGCAACATCAGCCAGACGACTCTTGGCGCGGGCAGCTGCGACACGAGCGCCTCGAGCGTATCGGCCGTCGAAATGCGCGGCTCATCGTGCAGCGCCGTGCGGGCTTCGAGTGAGCGGTCCCAGGCAACCACCGTGTGACTGGCGCGCGCGAGTCGACGGCTCATGTTGCCGCCCATCCGGCCGAGTCCAATCATTCCGAGCATAAGGTTCATCGAGTTCCGTTCCATTGCAGCCCGGTGGGTCATCGATGGTCGCGCGAATGCCCCGACGCGCACAAGGGCGGTCGCGCAGGCGTCCAGCCGGTAAGATGCGTCACGCCGGCAGCAACCGGCCCGCAACGATATGCGCCGAACGTGATGCATGCCTGGACCCATTGACGCATTGCTGAACCTGGCCCGGCTGTCCCGCCGGACGGGCCAGGATGCGCGCGTCGAAGCCGCGCAGGTCGCGACCCTCTATCGCACCCTGCCAGGAGCCATGCTGGCAGGAACGCTGCTCGCCGTGATCGTGGCGGGCTGCTATTCCGCTTTCCTGGGCAGCCACGCGATCCTGCTCTGGCTGGCGCTGCACCTTGCGGGCAAGCTCCGCTACCCTGTCATTACCGCCTATTTCAAAGACGCGCGTGCCGCCGAACGCAGCGGCCACTGGGCCCGAGTGGCGACGCGCGAGCTGGTCATGACGAGCTCGATCTGGGGACTCGCGCCCTGGTTGCTGCTGCCCGAATCCAGCGAGTCCCTCGCGGCCCTGCTGATCCTGATCATGCTGTCGCTCGCCAGCGCCGGGATGCTGTCGGTCGCATCGGTTCGCAGCGTGATCTACGCCCATGCAATACCGATGGTCACCAGCCTCGCCCTGGCGCTCGCCTGGCGCGGTAGCGGTCTCGAACTCGTTCTCGCGGGTTGCTGCATTCTTTACCTCGGGGTCACGCTCTTCTTCGCGCTCCGCCAGCATGGCCTGATCACGCGCGCGCTGGAGGAACGCTACGCCAAGGAAGACCTGGCGGTGCAACTCGCGGACCAGGTCGCGATTGCGCAGCGCGCGAGCGAAGAAAAGTCGCGATTCCTGGCTTCGGCCAGTCATGACTTGCGGCAACCGCTGCATGCGATCGCCCTGTTCGGTGCCGTTCTCGACAAGGACCTGCAGGGCACGCCGCAACACACGAATGCACAACGACTGATGCGCGCAGTCGAGGCGCTCGGCATGTCGCTCGATACGATGCTCGACGTCTCGCGCCTGGATGCGGGCCTGATCGCCTCGGAGCCGCGGGCGTTCCCGGTCAACTCGCTGTTTCAGTCGCTCTACGTGGTCTTTTCGAAGCAAGCCGAGGCGAAAGGACTGCATCTGCGGCTGCGCGCAAGCCCGCTTTCGATCCGCTCCGACCCTGACCTGCTGCAGCGCCTGCTCGGCAACATCATCGAGAACGCGATCAAATACACCAACCAAGGCGGTATCTTCGTCGTGGCGCGTTCACGCGGTTCGTCGGTATGGCTCGAATGTTACGACAGCGGCATTGGCATACCGTCCGAGCACTTGCCGCGCATCTTCGACGAGTTTTACCAGGTCGGTAACCCGGCTCGCGAGCGGACCCGCGGCCTGGGCATCGGTCTCGCCATTGTTCGGCGACTCGCAGACCTCCTTGGTCACCGTATCGAGGTAACGACGGAGCCGGGGCGCGGCACTCGCTTTCGGGTGATCGTCCCGGAGTGTGAGCCGGCCGTTCGGTCGGCACCGATCCGGTCCGTCGACGAGCCGGGGAAAGGCCCGGTCAATCTGCCACGCCGTGTCATCGTGCTCGACGATGAAGATGCCGTCGGCGATGCCGTGGTTGCGCTGCTGCGGGCGCATGGTGTCGAAACACAGGCCGTCCGAACAGAGCACGACGCCCACGACGCACTCGACCTTGCGCATCGGTCAGGGCGCCCGTTCGACGCACTGATGTGTGATTTTCGCCTGGCCGACGGCATCGACGGCCTTGACGCCGCGCTTCGCCTGCGTTCGCGCGGCCCGTTGCTGCTGCCGGTGTTGCTGGTCACCGGAGAAACGTCGCCAGAGCGCCTGCAGCGCGTGCATGAGTCGGGAATGTCAGTACTGTTCAAGCCCGCCACTGGACCCACCTTGCTGCAGGCCCTCGCCGGATTGCGTCGCCCACAGCCAGGGGCCGGCGCATGAGCTTCGGCTCCTGGGCGCTCATCGTCGGCGCACTGCTCACTACGATGGCCCTGACCGGCAGCCTGCTGCGACGCCTGCCACTGAGCACCGGCATGCTATACCTCGCTGTCGGTGTCGGACTCGGCCCTGCGGGATGGGCGCTATTGTCACCGGACCCGCTGCTTCATGCGGAAGTGCTCGAGCGAGTAGCGGAAGTGGCGGTCCTGATCTCATTGTTCGCGGTCGGACTCAAGCTCGGCCTGCCGCTGTCCGACAAGCGGTGGCGACTGCCGCTGCGGCTGGCATCGTTGTCGATGCTGGTCACCATCGCTCTCGTCACCGCGATCGGGGTGGTGGGCCTGGACCTTTCGTGGGGAGCCGCCATCCTGCTTGCGGCGATCGTGGCGCCGACTGATCCGGTGCTCGCGTCAGACGTCCAGGTCCTGGAGGCGAACGATCGGGACCGCCTGCGCTTCAGTCTTTCGGCCGAGGGCGGGCTCAACGACGGAGCCGCCTTTCCTTTCGTGATGCTGGGGCTGGGACTGCTGGGACTGCACGATCTCGGCGGGGGCGGTTGGCGCTGGCTCGCCCTCGACGTCGCCTGGGCCATTGCCGGTGGCCTCGTCATCGGCGGAGCACTGGGCGCGCTCGTCGGCAGGCTCGTCATCCGCCTGCGAACCCTCCACAAGCTCTCGGTTGGCCTGGATGAATTCCTGGCCCTCGGTCTCATCGGGCTCGCCTATGGCACGGCCCTGCTCTGCCACACGTACGGGTTCCTGGCTGTGCTGGCGGCTGGTATCGCGCTCCAGCGAGCCAACCAACCCAACGACGTCGCAGGCTCGCAGGCGGCGCCGAAAATCATCCTGGCCAGCCCGGCCACCAGCGAAAAGATGTCGACCGATGCAAGGTATGCGACGGCCTACATGATGCAGGAAGTCCGCGACTTCAACGATCAGCTGGAACGAATCGCCGAGGTCGCCGTGGTACTGATCGTCGGCGCGATGCTCTACTACATCGAAATCGACCAACCGACCGTCGTATTCGTGGCCCTGATGCTGCTCGTCGTCCGTCCCGTTTCCGTCTGGCTGGGATTGCTGGGCGCACCTGTATCGCGCGACCAGCGTCTCCTGATTTCCTGGTTCGGCATCCGCGGAATCGGCTCGATCTACTATCTGCTGTTCGCCGTGAACCGGGGCGTGCCGGATGCGATCGCCCATCAGTTCGTCGGGCTCACGCTCACCCTGGTCGCGACTTCGATCGTCCTGCATGGCATTTCCGTCACGCCGTTGATGAATCTCTACGCTCGTCGGAAAGCCCGGGACAGCCGGCGGCCAAGCGGCTAGTCTTGCTCCACGCCAAGAGCACCGTGGACGGGCAATGGATATCGACGCACTGACACTCGCGCGGCTGCAGTTCGCTTTCACGGTCAGCTTTCACATCATCTTCCCGGCCATCTCGATCGGGCTGGCCAGCTACCTCGCCGTGCTCGAGGGCCTCTGGCTGGTCACCGGCCGGGTCGTCTTCCTCGACCTCTTCAATTACTGGAAGAAGATCTTCGCCGTGGCGTTCGGCATGGGCGTCGTGTCGGGCATCGTCATGAGCTACCAGTTCGGCACCAACTGGAGCGTGTTCTCCGACAAGGCGGGCCCGGTCATCGGGCCGTTGATGGGTTACGAGGTGCTGACCGCATTCTTCCTCGAAGCTGGATTCCTCGGCGTCATGCTGTTCGGCCTGTCGCGCGTGGGACCGCGACTGCACTTCCTGGCGACGCTGATGGTCGCGCTCGGCACGTTCATTTCGGCGTTCTGGATTCTCTCGGTCAACAGCTGGATGCAGACGCCGGCGGGCTACGCTTTCAACGAAGTCGGCCAGTTCGTCCCGGCGGACTGGGTCGCAATCATCTTCAACCCGTCGTTCCCCTACCGGCTCGTGCACATGCTGCTGGCCGCGTATCTCAGCACGGCATTCATCGTCGGCGGCACCGGCGCGATGCATTTGTTGCGCGATGCGACGCTGCCGGCCTCGCGCATCATGTTCTCGATGGCGATGTGGATGGCCGTGATCGTCGCGCCGTTGCAGATCGCCGCTGGTGACTTCCACGGGCTCAATACGCTCGAACACCAGCCCGCCAAGGTCGCGGCCATGGAAGGTCACTTCGAAACGCACGCGGGCGCGCCACTGATCCTGTTCGGCTGGCCGGACATGGAGCAGGAACGGACACGGTACGCCGTCGAGGTGCCGAAGCTTGGCAGCCTGATCCTCACCCATGACTGGAACGGCACCGTGCGCGGGCTCAAGGAATGGCCGCGCGAAGATCGCCCGAACGCGGCCATCGTCTTCTGGAGTTTCCGCGTGATGGTCGGGGCCGGGCTCGCGATGCTCGCCATCGGCGTGTGGAGCCTGGCACTGCGGGCACGAAGACGCCTGTACGACCAGCCGTGGCTGCTGCGTGCGTCCATCGCCATGAGCCCCATCGGCATCGTCGCCGTGATCGCGGGCTGGATCACGACCGAAGTCGGTCGGCAGCCCTACACCGTGTACGGCTTGCTGCGAACGGCGGAAAGTGCGTCGTCGATCGATGCGGCGGCGGTGGGCGCGTCGCTCGCCGCATTTGCAGTCGTGTACTTCGCGGTCTTCGGTGCGGGTGCGTTCTACATGCTGCGCCTGATGCGCAAGGCACCCGAGGCTTCCGAACCGGAATTTGCACCTGACCATCCGATGCGTGCGAGCGGACTCCTGCCCGGACCGGTCATGGGCAAGGAGCCGCGCGCATGATGCACCTCGATCTCGCGCTGATCTGGGCAGGGCTCCTCGCCTTCGCGGTGCTTGCTTACGTCGTGCTGGACGGGTTCGACCTCGGCGTCGGCATCCTGTTTCCATTCATGCCCGAAGAGAAGCAGCGCGACGAGCTGATGAACTCGGTCGCGCCGGTCTGGGACGGCAACGAAACCTGGCTCGTGCTTGGAGGCGGCGGCCTGTTCGCTGTGTTTCCGCTGGCCTACGCGATCATCATGCCCGCGCTGTATGCGCCGGTGATCGCCCTGCTGCTCGGCCTCGTCTTTCGCGGCGTGGCATTCGAATTTCGCTGGAAGACCCAGCGTGGCAAGTTCCTGTGGGATGGCGCATTCGCTGCCGGATCCACTCTGGCTGCGTTCGCCCAGGGCATCGCGCTCGGCGCACTGGTGCAGGGTATTCCCGTGGCGGGCCGCGCCTATGCCGGTGGGTGGTGGGATTGGCTCACGCCATTCAGCCTGCTCACGGGCGTGTCGCTCGTGTTCGGCTATGCGCTGCTCGGCGCGACCTGGCTCATCTACAAGACACAGGGGCCTACGCAGCAGCAGGCTTATCGATTTGCCACCGTGGCCGGCGGCGCGACGTTGGCCGCCATCGGGCTCGTCAGCCTGTGGACGCCCTTCCTCAGCGACGTATTCAGGGAACGCTGGTTCTCGTGGCCACGCATATTGTTCGTGACGCCCGTTCCGGCGCTGGTCGCTTGCGCTGCCTACGTCCTGTTCAATGGACTGCGAAAGCGGCGGGAGTTGAGCCCGTTTCTCGCGTCGCTGGCATTGTTCGTCCTGTGCTTCGTCGGACTCCTGATCAGCTTCTTCCCGTACCTTGTGCCGACGTCGGTCACGCTGTGGGAAGCGGCTGCGCCGCCGTCGAGCCTGAAGTTCCTGCTTGCGGGCGCCGTCTTCCTGATCCCGATCATCCTCGTATACACCGCGTATTCGTACTGGGTGTTCCGCGGCAAGATCGAACCGGGCGGCGGCGGTTATCACTGACGATGGCGCCCAAAGGCTGGCAGCGCCTGCTCTGGTTCGTCGTGCTCTGGGCGGGCAGCGTCGCGGCACTCGGCGCCATCGCGTGGGCGATCCGGTGGGCCCTGGGTCTAAAATAGCGGCCTGTCACGGAGAACCACGATGAACGGCGCACAGTCCCTGCTGCAGACCCTGGTCAACTGCGAGGTCGAAGTCTGCTTCGGCAACCCCGGTACCTCCGAGATGCATTTCGTCGCCGCGCTCGACTCGGTGCCGCAGATGCGGTCCGTGCTGTGCCTGTTCGAAGGCGTGGCGACTGGTGCAGCCGACGGCTACGGACGCGTTGCCGGAAAACCGGCCGCCACGCTGCTGCACCTGGGGCCCGGCCTCGCCAACGGCCTCGCCAACCTGCACAACGCACGACGCGCCAGCACGCCGCTCGTGAACATCGTCGGCGACCACGCCACGTATCACCTGCAGTACGACGCGCCGCTCACGTCCGACATCGTCGGTTTTGCACGCCCGGTGTCGTCGTGGATCCACGAATCGAAGAGCGCCGATGCAGTGGCGTCGGACGCTGCCCGAGCAGTCCAGGCGGCGCGTTCTGCACCCGGTTGCGTGTCGACGTTGATCCTGCCGGCCGACACCGCCTGGAACGAAGCCCGGCGCGCCGAGCAGAAACTGCCGGACCTGCTGCCGGCTGCCGTGAGCCCGGATGCCATCGATGCGGCGGCCAGGCTGCTGTCGAATGGCAGGAAGACGGCGCTGCTGTTGCGCGGCGCAGCACTCTTCGGCGCAGGCCTGGAGTCTGCAGGTCGCGTGCAGGCAAGAACGGGGGTGCGATTGCTTTGCGACACGTTCGCACCGCGCGCTGAGCTCGGCGCGGGTCGCGTGCCGGTCGAGCGCATTCCCTACTTCGCGGAGCAGATCGTCGACTTCCTGAAGGACTTCGAGCAGATCATTTTCGTCGGTGCCAAGCCGCCGGTGTCGTTCTTCGCCTACCCCGGCAAACCGAGCTGGTGCGCACCCGAGGGTTCGCACCTCAGCTACCTTGCACACGCACACCAGGACGGCGCGCAGGCTCTCGCTGCATTGGCCGATACACTGGGCGCACCCGCACGTTCGCCGGTGCGCATTCCGCTGCAATTGCCGGACCTGCCAGGCGGTCCGCTGACTGCGCTCGGTGTCGCGCAAGTGATTGCGGCGATGACGCCGGAAAACGCAATCTTTGCCGATGAATCCGCGACGGCGTCGTTCCCGTTGCTGTCCATGATGGCGCGCGCGCGGCCGCACACGCATCTGCCGTTAACGGGTGGTTCGATCGGCCAGGGGCTGCCGCTCGCGGTCGGCGCGGCCATCGCCGCACCCGATCGGAAAATAATCTGTCCGCATGGCGACGGCGGCGCCGCTTACACGATGCAGGCGCTGTGGACGATGGCGCGGGAAAAGCTCGACGTCGTGATCGTGATCTACGCCAACCGGTCGTACGCGATTCTCAACATCGAGCTCGGGCGCGTCGGCGCGACCGGCAGCGGCCCGGTCGCGATGTCGATGCTCGACCTGCACAACCCGGAAATGAACTGGACGCAGATCGCCGCCGGCCTGGGTGTCGAGGCCAGCCGTGCGACGACGTGCGAGGAATTCGCTGCACAGTATTCTTCGGCGCTGAAGCATCGAGGACCGCGCCTGATCGAAGCGATGATCTGATCAGCCGGTCGGCGCCGCCGCCGACCTCAGCTCCGCCGCAACATCAATACGTTGCCGCCGACGGCGAGAGCGGCGCCTGCGAACGTCAGCAGGGTCGGGTGAAACCCCTCGAAGGCCATCGAGACCACCAACGCCAGGAGCGGCGTCATCACGCCGATGGTGCCCGTCGGCCCTGGGCCGATTCGCTCCTGCAGCGTCAGGAAGCAGGCGAACGTCAGCACGGACCCGGCCAGCGCGAGGTAAAACAGGGAGAGCCACCACGAAGCGATCGCGGGTGGCACGAAACTCAGTCCCTGCAACAATGCCAGCAACGCGGCCGCCGCCGCCCCATACAGCATGCCAAACCCGAGTGCCGGCCAGAACGGCAGTCCGCGCGAGCGGTTGCGACTGGCCGTCAGGCTGCCCACCGTGGACAGCAAGACCGAACCGACGGTGAACACGGCACCCAGCAGCGTGTTGCGATCACCGGTGGTGTTCGCGAACTCAGGCCAGAAAATCAGCGCGACGCCGGCGATGCCGAGCAGGCCGCCCACGATGAAGCGCGAACTCAGGCTGACACCGAACAAAGCGCGAGCCCCGATGCCCGCGACGAGGGGCGAAGCCGAGTAACCCACGGCCACGAGCCCGGACACCAGGTGCTGCTCGGCGTGGTAGACGCAGACGTACGACACGCCGTACATGAAGCCGCCTTGCAACGCGAAGATCGCGTGCTGACCCGGCGTGAAGCGCAGCCGTTCCTGTCGCAGCACGCAAAGCCCAAGGATCACCGCTCCGGCCAGCGCGAAGCGCATGGCCACGCCGACCTCGGGCGCGACATGACCGATCTGGAACGTGATCGCAAACCACGTCGTGCCCCAGGTGAGCACGCAGATCGCAAACAGTTGCCAGTTCTTGAGTCGGTGCATCGGGTTGTATGCGCAGCGGCAGGTGCACCGGGATCAACCAAGTCTAGCGGATACCGTTGCAACGCCCGTGCGCGCTACCTTGCCGTCAAGTCAGGTCGTTGTTTATCAAGCAATACTATGCCCTGAATGCTGCAGAGCAGCACAACTCGCTGCGAGCGGGTATACTGCGCGCCGCTGTTCAGCATTGACGGTCAGCCTGTTTCACGGCGCCGTCGCACATCGGGCCGTGCGCCTGTCGCCTGAATCTCGTCGTGTACGCAACGCCTGCTGCGAAGCACGGGTTTGCATTCATCTACTCGTCGCTGTGCGCCATCCGGCGCGGGTCGTCGACGTCACTCATCGCATTGGAGAGTTTTGTGTCCTCGTTCCTCGTCGCTTTCAGTACCACCGCCTTGGTCGCCACGGGCCTGCTCTTTGTCCTGCAGGTGTTCGAGGACTTCCAGGATGCTTGACTGGATGCTCAGTACGCGCAGGCGTTTCGGGGTCAAGCGCACGGTGCAGGACCGCTCGTGTGCCGCCGCCAATGGCGACTGGCTGACGCGACCCGGTGTCGGCCAGGTTCGGGCCGCAGGTCTCGAAGACGGCACGGCCCGTCGGGGGCAGGGGCGTACGCTCGCCGTGTGGAATACCGGCTGGCATCGCGCGGTGCACGACTTTGCCCGTCGCCGGACTACGCCCTGACACGCGGCGGCGCGCACTAGCGCCCGAGTCACGGTGCAGCAAGCTGGATGCGAACATGGGATGCACGCCGGTACGCGGAAGGCGTGAGTCCCCGCTCGGCGACGAAGGCGCTGCAGAAGTGGCTCTGCCCGCGGAACCCCACGACATCGGCGACCTCACGGATGCTCAGTCCGGTCGTGCGCAGCAATTCACATGACCGTTCGATCCTTGCCCTGCGCAAATACCGGTGAGGCGTCACGCCCGTCGCCTCACGAAAGCTGTTCGTGAAACTGGTGATGCCAACTCCGCACACCTGTGCAAGGTCACGCACCGGTAGAGACTCTCCAAGATGGGCCAGCATGTGTCGCATGGCCGTATGCGCCACTCGCAGTCGGCCACGCGATGCAGGCAGTTCGATCGCGTTACGAGGCCGCTCGAGTTCGCGCTGCAGTTCCGTAACCAGCGCGTTGGCCAGCGACTTCATGTACGACTCCGCCTGCGAGCGCGCCTCGAGTTCGCTCATCAACCGGCGTGTGATCGACACGATCACGTCGTTGGTGAAGGTCACGGGTTCGCCCACCCCACTCCGCAACAACCACGCCGGGAGAGCCCGCTCGTCGTCGAAGTAGACGATCGTGCCCTCGCCGACTCCTCGCAGCGCCACCTCGGCACGAACGTTGCGCGGCACGAACGTCACGAGGCCGGGAAGCGACTGCTTCAGGCGCCGGCGATCCTTCGAGAGATAGTCCATCGGCTTGCCGCCCGTGTGCACCAGCATCAGCGGAATGGGCAGCGGTGGCACCGTGATCGACTCGAACAGGGCCTGATGCCGATCGAGCACGACGGGCCAGCGGCCCGGAACCCGACCGCTGCCAACCGGATTGCCGGCGATGCGCCTGATGATCTTGCGAACGCGGTGGGTGGCACTGGACATGTCGATCGCCATCGTAGCGAAAGAAAACGACAAATGCTGCGGTGGAAACCGATAACGGCTGCCTCCCCGGGAGCTACCGTCAGTGCCATTGTTTCCATAGCAGATCAAAGTCATGCGCCTGCAAGGCTTGCCTCAACTACTGATTTCATCAATGGGTCTCGCTTCGATTGTTCTCGCCCTTCCTTGTTGGGGAGCCGGGCCCTGGCTCTCGGAAACGGGTGGCGCAGACATGGGCATGGCAGGCGCCGGTCGTGCAGCCATGTCGCTGGATGCGACGTCACTCGCCGCGAACCCCGCAGCGATGGCCCGACTGTCGGGCACCACGATGACGGCCGCGGCCATGCCGTTCGAACTGGACTACGTATTCCGGGGATCCGCCGAGTCGCCGGCGAATGCCACCAACCAGGAAGGCGTGATCGTCGTCCCGGCGCTGTTCGCGGTTCATCGAGCGCACCGACTGGCGTACGGCATCGGCGTCTACAGCTACTTTGGCCTTGCGTTCGATTCCGGCAACCAGTGGGCGGGTCGGCGGGTCATCGAGAAGGCCGGTATCGCCACTCTCAACATTGCCCCCAGCATCGCGTGGGAGGCGACCGATCGACTGATATTCGGAGTATCCGTAGCTGCGCAGATGGTTGAGCCGACGGCGCGCATAGCCGTGGCCAACGACGCAGACTTTTATGGGCCGCCCGTCGGACTGCCTGACGGTCAGCTGGAATTGAACGGTCAGTCGTGGGCTGCCGGCGGACAACTGGGCCTGACCTACGCACTGACGGAGAGTTCGACGATCGGGCTGGCCTGGACCGCGCCGGTGGGCCACACCGTCGCATTCGATGTCTCTGCGAAATACCTGCATCCAGTGCTGGCCATACTGCTGCCACCCGACGAAGCGTCGAAACTCGACATCACGCTACCGCAGCAGCTCCTGCTGGGCTTTGCTCGCCAGGCCAGCGACGACACGACGCTGGCACTTGGCCTGTCGTGGCAGGACTGGTCAGAGTTCGGCCAGTCGAGGCTCAAGCTGCCGGGCTACTCCGCGCCAATGATCGCGAGCGGCCTGCAGGACACGTGGGGTGCCTCCATCGGGGTGCGGCACGCATTCGGGAATGGCTGGGCTGCCGCGACGGGTGTGAGTTACGACAGCAATCCCGCGACGACAGGAGGAACAGCCGTGTACTTCCCGGTGGCCGAGCAATGGCGGATCGCCGCGGGCGCCGAGCACGCACTGACCGAGGCATGGCGCCTGCGCGCAGAGCTCTCCGTGGTTATGCAGGGCGACGCCGACGTCGTGCAACTGACACATCCCCTGCCCCTGCCCGGCATCCCGCCGCTGACCGGCACGTACGGGAATACGCGCGTCTACATGCTGGCAATCGCGGCGGACTTCACGCTGTAGCACGCGGTGCAGCACGGCCTGACCTGACCGTAGTTGTCATTGTT
>CAWJVM010000005.1:0-257474 GCA_963846315.1 uncultured Gammaproteobacteria bacterium
ATCGCGATGCCGGCCAGCGCCCACGTCATGACGAAGTGATCGACCGCCGAACCGTGACGCAAGGCCGCCGCCATGCCTAGCGGCACGCCGAAGCGCGAGCGCGAGCAACGAGCGCGAGCGACGCCGATGGTGAGCGTGACCGGCAGGCCACGCGCGATCAGTTCGGAAACGCGGGCAATCCTTGTACTCGAACGACGGTCCCAGGTCGCCGTGCGCGAGAGCCCTTGCAGGTAGCGGCCGATACTGCACGATGACCGGCTGGTCGAGCCCGATAGGCCGCCTGCAGGTTGGCCTCGATCTCGGGCGGGATCGCTTGCTCGCTCGTCGAACGGCCCACCCGGCGCCAGCCGGATCGACGAAGAAGTCGCGGCCGTGACGACGACGAGCAGGGTCGGCACGATGCGCAGCAAGCGGCCGAGGGCGCAACGCAGCATCGCGTCAGCCGGCGCCCGGCGCCATCGGCGCCGGCCCGCTGCGGCCGAGCAAGCTGCCGGAACTCGGCCTCGTCGGCGATGTCGGACGCCGAGCGTCCTGCGCCTTCTTCGAGCTTCGAGCCGGCCTCGGCGCCGACGACGAGCAGCGTCGGCTTCTTCGACACGGGCATCGGTGACGGTCGCACCGGCTGCCGCGCGCCGCGGTTCCTTCGGCCTCGTCGCGCGACATCGTCGCGAGCGTGCCGGTGACTCACGACGACCTGGCCGGTCAGCGGCCTCCTGCGGCGCGACGGCAGCGCCGCTGCAGGACGGGCCAGCGGACGCCGGCCGCGCGCAGGTCCTGGGATCACCTGTTCGATCGGCGCTCCTCGTCGAAGAACTCGCGCACGTGCGCCGCGACGACGGGGCCGACGTCGCGGACCTGTCGTGGATCTCGTCGATGGTGGCGGCCTGCAGCGGGTATTCGAGGTCGCCGAAATGCGCGGCGAAGCGCGAGCGCGCGCTGCCTCTGCCCGACGTCGCGGATGACCGAGGGCAGTACAGGGTCCGCGGCAGCGTCGTCTGCGTCGCTCGGCTCGAGCGCGGCCACCAGGCTTCGGCTGCCGAACTTTGGCACCCATGCGTTCCAGCGCGGCGACCCTTCTGCGACCGTCAGGGTGTAGCAGGTCGGCAGGCGTCGTGACGCGACCGCTCTCGATCAGCTGCTCGACGCAGGCGCTCGCCGAGCAACCGTCGACGTCGATGGCGCGGCGCGCGACGCGAAATGTCGGATCGCGCCCAGACGCTGCGCTGGGCAGAGACGAAGCCCACCGGAGCAGCGGGCCGACGGCCTCGCCTTCGGTGCGGTCGACGTGGGAGTTGCAGACCGGAACATCGCGCAGGCAGCTCGACGCTGCGCGCGTCCGGCGGCCGCTGGCGCTGCGACCACGCGCACGATCTCGGGAATGACGTCACCGGCGCTGGCGGACGACGACGGTATCGCCGACGCGCACGTCCTTGCGCGCGACGTCGTCGATGTCGCGCAGGGTGACGTCGCGTGACGGTCACGCCGCCGACGAACACGGGCGCGACGCGGGCGACCGGCGTGAGCGCGCCCGTGCGACCGACCGTGGACTGCGACGTCGTTGCACGCACGGTCGTCTCGTCCTGCGCGCGGGAACTTGTGCGCGAATGGCCCAGCGCGGCGCCCGGGCGACGAAACCCGAGGTCGCGCTGCCAGTCGAAGGCGATCGACCTTGAGACCACGCCGTCGATGTCGTAGGCGAGCGCGTGCGCGCTCGCCGATCCGGTCCGTAGCACGCGAGCACAGCCGTCGAGCGCCGTCGCCACGGTCGATCTCCGGGCAGTGACGCAGAGCGCTTGAACTGGCGCACGCGCCAGGTACTTCGCTGTGGACGCGCCGGCAGCAGCGGCCTTCGATCGCGCCGACGCCGTAGAAGAACAGGTCGAGCGAGCGCTCGGCGCGATCGACGGGTCGAGCTGCCGCAGGATGCCGGCAGCGGCATTGCGCGGGTTGGCAAACGTCTTGTCGCCGGCGCTCGCCGGCCGCAGGTTCAGTGCCTCGACGACTTGCCGGTCATGAAGACCTCGCCGCGCGCCTCGAGCACGCGGCGGGAGCTTGCTGCTGCGCAGCTGGATGGGAACGCGAGCGGATCGTCCGCATGTTGACCGTGACGTCCTCGCCCCGTCGAGCCGTCGCCGCGCGTCGCTGCGCTGGACCAACCGCCCCTGTTCGTAGCGCAGGGTGATCGCGAGACCGTCGATCTTCGGCTCGGCCGAGTACGCGATGGCCTCCACGTCGAGACGTTCGCGTGCGCGCCGGTCGAAATCGAGGATGTCCTGCTCGCTGAATGCGTTGTCGAGCGAGAGCATCGGCACCGCATGCACGACTGCGCGGAACTCGCGCGACGCCTGCCCGCCCACACGCTGCGTGGGGGAATCGGCATCGGCCAGCTCCGGATGCCGGGACTCGATCTGCTGCAGTTCGCGCATCAAGGCGTCGAACTGAGCGTCGGCGACCTGCGGGTCGTCGAGGACGTAGTAGCGGTAGTTGTGGTTCTCGATCAGCTCGCGCAGTTCGCGGGCCCGCCTCGCCACCTCGCGGGACGTCGCCATGCCCGGGCCTCAGCTCGAACCGGCGCCGCGTTCGAACTCGAGCGCTTCCTCGCGCAGCTTGCCCACCCGCAACGCGGTGAGCGGGGCCCCGCGTTCGTCGGCCAGCGACCCGTTCAGGTGCGTGGCCATTGCGCGCGCCGCAAAGATCATCTCGTCGAACGCGTCGGCGGCCGACACCGGCCAGGCAGCACCGCAAACATGGCGACACCGGGGTAGTAGGTCGTCGGCATCGTCTCGATGTCGAACGTGCCCGGCTCTCGCAGGCTGGCGACGCTGTAGATCGGTCGGCCATCGTCGTGCAACCGGTGGAAGATCTCGTAGCGGCCGTAGCCCAGCCCCTCGGTGCCAAGCGCCGCGAGCAACTGGGCGCCGTCGAAGCGCGCGGGAACGGACGCCGTGACGCGCGGCGCGAATCTTCTGCGCACGTCGCGGCACCGGTGTCGCAGCGGGCAACGCCGCCGGCGGGGGCTCGCTCGCCTCGATCGGGTGGACATCGAGCGTGGGCTCGACGCGCAACGTCGGCTCCAGCCGCGATATCGTCGCGGTCTCGGATCGAGTCGAAGCCAGCGTGGGCTCGCGCCTGCCGATCGCCGGGGTTTCGAAGTCGCCCTCGTCGTCGAACTCGACGCGACGCGCGGATGTAGCCTCGCTGGCATCGACGCTGTCGTCGTCGAAGCTCGGCTCGATGCGACGTTCGGCGCGCGTTTCGACCCGGAAGTCGGGTTGCCCAGCGCCGTCACCGTCGTCGTCAACCAACTCGGACGCCACTGCCGTCTCGAAGCCCTGGGCACCGCCCGTGAAGACGGCGGGACGCCGCGACGCCTCGGTCTCGCCGCGCCCCTGCCAGCGCGAACGCATGCCCCAGAGATACAGGCCGGCGATCAGCAGCGCCCCGGCCACGAGCAGGATCCACCGCAGTTCGTTCATCGCGATGCAGGCTTCCTTGCGTGACTCACATTGCCGCCATGCGCACGGCTTCGTCGACGTCGACGGCGACGAGGCGCAAGCAGCCGGGCTCGTTCATGGTGACGCCCAGCAACTGGTTGGCCAGCTCCATCGTCGTCTTGTTGTGCGTGACGAAGATGAACTGCACCTGGTCGGACATCTCGCGGACGATGTCGCAGAACCGTCCGACGTTGTTTTCGTCGAGCGGCGCGTCGACTTCGTCGAGCAGGCAGAACGGCGCCGGGTTCAACTCGAAGATCGAGAACACCAGGGCGACTGCGGTAAGCGCCTTCTCGCCGCCGGACAGCATGTTGATCGAACTGTTCCGCTTCCCAGGCGGACGGGCCATGATCGCGACGCCGGCTTCGAGCACGTCGTCGCCCACAGGTCGAGGGTAAGGCGCGCGCCGAACAGGCGCGGGAATTTCTGGCTCAGGCCGGCGTTGACGCGGTCGAAGGTGTCCTGGAAGCGCGACTTCGTCTCGCGATCGATCTTGCGGATCGCGTCTTCGAGCGTGTTGAGCGCGTCGTTCAGGTCGGCGAACTGGCGGTCGAGGTATTCCTTGCGCTCGGTCTGCTCGGCGAACTCGTCGATCGCCGCGAGATTCACCGCGCCGAGACGCTCGATCTTTTCGCTGGTCTCGGCGAGGCGCTGTTCCCACACCGGACCGTTGGCGTCCTCCGCCAGGGCCGCGACGACATCCTGCAGTTCGAGCCTCGTCTGCGCGAACTGCTCCAGGTAGGTTTCACGGCGAAGCTTCAGCTCCTGCACCGAGAAACGGACGTTTTCAAGGGCGGATCGCGCTTCTTCGACCGTGCCTTCCGCCGCCAGGCGGCGCTCGTCGAGGCCGCGCAACCTGGCGTCGACCTCCTCCATCCGCCGCCGCGCCGCGGCGAACTCGGTTTCGACCGCCACCCGCCGCTGCAGCGCTTCTTCGAGCGTGGCCTTGAGCTGGCCTTCGCTCGCTTCGCCGCCCGCCAGTTGCGAGTCGAGATCCTGGCGGCGCGCTTCGAACTGGCCGACCTGCGTATCGAGGCGCTCGAGCCCCGACAGCAGCGACTGGTAGCTGGTGCGACGCGACTCGACGCGGATCGCGGCTTCATTGGCCGCGGTGCGCGCGCCCTGCGCCGTTTCGCGCGTCTCGATCAGCCGACCCCGCAGCACCTCACGCTCGGCTTCGAGCGCGACACGACGATCTTCGAGTTCACCCATCGCATTGACGGCTTCCTCGAGACGGCCCCGTGCAGCACGGCTGCCGGCGTTCGCGGCTTCGAGCGCGCTCGCCACCTCCGTCATCTCGAATGCGAGCTGCTGCATGCGCTGGCTGCGCTGTTCGGCGCGGGCGCGCAGGCTGTCGATCTGCGAGCGCAAGTTCATGTGGCTCGAACCACTACGCGACACCACGGCCTGGTGACTGGCGAGGCGATCCTCGAGATCGCGGACACGGCTGCGCAGCGCCTCGAGGTCGGACTCGGCCGTCCGGTGCCGCGCTTGCTGCGCATCGAGGGCCGCACGCTCGGCGCGCAGACGCTCTTCACGTTCGATCACGCCTTCGTGGGCGTCCTTGTCGCGGCTGACGCGCAGCCAGTCCGGGCCGATCCAGATGCCGTCGCGCGTGATCACGGACTGGCCCGCCCGCAGTTCCGGTCGCAGGCGCAGCGCGTCGTGCAGCGTGTCGGTGGCGACGATGCCGTCGAACAGGGCGTCGAGACCGGCAGGACCACGCACGCGCGAGCGCAACGTGCGTTCGGCGTGACCCGACGTGACCGGACCCTGGGCGCCCGCAAAGAACGTGACGGTACCGGCCGTGAGGCTTTCGAGTGTGCCGGCCACGTCCTCCAGCGAATCGACGCAGACGGCTTCAAGGTAACCGCCGAGCACGGTCTCCACCGCACGGTCCCAGCCCTTGTCGACCTCAAGCTGCTGCGCCAGTCGCGGGCTGCGCTCGAGGCCACGCGACTTGAGCCAGTCGACGACCTTGCCCTGGCCTTGCCCGAGCGCTGCGCGCTGCAAGGCTTCGAGGGAGACGATGCGGCCTTCGACTTCCTGCGTTTCCCGGCGCGCAGCCTGCGCGGCCTGGGCGAGTTCGCGCTCACGGCCGCGTTCGGCCTGCAGCGTGGCGACGAGTTCGTCCAGGTGCAGGCGCGCAGCCTCGTGTTGCTCACGCGCTTCCGCTTCCTGGCTTGCCAGACTGGCGAGCGTGGCAGCGACATCGGCCGCCGACAGCGTGCCGTGTTCCTGGCTGGCGCGGTCCCGCTGGCTCAACAACCCGCGCAGCTGGTTCTCCATCACCTCGAGGCGGGCACGCTCGGCACCTGCGGCCGATGACGCCTGCCGCAGCGACTGGTTGAAACCCTCCCAGTTCTCCTGCCAGCCCGACATCGCGGCCTCGGCCGCAGCGAGTTCGGCCGCCGTGGCTTGCTCGGTGGCGCGAGCCTGCTCGAGGCCCGGCCCCATCTCGGCCAGCGCCGCCTCGAGTTCGACGGCCAACTGGCGATCGCGGACACGGTGCAGGTCCGCGTCCTGGATGCCCTGTGCGATCTGGTCGAGCTCCTGCTTCTGCCGCGCGCGGATCTCCCGTGCATGGTCGATGGCCTGCTCGGTACGTGAAATATCGGCACCGACCTGGTAGTACCGCCCCTGCACTTCGGACAGCACCGTCGCCTGCGCGTCGTGCTCCTGTCGGGCACGCTCGATCGCCGCTTCGATCGACCGCTGGTCCGCCAGCGCCGCCTGCAGGGCGAGATCGCGCTCGCCCAGGATCGCCTGGCGCGCACTCGATTCGCTCTCGACCTCGCGCAACTTGAGTGCCAGCAACTCGGCGTGCGTCTGCCGTTCTTCCTGCTTGAGTGCCTGGTAACGGCGCGCCGTGGCGGCTTGGCGCTGCAGGTGCCGCAGCTGCTTTTCGATTTCGTCGCGCAGGTCCGACAGGCGCGCCAGGTTTTCACGCGTCTGCGCGATGCGGCTCTCGGTTTCCTTGCGACGCTCCTTGTAGCGCGAGATGCCCGCGGCTTCCTCGAGGAAGGCACGCATGTCGTCGGCCTTGGCCTCGATCACGCGCGAGATCATGTTCTGTTCGATGATCGCGTAGCTGCGCGAACCCAGGCCCGTGCCGAGGAACAGCTGCGTGATGTCCTTGCGCCGGCAGCGCACGCCGTTCAGGAAATACGACGACTGGCCGTCGCGCGAGACCACGCGCTTCAGCGAGACCTCGGAATAGCTCGCATACTCGCCGCCGAGCTTGCCGTCGCTGTTGTCGAAGACCAGCTCGACCGAGGCGGTGCCGACCGGCTTGCGCGTGCCGGAGCCGTTGAAGATGACGTCCGCCATCGAGTCGCCGCGCAGGTGCTTGGCCGAGATTTCGCCCATCACCCAGCGCACGGCATCGATGATGTTCGACTTGCCGCAGCCGTTCGGGCCGACCACGCCGACCAGGTTCGTCGGGAAACCGACCGACGTCGGGTCCACGAACGACTTGAAACCGGCCAGCTTGATCTTGGTCAGACGCATCTATCACCCGGGAAAAAGTGCACGCAACGCGAAAGACGAATTCTAAAAGAATCGGACTCGCCTCACAGCATTTCCGGACCCGGGCCTGCACCGTGTCAGCGCCCCGGACAACTTGTTTTTCCGGGGTGGACGACTGCGGTTCCGCCTGTATAATCGCGCGCCTCCAACCGGAGTGGGGAGTTCGTCGATGCCCGTCAAGAAACCGTCTGCCAAGCCCACGACGGCCCACAAGACAGTTTCTGCGAAAGCTGCCAAGCCGGCGGCCAGGCCGCCCGTGAAGGCGGCTCCCAAACCAGTGACTGCCAAGGAAAAGGCCGTGCCACGCAAGAACGTTACCGCCGCTGCCAAGCCAGCGCCCAAACCCGCCCCCACGAAGACCAAGCCGGCCCGGGTGCCGGAGCCGGTCACCGACGCCACGCGCGCCGAGGATGCTGATTTAGAAATGAACCCCAGCCTGCTTTCCGGCCCTCGCAACGTCCAGCCCTACCAGATCAGCAAGGGCGAGGAGTACATGAGCAAGGAGCAGCTCGAGCACTTCCGCACCATCCTTTCCAGCTGGAAGCAGGACCTGATGCAGGAAGTGGATCGCACGGTGCTCCACATGAAGGACGAAGCCGCCAACTTCCCCGACCCCAACGACCGCGCCACGCAGGAGTCCGAGTTCAGCCTCGAACTGCGCACGCGCGACCGCGAGCGCAAGCTGATTCGCAAGATCGATGAAGCACTGAAGCGCATCGAGGACGGCAGCTATGGCTTCTGCCTCGAAACCGGCGAGCCGATCGGCGTGAAGCGCCTCGAAGCCCGCCCGGTGGCAACGCTCAGCGTGGAGGCGCAGGAACGCCGCGAACGCCGCGAAAAGCAGTTTGGCGACCGGGACGACTTCTACCGCTGATCCATTCTCACCTTCCTGACCTTCCCGGCCTTCCCGGCCTTCCCGGCCTTCCCGGCCTTCCTGGCCTTCCGTCTCCGGCATGACTCCCTACCGTGGGCGCTTTGCGCCGTCCCCCAGCGGTCCCCTGCATTTCGGTTCCCTGGTTGCTGCGGTCGGCAGCTACCTCGATGCGCGCGCGCATGCGGGTGAGTGGCTGGTTCGCATCGAGGACCTCGACCCGCCGCGCACGCGCCCTGGCGCGGCTGACCAGATCCTGGCCGAACTCGAAGCCTTTGGCATGGAATGGGATGGGCCCGTCCTGCGCCAGAGTTGCCGCTTCGAGGTCTATGCCGAGGCCATCGAGCGCCTGGGCCGTGGGCAGTGCGTACGCGAATGCACCTGCACACGTTCGGCCCTTGCCCGCCTGCCTGAGAATCAGTCTCGACCGACCGGTACCGGCGAAGAGCTGTTTCATCCCGCGACGTGCCTGAAGGGCGACGTTCCCCCCGCCCCCGGCCGCGCGCTGCGCTTGCGGGTGCCTGCCGGAACCGTTGTATTCGATGATCGCAGCCTCGGTCCGCAGGCCGTGGACGTGGCGACAACCGTGGGCGACTTCGTGCTCCGGCGTCGGGACGGCTTGTACGCTTACCAGTTGGCGTGTGTCGTCGATGACGCGGCACAGGGCATCACCGACGTGGTGCGCGGCTGCGACCTGCTGTCGAGCTCTGCGCGGCAGGTCCTGCTGCAGCGTGCGCTGGGCGTGCCGGTCGTGCGATACCTGCATTTGCCCCTTGCCGTGGACGACCGAGGCCTTAAGCTCTCCAAGTCGGGGGACGCGCCGGCCGTGGGGCGGCCGGACGGGATGCCCGGGCAACTGTTCGCCGTGCTCGAGTACCTGGGGCAATCGCCGCCGGCTGCGCTGCTGCATGCGCCGTTGAGCGAAGTCTGGGACTGGGCACGAGCGCATTGGCGGATCGAGGGGTTTGCGGGCTGCGCTGCGCGCGCTGCTCCGCAATTGACTTGCTAGCGCCGGCACTGCCGGCCGAGGACACAGCACGATGGCGACGGCGAAGACCAGAACAAGGAAGGCGAAGGGCGGTGAGTCCGCCGGCAGCGAGGGCAGCGGCAAGGGACCGCGCGTCATCCGCAAGTACCCCAACCGCAGGCTCTACGACACGGTCGAGAGCCGCTACGTCACGCTGGCGGACATCCGCCGGCTGGTCGTGGAACGCATCGATTTCATCGTGCTCGACCGCAAGTCGCAGCAGGACATCACGCGCAGCATCCTGCTGCAGGTGATTGCGGAGCAGGAAGGGGGCGGCGAGTCGCTGATGAGCCGCGACTTCCTGTCGCAGGTGATCCGCAGTTACGGCAACGGACTGCATGATTTCGTCGGGCGCTACCTCGACGAAAGCCTCCAGCTGTTCACCAAGGAACAGCGTGAACTGCGCGACCGCTTCAAGAACGTGGTCGGCATCGACCCGCTCGAGACAGTGACCCACGTGGCGCAGAAGAACTACCAGCGCTGGAAAGCGCTGCAGGAAGAGGTGTTCTCGCGCCTGCCGCGGCCGTTCGGCCGGGACGACCGGGACTAGTGGGAAGTGATTAGTGATTAGTGATTAGTGATTATATAGTGAATAGCCGGAGAAGAAAGTAACCGGAACTGTCGGCACAGCTTGTCACGAGCCTGTGCCCCCAATGAAAAAGGCCGGCTGAATGCCGGCCTTCTTCGTCTGACTAGTCACAAGTCACTAGTCACTAATCACTTCCTTCTCAGGCGTCGACGTTGCGCATCGAGAGCCGCACGCGGCCCTGGCGATCGACCTCGAGCACCTTCACGCGCACGACGTCGCCTTCCTTCAGCTTGTCGCTGACGCGCTCGACGCGCTCTTCGCTGATCTGCGAAATGTGCACGAGGCCGTCCTTGCCCGGCAGGATCTGCACGAACGCGCCAAAGTCCATCAGGCGGACGACCTTGCCTTCGTAGATCGAGCCGACTTCCACTTCGGACGTGATCAGTTCGATGCGACGCTGCGCTTCGCGGCCCGCCGCACCGCTGACCGACGCGATCTTGACCGTGCCGTCGTTCTCGATGTCGATCGTGGTGCCCGTCTCTTCCGTGATCGCACGGATGACGGCGCCGCCCTTGCCGATGACTTCGCGGATTTTCTCCGGGTCGATCTTCATGGTGATGATCGTGGGCGCCCATTCCGACATCTGCGGACGCGCGCTCGACAGCACCTTGTTCATCTCGCCAAGGATGTGCAGGCGGGCCTTGCGCGCCGAATCGAGCGCGACCTGCATGATTTCCTTGGTGATGCCCTCGATCTTGATGTCCATCTGCAGGGCAGTGATGCCGTCCGCGGAACCGGCCACCTTGAAATCCATGTCGCCGAGGTGGTCTTCGTCGCCGAGGATGTCGGTGAGGACCTGGAACTTGCCGTCTTCGAGGACGAGACCCATCGCAATGCCGGCCACCGGTGCCTTGAGCGGCACGCCGGCGTCCATCAGCGAGAGGCTGGTGCCGCAGACCGAGGCCATCGAGCTCGAGCCGTTCGACTCGAGAATCTCGGACACGATGCGGATGATGTACGGGAACGTCGTCATGTCCGGCATCACTGCCGACACGCCACGGCGGGCCAGGTTGCCGTGGCCGATTTCGCGACGCTTCGGCGAACCCATCATGCCGGTCTCGCCCACCGAGAACGGCGGGAAGTTGTAGTGGAGCATGAACGGCTCTTTGCGCTCGCCCGCGAGGGCGTCGATGATCTGCGCGTCACGGCCGGTGCCGAGCGTGGTCGTGACCAGCGCCTGCGTTTCCCCACGGGTGAACAGCGCCGAACCGTGCGTACGCGGCAGCACGCCCGTCTCGACGGTGATCTTGCGCACGGTGTGCATGTCGCGGCCGTCGATGCGCGGCTCACCGGCGATGATGCGACGCCGGACGATGTTGTATTCGAGGCGGCCCAGTTCGTCGGTGACCTGGCGCGGCTGGTACTTGGCGCTTTCGCCCGTGGCGAGCGATTCGACCAGTGCCTTCTTCAGTTCGCCGATGCGCGTGTGGCGCGCCTGCTTCTCGGTGATCTGGTAGGCCTTGACCAGTTCGACTTCAGCCTGGGCCGAAACAGCCTTGGCGAGGTCGGCGTCGAGTTCCGGCGCCTTCCAGCCCCAGGACGGCTTGGCCGCCTTGGCAGCGAGTTCGCGGATCGCGTTGATGGCGACCTGCATCTGCTCGTGGCCGTAAACGACGGCGCCCAGCATTACGGACTCCGACAGCAGTTCGGCTTCGGACTCGACCATCAACACTGCGTCGGCGGTGCCGGCCACGACGAGGTCGAGGTCGGAGACCTTCATGTCCTTGCCGCTGGGGTTGAGCTGGTACTTGCCTTCGATGTAGCCCACGCGCGCGGCGCCGATCGGACCCTTGAACGGGATACCCGAAATGGCGAGCGCAGCGGACGCACCGAGCAATGCCGGGATGTCCGAATCGATCTCCGGATCGAGCGAGACGACCGTCGCCACCACCTGCACTTCATTGAAGAAGAACTCGGGGAAGAGCGGACGGATCGGTCGGTCGATCAGGCGCGAGATCAGAGTCTCTTTTTCGGAAGGACGTCCTTCACGCTTGAAGAAGCCGCCCGGGATGCGGCCCGCGGCGTACGTCTTCTCGATGTAGTTGACGGTGAGCGGGAAGAAATCCTTGCCCGGCTGCGCCTCGCGACGGCCGACGGCGGTGACGAGCACCACGGTATCGCCCATGGAAACGAGGACGGAACCGTCGGCCTGGCGGGCGAGACGGCCGGTTTCGATCGAGACGGTGTGGGGGCCGTACTGGAAGCTGGTCTTGTGGACGTTCACGGTGGGAGGTGTCCGAATGTTTGCTGTAGCCCGACGAGGGGCGAAAACGAATCCGGCCCGCAAAGCGGGCCGGAGACGCGGGCGACGGTTAGCGGCGCAGGCCGAGCCGTGCGACGACTTCCTGATAGCGCGACGGATCGCTGTCTTTCAGGTAGTCGAGGAGCTTGCGGCGCTGCGTGACGAGCTTGAGCAGCCCGCGGCGCGATGAATGGTCACGCTTGTGCGCGGTGAAATGTTCGCCCAGACCATTGATGCGGGCGGAGAGCAATGCAATCTGGACCTCGGGGGAGCCGGTATCGGCTGCGCCGCGTTTGAAGTCGCCTACGATCTCAGACTTGCGCTCGGTGGACAGTGCCATCGGTGATAAAACCTCGAAACCTGAAAGAATTTAGCCTTGGTGAGCCGCGCATTTTAGCCGCACGGCAGCCTTTTACTCAAGTTTTTGGACCGATTCCGTTGGTGCCGGCTCCCGGGACGAAAAGTCGCTCCACCTGCAGCCGTCCCGGCGCACCCGGCTCGACCAGCCCGAGGAAGCGTCCGGCAGGGTCGTAGGCGCGGTAGCGCGCGGCCATTGGCAGGTCGGGCGGAAGCGGCAGCGTGCGGCCCTGGCACAGGTAGAGGGCATGCGCCGTGTCCAGGGCCAGGGCCGGCAGGTCCGGGAACGCGGAGTCGACAGCTGCCAGCCAGGGCGCGCAATCCGTGTCCCCCGCCGGCGTGGCTTCGATTTCGTCCAGGGTGGCCATGGCCGCGGCCGCGAACGGTTCGACCCACAGCCGTCGCAACGCGATCAGGTGGGCCCGGGTGCCGAGCCCTGTCGCGATTTCCTCGGCCAGGACCCGGACGTAGGTACCTTTGGAGCAGACCACCTCGATGTCGAGTGTCCGGTCGCCCTGCCCCGTCACGACCAGCGTGTCGATCGTGACCGGGCGCGCTGCACGTTCGACTTCGATCCCTTGCCGGGCCAACTCATAGAGCGGCCGTCCGTCGCGCTTGAGCGCGGAATACATCGGCGGAACCTGGAGCCGCTCGCCGCGAAGTGCAGCCAGCGCCTGTTCGAGTCGTCCCGTGTCGAATTCCGGCACGTCGACTTCGGCGACGGGTTGACCTTCGGCGTCGCCCGTGTCGGTTGCGACACCGAGCCGGACAGTGGCGCTGTACGCCTTACGCCGGCCGAGCAGCGTGCCGCAGGCTTTGGTGGCCTGGCCGAAGCAGAGCGGAAGCATGCCGGTGGCCATGGGATCGAGCGTGCCGGCGTGGCCGGCCTTCTCGGCCCGCAGGTGGCGCCGCACGCGCTGCAGCGCCTGGGTGGAGGTCAGTCCCTGTGGCTTATCGAGCAGGACGATGCCGTCCACCGCCCGCCAGCGCCGGCGGGCCGGCGCGGGGTGTTCGGTGTCGGACGTGCTCACGGACGTTCGGCGTCGTCGTCGTCGAGATCGCTGTCGTAATGGGCGAGGTCATCGTCCTCACCCGCCGCGTCCGGAGGCGCCGCAGCCACCGGATCGTCGACGTGACGCGCCTGGTCGTCGCGAACGGCCTGGCCGATCAGGTCGCCGAGGCGATTGCCACGCTCGAGTTCCTCGTCCGGTGCGAAGTGCAGCTGGGGCGCCAGCCGCAATTTAAGCGCACGGCCCAACGGACCCCGCAAGTACACCGCCGCCTCGTCCAGGATCTCTTTCTGCAATTCGTCGTGGGAATCACCCGCCAGCAGCGTGTAATTCACCCACATGTGCGTGAGATCCGGCGACACCTTGACGTGCGTGATCGTCATCGGCTTCAGGCGCGGATCGCGCACCTCCCGCAGCAACAGCTGCGACAGGACACGCTGGACCTGCTCGGCGATGCGTCGTGCGCGTGGAACCTCGCGTGGCATCTGTCTTACGCGCTGCGCGCGACCTCGAACCGGGCGAAGCACTCGATCTGGTCGCCCACCCGGATGTCGTTGTACTTGACCACGCCGATGCCGCACTCGGTGCCGCCGCGCACTTCGCCGACGTCGTCCTTGAACCGCCGCAGCGAGTCGAGTTCGCCCTGGTGGATGACCACGTTTTCACGCAGCACGCGCACCGGGTTGCCGCGCTTGATGACGCCTTCGGTGACGAGGCAGCCCGCCACGGTGCCGAACTTGCTCGAGCGGAAGACTTCGCGCACTTCGGCGAGACCGACGATCTGCTCCTTGATCTCCGGCTTGAGCATGCCGGACACCCAGCTGCGGACGTCGTCGAGCGCTTCGTAGATGATGCTGTAGTAATTGACCTCGACGGCCTGGTCCTTGATCGCGCTGCGAGCCGCGCCGTCCGCACGGACGTTGAAGCCGATGATGCGTGCCCGCGATGCCGCGGCCAGCGAAACGTCGGACTCGGTGATGCCGCCCACGCCGCTCGCGATGACCTTGACCGACGCTTCGTCGGTGCCGATCTTCGACAGTGCGTCACGCAGTGCTTCGGCGCTGCCCTGGACGTCGGCCTTGACGATGAGGTTGACGAACTGGCCGGCGTTCTCGCCAATCTGCGAGAAGACGTCCTCGACCTTCTTCGTGGCGCCGGCGAGGCGCACGTCGCGGTACTTGCCCTGGCGATACAGCGCGACTTCACGCGCCTTGCGCTCGCTTTCGACGACCAGCAGGTCGTCGCCGGCGCCCGGCGCATCCGACAGGCCGAGCACCTGCACGGGCTGGGCCGGACCGGCCGTCTGCACCTGCTTGCCCAGCGCGTCGAACAACGCGCGCACGCGGCCGAATTCCTGGCCCGCGATGATCGGATCACCCGCCTTGAGCGTGCCGCGCTTTACCAGCACGGTCGCGACCGGACCGCGGCCCTTCTCGATGCTGGACTCGAGCACGACGCCCACGGCGAGGCCGGTGGTCGGCGCCTTGAGGTCGAGCACTTCGGCCTGCAGCAGCACGGATTCGAGCAGCTTGTCGATGCCTTCGCCGGTGCGCGCCGACACGTTGACGAACATCACGTCGCCGCCCCATTCCTCGGGGATGACGTTGAGCTTGCCGAGGTCGTTGCGCACACGGTCGGGATCCGCGCCGTGCTTGTCGATCTTGTTGACCGCCACGACGATCGGCACTTCGGCCGCGCGCGCATGGTTGACCGCTTCGATCGTCTGCGGCATGACACCGTCGTCCGCCGCCACCACCAGGATAACGATGTCGGTGACGTGCGCGCCACGGGCGCGCATCGCGGTGAACGCCGCGTGTCCCGGGGTGTCGATGAAGGTGATGAGGCCCTTCGGCGTCTGCACCTGGTAGGCGCCGATGTGCTGGGTGATGCCTCCCGCCTCGCCCGCAGCCACCTTGGTGGTGCGGATGTAGTCGAGCAGCGACGTCTTGCCGTGGTCGACGTGACCCATGATGGTCACGACCGGCGGACGCGGCAGCACTTCGATGTCGGCCGTGGTCTCGAGCAACTGCTGCTCGATCTGGTCTTCCTTCAGCGCAATCGGCGTGTGGCCGAACTCCTCGACGACGAGCGTCGCGGTGTCCTGGTCGATCGGCTGGTTGATCGTGGCCATCACGCCCATCTTCATCATCGTCTTGATGACTTCGTTGGCCTTGATCGCCATGCGGTTGGCGAGCTCGCCGACCGTGATCGTTTCCGGAATCTGCACGTCACGCTTGACCGGGGCCGTGGGCTCCACGAAACCGTGGCGCGCCTCGACCTGCACCTGGCCCGAGCGACGGTAACGGCCCGCGGGCTGCTGCTTCTTCTTGAAGCTCGCCTTGGCGTTCGCCGAAACGTGGAGCTCCTGGCGGCCGTACTTGGTCGGAGCGCCCGACGGCGGTGCGCGGCTGGGTGCCGGCTCCTGCGCACGCACGGGCTTGGACGGACGCGGCTGTTCCGACGCCCGACGTTCGGCATCAGCACGCTCACGCTCCGTACGGTCGCGGGCCTGCTGTTCGGCAGCCAGGCGGGCATCGGCTTCGGCGCGCACTCGCGCGGCCTCTTCCTGCACCCGGCGCTCATCTGCCTCGAGGCGGTCACGCTCGCGCTGCTCGGCAGCATGGCGGTCCTTTTCGGCGCGCTCCTGTTCCATGCGCACGGTGTCGTCCGTCGGGCGCACCTTGTCGATTTCTTCCTGACGCTGACGCTGCTCTTCCTCGATGACCGACCGGTTCAGGTAGGTCTTCTTGCGCCGGACTTCGACCGCAACGGTGCGGGCGCGGCCCTGCGTTGACGCGAGCTTGATCTCCTGCTGCGTCTTGCGCTGCAGGGTGATCTTGCGCGGGGCCGCTGCGTCTTCGCCCTGCCGGCCGTGCGAGCGGCGCAGGTGCGTCAGGAGTTCCATCTTGGCTTCTTCGCTGATGATGTCGTCAGCGCCGCCGACCTTGATGCCCGCCTCGCCCAACTGCGTGAGCAGCCGGTCGACCGGAACCTTCAGGACCTCTGCAAACTGCGTGACCGTTACTTCTGCCATGTAATCAGACCTCCGCTCACGCCTGCTGGCCCTGTTCGAACCAGTGCTTGCGCGCAGCGAGAATCAACTCGCCGGCGCGCTTCTCGTCGAGATTCGGGATCTCGGCGAGGTCGTCGGTCGCCTGCTCGGCCAGGTCTTCGCGGGTCACGATGCCGTGGCGCGCGAGCTCCGTGGCCAGCTTGACGTCCATGCCCTCGACTTCGAGCAGGTCGGCCGCCGGGGCCGCGACCGTCTCTTCGCTTGCGATCGCCTGCGTCAGCAGTACGTCGCGCGCGCGATTGCGCAGTTCCTGTACGATCGCCTCGTCGAACTCCTCGATCGACGCGATCTCGGACTGCGGCACGTAGGCGATTTCCTCGATGCTCGAGAAACCTTCGGTGACGAGGATCGCCGCAACGTCTTCGTCGACGTCGAGCTGCTGCATGAACAGTTCACGCAGCGTCTTCTGCTCGGTCTCGCTCTTCTCCTCGGCGGCCTGCTCGCTCATGATGTTGAGCTTCCAGCCGGTGAGTTCGCTCGCGAGACGGATGTTCTGGCCGCCGCGGCCAATGGCCTGCGACAGCTTTTCTTCGGCCACGGCGATGTCCATCGAGTGCGACTCTTCGTCCATGACGATCGAGCTGACTTCGGCCGGCTGCATCGCGTTGATCACGAACTGCGCGGGGTTGTCGTCGAACGGGATGATGTCGACGCGCTCGCCGGCGATTTCGTTCGAGACGGCCTGCACGCGCGAACCGCGCATGCCGACGCACGCGCCGACCGGGTCGATGCGCGGGTCGTTGCTGCGGACGGCGATCTTGGCGCGGGCGCCCGGATCGCGTGCGGCGCCGAGGATGTTGATCAGGCCCTGGCCGACTTCCGGCACTTCGAGCTTGAACAGTTCGATCAGGAATTCCGGCGCCGTGCGGCTCAGGAACAGCTGCGGGCCGCGCGGCTCGGTGCGCACGTCCTTGAGGAAGGCCTTGATGCGGTCCTGCGTGCGGACCGGCTCGCGCGGGATCATCTGGTCGCGCGGGATGAAGCCTTCGGCGTTGCCGCCGAGATCGACGAAAATGCCGTTGCGGTCGACGCGCTTGACGAGGCCGGAGACCAGCGTGCCGATGCGGGCCTTGTACTGGTCGACGACCTGCGCGCGCTCGGCCTCGCGCACCTTCTGCACGATGACCTGCTTCGCGGTCTGCGCGGCGATGCGGCCGAACGCCACCGACTCGAGCGGCACTTCGACGTAACCACCCGGTTCCGCTTCCGGCGAGACGTCGAGGGCGTCTTCGAGGCGCAGTTCCTTGTCCGGGAATTCCAGCTCGGTCGAGTCGTCGGCAAACACCTTCCAGCGTTGGAACGTGTCGTAGTCACCCGTCTTGCGGTTGATCGACACGCGCACGTCGATCTCTTCGCCGTATTTCTTGCGCGTGGCGGACGCGAGCGCGGCTTCGAGTGCCTCGAAGATGATGTCCTTCTCGACGCCCTTCTCGTTCGAGACGGCATCCACGACCATCAGGATCTCTTTGTTCATCGCTCGTCGTCCTCTGAATCGTCGGCGGTCAGAAGTCGGGCGCGAGGTGCGCCTTCCTGATGCCCGCCATCGGCAGCCGGTAAAGCCGGCCGTCCACCTCAACCTCGATCGTGTCGTCCCCCGCGGCAACCATCCGGCCCTTGAACCGGCGGCGCTCCTCGACGGGATGCACCATCTCCACGAAAACCTGTTCGCCCGCGTACGGCGCGAAATGTCGCGCCTCGCGCAGCGGCCGTTCGACGCCTGGCGACGACACCTCGAGGGTGTAGTTGCCCGGGACCGGATCGGCAGCATCGAGCACTTCGCTGGCCGCACGACTCGCCCGCTCGCAGTCCGCGACCGTGATGCCCTCGTGGGCCTCCGTATCGATATAAATGCGCAGCAGCGCATTGCCACGGCCTGGCACGTATTCGAGTTCCCAAAGGTCGTAGCCGAGCCCGGCGATGACCGGCTGCAGCAGTGCCGTCAGCTTGTCCCTGAGCATCGCTTCGTCCTCGCGCGAACCCCACAAACGAAAAATGGGCCCGCGGCCCATTTCTTCTTGCTGCGACCGGCCTTACCGACCGTCGCAAAAGAAAAATCCCCGCTTGCGGGGACCTCTTTGGCGAATCACCCGCCGCCTCAAGACGCCGCGAGGTGCCCTGAACCGGCCAAGGTCCGCCCTGCCCAACGGGCAACACGGATACCTCGGACCGCTGATTCTATAGTAAAGCTGCCCGCCCCGGCTAGTCGCCGTCCGCGAGACCGCTCAGCTCCGGCCGGATGGGCGGCGGTTCAGGCGAGCAGGCCCGCCACCGCCTCCGCGACGTAGTCGACGTTGCCGTCGCTGATGCCGGCCACATTCACGCGACCGTCCGGCGGCATGTAGATGTGATGTTCGTCCCGCAGCCGGGCGATATCCGCCTCCGGCAACCCAAGCAACGAGAACATGCCGCGCTGGCGCGTGATCCAGCCGAAGTCGTGGCCCGGCAGCCGCGCCGCCAGCCGTGACGCCAACAGAGTCCGCAACGACTTCAGGCGCGACACCATTGAGCCGACCTCGTCCTGCCAGTCCTGCCGCAACTCCGCATCGGCGAGCACACGGGCCACGATGGCCGCGCCGTGATCCGGGGGCATCGAATACATGCGCCTGGCCAGCCGCGCCTGGTGCGTCGCCACGGCCGCCCGAGCGGTGCCGTTGGCCGAGATGACGGCAAGTGCACCGGTCCGCTCGCGGTACAGGCCGAAATTCTTGGAGCACGAGATCGCGAGCAGGAGCTCCGGCACCCGTTGCGCCAGCGTTCGCAGCCCGATGGCGTCGGACTCGAGGTCGTCGCCGAAGCCCTGGTACGCCAGGTCAACGAACGGCACGAGCCCCCGGCGTTCGATCACTGCGGCGAGTGCGCGCCACTGATCAGGCGCCAGGTCGGCGCCCGTCGGGTTGTGGCAGCACGCATGCAGCAGGACCAGCGCGCCCGCCGGCAGCGTATCGATGTGCGCAAGCATCGCGTCGAATGCGACGGCTCGACGCGCCGCGTCGAAATACGGGTAGCGCTCGAGCCGCATGCCCGAGCTGCCGATGAGCGGTTCGTGGTTGGCCCACGTCGGATCGCTCACGTGCACCATGGTGTCCGGTCGCGCGGACTTGACGAGTTCGGCACCGAGCCTGAGCGCACCGCAGCCGCCGACGGTCTGGATCGTCGACGTGCGGTCCGCAAGCCCGGCTGCCAGCGGCCCCAGCGCCAGTCCAACGATTCGCTCGTTGAAATCGAGGTTGCCCGCGGGACCGACATAACTCTTTGTCGTCTGCTCGCTGAGCAACGCAAATTCAGCCTCGCGCACAGCGGCCGGCACGGGTGTATTGCCCGATTCGTCACGGTAGACGCCAACGCCGAGGTCCACCTTCAATGGCGACGTATCGCGACGGAAAGCGATGGTCACGCCGAGAATCGAATCGGGCGCGAGCGGTTCCAGCGTTTCGAACATGGGGACACCTGTGCGGTCGGACCGTCACATGATGCCCGAGTCGGGTGCCCGTGGTCAGCCGCCGGTGGCGCCCGGTCGGGCCGGGACGACCTGTTGATCGATCGCGCCGAACAGGCTCGCGCCATCGCGGCCGAACATTTCTATCCGCACGCGGTCGCCGAAGCGCAGGAACGGCGTGGTCGACCGGCCATTGGCGATCTGCTCCAGGGCCCGGGTTTCCGCCAGGCAGGACGACCCGCTCGAGCGGTCGTAATTGGAGACCGTTCCCGACCCGATGACGGTTCCTGCCCCGAGCCGTCGCGTCTTCGTCACGTGCGCGATCAGTTGCGCAAAATCGAACGTCATGTCGACACCCGCGTTGGGCCGACCGAACAGCTTGCCGTTGATGTGCGACACCAGCGGCAGGTGCACCATGCTGCCGGACCAGGCCTCGCCGAGCTCATCCGGCGTGATGGCGCACGGTGAAAACGAAGTGGCGGGTTTCGATTGGTAGAAGCCGAAGCCCTTGGCGAGTTCGCCCGGGATCAGGTTGCGCAGCGACCAGTCATTGACGAGCATGATGAGCTGGATGTGACGGGCCGCCTCGGCAACGCCGGTCAGCATCGGCACGTCGTCGGTGATCACGGCGACTTCGCCTTCGAGGTCGATGCCGTAGTCTTCGCTGGGCACTGGCACATCGCCGGTGGGCGGGATGAAGTCGTCCGAGCCGCCCTGGTAGACGAGCGGATCGCTCCAGAAGCTCGGCGGCATGTCGGCGTTGCGCGCCTTGCGCACGAGCTCGACGTGGTTGACGTAGGCCGAGCCGTCGACCCAGTGGCACGAACGCGGCAGCGGCGCCAGTGCGGCGTTCGGGTCGAACGGCAACGCGCCATTCGCATGGCCTTCGGCGAGGTGATCGGACACCTCGAGCAGCAGCGGCGACGTGCGCGGCCAGTCGTCCAGCGCGGCCTGCAGCGTGGGCGCGATCGAGGGCACGGGCATCGCCCACTTGAGGTCACGGCTGACCACGACCAACTGGCCGTCCCGCGTACCGTTGCGCAGCGTGGCGAGTTTCATCAGCCCTTCCAGCTGTCGACGTAGGCGGCCCACTCCACTGCCAGCCCGCCCGCGCTGACTTCGATCGGATCGCGCGTATCGATCATGACCGCGTATTCGTCCGTTGCAGGCTTGGTCTGCTCGAACATTCGCGTGAGCGCCTTCGGGTGCGGGCCGTGCGTGAAGCCCGCGGGATGGTACGTGAGCATGCCGGGGTGGATGTTGTCGCGGCTGAAAAAGTCGCCGGCGTGATAGAAAATGACTTCGTCGTAATCGTCGTTGTTGTGGAAGAACGGCACCTTCAGTGCCTTCGGATCCGTCTCGAACGGCCGCGGCACGAACGTGCAGACCACGAAGCGCGACGACAGGAATGTCGTGTGTGCCGACGGCGGCAGGTGGTAGCGATGACTCATGAGCGGACGGATGTCACGAACGTTGAGTCGCACCGGCGCCAACTCGCCGTGCCAGCCAATGGCATCGAGCGGGTTGAACGGGTACGTAATGCGCGAGATCGCGCCGCGGCGCTTGACCTCGACCTGCCAGCCCTGGGTGGACGACTGTTGCGCCTTGAAGGCGTCGTCGATGCGCGGCGTGTCGAGAATCGCAGGATCAAAAACCGCGTGTGGACCGACCAGGCCGCGGTCGGGCAAGCCGTAGCTCGCGTTGGTGGATTCGATCATCAGCACGTCGATGGGTGCGGCGATCTCGAGTCGCCACATCGTGCCTCGCGGCAACATGAGGTAATCGCCGGCACGCAGGCCCAGATGCCCGAAATCGCAATACAGTTCCGCCGCCCCACTGTGCATGAACAACAGCTCGTCGCCGTCGGCATTGCGCGCGAGCTTGTCCATGCTTTGCGACGGGCGCCAGAAGCGCACCCGGCACGACGCATTCGCCAGCACTTCGGTGGCCGCCCAGGGGCTGGTCGGCCCGACCGGCAGCTGTGCGAGGTCGAGCGCGCGCGGAAGCAGCGGGCCTTCAAACTCGGTCCAGCCCGTCGGCGGGTGCCGATGGTGGAAAAAGGCGGCCGGGCCGAAAAAGCCTTCCTTGCTCATCTCGCGTTCGTACGTGCCTTCGGGCAGGTCGCAGTGCGCCTGCCGCGAGGCGATGCCCTCGACGCGAGACAAAGGTATGTAGTTCTTCACAGCCACCTCCAACGAGGGGTTAGGGGATAGGGGTTAGGGGTTAGTCGGAGGAGCCGCACCAATCTCGAGCATTGGCGAGGTCAGCGGCCGGTTCAGAAGCGGAGCTGCGCCCTTCCGACTAACCCCTAACCCCTATCCCCTATCCCCTAACCCCTTCAAATGACGCCGCGCCGTTCCTGGTCGAGTTCGATCGACTCGAACAGCGCGCGGAAGTTGCCTTCACCGAAGCCTTCGTTGCCCTTGCGCTGGATGATCTCGAAAAAGATCGGGCCGATGACGTTGGTGGTGAAGATCTGCAGCAGGATGCCGTCCTTCGCGCTGCCGTCGATCAGGATCCGGCGTCGTGCCAGTTCCTCGAGATCCTCGCGGTGCCCCTCCACCCGGGCCGGCACGCCTTCGTAGTACGTCGCCGGCGTGTCCTGGAACTGGATGCCGTTGTCGCGCAGCGCGTCGACCGTGGCCAGGATGTCGGCCGTGTGCAGCGCGATGTGCTGGATGCCTTCGCCCTGGTATTCGCGCAGGTATTCCTCGATCTGCGACTTGTCGTCCTGCGACTCGTTGATCGGGATGCGGATCTTGCCGCACGGGCTGGTCATCGCCTTGCTGAAAAGCCCGGTCTTCTTGCCTTCGATGTCGAAGTAGCGGATTTGACGGAAGTTGAAGAGCTTCTCGTAAAAACCTGCCCACTTGGCCATGTTGCCGCGATGCACGTTGTGGGTCAGGTGATCGATGACCGACAGCCCCGTCGAACGCAGCGCACCGCGGTCCTGCGCTGGGACGAAATCGACGTCGTAGATCGTGTTCTCGCCATAGCGGTCGACGAGGTACACCTGGCTGCCGCCGATGCCTTCGATGGCCGGGATGTTGAGTTCCATCGGACCCACGGGATTCTGTACCGGCTTGGCACCGAGCTCGACCGCGCGCTTGAAGGCCTTGGCAGCATCCTTCACGCGAAACGCCATCGCGCAGGCGGAAGGCCCATGCTGCTGCGCGAAACGCTGGCCGAAACTGCCCGGCTCGGCATTGATGATGAAATTGACGTCGCCCTGCTTGTGCAACGTGACGTTCTTGCTGCGGTGACGCGCCGTGACCGGAAAGCCCATCCGCTCGAACAGCGAGCGCAGCAACTCGGGATCGGGGGCGGTGTATTCGACGAATTCGAAGCCGTCGGTACCCATCGGATTCTCGAAGAGGTCGGCCATGACAGCCCTCCCGCCGGTTAGTTACCAATGAAACTGTAGGTGCGCATGGTAGCGGAATGCCGCCACGGGGCAAACCGGCGCAGGACGGCAACTGCCCTGCCCGTGGCGTCCGCGCGGACTGGAACGCAAAAAGGCCCCGACGAACGGGGCCTCTTCACGCAACGGCTACGCGTTGCTGGTCTGTGTCGCCGGGTGGCGGCGGATCATTCCGGCTTGACGAACAGCGCGTCGTCGACGCGGGTCACGCCTTTCACGCCCTTGGTGACGGCGAGTGCGCGGTCCTTCATCTTGTCGCCAGTCACGAAGCCGCCGAGCTGCACGATGCCGCCACGCGCCTCGACGTTGATCTGGCCGGACTTCACGTCCTTGGCATCCACCAGCGCCGCCTTGACCTTGCTTACCAGCATCGTGTCGTCGAGCTTGGTGCCCATCGACGTGGCCGGGTGCACCACGAGTTGATTGCGCACGGACGCCACGTCCTTGACGTTCTTGGCGACCTTGCCCGCCGCATCTTTCTCGGCCTGGGTCTTGACGAAGCCGCTCAGCAGCACGACGCCCTTGTACACCTCGACGTTGACGTCGCTCGAGGGCACGCCCTTCTCCGCCAGCAGGCTGCCCTTCACGGAGGTGGCGATGGTGCCATCGTCGACCATGGTGCCAGCCGACTTTTCCGCCATGGCGGGGGCGGCAAACGCGAGCGCGACTGCGGCCAGGGAAGCGAACACCTTGTTCTTCATGGTTTCTCTCGGATGAGTGGGGGGGGGTGGGAGCTGATGAATCTAACAGGGGCTATCCGGAGGCTCAATCCGTAATGCGTGCGGCCAGGCGTGCATCACGCATAGCCGCCGGTGGCTGGCATTCCAGGCGGTGGTGGACTTGATGGTGGGCCGTGATGGGATCGAACCATCGACCAACTGGTTAAAAGCCAGCTGCTCTACCGCTGAGCTAACGGCCCCGACAATGAACCGCGAATTATAGCCGATCATCGATATACCGTGGGATCTGCGACTCCCGCCGCCGCAAACCCGGCCGCGCGCAAACGGCAGGAATCGCAGCGTCCACAGGCCCTGCCCTCGGCGTCCGCCTGGTAGCAGGAAACAGTCGTGCCGAAGTCCACGCCGAGTTCGATGCCGCGGCGGATGATCTCGGCCTTGCTCAGGTCGATCAGGGGCGTGCGGATCCGCAGCGGTTCGGTGCCTTCCACGCCTTCGCGCGTGGCGAGATTCGCCATGCGTGCAAATGCGGCGATGAACTCCGGGCGACAATCCGGGTAACCGGAGTAGTCGACGGCATTCACGCCGATGAAGATGTCGTGCGCCCGCAGGACTTCGGCCCAGGCCAGTGCGAACGCGAGGAAGACGGTATTGCGCGCGGGCACGTAGGTGACCGGGATGTCGGCGCCGCTCGCCCCGTCTTCGGGGACGGCGATCGACGCATCCGTCAGCGCCGACCCGCCGAAGGCGCCGAGATCGATCTGCATGATGCGGTGTTCGACGGCACCGAGCTGCGCCGCCACTTTGCGGGCGGCGTTCAATTCAGCGTGGTGACGCTGGCCATACTGAAAACTGAGTGCGTGGCAGCAGCAACCCTCGGCGCGTGCCAGGGCCAGGCAAGTCGCGGAATCGAGTCCACCTGACACCAGCACGATGGCCCTTCGTGCACCGGCGGTGTCTCGAGTGACTACGGTTTGTCGCGTCATCAACGACCCGGCTCGTTGCCCCAGAGGTATTTGTGCAGCTGAACCTGCAGCCGCACCGGCAGGCGATCCGCCAGGATCCAATCCGCGAGATCGCGCGGCTCGAGCTGGCCCCAGACCGGCGAGAACAGCACTTGCGCGGGCAGCGGCGCGGCGCGCGCGCGCAGCAGGTCACGAGCCCATTCGTAGTCGGCGCGCGAACAGAGCACGAACTTGAGCTGGTCGTGCGGCGTCAGCACGTCGAGGTTCTTGAGCTTGTTGCGTTCGACCTCGCCGGACCCGGGGGTCTTGAAGTCGACGACGCGGCTGACCCGCGGATCGACCCCGGCGACGTCGAGGGCACCGCTCGTCTCGAGCGACACCGCACAGCCCAAATCACACAAGGCAGCCAGCAGTTCCAGGCACGCCTTTTGTGCGAGCGGTTCGCCACCCGTGACGCAGACGTGGCGCACGCCACTTGCGCGGGCGATGTCGAGCAGTTCATCGAGGGTGCGCCACTCGCCGCCGTAGAACGAATACTGCGTATCGCAATAAACGCAACGCAGCGGGCACCCCGTGAGGCGGACGAAGAGCGTGGGCCAGCCAACGGCGTCGGCTTCACCCTGGATCGAGACGAAGGTCTCGGTGATCTTGAGCCGGCTCACCGACCCTCGGCATTCATCTTGTCGAGCTGCGCCTGGGCCTGCTTGGCAGCGTCGGCATCCGGGTAGGTCGAAATGACCTTGCCCAGCGTCGTGCGCGCGTTCTTGAAAGCCTTCAGTTCGTACTGGCTGAGGGCAACCTTGTACATCGCGTCCGGCAGGCGACGTGACTCGGCAAAGGCCGCGACGGCCTGGAACGACCTCAGCGCGGCATCGTATTGCTGCTGCACGAACTGGGCTTCACCGAGCCAGTACGTGGCATTGTCGGCGCGCGGGCCGCGCGGATATTTCGCGAGGTAGGTCTGGAAGCCGCGCGCGGCTTCCTCGTAGCGGCCGGCTTTCATCGCGGCAAAGGCTTCGCCGTACACCGACGACTCGTCGGCGAACACCACGTCGGGTGCCTGGGTGGCGCCCCCCGCTGCGACCGGCGTGCCACCGGCCCCGTTCTCCATCACCAGCAGGCGCCGGTCGAGGTCGCCGTAGAGGTCACGCTGCTGTTGCTGCAGGGATTCGAGCTCGTGCCGGGCTTCCTCGATCTGGCCGCGCAACGTGCGCAGCTCCTGCTGCGATTTCTCGATCTGCCGCTGCAGGTCGAGCAGCGACTGGTTGACCCGGCTCTCGAGTGCGCCCAGGCGCTGGTCGCCGGCATCCGCCCGCGATTCGAGTTCCTTGTTGCTGGCAGCCGCCTGGACCAGCGTGCTGGCCAGCAATGCCGACACCATGAAACCGGCACGCACGAGGGTGTTCATTGACTAGTGCACCTGCACGATTTCGACACGGCGATTCTGCGCAAAGGCGGATTCGTCGGATCCCTCGACTGCAGGACGCTCCTCGCCGTAGCTGACCGTCGTGACCTGCGAATCGGCGACGCCCTGCAACATCAGCGCCTTGCGCACCGTCTGCGCGCGCCGTTCGCCGAGGCCGATGTTGTATTCGCGCGAGCCGCGTTCGTCCGTATGGCCCTCGAGGCGCACGCGCGCGGTCGGGTACTTGGCCAGGTACGCGGCATGCGCTGCCACGACGCTGACGTAGTCGGATCGAATCTCGCTGCTGTCGAACTCGAAGAAGACGAGGTTGCGAGACTGCAGGGCGGCCAGCGCCTGCTGCTGTGCGGCGCTCATCGTGCCCGTGGTCGCCCCCGTGGCCGGGCCGGTCTCGTTGCCGAGACCGCTGGTCTGCGCGCTGCTGTCGACCGGGGCCTGCGTCGTGGTCTCCGGCTGTACCTGCTTCGGCTTGGAGCAGCCCGCCAGGCCGACGGCGAGCAAGGCGAAGGCAACGGCATGGGTCCATTTCATGGTCATCGAACTCCTGGAGGGTCGAGGCCGCGCAGCGGCGGCCGGCAAATTTCGCGAATGATACCTTGCGACGCCGCGCGCTTCACCGCTGTGCGGACGGGAACGGCGACCAGACCGGCTCGCGGACGTCGCTGGTGTCCGAACTGAGCCGTTGCTGGAACCGGCCGTCGGCCGAGACCATCGCCAGCGTGCCCTTCGCGCCCGCGCGCGTCGCATAGATGATGATCGCACCGTTCGGCGCGAAGCTCGGCGCCTCGTCCTGCCGGCCATCGGTCAGCACGTGCAGGTTGCGCGTCTTCAGGTCGTAGGTCGCGATCCGATACGCACCACGATCGAGTGTCACCAGCGCCAGCGACTGGCCGTCCGGCGACAAGCGCGGACGCGCGTTGTACCCGTTGGTGAAGGTCAGGCGCTGTGCTTCCTGACCGGCGCCCACGCCCAACCGGTAGACCTGCGCGCTACCTGCCCGGTCCGACGTGAAATAGATCGATGCACCATCGCGCGACCACTCCGGCTCGGTGTCGATGGCGCTGTCGGTCGTCAGGCGCGTGAGGCCTTGCGTCGCCAGGTCGAGCACGTACAGGTCGAGGTTGCCGTCTCGCGACAAGGTCAGTGCCAGCTTGCGACCATCGGGCGACCACACTGGCGCGCCGTTGATGCCGGATCGAGCCGAGACACGCCTGCGCTCGCCCGTCGCCAGCCGCTGCACGTAGATCGCAGACGCTTTGCCCTCGAATGAAACGTAGGCCAGGCTCTGGCCGTCGGGCGACCAGGCCGGGGACATGATGGGTTCCGACGACTCGGTGACGATGCGCGGGCCGTAACCATCGGCATCGGCAATCATCAGGCGGAAGCGCTGCGCAGGCGGCCGGCCATCCACCGAGACGTACGCGACGCGGGTCGAGAACGCGCCCGGAATGCCAGTGAGCCGTTCGAAGATCAGGTCGGCAATCCGGTGCGCCGTGGCACGCAGGCCGCGTTCGTTGGTGACCAGCCGCTGCGTGAGCAATTGCTGGCCGGTTTGCACGTTGAAAAGCTCGAATTCCACGGCGAGCCCACTCCCGTCCGGTGCCACGGTGCCGATGACCAGGAAATCGGACTTGAGCAGGCGCCAGTCCTCGAAACGGACCTGCGCACCCTGCGTCGGACGCGCAACCAGGTCACGACGTTCGAGCGGCGCGAATCGCCCGCTCAGCTGCAGGTCGCCCGATATGACGGCACTGACGTCGTTCGCACCGCCTTCAGCCTGGCCGCCGAACGGCACGACGGCGATCGGCACCGCATCGCGCACACCCTGGCTGATGTCGAGGCGAAGTTGCGCATGGGCACTGGCCGCGAGCGAACCCGCGAGCATGACGAGCCAGGCCAACACCCGAGCCGAACTCTTCTTCTTGGGACGCGCCAAGGCGCGTTGAAACGTCATCTCCACGTCACTCCATTGGCTTGAATACGATCACCAGCTTGCGCTGGAACGCGCGCGCATCGCGCGGCGCGGGCAGCGGCGAGGAACGATACACTGCATTGGACACGGATTCGCGCACGGCCTGGTCGCCGTTGCAGTCGCCGATCTTCACGTCGAGCACCATGCCGCCGGTCGCCTGGGTCACGTACAGCGTGCATTCAAGGCCCGCGCGTGCCGATGGCGGCCGATTCCAGTTGCGCTCGATGGTCTGGATCAACAGCGTTCGATACTCGTCGACGATCCCGGAGCGCGCCAGCGCCTCGCCCGCCTCCTCGTCCTCGAGGGCACGACGCAAGTCGGCTTCGTGCGCGGCCTTGACCTCGGCTTCGTGCGCGGCCTTGACCTCGGCTTCGTGCGCGGCCTTTGCCTGCTCGGCCTGCTTCTGTTCTGCGGCGGCCGCTTCCGCCTTGCGCGCGGCGGCCTCCTGCGCTTTCCCTGCCGCGACCTGCGCTTCTTCTGCGCGGCGTCGTTCGACTGTGGCTGCGGCCTTGGCCTGCGCGTCTGATTTGGCTTTCGCTTCCGCCTGCGCTTGCTGTTTGGGCACGGCAGGGTCGGGCTTCGGCTCGATCTTGGGCTCAGACCTGGGCTCTGGCCTGGGTTCGGGCACGGGCTCCGGCCTGGGCGTGGGTGGCGGGGCCTGCTTCACCGGTGGTGTTCGGTGCGGGCTCTCGGATCGGCCTGCCTGCCTTCACCGACGAGGGCAAATCATCGTAGCGAACCACGTTGCCCTCGATGGCGAGTTGCGGCGGTGGCGGATCCGTGCGCCATTGAAAGGCAGCCAGCACGAGCGCGACCACGACCAGCCCATGGACGATGGCTGACCCGATCCAGGGCCGCAGGTTGCCGCTCGCGGCGCGAGCCATGGGTCAGCGCGACCCGGATCCGCGCTCGGCGGACAACGGCTCCGTGACGAAACCCACCTTCTTTGCGCCCGCCTGCTGCAACAGCACCATGCCCTCCACGACCCGACCGTAAGGCACGGCCCTATCAGCCTTGACCAAAACGGGGCGCTTCGGTTCCCTGCGCAAAGCGGCAGTTGCCACTTCGAGCAGCTGCGCATCGTCGAGGGCCTGCCTGGGATCGCCAAGGTTCAGGTACATCGCACCTGCGCTGTCGACGCTCAGCAGCAGCGGCTCGAGATCGTCGGGCTCGATCGGCTCGGCCGCAGCCTGTGGCAGGTCGACCTTGATGCCCTGGCTCAGCATCGGCGCGGTGACCATGAAGATGATGAGCAGCACCAGCATCACGTCGATGTACGGCACGACGTTGATCTCGCCCATCAACTTGCGGCCGCGTCTGCGCGACATCGTCTTCGACTCCTCAGCCCTGCACGCCGCCGGCATGGCGCTGCAGGATGGCGGACAGCTCTTCCATGAAGGTGTCGTAGCGCAATTCGAGCCGGCTCACCTGGTCCGCATAGCGGTTGTAGGCAATGACGGCCGGGATGGCTGCGAACAGACCCATCGCGGTGGCAATGAGGGCCTCGGCGATGGCCGGCGCCACCGTGGCGAGCGTGGCCTGCTGCACGTTGCCGAGCGCCTGGAACGCCGTGAGGATGCCCCACACCGTGCCGAACAGACCCACGTACGGGCTGGTCGAGCCGATCGTCGCCAGCGTCGAGAGGTTCTGCTCGAGACGGTCGGTCTCCTTGAGCTGCGCGATCTTCATCGAGCGCCGGCTGGCATCGAGCAGCTGCGCACCCGCGAGTCCAAGTTGCGACCGCAACCGCGAGAACTCGCGAAAGCCGGACACGAAGATATCGGCCATGCCCGTGTGCGTGCCGCCTTCGAGCGACTTGTAGAGTGCCGCGAGATCGCCGCCCGACCAGAAGTCGTCCTCGAACCGGTCTGCCGCGTGCCGCGCGTCGTTCAGCAGCTTGCGCTTGCTGAAGATCATCGCCCACGAGGCCACCGACGCGCCGATGAGCAGCAGCATCACGAGCTGCACGATGACGCTGGCCTGCAGCAGCAGCTCCAGGATGGAATGCTCACCGATCATGCTTGGATCACCTCGTCAACCTTCGAACAGCCCGAGATTGCCCGGCCGCGCCTCGACGGCGGGCGGCGTCAGGCCGAAGTGCAGGTAGGCGTTGCGTGCGGCCACGCGCCCGCGCGCCGTACGCATGATGTACCCCTGCTGGATCAGGAAAGGCTCGATCACGTCCTCGATCGTACCGCGCTCTTCGCCGAGCGCGGCGGCCAGGCTGTCGACACCGACCGGTCCGCCGTCGAACTTCTCGATGATCGTGAGCATCAGCCGGCGGTCCATCGGGTCGAAACCCTGTGGATCGACGTCGAGCAGGTCGAGTGCGGCACGCGCCACCTCCTGCGTGATGCGTCCACCCGCCTTCACTTCGGCAAAATCGCGTACGCGTCGCAGCAGCCGGTTGGCGATGCGGGGCGTGCCGCGGGAGCGCGTGGCAATCTGTGCGGCCCCTTCCACGTCGGTCGGCACGCCGAGGATGCCGGCCGACCGCTGCACGATGCGCTGCAGTTCGTCGTGGCCGTAGAACTCGAGCCGCTGCACGATGCCGAAGCGATCGCGCAATGGCGACGTCAGCAGGCCCGCCCGGGTGGTGGCGCCGATCAGCGTGAACGGCGGCAGGTCGATCTTGATCGAGCGTGCGCCCGGGCCTTCGCCGATCATGATGTCGAGCTGGAAGTCCTCGAGCGCCGGGTAGAGGATTTCCTCGACCACCGGGCTCAGGCGATGGATTTCGTCGACGAACAGGATTTCGTTGGGTTGCAGGTTGGTGAGCAGGGCCGCCAGGTCGCCTGCACGTTCGAGCACCGGCCCGGAGGTCTGCTTGAAGCCGACACCGAGTTCGTTGGCAATGACGTGCGCAAGCGTCGTCTTGCCGAGGCCCGGCGGGCCGAAGATCAGCACGTGGTCGAGCGACTCGCCGCGATTGCGGGCCGCTGCGATGAAGATTTCCATCTGTGCTTTCATCGCCGGCTGGCCGACGTAATCGGCGAGCGTCTTCGGTCGCACGGCGCGGTCGTAGACGTCTTCCTCGCGCTGGCCGGCGGCGGAAACGACACGGTCGGGTTCGATCGTCAAAGGTGTGTCCTGGGGCGTGTGCTGGCTCGCTGCGGCATCACTTGCTGGTTGCGCGCAGTGCGTGGCGGATGAGTTCTTCGGTGGTGGTCACGGACGGATCGATCTTCTGCAACAGGCGCGTGACCTCTGCCGGCTTGTAACCCAGTGCCACCAGCGCACTGAAGGCTTCGGCCTGCGGGCTGGGCGCGGGCGCCGCCGTGCCTGCCGGGCCGCGAATCTCGAACGACTGACCTGTTGCCAGTACCTGCAGGCGATCGCGCATTTCGATGATGAGCCGCTCCGCCGTCTTGCGGCCGATGCCCGGAATGCGCGTGAGGGACGCGGCATCCTGCGTTTCCACGCACCGGTGGAACTCGTCCACGCTGGCACCGGAGAGGATGCCGAGCGCGATGCGCGGACCCACACCGGAAATCCGGATGAGTTCGCGGAACAGGCTGCGCTCGCGCTCCGTGCCGAAGCCGAACAGGATGTGGGCATCCTCGCGCACGACGAGATGCGTATGCAGCATGATGTCCGCGCCGACCGCCGGCAGACCGTAGAACGTCGACATCGGCGCCTCGATTTCGTAACCGACGCCACCGACGTCCAGCAGCAGCACGGGTGGATGCTTCGCGGCGAGGCGACCGCGCAGGAAACCGATCAAGGCCGGGCTCCGAGCAGCGCGATCGAGGCATCGACGGCCTGGCGCGCGCCACGAGAGTAGGCATGGCAAAGCGCCAGCCCGATCGCATCGGCGGCATCGGGTCCGAGTTCGCCCTTGAGCTTGAGCAGCGACATCACCATGAGCTGAACCTGTTCCTTCTGCGCGCCGCCTTGCCCGACGATCGCCAGCTTCACTTCACGGGGCGCGTATTCGTACACGGTCGCCACGCCCGAAAAGACCCCGCAGATCGCCGCGCCCCGCGCCTGCCCCAGCTTGAGGGCACTGTCGGCATTGCGGTGCATGAACACGCGCTCGATCGCGACCTCCTGCGGCACGTACTGCTGGATGAGTTCCTGCACGCCGTCGAAGATCTGGCGCAACCGCGGCGGAAACGCCTCACCGCGCGTGCGGATGGCTCCGCTCGCGACGTAGCGGGCGTCGCCGTCCAGCCAGTCGATGATGCCGAAGCCGGTCGCCTGCGACCCCGGGTCGATGCCGAGGATGCGAATCGTCTCGCCAGCGGTCCCCGTCGCGCCTGCTGCGAGCGTCCAGCGCCGACCGCCGCGATTGATTCTCGGCAAATAACCACCCGGCACTGAGCCTGAAAAGCCGTCGTCGTATGATAGCGTTTTTCGTCCGGGCGCCGCACGCCCGTGCGCCGCCGTCGAGTATTCCATCTTGAAGCCCGCCGAAATCGACATTCGTTCACTGACACCGAAGGTGCGCGCCGCGCTCGACGCGGTGAGCGTCCTTGCGCCGAATGAGCACACCTTGCGCAGTGTCGAGCTGATGGCGGCCCTCGCGCAGTTGCAGGCGGACGACGACGTGCTGCTCGCGGCGCTACTCGTGCCCTTGCGCCAGGGTGGGCTCATCGAGGAACCCAAGGCGCTCGAGCTCTTCGGCGAACCGGCCATGCGCCTGGCGCGGGAACTCGAGCGCGTCGGCGACAGTGGCATTCCAGCCGAATGGAACCCGGGTCAGCACCTGAAGCCCGAGCAGGCGGAGGGGTTGCGCAAACTGCTGCTCGCGCTCGCGTCCGATGTGCGCCTGGTCCTGATCCGGCTTGCGCTGCAACTCGTGCGCATGCGCGCAATGAAGTCCGCGCCTGAAGCCGAGCTGCGCCGGGCCGCGCTCGAAACACAGGAGATCTACGCGCCGCTCGCCAACCGCCTCGGCATCTGGCAGTTCAAATGGGAACTGGAGGACCTCGCCTTCCGCTTCAGTGCGCCGGAGGATTACAAGCGCATCGCCGGGTGGCTCAAGTCCAAGCGCGCCGAGCGCGAGCAATACATCGAGGACCTCACGCGCGAGCTGAGTCGCGAACTCGACCAGCTCGGCATCCGCGGCGAGATCACGGGCCGGCCAAAGCACATCTACAGCATCTGGCGGAAGATGCAGCGCAAGTCGCTGCAGTTCGACCAGGTCATGGACGTGCTCGCGGTTCGCGTCATGGTCGACACCATCGCCGAGTGCTATGCCGCGCTAGGCGTCGTGCACGGCCTCTGGAACTACATTCCAGGCGAGTTCGACGACTACATCGCGACCCCCAAGGGCAACAATTACCGCTCCCTGCACACGGCGGTCATCGGACCCGGAAGGCTGCCGCTCGAAGTACAGATCCGCACCCGCGAGATGCACGAGCACGCCGAGCTCGGCGTCGCGGCACACTGGCAATACAAGGAAGGCCGCAAGGTCGAGGCGAGTTTCCAGCAGAAGATGGTCTGGCTGCGTCAGTTGCTCGAGCCGTCGCAACGCGATGGTTCCGAACCCGACCTGCTGGCAGGATTGCAGGCCGAAGTGTTCGAGGACCGGGTGTTTGCCTTGAGCCCCAAGGGCGAGGTCGTCGACCTGCCCAAGGGCGCGACACCGCTCGATTTCGCCTACCAGGTGCACACCAACCTGGGCCATCGCTGCCGCGGCGCCCGGGTCAACGGGCGCATGGTGACGCTCGACTTCAAGTTGTCGAACGGCGACACCGTCGAGATCATTCCATCCAAGCAGCCGCACCCGAGTCGCGACTGGCTGCTGCCACAACTCGGTTTCCTGGCGTCACCGCGCAGTCGCGCCAAGGTCCGCGGCTGGTTCCGCAAGCAGGACGAGGACCAGAACCGCGAGCAGGGCCGGCAGATGCTCGAGCGCGAACTGGACCGCCTCGGCGTGCGTGCCCCGCCGTTGCCGGAAATCCTCGGCGACCTCGGCCTCGACAACGCCGATGCGCTCTACCAGGGTCTCGGCGAAGGCGACATCTCGCTGGCACAGGTGGCCGGCGCGGTCCATCGACGGTTGCATGAGCACCAGGAAGTCCAGCGCGGACCACGGCTCGCCAAGCCCGCCGCGCACGGCGGCTCGGCGGGGATGGTCATCGACGGCGTCGGCGACCTGCTGAGCTCGATCGCACGCTGCTGTCGACCCGTGCCACCCGAGGAAATCCTCGGCTACATCACGATCGGCCGCGGCGTGAGCATCCATCGCGCGACCTGTTCGAACCTGCTGCGGTTGCGCGAGGTGAATCCCGAGCGTGTGCTGACGGTGGACTGGGGCCGGCAGTCGGACGAGCGCACCTTCCCGGTCGGCATCGTGATCGATGCCTACGACCGGCGCGGTCTCGTGCGCGACATCTCCGGCGTGCTCGCTGACGAGCACATCAGCATCGAGGCGATGCACACGGTGACGGACGCGGCGGAGAACACGGCCGCGGTGGACGTGACCGTGAAAGTCCACGGCCTCGAGGAACTGAGCCGCCTGCTGGCCCGATTCTCGTCGTTGCCGAACGTGATCCGGGCTCGCCGGCGGCATCGCGCCTGACGAGCGGCGTCAGCGATTGGGGAAATCGATTGCCCGCTTGTCCGCCCCGAGCGCGGCTTCATGCAGCGCTTCACTCAGCGTCGGGTGCGCGTGCATCGTGCGCTGCAGGTCCTCGGTGCTGGCCGAATATTCCATCGCCAGCACGGCTTCGGCGATCAGCTCGCCTGCCATCGGGCCGATGATGTGCACGCCAAGGATCTCGTCGTCGTCCTTGGCGGCGATGACCTTGCAGAAACCCGCCGGCGCTTCCATCGCGCGGGCTCGGCCGCTCGCCATGAACGGGAACGAACCCACCTTGTAGTCGCGGCCGCTGGCCTTGACCTGCTCTTCGGTCAGGCCCACCCAGGCGATTTCCGGCGCGGTGTAGATCACCGACGGCACCGCCTTGTAATTCACTTCGGAGTGCAGGCCCGCGATGAGGTCGCCGACCATCACGCCTTCTTCCTTGCCCTTGTGCGCCAGCATCGGGCCACGCACCACGTCACCCACCGCCCAGACGTTGCCGGCACCCGTGTGGCACTCGTCGTCGACCTGGATGAACCCACGCTCGTCGAGCTTCACGCCGGTGCCTTCACCGAGCAGCCCGTCCGTGAACGGCCGCCGGCCGATCGCGACCACGACCTTGTCGACCGTTACCGTCTGCTCACCCTTGGCGTCGGTGTACTTGAGCGTCACACCGTCCTTCTTGACGACGGCGCCGCTGACCTTTGCGCCGAGACGGATGTCGAGGCCCTGCTTCTTGAAGTGCTTCTGCGCTTCCTTGGCGACGGCCTGGTCGGCCATGGCCAGGAACTGCTCCATCGCCTCGAGCACGACGACTTCGGCGCCGAGGCGACGCCACACGCTGCCGAGTTCCAGGCCGATCACGCCGGCACCGATGACGCCCAGGCGCCTCGGCACCGCTCCGAACTCGAGGGCGCCCCAGGAATCGACGACCTGCTTGCCGTCGAACGGCAGCGACTTGAGCGTCATCGGCTGCGAACCCGAAGCGAGCACGACGTGCTTCGCGACGAGTTCCTGCTTGCTGCCGTCGGCTGCGGTGTATTCGACCCGGTTGCCGGCCAGCAGCTTGCCGTGACCCTGCAGCGCGGTGACGCCCGCGGCCTTGAACAGCCCGGTGATGCCCTGCGTCGATGCCTTGACGATGCCCGCCTTGCGCTTCTGCATTGTCGTGACGTCGAACGCGAGGCCCGTCGCGGATATGCCGTGCGCCGAGAATTCCGAATGCGCGCGGTGATACAGCTCGGACGATTCGAGCAGCGCCTTCGACGGGATGCAGCCGGCGTTGAGGCAGGTGCCGCCGAACGCGTATGTGCCGTCGTGGTTCTTCCACTCGTCGATGCAGGCGACCTTGAGCTTGTTCTGCGCCGCGCGGATCGCGCAGGGATAACCGGCCGGGCCGGCGCCGATCACGACAACATCGTACGAGTCAGGCATGGGAACTCCGTAGCGAAAAGGGGTTAGGGGACAGGGGTTAGGGGTTAGTCGGAGTCTCGGAACGGTCGCATCGCGACCTTCGGACTAGCCCCTAACCCCTGTCCCCTAACCCCTCTAGATCTGCAGCAGCAAGCGTGAGGGATCCTCCAGCGAGTCCTTGACGGACACCAGGAACTGCACCGCTTCCTTGCCGTCGATGAGCCGGTGATCGTACGACAGCGCCAGGTACATCATCGGTCGCACGACGACCTGGCCGTCGACGACGACGGGTCGCTCCTGGATCTTGTGCATGCCGAGGATGGCGCTCTGCGGCATGTTGAGGATCGGCGTCGAGAGCAGCGAACCGAACACGCCGCCGTTGGTAATCGTGAACGTGCCGCCGGTCAGTTCCTCGAGCGTCAGCTGGCCTTCGCGGGCGCGCGTCGCGTACCCCACCACCGACTTCTCGATTTCGCCGAAACTCATCTGGTCTGCATTGCGCAGCACCGGGACGATCAGGCCGCGCTCCGTCGAAACGGCGACGCCGAGGTCGTAAAACTCGTGGTAGACGATGTCGTTGCCGTCGACCGACCCATTGACGACCGGGAAGCGCTTCAGCGCCTCGACGCAGGCCTTGACGAAGAACGACATGAAGCCGAGCCGGGCGCCGTGCTCCTTCTCGAACTTCTCCTTGTAACGCGCGCGCAGCTCGTTGACCGCCTTGAGGTCGACCTCGTTGAACGTCGTCAGCATCGCTGCCGTCGATTGCGCCTGGATCAGGCGCTCGGCGATGCGCGCACGCAGCCGCGTCATGGGTACGCGACGCTCGCCGCGTTCGCCTGCAGGCAATGACGGTACAGGTGCCGCTGCCGGCTTGCCGGCGGGTGCAGGTGCGGGTGCGGGTGCGGCGGTACGGCCACGGGAGTCGCATTCTTGTCAGCGAGATGGGTCAGCACGTCGCCCTTGGTGATACGACCGTCGCGACCGGAGCCCGCGATGTCGGTCGGCGCGAGCTTGTGTTCTTCGACCAGGCGTCGCACCGATGGTGCCAGCTTGTCCGAGTCCTTCCTCGTGTCCGCCGCTTCCTTTGCCGCAGGGACTTCACCCGGCCCGCGACCGACTTCGCCGGCAGCGGGAGCGGCAGACGATGCGGCCGCTGCAACGCCTTCCTCGATCACGGCCAGGAGCTGCCCGCCCGTCACAGTCGTGCCATTCGCGACCTTGATCTCCCGCAGCACGCCACTCGCCGGCGCCGGCACTTCCAGCACGACCTTGTCCGTCTCGAGGTCGACGAGGTTCTCGTCGCGACTGACGGCATCGCCCGGCTGCTTGCGCCACGCGACGAGCGTGGCATCGGCCACCGACTCGGGCAGTTGCGGGACACGGACTTCGATCGTGCTCATGACTTCTTCCTGGTGCTGGCCGTGGCGCGCAGGCGTGTGGTGGCGCGCGAGGACTGTTCTTGCGTGGAGGCGGTGATCGCCGCGGTGACGAGGCCGCGCTGCTCGGTCGAGTGCATCTGCGGGATGCCGGTCGCAGGCGCGGCGGCCGGCCGGCGGCCCGAGTACAGCAGCTCCTGGTTGCCCTTCAATGAATCCTGCAGACGATGACGGACCTGGTACCACGCGCCCTGGTTCTGCGGCTCTTCCTGGCACCAGACGATCTCACGCGCATTCGGGTAATGCGCAAGCGCGGCTGCGTAATCCTCGGACGGGAACGGGTACAGCTGCTCGATGCGCACGATCGCGACGTTGCGTGCTTCGTCGGCGCGGCGCGCCTCGAGCAGGTCGAAGTAGACCTTGCCCGAGCAGAACACGACGCGCGTGACGTCCTTCGGCGGCAGGTCGTCGATTTCGTTCACGACGCACTGGAACTGCCCCTTGGTCAACTCGTCGAACGCCGACACCGACAGCTTGTGCCGCAGCAGGCTCTTCGGCGTCATGACGATCAGCGGCTTGCGGAACGAATGCAGCATCTGCCGGCGCAGCACGTGGAACATCTGCGCGGGCGTGGACGGCACGCACACCTGCATGTTGTTCTCGGCGCAGAGCTGCAGGAAGCGCTCGAGGCGCGCGGAGGAATGCTCCGGCCCCTGCCCTTCGTAACCATGCGGCAGGAACAGCGTGAGCCCGCAATAGCGGCCCCACTTCGCTTCGCCCGAGGAAATGAACTGATCGATGATCACCTGCGCACCGTTCACGAAATCGCCGAACTGGCCTTCCCAGATCACGAGGCAATTGGGATCGGTGATCGAGTAGCCGTATTCGAAGCCGAGCACGGCTTCTTCGGACAGCAGCGAATCGGTGACGCGGAAGCGCGGCTGCCCGGGCTTCAGGTGCTTCAGCGGGATGTGCGTCGCGCCCGTCGCCTGGTCGTGACCCACGGCATGACGATGGAAGAACGTGCCGCGGCCGCTGTCCTGGCCCGTGAGCCGGATCTCGTAGCCTTCGTCGAGCAGGCTCGCGTAAGCGAGGGTCTCGGCAAAGCCCCAGTCCACCATCAGCTGGCCCGCCGCCATCTTGCGCCGGTCGTCCATGATCTTCTGCACCTGGCGATGCAGCGTGAAGCCTTCGGGGAACGTCGTGACCTTGGCCGCCAGTTCTTTAAGCAGCGCCGGCTTGACGCCGGAAGGGATCTCCTCGAACCAGTCGACGTCGTGGTACTTGGTCCAGTCCACCGTGTACTTGTTGCCGATCAGGCCGAGCACGTTCGTCGTCTGCGGCCTGCCTTCATCGAGGCCGCGACGGTACTGGTCGACGAGTACTTCCGGCTCGCCGGCCGCGATCACACCCTCGGCGACCAGCCTGTCCGCATACAGCTGACGCGTCGTCGGCTTCTTGCGGATCGTGGCGTACATGACCGGCTGCGTCGCCGCCGGCTCGTCGGCCTCGTTGTGTCCGAGACGGCGGTAGCAGACGAGATCGATGACGACGTCCTTGTGGAATTTGAGTCGGTAGTCGAGCGCCAGCCGCGTCGCGAACACCACCGCTTCCGGGTCGTCGCCGTTCACGTGCAGGATCGGCGCTTCGATCATCTTCGCGACGTCGCTGCAATAGAGCGTCGAGCGCGTATCGCGCGGATCGTGCGTGGTGAAGCCGACCTGGTTGTTGATGATCAGGTGAATCGTGCCGCCCGTGTAGAAGGCACGGGCCTGCGACATCTGCAGGGTTTCCTGGATCACGCCCTGGCCGGCGAACGCCGAGTCGCCATGGAGCAGCACGGGCATCACCTTGTCGCCACGCTCGTCACCGCGCCGCTCCTGGCGCGCCCGCACCGAGCCTTCGACGACGGGGTTCACGACCTCGAGGTGCGAAGGGTTGAACGCGAGCGCCACGTGCACGTTGCCTGCCGGCGTCTTCACGTCGCACGAGAAGCCCTTGTGGTACTTCACGTCGCCGGAGCCCTTGAGCTTCTTCAGGTCGTACTTGCCCTCGAACTCGGAGAACAGCGCTTCAGGCGACTTGCCCAGCACGTTGACGAGCACGTTCAGGCGGCCGCGATGAGCCATGCCGATGACGATGTCCTCGACGCCCTGCGAGCCGCCGGTCTGGATCAGGTCCTCGAGCAGGGGAATCAGGCTGTCGCCGCCCTCGAGCGAGAACCGCTTCTGTGCCGGGTAACGCGTCGCAAGGTAGCGCTCGAGGCCTTCCGCCATCGTCAGGTGACGCAGGATTTCCTTGCGCGCCTCGGGCGCGAGGCCCTGGTGCATGCGGCCGACCTGGAAACGGTCCTGCAACCAGAGGCGCTCCGTTTCGTCCGACACGTGCGCGAATTCGGCGCCGATGGTGCCGCAGTAGATGTGCTTGAGCTGCGCGATGATTTCGCGCAGCTTGAGCCGCGGCTTGATCGCCTCGTTGCGGCTCCCGGTCAGGAATTCGGTGTCGAGGTCGGCCTCGGTCAACCCGAGGTAATCGAGCCCGAGCACCTTCGGCACCGGACGCACTGTCAGGCCAAGAGGGTCGATGTCCGCGATCAAGTGGCCGCGGTTCGCGTAGATCTGGATGAGTCGGGAGACCGCGCCCTGCTTGGCGGCCGTTGAATCGCCGAGCGGCGGCGAGCCGGCGGGTCCGGCCGCAGCCCGTGCGGCCGCTGTCGTCCGCCGCGGGGCCTCGCGCGCGTCGCGCCAGTTCTTCGATCAGCGGGCCGTGGGCGACGTCCTTTGCCGACGGTCCGAGGGTCGCGAAATACGCGCGCCACGCCGGATCGACCGACTCGGGACTCGTCAGGTAGGCCTCGTACATCGCTTCGACGTACGCGTCGTTGCCGGCCGCCAGCGGAATCGCCGTCAACATTGCTTTGGTTTCAGTCATCGCTTCCCATGTTCGTGACCGGCACGCGGCCGGAGCCACGTCTTCCGTTCCGGAAAGTGGGCTCGGTAGTTTAGCGAAATCGGGGGGATCGGACAGTAAACCGGCGCCTGGCTGACGGAATTCGCATTCCGCGACTGAGGCGCGCGTTAAAGTCCGGTCGATCTTGCGGCAGGTCAGCGCTGCGGCAAGAACGTGGCACCCACACCATTCCCGCGGAGTCGACATGTCGCTTTGGCATAAGTTCATGCCGTCGGCCGCAGCCAGCCTGCTGCTGGCCGCACTGTGGCTGCCCGGCGGGCCGCTGTCCTGACCATCGCCAGCACGGTAATGCTGCTGACTGCGGTGGTGTCCGCGGTTCACCACGCCGAGGTCGTGGCCCACCGGGTCGGCGAACCGTTCGGGACGCTGGTGCTCGCGCTCGCCGTCACGGCGATCGAAGTCGCGCTGATCGTGTCGTTGATGCTGGCGGGCGGCGCGGACAAGGCCGCGCTGGCGCGCGACACGATCTACGCCACCGTCATGATCATCAGCAGCGGCGTCATCGGCATTTGCGTGCTGCTCGGCGGGCTGCGCCATCGCGAGCAATCATTCCGCATCGAAGGCGCCGGACCGGCGCTCGCCGCACTGACCACTCTCGCGACACTGGTGTTGATCATGCCGGTGTTCACGGTCAGCGCCCCGGCGCCGAGCTACACGACGACGCAACTGCGTGTTCGTCGGCGGCAGCTCCTTGCTGGTGTGGTGCTGCGTTCGTCTTCTTCCAGACGGTGCGGCAATCGCGACTACTTCCTGCCTGCAATCCGACCCGGGCAATGAAGCCGTGCACGCGCCACCGCCCTCGATCCGCGAGTCCTGGCTGAGCTTCGTGCTGCTCGTGATCTCACTGATCGTCGTCGTCGGTCTCGCCAAGCTGATCTCGCCCGCGATCGAGGCCGCAGTCGCCGCGGCCGGTGCTCCGCGCGCCATCGTCGGCATCATCATCGCGATGGTCGTGCTGCTGCCGGAGGGCGTGTCCGCCATCCGGGCGGCGCTCAACAATCGACTGCAGACGAGCATGAACCTGGCGTTCGGTTCGGCGCTCGCCAGTATCGGCCTGACCATTCCGGTGGTCGTGCGGTGGCGGTCCTGCTCGACCTGCCGCTCGATCCTGGGCCTCGCAGGCCGAAGGACATGATCCTGCTCGTGCTGAGCCTGTTCGTCTGTTCGATCGGTCTCGGCAACGGCCGCACCAACATGATGCAGGGCGCCGTCCAGGTGGTGATTTTCGCCGCGTTCCTGTTCCTCTCCCTGGTCCCCTGAGACATCCGAGGTGTCCATGTTCCCGACCCCCCGTCGCATCGTCCTTTGCATGGTGTTCCTGACCGCGATCGCGGGCAGCACAACGGCACAAGCGCAATCGCTGGCCCTGATCGACAAGGTCAAGGCCGTGATCGCGGCCGACACGCCCCGGCTCGAGGCGACGTTCAAGGACCTGCACGCCCACCCGGAACTCGCCTTCACCGAGACCCGCACCGCGGGCATCGTCGCAGCGGAACTGAAGAAACTCGGCTTTACGGTGACCACCGGCATCGGCAAGACCGGCGTCGTCGGCGTGCTGAAGAACGGCCCGGGACCGACACTCTGGTATCGCGCCGACATGGATGCGAACGGCGGCGTCACGGGAAACGACGGGCCTGCCCTGGGCCGCATTGAAGCCGCAGACGCTGGCCGATGGCAGCGAGGTGGACGTGATGCATGCGTGCGGCCACGACGCGCACATCACCTGGCTGCTCGGCGCGGCATCCGCGCTGTCGAAGCTCAAGTCCGAGTGGTCCGGCACTCTCGTCGTCTATGCGCAACCGGCAGAAGAAGTGGGGCTGGGCGCCAAGGCGATGGTCGACGACGGCTTGTGGACCCGGGGCTTTCCCAAGCCGGATTTCGCGCTCGGCAGCCACACGGCGCCAGCCGCCGTCGGCATGGTGTCCAACACCGCCGGCGTGCGCATGGCAGGCGTCGACCAGCTCGACGTCACGTTCCGGGGTGTCGGCGGCCACGGCTCGGCACCGGAGATGGCGATCGACCCGGTCGTCATGGCCGCGCAAGCCGTGCTCGCCTACCAGACGATCGTCAGCCGGTCGATCGATCCACAGGCACCGGCCGTGCTCACGGTCGGAGCGATCCGGGCTGGCCGCGACAACAACGTGATCCCCGCATCGGCCACGTTGCTGCTCAACCTGCGCTGGCTCAAGCCGCAGGTGCGGGAACTCATGCTCAAGCGCATCGACGAAATCGACAATGGCATCGCCACGGCGGCGGGCGTGCCCGCGGACCGGATGCCGACTCGCACGATGAAAGGCCATGCCGGACCGCTGGTCAACGACCCGGCCCTGGTCGAGCGCCTGCGCCCGGGACTCGTCGCGCTGCTCGGCGAAGGCAAGGTCGTCGGCAATTTCCCGACGGTGATGGGTTCGGAGGATTTCCAGGAAGCCTTCGCGCCACTGAACACGCCGTACGTATTTCTCTTGATCGGAGTCGCGCCGCCTGAACTGGTCGCGGCTGCGCAGAAGCAGGGCAGGCTCTTCCCCTACTCCAACCACAACCCCGATTTTTTCGTCGAACTGCCCGCCGTCACGCTCGGCGCACAGGTCAATACCGTCGCCGCGCTGGCGCTGCTCGGATCGAAGCCGCAGGCGCCGGCACGCTAGAATCGACCGCCGGTCGCAGGAGGAGTCGATCGATGTCCGACGATGGGGACATGCAGGGCGAAGCATCGCGCCCGACGGTATTCCTCAGCTATTCGCATGCGGACCAGGACCGGGTCCGCCTGCTCGCCAACGCACTCGAGCAAGTGGGAATCCATGTCTGGTGGGACACCCTGATCGAGGGTGGAGCCGTGTTCGCCAAGTCGGTCGAGGCGGCCCTCGCCAGTTGCGACGCCGTCATCGTCGCGTGGTCGAAGGTCTCGGTGACGTCCGACTGGGTGCTCGACGAGGCGTCGCAGGGGCGCGACCTGCGCAAGCTCGTGCCGGTGTCGCTGGACGGCACCATGCCGCCCCTCGGTTTCCGTCAGTATCTCTCGGTCGACCTGCTTGGCTGGCGCGGCAACAGCGATGCCCCCGAGATCGCGTCGATCGCGCGCGGCGTCGAGGCCGTCATGGGCCGTCCACCCACGACACGCGCTGCGACCGGAACCGTTCACTCGCCTCGGACCACGCAGGCATCGCCTGTCTCGCGGCGCACCGTACTCCTCGCCACGGCCGGAACCGTGCTGGTGGGCGCGGCCGGAGTATTCGCCTGGCGCAACGGCCGCCTCGGCAAAGGAGTCGCGAGCGCCGGCAACAGCGTGGCGGTGCTGCCCTTCGAAAACCTGAGTGGCGACGCCAGCCAGGCCTACTTTTCGGACGGCCTGTCCGAAGAACTGCGCTCCACGCTCGCGCGCAACCTGAACCTGCGGGTGATGGCGCAGGCTTCGTCGGCCAAGTTCCGTGACCGGACCGAGGACGCGGTCACGATCGCGAGCACGCTCGGTGTGGCCTACCTGCTCGACGGGACGGTGCGTCGCTCGGGTGACCTGGCGCGCATCACGGCGGACTTGATCGACGGCGCCACGGGATTCAGTCGCTGGTCCCAGTCGTTCGACCGCTCGATGCGCGACATCTTCGCGGTGCAGAGCGAAATCGCGCGTACTGTCGCGAGTGCACTCGCCGCCGAAATGGCGCCCGATCCGCGGGCGCTGGCCGGCAGTGCGGGTGAACTCGCCGCGCAGGGCGGAACGCAGAGCGCTGCAGCGTTCGATGCGTACCTGCGTGGTCGCGGCCTCTACAACCTGAGTACCGATGAGGCATCGGAACGTGCGGCATTAGCGCAATTTGACGCTGCGATCGCCGCCGACCCCGACTTTGCGCCTGCCCATGCGGCACGGGCGCGCTCGCTCATCGCGATCGCCAATCAGTACGGCGAGGTTGGGCAGCTTGCAGAACTCCATGAGGCCGCGATCGAATCCGCGCAGCGCGCGATCGCCATCGCGCCCGGACTGGCGGAAGCCTACTCGACCCTCGGATTTACCCTTTTCCAGGGCAGGCTGGATGCCCGCGGCGCACGCGAGCCCTTCGACCGCTCACGCGAACTCGGCGCGGGCGAGTCGACGGTGCTGGCGCGCTTCGCGCAATTCTGCGCCCGTACGGGGCGCGCACAGGAGGCGGCCGATTCGATGCAGCATGCGCTGCTGCTCGACAAGCTGAATCCCCTGATCCATCGCGCCGCTGCCTCGATTGAGTTCGCGGCGCGCAACTACGCGGCATCGATCCCGCCCGGGCGCCAGGCGCTGACGATGAACCCGAAGCTGTCGCGTGCCCATGCGGCGATCGGCGACGCGCAGTTCATGCTCGGCCGCCTCGACGAAGCGCGCGCGGAATACCAGGCCGAGCCCTCGCGCGAATTCGGCCTGGCCGGCCTGGCCATCGTCGAGCACAAGCTCGGGCACGAGTCCGCCGCGCGTGAGGCTTTTGCGCAGCTGATGACATACGGCGACCGATTGCTCTACCAACAGGCGCAGGTGCTCGCGCAATGGGGGCAGCGCGATACGTCGATCGGGCGGCTGCAGCGCGCGCTCGAGGTCGGCGACTCGGGTCTCATCTACCTGCGCAACGACCCCCTGCTGGATCCGTTGCGCGACGACCCGCGCTTCGCGCAGTTGCTAGCGAGCATCGGCTTCGAATAGTCTCGGCGCAGCCTCGCGACTGGGACGCCGGGCTGCATTCATCACTCAATTGGGGGAAGCACGTGAAGGAAGCGATAAAGATCAGCGCCGCAATTGCGGCGGCCCTGCTGCTGGCAGGCTGCGCCAAGAAACAGGAAGCTCCGGCACCCGAGCCGACCGCCAGCGCGCCGGTCGAAATGGCGCCGGCTGAGGCCGCGCCGGTCGAAACCGCACCTGCCGAAGCTGCGCCCATGAGCGAAGGCTTCGCGTCGGACGCGGCGGCCATGCCGGGAGACGCGGCAGCTTCCGCTGCGGCGGAAGGCGACGATACTGACCGGGCCGGTGGCGACAAGGTTGCGCCGCAGTAAGCGGCAGACCGACTACTGACGAATCGCGGGGCGGCTACACTGCCGCCCTGCGACATTCGACCTCAGGGGTCAACGACGACGTAGCCCTTCTTCTTCAGTTCCGCGACGTAACCGTCCGGCTTCAGGATTTCGTCCACGGACAGCACGGCCACCGTCGACACGTTGCTCGCGAGCGAGCGCTCGGCTGCATCCACCCAGGCCTTTCTGACGCGCTCGAGCACGTCCCCGTAGCCTCGCTCCTGCATGAAAGACGACTCCAGCATCATGCCGATGCAAGCGCTCGCCCGCTCGACGGGGGCCAGTTTCCGCAAGCGCGACACGTCACCGACGGCCCAGGCATTGGCGCGCTCGCGCATCAGGTCGAGGTCGGACTCCAGCCGCTGCAACGTGCGCGCAAAGCATTCGACGTCGGCCAGCGGGGTCGTCTTGAATTCCTTGATGGCGGCCCGTGCCTTCACCACCTTGAGTTCGATCTCGGGTTCGGTGATCGGCACCCGCGCTCTGCGCGCGAGTTTTTCAACAGTGGGCCAGACACCGTCGTAGGGCACCAGGTCGTTCTGCTTCAGCGCAGCGCGATATAACTCCTGCGCGGCGAAGATGGGACGCCAGTTTTCGACGTCGTCGTCGTTGCCCAGGTAGCGAGCCTTGAGCGGCAGCCAGCGTGCATAAAGATCGGCAGGCACGACGTCCTGCAAGCGCCGGTCGCCGGGATTGCGACGCACGCCGACCAGCGACGGCAGCAAGGTGATGCCACCCAACGGCCCCGCAGAAGCGTTGACCGACGCGGGTGCGAGTACTGCCTGAGAGCGAGCCAGCGCGGCTGCCAGTTCAGCCGAGCGCCACGTCATTTTCCTTGGCAACGGACTGTGGTTGCCGAGGATCCACAGCACGTGTCCTTGCGGATCGTCCGGGCGCGTCACCTGCCACAGTCCCGGCCCGGGTTGCTGGCCTGTAACCAGGACCTCCTCCAGCGCTTCTTCGGCACGGACTGGCAGCGTGAGCAGGAAGGTGGCGCAGGTGACCAGCACCCACCAGCGGCTAGGAAATTTCATGACACACGCCGCAGCGGACGCCTGCTCATCGACCCGCGCTGGAGCGTTGCTCCACGGCACGGCTGTCGACCGACGGCTTGCCAATGATCGTGAAGCTCGCCCACATCTTCGGATCGTCCGGGTACTTCTTGATCGTCTCGAGCTGGGCGGCTTGCATGGCGAGTTCGGGTACCTTGCCTTGCTTCAGGCCGCCAACGAAGTTCTTCATCAACAGGAGCGTGGCGTTGTCGCTGACATTCCAGAGACTGGCGACAACTTGCCCGGCGCCGGCATTGGTCCAGGTCCGCGCGACACCGAACGTTCCGCCCTCGAAGACGCGGCCAAGCGCCGTCTGGCAGGCGCTCATGACGACCAGCGGCTCGTGTTTGTTCCAGCCTTTGAACTTCGTCGTTCGCAGCTCGCCGGCGAACAGGTTGTTCTGGCTGAGGACGACGAAGCCGCGCGTCAGTGGATTCCTGGGATCGGCAACGGCATGGGTCGCCATGTAAATCACACCCTCGCCGGAGCTGCGATCGATGGCACGGACGACATTCTTGCGGGTCGCGCTTGCGCCGATCAGGACATTCCGCTCGTCGACACCCAGCTCGCCGGCGATGGCCAGCGCCTCTTTTCTCGCGCCGGGTAACGCCGGAAAACTGTATTTCACGTCGCGCATGTCGGTGGGATCGCCGACGATGACTGACTTCGAGAGGTCGACTTTGCCAATGTCGAAACCGCTGCCGGTTTCGCTGTCAGCCAATACCGCCAGGTCCTGCATCACGACGAACGACCATCGGCGCGCCGCAAAGTCATCCTGGCCGCGGATCGGCAGCGCCGCATACGGCGCAGTGCCGGTATCCCTGGTCGGCACGACCAGCAGGCGCCCTTCGCCCGCCGCAAGGACCTGTCGAATGTCGCCGGGCAGGAGCGTTGCGACAGCGTCCGCCAGGACCTCCCGACGCTTCTTGATCGCTGCAGGCGATCTGTCGCGTTTGCCGGCGCCGCGTTCACTGTCGGCATGGGTATCTGCATCGCCGTCGGTTTCCATGTCGGCATCGGCATCGAGTCGCTGCTTTTCTTCGCCCTTCAACTGCGGCCCTCGAGTCGCAGCGATCCGTTCGACGCCGAGACCGCTCTGCAGAGTGCCGAGGCCTGCATACGGGCCTGCTGTCGCGCCGGCGACCACCCCACCATCCGGCAAGACGATCCAGGCACCAAGGCGACCGTCGCTCGTGACAGTGTGGATCAAGGCATAGGTCGGTAGTCCGCTGGCAGACAGCGACGCAAGATTGCGTTTGATGCCGGCGAGATCGGCCCGGGCGCGATCCAGATCGGCTTCGATCCGTGCTGCTTCGATAGCACGGACCTGGCCGGTGGCCTCTTTGGTTGCGAGCTGCCGGATGACGGGATAGCTGCCTGCAATTGCCGCGAGTAACGGGCGCTGTTCATCCTCCGACAACACCGCTGGCATCGGCGGCACAGGCTCGGGCACAGGGTGAAGCTTGGCTGGCGCAGCTGCAGCAGGAGCTTGAGTGCCTGCTGCTGGAGCCGACAGCAATTGCTTGACGCTGCCGGTGCTGGCGGTATCGTTCGAGCCGCCGCAAGCGGCCAGGGACAGCACGGCCCAAATGGCCAACGCGTAGCTCCGTAGCGGCGAACAGATGGGCGGCGCAAGGAACGTCTTTGAGGGTTGCATGAGATTCAACCGCCTCCAAACCATTGGCTGCCGGGACATCCAGCGCCCCGGGCCGTTCTAAAACTGATGTGGTGCCCCGGGCAGGAGTTGAACCTGCGACCTACCGCTTAGGAGGCGGTCGCTCTATCCACTGAGCTACCGGGGCATGCTGTCCGGAGTGTGGCGGCGGGGCCTGAAAAAGAAAATGGTGGAGCGGAAGGGGATCGAACCCTCGACCTTCGCATTGCGAACGCGACGCTCTCCCAGCTGAGCTACCGCCCCACACGAGGGCGCGCATTGTAGCACCGGGTTGACGCACCGCAACCGCAGTCTTTCAGGCCCGGTATGATTCACGCATGAACGTGCGAATCCGCGACGCCCAACCCTCGGACCAGGAATTCCTGGCGCACGGCAACGAGGCCATGGCACTCGAGACCGAGCATAAGCGTCTCGATCCGCCACGATTCGTCGCGGCGTGGCTGCCGTGCTCGAAAACCCTGCACATGGCCGCTATTTCGTCGCCGAAGACGACGCGGGCCACCGGGTCGGCCAACTCATGGTCACGTACGAATGGAGCGACTGGCGCAACGGCCAGTTCTGGTGGATACAGAGCGTCTACGTGGAGCCCGCGGCACGCCGTGGCGGCGTATTCAGAGCGCTTTACGATCACGTCGACACACTCAGCCGCTGCACGCCAGGCGTCGTCGGCTTGCGCCTCTACGTCGAACTCGACAACGCCGCCGCACAGCGTACCTACGAGCGTTGCGGCATGCGCGACGGCGGTTACCGTGTCATGGAAGTGGACAACTCAGGCGCCATCGCAGACGCCGACGAAGGAGAGTGACGTGCTGAAAAATGGAACCCAGGCGCCTGAATTCGATCTCGCCGATCAGGACGGCAAGCGCCACACGTTGAAGTCGCTGCTCGCCAAGGGGCCGCTGATCCTCTACTTCTACCCCGCCGACTTCACGCCGGGCTGCACCAAGGAAGCCTGCACGTTCCGTGACCTGCAGAAGGATCTGGTCAAGGCGAAGCTCCGGGTGGTCGGAGTCAGCCCGCAGGATGCGGAGTCGCACAAGAAGTTCGCGGCGAAGCACGACCTCAACTTTCCGTTGCTGGCGGATCCGGACAAACAGGCCGTCAAGGCCTATGACGTCGATGGCCCGCTCGGTTTCGGCGTGCGTCGCGGCACCTACCTGATCGGGACGGATGGCAAGATCGTGGATTCGGTGCTGGCCGACCTGCGGATCGGAGCCCACGAGGCCTTTGTGCAGACGGCGCTGGCGGCCGGCGCGGTCTAGGAAGGGGTTAGGGGTTAGGGGTTAGTCGGAAGGCCTTTTTCGACTCTGTAAGTTATTTTAATTCAAATGCTTACGAGATCTATTTAGACACAGTCGCACTTTTTGGCGGGGTCGGCTGGCCATAGCGCAAACGCAGCACACGAGTTTCCCCCGGACTCGGCATCACCACCACGTAGATGGCATCGAATTCGTCGTCGCGCATGACGTAGTCGCTGCCGCTCAGCTGGCTGATCACGCCCGGCAAAGTCGTCGAGTAACCCACCACGACCACCGTCTTGCCACGGTGCTCACGCTTGATGCGAGCGGCGAGTCCCGACCAGTCGCTGCTTGCAATGATGTTGATCGGCAACTTGAATACATTGGCGACGGGCGCGGCAGTCTGCTGGGCCCGGCGGGTATCAGCGGCATACAGATAGTCGACCTTGCGGTCGGCCAGCACGTCGTCGATCAGCCCACCGAGCGACGCCACGCGCTTTTCGCCGGCCGGACTCAGGTCGGGATCACCCGACGAGTTCTCACCCGCCTCGGCATGCCGAACGAGGACCACGACAGTCGTGCGCGCCCAGCTGCCCAGCCAGTAGACGCCGGCTGCCGCCATCAGGATCCCGAGCAACGGGATCAGCAGCGGCGCCATGAACGGGCGTCGGCGGAGCTTGTTCAACGGGTCCATCGCAGCATCATATCGAAATGGGACATCGCCCTACTCGCGCCATTCCTTGAAGGCGGGAGATTCCACCAGACGCCATGCGCCGGGCTGTGCGGTGCGCTCGACGAAAACCGCTGGAACCCGCAGTTCCCTGGCCCACGCCAGCCCTGCCTCGGTGCCCATGACCATCAGCGCCGTTGCGTACGCATCCGCGCGGATCGTGTTCGCATCGATGACCGTGACCGACGTGAGTGCACCCTCCACCGTGCGTCCGGTGCGCGGATCGACGGTGTGGGAATACCGCTGGCCGGCGGTGTCGATGCGGGCATCGCGATAATCGCCCGACGTGGACACCGCGGCGTTGCGCAATCGAAGGCCGAGCAGCGCTTCACGCGCGGTCGCGAACGGCGCCTCGATTGCGATCCGCCACGGACCACCTTCCGGGCGCTGGCCTTCGGCACGCACCTCGCCGCCGATCTCGACGAGGAAACTGGCATGACCCAGCGCGCGCAGTTCCGCGGCCACGCGATCCACCGCGTAACCAGGCGCAATGCCGTCGACCGTGAACCGCATGCCGTCAGCGGCCTTGCGAACCGAGGCGCGCGGTCCATCGCGGAGTTCGAGCTTGTCGTAACCCACGCTGCCGCGCGCCTGCACGAGTTGGGCAGGCGTGGGCGGCGCGAAGGCCTTGCTGAAAGAATCCACATCGCTGCTGGTCTCATAGCCCCACAACACAAGCAAAGGCGCCACGGTGATGTCGAACGCCCCATGAGTGAGTTCACTCACGGCGCGGGCTTCCTTCAGCACCACGTACAAGGTCGGCGAGACGTCCTGCCAGGCGCGGCTGGCGTCCCGGTTGAGCCTCGAGAGCTCGCTGGTGTCGTTGTACGTGGACAGGTGACGATCGGTTTCCAGCAGCACACGATCGATCACCGACTGCACGGTGCGGCGCTCGTTCGCTGTCGCCACCCCCGGGACCGTGACGTGATACGTGGTCCCCATCGTCGGACCGGTGAACTGCATGGGCGGCGGAGTGCGCGAGCAGGCGCTGACGACGGCAAGGGCCGTACCGATCGTCAGTGCACGCCACCCTGTCGCCTTGCGCGGGCGACGGCTTCGGGCCACGAAGGACATGCTCACTGTCGCGCGATCGCCGACTTGCCGCCTCGCAACACGAATTTCTGGATTTTGCCCGTGGCCGTCTTCGGCAACTCTTCGACGAACGTGAAGGCCGAAGGCACCTTGAAATGAGCCAGGACACTGCGCGCGAACGCACGCATCTCTTCCGGCGTGGACGACTCACCCGGCCGCAGCACGACGAACGCATGCGGAGATTCGCCCCAGCGCTCGTGCGGCATGCCGACGACCGCCACCTCGAGTACCGCTGGATGGCGCAGCAAGGCCCCTTCGACTTCGATCGAGGAGATGTTCTCGCCGCCGCTGATGATCACGTCCTTGTAGCGGTCGCGGATCTCGACGTAACCGTCCGGATGCACGACGGCCGCGTCGCCGGTGTGGAAGTAGCCGCCGCGGAACGCCTTCTCGGTCGCGTCCGGATCGTTGTAATACCCCTTCATCACCACGTTGCCACGCGCAACGATTTCACCGAGCGTCGCGCCATCCGCTGCAACGTCGTGCATGTTTTCGTCGACGACCCGCAGATCGCCGGACGTCATGAGTTCGACGCCCTGCCTCGCCTTGATCCGCGCACGTGCCACGGGATCGAGTGCGTCGTGCTCAGGCAACGGCGCACAGATCGAGATGAACGGCGCCGTCTCGGTAAGGCCGTAGACCTGGGTGATGGTCCACCCGAGCTCGCCTTCCATGCGTTCGATCGTGGCCGCTGCGGGTGGCGCACCGGCCGTCGCCACGCGGACACCCCGTCGCAACGACTTGCGCCCATCTTCCGGACCGCTCGCAATGGCGATGAGCACGGTGGGCGCGGCGCAGAGCATCGTGATGTGCTCGTGGTTGACCAGCCTGTAAATGTTCGGCGCATCGACCTGGCGCAGGCACACGTGCAGTGCGGCGGCAGCCGTCACGATCCAGGTGTAGGTCCAGCCGTTGGCGTGGAACATCGGCAGCGTCCACAGGTAGCGGTCGGCCGGCGTCATCGGCAGGTGCGCAAGGGTCCCGATCGCATTCACCCAGGCGTTGCGATGCGTGATCATCACGCCCTTCGGGCGCGACGTGGTGCCGCTGGTGTAGTTGATCGAGAGCAGGTCACCCTCCTCGATCGACGGCCGCTCGAACTGGCCGTCACTCGCGGCAAGCAGTTGCTCGTAGTCGAGCCAGCCCGACTTGCTGCCTTCCAGTGCGACGAAGTGCTCGACCGTCGTCATCCGGCTGCGCACGCGGTCGACCGTGTCCAGGTAGTCCGCATGCACGCACAGGACCCTGGCGCCGCTGTGGTTCGCAAGGTAGACAAAGTCGTCGGCGACCAGGCGGTAGTTCAGCGGGACGATGACCGCGCCCAGCTGCGGCACGGCGTAGTACTGCTCGAGGTGCTGATGCGTGTTGGGTGCCAGCGTGGCCACGCGGTCGCCCTGCTTCACACCCAGTTGCGCCAGTGCCGACGACCACCGGTCGCAGCGCAGGCCAAACGCTTCGTAGGTCAGCCGCAGCTCACCATCGACGACGGCCTCGCGGGCGCCGTGCAGCTTGCGGGCGCGGCGCAGAAAGTCGAGCGGAGTGAGGGGAGTTTCCATGCGGGCTGTCTTGGTGGAGCGGGAGCACGATTCTGCCCCTGTGCACGGGCGGTCGCACGCTTGAAAGAACACCCGTCGGCGATACGGCGTTTGCGGTCGACAGCACGTGACACGCGATCGAGGGTCGGGCTGTTGTCGAATTAGTCCAGGGCTTAGATGATAAAAATCAGCTAGTTATGAAAAACATGAAACTAGCAATCCAGGTTAAGTCGTCGCGGGCCACAAACACCAACGCCCCTAGTCGGGGCGTTCCAGTGTGAGTGGCGGAGAGGGTGGGATGCACTCGGCCCGCCGCAGCGGTCCTCGCCCCATTGGGGCGCCCTCGCCGGGCATTCCCGCGAGGGCGTGCCCATCCGCCGCCCGCGGATGGGTCGACCCCACGTCCCGTGGGTTCTCAGCCCACCCCTCAGGCCACAAACACGAACGCCCCTGGTCGGGGCGTTCTAGTGTGAGTGGCGGAGAGGGTGGGATTCGAACCCACGTACACCCGTTAAGATGTAACTGGAATTCCAGTCCAGCGCCTTCGACCGCTCGGCCACCTCTCCGTAGGGGGCGGAAGGGTACACGCCCCCCGCCCATGCGGCTAGTAGTGGACGCGACCGAACGCGGCACGCGCTCAAGCGAAGCTGACGCCGGTGGCCCTCATGGCCGCCAGCAATTCGTGCCTCCAGTCGCTCGGACAAGGGGGTCAGTGGCAGGCGGATGCCGCGTTCGATCAGCCCCAGCCGGGCGACGGCCCACTTCACCGGGATCGGGTTCGGCTCGACGAACATTGCCAGGTGCAGCGGCATCAGCTTTTCGTTGATCGCCACTGCCTCCGCGTGGCGGCCGTCGAGCGCGGCAACGCACATGTCATGCATGGCGCGCGGTGCGACATTGGCGGTGACCGAGATCACGCCGCGGGCGCCCCGCTGCATCAACTCGGCAGCGGTAGGATCGTCGCCGCTCAACACCAGGAAACCGTGCCTGGCCGCGCCAAGGATCGATTTCACGCGCGAAAGGTCGCCCGTGGCCTCCTTGATACCGACAATGCGCGGATGCTGGGACAGTTGCACCACGGTCTCTGGCAGCATGTCGCACGCCGTGCGACCGGGTACGTTGTAGAGAATGACCGGCACGTCGACCGCATCGGCGATGGCGCTGAAGTGCCGGTAAAGCCCTTCCTGGGTGGGGCGGTTGTAATACGGCACCACCGTCAGCAGTCCATCAGCGCCCGCCGCGGCCAGTTCCCGCGAGAGTTCGATGCTCTTCGCCGTGGAATTGGTGCCGCTGCCCGCGATGATCGGCATTCGACCGGCAACACGCGCCTTGGCGCGTCGAACCAGCTCCGCGATTTCGGCCGGTTCCAGGGTCGGCGATTCCCCCGTGGTGCCGGCGACCACGACGGCATCCGTGCCTGCCGCCACGTGAAAGTCCAGCAGGCGCTCCCAGGCCTGGAAATCGAGCGCGCCGTCGGCACGCATGGGCGTGACCAGCGCAGGGATGCTGCCCTTGAACATGCGGCGGGGGCCTCGATGAGACGACTGCTCATGCTACGCAAGCGGAAAGCGGCGAAGCAAGGCAAAATCACGGGATAGGCCCCCGCCGCGCCGCTACACTGAGTCCAAGCATCCATGAAGCAACTGATTGCGATCTGCGCCATTGGCAATGACCGAACCGGCCTGGTCTACGACCTGACCCGCGTGGTCGTCGAATGTGGCGGCAATGTCCTCGAGAGCCGCATGACGGCGCTCGGTAACGAATTCGCCATGCTGCTGCTCGTCGCGGGCAACTGGCACACGCTGGCCAAGCTCGAGGGCGAGTTGGCCAAGCTCGGCGAGGCCTCGGGCCTCACCCTCACCGTGCGCCGCACGGAACAGCGTGCGCCGCGCGTCGACATGGTGAGCTACACGGTCGACGTCGTGTGCCTCGACCAGCCTGGCGTGCTGCACACGTTGTCCGGCTTCTTCTCGTCACGCGGCATCGACGTCGGCGACATCAGCACGCGCACCTACAACGCCGCGCATACCGGCGCGCCGATGTTCTCGGTGTACATGGTGATCCACGTCCCGACGAGGATCCACATCGCCGCGTTGCGCGAAGAGTTCATGGATCTCTGCGACCACATGAACCTCGACGCCATCCTCGAACCCCTGAAATCCTGAGTCACTCGCCGCATGCCTGAAAAGACCGTCACGCTCGATCGCAAGGTGCCCGCCTTCTCCGCTGCCGCGAGCGGCGGCAGGAAATGGAAGCTCGCGGATGCCGCCGGCAGGAATCTCGTCGTGTACTTCTATCCGAAGGACAACACGTCGGGCTGCACCAGGGAGGGCGAAGCCTTCCGCGACCTGCACGCGAAGTTCAGGAAGGCTGGCACCGAAATCGTCGGTGTCTCCCCCGACAGCGTTGCTTCGCACGATAAGTTCATCGCCAGGTATGGCTTCACGTTTCCGCTGCTCTCCGACGAAGAAAAGGCGGTGTGCCAGCTCTTCGACGTCTGGAAAGAAAAGAGCATGTATGGACGGAAGTACATGGGCGTCGAACGCAGCACGTTTCTCATTGATGCCAAGGGCGTGCTGCGCCGCGAATGGCGCAAGGTGAAAGTCCCCGGCCACGCGGAAGAAGTGCTCGCCGCTGCGGCCGCGCTCTGAACCGACGCTCCGTCGCCGCACCCTTCCCGTCCCCTCACACCCAGCGGAGCCCGACTTGGCAAAGTCCCGCAAGCAGATCGAACCGCGCAGGATCTACGTTCTCGACACCAACGTCATGATGCACGACCCCTCGGCCATCTTCCGGTTCGAGGAACACGACATCTTCATCCCGATGACCGTGCTGGAGGAACTCGACGCCGGCAAGAAGGGCTTGTCGGAATCCGCGCGCAACGTGCGCCAGGTCAGCCGTTTCCTCGACGAGCTGATGGCGAACTCGAACAAGCTGCAGATCGATCACGGCATCGAACTGCCTTCGGCCAAATTCACGCCAGGTGGCAAGAAGCCACCGAGTGGCCGCCTTTATTTCCAGACCAGGCAACTGCACGGCAACCTGCCCGCCACGCTGCCCGGCCACGGCGCCGACAACGCCATCCTCGCGCAGACGCTGGCCCTGCAGCAGGAGCACAGGGACGCGCGCGTCACGCTGGTGTCGAAGGACATCAACCTGCGCATCAAGGCCGCGATCCTCGGCGTCAAGGCCGAGGACTATTACAGCGACAAGACGATCGAGGACGCCGACCTCCTCTACACCGGCATCGAGAAGTTGCCGGGCAACTTCTGGGACAAGTCCGGGCGCAAGCTCGAGTCGTGGCACGAAAGCGGCGGGCGCACCTTCTACCGCGTGCGCAACAAGCTCGTGGCCAACTGGGCGCCCAACCAGTTCGTTTACCAGACGGACGACCACGGCCTCGAAGGCATCGTGCGCTCGATCGACGGTGATTCCGCGGTCATCGAAGTGGCCCGCGACTACCGCAGCGAGCGTCACGGCGTCTGGGGCATCAGCGCGCGCAACCGTGAACAGAACTTCGCACTCAACCTGCTGCTCGACCCCGAGATCGACTTCGTCACGATCCTGGGTCCCGCGGGCACCGGCAAGACGTTGCTGACGCTGGCAGCCGGCCTGTCCCAGGCGCTCGAGACGAATCGATTCACCGAGATCATCATGACGCGCGTGACGATTCCGCTCGGTGAGGACATCGGCTTCCTGCCGGGCACCGAAGAAGAAAAGATGGAGCCCTGGATGGGCGCGCTGATGGACAATCTCGAGGTCCTCACGCAAAGCCAGGAAGGCGGCAGCTGGGGTCGCGCCGCGACCAACGACCTGCTGCGCAACCGCATCAAGATCCGTTCGCTCAATTTCATGCGCGGCCGCACGTTCCTGAACCGCTACCTGATCCTGGACGAGGCGCAGAACCTGACGCCGAAGCAGATGAAGGCCCTGGTGACCCGCGCCGGCCCGGGCACCAAGCTCGTCTGCCTCGGCAACATCGCGCAGATCGACTCACCTTACCTCTCGGAGACCACCTGCGGACTCACCTACGTCGTGAATCGCTTCCGCGGCTGGAAGCACTACGGCCACATCACCCTGACCCGCGGCGAGCGGTCGCGCCTCGCGGATTTTGCCTCCGAAACCCTCTAGGCCCGCCCGAGGAACCCTGCGCAAGACCCGCTGTCAGAGGGAGCACATGAACTTCAATCGCACCCCCTGCCGCTCGCTGGTGGCACTGCTGATGGTCCTGTTGGCCGCGCTGCCTCCAGCGACACTCGCCCAGACGTCGCAGGACCAGTTGCCCGAAATGGGAACGGCGGCGCAGAAAGCGCTGAGCCTGGACGACGAGAACCAGATCGGCCGCATGGTCATGCGCAACCTGCGCGAGAGCGGCATGCTCCTGGACGACCCGGAGGTGCACGAATACATCCAGTCGCTCGGGCTGCGCATGTCGAGCCTTGCCCAGGACGGCAACCGCAACTTCAACTTCTTCGTGATACGTGATCCCGCAATCAACGCGTTCGCGTTGCCGGGTGCGTACGTCGGGGTCCACTCCGGGCTGATCCTCGAGACCCGCAGCGAAAGCGAACTCGCCGCCGTGCTGGCCCATGAAGTCTCGCACGTCACCCAGCGACACATCGCACGCGGTCTCGAAGCGCAGTCGCGCACCAACATGCTGTCGACGGCGGCCGTGCTGGCCGCGATCCTGATCGGCGCCGCGGGCGGGAGCTCCGATGCGACGATGGGCGCGATCACTGCAGCCCAGGGCGCGGCGGCACAGGCGGGCATCAACTTCACGCGAGAAAACGAATACGAAGCCGATCGCATCGGCATCGGCGTGCTGGCGTCCGCCGGGTTCGACCCCAACGCGATGCCGGCCTTCTTCGACACCATGTTCCGTCGGACCCAGCTCGGCCCCGACCGGATGCCCGAGTTGCTGCGCACTCACCCGGTCACCAGCAACCGCATCGCCGAATCGAAGGACCGCGCGAACCAGTATCCCCCGGTCAACGTGAAAGACAGCCTGAGCTATGCATTGATGAAGGAGCGCATCCGCGTGCTGCTGGTCTCGCGCAACGGCGATTCGCGCGAGTACTACAAGGCGCTCGGCGACAACGAAGCCGACCTGTCGCTGGCGCAGACCTACGGCCGCGGCCTGTCCCAGCTGTATGGCAACGAAGCCGACCAGGCGGTGGTCACGTTTACCAGGTTGCGCCAGCAATACCCTGAAGTCATGGCGTTTCACACCGCGCTTGGCCAGGCGCAACTCGCCACTGGCAGGACCAAGGATGCACTGGACACGCTCGAGCATGCCCGCGTGCTGGCCCCGCGCAATGTGCCGGTGACCGTTCGGTACGGCGAGGCATTGCTGCAGGCAGGCAGGCCGAAGCGCGCCCACGAAGTCCTGCTGGACCTGTTCAACAACGTGCCGCCGACGCAGGACCAGATTCGCCTGACCGCGATGGCTGCCAATGCGGCGGGCGACGTCGCCGACGCCTATTCCTACATGGCGGAATACCACCTCATGGGCGGCGACCTGATGCTTGCCATCAACCAGCTCGAACTGGCGCTGTCGGTACCGAGCATCTCCGAGGTGCAGCGCGCGAAATTCGTGGCGCGTCTCAAGGAAGTGCGTGAATGGCTGCCGAAGGAACGCAACCGGTCGAAGCAGCCGCCGGGCGACGAAGCGCCGGACGGCCAACGTGCGCCCGACGGTCAGCGTTCGCCCGGCTGAGCAAGCACGCAACGACGTTTCGCGAATCGGTAGAATGCCGCGCCTGGAGCGCGGCCACGTGCCTCGTCCCCTCGTCACGGCATAGGGTTACCATGTTTTCAGGCACTTCGCGCAGCGCGCCCGGATCGCTGTACTCCCGCCTCGCCGCCGGCCTCGCCCTGCTGGCCGTCGCCGCGTTTCTCGGCGGTTGCGCGACGACCCAGGCGGACGGCACCCCACGGCCGCGGAATCCCGACCCGTTCGAGAAGGTCAACCGCGGCGTCTTCAAGTTCAACGACACCCTGGACCGCTACGCATTGCGGCCCGCAGCCGTGGTGTACCGGGACTACACACCGAAAATCGTGCAGACGGGCGTCGGCAACTTCTTCGATAACCTGGGCAACCCGACGACGATCATCAACCAGTTCCTGCAGGGCAAGTTCAAGGAAGGCACCCAGGACACGGGACGCTTCCTGCTGAACACCACGCTCGGCTGGGGCGGCGTGATCGACGTGGCATCGGGCGGCACCAACCTGCCTAAGCACAACGAGGATTCGGGCCAGACGCTTGGCTGGTGGGGCGTCCCCCCCGGCCCCTTCCTGGTCCTGCCCTTGCTGGGTCCTGCCACCCTGCGCGATGCGCCGGCTCGCATTGCCGACGATTTCACGCAGCCGTTCCGCTGGTACAACGCGGGTTCGGAGCGCTGGTTTTCGCTGGGACTGAGCTTCCTGGACAGGCGCGTGCAGTATCTTCCGCTCGACAAGACACTGGCACAGACGTACGACCCCTATGTGTTCGTGCGCAACGCCTACCTGCAGCGCCGGCTGTACCTGGTCTTCGACGGCAATCCGCCGCAAAACAAGCTGTCCAACGACGACGAGGACTGGGCCGAGGAAGCGCTGAAGGAAAGCGAGGAACCCGCCACGGACGAATCTCCGCCCGCCGAAGTCCCCCCGCCAGACAATAAATAGCTTCGAGCAAGGGTCGCCGTGAATCGTGCGGTTCCGCCGCGCGATTCGCGACGCGCGTGAGACCCCGGAGCGGCGAAGAAGCACCAGCCGCCTGTCTTGCGCGCGCCCGCGCAATCGACCCGCGACGCCCTCAGTGCCCGTCCGTCAGCAGGCTTTCGAGGTCGGAGATCCGCGCGACTGCAAGAATCTGCGCCGGGATACACTGGTAACGAATCACCGTGCCACGCGACTTCGCCGTCGCGAGCCACTCGACCAGCACGGCAAGGCCGGCGCTGTCGGCCTCGGTAACGCGCGACAGGTCGATCGTGCACGTCGAAGCCTTGGGGATCAGGGCCAGCCCGGCCGGCAACGCACGTCCAGCCGTGACATAGCCGAGTACCCCGCTCGCCTCGAGCCGGCCATCGGTCACACGCTGAATGCTGAACTGGTCCACTTCGAAACTGATGGCCGCCGCCGCAGACTCAGCGACCGGTCCTGGACGCCGGGGTCGTCCCCGGTGCATCCGCCTTGCCGGACGCGTTCTGCGCCTCGAGCCGCAGGATCACCGCGTCGATGCCCTTCTGGTCGATTTCCGCGCCGAAGTCCGTGCGGTAGTTCTTCACGTACGAGATGCCTTCGATCGTGATGTCCCACGCCTTCCAGCCCTGGGGCGTCGCGCGCATCGTGTAGTTGACTGGCACCGGCGTGCCATTGCTGCGTTTCACTTCGGAACGAATCGTCGCCGCGCCCGTCGACAGGTCGCCCTTGAACGGCATGAGCGTCAGGCGGTCCGCCGTGAACTCGGCCACCGCGTCGCCGTAGTTGCGCATCAGCGACTGGTAGAAGGCGTCGATGAAGCGCCTCTTTTGCGCGTCGGTCGCCGTGCGCCAATGCTTGCCCAACACCAGGCGCGCCGCATAGTCGACGTCAAAATGCGGCAGCAGGTACTTGTCGGCCAGCCCGCGCAGCTTCTTCGGATCCTTGGTGATCGCGGCCCGGTTCGCGTCGAGTTCATGCAGCAAGTCCTGCGAGATCTGCTGCATCAGCTCCTGCGGACCCGGCCCCGGTACCGCAGTCGCGGGCTGCGGGGCTGGAACCGCCTGGGCCGGCAACGCCAGCGGCGCGAGGCCGAACAGCGCGACCAGGATCAACTTCGACCCGGCAGTGAGGCGGCGCATCGCGGTCATGTCCGGAATCACTCCTGTGCCGCGGGAGCCGGTGCAGGCGTCGATGCGCCCGGCTTGGTGGCTGCCGAATTGAAAAGGTACTTGCTGATGAGGTTTTCGAGCACGATGGCATCGTTCGCCATGATGACCTGCTCGCCGTCCTTGTAAGGCACGTCGGAGCCACCCGGCGTCAGCCCGATGTACTGCCCGCCGAGCAATCCGGCGGTGTAGATGCTGGCGTCGCTGTCATTCGGGATGGCACGGTACTTGTCGTTGATCCGCATCGTCACGATCGCCTTGTACAGCTTGATGTCGTACTGGATGTCCTCGACCCGGCCGATCGTCACCCCGGCAATCGAGACCGGCGCGCCGGTCTTCAGGCCACCGATATTCTCGAACGAGGCCTTGAGCCGGTACGAGTCGCTCTTCAGCGAGAACCCCTTGTTCGTGATCTGCGTGACCATGAACAGGATCGCCGCGAAGCCGAGCAACACGAACAGGCCGGTGGAAATGTCGATCGTGCGCGTTGAACGCATGGTTCGTCCTACAGCAATAAAGCCGTGAGTATGTAATCGAGGATGAGCGTGACGACGGCGGAGATGACCACCGTTCGTGTCGTTGCACGCCCGACGCCTTCGGCCGTGGGTCTTGCATTGTACCCTTCGTAGACGGCGATCAGGCTGCAGGCCACGCCGAACACCAGGCCCTTGATCAGGCCTTCGCGGATGTCGCTGAGTTCCACGGCACTGCGCATCTGCGACCAGTAGCTGCCGGAGTCGACGCCGAAGAACTCAACGCCGACGAGCTGCGCGCCGAACAGGGCGACCACGATGAAGATCGAGACCAGCAGCGGCATCGCGATGACGCCGCCCAGGAAGCGCGGCAGGACGACGCGACGCATTGGATCGACGGCCATGATCTCCATGGCGGCGATCTGGTCGGTGGCGCGCATCAGGCCGAGTTCAGCCGCAAGCGCGGTGCCCGCCCGGCCAGCGAACAGGAGTGCCGTGACGACGGGGCCGAGCTCCCGCAGCAGGCTGATCGCGGTCGCGGTGCCGAGGTATTCCTCGGAGCCGAAGCGTGTCAGCAGGTCGTAGCCCTGCAGTCCCAGCACCATGCCGATGAAGAGGCCACAGGTCATGATGATGACCAGCGACATCGCGCCGGTGTTGTAGACCTGTTCGATGATCGGCCTGGGGCGTAACAAGCCCGACGGCAGGATCGCAGCCAGTCGGAGCGCGAAACGCACGAGCAGGCCGACGCGCTCCAGGAACGTCTGGAAGCTCTGCACCAGCTCGCGCACGATCGTGATCATGCAAACACCTGTCCGCCCAGCAGCTGCTCGTGATAATCGGCCGCCGGGTAATGGAACGGCACGGGGCCGTCGGCCAGGCCGTCGACGAACTGATGCACGATCGGCGACGGATGGTCGCGCAGTTCAGCCGCCGTGCCGCTCGCAACGACCTTGCCCTCCGAGAGAATGAAACTCGCATCGGCGATCTGCGAGATTTCCCGCACGTCGTGGGTCACCACGATGCTGGTGATGCCGAGGGCGTCATTGAGCGAGCGAATGAGCCGCAGCACGACACCCATCGAGATGGGATCGAGGCCGGCGAACGGCTCGTCGTAGATGAGGATGTCCGGGTCCATGACGATCGCACGGGCGAGCGCGACACGTCGCCCCATGCCACCAGAAAGCTGCTGCGGATAAAGCGCGGCTGCCCCACGCAGGCCGACCGCGTGCAGCTTCGTCAGCACGATGGTGCGGATCAGGCGCTCGGGCAGCCGGGTGTGCTCACGCAGGGGAAACGCGACGTTCTCGTAAACGTCCAGGTCGGTGAGCAACGCTCCGTTCTGGAACAGCATGCCCATGCGCCGACGCAGCGCAAAGATCTGCTTGCGTTTCAGCCTGGCGAGATCCAGCCCGTCGACGACCACCTGGCCGCGGTCCGCGCACACCTGCCCGGTGATGAGCTTCAACAGGGTGGTCTTGCCCGTGCCGCTCGGCCCCATGATGGCCGTCACGGCGCCGCGGCGGATCTCGATGTCGAGCCCACTGAACACGGTCTTGCCCGAGTCCACATCAAAATGGACGTCGCGCAGGACGGCAATCGACGGCGATTGGACCGCCGGAGCGGAGGCTGCGGCGGGTCCGGATGGGTTATTCACGAGTTCGTCGTTTGGTCGCTTAATGGCAACGGACCGCGCTGGCCCGCTCGAGTTCCCTGATCCCGAACCGACGTAGATCGTCGCCACGGCCCGCGAGAACCTTGGATTCTAGCAGATCGGCAGGTTTTGCCCGTCCCCGGCAGCCGGCTGGGGTTGGCGCGGGGGGCGTATAGGACTAAAATCGTCCCAATTGGAAAACCCGCCATGCTACGCATCAGCAAACTCACCGATTACGGCACGGTCGTGCTGGCCTGCCTCGCCACCGCCCCGGACCGTCGGCTCACCGCGACCGGGGTGGCCGAACGTACGCGGCTCGGCCTGCCTACGGTCAGCAAGCTCCTGAAGAGCTTTCACCGGGCAGGCTTGCTCACCTCGACGCGCGGTTCGCGCGGCGGCTACCAGCTCGCGCGTCCGGCGGCGGCGATCAGTGCCGCCGCAATCATCGATGCCATCGAAGGCCCGGTCGCGATCACCGAGTGCAGCGGCAACCACAGCGCCTGCGACCTCGAGCTGTCGTGCAGCACCGGTAACGCGTGGCAGCGCATCAACGGCGCCATTCGCCGGTCGCTCGACGACATCTCGCTCGCGCAATTGTCGGGACAGGAAGCCGTCGCCGTCTGGCGCCCCGCCCTGTCTGCCGCCGTCAGCACGCCTTTTACGCCGCGCGGACCCGGCAGGCTCTGAGGAATTCACCGATGGCCAGCACCCCGACCGACCTCGACGCACTCGTCGCGCAGAAGTACCAGCACGGTTTCGTCACCGACGTCGAATCCGACACGCTGCCGCCCGGCCTCGACGAAGACGTGGTGCGCGTCATCTCGAAGATCAAGCGTGAACCGCAGTTCATGCTCGACTGGCGGCTGCGGGCCTTGCGGCACTGGCACACGATGGCGAGTCCCGACTGGGCCCACCTGCGCATCGCGCCCATCGATTACCAGTCGATCTCTTATTACTCGGCTCCCAGGGCCACGACCGACGGGCCGAAGAGCCTCGACGAGGTCGACCCCAAGCTGCTGGCGACGTACGAGAAACTCGGCGTGCCATTGCACGAGCGAGCGCGCCTGGCCGGTGTCGCCGTCGACGCCGTGTTCGACAGCGTTTCGGTCGCGACCACCTTCAAGGACAAGCTCTCCAGGGCCGGCGTGATCTTCTGTTCGTTCTCCGATGCGGTGCAGAACCACCCCGAGCTGATCGAGCAATACCTCGGCAGCGTCGTTCCCTACACCGACAACTATTTCGCCACGCTGAATTCGGCGGTGTTCTCGGACGGTTCGTTCGTCTACGTGCCGAAGGGCGTGCGTTGCCCGATGGAGCTTTCGACGTACTTCCGCATCAATGCGGCCAACACCGGGCAGTTCGAACGCACGTTGATCATCGCCGACGAAGGCAGTCACGTCAGCTACCTCGAAGGCTGCACCGCGCCGATGCGCGACGAAAACCAGCTGCACGCCGCAGTGGTTGAGCTCGTGGCGCTCAAGGACGCGAACATCAAGTATTCGACGGTGCAGAACTGGTACCCCGGCGACGAGAATGGCGTCGGCGGTATCTACAACTTCGTGACCAAGCGCGGCGAATGCCGCGGCGCCAGTTCGCGCATCAGCTGGACCCAGGTCGAGACCGGCTCCGCGATCACCTGGAAGTACCCGAGCTGCGTGCTGACCGGCGACAACTCAGTGGGCGAGTTCTACTCGGTCGCGCTGGCGAACCACTACCAGCAGGCCGACACCGGCACCAAGATGATCCACATCGGGCGCAATACGCGCAGCACCATCGTCTCCAAGGGCATCTCCGCGGGCCGCGGCCAGAACACCTACCGCGGGCTGGTCAAGGTGCTGCCCTCCGCCGACGGCGCGCGCAATTTCACCCAGTGCGACTCGCTGCTGATGGGCGACAAGTGCGGTGCCCACACGTTCCCGTACATGGAGATCAGGAACCCGACCGCCGTCGTCGAGCACGAGGCCACCACCTCGAAGATCGCAGACGACCAGCTCTTCTACTGCCGCAGCCGCGGCGTGTCCGAGGAAGACGCGGTGAACATGATCGTCAACGGCTTCTGCAAGGTGGTGTTCAAGGAACTGCCGATGGAATTTGCCGTGGAAGCCCAGAACCTGCTAGCCGTCAGCCTCGAAGGCTCGGTCGGCTGAGCCGCACCGCAAGAGAACCACAGACATGCTCAGTATCCGCGACCTGCACGCACAGATCGGCGCCCGCAAGATCCTGAAGGGCGTCAACCTCGAGGTGAAGCCCGGCGAAGTGCACGCCATCATGGGACCGAACGGCTCGGGCAAAAGCACGCTCGCGAGCGTGCTGGCGGGCCGCGCGGGCTATGACGTCACGAAAGGCAGCGTCCAGTACCTGGGCGAGGACTTGCTGGCGCTCGAGCCCGAGGTGCGGGCGCGTCTCGGCGTGTTCCTGGCTTTTCAGTACCCGGTCGAAATTCCCGGCGTCAACAACGCCTATCTGCTGAAGGCGGCGCTCAACGCGGTGCGCAAGCAGCGTGGCCTGCCGGACCTCGACGCGTTCGAGTTCCTGGTCCTGATCAAGGACAAGATGAAGTTGATGCAGATGGACGAGAGCTTCTTGAGCCGCGGCGTCAACGAAGGTTTCTCGGGCGGCGAAAAGAAGCGCAACGAGATCCTGCAAATGGCGGTGCTCGAGCCGAGGCTCGCACTGCTCGACGAAACGGACTCGGGGCTCGACATCGACGCCCTGCGCGTCGTTGCGACCGGCGTCAACAGCCTGCGTTCGGCCGAACGCGCGATCGTCATGGTCACGCATTACCAGCGCCTGCTCGACTACATCGAACCCGACTTCGTGCACGTGCTTTCGGACGGCCGCATCCTGCGCACGGGCGACAAGTCGCTCGCGCTGGAACTGGAAAAGCGCGGTTACGACTGGGTCAAGCAGGAGGCGAGCGCCGCATGAGCGCCATTGCTCCCTCCCCGGCCACCGCACACTACCGCGAGGCGTTCGAGCGGCTGCAGCCCATCCTCGGCGGCGCAGTTGCACGACGCGCGGCGGCAATGGAGCGCTTCGTTGAACTCGGCTTCCCGGCCGCGCGGGAGGAAGCCTGGAAGTACACGAGCCTCCGCCGCCTCGAATCGCGACGCTTCGTGCCAGCCGCTTTGGCGACGATACCGGTCAATGTGCCGGCGGCGTTCGTCGCGCAGCGACTCGTGCTTGCCAACGGTTCGCCCGTGGGCAGCGTCCCGGCGTCGCTCGGCGGCTTCACGCTCAGCACGCTGACGGCGGCATCCGAAGCGCAACTGTTGCGGCCCCTTCCCGGCGGCGGCACGGAACGCTTCGCAGCGCTCAACGCGGCGCTGAGCACCGGCCCGCTGCTGCTGTTTACGACGGCAGGACAACAGAGCGCCGACGTCTCGCAACTCACGCTGATCACCACGGGCATATGCCCGACGCTGGCGAGTCCCCGCATTGCCGTGCGCATGGCCGCTGGCAGCCGGGCGCGCCTGCTGATCGACCACGTCGACGATGACGCACACGAACATTTCACCAATGCCGTACTCGACATCGAACTCGGCGCCGGCGCGCACCTCACGCTATACCGGCTGCAGCGCCAGGGCGAGCGTGCTTTTCACATCGAACGGATCGAAGCCCGCGTCGATGCCGGCGCCACGTTCGTGATGCGCGACTCGCAGCTCGGCGCCAGCCTGGCCCGCCTCGACACCAACGTCAGCCTGGACGGGCGCGCAGCGGCCACCGAGATCACGGGCGTGTTCCTGGCGGACGGTTCGCGTCACCTCGATTCCCACATTCACGTCGGCCATCGCGCGATCGAAACCACGAGCCTGCAGGATTACCGCGGCATCGCCGCCAACAAGGGCCGCGGCGTGTTCAACGGCAAGGCGATCGTGCACGAGGGCGCGCAGAAGTCGAATGCGCGCCAGGTCAATCGCAACCTGCTGTTGACTCCCGGCGCCGAGATCGACACCAAGCCCGACCTCGAGATCTACGCCGACGACGTGCAGTGCGGACACGGCACGACCACTGGCCAGCTCGATCCGAATGCGCTTTTCTACCTGCGCTCGCGCGGACTCAGCGAACCCGAAGCGCGCAGCGCGCTCACGCGTGCGTTTGCTGGTGCCGTGTTGGCGCGTGTCGATGAACCCGCCCTGGCCAGGTACGTGCACGATGAACTGGATCGGCGACTCGTGCGCCTGCTGGAGGTCGCTGCATGAACGCCGTTCACGCTGTCGCCAGCGCCACGGGCGCACTCGACGTCACTGCCATCCGCCGTGATTTTCCGGTACTGGAGCGCAAGGTCCGCGGCCTGCCGCTTTCCTACCTCGACAACGCGGCCTCGAGCCAGCGCCCTCGTGCCGTCATCGACGCCATGTCGCGGTACTACGAGACGTCCCATGCCAACGTGCACCGTGGCGTGCACACGCTGAGCCAGGAGGCGACCGACCTCTTCGAAGGCGCGCGCGAAAAGGTGCGTCGTTTCATCAACGCGAAGTCGACCAGGGAAGTCATCTTCGTCCGCGGCACGACCGAGGCCATCAACCTCGTGGCGCAGTCGTATGGCCGGCCGATCTTCGGCCCGGGCGACGAGATCCTGATCTCGTGGCTCGAGCACCACGCGAACATCGTGCCGTGGCAGATGCTGTGCCAGCAGACGGGCGCCACGCTGAAAGTCGCGCCGATCACCGAGTCCGGCGAAGTGGATTTCGACGCGTTCGCTGCCCTGCTCTCGTCGCGCACGAAACTCGTGGCACTGGCGCATGTGTCGAACGCGCTCGGCACGGTCATTCCGGTGCACCGTTTCATCGCGGCGGCCAGGGCGCGTGGCGTGCCGGTCCTGCTCGACGGCGCGCAGGCCGTGCCGCACATGAAGGTGGACATGCAGGCGCTCGATTGCGATTTCTATGCCTTCTCGGGCCACAAGATGTGCGGTCCGACCGGCATCGGTGTGCTCTACGGCCGCGAGTCGCTGCTGTCCCAGATGCCGCCCTGGCAGGGTGGCGGCGACATGATCCTCGCCGTCTCGTTCGAAAAGACCGTTTACAACGGCCTGCCCTACAAGTTCGAGGCCGGTACCCCGGATATCGCGGGCGCGATCGGGCTGGGCGCGGCGATCGATTACCTCGAAGCGCTCGGCATGGAGCGCGTTGCGGCCGCCGAACACGCCCTGCTCGAATACGCCAACACCCAACTCGCGACCGTGCCCGGCCTGCGATTCGTAGGCACGGCACCGGAAAAAGCTGCCGTCGTGTCGTTTACGATCGACAAGGTGCATCCGCACGACCTGGGCACGATCCTCGACCACGAGGGTGTCGCGATCCGCACCGGCCACCATTGCGCGATGCCGGTCATGGAGTTCTACGGGCTGCCTGCGACGGCGCGTGCGTCGTTCGCCTTCTACAACACACGTGCCGAGATCGACCGGCTGGTCGAGGCCCTGCACACGGCGCGGGAGATGCTCGGCTGATGGATCTCAAGGACCTGTACCGCGACATCATCGTCGACCATAACCGGCATCCACGGAATTTCCGCGAGATCCCGGACGCGGATCGCCGCGCCGACGGCTTCAACCCGCTGTGTGGCGACAAGCTGACCGTGTACGTCAAGCTCGACGGCGACCGCATCGCCGACGTCTCGTTCAACGGCAGCGGCTGCGCCATCTCGGTCGCATCTGCTTCCCTGCTGACCGAGAGCGTCAAGGGCAAGACGGTCCCCGAGGCCGAAGGGCTGTTCTCGCAGATGCACCGGCTGCTGACGCGCGATGACGTCGACATCGACGTGACCAGCCTCGGCAAACTGGGCGCGCTGTCCGGCGTCCGTGAATTCCCGGCCCGCGTGAAATGCGCGAGCCTCTGCTGGCACACGCTCGACGCGGCGTTGCACCAGCAGCAACAGGTTTCGACCGAATAATCGATCGACAGGAGCCCGCCTTGTACCGAGCCGACAACGAGCCTGTGAACTTCACCCGCGACGTGGACGCGGTGATCGTTCCCGCGGGCGTCAACGTGAAACTGCGCCAGGGCCAGCAGGGCTACATCACGCAGGCCCTGGGTGGCAGCTTCACCGTGTACGTCGAGGGAAACCTCTTCCGCATCGCGGGCAAGGACGCGGACGCGCTCGGCAAGGAGGCGGCGGAAACGCCCGAACTTCCGCCGAACGCGAGCGACGAAGACGTGAAGCAGGTTGCCTGGCAGCAGATGCGGGGCTGCTACGACCCGGAGATCCCGATCAACATCGTGGACCTCGGCCTGGTCTACGAATGCGAGGTCCTCCCCGACGGCGATGGCCGCGTGCTGTCGATCAAGATGACGCTGACCGCGCCCGGCTGCGGCATGGGCGACGTGCTCGTCGCCGACGTGAAGGAGAAAGTCGAGGTCATCCCTACGGTAAAGCACGTGGACGTCGAGCTGGTGTTCGATCCGCCGTGGGACCAGTCGATGATGTCCGAGGCGGCGCGGCTGCAGACGGGGATGATGTGAACGTCGTTACGAGGGTATTGCGCACTGGCGCCTGGTCACCCAGCCGGGAACCGATCCGCCGGGACGCCGTAAACCCATCCTTGGGGGCTCTGGGCTCGGCGTCCATGCCTCGCACAGCCCGGCGAATCGGTTCCCGGCCGGATGCCCGGCGCCAGATCAGTGCCGCGCGCGGCACTCCGATTCATTCCGTTGTCTTACTGCACGCTCACCTCGTCATTGGGTTCGTGCCGGACCCAGCTTCGCGCCGCAATGCCTAACTGGATCCGCGTCGCGCCCGCCACGGACATCAAGCCGGGTGACTACGCCTCGGCCGAAGTCGACGGCGCGTTTGTCGCCGTCTACAACATCGACGGTGAATTCCTGGCGATCGAGGACGTCTGCACGCACGACGGCGGCGGCCTGGCGGGTGGCGTGGTCGAGGATCACCAGGTCATCTGCCCGCGCCACGGCGCGCGCTTCTGCCTGCGCACCGGCAAGGCGCTGACCCCACCGGCGTACGAGCCGGTGAAGTGTCACGCAACACGCGTGGTGGACGGTTACGTCGAGGTGGCCAGCGAATGAGTCTCGGCAAGCTGAGCAAGAGCAACAAGCAGCGCCTCGAGGCCGAACAGGTGGACACCGCGTCCATGCGCCGGCTGACACTGGTCCGGCACGCGAAGGCGGACACGTCACTGCCGGGACAACAGGACTGGGATCGTGTCCTCGACCGTCGCGGTCAGCAGGATGCCCCGGAAATGGCGCGACGGCTGCGCTCGCGCAAGCTCAAGCCGGACCTGATCCTGTCGAGCCCGGCGGTGCGCGCACTTTCGACCGCCAGCGTGATGGCCCGCGAATTGAAGGTGCCCGCCGAGCGAATCGCGCAGGACGAACGACTGTACCTCGCCGACCCGAAGCGGATCCTCGAGGTCGTCCATGAACTGGGCGGCGATGCGCGACACGTGATGGTGTTCGCGCACAACCCAGGCGTCACGGACTGCGCCAACAAGCTCTCCGCCGGCGAACACATCGACACGATGCCAACGTGCGCGGTCTTTACCGCCTGCTTTGCGATCGAGGACTGGTCGCAACTCGACTGGGAAAGCGGCGTCCAAGCCGAATTCGACTACCCGCGCAACCTCGCGTAGCGAGCCGCCGCGTCAGCCGCGCCCGAATACGGGAATCGCGGCCCCGGTCACCGCGGCTGCCTCGGCAGAGGCCAGAAACAGGATCACCCTGGCGATGGCCTCGGGACTCACCCAGCGCGTGAAGTCCGCATTCGGCATGTCGAGCCGGTTGCGCGGGGTATCGATGATGCCGGGCAGGATCGCATTCACCGTAATGTGGCGGTCCTTCAGCTCCTCGGCCAGCGCCTCGGTGAAACGCTGCACGCCGGCCTTGGACGCCGCATAGGCGCCCATGCCCAGACCCGCCTTGCCCGCCGCACCTGCCCCGATGTTGATGATGCGACCACCGCCACGTTCCAGCATGGCCGGCAAGGCTGACTTCGACGCCACGACGGCGGAACGCAGGTTCATCGTGTAGAGCAAATCCCAGGTCGCGATGTCGCCGTCCTCGATCTTTTCCCAGCGGAAGCCGCCGGCCACGTTGACCAGTACGTCGATGCCGTCAAAACGCATGGCGATCGCTGCCATGGCCTTGCGCGTCGCGTCGACGTCGGCAAGATCCGCACCACCGAGCAGCATGTGCCCTGCCCCGCCGAAGTCCTGCTGCAGCTCAGCGGAAGGCTGTGATACGTCGATCAATGCGAGCTTGGCGCCGGCCTGGCCAAAGACGCGCGCGACCGCCGAGCCCAAGGCGCCGAATGCGCCCGTGATCACGACAACATTTCCCGCCGTGGACATCGGCAGCCTCCTACAGAAGTGATTAGTGATTAGTGAATAGTGATCGCCAGTCACTAATCACTAATCACTAGTCACTTCCTCAGCATTCCGGCACGTTCACCGCCAGGCCGCCCTGGCTGGTTTCCTTGTAGATCGTCGACATGTCGTGCCCGGTCTGGCGCATGGTGTTGATCACCTGGTCGAGCGAGACCTTGTGCGTGCCGTCGCCGCGCATCGACAACCGGGCCGCGTTGATCGCCTTGACGGCGCCCATCGCGTTGCGTTCGATGCAGGGAATCTGCACCAGTCCCGCAATCGGATCGCAGGTCAAGCCGAGATTGTGTTCCATGCCGATTTCAGCCGCATTCTCGATCTGCTCGTTGGTGCCGTTGTGCGCCGCAACCAGGCCCGCAGCCGCCATCGAGCAAGCGACACCGACCTCGCCCTGGCAACCCATCTCGGCCCCGGAAATCGAGGCATTGCGCTTGTAGAGCATGCCGATGGCGCCGGCCACCAGCAGGAAACGCACGATGCCGTCTTCGCTCGAGCCCTGTTCGAACTTGCGGTAGTACGCCAGCACGGCCGGCACGATGCCGGCTGCGCCGTTCGTCGGAGCCGTGACGACGCGCCCGCCGGCCGCATTCTCCTCGTTCACGGCCAGCGCAAACGCGTTGACCCATTCGATCGCATCGAGCGGACGCTGCTGCGACGACTGCTCCAGCAGCACGCGCTGCATCCGCGACGCACGGCGACGCACCTTGAGTACGCCCGGCAACAGTCCGTTCGCTGCAAACCCGCGCTGGATGCAGCCGTCCATGACCGACCAGAGCTCGACCAGCGCGGCACGCGTCTCGACATCGGGCCGGAAAGCCCGCTCGTTCTCCAGCATCAGCTCGTGCAGTTCCAGCCCGCGATTGCGTGCCATCTCGAGCAACTCGTTCCCGGAGGTGAACGGATGCGGCACTTCAACCTGGGGCCCACCTTCGTGAGTCTTGCCGAAATCATTCGCGCGAACGATGAACCCGCCCCCCGTGGAAAAGAATTCTTCCCTCTGCAACACCTCGCCCGCCGCATCGAGCGCAGTGAAGCGCATGCCGTTGGGGTGCTGCGGCAAGGTCTGGTCACGGTGGAACAGCAGGTCGAGCGGCTCGTCGAAAGCGATCTCTTGCTTGCCTGCAATCAGGATGCGACCCGTGCGACGGATACGCTCGAGCGACGGTTCCATCGTCGCCGGATCGATGCTGGCCGGCTGGTTGCCTTCGAGGCCGAGCAGGATCGCGCGGTCGGTGCAGTGCCCGCGACCGGTCAGGGCCAGCGAGCCATAGACCTGCGCCGCGACCTTGTCGACGCGCCCCAGCAATGACATCGATTCGAGGTCATGCGCGAACGCGCAGGCAGCGTTCATCGGCCCCATCGTGTGGGAGCTCGACGGGCCGACGCCGACCTTGAAGATGTCGAGGACGCTGAGGTTCATGCGCTCCTGTCGCGGATGGATCCGCTACTCCATCGCCAGCAGCGAGGCGTTGCCACCCACCGCCGAGGTGTTGATCGTCATCGTGCGCTCGTGCGCGTAGCGGTGCAGGTAGAACGGCCCGCCGGCCTTTGGTCCCGTGCCCGACAGACCCGAGCCGCCGAACGGTTGCGTGCCCACGACCGCGCCGATGATGTTGCGATTGACATAGACATTGCCGGCAGCCACCCGGCTAGCCACGCGCCGCACAGTGCCGTCGATGCGGCTGTGAATGCCGAACGTGAGGCCGAAACCGGTCGCGTTGATTGCATCCACGAGCGCCTCGAGATCGCGCGCCTTGTAGGTCACGATGTGCAGGATCGGGCCGAACCACTCGCGCTCGAGCACCGACAGCGATGCAATTTCTGCCGCGAGCGGCGCGACGAACGTGCCGGCACGAGTGCTTTCGGGCAGCTTGAGGCGGTGATGCCAGGCCGCCGTCTGCATGAGCTCGTGCGCGTGTCCTTCGAGCATGGCGCGTGCCGCTTCGTCGATGACGGGGCCGACGTCGGTTTCCAGGTACGCCGGATCCCCGATCACCAGCTCTTCCATGTACCCGGCCAGCAGGCGCTTGACCTTCGGTGCAATGTCCTCCTGCACGCACAGAACACGCAGCGCCGAGCAGCGCTGGCCGGCACTATTGAACGCCGACTGGACCGCGTCGATGACGACCTGCTCCGGCAGGGCCGAGCTGTCGACGATCATGGCGTTCTGGCCACCGGTCTCGGCGATCAGCGTGCCGATCGGCCCGGTGCGGCCGGCCAGCGTGCGGTGAATGATCCGCGCCGTGTCGGTGGAGCCGGTGAAAGCCACGCCCGCAATACGCGGATCCGCGACCGCAGCTGCGCCGACGACGGCGCCATCGCCCGGCAGGAAGTGCAGCACGTCGGCCGGCACGCCGGCCTGCAGCAACAGGCGCACGGCATGCGCCGCCACCAGCGGTGTCTGCTCGGCCGGCTTCGCCAGCACGGCATTGCCCGCCGCCAGTGCGGCAGCGACCTGGCCCGCAAAGATCGCCAGCGGGAAATTCCACGGACTGATGCAGGTGAACACGCCGCGCCCATGCAGGCTCAGCTCGTTGCTCTCGCCAGTCGGTCCCGGCAGACGCTGCGGGCTCGCGAACTCGTGCCGCGCACGCGCCGCGTAGTAACGCAGGAAATCAACGGCTTCACGTACTTCGGCGATGCCGTCCGGCACCGACTTGCCGGCCTCGCGCACGCACATGGCAACCAGTTCGGCCGTGCTCTCTTCGAACAGGTCGGCCGCCTTGTCGAGGGCGTCGCCGCGCACACCTGCGGGTGTCGCGTCCCAGGCGGGCTGCGCCTTCACCGCGACGTCGATTGCCCTGCGCACGTGATCGGTCGTCGCATTCGCCACGCTGCCGACGACGTCGGCGTGATTCGCGGGGTTGCGGATGGTGTCGGTCGACCCGCCCTGCTCGTCACCGCCGACCAGGGGTGCCGCCACCCAGGCACGACGCGACACGTGCTCCATGCGGTCGGCCATCGCCTTGCACACGGCGCCATTCGCCAAATGCACGCCCAGCGAGTTCCTGCGTTCCGGCTGGTAGATGTCGAGCGGCTGCGGAATGCGCGGATGCGCGACCGTCTCGAACCCGTCGACCGTACGCACCGGGTCCGCGATGATCGCGTCGATCGGCTCGTTCTCATTGACGATGCGGTTGACGAAGGACGTGTTTGAACCGTTCTCGAGCAGGCGGCGCACCAGGTACGGCAGCAGGTCTTCGTGCTCGCCGACCGGGGCATACACGCGGCACGGAATACCGAGGCCGCTCGGGTCCGTGACGTGCGCGTACAGCTCCTCACCCATGCCGTGCAGGCGCTGGAACTCGAATTCGAACCCGGCCTTCTTTGCCATGCTCGCGACAGCTGCGACCGTGTGCGCGTTGTGCGTCGCGAACTGCGGGTACAGCACGTCCTTGCCCTGTTCGAACACGTAGCGCGCGCACGCCAGGTACGAAACGTCGGTGTTGGGCTTGCGCGTATACAGCGGGTAACCCGGCAGGCCACGTTCCTGGCCACGCTTGATCTCGGCGTCCCAGTAGGCGCCCTTGACGAGGCGCACGTGCAGGATGCGACTGGTCTCCTTGGCGAGACCGACGATGTACTTCAGCATCGGCAGTGCGCGCTTCTGGTAGGTCTGCACCGCGATGCCGAAGCCGTTCCAGCCGGCGAGTGACGGCTCACGGCAGACGGCCGCGAGCTGCTCCATCGTGAGTTCGAGCCGTTCGGACTCTTCCGTATCGAGCGTCAGTGCGATGCCCGCATCGCGTGCCATCCGGCACAGCTCGACCAGGCGCGGCGTGAGTTCGCGATGCACGCGCTGGCGGTGCGAGCGCTCGAAGCGCGGATGCATCGCCGAGAGCTTCACGGAAATGCTCGGGCGCGATTCGAAATCCGGGTATTCATTGACCCGCGCGGAGAGCGCGCCAATCGCCGTGCGGTAGGCATCGAAGTACCGGGTGGCATCCGCCGTGGTCAGCGCCGCCTCGCCCAGCATGTCGAACGTGTAGCGGTACCGCCGGTTGGCGCCGCTCAACGAGTTGTCGAGCGCCTCCTTCATCGTGCGGCCCATCACGAACTGGTGCCCCATGATGCGCATCGCCTGGCGCATCGCCGTGCGCACGACGGGTTCGCCCACGCGGCCGACCACGCGGCTCATCACGCTGCCGGGTGCAGCGACGTCGTTCGGGTCGAGCCGCACGATGCGGCCCGTGAGCATCAGGCCCCAGGTCGAGGCGTTGACGAACAGCGACTGGCTGTCACCGAGGTGGCTGGCCCAGTCACCTCCACGCAGCTTGTCGGCGATCAGGCGATCCGCCGTCTCGTCGTCGGGAATGCGCAGCAGCGCCTCGGCGAGGCACATGAGGATCACGCCTTCCTGCGACGACAGGTCGTACTGCCGCAGGAACGCGTCGAGCCCGGTCTTGGCGGCGGGCGCCTTGCGCACCGCTTCGACCAGTTTGCGGGCCGTCGCCTGCACCTCGTCGTGCTGCGCGGGATCGAGGCGCGCGATGTCCGCCAGCGAGCGGATCAGGGCTGCTTCGTCACCGAGGAAATCGTCGTTGATCGCCAGGCCGACTGGAGTCAGGAAGTCCTGGACATCGGGAAACAGGAAGCGCGACGAGGGCGCCTCGCGATTCGAACCAGACATGGGGGATTCGCCTGCAGAAATGATCCCCGATTCTATCCAAAAACGCAGACGGCCCGCGGAGCTTCCCCCACCGCGGGCCGTGTTGCACTGCGATACGGGGCGACTACTTCGTTTCGTACAGCAGGCCGACCGTGGTCAGCGTGTCGGTTTTCTCGACGCCCGGCAGGACGTCGGTGTTGTGACGCACCTGGTAACCCACGCGCAGGCCGAGCGAACCCTTGATCGTGACCTCGAGGCCGAGGTCGTTCTGCACGTAGGTGTTGTCCGAACCGGCTTCCACGAGCAGACGGTCGACGATCTTGGTCGTCTCGGTGAGCTGGTGGTCGAAGCCCAGGTCGCCGCGGAAAATGAAGCCATCCTCCGACTCACCCGTGGAGAGGATTTCGGCATAACGGTAGCCAGGGCCGCCCTGCACCCACAGCTTCGTGCGGTCGCTGTCGATGATCCTGTAACCGACACCGCCGGCCAGCGAGGCCTGGTAGTTGAACTGGCTGAACCGGTCGTCGTCGTAGCGACCGGCGCCAAAGGCGTACGCGCGCTCGGTGAGGGCGTACTGGGTCTGGCCGCGGACTTCCCAGCGCTGCGCGGTGGTGGTGCCGCCTTCGCTGCCGTAGTTACCGGCGAAGCCGAGCGTGTGCTGCCACTTGTCGACCGTGTTCTTCAGTTCGAGCGCGGCGCTGGCGGCCTGGTTCTCGCTGTTGCCGGTTGCAAACGACGCACCGACATTGCCCTTGCCGGTCCAGTCGGCCAAAGCGGGCGTGGCGGCGCTGCAGAGTGCAAGGGCGAGGCAAAGCTGGGGTAAACGGATCATCGACATCGATAGCTCCTTGGCCACGCTCGAGGTGGGAAAAAAAGGGGGCGCGAGTATAGCCGCCCGAGCCGTCGTGCCATAGCTGGCAATAAATGGGTCGCCTCACCCGGAATCGAGCTTGCATCGGCGGTGCGGCACGCGAAGACTTCACTGCCACCGAACCCGGACGCACCCGATGCCTGCACCTGCACAGAAGATCGTCGCTACCGTCGAGAACTTCATGACCGACGTCGTGGAGGCTTCGAACACGGTTCCCGTGCTGGTGGATTTCTGGGCTCCGTGGTGCGGTCCGTGCCGCACGCTGATGCCGTTGCTCGACCGCATTGCGGACGAGTACCAGGGCCGCTTCGTCCTCGCCAAGGTCAACACCGAGGAACAGCCACCGCTGGCAGCGCATTTCCAGGTCCGCAGCATCCCGACGGTCCTGCTGATCCATCACGGCGAAGTGGTCGACCAGTTCGTGGGCCTGCAGCCTGAAGCGGCCATCAAGGCACTGCTGGACCGGCACGTGAGCCTGACCGGCGAACTCGTCGAGGCGACAGTCACGGCTCCGGCCTCGGAGCGGCCGGAGGACCTCGCCGCGCGACTGCTGGACCAGCGCGAGACGGAAGCCGCGGCGGTGGCCATCGAGGCACTGGCGGCCACTCAGACCGACCACCCGCAACTCGCAGCGCTCCGGGCGCGGCTCGCGTTCGTCCAGATCGCCAATGCCCAGCCGGACGTCCTGTCGTTGCGGGCGGCGCTGGAAGCGAACCCATCGGATTCGGCGGCACGGCATGCACTGGCGGCGCACCACGCGCTGGCAGGCGATTACGGGACAGCCCTGGCCGAGTGGCTGGAATTGATGCGACGTGACCGTGCTTTTGGGGACGAAGCCGGGCGGCGGGCGCTGCGACAGGCGTTCGAAGTGCTGGGCGAACAGGACCCGCTCGTCACGCACTACCGGCGTCGCATGGCGAGTTTATTGCATTGATTGCCGCCGGCCGGGGTCGTGGAATGCCGCCTTGCGCGACTCGCCGCGACCGAAGTATAAAACCGCGCACCTTGCCCACTGGGTTTTTCGATGAACGAGAAGCCGGAATCAGCGGACGAGTTCGAGGACGAAGATGCCGAGGCAGCCGTCGGGGGTGATGACGCCCTCGATGTCGATCGCCTCATCCAGGACCTCGACAAACGTAAACGCGGCGCGCCGAAGGGCGCGGAACCCGCGTGGCGCAAGCTCGAACGCATGATGGAACAGAAGCGGACGTCGGAGTTGCTGAGCGACTTCGACGATTACGACGTGGGCGACCGCCCGCGGCCGCGCAAGGGTCAGTGAAAATCGCGCGAGGCCGAGCGTAACCGGCCGAGCCAGCGGCTCAGGTCGACGAGCCGATGCGCGATCACGTGCATCACCTCGCCTTCCCGCTGCAGCTTGCCGGCCAGCCCCAGCAGGCGTGAGCCGATCAATGCCTGGCGTTGCCGCTCGGCCACGTCACGCCAGACGATCAGGTTGATCGAGCCATGCTCGTCCTCGAGCGTCACGAACGTGACGCCTTCGGCGCTGCCCGGCCGCTGGCGCGTGATGACGAGACCCGCCGTGCGCACGTTCGAGCCGTTTGCCAGCACACGCAATTGCGCGGAATCGACGAAACCGCGGGCAGCGAGCGGGTCACGCAACACCGCCACCGGGTGACGCCGCAACGTGAGACCCGTGTGCGCGTAGTCGGCGACGATGTCCTCGCCTTCGCGCGGTGCACGCAACAGCGGAATGCCTTCGGCGATGCGCACCTCCGGCAGGATCGGCAGGCCGCCTTCGAGGCCGGCCACTTGCCACGCCGCGCGATGCCGGTGCCCGCCCAGACCTGCCAGCGCGCCTGCCGCTGCGAGACATCCCATCGAGCGACGATCGAGGCCGGCCTGCTCCGCCAGCTGCTGCGCACTCTCGAACACGGCGCCCTGCCTGCGCACGCGGGCATCGACCAGTCGCTGCCCCGCCTCTTCCGCCAGTCCCTTCGCCAGGCGCAGGCCGAGCCGCAGTGCGGGCGCGGATGATTCGTCGCCGCGGTGCTCGAGAGTGCAGTCCCAATCGCTCGCGCGCACGTCGATCGGGCGCACTTCGACGCCGTGACGCTGCGCGTCCTGCACGATCTGCGACGGGGCATAGAAGCCCATCGGCTGGCTGTTGATGAGCGCGGCCGCGAAGGCTGCGGGCTCGTGCCGCTTGAGCCACGCCGAGACGTACACGAGCAGGGCGAAGCTCGCCGCGTGCGACTCGGGGAAACCGTATTCGCCGAAACCGAGGATCTGCTGGAAGATGCGCCGCGCAAACTCCTCGGGGTACCCGCGCTCGCGCATGCCGACGATCAGCCGCTCCTCGAAATGACCCAGCCCGCCCTTGCGCTTCCACGCGGCCATCGCGCGCCGCAACTGGTCCGCTTCGCCCGGGGTGAATCCCGCGGCGACGATTGCGAGCTGCATCACCTGCTCCTGGAAGATCGGCACGCCGAGGGTGCGCTTGAGCACGCCCTCCACCTCGGCGCTGGGATACGTGACCGGCTCTTCCCCCGCGCGCCGGCGCAGGTAGGGATGCACCATGTCGCCCTGGATCGGACCGGGGCGGATGATCGCGACTTCGATGACCAGGTCATAGTACGAACGCGGCCGTAACCGCGGCAGCATCGCCATCTGCGCGCGCGACTCGATCTGGAAGACGCCGACCGTGTCGGCGTGGCCAATCATGTCGTAGACGAGCGGGTCCTCGGCGGGCACGGTCGCGAGCGTCCAGTGCTGGCCGCGGCAGCCGCGCACGAGATCGAACGCACGGCGAATCGCGGCGAGCATGCCGAGGCCGAGCACGTCCACCTTGAGCAGGCCGAGCGCGTCGAGATCGTCCTTGTCCCACTGGATGACCGTGCGGTCGGGCATGCTGGCGTTCTCGACCGGCACGAGTTCCTCGAGCAGGTCGCGTGCGATGACGAAGCCGCCCACGTGCTGCGACAGGTGGCGCGGGAACCCGAGCAGCGTGCGCGCGAGCGTCAGCACTCTGGACAGGATGGGACTGTCCGGGTCGAGGCCTGACTCGCGCACTCGAGTCTCGTCGATTTTCGACCCATCCCACCACTGCATCGAACGCGCGAGCGCCGCGACCTGCAACGGGTCGAGCCCCATCGCCTTCGCCACGTCGCGCAGCGCGCTGCGCGGACGGTAGCTGATGACCGTCGCCGTCAGCGCGGCTCGCTCGCGGCCGTACTTCGCGTAGATGTACTGGATCACTTCCTCGCGCCGCTCGTGCTCGAAGTCGACGTCGATGTCCGGCGGCTCGTTACGCTCCCGGGAGATGAAGCGCTCGAACAGCAGCGACATGCGCGCCGGGTCGACTTCGGTGATGCCGAGGCAGAAGCACACCGCCGAGTTCGCCGCCGAGCCGCGGCCCTGGCAGAGAATGTGCCGCGAGCGTGCGAACCGCACGATGTCGTGCACGGTGAGGAAGTACGGTTCGTAGTCGAGCTCGGCGATCAGCGTCAGCTCGTGCTCGATCGCCTGTCGCGTCGGGGCGGGTACTCCCTCTGGCCAACGGTGCCTTGCACCCTCCTCCGTGAGCCGTCGCAGCCATGCCGCCGGCGTGTAGCCAGCGGGCACGATCTCGCGCGGATACTCGTAGCGCAGCTGGTCGAGCGAGAACGTGCAGCGCGAGGCGATGTCGAGCGAGGCCGCGAGCAGCTCGGGTGGATGCAGCTCCGCGATGCGCTGGATCGGGCGCAGGTGCCGCTCGCCGTTGGGAAACAACGCGAGCCCCGCCTGCTCGACCGTGGTGCCGATGCGCGTCGCGGTGAGGACGTCCTGCAGCGCGCGGCGGCCACGCGAGTGCATGTGCACGTCGCCGGCGGTGACGAGCGGCAGGTCGAGTTCGCGGCCGAGGTCCTGCAGTTGTGCGAGTCGCCGGCGATCACGCCCGGTCGTCAGCAGCTCGACGGCGATCCAGAGCTGCCCAGGAAAGAGCGTGGCAAGCCAGCGTGCTGCGTCGGCGTCGGGTTGGGTGGCGGGTAGCCACAGGCAAAGAAGAGGGGTTAGGGGATAGGAGGGAGGGGTTAGGGGATAGGGGTCAGGGGTTAGTCGGAGTTCTTCGTTCCGACTTGCGACGATTTCATGGAGATCGTCGCGGCAGAGCCGGTACTCCCCTTTCGCGGCGGCACGGCGTCCGCGGGTGATCAAGCGGCAGAGTCGGCCGTAGCCCGCGCGGTCTTGCGCAAGCAGCACGCAGCGCAGGCCATCCGCGAGACGAAACTCCGCGCCGATGATGAGCTTGATGCCGTGTTCGCGGGCAGCGACGTGCGCCCGCACCACACCGGCCACCGAGCACTCATCGGTGATCGCGAGTGCGGCATACCCCAGCTTCGCCGCACGCTCGACCAGTTCTTCCGGGCGCGAGGCGCCGCGCAGGAAACTGAAGTTGGAAAGGCAATGCAGTTCGGCGTACACGGCAATCGGGGCCAGTCCGGCTCACCGCGGCGCGCGCCAGGCAGCGGACCGGCGAGTCACGCGAACCAGCCGTGCAGGAACCAGCTTGCGCCTGCGGTCGTCTCGCGACGATTGCGGAACACCCACAACCGGGCACCCTGCGGATTGCGCGCGATGTAGTAATCACGCGCGACGTCGTGACCGTCCCACCAGCCGGACTCGATGCACTCGGGGCCTTCTTCGAGGACGAGCCGGTCGACGGCGCAGGGCTCGGGCTGATCGAGCAGCCACGCTGGCCGGGCGCGGCGCGCCTCTGCGTTCGCGGTGCGCGCCTCAGGACGCGAGACCGCCGATGGCTGCGTCAGCGCCGAGGAACCTCGCGCCTTTTTTCTTGCTTGCCGGGTGGCCACCGGTTCGACGGCACGCCATGCCGCCTCGGGCCGATGCTCGGGAACGCAGGCGAGCCCATGCACGGCATCGTTGCCGAGCCTTGCGCGCAGCCGTTCGACGAGCTGTGGCAGGTTCTGGCCGGATTCGCGCCGGTCATGCGCAAACAACTCGATCGCGTCGGCCTGCAGGTCGATGAGCGGGCCGCTCAGCAGGCGCACGTTGCGCACGGGCTGCGGCAGCACGAGCGACGACAGCCGCTCGCGCAGCAGTTCGGCCATGCGCCGCCGCTGCGCACCGACCGGCTGCACGAAACGCAACCGCACGCGCGTGACCGGCGCCGCACGGTGACGCAACTGCACTTCGATCGCCTGCACGCCGCGGCCACGCTCGCGCAGGAACTGGCACAGTTCTTCGAGCAGGGACTCGAGCGCCAGGCCGAGGCGCGCGGTGTCGGCGATTTCAGGTTCGAGGTCGCGCCGTGCGGCAAAGCGTTCGCTTGCGGCATACGCCGCGCGCGGCTCCTGCACGCGGCCCGTGGCGCGGTCGAGCGTGGCCAGCAGCTCCTGGCCGAAGCGGCGCGCGAAGCCGTCGCGCGGCAGGCGCAGGCACTCGCCCACGGTGCGCACGCCCATGGTACCGAGCGTTTCGATGCTGCTTTCGGGCCACCGCGTGCAACCGAGCGGCAGCGACGCCAGCCGCGCAGTCAGTTCGTCGCGGTGGCGCACGAACACGGGGCGCGCGCCGAGCGGGCCCGCGCGTGCGAACCATAGCGATGCCAGCGGCGATGGCGTAATCGCGAAGCGAACCGCCACGCCCGTGGTATCGACGAGCTCCTGCTGCAAGCGCAGGCACAGCTGCCTGGCGCCGCCAAACAGTCGCAGGCTGCCACGCACTTCGAGCAAGACGCCGTCGGGTGGCTCGAGGCTGACCCGCGGCGTGAAGCGCACTCCGCGCTGCGCCACTGCCTCGAGCAGCTGGCGTTCGCGTCGCGCATTGCGCGCCAAGGCGTGCAAGCCCGGCACCAGCGCGAGCGCTGCATTGATCGACATCCCCTCGCGCACGCCGGCGGCCTGCACCGCTTCTGCGCAGGCACGCACCACCTTGCCGTTGCGCTCGAGGTCGACGATGGCAACGGGCGGACGACCCGGCAGGGCCCGTATCACGTCACGCAGCGAATCGAACAGCAATGACGGCAGGTGAATGGCGAGCCAGAGCTCACGCGGGCGCGACTGCGCCAGCGGTGCGCGGCCGGGAACGGAAAGCGAAGAGGGACGGAATGCCGGCGTGACCCACACACGGTGGGGAGACGGGGGCCTGGCGAGCGGGGCCATCTCAGTGCCCCAGGTTCACCGTGGCAGGACGGCCTCCGCGGCTTTTGACGATACGCACCTGCAGGCCTTCCGTGCCACCGCCGAGCAGCGCGAGCCGCAACACGGCGGGTGACGGCGTGAGCCCTGCCTGCAGCGGGCGATACAGCACCGCAAGACTGCGCGAGGCCTCTGCCGCCAGTTGCAGTCGTCGCAACGCATGTGGGTCGCGGGGATTGGCCCAGCCGAGCACGGCGCTGCACGACTCCGAACGCAGCGCCTGGTCCATCGCCCACTCGGTGGTTGCTGCACCATTGACGATGAGCATGCGCCCGACATCGATGCCCCACGCCGCCAGCGACGGCGCATACGGTCGAAACGGCGGCGAGACCCAGGCGATCCAACCCCCGCTGCCTTCGTCCCGACAAAGCGCAGCGAGCGCGGGGAGCAGCAACCGGAGTTCGCCGATGCCCCGCTGATCGGAAAGGATTTCGATGAGACCCTGCCGCGGCCAGCCCGCGCCCGGCAGGCAACGGTCGAGCGCGGCGTAGCCCGTGGGCAATCCCGCCGGCACGGCGGCGACCGTGCTGCTGCCCGCCTCCCGCGCGCGCCAGAGACGCGCGGAATTCTGTTGCAGCAGTTGTTCGACGGAAGCCTTCATCACTTCTGGCATGGCTGCGGCTGGGCTCGCTGATCCGAAAAAATCCAGGGAGCAGTCAGGACAACCGGTGCGTGTCCTGCCGCACCACGCCGACGACGAGGCCTTCGATGGTGAGCGACTGTTCGCGCAGGTCGATGCGCAGGGGTTCGAAGTCTTCGTTCTCGGGCAGCAGCCAGGCGATCGAGCCGTCCTGCCGGTAGCGCTTCACGGTGACCTCGTTCTCGAGGCGTGCGACCACGATCTGCCGGTTGCGGACTTCGGGCGTGCGATGGACTGCGACGAGATCGCCGTCGAGGATGCCGACGTTGCGCATGCTCATGCCCTTGACCTTGAGCAGGTAATGCGGCCGTGGCTGGAAGAGCGCCGGGTCGATCTGGTAGCGCGCTTCGATGTTTTCTTCGGCCAGGATGGGGCGGCCGGCGGCAACGCGACCGATCAACGGCAGGCCGATCTGGTCCCGCAGGGAATCCTTGAGCTGGATACCGCGGGAGGCACCGGGGCGCAGTTCGATGACGCCCTTGCGCTGCAGGGCACGCAGGTGTTCTTCGGCTGCATTGGCGGACTTGAAGCCCAGGGCTTCGGCGATTTCGGCCCGCGTGGGGGGCAAGCCCTGCTCGGCCAGGCTGTCTTGAATGAACATGAGCACCTGGCGTTGGCGCGGCGTGAGGTCTTCCATCGGTCATCCCTCCCTGTATACCCATACAGTGACTGTTTATATATACAGCTCCGTTTCCCGGCTGGCAAGCCGTCCGGGAAAAAAGTTCTGCGGGCCAGCCGCCCGCGGGATGGGGCAGGAAAGCGACACCTGCCGGACCGGCGCCACCTGCTGGGGCCGCCCTGAAAAACGCTCTTATTTACGGCATAAACCATGCGTCTGTACGCCAACGCCCACTTGGAGACGTTTCGCCGTCCGTCGACAGACGCGGGCCTGTTGCACGCGCCTGACGCGACTGCAATCTTTATGGACGTTTTCGAATCAGTTAGTCTCTACCAGTTCGGCTGCGCTGCGCACACGGAACGTGTGACTGTCCGTGGCCGCCACACTGGCTTGTCTGACTCTCTACCGAGGAAAATCACAATGAAGACCACGATCGTGAAAACGCTGACCGCCGCTACCGCCGTGCTGATGCTGGCCGCCGCCAGCGGCTGCACCAGCCAGGACACCCTGGCCAAGATCGACGCCGCCGCCGCTTCCGCCAAGGCTGCCCAGGCCGACGCCGCTGCCGCCAAGTCGGCTGCAGACGCCGCCGCCGCCGCCGCTTCGAGCGCCGGCAGCGCCGCCAGCGCCGCCCAGAGCACCGCCAACCAGGCCCTCCAGGCCGCGCAGGCTTCGCAGTCCTGCTGCGACGCGACGAACGAGAAGATCGATCGCGCGTTCAAGAAGTCGATGGGCAAGTAATCGACTGATCCATCGCTCTGGCGATATGAAGACGCCGCGGACCTCCGCGGCGTTTTCATATGTGCTTTCACTGCCCCGCAACACCGGTAGAAGCATGCGCACACTGCTCTCCAACCGTCCCGTGTGGTGGTTCACCCTCGCCTACCTTGGATCGATAGGCGTCCTGATCGCCGGCGGTCGCCCGCTCGAGGACGTGATCGGCGCCTTCGTGATTCTCGGCGTGCTGCTGCCCCTGGTGGCGTTGACGGCATGTGCCGGCCTTCCCACGCCGCCGCCACCCGCCCCGTGGCGACGCGACGACGGCCCGCTCCTGCTCGCCCTGCTGGCGTGGATCGTCGTCTTCCTGCTGCTCAAGGGCGCGTTGCTCGCCGCGCTGCTGCCATCGGCAGCGGACCCACGCCTGCACGACACGGTCAACACCCTGGTAAAACTGTTTGCCTTCGTCGCCGTGCCCGCGTTCGTTCTGCGGTCACGCGGCTTTCGCTGGAGCGATGCGGGCCGACCGGTCGCAGCGGCATCGCGGCTCTGGCTCATCTTCATCGTCATGGCGTTCGCCGCGCTTGCGGTACAGGCCGTGCTGGGCTCGCAATTCAAGCGCCTGCTGGGCGCTGACTATGCCGGCCATCATCTCTGGCTGGCAGGCGTGCTCTGCTGGGCATGGATGTCGCTCGAGGCCGGCCTCGTCGAAGAGTTCTTCTTTCGCTGGTACCTGCAGAGTCGACTGGCCGCATGGACGGGATCACAGGTCTCCGCCGTGCTGCTCGGCGCGTTGGTGTTCGGTCTCGCACACGCACCCGGCATCCTGCTGCGCGGCGCCGGCGCCGTGGAAGGCCTCGGCGATGCACCGGGCATCGGCACCACGCTCGCGTACGTCATCGCAACGCAGGGCGTCGCGGGCCTTGCCTTCGGTGTGCTGTGGGCTCGCACCCGCAGCTTCGTGCTCGTCGTGGCGCTGCACGGGCTTTTCGATGCGTTGTCGAACACCGCGCCGTTCATCGACACCTGGAGGCTGTAGCCAGTCAACGGTGGGTCGCGCTGCTCGCGGAGCGGTTGCACAAGCGTTGCGACCTCTGGATACGGTTCGCAGGGACACGCACGCCGCCACGCGAGTCGCGCAGTAGCAACCGGGAGTTTTCGTTGTCACGACCTTGCCGCTGGCTCTCCACCCTGCTCGTCGCTTTCTGCAGCTGCGCAACGGCATGCCCGGCCGCAACGACCAGCGTCGACGACCTGCCTTTGCTCGAGTTGCCGGTCACGTCGAATAGCAGCGATACCTTCGCGATCCTGCTCTCGGGCGATGACGGCTGGTCAGCACTCGACAAGGCGGTGGCTGGCGAACTCAATGCGCACGGCATCGCCGTGGTGGGCTGCTTCGACGGGGACTACGCAACCCTGGCGGCTGCGTCATCAGTGTCCTGGCTCTTTGAACACGGCGTCAGCTGCTGATTCCGTCGGCGGATCCTGCACGACGATGGCGGCATCGTCCGGTGCCGTGGCCGGAACGCGCGAGAAATTGCGTTCGCCGACACGCACTGGCACCCCGGAGGCCTGCTGGAACGCGAGCCTTGCCGTGTCCCAGTCGATCGTGACATCGATGCCCGCCGTCGCCGCCTGCACGATCCGATCGAGTTCCGCCGGGTCCATGTGCGATGGATCGTTGGTGCCTTCGAGCGGGGCCTGGCGCTCGAGGTACAGCGCACCCCTCGACCAACCGACCTTTGTCGTCTGGTCGACCAGGTTCACCTTCGTGCTTACCGGGATCATCGTGTAAAACTCGGCGATGTCCTCCGGGAACATGCGGATGCAGCCGTGCGTAACCTGCATGCCGACGCCCGCGGGACGGTTGGTGCCGTGGATCAGGTACGAGCCCCCGGGGATTCCCAGCCGCAAGGCATACTCGCCCAGCGGGTTGTCCGGGCCGGGAGGGATGAACGGCGGCAAGGGATCACCCTTCGCCTCATGCTCGAGCCGGACCGACTTCGGCGGGTACCAGTTGGGCCGCTCCTGCTTCGCGACGACCTTGGTGGCGCCGAGCGGCGTCTTCCAGTCCATCTTGCCGGTACTGATGGGGAACGTGCGAACGACCCTCGGTTCACCTGGCTTGGCGGGCGGGAAGTAATACAGGCGGTGCTCGGGCAGGTTGACGACGACTCCCTCGCGCGGGGCATCCGGCAGCAGAAACCGGCCTGGAATCACCACTTCGGTGCCCGCGCCGGGCAGCCAGGGGTCGACTCCGGGGTTGGCGGCGATGATTTCTTCGTAACCGACGCCGAAGCGACGACCGATGTCGAGCAACGTGTCTTCGTGTTCAGCCGTGGCAATGCTGACCGCACCGATCACGTTGTCGCCGTTGAGCGGCACCTGGAATTCAGCCGCCCGGACGTCATTCGCGACGAATTGTGCGAACGTTGCGACCAGCGCAACGGCGAACCACTGGCCGACACGGTGAGCTTGCATGCAACCTTCCCTCTCTTGCCTGCATCTATTCTAACGACATGGCGACGCTCCACACGCTGCCCGCGCGCATTGACCCGGACACGGCATCGCCCGTAGCCTTGCGGCCGCGAGGGAGATCCATGCCTTACAAGTTGACGATCGAGCTGTCCGACCGCGATCTGCGCCATTTTCGCCGGGAGCTGAAAAAGGCGCGCGACGCGGTCCAGATCGCAGACGACGAGGAGATCCTCGGCGCGGCAGCCGACATGGTGAAAGCCATGAAAGGCACGGACCTGCCGGATTTCGTGACCGAGCGGCTCGAGCAGCTCGACACCCTGATCGCAATGGTCACTGACGAAGACTGGCCGCTGGACGACGCCGAGCGGAACCCGGTGCTGTCCGGCCTCGCCTACCTGTGCGACCCGGAAGACCTCATTCCCGACGACATCCCCGGTATCGGCATGCTCGACGATGCCGTCATGATCGAACTCGTCTTCCGCGAACTGCGGCACGAGCTCGAGGCCTACGACGATTTCCGTGCTTACCGCGAATCGCTGACCAAGCGCTCGGTCGTGCGACAGGCGGCGGCCGATGTCGCGGACAAGCTCGCCAGGCGGCGCGTGCAACTGATGGCGCGGATGCGCAGGCGGCGCAAGGCCGAGTATGATTAGTGATTAGTGATTAGTGATTCCTGTTCGAGGGGCTGCGCGCTCAGTCCGACTAATCACTAATCACTATTCACTAATCACTAGTCTTCGCGGCCACTTTCGCCAGCAGCTCACCGATCTGCTCCGGCACGCCATTGCGTGCTTCCGTGACGGCCACACGCACGGCATTTGCAAACGACACGCGGTCGGCGCCGCCGTGGCTCTTGATGACCACGCCGTTCAATCCCACCATGCTCGCGCCGTTGTACACGCGTGGATCCAGTCGCGCCTTGAGTGCTGTCAAGGTCGGCGCGGCGGCGAGCGCGCCGATCTTGCGCACCGCGCTGCGCGTGAACTCTTCCTTCATCGCGCCGCTGATGAACTTCGCCAGGCCTTCCATCGCCTTCAAGGCCACGTTGCCGGTAAAGCCATCGGTGACGACGACGTCGACAGCGCCGGAAAAAATCTTGTCGCCTTCGACGAAGCCGACGTAATTGAGCGCCGAGCCGGTGAGCCGCTTATGCGCCGCCTTGATCTCTTCCGTGCCCTTGATGTCTTCTTCGCCGACGTTGAGCAGGCCCACGCGGGGCCGCTCGATACCGTGCAGGTCGGACGCGATCACCGAGCCCATCACCGCGAACTGCACGAGGTGATCGTCATTGCAGTCGGGGTTGGCGCCGAGGTCGAGCATCACCGTGTAGCCGCCCGTCGAGGGTAGGGCCGAGACGATGGCGGGACGGTCGATGCCCGGCACCATGCCGAGCACGAATCGGGAGGTGGCGAGCAGCGCGCCGGTATTACCGGCGGACACACAGGCCGAAGCCTCGCCCTGTTCGACGAGGTTGATCGCCACGCGCATCGACGAGTTCTTCTTGCGGCGGAGCGCGTCCTGCGGGCGCTCGTCCATGGCGACGACTTCGGTCGCCTCGACGAAACGACAACGGTCGTCGACGAGCGCGGCGCCGAGCAACGGACGCACGACTTCGCCGCGACCGACGACAATCAGTCGCAGGTCGGGGATGGACGCGAGGACATCGAGTGCCGCGGGGACGGCGACTTCCGCGCCGTGGTCACCGCTCATCGCGTCCACGGCTACGGTCAGGCCGGCGGTCATGCGCGGGCCCGTCGAAACAGGATTACTCCTGGCCTTCGTCGGCAGCCGGCTTATCGATCACCTTCTTGCCGCGGTAGAAACCGTCGGCGGTGATGCGGTGACGCAGGTGGGTTTCGCCGCTGGTGCGATCGACCGACAGCGCGGGGCTGCTCAGGTGATCGTGCGAACGATGCATGCCGCGCTTGGACGGGGTCTTGCGGCTTTTCTGGACTGCCATGGTCTACTCTCCTGAAGCGGGTCCGCGCTCGTTATTCTTTTCGAGCAGCTCCCGCAGATTCGCAAAGGGCGTCTGCTTCTTTTCCACCACGGCCTCTTCCGAAGCTGCGGGCTCGACTGCGGAAGCCGGTGCCAATGGCATCACCTCCGCTTCGGACGACAGGCATTCCGGGCTGCCTGCTTCGTGCGCGGGCACGAGCGGCAACGCGAGCAATACCTGCTCTTCGATCAGCGCCGAGAGCGACAGTTGCTCCGGCATTCCCACGAACGGCTCGTACCCGCCCGGCACGTCATCCGACTCCGCGCGGACGATGGCGACCAGCGCCGACTCGTCCACCGCGATCTCGCAAGGCTGCAGGCAACGCTGGCATTCCAGCACTGCCGTGCCCTCGACGCGAACGTCGACCGTCGTGCGGCCTTCGAACGCACCGAACCGCAACTGCGCATCGACGCGAGTGCCGGGAAGGCCGCCCGCCTGTGCGACGCGTTCGAGCTGTGGCAGGTCGAGATGCCGTTCAATGACAGCGGCTCGTGCCGACAGTTCTTTGGCGTTGACCTGATCGGCAGGGCCGGGCGACATGGGGCGCGTATAATAGTGACGCGCCCCCGCCCTGTCAAAGAAAAAACGAGCCTAAATCTTTGTTTTCCAAGGGCCTGATTCTCGCGTCGACCTCCCGCTACCGGCGCGACCTGCTGCAACGGCTCGGGCTGCCTTTCGACTGCATTGCGCCCGAGGCGGATGAAGCCCGACAGCCAGGCGAACCGGCGCCCGCCATGGCCGCACGGCTGGCCAGGGTCAAAGCCGAGGCGGTCGCCGTCCGGCACCCCGAGGCAATCGTGATCGGCTCCGACCAGGTGGCCTTGCGCGGTCCGGACATCCTCGGCAAACCCGGCACCGTCGAACGCTGCCGCGCACAGCTGCGGGAGTCGTCCGGCAAGGAAGTTGTGTTTCTCACGGCGGTCCACGTCATCGACGGCCTGGCCGGCCGCACCGAATCGCATGTCGATCGCACGGTCGTGAAATTCAGGGAGCTGTCGGACGCCGAAATCGACCGCTACATCGAGCGCGACCAGCCGCTCGACTGTGCCGGCGGCTTCAAGGCCGAAGCCCTGGGGATCGCCCTCTTTGACCGGATCGAGTCGGTCGACCCGACCGGCCTCACCGGCCTCCCGTTGTCCTGGCTCTGCGGCGCCCTTCGCCGCGCACGGGTCCCGATCCCTTAGCGGGACCCGGCCTTGCCGGCTTGGCGCCTCCCGTCCGCGGATTCCCCATCCTCGGCTTGCCCGTCTGCGGCACCGGCGCCGGGCGCTGCACGCGGGGTGCGACGATCGGTCCACGCGCACCTTCGGGCTTCAGCGTCTTGCCGCGCTCGTCCTGCGGTGCGCGGGCCTTGCCTCGCGTCAGCGTGTCGAGCACCGCACTGAGTTCAGGCGGCAGCGGCGCGCTGGCCAGCATCGGCTCGCGGGTGCCAGGCCGCGTGAAGCCGAGCGACGACGAATGCAGGAACATCCGCTTCAGGCCGTAGTCCTTGAAGATCTCGTTGAAGATGCGGTTGCCGTACTTGTCGTCACCGGCCACGGGATGTCCGGCATGCGCCGCGTGCACGCGAATCTGGTGGGTCTTGCCGGTGTCGATCTCGACCTCCATCAGCGTCGCCAGGTTGCCGAAAAACTGCACGGGCTTGAACGTGCTGACGGACTTCTTGCCGTGAGCACGTACGGCCACGTGCCGCTCGCCGCTGCGCCGCTCGTCGGTATCGAGAGCGAGCTCGATGCGCTTGGTCCCGAGGTTCCACTTGCCGCACACCAGGGCGAGGTAGTGCTTTTCGGTCTGGCCTTCACGTAACTGCAGGTGCAGGTCGCGCAGCGCAGCGCGCCGTTTGGCGACCAGCAGGCAACCACTGGTGTCGCGGTCGAGCCGGTGCACGAGCTCGAGGTCGGGCTGTCCGGGCCGGGCGCCGCGGAGTGCTTCGATCAGCCCGAAATCGGTCGCGCTGCCCCCGTGCACTGCGAGGCCGGGCGGCTTGTTGAAGACGATGAGGTCGCCGTCCTCGTAGGTGATCGAATCCAGCACCAGCTGTTGCAGCGACTCGCTGGCTGTCCGGGGCGTAGCGGGCGGCGGGATGTCTTCCGCCTTGCGCACGGGTGGAATGCGGACGATGTCGCCCACAGCCACGCGTTGGTCCGGCTTGGCGCGCTTCTTGTTGACGCGCACCTCGCCCTTGCGCAGCAGGCGGAACACGTGCGTGCGCGGCACGTCCTTCAGCTGCCGGACGAGGAAGTTGTCGAGCCGGGTGCCGGCGTCGTCTGCGGTCACTTCGACGTGGGTGACGCCGCGTCCGGGCTCCGGCGCGGCGGTGTTCTCGTCGGTGGCCGGGTCTATTTCGTAAGCCATTGATTTTCGGGCCTTCGCTTGTTACATTCCGGCGCTAGGCAATGCGCTGGTGCGTCCAAGCAACATCAGGCAGCGCCGAATGAGCGAAGCGCGGTTGCACGCCCTACGGGTTGTGCGGGGCGCCCGCAATCTTAGTTGGTTCTGAACCTTCAGACACCATCGATCTGCCGCGGACACGCGCAGGCGCTGCAGCCCCGGCGGGCAGCGGGCCAGCAGCGACCTCGGCGGGTACGATGCCCGACAGCACCAGGATTCGGTCACGCATCGTGCGCACTGCGCCGGTGCAGAAGAACAGCAAATGAGCGCTCGCGCAGTCGCTGCCAGACCTTTTTCCCACGCCACGGCACCACTACCCGTCCGAACCGTACGCGGCCCCAACCTCCTATAGCGAGAGGGCCGATGAAGAGAATGCTCGTCAACGCAACTCAGGATGAAGAGTTGCGCGTAGCGCTGGTCGACGGCCAGCGAATCTACGACCTGGACATAGAAATCCCGTCGCGTGAAACCAAGAAAGCCAACGTCTACAAGGGGCGCATCACCCGCGTCGAACCCAGCCTCGAGGCTGCGTTCATCGACTACGGCTCCGACCGACACGGCTTCCTGCCACTGAAGGAAGTCTCCAAGGCGTTCTTCAAGGACAAGCAGCCCGGCCAGGAAGGCGGCAACCGCGGCATCCGCGACCTGATCGAGGAAGGCCAGGACATCATCGTCCAGGTCGAGAAGGAAGAACGTGGCAACAAGGGTGCCGCGTTGACCACCTTCATCAGCCTTGCCGGCCGGTTCCTGGTCCTGATGCCGAACAACCCCCGTGCGGGTGGAGTTTCGCGCCGCGTCGAGGGCGAGGACCGTGACGCCCTGCGCGAAGCAATGGACTCGCTCCAGATTCCCGACGGCATGGGCGCCATCGTCCGCACCGCGGGCGTCGGCCGCTCCCCCGAGGAGCTGCAGTGGGATCTCAACAATCTCGTCGACATCTGGAACGCGATCCAGCAGGCGTCCGACAGCCGCCCCTCGCCGTTCCTGATCTACCGCGAGAGCACGGCGATCCTGCGGGCGCTCCGTGACTACCTCGCCGACGACATCGGCGAGATCCTGATCGACAAGCAGGAAGTGTTCGAGGAAGCGCGCGAATACATGCAGCGCTTCATGCCGAACAACCTGCGCAAGCTCAAGCTCTACGACGACCACGTGCCGCTGTTCACGCGCTACCAGATCGAGAGCCAGATCGAGTCGGCGTATTCGCACAAGGTGACGCTGCCCGCGGGCGGCAGCATCGTGATCGATCACACCGAGGCGCTGGTCTCGATCGACATCAACTCGGCCCGCAGCACCCGCGGCACCGACATCGAGACCACCGCCTGCAATACCAACCTCGAGGCCGCGGACGAAATCGCGCGCCAGATGCGGTTGCGTGACGTCGGCGGCCTGATCGTCATCGACTTCATCGACATGGAGTCGACCAAGAACCAGCGCGCGGTCGAAGACCGGCTGCGCGACGCGGTCAAGCAGGACCGGGCCCGCATCCAGCTGGGCAAGATCTCGCGCTTCGGCCTGCTCGAGCTGTCGCGGCAGCGCCTGCGGCCGTCGATCAGCGAATCGACCAACATCGTCTGCCCGCGCTGCACCGGCATGGGCGTGATCCGCAGCGTCGAATCGCTGGCGCTCGCGGTGCTGCGGCTGATCGGCGAGGAGGCCCGCAAGGACCGCACCGCGAAGGTCATCGCGCAGTTGCCGGTCGACGTCGCGACCTACCTGATGAACGAGAAGCGCGACTGGCTGCACGACATCGAAGAACGCAGTCACGTCGACATCGTGCTGGTGCCGAACAAGTACCTCGAGACGCCGTCCTACGAGTTGCGCCGCGTGCGCGACGACGAGATGGACCTGCCCGAGAACTCGGTCATCAGCCATCACATGGCAGTCGAGCCAAAGATCGACCTCGATGTGATCGCCTCCGCCGAGGAAGAAAAAGCGCCGGTCGTGCAGCAACCTGCGGTGACGACGATCATTCCGAGCACCCCTGCCCCGCCCGCGGCCCCCGACGTCGTGGCCGCGCCGGTCGCGATCGCACCGGCTCCGGTGGTCGTTGCCGCACCGGCCTTCGGACCGCGCGACAACGTGCTGGTGCGGATGTGGCGCTGGATCGCCGGCGACAAACGTGCGCCCGAGCCGCAGCCGGCCCCGTCCGCGAGCATCGGCCGCGGCACCAAGGAAGGCGAACGAGATCGCCCGCGTCATGATCGCGATCGCAATGAACGCGGCCGTGGCCGTGATGGTCGTCGCGATGGACGCGACAGCCGTGATGGCCGAGGACGCAGCGAGGGCCGCGGCGAACGGGGCTCGCGCGACGAAGCGCGTCGTGAGAACCGTGCCGACGGTACGCCGGGCCAGCCGGTTCGCGGTGCCGAACCGCGGCGCGACGAGCCGAGCCGTGCCCAACCCCAGCAACAGCCGCGTCGTGACGAAAGCCCACGTGGCGGACGTCGTGATGGTGGCCAAGGTCAGGGCGGCGAAGGCGGCTCGCGCGAGGGCCAGTCGCGACGTGACGGCAGCCAGCAGGGCCAACGCCAACCGCAGCAGGCGCGTCCTCCACGCGAGCCGCGTGAACCACGCGAGCCCCGCGAACCGCGGCCGCCCCGTGAGTACCGCGAGCCGCAGGAAGCGCGTGAGCAGGTAGCCGCCGCCACTGCGGTCGTCGCAGCGGTCGCGAGCGACATGAATGTGGTCGACGCGACAGCCACACCGCCGATGGGCGATGGCCAGCAACAGCGTCCCGAGGGTGATCGCAGCGAACGCACCGGACGCCGGTCACGTCGCGGCGGACGTCGTCGTCGTGGTCGTGGTGACGGCGGTGCCGAAGGCTTCGTTGCTGGCGCGGCAGGAGCTGCAGCCGGCGAAGGCATCTTCGACGAAGGCCCGGGTGGTGAAGTTGGTGACGACGCCGGTGGCAGCGACAACGTTGCCTCGGCGCCAGCGCCACAGTCGTTCGACGCCCCGCGCGAGTTCGATGATCCCAGCTGGCCCGAACCGCCGCGAGAATTCGCCGCGATCCAGGCTCAGGAAGCACCGCGCGAATCCGCGGCTCCTCCGCCCGCGCCTGCGTACGAAGCCCCGCGTGCGCCGGAACCGCGCTCGTTCGACTTCGATCGTCCCGCAGCACCGCCGCCGGCCCCGCCGCCACGCGAATTGGCATCCGAACCGGCGCCTGCGTCTGCGTCTGCGTCTGCGTCTGCGTGCTGCGCCTGCGCCTGCGCCTGCGCCGATCGTCGTGCGCGAGCCAGCGCCTGTCGCTACGGCGTCCGAGCCGCGTGAGTGGACACCCACTCCGCCGACAGACGTGACGACGCCGCGCAACGAGCCGTAAGCGGCGAGTTCGCGTGCGATGGAGGCCCCGCCACCGATAAGGTCGCGGGGCCTTTTTCTTTCGAGCGCAGTCTGCACGCCGGCGGGTGCTCCGCGCATGGCCCGACGGTTGCGGCAAGCAATCGGCGGGTTATCCTGCTCCGGCACCGGGGGAGGTGTCCGTGAATTCAGCAACCTGCATCGGCCTCGTGCTCGCAGCACTCGCACTCTCCGCACCGGCATGGCCCGGCACGGAAACCGTCGCTGCACCCCCGTTGCAGGAAATCGCACCGGGCCTATGGCTCGTCCCAGGCGCGATCCTGCCGGACCGCCAGCCCGACGGAAATTCCGTGGTCTTTGCGGCCCCGGAAGGTTTGATCGTCGTCGATACGGGTCGTCATTCCTGGCACAGCGACGCAATCCTGTCGCTGGCGCGAGCGCAGCAGGCTGGCATCGTTGCGATCGTCAACACGCACTGGCACCTGGATCACGTCAGCGGCAACCTGGCGTTGCGCAAGGCGTACCCGGGCCTGCGTGTCCATGCGAGCGACGCAATCGAAGGTGCACTCGTCGGCTTCTTTCCGACCAGTGCGAAAGAATCGGCCAGGTATCTTGACGACCCGGAGGTGCCGCCGGCGACGCGTGACGATATTCGCGGCGACCTGCATACGATCGAGAACGGGGTCGCACTGAAACCCGACGACGTGATCGCGGCTTCAGGCAACCGGAGCCTGGGTGGTCGCGCACTGCGGATCAACCTGGCACCCAACGCCGCGACCGCGGGCGACCTGTGGATCTACGACGAGCGGAGCCGTGTCGTCGTGCTTGGGGACCTGGTCACCCTACCCGCACCGTTCCTCGATACGGCGTGCCCGGACGGATGGCAGAACGCATTGCAGCTCGTGGCCGCCACGCCATTCGAGCTGGCGATTCCAGGTCACGGCCCCACGCTGACTCGTGCCGGGTTTCAGCTCTATCGGGACGCTTTCGAAGCGTTCATCGTCTGCTCGAACTCCGCCCGGACGGCGGCCGACTGCGCATCGGCCTGGACGGGTTCGATCGACAGCTTGCTGGGCGCGGATCCGCGCGAGCGGCAGCGGGCCCAGGAGATGGCGGCGTATTACGTCGGCATGCTCAGGGCTAACGGTGGGCGCAGCAAATACTGCGCAGCGCAAAATAGACGTTCGATGGCACCAGCGTCTCGATAGGCGGGAGCGTCAAGCAGCGGAAACGGCAGCTTGGCTTTCATCGCGGTTCCCCACCTCATCAAAACCGATCGTCAGGCGGCCGGTCGACCACTTCCCAGTCCTGCAGCCACTTCACTTCGGTGCGCAGGCTGCCGTCAGGCAGCAAATCGAGCCAGCGATACCCCGGCGGCTTGAGGTCCATCACGCAGTGTTCGGTGAGTGGCGTGAACTGCGCGCACGTCGAGGGCGTGGCGAGCACCAGCGTCCGTCCGTGCTGCCGCTCGAACTCCTGGTGCACGTGGCCACCGAGCACGACACGAACGGCGGGATACCGCTCGATGACGGCCATGAAATCACTGGCATTGCGCAGGCCCACGCCATCGAGCCACGCGCTGCCGACGGGCAACGGTGGGTGATGCAGGCACACCAGGATCGGCCGGTCGCCGAAGGCCTGCAAGGCAGATTCCAGGCGCGACAGCTCCTGCGGCTCGACGCGCCCTTCCGGGCGGCCCGACACGTGCGTGTCGATGAACACCGCACCCCATGCGCCGAACTCGGCCGTGCCTCCATCCTGGAATCCAGCGCCGTCCCACAGGCCAGTCATGAGATCAGCCATCAGGCCGGGCTCATCGTGGTTGCCGGGCAGGCAAAACACGGGCAGGTCGTATGGGCGAAGCGCGCGACGGAAATTGTCGTAGGCGGCGGCGCTGTGATCGTCCGCGATGTCACCCGTGACGAGAATCGCAGCGGGCCGCGGCGTGTCGGGCGCAAACGCCTCGGCCAGTACCTTGCGCAAAGACACCGCCGTCGTCACGCCGTAAATCGTCCTCGACTCGTCGCCGAAGAGGTGAGGATCGGTCACCTGCAGCAAGCGCACGGGAGCGGTGGACGATCCGATCATGACAGGCGCCGGCCGGTGTTCTGGGCCAGCAGGTGCATCATCTGTTGCGTATTGACGGTGACGGCGTCAAAGCGAGCGATGAAACACATCAACGATCGCGCAGCCGGCGCCTGATCTCGCCCAGGAGTCCGTCGGCAGCGGATTGCACCAGGTCGAGCACGTCGTCGAATCCTTCTGCACCACCGTAATACGGGTCGGGCACATCGGCCGATGCCGCCTCGACAGCGCCAGCAAACTCGAGCAGCGTTCGAATGCGGGCGTGATGCTCGGGTGGGCTGCGGTCGAGGAGCGTCGCGTGATTGAGCCGATCCATCGCCAGGATCAGGTCAAAACGCTCGAAGTCCTCATCCTGCACCTGCCGCGCCCGCAGGCTGGCAAGGTCGATGCCGCGGCGTGCAGCTGCCCGCACCGTGCGCGGATCGGGGGGCTCGCCGACGTGATAGGCGTGCGTGCCCGCGGAGTCGATCTCGATGTCGAGACCCGGTGCATGCCGGCGAACGTGTTCGCGGAACACGCCTTCGGCCGTCGGCGACCTGCAGATGTTGCCCATGCACACGAACAGCACTTTCACGATGTCCAGCCCTGCTGCAGTTGATGTTCTCGGTGACGATTCCGGCGGAACACGAAGCCAACTCCAAACCTACAGCAAATGCGCTCGCACCGCCTACAGCGGATCCACGCATCTCGGGAATCTGCGAAACTTCCGCACCATGAGTTCCAACCTGTCCCTCGCCGCCCGCGTCATCTCGGAAGGATTCCTCCCCGCGCGATCGGCGCTGCTGCAAGGCCCGCGCGAGCCCGTGGCCGGTCCCGTGGCCCTCGACCGGATACGGGGCATGTTGCTGGGTCACGCGGTCGGCGACGCGCTGGGCAACACCAGCGAAAGCCTGTCGGCACCGGACCGCGCAGCCCGTTACGGCGAGATCCGCGACTACCTGCCGAACAGCCGGTCGGCAGGACATCGCGTGGGACTGCCGTCGGACGACAGCCAGCTTGCCTTCTGGACGCTGGAAAGCCTGCTCGAATGCGCCGGACTGGATCTCGACGACCTGGCCGCGCGTTTCGACTCGCGCGAGATCTTCGGCGTCGGCAAATCCATGCAGCAGTTCCTGAGCAATCGCGCACAGGGCACGGCCGCCTGGTACCGCAGTGGCGCCGAGAGTGCCGGCAACGGTGCCCTCATGCGCATTGCACCCCTCGTGCTGCTGCACCCACACGGCACCAGCGCCGCCCTCTGGCTCGACGTCGCGCTGGCCTCGATCATTACGCACCGCGACGCGAGTTCCGTCGCCTCGTGCGTGGCGTACGCAGACCTGCTCGCGCGCCTGCTGCGATTACCTGCGCCGCCGACAGCGGACTGGATCATCGCCACGTTCCTGGGCACCGTGCGACAGGTCTGCACCGATCAGTCGTATCGCCCGCGCGGTGGCGCGTTCGCCGCTCGCTCAGGCTCGTTCCCGGACTACCTGGAATTCGTTCTGGCCGAAGCAAGGCGTCACGACTGGAGCACGCAGGCAGCCTGCGCAGCCTGGTCGTCAGGCGCGTACCTGTTGGAGACGGTGCCGAGCATGGTGTGGATTCTGGCCCGTCACGCGCACGAGCCGGAAGAAGCGATCGTCCGCGCCGTCAACGACACGCACGACAACGATACGATTGCCGCGCTGGTCGGTGCGGCCGTCGGCGCGTTGCACGGCAAGGGTGCACTGCCCGCTGCCTGGCAGCGCGGCTTGCTCGGACGGACGACCGGGAACGATGACGGACGCGTGTTCCGGCTGATCGAGGAAGCGGTCCGCCGGAACTGGCTCTAAAAGCGGAAGACTGCGACGCCGCCTCGGGATTCGGGTGTAGGATGGAATCGTTCATCCCGGGGGATACGACATGATCTATGCTGCACCCGGCGCCGCTGGCGCCAAGCTCAGCTTCAAGCCGCATTACGACAATTTCATCGGGGGCAAATGGATCGCCCCGGTGAAGGGCCAGTATTTCGACGTCTATACACCCATCAGCGGCAAGGTCTTCACCAAGGCCGCGCGCTCCACGGCCGAAGACATCGAACTCGCGCTCGACGCCGCGCACGCCGCGGCTGACAGGTGGGGCAAGACGCCACCTGCCGAGCGCGCCAACGTACTGCTGAAGATCGCCGACCGGATCGAAGCCAATCTCGAGTTGCTCGCCTACGCCGAGACCGTGGACAACGGTAAGCCGATCCGCGAGACGCTCAACGCCGACATTCCGCTCACGGCCGATCACTTCCGTTATTTCGCTGGCTGCGTGCGGGCACAGGAAGGCAGCATCAGCGAAATCGACGAGACCACGGTCGCGTATCACCTGCACGAACCGCTCGGCGTCGTCGGCCAGATCATTCCGTGGAATTTCCCGATCCTGATGGCTGCGTGGAAGCTGGCTCCTGCCCTCGGGGCGGGTAACTGCGTCGTGCTGAAGCCCGCCGAATCCACCCCGATCAGCATCCTGATTCTCGCGGGCCTGATCGCCGACGTCGTGCCGCCCGGGGTGCTCAACATCGTCAACGGTTACGGTCGCGAAGCCGGCATGCCGCTCGCCACCAGCAAACGCATCGCCAAGATCGCGTTCACAGGGTCCACCACCACCGGTCGCGTGATCGCGCAGGCCGCGGCCAACAATCTGATTCCAGCCACGCTGGAACTCGGTGGCAAGTCGCCCAACGTCTTCTTCGCCGACGTCATGGACAAGGACGACTCGTTCCTCGACAAGGCGATCGAAGGCCTCGTGCTGTTCGCCTTCAACCAGGGTGAGGTGTGCACCTGCCCGAGCCGCGCGCTGATCCAGGAAAGCATCTACGACAAGTTCATGGAGCGCGTACTGCAGCGCGTGGCCGCGATCAAGATGGGTGACCCGCTCGACACCGACACCATGATGGGTGCACAGGCGTCGAAGGAGCAACTCACGAAAATCCTGTCGTACCTCGACCTCGGCAAGCAGGAAGGCGCGCAGGTGCTGATCGGTGGCGCGCAGGCAAAGCTCGGCGCCGGACTCGAGGGCGGCTACTACGTGCAGCCCACACTGTTCAAGGGCCACAACAAGATGCGCATCTTCCAGGAGGAAATCTTCGGCCCGGTGCTGGCCGTGACCACCTTCAAGGACGAGGCCGAAGCGCTTGCCGTGGCCAATGACACGCTCTACGGCCTCGGCGCCGGTGTATGGAGTCGCAACGGCAACGTAGCCTATCGCATGGGTCGCGCCATCAAGGCTGGCCGGGTGTGGACCAACTGCTACCACGCCTACCCTGCGCATGCGGCGTTCGGCGGCTATAAGGAATCGGGTATCGGTCGCGAAACCCACAAGATGATGCTCGATCACTACCAGCAGACGAAGAACCTGCTGGTCAGCTACAGCGAAAGCAAGCTCGGCTTTTTCTAAGCGTGGTCGAGAAGGTCATCGCCACGGCAGCGGCCGTCGAGTTGATCGACCTGCTGAAGTCGAAGCACGGCCCCGGACTGATGTTTCACCAGTCCGGCGGCTGTTGCGACAACAGCGCGGCCAACTGCTACCTGCTGGGCGAACTCACGATTGGCGCGGGTGACGTGTACCTGGGCGACATCGGCGGCTGCCCGTTCTACATCGGCAAGGCGCAGTACGAGTACTGGCGCCATACGCAACTGATCATCGACGTGATCGAGGGCCACGGCGGGACGTTTTCACTCGAAGGCCCGGAAGGCAAGGCGTTTCATACCCGTTCGCGCGTGTTCAGCGCGGCGGAGATGGCAGAACTCGATGCAGCCGGCGATACCCGCAATCCTGCCGGATGAACAGGGTCTTTTGGCGCTGTCTTGCAAAGTCACGAGGCACTACGGATCGTTCGAACGAAGTGCCAGCACGATGCACCAGATCCCGAATGCACCAAGGGACAGCATGACCTGGTAGTCGAGGAAGGTCGGCCGGCGCGCCGAGAAGACGACAGCAGCCATCAGCGCAGTCATGCAGGCCAGTCCCGCGCCGATGACGAACCAGGCCGGCCGGGAAAAGAGCGACTGCCGGCCATGGCCTGGTTGGAATGTGAGGCGAAAACCGGCCTGCCAGCAGATCCCGCACAGCGTCAGCAGGATGAGGGCGAAAACGAGCGTTGAACTCGTGAAAGTCCGTCGGCTTGCCGCGTGCGCGACAAAATCGAAAATCCCGCGGCCAAGCACTGCGGTGAGGCTGGTCGCCGCAACCAGCAGGGTGACGCCAGCGACACGCATCCACACGGACGCGACCGGTGCAAGGTACGGGTTGGTCAAGTCGGCCTCAACTCGTCCTCAATCTGGATCCGCTCCGGCAGCCACCGTCATTGCAGGTTCTGATCGAACCAACGGTTGCCGGCATACAGCCCGACGCCGGACGCCACCGCTCCCAGCACCACAGCCGTGCCAAGCCCCACCTTGGCGCCGAGCCACCAGCCCGCGGATCCCGCGAGGAAAGCGCCCATCCAGCCGATCACTGCGCGCACGTCAGGCAGTTCCTGCAGTTCGAGGTGATCCGGGTGAACGGCAACGCGCCACTTTCATTCGATTGACTTGAGCACGTCCTGGTCGAACACGAGCACGCGGGTCGCGCCATAGGATTCGTACGTCCAGCGATACGTCGTGGTCTCGCCGACGACCTGGTTGCCGCTGCGCACCGGCATCTTTTCCTCAACCTTCGACGTCGGAGGCCCGCAGTGCTGCAAAACCTCGGCCTGCGACATGCCGGTCATGACGAGTTTGCTGCCGCAACGAAAGCTGTCTTCGGCAACCGCCGGCGTGACGACGGCGAGGCACGCCATCAACGCCAGCAGACAACCCGTGATTCCTTGCATGGGGCGTCTCCTGGAGGTAGTTGCGTCCATAACGGCAAGCAAGCCTGTTTGCATGGTGTAAGCCGCGATTTCAGCCGCGCGGCTTCTCGAGCACGTCGATGTAGACCAATGAACTGCAGCGCGGACACGTCGCGGTGTCGATTGCCTCGAGTTCGAACCAGCGCCGGCCGCACTGGCAACGCACCATCAGGAACCATTGGCCGATGGCCCGGCCAATGGTGTGTTCGCCGACCTCGATCCCCTCCGGCAGGCTGGTGATGGCCGGCAGCCGGGCAGTGTCGGTGTCGTCGTCACCGACATCGTCATTGGTGTCGTGCCGGGGCTCGCGCAAGGAACGGAAGATCTGATCGCCCGGCAACAGGTCCGCAGCATCGTCATCATCCATCGGTGGCGATGGTTCTCGTCGTGGGTGCGATATGGAGAAGTCTTTCATGGGAATCTGCCCCGACCATCCTTGCGCGCGTGGCACGGTTCGTCCGCCCCTGCCCGCAGCGGTGACCGCAGGGGCCCTCCGCGAGTGGGGCGGCGGTTCGACCCTATCATTACAGGATTTCGGCCCAGTCGCCAAACCCACGGTCTCCAGCCACGCCCTGCGGCCCTGAATAGCGGCAAACGGCGGCAACCGGCCACTGCCCACCCGCCAACCGAAGCGATGCGTGGTACGGGTCCCGGCAGCCTACCGTTAGACTGCGGCGCATGAAAAAGTACCTGCTCGGGCTGTTGGTCACGGTCGCCATCCTCCTTGCCGCCGGCGTCGGCTTTTTGTGGTTCGGCCCGGTCGAGGTCGGCAACAAGAAAGTCCTGCTCGACTTCATGCTGGGGCGCGGGATTCAACCGCCGACGTCCGCGCAGGCAGCCGCGCAATTGGTCGTGGCCGACGGCTTCCGGCTCGAGGTGTATTCCACGGACGTGCCCCTCGCCCGCTGGCCCCTGGTGACTGCGGCCGGCGACCTCATCGTGGCCCGCACGCGAGCTGACGAAATCGTCCTGCTCGAGCGCGACATCAATGGCGACGGCAAGCCCGACGCCGTGCGCAAACTGCTCGGCGGTCTCAATCACCCGCACGGTCTCGCCTTGCACGACGGCTGGCTCTACGTGGCTGAATCGACTGGCATCGGGCGGATCCGGTTCGACGAAGCATCGGGACAGGAATCTGGCGACTTCGAGCGCATCGTCGATGACTTTTCGAGCGACGGCTTCCACACGACGAAGACCATCACTTTCGGCCCCGACGGTTGGCTCTATGTCTCGCAGGGTTCGTCGTGCAATGCCTGCCTCGAACAGGACGAGCGCCGCGCGACGATCATGCGCATGCAGCCGGACGGCAGCCAGCGCGAGATCTACGCGACCGGCTTGCGCAACAGCGTGGGGCTGGACTGGGCGCCCTGGGACGACGCGCTGTACGCGACCGAAAATGGCCGCGACCTGCTGGGCGACGACATTCCGCCCGACGAACTCAACCGCATCGAACAGCACGGGTTCTATGGCTGGCCGTTCGTCCATGGCGTGGACCTCATCGATCCCGACCTGGGCGCCGGCCATGAAGTCGAGGTCGCGCGCGGCATTCCACCCGTGCACGAATTCCGCGCTCACAACGCGCCGCTTGGGATAGCGTTCCTGCACGACACCAACCTTCCGGCAGGCTATGCACGCACGGCACTCGTCGCACTGCATGGCTCGTGGAACCGCAGCAAACCCGATGGTTACAAGGTGGTCGCCCTCGACTGGCAGCCGGATGGACGCATCGTCGAGCGCGATTTCCTGACGGGGTTCCTCGGCAAGGACAACGTGCTCGGGCGGCCCGCCGGCATTGCGCAAGGTTCCGACGGTGCCATTTTCATCACCGACGACTACGCCGGCGTGATCTACCGGGTCGTGCCTGCGACTGCGCCCTGAACGGGGCTCGCGAGCGACTGATCGATGAATGCCTGCCAGGTCGGATTGGGCTGCCACACCGTACGCAGCGGATGCAGCGCGGCTTCGTGCCCTTCGCCGAGGCGCAGCCGGCGGTACAGGTAGACGAACGCCGAAACGCGGAAGTTCATGGCGCAATGGACCCAGACCCTGCGCCCGCCGAATGCGTCCATTACGCCGAAGAACTCTTGCAGGTGCCTGGGCTCGGGCTTTTCCCATGGCACGGGGATCTGCACGAAGGCCATGCCCTGCCCCGTCACGGCCTCGGCTTCGCCGGGCAACGCGTTCGACGCGGTCGGCAAGGCCAGGTTGACGACGGCTTCGATGCCGAATTGCGGCAGACGCTGGATGTCGCCCGACGAGAGCTGGCCCGAGGTCCACAGGCTGTCGAACACGGGGCGGGCATTCGGCGCATCGAACTCGTAGGCACGTGTCGTGCCGAACAACCGCACCTCCTCGCTGCTCCCGGCAAGGCGCACGGTGCCCTCCAGCTGCAGCCCGATCCGCTCGAGCAGCCGGCCCGAAGCAACGTTGTCGAGGCTCGTGATGGCAATGACACGGGGCAGGCGATGGCGTTCGCGCGCGTACCGAAGCGTGGCCTCGGCCGCCTCTCGCGCGTACCCCTGCCTCCAGTGTTCGGGCAGGAAGGCAAAGCCGATGTCGACGTCTGGCAGCGTGTCGCGCTTGATCAGGCCGCACAGGCCGAGCGGCAGCGCGTCGCTGCGGCGCTCGACCACGAACAAGCCGAAGCCATGCTTGGAGTAGAGACGCTGCGGGCCCTCGGCAATGTAGCGACGCGCGCCGTCGAGATCGTGCACGCCACGGTCGCCGATGAACCGCAGCCAGGAGGGTTCGTTGACGAGGCGGAGGATGAACGATGCGTCATCCGTGTCGAGCCTGCGCAACCGCAGGCGTTCCGTTTCGATTTCGATGAGGGGGTCGGCCATGGCCGATTGTGCCGTGATCCAGGTGTCCTGCGTAGGGGTGCGGAGGGACCATGGCTTACAATGGCCGCCAACGGAATTCGGCGGCATTCACCGACCGCACCCGAGGCTGCAGCGACCCGATGAGCCCCAATCGTCTCGTCTTCTCTACCGGCGCTGGGCGCCTGTGCCCGGAATGCACACGCCCACTGGCCGAGTGCCGCTGCAAACGCAGCAAGGCGGCGCAACCGGTCGTGGCGCCGGGCGACGGCATCGTGCGCGTCAGCCGCGAGACCAAGGGCCGCAAGGGCAAGGGCGTCACGATCATCAAGGGCGTGCCGCTGGCCGGCGACGAACTCGAGGGGCTCGCCACCAGGCTGAAGAAGCGCTGCGGGTGCGGTGGCACCGTCGACGGCGGGATCATCGAAATCCAGGGCGACCACCGCGACTTGCTGTTCGAAGAACTCGGCAAGCTCGGCTACACGGTGCGCCGGTCCGGTGGCTGACTCCAGCGTGCGGATCAACAAGTACCTGAGCGAAACCGGCGTCTGTTCGCGCCGGCAGGCCGATCAATGGGTCGAGGCCGGCCGCGTCGCGGTGAATGGCGTGACGGCCGTGCTGGGCACCAAGGTCGGCGATGGCGACGAGGTAGCGCTCGACGGCCGTCCACTGAGCGTCAAACCCGAGCGGGTCTACCTTGCGTTGAACAAGCCGATCGGCGTCGAATGCACCACCGACCGCGACGTGCCGAACAACATCGTCGATTTCGTGGCACACCGTGAGCGCGTCTTCCCCATCGGACGCCTGGACAAGGACTCTGAAGGATTGATCCTGCTCACCAATGACGGTGACATCGTCAATCGTGTGCTGCGTGCCGAGCACGAGCACGAAAAGGAATACATCGTTGCCGTCGATCGGCCGCTGACGAGCGAATTCCTGTCCGGCATGGCCCGCGGCGTCCCGATCCTCGACACGGTGACGAACCCCTGCCGCGTGACGCAGGTCGGCCGCAATACCTTCCGCATCGTGCTGACGCAGGGCCTCAATCGCCAGATCCGCCGCATGTGCGAACACTTCGATTACACGGTGCGTCGCCTGCAGCGCGTGCGGATCATGCATATCGAGCTCGGCACGTTGCCCGTGGGTCGGTGGCGCAACCTGACGGCGATCGAGGTGAAGCCGCTGCTGGTGCCTCCGGAGCGCAAGCGATCCACGCTGTCGCTGAAGAAAGGGGTTAGGGGTTAGGGGTTAGGGGTTAGGGGTTAGGGGTTAGTTGAACCCCCTTCGCCTAACCCCTTTCCTCCTGCTGCGCCTTCTTGTGCCGCAGGTCGAGGACCAGGTTGTAGCCGGCGACGCCGGCCGGAAACAGGTTCGAGAGGATACCGACCGAGTCGTTCTTGCCGAAGGTGAAATACGACAGCAGCAGCAGGCTGCCGCTGATGCTCATGATCCAGAACACGGTCGGGACGACCGGCTTGCCGTGGCGCCGCGAATAGAACATCTGCACGAACCAGCGGCCCGCGAACAATGCGACGCCGAGGTAACCGACGAGCTTCCAGGGCGTGATCGTAATGCCAAACGCCACCAGCAACGGATCGTTCATGGTCTTCGTGCTCCAGGTTCGGCGGCGGCGCGCAGACGTGCACGCTGCAGGTCCGCATCGGTATCGATTCCAGGCCCGGGCGATTCGGCACACAGGGCCACCACGATGCGCAACCCCGCTTGCAGGGCGCGCAACTGTTCCAGCTTTTCGGCCTGTTCGTAGGTCGAAGGCGCCATGGCGGTGATTCGCTTCAGCGCGCCGACGCGATACGCATACAAGCCGACGTGCCGCAGCGCTCCGGCAAAGTCCGTCTGGCTGCCGAGTCCCGCGCTCGCGCCCTCGCGCGACCAGGGAATCGGGGCGCGGCTGAAATACAGCGCCGTGCCGTCGACCGCGAACACCACCTTGACCACGTTGGGGTCGAGAAAGTCGTGCAACGATTCGATCGGAGTCGCGAGCGTCGCGATGGCAGCGTCCGGGTCACGCGCCAGCAGATCCGCCACCTGGTCGATCAAACGTGGCGGCACGAACGGTTCATCGCCCTGCACGTTGACCACGATCGTGTCGTCAGTCCAGCCCCGCTGTTGCGCGACAGCAGCGACACGATCCGTGCCGGACGGCAACGCGGCATCGGTCATCACGGCGATCGACGGCGTGCGTTCCCGCGGGTCGTGGACTGCCGCTGCAATGCGCTCGTCGTCGGTGGCGACCAGCACCTGATCGGCGCAGCTGGCGGCCGCCTGTTCCACCACTCGCTGGATCATCGTCCTGCCACCGATGTCGAGCAGCGGCTTGCCGGGCAAGCGGGTCGAGGCGTATCGCGCCGGGATGACGACGTGATGGGGCACGGCCATCAGTCCTTGAGCAACGGGTCGTCGGAATTGAGCCGACGGGCTTCTTCCTCGAGCATCGCCGGGACGCCGTCGCGCACCGGAAAGGCCAGCCGGTCGGCGCGGCACACCAGCGCCTGCGCGTCGCGATGCCACTGCAGCGGACCCTTGCAGAGCGGGCAGGCGAGGATATCGAGCAGTTTGTTATCCAAGGGACACTCCCGCACCGGTCAGGCCGGTGCGTTCCAGGATGGACGCCAGCAGCGCCGCGGAATCGGCGCGGCCGATGCCGACGTCGAGTTCGACCCACCACCAGTCCGGATGGGCGATCTGCCGGCATTTTACGGCATCTTTCTCCGTCATCAGGACAATGGCTGGCGTAGGGAACGGCAGTGACCCGGCGTCGAGCGCGGCGTGGTCAGCCAGCGGATGCGGTATGACGAACAAACCTCGTGCGGCGAGGCTGCGGAAAAAGGCATCGGGATGACCGATGCCGGCCAGCGCGTGCAGGTTGGAGACACCGACGAATGCCAACAACGGCCGGCGTTCGCCCGTCAGCAGGTTCACCGCATCGCCCAGTTCGAATTGCGCCTGCAGCAGCAAGGGCGAACGAATCGGGAGCTCGGCGCGCCCTTCCCCGCCACGGTCGGTCACAATGACCGCGTGGACCGATTCCAGTTCGCAAGCGGGCTCGCGCAACGGCCCGGCGGGCAACAGCCAGCGGTTGCCGAGGCCGCGCGCGCCATCAACAACCGCGATTTCGAAGTCGCGCGCAAGGCGCACGTGCTGCAGGCCGTCATCGCAGACGACGACTTCCGCACCTTGCTCGACCGCCAGGCGCGCCGCCGCCACCCGATCTGCGCCGATGACGACGGTGTGCACGCCACGGCGTGCATGCACGAGCGCTTCGTCACCGGTCACGCTCGGGTCGTCGGCGGGTGCTACGACCCTCGGCGCGCCGCGATGCGAGCCACCGTAACCGCGCAGCACGACACCGACTCGCCGGCCGCGTGCTTCGAGTTGTCGTGCGAGCCAGGCGGCGACGGGCGTCTTGCCCGTGCCACCGACCGTCAGGTTGCCGACGACGATGACCGGCACGCCGACGTGCTCGACGCGTAACAGTCCCACGCGGTACGCCATGGCACGCAAGGCGATGACGAGCCGATACAGCAGGGCAAACGGCCACAACGGCAGGCTGCGCCAGGCGGGGCCGTACCAGACGCTCTGCAGCCGCGCGTCGAGCGACATGCGTCAGTCGTTGAACTGCAACCGGTGCAGCACGGCGTACTGGCCGTCGCGCGCCAGCAATTCCTGGTGGGTGCCCGATTCCACGACGCGGCCCGAGTCCATGACGAGGATGCGGTCGGCTTTCTCGACCGTCGACAGCCGGTGCGCGATGATGAGCGTCGTGCGGTTGGCCATGAGCGCTTCGAGCTGGTCCTGGATCTGCCGTTCGATCTCGGTGTCGAGCGCCGACGTGGCCTCGTCCAGGATCAGGATCGGCGAGTTGCGCAACAGCGCGCGCGCGATCGCGATGCGCTGGCGCTGGCCACCCGAAAGCAGTGTGCCACGGTCGCCGACGATGGTATCGAGCCCGAGCGGCAGTTGTGCGCTGAACTCGTTGACGCGCGCGGCGGCGGCGGCGCCTTCAATTTCAGCATCCGTGGCCGGGAAACCGAAGGCGATGTTGCTCTTGATGGTGTCATTGAACAGCACGACGTCCTGACTCACGAGGCTGACCTGCGAGCGCAGTGCGTTGAGCGAGAACTCGCGCGCGTCGTGGCCGTCGACCAGCACCTGCCCCGCCGTCGGATCGTAGAAACGCGGCAGCAGTCCGACCAGCGTGGACTTGCCGCTGCCGGAACGACCCACGATGGCGATCTTCTCGCCCGGTTGTGCGTGGAAGCTCACGCCGTGCAGCACGGGATCGGCCGACGTCGGGTACTTGAACTCGATGTCGCGGTACTCGACCTCGCCACGCGCGCGTTCCAGGCGGAAACCGCCGCCCTGGTGCTCGAGCGGCGCATCGAGCACCTCGAATATGCTCTGCGCGGCCGCAATGCCCTGCTGCAGCGGTCCCGCGACGTTGACCAACCGGCGCAGCGGCGCCGTGATCAGCATCAGCGCGGCAATGAAGGAAGTGAACTCGCCCACCGACATCAAGCCGTTGATCGCGTCGACTGTCGCCAGGTACAACACGCCCGCCAGGCCGACCGCAGCGATTGTCTGCACGATGGGATTGCTCATGCCCTTGGTCATCATGAGCTTCATGTGCGAGCGACGGTTGTGCTCGGTCACCTCGTCGAACATCCGCGCCTCGTAGTCCTGCGCGTTGAAGACGCGGATCACCCGCGGTGCCTCGATCGCTTCCTTGGCGACCCGGGTCACGTCGCCCATGGAATTCTGGATGCGCCGGCTGTAGCGGCGGAACAGCAGGTTGATCTTGCGGATCAGCACCGCGATCAACGGGCCGACGATCAGGCTGAACAGCGTGAGCTTCGGATTGAGGTACAGCAGGTAGCCGATCAAGCCGAGGATCGTCAGCGAGTCGCGGATGAACACCGTGACCGAATCGGTCGTGGCCGTGGCGACCTGCTCCGTGTTGTACGTGAGCTTGGACAGCAGCACGCCCGACGTGTTGGTATCGAAATACGCGACCGGCAAGTGCACGTAGCGCTCGAAGATCTGCCCACGCAGCGTTTTCACGATGTGCCGCCCGACGAAACCCGGACAGTACGTCTGCATGAAGTCGCCGATGCCGCGCAGGATGAAGAGCCCGACCAGCGCCACCGGCACCAGCCAGACCATGCGCGGATCCTTGTCGACGAAGGTGCCGTCGAGGAAGAACTTGACGAATGCGGCCCAGCCGGCATCGGTCGCCGCGAAAATCGTCATGCCCACCACGCCGACCGCGAACATGGCCTTGTGCGGTCGCAGGTACCCGAGCAGGCGTTTGTACGTGTGCAGGGCGCCTTCCGGCATCTTCAGGTCGACGCGTTTATCGGCTTTCCGACCCATCGTGCACCGTGGCAATGTTGATCTGGCGGTAGCCGAGGCGCCCGGCGACATCCATCGCAGTGACGACCGACTGGTGCACGGCCCGCGCATCGGCGCGGATCGTGAGGGGCTGGGAGCGGTCGCCGTGGGTGGCGCGTGCAAGCGCCGTGGCGAGCGTGTCGGGACTGTTGTTGACGAGGTCGCGGCCGCCCACGCGGTAACTGCCCGCGGCCGTCACCTCGATTTCGACGGTTTCCTTGACCGACGACTCGTCCGGCTGGATACCGGCGGCGGGCAATCGCACCTGCAACCGGCTCTCGTCGATGAACTTGGTGGACATCATGAAGAAGATCAGCAGCAGCAGCACGACGTCGATCAGCGACGTCATGTTGAGTTCGACCTCCTCGCGCTGCTTGCGCTGGAATTTCAAGCCACGGCTTCCTGCGGCGCCGACAGGGCCCCGCCGATCTCGACAGCCGACGCCGGGCGCAACGCGCTCGCCCGGTCGATGGCCTGCACCAGCTTGAGCGATTCCTTTTCCATGTCGATGACGTGGCCGTCGACCCGGCTACGCAGCAAGCGGTAGGCCACCAGTGCCGGAATCGCGATGATCAGGCCGGTAGCGGTCGTGATGAGCGCCTCGGCAATTCCCGACGCCATCGCCGTGGGGTTGCCCACGCCGGCGATCGTGATCGCCTTGAACGTCCGGATCATGCCAGTGACGGTACCGAGCAGGCCGAGCAACGGGGAGATGGCCGCGATCGTGCCGAGGGCATTCAAGTACCGCTCGAGTTCGTGGGCGACGTGACGCCCGGCGTCCTCGATCGCCTCGATCATCAGCGCGCGGTCACGGTGCCGGTTCGCCAGTCCCGCCGCCAGCACGCGTCCCAGCGGAGAGTGTTGCTGCAGGGCCAGGATCTGCTTGTCGGACAAGGTGCGGTTTTCGACCCAGCGCCACACCTTGTCCACGAGTTCGTCGGGCACGACGCGCTGGCTCCGCAGCGTCCAGAGGCGCTCGAGCGTGATGGCGACGGCAAGTATGGAGCAGAGGATGAGCGGCACCATGACGATGCCGCCGGCCTTCACGATTTCGAACATGTGGCGCGCTCGAGTCCCTGTGCCCGGTAAATATGACCCGCGGATGATACTGGAACCCCTCCCCTGCGGCGACGGGCATGGTTCAAGGATCACGCCATGGTCGCGACCGCTCGCGCCGGTATTCAGCCGGCGGCGACAGGATTCGCCCGGGCTCGAGCTCGAATGTGATGGCGCCGCCGCCGCTCGTTCGTATGCTCCGGGCGCCCGCGTGCTCCCAGCGCTCCACGACGCGCGGCACAGGGAAGTTCCAGCGGTTGCGGTAGCCTACGGCATAGACGGCCCAGCGCGGCCTCAACACCGCCACGAAGTCCTGCGTCGAAGACGTGCGGCTGCCATGGTGTGGCACGACGACGATGTCGACTGGCGACAGTGCGCCTGCGCGCACCAGGTCGCGCTCGGCTGCGGCCTCGATGTCGCCGGTCAGCAGCGCCGTGTGCCCGCCTGCGCTGACGAGCAGCACGCACGAGCTGTCGTTGTCACGTTCATACTGGACGTCGCCGGGATGCAGCCAGCGAAAGCCGACCCCGTCCCACGTCCACGCCTCGCCACGCCGACACGTGCTCCGTGTTGCCCGCGCAACAGTGCCGTCGAATGCGCTCGTCCGCAGGCTCGGGCCCAGTGTCAGGGCACGCGCATCCAGCAACGTGAGCACGCTGCGGGTTCCACCCTTGTGATCGTCATCATCGTGGCTCACGACGACGCGATCGACCTGACGGATGCCACGCGACTTGAGGAACGGCGCGACGACGAGCTGTCCGGTGTCGCTGCCGGTGCGAAACGAAGGGCCAGCGTCGTAGACGAGCGTGTGGCTGCGCGTCTCGACCACGACCGACAGTCCCTGCCCCACGTCGAGAATCGTGATTCGCGCGGCACCGTCGGCAACCAGCGCAGGCCGCCACAGGCAGGCGGTCGCAATGAGCACGCCACCTGCGATGCGTCCCAGGATCGGTAAAGGCGACAGCGCCACGAGCGTGCCGAGAATGAGCGCGCCCCAGCCGACACCGTCGAGCGCCGCGATCGACCACGTGGCGAGCGGCCACGATGCCGGAACCTCGATCAGTGGCCACGTCGCTTCGATCAACCGGCCGGTCCAGTCGAGCAGCACCGCGCCAGCGTCCCCGGCAATCATGGCGACGGCGCAGGACAGCAGCACGGCCGGCACGATCAGCAGCGTGTAGAGCGGAATCGCGTACAGGTTGACCAGCGCGGAAACGAGCGAGACCGAGCCGAAACTGCCCGCAAGGACCGGCACCAGTCCCAGCGTGACGACGACCTGGACCAGCAGGTAACTGCGCAGGAGGCCGAGTGGCCGGACGTGCCCGGTGGCCCCGTAGAGAATCACGGCCACGGCGCCGAACGACAGCCAGAACCCCGGCGCGAGCGGCGCCAGCGGATCGAGCAGCAGCACGCCGCTGACGCACAGGCCGAGCCCATCGGCGACACCGATCCGTCGACGCAACAGCAGTGCCGCCGCGCCGCAAGCGATCATGACCAGGGTGCGCTGCGTCGGCACGGACCAGCCCGCCAGCAGGCTGTAGGCGACGGCGGCGATGGCGCCCGCGACGACCGACGCATCGCGCGTGGCGCCCGTCGCACCCCAGCGCTGGCGCAAGCGCTGCACCCGTCCGCCGAGCCAGGCAAAGACCGCAGCCACCATCGCGATGTGTAAGCCCGAGATGGCCATCAGGTGACTGGTGCCGCTGCGCGAGAGTTGCAGCCACTGCTCGCGACTCAGCGCGTCCTGCAGGCCGACGGCGAGCCCGGCGACGATGCCTGCCGACGGCCGCTCACCGAGTGCGTCACGAATGACCGCTGCCGCCTCCGCGCGCGCCAGCAACACCGGGTACACGAACGTAACGTTGGCGGCGCGGCCGAGGCGTGCGCCGGAACGCACGTAGCCGCTCGCGCCGACGTGATCGCGCAGCATCCGCGCCTCGTTGTCGTGCCCGCCCGGATTCGCGAAGCCACGGGGACGACGCAGCTTCACTTCGAGTTCGAGGGTCTCGGCGGCGTCGACTCGGGAAGGCGCGTCGTACCACGTCAACTCGAGCAGATGCGGTAACGCCGGTGCACCGGCTTCCGGCTGCGGCGCGAGCCGGAACTTGAGCACATCGAGCGTCCCCTGGGGCACGCTCACGACCACCCCGCGCACGCGAACCGGTTGACCTTCCAGCGTCGGGTCCAGCCGGTCGGCGAGCCCTGCGTTCAGCTGCAGGGCCGTCAGCCAGAATCCCGCGCCCAGACCCGCCAGCTCGGGCCTGCGCCACGCACAGGCGACGACCGCACCCACACCGAGACACGCCCACGCCAGCGCGACTGGGGGCGCCTGCGGCAGGCCGAGCACCGCACAGGACCCGGCCACGAGGCCTGCCGCCAACTGCCACATGGTTCAGCGTCCTGACCGCGAGAACCGCAGCGTGCGGGGTCACCCGTGCCGCCGGCCATGCGACTAATCGACGCGTTGCGCCCGATTCAGCCCTCGACGAGCCGGCCGTCCTGCAGGGTGAGGAGACGCTGCATGCGCGCAGCGATGGTGTTCGAATGCGTGACCAGCACCAGGCTCGTGCCGAGTTCACGGTTCAGTTCGAGCATGAGTTCGAGCACCCCCTCGGCATTGCGGCCGTCGAGGTTGCCGGTCGGCTCGTCGGCCAGCACGAGCTTCGGTCGTGTGACCAGCGCACGTGCCACGGCTGCACGCTGTCGCTCGCCGCCCGAGAGCTGCGATGGCCGATGCGTCAGGCGCTGCCCCAGTCCGACGCGCTCGAGGAACCAGTGCGCCTCACGACGCGCATCCGCCACGGAAGTGCGTCGCACCAGCAGTGGCATCGCAACGTTCTCGAGCGCACTGAACTCCGGCAGCAGGTGATGGAACTGGTAGACGAAACCCAGCGCGCGGTTGCGCAGGTCGCCGCGCGCGGCGTCCGACAGGTCGGCAAAAGCCTGGCCCATCAACCGCACCGTGCCCTGCGCCGGCAGGTCGAGGCCGCCAAGAATCTGCAACAACGTCGTCTTGCCCGAGCCCGAGGCGCCGATGATGGCGAGCGTCTCGCCCGCCCGCACCTGGAGTTCGACGCCCCGCAGGACCTCGAGGCGCTGCCCCGCTTCCTCGAAGTGCTTGTGGACGCCCTCGCACGCGAGGATCGATGGTTCAGTCATGGCGCAGGGCCCTCGCCGGATCGGTGGTCGCTGCGCGCCACGCGGGATACAGAGTGGATAGACAACAGAGCGCGAACGCCGTGCCCGCGATGAGCAGCACGTCGCCAGGCTCGACCCGAGCCGGCAGGTCGCTCATGAGGTAGACGCTCGCATCCATGAAATGGACGCCGAAGACACGCTCGAGGCCGTGCACGATCGACTCGAGGTTCAGCGAGAGCAGCACGCCGAGCGCCACGCCACCCAGCGTGCCCAGCAGGCCGATCACGGTGCCCTGCGTCGTGAAGATCGCGAGGATGCTGGAGGGACGCGCACCGATGGTGCGCAGGATGGCGATGTCCGGCTGCTTGTCCTTCACCGCCATCACCAGCGTCGATACGATGTTGAACGCGGCAACCGCCACGACCAGCAGCAGGATGAAGAACATCATGCGCTTGGTCAGTTCGATCGAGCGGAAAAAGTTCGCGTTGCGCTGGGTCCAGTCCTCGACGTAGAGGCCGCCGCCGAGTTCATTGGCCACTTCGCGCACCGCCAATGGCGCCTGGTACGGATCCTTCACGGCCAGTCGCAGTCCGGTCACGTTGGCGCCCAGCCGCAGCAGTCGCGCCGCATCGGCCACGTGCACCACCGCGAGCGTCGCGTCGATCTCGTACATGCCGGAGCGAAAGATGCCCGCAACCTTGAACCGGCGCAGCCGCGGCAGCACGCCGGCCGGCGTCACGTTGCCCTTGGCGACGGCCACGACGACCGCGTCGCCCACGCTCACGCCGAGCTTGCTGGCCAGTTCTTGGCCGAGCAGGATGGTGAAAGCGCCCGGCTGCAGCGACTGCATCGAGCCACTCGTGAGGCGCTCGCCGAGCGACGAGACCTGCGCTTCCAGCGCCGGGTCGATGCCACGCAAGGTGGCGGCGCTCGACGCGCCGGCCGCATGATCGGCAATCAGCAGCGTTTCGGCTTCGACGAACGGAGCGACGGCCGAGACCCGTGGGTTCTCGAGCGCCGTGTCCCGCATCGCCTCCCAGCCGACGAGGCCTTCGCCGAAGGCGGTCACCGTGGCGTGCGACGTCAGGCTCAGGATGCGTGAACGCAGTTCATGCTCGAACCCGTTCATCACCGACAGCACGACGATCAGCACGGCCACGCCGATCGCGACCCCCACCATCGAAATCAGCGAAATGAACGACAGGAAGCGGTTGCCGGTCGAGCGCAGGTAGCGCCGGCCGATCGTGAGTTCGAACGGAGTGCTGCGTCCGGCCATGCTCACTCGTACCGCAGCGCTTCGGCCGGTTCGGTGGCCGCGCCGCGGATTGCCGGATAGATCGTCGCGACGACCGTGAGCGTGAACGCGACCAGCGTGATGGTCGCGACCTGCCCGAGGCGCAGCTCCGACGGAATCTGCGTGATGTAGTACACCGACGGGTCCATCACGTGAAAGCGGAAGACCTGTTCGAGCACGGGCACGATGGTGCCGACGTTGGCCGCGATCAGCACACCGAGCACCAGGCCGAACAGCGTACCGACGGTGCCGATCACCAGGCCCTGCGTCAGGAAGACGCCGACGATGCCGCGCGGCGTCATGCCGAGCGTGCGCAGGATCGCGATGTCCGAGCGTTTTTCATTCACCACCATTACCAGCGCCGCGACGATGTTGAACGCGGCCACCGCGACGACGAGCAGCAGGATCAGGCTCATCATCGTCTTCTCGATGCGGATGGCCCGGAAGTACGCGGAGTGTTCCTCGCTCCAGTCCTTGACCTGCAGCCCCGCGCCCACCGCCCGCCGCAGGTCGGCCGTGCGCGCGGGCGCGTTCATCACGTCGTCGAAGCGGATGCGCAGCCCGGCGGGCACGGCATTTTCGGCAGCTGTCAGTTCGGACGCATCCGCGATCGACACGAGCGCCAGCGAAGCATCGTGATCCTGCAGCCCGACTTCGAAGATGCCGCTGACGGTGAAGGTCTGCAGCAGCGGACGGCCGCCCGCTGCGAGCATGTCGCGGCCGGGCACCATCACCGTGAGTTCATCCCCGAGTTCGGCGCCGATCTGCCACGCCAGTACACGGCCGATGACCATGCCACGCGAGCCGGGTTTCAGGTCAGCGAGTTTCCCTTGCAGCAGGCTGTGTTCGATCGAGGACACGTTGGCCTCGGCGACCGGGTCGATGCCGTGCAGCAGCACCGGTTCGAGCGTGCCGGCGCGTCCGAGCATCGCCTGTACGTCGACGAAGGGCGCGACGCCTTCGACTCCTTTTACGGTTCGAATGCGCGCGGTGATCGCTTGCCAGTCGGCGAGCCGCTCGGGGGGACCGGAGACCGTGGCATGCGCGGTGAGCGACACCAGCCGGTTGCGCAGCTCGCCCTCGAACCCGTTCATGACCGAGATGATCGTGATCAGCGCCGCGACACCGAGACACACGCCGGCCATCGAGATCCAGGAGATGAATGAGACGAAGAACCCCTGCCTGCGGGTCCGGACATAGCGCAGGCCGACGAAAACGGGCAGCGGGTGGAACACCGTGAAGGGGGGCTCGTGGGGCGGAAGGCCGCAAGGCTACCCGGCGCGGCCCGGCTTTGCACGTTTCCCGCGGGGCCAGATAGTGAACTGGAACAAGGAATTAGGCCGCGACGCTCCGGCACTTTCGTGGCGAATGTTATAGTTCGCAGGGCCTCATCTGGAGACACGGACGCATGCGCAAGCAGACATTCACGGCACTCAGCCTTTGCCTGGCCGGACTTGCGACAGCGCCGGCCCTGCCCGCCCAGGCCCAGGAAATGACCAACCCGCCCGCGGCATCGACCACGGTGGCAGCGCCCACCCGCGGCCAGACCATGGCCCAGGTGGAACGCCAGTTCGGGGCACCGACCGAGCGCTTTGCCCCGGTCGGCCAGCCCCCGATCACGCGCTGGGCCTACGCGGACAAGATCGTCTATTTCGAGTTCGACCACGTAGTACACGCGGTCACGCTCCGTCGCTGAGCCGAACCGCTAGAATCTCCGCCGCCCCCGCCTGACGCGGGGGCGTCCGGCCACCGTGCCGGGCCCAGGGCGGGTGCAACCCCGTCGACGTTTCCTGCGAATCTCTGCCACGTCCAGGCGCGGGAGAGCGTCGCCCATTGCCCGTTGGAATTCGATGTCCGCCGATCACCCCACCCTGTTGCCCACGACCGAACACCCGAGCCTGCGCTGGATCGGCCTGACCGGGGCCGCCACGGCCCTGCAAGTGGCGCGTGCGGCCACCCTGGCCCCCGGACCCGTCCTGCTGGTGACCAGTGACGCAGCCACGGCGGCCCGCCTCGAAGAGGAGTTGGCATTCTTCTGTGCCGGCGCGGTGCCCATCTTTGGCTTCCCCGGCTACGAGACGCTGCCGTACGACCAGTTCTCGCCGCACCCCGACATCATTTCGCAGCGGCTGCGCACACTGGCGCGCCTGCCTGCCCTGCGGCGCGCCATCGTCATCGTCGACCTGCAAACCGTGCTGCAGCGCCTGCCACCGCGCACGTTCATCGACGGCCACGCACTCAGCCTGAAGGCCGGCGAGGCACTGGATCTCGAGCAGTTCCGCTTGCGCCTGACCAGCGCCGGCTACGCGAGCGTGCCGCAGGTGGGCGAACCCGGCGACTTCGCCATCCGTGGCTCGCTGTTCGACGTGTTTCCGATGGGCAGCGAATCGCCGCTGCGGATCGACCTGTTCGACGACGTCATCGACAGCATCCGCAGCTTCGACGCCGAATCGCAGCGTTCACTCGAGAAGTTGCCGCGGCTCGACCTGCTGCCCGCGCGCGAATTCAGCCTGTCGCCCGACTCGATCAAGGATTTCCGGCGCCGCTTCCGCACGCGCTTCCAGGGCGACTTGACGCGCATGCCGCTCTATCGCGACGTCGGTGAGGGCCTCGCCCCGGCCGGCATCGAGTATTACCTGCCGCTGTTCTTCGAGCAGACCGCCACGCTGCTCGACTACCTGCCCGCGCAATCCACGGTGATCCTGCCCTCCGAGCACGAGGCGGACCTGCGCGACGCCTGGCACTCGCTGGTCGAGCGTCACGAAGAACGTCGGTACGACATCGAGCACCCGGTGCTCGACCCCGCGGAAATCTGCGTGCCGGCGGTCGATTGGCTCAGCGCGATGACCGCGCTGCCGCACGTGCTGGTCGGCCCGGCGCCGGCGATTTCCAGTGACACCGGCGAATCCGGGACGATTGCCACGCCAACCGTCCCCGACGTGCCAGTCATCGATTTTCGGACGCAGCCCGCCCCTTCTGCGCGCATCGACCAACGCCGTGAAGAGACGCTGCACGCGTTCGCGGATCAGCTGCGCTACAGCAAAGGACGCGTGCTGCTGGCCGCCGAATCGGCGGGCCGGCGCGAACTGCTGCTCGAACTGCTGCGTCCCTACGACATCGCCACCAGGGTCGTCGGCAACTGGCAGGAGTTCCTGGATACAGATGCGCGCATCGCGCTGACGGTCGCGCCGCTCGCTTCCGGCGTCACGCTGCACGATCCGGCCGTCACGATCTACGCCGAGGAACAGCTTTTCGGCGAGCGAGCGCGCCAGGAACGACGGCGGCGGCGCACCGACCGCGATCCCGCAAAGATCATCCAGCAGCTCGCGGACCTGCGTCCCGGCGCCCCGGTCGTGCACGAAGACTACGGCGTCGGCCGCTACACCGGCCTGACGACGATGGACGCCGGCGGCATGACGGCCGAGTTCCTCGTGCTCGAGTACGCCGAGGGCGACAAGCTCTACGTGCCGGTGCAGGCGCTCGAGCGCATCAGCCGCTACACCGGCGCGCCCGCGGAGTCGGCGCCGCTGCACAAGCTCGGCGGCGACCAGTGGACCAAGGCGCGGGCACGTGCCGCGGCGAAAATTCGAGACGCGGCGGCCGAGCTGCTCGATGTCTACGCGCGTCGCGCCGCACGAGAGGGGCACGCGTTCCAGGTCGACGACCAGCAGGTGCGCGCGTTCGAGTCCGGCTTCCCGTTCGAGGAGACTGTCGACCAGTTGACCGCCATCCAGGCCGTGATCGAAGACCTGCGCTCGGGCAAGCCCATGGACCGCGTGGTCTGCGGCGACGTCGGCTTTGGCAAGACTGAGGTGGCGCTGCGCGCGGCGTTCGTCGCCGTGCAGGGCGGCAAGCAGGTCGCGGTGCTGGTGCCGACCACGCTGCTGGCGCAACAGCACTACGAGACGTTCGCCGACCGCTTTGCCGACTGGCCCGTCAAGATCGAGCTGCTGTCGCGCTTCCGCGCGGGCGCGCAATCGAAAGTGGCGCTCGACGGGCTCGCATCCGGCAAGGTGGACATCGTCGTCGGCACGCACCGGCTGTTGCAACCGGGCGTCAAGTTCAAGGACCTCGGACTGGTCATCATCGACGAGGAACACCGTTTCGGCGTCCGCGACAAGGAGCGCCTGAAGTCGCTGCGAGCCGAGGTCGACGTGCTGACGCTGACGGCCACCCCGATTCCCCGCACGTTGAACATGGCGCTCGGCGGGCTGCGCGACCTCTCGCTGATCACCACGCCACCGGCCGCGAGGCTCTCGATCAAGACGTTCGTGAGCGAATGGAGCGACCCGACCGTGCGCGAGGCGTGCCTGCGTGAGCTGCGCCGCGGCGGCCAGGTCTACTTCGTCCACAACAGCATCGAGACGATCGAGAAGACGGCACAACAACTGACCGAGCTCGTGCCGGAGGCGCGCATCGTGATCGGCCACGGCCAGATGCGCGAACGCGATCTCGAGCAGGTCATGCTCGATTTCTACCACAAGCGCGCGAACGTGCTCCTGTGCACGACCATCATCGAAAGCGGCATCGACGTGCCGACCGCGAACACGATCATCATCGACCGCGCGGACCGCTTCGGGCTCGCCCAGCTGCACCAGTTGCGCGGCCGCGTCGGCCGTTCGCACCACCAGGCGTACGCGTACCTGATCACGCCGCCGAAGAACGCCATGACGGCCGATGCCGCGCGCAGGCTCGAGGCGATCGAGTCACTGGAAGACCTCGGTGCCGGTTTCGTGCTCGCCACGCACGACCTGGAGATCCGCGGTGCCGGTGAACTGCTCGGTGAAGGCCAGAGTGGCCAGATCCAGGAAGTCGGCTTCGCGCTCTACATGGAACTGCTCGAACGCGCGGTGAAGGCGATGCAGGCCGGCAAGACGCCTGAGCTCGAGAAGCCGTTGCACCACGGGCCCGAGATCGACCTGCACGTGCCGTCGCTGCTGCCTGAGGCCTACCTGCCTGACGTGCACGCGCGACTGGTGCTCTACAAGCGCATCTCGTCAGTGCAGTCGGTGACCGAACTCGACGACCTGCAGGCCGAAACGATGGACCGCTTCGGACCGCTGCCCGAGCCGGCAAAGAACCTGTTCCGCATCGCCCGGCTGCGCGTGGTGGCCAACCCGCTCGACATCGAGCGCATGGACCTCGGCAGCGCCAGCGGCTCCGTGGCGTTCGGCGACGCGACACCGCTCGACCCGGCCTCGCTCATCCAGCTGCTGCAGAAAAGCAATCGGACGATGCGCTTCGATGGCCCGAAGAAAATTCGCGTGACGGGAAAGTGGGAAGGCACGGACGAGCGCTTTGTCGCCGCGCAGGGACTGCTCGACGAGCTCACGCGCTGCGTGCCCAGGCACTAGGACTCAGACTTCCCCGCGGACGGCGCGATTGCCCCCGCTGGCACGCGCCTGCGCCATGGCCACACGAGTCGCCTCCTGCAGGACTGCATGGCTCGCCCCGCGTGGCGGCTGCGCCGTGACGGCACCGGCGCTCACCGTGAGGAACCTGCCTGTCACGGACCGGGGGTGATGGATCGAGAGGGAACGGATCCGCGCGACGATCTGCTCGGCAAAGCTGAGTGCCGCGTGGGCCTCCATCGAAACCCCGAGCACGAGAAAGCCGCCCGGCCCCGACCGGGCGACCACGTCGCTCGCTCGCTTCATCACCGCAGCGATGGCGCGTCCCACCTGCCGCAGCTGGTTGTCACTCGCGCTGCGACCGAAAATCTCCAGGTACTCGGCGAACGAATCGATCTCGAAATGCATCAGCGTGACGGTGCGGCCGTCGCGCTGGCCGATCGACCAGTCACGGGCGAGCATCTCGAGCAGTTGCTCCTCGGTGCTGAGGCCGCTGGAACGCTCGAGCGCGGCGGCGAGCACGCCTGGAGAGCTGCGAGGCACGGGGCGGTAATAGAGCGCCATGCGCCCGCCCGCCAGCATCACGGCCCAGCGCTCGCAGTCGACCAGCGTCCCGTCCACGCGCCGCAATCGCACACGGGAACCCACGCCGGTCGCCGTCAGGTTGGGATCGGCAGGCGCCTCGATCTCGACGTCCTCGAGCCGGTGCCCGGCCACCCAGTCTTCCGAGCGGCGCAGCAACGCGGCGAGCGTCGCATTGCCGTAGAGGACGTGGGTCACGCCGTCGCGGTATTCGACGACGGCAATGCCGTCGAGCGCGTGGCGCAGCACCTCGCCGAGCAATTGCGCGTCGCTGGTCGTCGTCAAGCTCGATGCGTCGGTCATCGGTGCGGAACTCCCCCTCGTCGCTTTCCGTTGTCAGGCGTTCAGTTGCAGGCTGGGCGCGTCACGGCAATGCTCGATCGCGAGCTGGCTCTCGGCCCATTGCGTCGTCTTGTGCAACTGCTCGCGGCCGGGCATCGGCTTTCCATGCAAGCGCACCAGGCGCACCTGGCTGAGCGGATCCGCCGCGCCTTCGAGCTCGGCCAGCGTCGCGAGGACGGCGGGACGATCGTTGCAGATCGGCAGCAGGTCGCACCCGGCTTCGATCGCACGGCGGGCGCGCTCGGGAACGGTACCGGCGAACGCGGCTCCGCCCATGCTCAGGTCATCCGAGAACACGGCCCCTGTGAAACCCAGGCCCCAGCGTAACTCCTGCTGGATCCAGCGTGCCGAGAAACCCGCCGGGGCCTCATCGACTTCCGGAAACAACACGTGCGCGACCATGACCGACGTCAGGCCGTTGGCAATCATGCGCCGGTACGGCAGCAGTTCGTCGGTCAGTTCGAGCAACGGACGGCGGTCGATCGGCAAGGCCTTGTGCGAATCGGCGACGACGGCACCGTGCCCCGGGAAATGCTTCGCCGTGGCGGCCATGCCTGCCGTGCGCATGCCTTGCATGCAGGCGACCGCGAGGCGCGAGACCACCTCTGGATCACGATGGTACGCGCGGTCACCGATGACTTCGCTCACGCCGTAATCGAGGTCGATGCACGGCGCGAAACTCAGGTCGATGCCGAGCGCGCGCAACTCGGCTGCGAGCAGCCAGCCGCACTGCCAGGCGAGTCGGCGACCAGCCTCGGGGTCCAGATCGTACGCGTGGCCGATCGCACGCTGCGGCGGCAGCACGGTGAATTCCTGCCGGAATCGCTGCACGCGCCCGCCCTCATGGTCGACGGTGACGAGCAACGACGGGGTACGCACCGCCCGGATCTCGCGGACCAGCGCTGCCAGTTGCTCGTAGTTTGCAAAATTGCGCGTGAACAGGATGACGGCGCCCACCAATGGGTGCGCGAGCACGCGCCGATCTTCGTCGGTGAGCTCGCAGCCGGCGACGTCGACCATCAGTGGACCGAGCGTCATCGCCTCACTCCGGGTGCACAGTCGTCCGTCATGCGCTCCTCATCGGTCGAACACCGCCATGGCCTCGACGTGCGCCGTGTGCGGAAACATGTCCATGACCCCTGCGGCTGTCAGCCGGAAGCCATGCTCACGCACGAGCAGGCCCGCATCGCGGGCGAGGCTGCCCGAATGGCAGGAAATATACACGACACGCCTGGCGCCGCTGCCAGCGATGACCGGCAATATCTCCTTCGCCCCGGCCCGCGGCGGATCGAGCAGCACCCGGTCATAATGCCGCCGCGCCCATGGCAGGCCCGTCACGTCCTTGAACAGGTCGGCCACGTGGAACTCGGCGTTGGCAATGCCATTTCGACCCGCATTGCCGCGCGCCCGCTGCACCAGCCCCTCGTCGCCCTCGACGGCCACCACGTGACCGGTCCGCCGGGCCAGCGGCAGCGAGAAATTGCCGAGGCCGCAGAACAGGTCGAGCACCGTTTCGTCCGCCTGCGGTTCCAGCACGTCGAGCGCGCGTGCAATCATCGCCTCGTTGAGTGCGCCGTTGATCTGCACGAAGTCGGTCGGCTCGAACTCGATGGTGACGTCGTGCCCGGCAAGCCGGTAGTGCAGCGGCGCTGGAGGATGCGCAGGGTCGAGCGGTGCGATCGTGCTGGGGCCGCCGGGCTGCAGGTAGATCCGCACCGCATGGTCGCGCTCGAATGCCGCCATGCGTTCGAGATCCGCCGGCGCCGGGGGATCGAGCACACGCAGCACCAGCGCCACGACGTCGTCCGACACCGCGACTTCGGCCTGCGGCACGCGGCTCGCGATCGTCAGACCCTCGACCATCTGCCCGAGCGGCGTGATCAATGCACCGACCGGTTCGACCAGCACGTGGCACTGGTCGAGGTCCGCCACGTACGGCGACGAGCGTTCGCGAAAGCCGACCAGCACCTTGCCCTTGCGCGGCACCAGCTTGATGCCGACTCGTGCGCGCCTGCGGTAGTTCCAGACCGGACCCCGCAGCGGGTCGAGCAGGCGCTCGGCGTGCACCGCGCCGAGCCGCGCCAGGTTCTCGACCAGCTGCGATTGCTTGAAGGCCAGTTGCGCAGCGGGCGCGAGGTGCTGCAACGCGCAACCCCCGCAGAGGCCGAAGTGGGGACACTTTGGCTGCACGCGGTCCGGACTGGCTCGCAGCACCTGCTCGGTGACCGCGTAGTCGAGCTTGCGCTGGCGATGCGTTCGCCGCAGCAGCACCCGTTCGCCCGGCAGTGAATCGGCCACGAACACGGTCTTGCCTTCGATGCGCGCGACGCCCGCCCCGTCGTGCGTGAGGTCGACGACGTCCGCCTCCTCGGGTGCCATCTGCAGGCGCTTCATGGCTGGATCAGCCCCCGCACGCGGCCCACGCGTCCACATAGGCCCGCAGGTGCGGCTTCCCCGCACCCAGCAAGCTCTCACGGACGAGTCCGACTTCGCGCTCGTGCTCGTCGTGCGCCAGCCGGCCGCGCATCAGTTCAAAGCGCAGGTAAATCAGGTAAGTATTGACGGCGTCGGTCTCGCAGTAATGGCGGATGTCGTCACCGCGTCCCTCGAGGTGCGCGTCCCACACGCCCTCGCCCGACATCCCGAGCTTGCCGGGGAAGCCGAGCAGCTGCGACATCTGGTCGAGCCCGACACGGCCGCGGCCCTGGAAGCCCGCGAGCACGTCCATCAGGTCGATGTGCCGCCAGTGAAAGCGGCTGATGTAGTTGTTCCACTGGTACGACGCGTCCTGGTCGCCCAGTTCCCAGTAACGGTGGGCCTGGACCTTGTGGCGCAATGCGCGGTAATGCAGCACCGGCAAGTCGAACCCCGCGCCGTTCCAGCTGACCAGCGTCGGCGCGAGGCGCTCGATGCCGTCGAAGAAGTGCCGCACCAGTTCCTCCTCGGACGAGTCGGGCTCGCCGAGGCTCCAGACCTTGAAGCCGTCGCGCGAGCGCATCGCGATCGAGATCGCGACGATGCGCTGCTGCTCGAGCGAGAGGAACTCGTTGCCGGTCTGCTCGCGCTGGCGCGTGTGCATCACGTAGCCGGCCTGCTTGTCGGTCAGCGTCTCGAGCCCGTGCAGCCGGCGGCCAAACTCGACGTCGGGGACCGTCTCGATGTCGAACGCAAAGACGTTGTTGATGCTGCTCATTGCACTTGCTCCACCCGCTTCATCAGCACGGCGACGGCCACCACGAGCCCCGCTTCGTCCGTGAGCGTGACGTGCCCCTCGCCGGCGCCGAGCCGGTCGCGCAAGGCGCGTCCGCGCTCGGACCAGATCACTTCGGGCCGGCCCCATGCGTTCGGCGCGATACCGACGTCGCGGATCCAGATGCCATGCGCAAAGCCAGTGCCCAGTGCCTTGACGATGGCCTCCTTGGCCGCGAACCGCATCGCAAGGAAACGCACAGGTCGCTTGTAATTACGGAACCCCGCTTCTTCTTCGGGCAGCAGCAGGCGGCGCACGAAGTGTTCGCCGTGCCGGGCGTAGACGTCTTCGACGCGTGCGAGCTGCACGACGTCGGTGCCGATGCCGAAGATCATGGCTGGGTGCTCAGGGTGTGCTCGTGGGCAGGCCGCGTCGGGCCTCGACCATCAGGCGCCGCATTTCGCGCACGGCCGGGGCCAGGCCATCGAACACCGCACGCGCGATGATCGCGTGACCTATGTTCAGCTCGACGATTTCGGCGATCGCCGCGACGGGCTGCACGTTGTGATAGTGCAAGCCGTGGCCGGCATGCACCTTCAGTCCGATCTGCGCAGCATATCGCGCGCCGTGGACCAGCCGCATCAGCTCCTTCGCCTGGCGTTCGCCGCCGGCTTCCGCATACGCCCCCGTGTGCAGCTCGACGACGGGCGCACCGATCCCGAGCGAGGCCTCGATCTGCTCCGGGTCCGGGTCGATGAACATCGCGACACGGATGCCGCATTCGCGCAGCGCGGCGCAGCATTCCGTGAGCCGCGCCTTCTGCCCCGCCACGTCGAGACCGCCTTCGGTGGTGACCTCGGTGCGCTTCTCGGGCACCAGGCACACGTCCTGCGGACGCACCTGGCGCGCGATGGCGATCATTTCGTCCGTGGCCGCCAGCTCGAGGTTCATGCGGGTCTGCAGCGTGGACCGGAAGCGATGCACGTCGTGGTCCTGGATGTGGCGGCGGTCCTCGCGCAGGTGCAGCGTGATGCTGTCCGCGCCGGACTGCTCGGCGACGAGCGCGGCATGCAAGGGGTCCGGATATGGCGCCCGGCGCGCCTGCCGCAGTGTCGCGACGTGGTCGATATTGACGCCGAGCTTGATGGGATGGGTCAGCTGCACAGGATCAACCTCCGTCCGCCTTGCCTGCATGCGCGCGCATCTCGAGAGCCACCTCGCGCGTCCGTAACGACCGGCCGTCGAGCAACCGGTCGAGTGCCGCCCGCAGCAGCCGGCGCGCATCCGTCAGGCTGCGCGGGTCATCGAGTTGCTCACGCGCGAGCGAGAGCAGCGACGCGCCGCAAAATATCAGGGTTCCCTCCGCCACTCCATCGATCGGCTCCGCGCCGCCCTCGATGCCGTAGCGGTAGCTGCGGGCCGGCTCGAGCGGTTCGCCGCTGGTCGCCTCGTGCTCGAGATTGAGGCCCCAGCCGAGTTCGTCGAGCAGCCGCTTCTCGAACAGGCGCAGCGCCCGGCCGGGATCGTGGCCGGTGGCGTAAAGGCGCTCGATCAACACTGCGTAGGCGTCGAACAGCGCGGGATGGGGGTCGTTCCGCTGCAGCAGCTTGAGCAGCAGTTCGTTGGCATAGAACCCGCTCATCAGGCGATCGCCGGCCAGCGTGGCGGGTGGACGGACCCGTTCGGCCGAGGTCAGGTGCCCTGCTTCACCGCGGCCGCTCCACGACACCAGCGACTCCGTGAACGGCTGCAGGGCGCCGCCCGTCGCCGTGGAACCCGACTGGCGCGAGGCGCGCGAAAAGACCGAGACACGGCCGTGCGTGCGCGTCATCAGCTCCAGGATGCGGCTCGTGTCGCGCCAGGGGTAATGGTGCAGCAGGAAGGCGGGTTCCAGGGTGACCCGCCGGGCTCCACTCATGACTCGTACCCGAACTTGCGCATCGCGTTCTCGTCGTCGGACCAGCCTTCCTTGACCTTGACCCAGAGTTCGAGGTGCACCGGCTGATTGAAGTGGCGGTTGAGGTCGAGCCGCGACTGCCGGCCGATTTCCTTCAGCAGCGAGCCCCCCTTGCCGATGACGATGGGCTTCTGGCCCGCGCGCTCGACCCAGATCACGGCCTGCACCACCAGCTTGCCGGGCTCGTCCTCGGACGGACCGATGCCTTCGATCTCCACGACCAGGCCATACGGCAGCTCTTCCTGCAGGCGCAGCATCAGCTTTTCGCGAATCAGCTCGGCGGCCATGAAGTGGTCGGGCGAATCCGTGACCTGCTCCTCGGGGAAGATGCGCGGCTGCTCCGGCAGGTATTTCGCAATGACCTCAGGCAGCCGCTCCAGCGTCGTCTTGCGCGTGGCCGAGATCGGCACGACTTCGACGAACTCCGCTTTCTGCGTGATGTCCTGGATGAAAGGCAACAGCCGCTCCTTCGGGTGCGCGCGATCGACCTTGTTGATCAGCAGCACGATCGGCAGGCCGACTTGCTTCAGTTCATCGAGCACCCGTTCGTCTTCCTCGGTCCAGCGCAGCGCCTCGACCACGAACAGGTTGACGTCCACGTCCGACAGCGACGAGATCGCGGTGCGGTTCATGTAGCGGTTCATCGCGCGTGTCTGCCTGGTATGGATACCCGGCAGGTCGACGAACGCGATCTGCAGCCCGGGCTTGTTCAGCACACCGTGGATGCGCGTGCGCGTGGTCTGCGGCTTCGGGCTCACGATGCTGACCTTCTGGCCGATCAGCGCATTCAGCAAGGTGGACTTGCCGACGTTCGGGCGGCCCGCGAGCGCGGCAAAGCCGCAGCGAACCGTGGGCTCTTCACCGGCGGCAGGAAGGATCGATTCGTCTGTCATGAGTTCTCCTGCGCGCGGCCCAGGGCCTCCAGCACGCGTTGTGCAGCTTCCTGCTCGGCACGGCGCCGGCTCGAGCCCTTGCCCGTCGCCCGCAGCGCCAGATCGACGGCTTCGCAACTCGCGACGAACCATTGCTCGTGCGGTTCGCCGCCGATTTCTTCCAGCGCGTATCTCGGCAGCGCGTGTCCGCGCGACTGCAGCTCTTCCTGCAGCCGCGTCTTGGGATCCTTGAGCGTCTCGGCCGACGGCAGTTCGCGCAGGCGCTCGCCGAGCAACCGATGCACCACGTCACGGGCGGCCTCGATGCCGCCGTCGAGGTAAATCGCGCCGAGGATCGCTTCGAGGCTGTCCGCCAGGATGGAGTCGCGACGAAAGCCGCCTGACTTCAGTTCGCCGCTGCCGAGGCGCAACTGGTCACCGAGCTCGAGTTCGCTGCCGATCGCTGCCAGTGTCGGGCTGCTCACGAGCGCGGCACGGAAACGACTGAGGTCGCCTTCCGGCGCGTCCGGGAACGTGCGGAACGCGAGCAGGGCAATCGCGAAGTTGAGGACCGAGTCCCCGAGGAACTCGAGACGTTCGTAGTTCGTGCGGCTGGCGCTGCGATGAGTCAGCGCCGCCTCGAGCAACCCGGGATCACGAAAGCGATACCCGAGCCGCCGTGCGGACCATTCATCGGCGTGCAGCAAGGCCCGCGGTCACTGTGGGATGGAGACCGTCTTGTCGAACTTGACCAACAGGTACACGTTCGCCACGAAGGGCTGCTCGTTTTCGTACGATGCGGTCATGTCGTAGCCCTCGGTGGTCTTGGCGACTTCGATTTCCTTCCAGCCGATGCTGTGGATGTCCTCGACGTCCCAGCGACGCTCGAGCGAGCGGCGAATGAGCGCCGGGTTGGTGTCGATCGCGGCGTGCTCGTCGCGCACCTGTTCGAGCGAGCGCGCGACCTTGGTGTACTCGAGGTACACCGGCACCAACCGGATCCCGGCATACAGGGCCGAGCCGACGATCAGCAGGATGATGACCATGCCGAGAAACGTCGCGCCGCGTTCACGTTGCCTCATCACGGATCTCCCTCTTGTGTGCAATGACACTGGTGTCCAATGGTTGCCGTATCAGTGGATGGGCTTGCCGATGCGCTCCCACAGGGGCGCGTTCGGCAGCTTCCAGTTCAACCAGATGCGGACGGCCCGGCCGACCACATTGGCGGCCGGCACGTAGCCGACTTCCGGGAAGCGGCTGTCGCGGCTGTTGTCCCGGTTGTCGCCCATGAAGAAATAGTGCCCTGCCGGCACGACGTCATCGAAGTCGACCGACGGTCGCTCGTCGATGTAGAGCGTACGGTGCTCGCCTGTGCCCAGGCGTTCGATGCCGATCTGCGCCCGCGGCGTGCTGCCGTACGGCTCGGAATAACCATCGAGCGTGACGTCCTGCAACTGGTCGTTGATCCAGACACGCTTTTCGCGCACCACCACGTGGTCGCCCGGCAGGCCGACCAGCCGCTTGATGTAGTTGGTCGCCGGATCGGATGGCAGGCGGAAGACGACCACGTCACCGCGCGCCGGATCGCCCAGGGGCACGATCTCGGTGTTGAGCACCGGCAGCCGCAGGCCGTACGTGAACTTGTTGACGAAGATGAAGTCGCCGTCGAGCAGGGTCGGCATCATCGAGTCGGACGGGATCCGGAACGGCTCGAACAGGAACGACCGGATCACCAGCACGATCAGGATGATCGGGAAGAACGAGCGCGCGTACTCGACCAGGATCGGTTCCGGCATGCCACCGGCGGCGCTGCCCGCGGTGCGCCGGCGTCGCGGACGGAACAGGCGCGCGTCCACCAGCCAGACCAGCCCGGTGACCAGTGCGGCAAGAACCAGGAAAAACGAAAAATCGAAGACCAAGCGAACACCTCTTGGAACGGGGCGGAGTATTGGTTAATTATCTCGCCGAATCAATGCTTTGCATCACATTGCGCGAGCCGGGGTGAAAATCACTCCTTGCGTCCCACCTGCAGCACGGCCAGGAAAGCTTCCTGCGGGATTTCCACCTGGCCGATGTTCTTCATGCGCTTCTTGCCCTCTTTCTGCTTCTCGAGGAGCTTGCGCTTGCGTGAAAGGTCGCCGCCATAGCATTTCGCCAGGACGTTCTTGCGCAGCGCCTTGACGGTCGAGCGGGCGATGACGTGAGCACCGATGGCAGCCTGGATCGCCACCTCGAACATCTGCCGCGGAATCAGCTCCTGCATCTTGTCGACCAGTTCGCGACCGCGCTGGTACGCCGTGTCGCGGTGACTGATGATCGACAGCGCGTCGACCTTGTCTTCGTTGATCAGGATGTCGAGCCGGACCAGCGGCGCAGCCTGGAAGCGGTCGAATTCGTAATCGAAGGATGCGTAGCCACGGCTGCAGCTCTTCAGGCGGTCGAAGAAGTCGAGCACGACTTCGGCGAGCGGCAGGTCCCACTGCATCGAGACCTGGTTGCCGAGGTACAGCAGTTTCTTCTGCACGCCGCGCTTGTCGAGGCACAGCTTCATCACCGGGCCGACATAGTCCGGCGGCAGCAGGATGTTGGCGACGATCATCGGCTCGCGCAGTTCCTTGATCTTCTCGACCGGCGGCAGCTTGGCGGGGTTGTCGACGTTGACAATCTCGCCGTCGGTCGTCAGCACCTCGTAGACCACGGTCGGCGCACTGGTGACGAGCGACAGCTCGTACTCGCGCTCGAGCCGCTCCTGCACGATGTCCATGTGCAGCAGGCCGAGGAAGCCGCAGCGGAAGCCGAAACCGAGCGCCGTGGAGACCTCGGGCTCGTAGTTCAGCGCGGAGTCGTTGAGCTTCAGCTTCTGCAGCGCGTCACGGAACGCCTCGTAGTCGTCGCTGCTGACCGGAAACAGGCCGGCGAACACGCGCGGCTTGATCGCCTTGAAGCCCGGCAGCGGCTCGCTGCACGGACGATTGTCGAGCGTGAAGGTGTCGCCAACAGGTGCGCCGTCGATTTCCTTGATGCCGGCGATGATGAAACCGACTTCACCCGTGTACAGCGCATCGGCCACCAGCGACTTCGGCGTGAACCGCCCGAGCTTGTCCACCTGGTGCGCACGACCCGTGGTCCAGACCCGGATCTTCTGGCCAGTGCGGATCGAGCCGTTGACGACGCGCACCAGCGACACGACACCGACGTAGCTGTCGTACCACGAGTCGATGATGAGCGCCTGCAGCGGACCGTCGGCGTCGCCCTTCGGGCACGGCACGCGCCGCACCAGTTCCTCGAGCAGTTCGTCGACGTTTTCGCCGGTCTTCGCGCTGACGCGCACGGCATCCTCGGCTTCGATGCCGATGATCTCCTCGATTTCCTTGATGACCTTGGCCGGGTCGGCCGAGGGCAGGTCGATCTTGTTGAGCACCGGCACGACTTCGAGGCCCTGCTCGAGCGCCGTGTAGCAGTTGGCGACGCTCTGCGCCTCGACGCCCTGCGCCGCGTCGACGACGAGCAATGCGCCTTCGCACGCCGCGAGCGAACGCGAGACTTCGTACGAGAAGTCGACGTGTCCCGGCGTGTCGATCATGTTCAGCTGGTAGGTCTCGCCGTCGCGCGCCTTGTACTGCAGCGAGACGCTCTGTGCCTTGATGGTGATGCCGCGCTCGCGCTCGAGGTCCATCGAGTCCAGCACCTGGGCCTGCATCTCGCGGTCCTGCAGGCCACCGCAGATCTGGATGAACCGGTCGGCGAGCGTCGACTTGCCGTGGTCGATGTGCGCGATGATGGAAAAATTGCGGATCAGTTTCATCGGGGCCAAGGTCGTCCGGCGCGGCCCGGGGTTCGGGCGCGTCAAAACCCGCGATTATAACCCGAGGGCTGCGACGACCTTGTCACGATCGTAACGGCCTTCACAGGCCACGTGACCATCGACCGTCAGGACCGGAACGCGCAGGCCGAACTCCGCGGCCCACGCCGTGTCGGCGTCCGTGTCGCGGGTCTCGACGGTGTCCAGCAGCCCCGCGTGATCCAGCGAGAAATCCAGCAGGAATTGGTCGCAGAGGTGGCACCCTGCGCGGACATAGAGGGCGAGCTTCGGCGGAGTCATGGCTGGCCGCGCCAGGAGGATTCAGTGGCGCCGAGCCAATGCCACTGGACCGGCACACCCGCCCTGGTCCACCGCCAGGCGATCAGGCCGCCGGCCAACAGCCCGAACACGGCTGCCAGCAAAGGGTTGAACCCCTGCTCCCAGCCGGCGACCCGCAGCAAGGCCGGACCGGCCAGTAACCCGGCCAGGGGCGGCAGGTACAACCGGCAGGCCGCCCGCAGCAGACGGGCATCGTCGATCTGCAGTTCAAGCCGGTCGCCCGGTTGCAGCGTCCGGCCGCCCTGCCGCGCATCGATCTGGAGATGACGGCGCGGGTTCGACCGCTGCCAGCCACAGCCGCGCCCGGCAGCGCAGGCGCCGCACATGGCGTGACTGGAATCACTGCATTCGACGCGAGCTCGGCCGGCATCGACCCGGGTGACGACCCCGGTGACCTGCGTCATGGCTCAGCGGGCGGAACCGGCCGGAGCATCGGTCGGGGCGTTGGCCGGGGCGCTTGCCGGGGTGTCAGGCGGGGTGTCAGGCGGGGCGTTTGGACCCTGGACCGGTACGACCGAATTCGCGATCTCGCGGACGGTGGCTGCCGGCACTTCGCCGATGGCCGTGATGACGTGCCCTTGCACGCTCGTCGAATACGCGTTGGCCGAGCCCATGTTCGAGGTTTCCGGCGGCCGCGGGCCCGTCGGCGCGCTGGGTTCGATGAACACCGAAATCGCAGCGATCCCGTCGGAGAAAATCAGGTGCTGGGCCGGTAGGGGCGAGCCGGGGATCGGCTGCAACCGGTTGGCCACGAGCTTGAACCCTGGCGGCAAGCGCAGCGGCCGCCAACCCCCATTGCCGGGCAGTTGTGGCATGGCCGCCACCTTGCGACCCGTGCGCACCCACTGGAAGCCGGTCGCGTCGACGGCAGGCTCGACATCACGGACCGGAATCTTGTCCTTCATCTGCAACTGCGAGAAGCGAAGGACTTCGATCGGATTGCCGACGCCATTGATCACGACCGACTGCAGGGGCATCGCCGTGTCTTCGTCGAGCCAGAGCCGGTAGCCGTAGCGGTAGATGTCTCTTGGCCGCACGTCGATGACGCGAACGTTGCGGCCCAGCAGCCGACTGCCTTGCGGACCGACGGCAAGCTGGTAGTAGCGATCGAGCGCGGGACCGGGAGTGGGCAGTGACTTGAGCAGCGAGCCATCGTCGCCGCGCGGCTCCACGATCACGACGCGGCGGTCGGGCAGGTAAGCGTGGACTTCGTCGCGGGTACGCACGATTTCACGGCCGCTGCCGTCGAGCGACACCAGGCGTTCGAGGCTCTTGCCGTGCTCGACCCGGTGCACGATGCGCATCGTTTCGGCCTGGCGGCCGGTCGAGTGCGTGAACAGGCCGTCGTAATTGCGAGTGGCGAGGGACTCCGACATGCGTTCGATCCAGGCCCGGGCGTCATCTTCGGCGTGCGCCGAAAACGCCAGCAGGCAGGCAGCTACGCAGGCCGCGGCTCGCTTCATCGCGGGTCGGCTCATTGCTAGGGAGCCTCTCCCATCTCGTACGACACCCGGGTGATGCCCGGGTCGGCCGCGAGGAGGCTCGACAGCACGTTGCGACGGACCATCGGTGTCGAGAACTGGCTGTGGGCAACCATGAAACCGGCGAGACGCTGGCTCTGCGCCGGCGTCGGGCTCGCGGACATCGCGAAGGAATTGGCAGGCGTGACTTCGCGTTGCGCGATCGGCGCGACGTCGGGCCGGAACAGCAGGACCGCCGTGGCGGCCGCGCTGGCAGCGAGTGCAGTGCGTACGATCGGTCGCTTCCAGAGCGCAACGTGACGCGGCAGCCGGACGGACGCTCCCGGGGGTGCAGAGGCCGTCTGTTCCGCGCGGACCGGTGCCTCGTCAATGGCGGCGCTGACGCGGTCCGCGAACGACTGAGTGGCGATCCGGCCGCCGGGCGCGCGCAGCGTCTCACCGATCAGCGCATAGGAGCCGAAAGTGCGGCGCAGCTCCGGGTCTTTCTCCAGGCGCCGCATGAGCAGGCCCATTTCGTCCCGCGGCAGTTCGCCGTCGAGCAAGGCCGAAAGCTGTTCACGAATCTGGTCGGTCATGTCGTTCTCGGCACTCGGTTTCAGTCGAGCAGGGGCTTCAGGGCACGATCGATGGCTTCCCGGGCACGGAAGATACGCGACCGGACTGTGCCCACGGGACAATCCATCGTCGTCGCGATTTCTTCGTAACTGAGGCCTTCGATTTCGCGCAGCACGATGGCCGTGCGCAAATCCTCGGGCAGTTGACCGATCGCATCGTTGACGGTCTGGCGGATCTCCTCGGAGAGGACCGTCGCCTCGGGCGTGTCATCGTGCTTGAGTCGCGCCGCCACGTTGTTCTGCTCGCTTTCCGAGAGTTCCGCTTCGTAGTCCAAGGGCCGGCGCTGGCGCGAGGCGATCGAATTGCGGGCCGTATTGACCGCGATGCGATAGAGCCAGGTATAGAACGCGCTGTCGCCCCGAAACGACCCGAGGGCCCGATAGGCCTTCACGAAGGCTTCCTGGGCGACGTCCTCGGCTTCGGTCGGATCGCGCAGCAGCCGTGCCACCAGCTTGACGACCTTGTGTTGGTACTTGAGCACCAGCAGGTCGAACGCACCGCGCTCGTTCTGCTGGGCCCGCCGCACGAGTTCGAGGTCGCTTTGCTCGGTGCCCACAGGCAGCCCGGCAACGTCGTCCCCTGGTTCTCGCGACTTCATAGACTCGTCCGACGGGGGAAAGTTCTGCATGGCTTGCATGGCTAGGCTAGCGCAACGGCGGACCCGTCACGGACCAGCCACGCGCCCGGAACGAGGCAGGAGGACGCTCCAGCGGCGAATTGCCTGGGTCGGCACGTCGAACGGCGTGAGCCAGGTCCGCAATCGCTTTGCCGACCGGTTGGAAGCCACGCCCAGGTCGAGGAAAACCGAGGGGCCCACCAGCCGCGTGCCGACACCGATCGCCATCCGGCAGGGTGCATGGCCCTCCCTGTGCAGCCACAGCGAACCGTCCGCGCAGGCGACGAGGCGTCGGACCGGCTGGCGCATGGCGCGTAACCAGCCCTGGACCTGGGCCGCGACGATCACGGCGCCCGCCAGCACCCAGGGCAGCGACGCAGTCACCGATGACCCCTGGCGGATACCGCGCCAGGCCAGCAGGCCGGCTGCCAGCGCCACCAGCACGCCCACGGTTCGATCGGCTGCAGTCACCGGGGGCAGCTCAAGGCTCGAGACGACGGATGCAGGCGATGACCGCACGCAGGGATTCCTCGGCCGGGGTGGTCCGACCCACAAGATACCCGAACAGGTCGGGGTCCTGCAGTTCGACCAATTGGACGAACGCATCACGTTCAGTAGGTGACGCCGTCGTCCAGACCCGGTCGAGGTACCGGGTAAGCATGACGTCGAGTTCCCGCATGCCGCGCCGGCAACGCCAGCGCAGTCGGGCCATGCTGACCTCGGACGGCGACCTGGGCGTACTGCCGCCCTGCCCGTCTGGCACGTCTGGTTCGTCGGCAGCGAATGTGCGCAACTAGTGCTGCCGCTCGACGATCATCTTCTTGATCTCCGCGATGGCCTTCGAGGGATTGAGGTCCTTCGGGCAGGCCTGCGCGCAGTTCATGATCGTGTGGCAACGGTACAGCCGGAAAGGATCTTCGAGTTCGTCCAGGCGTTCGCCCGTCGCTTCGTCGCGCGTGTCGATGATCCAGCGGTACGCGGCCAGCAGCGCGGCGGGACCGAGGAAGCGGTCGCTGTTCCACCAGTACGACGGGCAACTCGTCGAGCAGCAGGCGCAAAGGATGCAGGCCGACGGGCGGTCGATCTTTTCCTGGTCTTCCTTCGACTGCAGCCGCTCGCGGTCGGGCGGCGCGGGCGTGCGCGTCTGCAGCCACGGCTTCACCGAAGCGTATTGCGCGTAGAAGTTGGTCAGGTCGGGCACGAGGTCCTTGATCACCGGCAAGTGCGGCAGGGGGTAGATCTTCGCGTCGCCCTTGATCTCGTCGATGGCCTTGGTGCACGCCAGCGTGTTCACGCCGTCGATGTTCATCGCGCACGAACCGCAGATGCCTTCACGACACGAGCGGCGGAACGTGAGCGTCGCGTCGACCTCGTTCTTGATCTTGATCAGCGCGTCGAGAACCATCGGCCCGCAACGGTCCATGTCGACCTCATAGGTGTCGACGCGCGGCTTCTGGTTCGAGTCGGGATCGAAGCGGTAAATACGGAACGTCCTGACGTTCTTCGCACCCGCCGGCGCCGCGTGACTCTTGCCGGGCTGGACCCGGGAATTTTCGGGAAGTCTGAATTGGGGCATGGGAGGAAGAAGTGATTAGTGAATAGTGACTAGTGATTAGTGATCAGTGAATGGCGAGCAGTGGTTGGAGAGCAGTGACTGGTGACGATTACCATGATTCCCTCCTACTAATCACTAGTCACTAATCACTATTCACTCAGTACGTGCGTGCCTTTGGCGGAATGGCTTCGACGTCGCTCGTCAGCGTGTTCAGGTGCACCGGACGATAATCGATGCAGACCTTGCCCGCGGCATCGGCCCAGGCCAGCGTGTGCTTGAGCCAGGTCACGTCGTCCCGGTCCTTGAAGTCCTCACGCGCGTGGGCGCCACGGCTTTCCTTGCGATTGGCCGCCGACGACATCGTCACCAGGGCCTGCGCGAGCAGGTTGTCGAGTTCGAGCGTCTCGATCAGGTCCGTGTTCCAGATCAGGGAGCGATCGGCCACCTGCACGTCGGAGAACGTGGCGTAGACGGCGTCGAGTTTCTGCACGCCTTCGCCGAGGGATTCGCCGGTGCGGAATACGGCGGCGTGGTTCTGCATCACCCGCTGCATGTCGAGACGGATCTCGGACGTGCGGCGCGTGCCCTTCGCATTGCGGAACCTGTCGAGCCGGCTGATGGCCAGGTCGCCCGAGTCCTTCGGCAGCAACTTGTGCGACGTGCCAGGCTTGACCGTCTTGCCGCACTGGTGCGCAGCCGCCCGACCGAACACGACCAGGTCGAGCAGCGAATTGGAGCCGAGGCGGTTGGCGCCATGCACCGACACGCAGGCGGCCTCGCCGACCGCCATCAGACCCGGGACCACCGAATCCGGATTGCCATTGCGCAGCGTGACCACCTCGCCGTGCACGTTGCAGGGAATTCCGCCCATGTTGTAGTGCACGGTCGGCAGCACCGGGATCGGCTCACGCGTCACGTCGACACCCGAGAAGATGCGCGCGGTCTCGGCGATGCCCGGCAGGCGTTCGTGGATCACGGCGGCGCCGAGGTGCTCGAGGTGCAGGTGGATGTGGTCCTTCTGCGGGCCCACGCCCCTGCCCTCGCGAATCTCGATCGTCATCGAGCGGCTGACGACGTCGCGCGAAGCGAGGTCCTTCGCGTTCGGCGCGTAGCGCTCCATGAAACGCTCGCCCGCGGAATTGGTGAGGTAGCCGCCTTCGCCGCGCGAGCCTTCGGTGATCAAGCAACCCGCGCCGTAGATGCCGGTGGGGTGGAACTGCACGAACTCCATGTCCTGCAGCGGCAGGCCGGCGCGCAGCGCCATGCCGCCGCCGTCGCCCGTGCACGTGTGCGCCGAGGTGCAGGAGAAATACGCGCGGCCGTAGCCGCCCGTGGCAAGGATCACGGTGTGCGCGCGGAAGCGGTGCAACTGGCCCGTGGCCATGTCGAGCGCCACCACGCCGCGGCACTCGCCGTCTTCCATGATCAGGTCGAGCGCAAAATATTCGATGAAGAAGCGCGCCTGGTGCTTGAGCGACTGCTGATACAGCGTGTGCAGCATCGCGTGACCGGTGCGGTCCGCCGCGGCACAGGTGCGCTGCGCGATGCCCTTGCCGTAGTGGGTCGTCATGCCGCCGAACGGACGCTGGTAGATCTTGCCGTCCTCGGTGCGAGAGAACGGCAGGCCGTAGTGCTCGAGTTCGAGGATCGCCGCCGGAGCCTCCTTGCACATGAACTCGATTGCGTCCTGGTCGCCGAGCCAGTCCGAGCCCTTGATGGTGTCGTAGAAGTGGAAGCGCCAGTCGTCCTCGCCCATGTTGCCGAGTGCGGCGCTGATACCGCCCTGCGCCGCAACCGTATGACTGCGCGTCGGGAACACCTTGCTGATGCAGGCCGTGTCGAGGCCCTGCTCGGCCAGGCCGAACGTCGCGCGCAGTCCGGCGCCGCCCGCGCCGACGACGACGACGTCGTACGTGTGATCGGTGAATGCGTAATCGGCAGTGGTCATGCCTGGGCTCCGAACGCGATGCGCAACACGGCGAGGACGCCGACCAGGGCGGCTACGACGAGCGCGAACTTGAGTGCGACCAGCACGACCAGACGCGTGCCCTTGTCGCTGATGTAATCCTCGAACACGACCTGCAGGCCCAGCTGCGCGTGATACGCGGTGACTGCGACGAGCAGCAGCGCCATCACCGCCGAGAACGGCGAATGCAGCCAGCCGACGATCGCCGCGTGCGGGGCGCCCGCGCCCAGCAGCGCGAGCGACGCGATGAACCAGCCACCGAGAATGACGAGCGCCACGGCCGTGACGCGCTGCGAATACCAGTGACCCGAACCACCCTTGGCGGAGCCGAGGCCGAGTACACGTCCGAGCGGGCTGCGCAGGCTCATGCCGCACCTCCGAGCGAGGCGCCGAGCACGACCCACAGCACCGCCGTCAGCAGCAGTGCGCCGATCGCTGCCGCCCAACCCGTCTTGCGCGCGATCGGCAGCTCGAATCCGTAGCCGGCATCCCAGAACAAGTGCCGGATGCCGTTCAGCAGGTGGAACGAGAATGAGAACAGGCCGCCAACGAGCAGCAGCCGGACCAGCGGCGAACCGATCGTGGCGAGTGCAGCTGCATAGCGCTCCGGACCGGAGGCCGCTGCGGCCAGCCAGTAGACCAGCACGAAAAAGCACAGGCTCAGCAGGATGCCCGTGATCCGGTGCAGGATCGACAGGGTGTTGGTGTACTGCCAACGGTACTGCATGAACGGGGACAGCGGCCGCTCGGGCTGCGCCATGACGCTACCTCTCCTCAGGAATCCAGTACGTTAGAAGTCGATGCAGCGTCCCGCCTTTTCCCAATCCCCGAAGCGCGTGGGTTCGGGCCCGTCCCGGCCTCCGATTTCGCGCGGCAGGACCTGCGATGACGGGACTGCCTGGGTTTGCGGATCGGCCTCGGGCCCGACCGCAGGCCCGACCTTGGACAAGACGTCAGGCGGGCTCGCCGGGGGCACGGCCGCGGGCTCGATCTTGTGGGCGGTCAGCTCGTCTGGCGAAGGTGTCATATCAACCCGCGATCTTGCCAGATGTTGCCTATGTTCTCCACCGAGCGCTTGGGCTAAGGTTCGGCGGCACCGTCTGAAAATAAACCGGGTTGAATAATGATCGACGATCCCACACAGGCTCATCGCGCAGTGCTGCTGCCGGGTTTCGGTGTATTGCGCATTGGCGGCGCCGATGCCGCGACGTTCCTGCAGGGCCAGTTTACGAACGACGTGCGCCTGCTCGCGGACGGCCGGACCCAGGTGGCGGCTTGCTGCACGAACCAGGGTCGCGTCATCGCGCTCGTGCGCTTTCGCCAGACCGACGAAGCGATTTACGCGCTGCTGCCCGCCGACCTGCTCGGGAAAGTAGCGACGCACCTGCGCAAGTTCGTGTTGCGCTCCAAGGTGGAAATCCTGCAGGCCGCCGACCTGAACGTCGGCGCGATCCTCACCGGCGATGCGGCCGCCGTGGCCCAGGTACACCGCGCATTCGACGAGGCCGCGCTCACGCTGTCGCCCGTGCCGCTCGCGGGCACGACCGAAGTCGTGACGTTCCAGTACGCGCCCGGCCGTGAAGTGATCGCGGCGCCCCCGCTGGCGTGGCGTTCGATCAGCGGGCTGTCGTTGAGTCGGCCCAACCCACACGTGCAGACCGAGTGGCTCGCTGCCGACATCGCTGCGGGCCTGCCGCATGTGTTCGCGGCCACGTCGGAGCAATTCACTCCGCAGATGCTCAATGTCGATTTGATCGATGGCGTGAGTTTTACCAAGGGCTGCTACACGGGGCAGGAGATCGTCGCGCGGACGCATCACCTGGGTCGCGTGAAGCGGCGCGCGATGCGCTTTCATCTGGCAGCAGGCGGTCCTGCTCCAGCGCCGCTGTCGATCCTGACTCTCGAGGGTACGAAGGTCGCTGACGTATTGATGACGGCCGAGACGGATCACGGCATCGAACTGCTGGCGGTCACGAACCTCGATGCGGCAGGCAAGGTGCTGCAGCTGGAGGATGGGCGCAGCGCCGAGCCGCAGGAGCTACCGTACAGCCTGTAGGGGAGTAAGGGCAGGAAGGGCAGGAAGGCAAGGAAGGCAAGGAAGGCAAGGAAGGCAGGAAGGCAGGGAAGGATAGAAAAGGCAGGAACCGCGGTTCACGCGCGGGCGCTCCGCTTCCGGCCAGGCTGTCACTGAACTGCGTTACTGCTATCCGTACAGCTGGCGCTTCGCTCCGAAAGCGGACGGTGGACGGGGAAAAGCAACCCACAGCAGAAGTTCACTGCGCTACAAAGCAGACAATGAACTCTTACGTTCATTTGCTGCGACAGGCGCTCCACGTGTTTCCTTCGCGGTGACCACCCGGCCAGTAAGCAACCACCGGTGTGTGCGCGGTTTGATGCTAATTCATTCGCCTTAACAAAAGACGCCGCTCTGTTCGCAGGACAGGAGCACTAGCCTACCGGGCGCGCACGTCGTGGGTCGCGCGGACCGATTCGGGTAGCCTTGGATCCGTTGCCAGCTTGCGAAGCGCTTCCCGTACCAGGAACTCGGCAACGTCGGCCGAGGGCTCCTCGTCTGGCCCACAACCCGAAGTCTCAGGAATTGCTGACTTCGCAGCTTTGCCGCTCGCAATGACCGTGCCTGCAGCGTCCTTGAGCTGGGCCAGCAGAAGATGTTCAGTTCGCTTGCAGAGGAATGCGACATTGCCGAACGTAAGTCCAAACATGAAGCCCGCAGCGACCTGCTGGGCCGTCGATGCCTCCGGGCCGATCCGTGAGCCGCCACCGGACGCGCTGAATGCTAGATCGAGCGTGTAATCGGCACTCACCTGCTCCGCGGTTTCAAGGGTGACGTAGGCAAAGAGCGCTTGCTCGCTTGCAACCCGCTCAACGACCGCGCGGGCTGCATTGGTCACGACCCGGACCTTCGGGGATGCCCGCGCGGGTTCGACGGCGACCAGCGACGCTAATGTGACTTTGCTGGACAGAACCTGCGCGAGTTTCCGCACCATCTCCGGTCGGTCGCTGACGGCCCCACCCGCACAGTTGCCCGACATTGACGGCTGCCAGTGCGCGTCGGACCGGTAGTGGCTCGTCAGGCGACCCTGGCGGTCGACGACGCTGCCCTCGAGTGTGGCGGTTCGCGTCGGGCAAACTCCAGTGATGCCTATGGACATGAGCGCCAGCGCGGTTCGACCCGCACTGTAGTCGCGGCCCGTAACGCTGAGGTCCAGTTGCAGCGTGTAGTCGGCGACCGTGGCCTCGGCAGGGTCGAAGGTGAACCGCACAGGCAATTCGTCGAGCAGGAAGCCCTCCTTGACCAGGTCTTCCGCTGATGTGGCCCTGACGTACACCAGGGGACCCTGGGATGCTTTCAGCTTGGACAGCCGGGTCGGATTGAGGACATCGTCCCGCTGCATCTTCCGATACAACGCAACCAGGAGGTCTTCGGCGGCATCGCCGACGCCCTCGCCTTTCATGCCCTCCGGCGAGGCACATTTCGGTCCAATCAGCAGCCAGACCCAGGCGGTATCCAGGTCCTGCAATGAGTACGTCTTGAAGCGGTTGCCCGAGGCATCTGCCAGCGTCGCATCCAGAGAGAAGCGGTAGCGGTTGCAGCTGGCTGGATACATCGTAAGCAGAAGCATGTCTGTCATCGCCCAGATGCCCTCGGCATCGGTCAGCGGCAGTTCCCGGAAATCAAACTTTAGTCGCAGCGTGTAGTCGACGGGTCGTGCGGCCGTGCCCTCGAGGACGAGGTCGGCCGCCAGTTCGTCGGTGTGCAGCCGCTTTTCGACACGCGGGCGAAAGGCCGTGTTCGACGCTGGGTCGATTTCCAGCCGCATGGTCGGCCGGGGCGTTGTCGCCGGTGGCGCGGCAGGTCTCGCAGCCGCGTTCGTCCCATCAACAGGGGGCCCCGTCGTACTCGCGGTTGTTACACACCCGGCCAGCAGGCACAGTAAAAAAAGTGTACCAAGGCACGTCGTCGCGGAACGCATGGAGGCCTCGTCGATGAGTCTCCCCTGAGCCGCCGCAGCTCGCCATCGCGGATATCCGCAGGCGCATGGCCGATCAGATCTGCTTGATCAGCGATGCCAAGTTCCGCGTTCGATGGTCTGCGCCTCTCGGGTGAACTGCGACTGGTATTTCGGAGCCATTCCGCGCTCGCGGCGGCCGAGGCGGCAGATCGTGTGCAGTTGCGGTCTGAAACGTTTCTCGAGGGGTTGCGCGTTGCCGTGAAGCAGCGTCTCGAGCCAAGCAGTCGTCAGGTGACTGCTCTTAGGCATGAGCGAACGTCCGCATCCAGCCGGTTCATGCCCCAGGCGAGTGTCCGCTCTTTTAACGCATTTCCAATCGAGGCAAACACGAGTTGAGGACGGAGCTGCCGACCAATGCCCTTCCTGCCCTTCTCCTTCCTGCCCTTCCTGCCCTTCCCCCTCCTCACTCCGGCTTCATGTGCGGGAACAGCAGCACATCCCGGATCGACGGCGAGTTGGTGAACAACATCACCATGCGATCGACGCCGATGCCGAGCCCGGCTGTCGGTGGCATGCCGTATTCGAGCGCCCGCACGTAGTCGGCGTCGTAAAACATCGCTTCTTCGTCACCGCCGGACTTGCGCGCAACCTGCTCGCGGAAACGCGCGGCCTGGTCTTCCGCGTCGTTGAGCTCCGAAAACCCGTTGGCGATCTCACGGCCGCCGACGAAGAATTCGAAGCGGTCCGTAAGGAACGGGTCGGAGTCGTTGCGGCGCGCAAGTGGTGAGACTTCGGCCGGGTACGCGTACACGAACGTCGGCTGCAGCAGTCGATGCTCGGCCGTCTTCTCGAAGATCTCGATCTGCAGCTTGCCGGCGCCATCGTCCGGCTTGACCGGGATGTGCAGCTTCGCGCATTCGCCGCGTAGATAATCGACGTCGCGCAGGCGCGTGCGGTCGATGCCCGGGGTGAAATGCACGACGAGGTCTTCGACCGTCACGCGGCGGAAGGTCGAGCCGAAATCGAACGTCTCGCCCTGGTACTCCACCATGCGGGTGCCGCAAACCATGTCCGCGATGCCCTGGAACATCCGCTCGACCATGTCCATCAGGTCGCGGTAGTCCGCGTACGCCTGGTACAGCTCCAGCATCGTGAATTCTGGGTTGTGTCGCGTCGACAGCCCTTCGTTGCGGAAATTGCGGTTGATCTCGTACACGCGTTCGAAACCGCCGACGACGAGCCGCTTCAGGTACAGCTCGGGCGCGATCCGCAGGTACATATCGACGTCGAGCGCGTTGTGGTGCGTGACGAATGGCTTCGCGACCGCGCCGCCGGGAATGACCTGCAGCATCGGCGTTTCGACTTCCATGAAGTCGAGCGCGTCGAGGAAGCTGCGCAGGTACTGCACGATGCGCGTGCGCGAGCGGAATACTTCGCGACTCTCGTCGCTGACGATCAGGTCGACATAACGCTGCCGATACCGCTGCTCGACGTCCGCCAGCCCGTGCCACTTGTCCGGCAACGGCCGCAACGACTTGACCAGCATCCGCAGCTTCTCGACTTTGACCGAGAGCTCGCCCGTGCGCGTCTTGAACAGCGTGCCTTCGGCGCCGACGATGTCACCGACGTCCCAGCCCTTGAACTCGTCGTAGGTTTCGCCGAGTGCGGTCTGCTGCAGGAACAGCTGGATCGAACCGCTGCGATCGGAGATCTTGGCGAACGACGCCTTGCCCATGATGCGCTTGGCCATCATGCGACCGGCCACCGTCACGCGTGTCGGGTGCGCGTCGAGCCATTCGGTCGTGCGGTCGCCATAGCCCGTGTGCAGTTCGCCGGCCGAGGCATCGCGCCGGAAGTCGTTCGGAAACGCCGGGCCTTTCTCGCGCAGGCGCTCGAGCTTCGCCTTGCGCTCGGCGATCAGATGGTTCTCGTCACCGTCGGTGACTGTCTGAGAGGTCGGCTTTTCGTCGGACATTTCTTCCCTCGTTGGGAAGGGGTTAGGGGTTAGGGGTTAGTCGGAAACGCGCATTCGCGCCAAACAGTTTTTCTGGCACCGCAGGTGCTTCCGACTAACCCCTAACCCCTATCCCCTAACCCCTCCTACAGCCCTTGCTTCAAGCTTTCTTCCAGGAACGGATTCAGGTCGCCGTCGAGGACCGCCGTGGTGTTGCCGATTTCGACGCCGGTGCGGAGGTCCTTGATGCGCGACTGGTCGAGCACGTATGAACGGATCTGGTTGCCCCAGCTCACGTCCGACTTCGAGTCCTCGAGCACCTTCGCCGCGGCGTTGCGCTTGTTGACCTCGAGCTCGTACAGCTTGGCCTTCAGCATCTTCATCGCCGTCGAACGGTTCTTGTGCTGGCTGCGCTCGCTCTGGCACGCCACCACGATGCCCGACGGCATGTGCCGGATCCGCACCGCCGATTCGGTCTTGTTCACGTGCTGGCCGCCGGCGCCGCTCGAGCGGTAGACGTCGGTCTCGAGATCCGCCGGGTTGATGTCGATGGCGATGTCGTCGTCGACCTCGGGCGAAATGAACACCGAGGCAAACGACGTGTGGCGCCGCGCGTTGGAATCGAACGGGCTCTTGCGCACGAGGCGATGCACGCCGGTTTCAGTCCGCAGCCAGCCATAGGCGTACTCGCCTTCGAACTTGATCGTCGCGCTCTTGATCCCCGCGACTTCGCCGCCGTTGGCGTCGACGATTTCGGACTTGAAGCCGTTCTTGTCGCCCCAGCGCAGGTACATGCGCATCAGCATGTTGGCCCAGTCCTGGGCCTCGGTGCCGCCCGCACCCGCCTGGATGTCCAGGAAAGCGTTGTGCGCGTCCATCTCGCCCGGGAACATGCGCTTGAATTCGAGCTTCGCGAGCTGCGCGTCGATGCCGCCGAGGTCCTGCTCGACCGAATGGACCATGCCTTCGTCGGCATCGGCCTCGGCCATGTCGAGCAACTCGGCGGCCTCGTCGAGGCCACCTGTCATCTTGTCGAGCGTGGCGACCACGCCGTCGAGCTTGCCGCGCTCGCGCCCCAGTTCCTGGGCGCGTTCCGGGTTCTGCCAGACGGCCGGGTCCTCGAGTTCCCTCAGAACCTCGGTGAGCCGCTCAGCCTTGCCTGCATAGTCAAAGGTACCCCCTGAGCGCATCGGTGCGCTGCTTGAGTTCTTCGATCTGGCGGCGTATCGGGTTGATTTCCATACGAAAACGATCACGGATGAGAGCGACGGGTAGAACCAGTAATTCTAGCATTGCAGGCCCCGGCCTCGCTGCGGGCTCGCCCTGCCCCCCTTCCCGTCACTTTCCGTGTTCAGAGCTTCCCTAACCACTCGGTCACGAGCTGCAATTTGCGCGACCCCGTGTAGTCGTCGACGCCCGTTCGGTAGGCCACATTGACGCGATCGTTCACCCGGATTGCCGGTGCATCGGCGCCATCGAGGTAGCGGAACGCGATCGCATCGACGACCTCGCCCGAGGACGCCCGCAGCTTCAACTTGAGGTGGCGATTGCCGACCACCCGCGTATCGGCGACGCCGAAGACGCCATCGAACATCGGCTCCGGAAAGCCGGAACCCCAGGGCCCGCCTTCGCGCAGCGCCTCGGCGGTGGCGACGTTGAACTCACCGGCCAGCAATTCACCGTCGGTGTGCAGGTGGCCGGCCAGGGTGTCGGCATCGATCCAGCGTTCCACTTCGTGCGCAAACTCCGCCTCGAACACCGCCAGGCTCGATTCACGCAGCGTGAGCCCGGCCGCCATCGCGTGGCCGCCGAACTTGTCGATCAGTCCGGGCGTACGCGTGGCGATCGCGTCGAGCACGTCACGCACGTGCACACCCGGCACCGAGCGCGCGGAGCCCTTGACCCAACCCGCCTCGGACTGCGCAAACGCGATCACGGGTCGATGCAGACGCTCCTTGACGCGCGAGGCGACCAACCCGACCACACCCTGATGCCAGCCTTCGTCGTACACACAGACACCGGCCGGCACGTGCCCTTCGAGTGCGGCGACACGCACGTCGATCAGCGACAGCGCCTCGAGCTGCATCTTCGCCTCCAGCTGCTTGCGATCCGTGTTGAGCCGCGCGAGATCGAGCGCCATGGCGCGCGCTTGCGTCGGGTCGTCTGCGAGCAGGCAGCGGATGCCCCGTGTCATGTCGTCGAGGCGACCGGCGGCGTTGAGCCGCGGGCCCGCCTGGAATCCCAGGTCCTGCCCCGTCACCCCCGCCAGCGACCGACCGGAAGCCTCTAGCAACTCCCGTAGCCCCGCGACGCAGCGCCCGCGACGGATGCGCTGCAGTCCCTGCGAGACGAGCACGCGGTTGTTGAGGTCGAGCGTCACGACGTCGGCCACGGTGCCGAGCGCGACGAGATCGAGCAAGCGCGCCGGATTCGTATCCACGCCGGCCGGCAACGCGCCACGTTTCCGCAACTCATGGGTCAGTGCCGCCATCACGTAAAACGCGACGCCCACACCCGCCAGTGACTTCGAGGCGAAGCGGTTACCGGGTGCGTTGGGGTTCACGATGCAGGCAGCGGCCGGCAATTCGCGTCCCGGCAGGTGATGATCGGTCACCAGCACGTCGATGCCGTGACGGCGGGCCTCCTCCACGCCCTCGAGCGACGAGATGCCGTTGTCCACCGTCACGATCAAGCCGGGTCTGCGCTCGGCCGCGACCCGCACGATTTCAGGGGTCAGGCCGTAGCCGAACCGGAAGCGATCCGGCACCAGGAAGTCCGGCGCTTCGAAGCCGAGCGCCGTGAGCTGCCGCATCATCAGCGCAGTGCTGGTCGCGCCGTCCGCGTCGAAATCGCCCACGATCAGGATGCGCCGGCGAGCGCGCTGGGCCGAGGCCAGCAGGTCCGCCGCGATCTCCGCGCCATCAAGCGAGCTGATCGGCAGTAACTGGTCGAGTCGCAGCGCGAGGTCCTCCGGACCCTCGATCGACCGCGCGCCGTAGACGCGACGCAGCACGGGATGCAGCGTCAGCGGCAACGTGGCCTGCAGCTCGGCGCTCGATTCGCGGCGCAGGATCCGGCGCACCGACGTCATGCGAGCCACCGCGACAGGTCGGCGGGCCGGCGCCAGAACCGCAGTCTCGCGCGGGCAGCAACGCGCAGCGCCGCACTGCCCACGAGCAGATCGAGGCTTTGCACCGTTCCACTGCGTACGTGCATCATCAGCGCGGAAAGCAGACCGGCATCGATCGACGTCAGCGACTCACCGACCCGCTCCACCGTTGGTTGCGACAGCGCGAGGAGCGTGTCTGCGTGCAACGGTTCGCTCACGCGGGCAGCGCCACTGCTCGCGCCTTGCGGCGAACCCTGCCACAGCGCGCGCAACCAGCCATCGTCGCTGCGCAAGTGCCATGGTCCGACGTCGATCGTCGCTGCATCCGCCACGGCATGGCCGAAACCCCACAGCCACCAGCCGTTCAGCGGCAGTTGTCGGGCCCGTTCGCGTCGCTGGTTGACCGGATGCTCGTGCAGCAGCATCTGGATTTCGTTCATGAGGCTGCGGATGCGCGCGCCGTCGGGGCCCGCAGGCATGAAGCCGTGCACGTTGTGACCCACGACCGAGTCCGGCGGCTGCGTGAGACAGTCGACCGGGCGGGGAAAGTGCAGCAGCCACGCGCCAGCGACAAACGCCGCCACCGTCAGTTCGTCTGCTCCAAAGTGTGAACTCACGAGCGCACCGATTTCATCGACTTCGTCGGCGGTCGGCGCGGCCTGTGCGAGCGGCGCGAGCCGCAGGTGATCGAGGCCGGCCGCAAGGTGCACGGGTTGCGCGATGCACCAGCAGCCTGGGCCAGCTCGGGTCAAGCCGTTCTGGTACGCAAGTGCCGGCCCTGCGGGCCAGCGGGCCAGCAAGCCAGCTCCGCCGACAGGCTCGAGCAACCATTCGCGCCAGGAACGTGGTTCGCCGGCCTCCAGCCGCCCGCGCCCGCCGAGCCAGCGCAGCGCAGGCATGGCCGGCAATGCGTCGCTCGCCGCCGCCTCGGCCAACGCTCCCTGTAGCCAGGGCAAGGCGACACGGACGCGCGGAGCCGTCATCCGCAGCCGCCTCCGGTCGGCAATGGGTGCTGCCGTGAACTCGCGCAATGCATGCAGTATCGTACGGGCATGAAGCTCCAACTCGAAAACCCGGCGGGCACGAACCTGGTGCGCAGCTACGGCCCGGGGCAATTGCGCATCGGCGAGCGCACGCACTCGACGAGCTTGATCGTCACTGCGACGGCGATCATCGCGCCCTGGCGACCGACGTCGGCACAGCAACTGACGGCGGCGGACCTCGAGCCGCTGCTGGGCCTGGCGCCGGAAGTCGTGCTGCTCGGCACCGGTGCGCGGCAGCAATTCCCCGACGTGCAGGTCCTGCGCATCCTGCACGCACAACGGATCGGCGTGGAGGTCATGGACACGTCCGCCGCGTGCCGCACGTACAACGTGCTGGTCACCGAAGGCAGAAGCGTCGCCGCCGCGCTGATCGTCTGAGTCAACCCGAGGGACTCCCTCAGGCGAGCCCCTGCAGCAGCGGCACGAAGATCACCGGTCCGAGCACTTCGCGCTCGTAGCGATCGCCGCGGCGCGTGATGCGCAACAACTGCTGCTCCCGGTCGTTGCCGACCGGAATCACGAGCCGACCGCCATCGGCCAGTTGCTCGAGCAGCGCTGGCGGCACGGCGTAGGCGGCCGCCGCGACGATGATGCCGTCGAACGGGGCATAGGCCGCCCAGCCCTCGAAACCGTCGCCGTGTTTCATGTACACGTTCGCGATACGCAGGTCACGCAGGATCTGCCGCGCCTTGACCTGCAGCGCAGCGATCCGCTCGATGCTGTACAGCGTCGCGACCAGCGGCGCGAGCACGGCGGTCTGGTAGCCGCAACCCGTGCCGACTTCGAGCACCTTGCGTGGCTTGCCCGCTTCGAGCAGCGACTGCGTCATGCGCGCGACGATGTAAGGCTGCGAGATCGTCTGGCTGTGGCCGATCGGCAGCGCGGTGTCCTCGTAGGCGCGGCTGGCCAGCGCCTCGTCGACGAACATGTGCCGCGGCACGCTGCGAATGCGTTCGAGCACCTCGTTGTCGGTGATGCCCTGTTCGCGCAGTCGCGTCACGAGCCGCTCGCGCGTGCGCGCCGAAGTCATGCCGATGCCGCTGACCCTGCTCTGCTCTTTCACTTGCGCATCATCCGCGGCTCATTCGGCACGCCCGCCCAGCCACTCGCCGATCTCCTCGAGCGCCGCATGGCGCGTCAGGTCGACCTGCAATGGCGTGACGGAGACATAGCCACCGGCAACCGCATGAAAGTCCGTGCCTTCACCCGCATCCGCGCCCTCGCCGGCCGGGCCGACCCAGTACACGGGGCGACCGCGCGGGTCGGCGGCACGCAACACCGGCGAAGATCGATGCCGGTGCCCGAGGCGCGTCGCCTTGACGCCACGCAGTTGCTCGTACGGCAAGTCCGGGACGTTGACGTTGAGGATCATCGACGAGTGCAGCGGCGAACGTTGCAGGCGCAGCAGCAGTTCACTCGTCACGCGCGCCGCCGTCGCGAAATGCCGGCCTTCACGCACCACCAGCGAGATCGCGATCGCTGGCAAGCCGAGGAAGCGCCCCTCCACTGCCGCGGCCACCGTGCCCGAATACAGCACGTCGTCGCCGAGATTGGCGCCATCGTTGATGCCCGAAATCACCATGTCGTGGTCGATCTCGCCTTCGAACAGGCCCGAAATCGCCAGATGGACGCAGTCGGTCGGGGTGCCGTTGACGAAGTAGCGCCGCGGCCCGAATTCGGCCACGCGCAGCGGGACGTCGAGTGTCAACGAGTTGCTCGCGCCGCTGCGATTGCGCTCGGGAGCCACGACCGTGACCTGGGCCAACGGCTGCAACGCGTCGACGAGGCGCTGCAGGCCCTCGGCGCGATAGCCATCGTCGTTGCTGACCAGGATTCTCATGTGGCGTGGGACCGTATCGTTATCCGGGCCCCAGCGACAGCGGGGTTGGCCACGAACGCGGCGCAACTATACTGGAATCCCCGCCCACCTCGGAAGCGAACTCCTGCGGCATGACGACACGAGCCCCACCGCCGGGTGACGACGACCCGAACGCCTTCCGGCGTGCGATGGCGGGTGTGCGTCCATTGCCCGGGCACGCCGCAGCTCCGGCGCGGCCGCGCGCGACCCCCAGGTTCAAGCGCGCCGCAGGCCGGGACCTGCTGCACGAAAGTCTCTCGCTGGCGGACAGTCCTGCCGTGCAGGACGCCGGCGACGAACTTACGTTCCGGCGCGCATTCGTCCGCGACGAGGTAATGCGCAAGCTGCAGCGGGGCCGGTTTGCGCTCGAAGCCGAGATCGACCTGCATGGACTGCGCCAGCATGCGGCGCACGAGGCCCTGCGGCAGTTCCTGAACGATAGCGTGCACCGCGGCCTGCAATGCGTGCGCGTCATTCACGGCAAGGGACTGCGCTCGGGCCCCGGCGGCCCGGTGCTGAAGCTGGTCGTCCACCACTGGCTGCGCAAGGTCGAAAACGTCGCGGCGTTCGCCAGCGCGCGCCCGGCCGACGGCGGCTCCGGCGCGGTCTACGTCCTGTTGACGGGCCGGAGGTAAGGCACGGCTCACTCCTCCCCGCCTTCGCCCGCATCCCAGGCATCGGCCAGCACCTCATGCAGCACGGCGGTGGCAAACGTGCCCCGCGGCAGCACGAAGCGCAGCACCAGCGTAGCGTCGTCGCCGAACGTCCAGTCGAATTCACGGACAGGCAACCGCAGGCTGCGCCGCTCGTGATCGATGCGTTCGCCAGCGAGCAACGCCACCAGGGCTGCGTGCGGTGCGACCACGCCGTCCTCGACTGCGCGCGCGACATCCGTGGCAGGCGACTCTCCGCGGCCCGGCAGCGGGCCGCTCGGATGGACGTCCATCGCGATGCGACGCCCTTCGAGTGCCGTATCGCCGGACTCCGCGAGGAAAAAGCTGCGGCGACCATCGAGCATGACGGCCTCGCCCGGCAACAGCCGGTTCCAGTCGCCGCGATGCACGCGCGCGGCCAGGACCGCATTGAACAGGTGACTGCGGGCCGCCGACAACGCGAAGCTGCGCTGGGATCGATCCCGCGGCGGATCATCGCCGCCGGCCCACGCGATGGCACGTCGCAGGTTGTTGCCGTCGCGTCCGAACCGCTGCGGACCGAAGTAATTCGGCACGCCATGCTCGCGAATCGCCGCGAGACCGGCTTCGATCGCGTCGCGTTCGCCGCGCAGGTCACGGATCCGCAGCTCGAATCGGTTCGCGCGGTGCGAACCCGGACGGAGCTTCCGGCCGTGCCGGTGCGCTGCACGCACCGCATACCCCTCGCCCTGCCATTGCAGGCATGCGGTGACATCGAACGAGCGCGGGCAACGGCAGCGAATACGCCTGCGTCGTCAGCGCATGGCGATCCTTGTGGCCACTGAAGCCGACGTCGCGCACGGCCACGCCCGCCTGTCGCGCCAGTTGTGCCGCGACCCAGCCGCTGTTGGCGCCGCGCTTCTCGACGACGAGCAGCGCGTGGTTGCCGACCCCGTCCGGCTCGAAGCCGAGAATCTCGTCGACGACGAAGTCCTCGGGCTCGCGACGGATCGCGCCCGTGGCCGGGGCCGGGCCGTGCGCACACGGCGCCGCGCTGCTGGCGGCATCGGCGCCCGGATCGCTCAACTGCCGTCGTTTCCGTGCTTGTGCCGGTTGTCGCCGTGCGCAAGCAGCACGATGGACTGGCAAGCCAGGCCCTCGCCACGGCCGAGTGCACCGAGTCCCTCGGTGGTCGTGGCCTTGAGGTTGATGCGATCGATGCGCACGCCGAGGTCGTCGGCGATGTTCTGCCGCATGTGCACGCGGTAGGGACCGATACGCGGCTCCTGCGCCAGGACCGTGAGGTCGGCGTTGATGAACCGCCAGCCCTGCTCCTTCACCAGCACGCCGCAATGCCGCAGGAAACGCCGGCTGTCGGCGCCCTTCCAGCGCGGATCGCTGTCGGGGAAATGCTCGCCGATGTCGCCGAGCGCCATGGCGCCGAGCAGCGCATCGCACAGCGCGTGCAGGACCACGTCACCGTCCGAATGCGCGATGACGCCGCGCGAGTGCGGTATGCGCACACCGCCGAGCGTCACGTGATCGCCATCGCCATAGGCATGCACGTCGTAACCGATTCCCACCCTCATGCGACCACCCCCTCGCTTCGATTATGGTTTTTCTGACCGCAGGATCGCTTCCGCCAGCGCGGCGTCCTCCGGATTCGTCACCTTGATGTTGTCGGCGCGGCCGCGGACCAGCCGGGGCCGCAGACCCAGGCTTTCGATCGCCGAGGCTTCGTCCGTCACGGGCCGGTCGCGCTCCAGGCAGAGCCGCAGCGCCCGGCGCAGCAGCCCGTAGCGGAACATCTGCGGCGTCAGCGCACGCCAGAGGCCGTCACGCGCGACGGTCTCACCCACGCGTTGCTCGCCGTCGTCGCGCTTCAGCGTGTCGCTGACGGGAACGGCAAGCAGGCCGCCGACCGCATCCGCAGCGAGCGTGTCGAACAGCAGGTCGAGGTCGAGGCGGCGCAGGCAGGGACGCGCAGCATCGTGGACCAGCACCCAGTCCGTGTCCCGGGCTGCAACGCCGAGCGCATCGAGGCCTTGCGCGACCGAATGCTCGCGTCGCGACCCACCCGTGCAACGGCGGACGCGTGGATCCGCAAACTCGGGCACGCACGGCCAGAGTGTATCGCCTGGCGCGAGCGCGACGACGATGCCGTCGATGCGGGGTTCGGCGAGCAAACCGGCCAGTGTCCAGGACAGCAGTGGTCGTTCGAGGAGCAGCTGGTATTGCTTCGGACGCGCCGTGCCGAAGCGAGAACCCTGGCCCGCCGCGGGCACGATCGCCCAGCGCCGGACCGCGAGGGTCACGGCAGGTCGGCCTGGGCCGTCCTTTGCCCCGACGCTGCGGCGGGTGCCGGCGCGATCGCCGAACCGGGTTGAGCAGGCGGCACGACCTGGAAGAACGTCTCGTTGGTCTTGACCATGCCGAGGTCGGTGCGCGCGCGTTCCTCGATGGCCTTGCGGCCTTCCTTGAGGTCGCGGACTTCAGCCGCGAGCGTGCGATTGCGGGTCTCGAGCCGCGTGTTTTCCGCCGACTGGACGTCGATGGCCTGCTCGAGTCGCCAGACTTCGCGCATGCCGTCGGGCGATGCCCAGATACGGTACTGGAGCAGCATCAACACGACGGCCAGCAGGCCGGCCATGATCCGGGTGGTCATGGGCGTTGGAAGATTAGCAGAAACCGGGCGCATCAAGCACAACTGACCACGGCAGCCACCGGAAAAGCGTCCCGGCCCGCGTACGACCCTTCACGGCCGAGTTCGGCCTCGATACGCAGCAGCTGGTTGTACTTGGCGATGCGGTCCGAGCGACAGAGCGATCCGGTCTTGATCTGGGTCGCCCGCGTGGCGACCGCGATGTCGGCGATCGTGGTGTCCTCGGTCTCGCCTGAACGGTGCGAGACCACGGCGCTGTAACCGGCGTCGGCCGCCATGTCGATGGCCTCGAGCGTCTCGGTCAGCGTGCCGATCTGGTTCGGCTTGATCAGGATCGAGTTCGCCACGCCCCTGGCGATGCCCTCGCGCAGGATCCGGGTGTTGGTCACGAAGAGGTCGTCGCCCACCAGCTGGACGCGCTTGCCGAGGCGCTGCGTCAGCAGTGCCCAGCCGTCCCAGTCGCCTTCCGCCATGCCGTCCTCGACCGTGATGATCGGGAACCGGTTGACGAGGCCCTCGAGGTAATCGACGAACTGCGCCGGACTGAAGGTGCGGCCCTCGGATTCGAGCGAATACACGCCGCCCTTGAAGAACTCCGAACTCGCGACGTCGAGACCGAGGTACACGTCCCGGCCCGCCTTGAACCCCGCACGCTCGACCGCCTCGAGGATGGTTTCGAGCGCGGCCTCGTTCGACGGCAGGTTGGGCGCAAATCCGCCCTCGTCGCCGACGGCCGTCGCGAGCTTGCGCTCGTGCAGCACCTTCTTCAGCGTGTGGAAGATTTCGGCGCCATACCGCAACGCCTCGCTGAAGTTCGGCGCGCCGACCGGCAGCACCATGAACTCCTGGATGTCGACGCTGTTGTCCGCATGCGCGCCGCCGTTGATGATGTTCATCATCGGCACCGGCATCACCTTGCGACCCGGGCCGCCGAGGTGACGGAACAGGCTCAGTTTCGATGCGCGCGCCGCGGCATGCGCCGACGCCAGTGAGACGGCGAGCAGCGCATTCGCACCCAGGCGCGACTTGGTCTCGGTGGCATCCAGCGCGATCATCGTCGCGTCGATGCCGCGCTGGTCCATGACATCGTGGCCGAGCAGCGCGTTGCGCAGCTCGCCGTTCGCATTGATCACGGCCTGCAGCACGCCCTTGCCGCCATAGCGCTTCTTGTCGCCGTCGCGCAACTCGACCGCCTCGCGGGTGCCGGTGGACGCCCCCGAAGGCACGGCCGCACGGCCTATCACGCCACCGGCGACGAAGACGTCGGCTTCCACGGTCGGGTTGCCGCGCGAATCCATGATCTCGCGGGCCTTGATGTCGATGATCCTGGTCATAGGTTCGATTCCTCGAAGGGCCGCTGCTTGACGGCCGCGTCAATCTGTTGCATCACCTCGAGCAGCGAGCGCATGCGGTCGAGCGGCCACGCATTGGGGCCGTCCGAAAGCGCCTTGGCCGGATCGGGGTGGGTTTCCATGAAGACACCGGCGACGCCGGCGGCGACGGCCGCGCGGGCCAGCACCGGCACGAATTCGCGCTGTCCGCCCGAGGCACTGCCCTGCCCGCCCGGCAACTGCACCGAATGCGTCGCATCGAACACGACCGGCGCGTATGCGCGCATCACGGCGAGCGAGCGCATGTCGGAGACGAGGTTGTTGTAGCCGAACGAGAAGCCCCGCTCGCACGCCATCACCTGTTCGTTGCCCGTCGACCGCGCCTTGTCGATGACGTTCTTCATCTCCCACGGCGACAGGAACTGACCCTTCTTGATGTTGACGGGCTTGCCCTGGCTCGACGCGCTGAGGATGAAGTTGGTCTGGCGGCACAGGAACGCCGGCGTCTGCAGCACGTCGACAACCGCGGCAACCTCGGCCATCGGGGTGTCTTCGTGCACGTCGGTGAGGACCGGCAGCCCGAACTGGCGCTTCACTTCCGACAGGATGCGCAGGCCTGCTTCGATGCCCGGGCCGCGAAAGCTGGCCCTGGACGAACGATTCGCCTTGTCGTAGCTCGCCTTGAAGATGTAGGGGATGCCGAGCGTACGCGTGATTTCCTGCATGCGGCCCGCGATGTCGAGCACCAGGCCTTCGCTCTCGACGACACAGGGGCCTGCGATCAGGAAGAACGGACGGTCGTGGCCGACCTCGAAGCCGCAGAGCTTCATGCGCCCGCCGCCACCGGCAACTGGCCGGCCTTGTGCTCGCGCGCGGCGCGGATGAAACCGGTGAAGAGCGGATGCCCGTCACGCGGCGTCGAACGGAATTCGGGATGGTACTGGCTCGCCACGAAGAACGGGTGCTGCGGCAGTTCGATGATCTCGACCAGGCCGTCGCGCGAGAAACCCGAGAACCGCAGGCCCGCATTCATCAGGCGCTGCAGGTAGGTGTTGTTGAACTCGAAGCGATGGCGGTGGCGCTCGCGGATGACGTCGGCGCCATAAACGGAGTGCGCGAGCGAGCCGTGCGAGATCCGGATCTCCTGCGCGCCGAGGCGCATCGTGCCGCCGATCTGCGAGGTTTCGTCGCGCGCCTCGACCGTGCCCTTCTGGTCCTGCCACTCGGTGATCAGCGCGATGACCGGGTGCGGCGAGGCGCGGTTGAATTCCGTGCTGTGCGCGCCTTCGAGCCCCGCCACGTTGCGCGCGAACTCGATGATCGCGAGCTGCATGCCGAGGCAGATGCCGAGGTACGGGACCTGGTGCTCGCGGGCATAGCGCACGGCTTCGATCTTGCCCTCGATGCCGCGCTCGCCGAAGCCACCGGGCACGAGGATGGCATCCATTCCGGCCAGCGCCCGGGTGCCGTGCTTCTCGATGTCGGTCGCTTCGATGAAATCGATGTTGACGCGCGTGCGTGTGCGCAGGCCGGCATGCATCAGCGCTTCGTTGAGCGAGATGTACGCGTCCTTCAGGTTCACGTACTTGCCGACCATCGCCAGGTTGATGGTGAGGTCCGGGCTGGCCTTGGCGGCCACGACCTGGTTCCATTCCTTGAGGTCGGCCGGCGGCAGGTCGTGCAGGCCGAATTTCTCGCAGACGATCTCGTCGAGCTTCTGCTCGTGCAGCAGCGAGGGAATCTTGTAGATGTCGTCGGCATCCACGGCCGAGAACACCGCGCGCTCCTCGACGTTGGTGAACAACGCGATCTTGCGGCGATGCTCGGACGGCAGCGGGTCCTGGCAGCGGCACAGCAGCAGGTCGGGCTGGATGCCGATCGAGCGCAGCTCTTTCACCGAGTGCTGCGTCGGCTTGGTCTTGATCTCGCCCGACGTCGCGATGTAGGGAATCAGCGTCAGGTGCATGTACAGCACGTTGTTGCGTCCGAGTTCGACGCCGAGCTGGCGGATCGCCTCGAGGAACGGCAACGACTCGATGTCGCCGACCGTGCCGCCGATCTCGACCATGCAGACGTCGGCATCGCCCGCACCCATGCGGATGCAATGCTTGATCTCGTCGGTGATGTGCGGGATGACCTGCACCGTCGCGCCGAGGTAATCGCCGCGGCGTTCCTTGGCGATGACGCGCTCGTAGATGCGGCCGGTCGTGAAGTTGCTGTTGCGGCCGGTGGTCGTGCGCACGAAGCGCTCGTAGTGGCCGAGGTCGAGATCGGTCTCGGTGCCGTCGTCGGTGACGAACACTTCGCCGTGCTGGAACGGGCTCATGGTGCCCGGGTCCACGTTGATGTACGGGTCGAGCTTGACCATGGCGATCTTCAGGCCACGGGCCTCGAGGATCGCAGCAAGCGAGGCGGCAGCAATGCCCTTGCCCAGCGACGAAACGACACCGCCGGTCACACAGATGAATTTGGTCATTGGAGTCCCCGTCGCATGAAGCACGACGGGAGAGCAGTCTAGCGGATCGGGGGGTGTGCTGGCCACTTCGATGAGAGCACGTCGGCTGCGGTGACCGCGCCGCGCTGATGCCAGGCGAGGCGCCATGACGGCTCGTCGGAGCGGGCTGCGAAATCCGCTGCAACCCCCAGATCCGCCACGGCAATCAAGCGGTCGGCCGCGAACAGCAGCGGCAGGGTCGGGCGGCGCCACGGCAGCACGTCACGTTCCTGCAGCCACTTGCGCAAAGGCCGGTGATGTGCCCCGCCCGCCGGCAGGAATGCTTCGCCGCCGGTTCGCTTGCGCACGTCGAGGTGTGCGGGCAGGCGCTCACGACTGAAGCCAACGCCGACGTCGGGCAACAACGCCATCCAGGAGCCGCTTGACCATACGTAGGTGTCACCTCGAACCGTCGACCAGCGGCCCTCGTTCGGCTCGACGTTCGTCGCCGCTTCGGCGTGCAGGCGGCCGCGATAGCGTCGCACGACCGCGCCGGGCCAGCGGGTCTCGGGAACGCGGTCTGCGGCTGCAATGACCACGTCGCGCCGCAGTGCGGCCAGGGTGCGTGCCGACGCGGGCGGCAATCCCAGCCCGGCGAGCCAGGCCCGCAACAAGGCGCGTTGCCTCGGCTCGGGCAGTGTCAGCAGCGCGTCGAGTTCCAGTGCCGTGCCCGCCAGGACACGCGGGAGATCCTCCGCGACACAGGCAGCCTCGGCTGCGAGCGCATCGCGAGCGAAGTCGGCGACACGTCCAGCCGTCGCGGCTACGGCTGGCCAGCGCTGGCGCAAGGCGGGCAGGACTTCGAGCCGGAGGTAATTGCGGTCGAAACGACGATCGAGGTTCGAAGGGTCGTCGTGCCAGCGCAAGCCCTGCTGCGCGGCCCAGGAAGCCAGTTCGTCACGCGTGAATTCGAGCAGCGGCCGCGCCTGCCACGCCGTCGCGCCAAAGCGGCCGATCGGCGCCATGCCCGCTATCGAGCGCAGTCCTCCGCCGCGCAACCACTGCAGCAGGATCGTTTCGAGCTGGTCGTCAGCGTGATGAGCGGTGAGCAGGACCTCGCCCGGTTCGAGCCGGTCGGCCAGCGCCGCATAGCGAGTGTCACGGGCAGCGGCTTCCGGGCTCTGGCCGGCGACCTGGGGGACGGCCACCCGGAGGTCATCGAATGCAATGCCCTGCGCGGCGGCGAGGTCACGGCAAGCACGCGCCCAGCGCGCGGACTCGGCTTGCAGACCGTGATCGACGTGGAGGGCCCGCAGCCGCGCCTGCAACCTGTCGGCCCGCGCCAGCTGCGCCAGCGCGACGAGCAGCACCGTGGAATCGAGCCCGCCGCTCAGGGCAATGCAGAGTCGTGGAGGCTGTACGCGGCCAGTCGCAGGAACTGCAGCGAGCAGCTGATCGAGGCTCGCCGCCAGTTGCTGTGGGCTAAACACGTTCAGCGTGCCCGGATGGGGCGCGACGCGGCTCAGTTGGCCGCGCGATAAACGCCCTGTCCGCGCAGGCGCTCGTACCGCTGCTGGACCAGCGCGTCCTCCGACAACTGCGAGACCTGGTCGAGGTGACGCACGAGCGCCTCCTTGAGCGCATCCGACATCGCCTGCGGGTCGCGGTGGGCACCGCCGAGCGGCTCGCGCAGCACTTCGTCGACCAGCCCGAGTTTGTCGAGGCGTTCGGCCGTGATGCCCATGGCATCGGCCGCGATTTCCTTCTTGTCCGCGCTCTTCCACAGGATGGACGCGCAGCCTTCCGGCGAAATCACCGAATAGATCGAGTACTGCAGCATGAGCAGCCGGTCGCACACGCCGATCGCCAGCGCGCCGCCTGAACCGCCTTCACCGATGACCGCGGTGATCACGGGCACGCGCAGCGAGGACATTTCGAACAGGTTGCGAGCGATGGCCTCGCTCTGGTTGCGCTCTTCGGAGCCGACGCCGGGATAGGCGCCGGGCGTGTCGATCAGCGTGATCAGGGGCACACGGAAGCGCTCGGCGAGCTTCATCAGCCGCAACGCCTTGCGATAGCCCTCGGGCTTCGGCATGCCGTAATTGCGGCGTACCCGTTCCTTGGTGTCGCGTCCCTTCTGGTGGCCGAGCAGCATGACCGGCCGGCCGGCGAGCCGCGCGAAGCCGCCGACGATCGCGAGATCGTCCGAGTACATGCGGTCGCCGTGCAGTTCCTGGAACTCGTCGAAGATCGAAACGGCGTAGTCGAGGGTGTAGGGACGCTGCGGGTGGCGCGCGAGCTGCGCGACCTGCCACGCCGTGAGGTTGGCGAAGATGCTGTTGGTGAGCGCCCGGCTCTTGGCGCGCAGGCGCGCGATTTCCTCGCCGATGTTGACCTCGGCGTCGGAGGAGACGAAGCGCAGTTCGTCGATCTTCGCTTCGAGCTCGGCGATGGGCTGCTCGAATTCCAGGAAACTCAATGCCATGCGCGAAGGATGCCGGACAGGTGCGGTGGGTGCAAATCCACCGCCTTTCCTACTGTGTCGCTTGCAGGTCGGTAGTGCAGACGCAAGGCGCAACGGCCTCGCCGCCCACGCCGGGATGCGGCCGGGCGGGACGCCGTCAACCCATCCATGGGGGCTCCAGCCGCGCCGTCCATGGCGCGGATGGCCCGCCCGGCCACATCCCGGCATGGGCGCGGGCCCGTGTTGCGCCTGACGCTGCGTTGACAGGCTGAGAAAGGTGCGTGCAATCGGTGTGGGTAGAGCGACGTGGATTTGCGCCGCCGCTGTGCCGGCGACAGCGAGTGTCGGTGCGCGAGCCAAATCGAGTGCATCGCAAGCCGAACAGCGAAGCACTTGCCACGTCGACTCGCCGGACGATCTCACTGAAACGGCGCACTGTCAGCCGACACCGAACGACATACGCGTGCGAGCGTCGGTTGGGCGTTCCGGATGTCGTTCGTCGGGCCGTCCGCGACATGGACGTCGCGGCCGGAGCCCCCATGGAAGGGTTTACGGCGTCCCGACGAACGACTCCGGAATGCCCGATCGAGCGCGACACGCGGGGAATACGCGCTTCACCGTTGCTGATTTTGCTTGCTGCGACTTCGCTCGAGGAAGGTCGATGATTCGCTGCCGACGGTTCGCTGCGCGTCACGTATCGCGCGGCGCGTAGTACAGCTCGACGCCTTCGCGGCCCACCAGGTTACCGAGCCGCTCGATCAGTTCGCGCGACGGCCGCACCTTCCACTGCTCGCCGAACTGCAGCACCGCCGCGGCATCGCCGGTGGCGAACCGGATGGCGACGTTGCACCGACCGCCCTGGCTCGGCTTGAGGGCCTGCTCGAGCGCGGACACGAACTTGCCCGCTTCGCCGTTCCTGCCCCTGGCCGCTGGCCAGCGCAGGACGAGGTTGCGGGCGAACTGCTCGCGCGCCTGGTCGACGTCCATGATCTTCTTCGCGCTCAGCCGCCAGTCGTCGATGAAATCGTCCCAGCGCAAGCCGCCCTCGACGACGAGGATCGCGTCCTTCGAGACCAGTGCACGGAACTGCTGGTAGACGTCCTCGAACATCGTGACCTCGAGCCGGCCACTGCGATCGTCGAGGATGAAGCTGGTGCGCCCGCCACGCTTGCGGATTTCGAGCACGAGCCCCGCGACGGTCACGTTGCGGCCCGGGGTGCGCCACGGATTGCCTTTCTCCTCGCCCCCGCTCCCGACTGGCTTCGCGCCGCCCACGTCGGCAATGCGCCCGCTGGTGATCGGTCGCAGCTCGCGTTCGTATTCGGCAATCGGATGACCCGTGAGATACAGGCCGAGCGTTTCGCGCTCGCCCGCAAGGCGGACAGCCTCGCCCCATTCGGGCAACGTCTCGTGCATGCCGTCCGCGTCCCCGGAGCCCTCACTCGCGTGGCGTGCGAGTTCTCCCGCACGGTCGGGAGAGTGGGATGCCGGCTCAGCGAGTCCGAACAAGTCTTCCTGCCCGGCCGCCTTCGCCCGGGTCGACTGGTCCGCAGCCTGCATGGCCGCGGGCAACTGGTGCATCAGCGACGAGCGGTAGCGCATGCCACCCATCGAATCGGCGGCGCCCGAGCGGATCAGCGCTTCGAGCACGCGTCGGTTGACCTTGTTGAGGTCCAGCCGACGGCAAAGGTCGCGCAGGTCGCGGAAACGCCCGTTCGCAGTGCGCACCTCGAGCATGTTCTCGACGGCCGCCTGTCCCACACCCTTGATGGCGCCGAGGCCATAGCGGATCGACTTCGGTCCCGACACGGTGAACATGTACTGCGAGGCATTGACGTCCGGCGGCTCGACCGTGAGCCCCATGCGGTTGCATTCGTCGATGAGCGTGACGACCTTGTCGGTCTTGTCCATGTCCGACGACAGCACCGCCGCCATGAACGCGGCCGGGTAATGCGTCTTGAGCCACGCCGTGTGGTACGACAGCACGGCGTAGGCAGCGGAATGCGACTTGTTGAAGCCGTACCCCGCAAACTTCTCCATCAGGTCGAAGATGTGCGCGGCGGTGCGTTCCGCCACACCGCGGGCGACGGCTCCATCCACGAAGATGGAGCGCTGCTGCGCCATCTCCTCGGCCTTCTTCTTGCCCATCGCGCGGCGCAACAGGTCGGCGCCGCCGAGCGTGTAGCCCGCGAGCACCTGCGCGATCTGCATGACCTGTTCCTGGTACAGGATCACGCCGTACGTCGGGAACAGGACAGGCTTCAGGTCCGGGTGCAGGTAGTCGATGCCGCCGCCGATGCGGCCGTGCTTGCGGTCGATGAAGTCGTCGACCATCCCCGACTGCAGCGGGCCCGGGCGAAACAGTGCGACGAGCGCGATGATGTCCTCGAAGGTGTCCGGTTGCAGGCGCTTGATCAGGTCCTTCATGCCACGCGATTCGAGCTGGAAAACGGCCGTCGTCTCGCAGCGCTTCAGCAGCGAGTACGTCGGCGCGTCGTTCATCGGCAGGGTCGGCATGTCGAGCGGCGGCTCGCCGGAGGCCGCGCGCTCGGCGTTGATCGTGCGCACGGCCCAGTCGATGATCGTGAGCGTGCGCAGGCCGAGGAAGTCGAACTTGACCAGGCCCGCGGCCTCGACGTCGTCCTTGTCGAACTGCGTGACGACGCTGCTGCTGCCCTCTTCGCAATAGAGCGGCGCAAAGTCGGTGAGCACCGAAGGCGCGATGACGACGCCGCCCGCATGCGTGCCGGCGTTGCGCACCAGGCCTTCGAGCGAGCGTGCCAGGTCGATCAGCTGGCGCACGTCGTCTTCGCTCTTGTAACGCTTGCGCAGCTCCTCTTCCTTGTCCAGCGCGTCGTCGAGCGTGATGCCGAGTTCGAACGGAATCAGCTTGGCGATGCTGTCGGCGAAACCGTAGCTCAGGCCCTGCACGCGGGCGACGTCGCGGACCACCGCCTTCGCCGCCATGGTGCCGTAGGTGATGATCTGGGAGACGCGCTCGCGCCCGTAGCGTTGCGCGACGTAATCGATGACCCGGTCACGCCCTTCCATGCAGAAGTCGACGTCGAAGTCGGGCATCGACACGCGCTCGGGATTCAGGAACCGCTCGAACAGCAGGTCGTAATGCAGCGGGTCGAGATCGGTGATGCCGAGCGCATAGGCGACGAGCGAGCCGGCGCCGGAACCGCGGCCGGGCCCGACGGGCACGCCGTTCTCGCGGGCCCAGCGGATGAAATCGGCGACGATCAGGAAGTAACCGGCGAATCCCATCTGGCAGATGACATCGAGTTCGCTGGCGAGGCGGCCTTCATAGTCGTCGCGGGGAATTTGCGTGCCGAGCTGCGTGGCGATGACGGGCCAGCGCTTCTCCAGCCCGAGCTTCGATTCCTCGCGCAGGTGCTCCTCGGTCGTCTGGCCCGCCGGCACCGGGTACGCCGGCAGTGACGGCTTGCCGAGCTTGATCTCGAGGTTGAGCCGGCGCGCGATCTCGACAGAGTTCTCCAGCGCCTCCGGCAGGTCGGCAAAGAGCGTCGCCATCTCGGCGGGCGAGCGCAGGAATTGCTCTTCGCTGTAGCGTCGCGGCCGCGACGCATCCGCGATCATCGTGCCCTCGTGGATGCAGACGCGGGCTTCATGTGCCTCGAAGTCCCCGGGCTTGATGAAGCGCACGTCGTTGGTTGCGACCACCGGCACGCCGAACTTGACCGCGAGTTGCAGCGAGCCCGCGATGCAGTCTTCCTCGCCCGGACGGCCCGTGCGCTGCAGTTCGAGGTAGTAGCGGTCACCGAACAGTTCGAGCCAGGTCTCGAGCGCCGCGCGCGCTTCCGGACCGCGGTGGCCGAGCAGCGCACGGCCAACGTCGCCTTCGCGTGCGCCGGAGAGCGCGATCAGGCCTTGCGTCGTGTCGCGATCGAGCCACGCACGGTGCAGGGTCGGGCCATGCTTGCCCTGCCCTTCGAGGTAACTGCGCGTGACCAGGCGCGTGAGGTTCAGGTAGCCACGACTGTCCTGGCAGAGCAGCACCAGCCGCGACGGATCGTTGCGCTCGTTGTCGTCGCGCACCAGGGCATCCACGCCGATCAGCGGCTTGATGCCTTGCGACTGCGCGGTCTTGTAGAACTTGACCAGCGCGAAGAGGTTGGCCTGGTCAGTCAGCGCAACGGCCGGCATCCCCATGCGCGCGGTGGCGTCGATGAGCCCTTCGCGCACCCGCTTTCCATCCGCCTCGTCGCTCTCGATGCGGACCACGCCATCGACCAGCGAATACTCGGTATGAACGTGGAGATGGACGAACCGGGCAGCCATGGACGGCGGGCTCTTGGGATCAGCGGGGAAGGCAGGATTGTACCGGCGCGAAGCTCCTCCGGTGCACTGGGGATGGCCCCAATCGACGCAGGGCGTCGAGGTGCTCCGACGTGCCGTAACCCTTGTGCGCGGCAAAACCATAGCCCGGGTAGCACCGCTCGAGTTCGCACATGAACCGATCTCGCGCCACTTTGGCGAGGATCGACGCCGCTCCCACGCAAGTCACGCTGGCGTCGCCCGCGACCACCGCCTCGATCGTGCAGGCCAGCGGCAACCCGGCGAGACTGGGGCAGCGGTCGCCATCGACGATCACGTGCGCCGGCGCGCAGCACAGTCCGAGCAGGGCGCGACGCATGGCCAGCAGCGTCGCCTGCAGGATGTTGATGGAGTCGACTTCGCAGGCATCGGCCCAGCCGATCCCCCAGGCGATGCTGCGCTCCTCGATCCGTTGCGCGAGTTCTGCACGCACCGCGGGTGACAGGACCTTCGAATCCGCAATGCCGCGGATCGGGCGTTTGCGATCGAGGATTACGGCGGCTGCCACCACCGGGCCCGCCAGCGGGCCACGACCGGCCTCGTCGACGCCGGCGATGAGTCCTGCCTTGCGCAGGTCGAACCCGGCCTGTTGCGGATCGGCACGCCTCATCGCGAGCCGCGCTGCCGCTGCAATTCGAGGATCGCGTCGGCCGCTCGGGCACTGGCATCGCGACGCAACGTGTCGTGGATGCCGGTGAACGTCGCGATGAGATCCGCGCGATCGGGGCGCTCGAGCTGTGCCAGCACCGCCGGGCCCAGCACGTCGGGCCGCACGTCTTCCTGCAGGTACTCCGGCACCACCTGCCGTCCGGCCAGCAGGTTCGGCTGCGAGAAATACTCGGCTTTCATCAGCTTCATGCTGCGCATCAGCCACGCCGTCAGCGGCGCGAGACGGTACGCAACCACCATCGGCCGCTTGATCAGTGCCGTTTCGAGCGTCGCCGTGCCCGATGCCACCAGGACGGCGTCGGCGGCCGCCAGCGCCTCCTGCGCGTGACCGTCGACGACGGTGACGGGCACGGCTGGAGCGTACTGCGCAAGGCTGTGCTCGAACAGCGTCCGCACCGCGGCGTTGGCCATCGGCGCCACGAATTGCAGGTCGGGACGACGTTGGTGTAGCCACGCCATGGTCGCGGCAAAGGGTCCGCCGAGCTTGACGACCTCGCCACGACGACTGCCGGGAAGCACAGCGACAGTGGGTGCACTGCCGTCGAGACCCAGCGTTGCGCGCGCGGGAGCAGGCGGCGATTCGAGCGGAATTCGATCGGCCAGCGGATGGCCCACGAACACCGCACGCACGTCGTGCGCATCGTAGAACCTGCTTTCGAACGGCAGCACGCAGAGCACGAGATCGACGGCCTGGCCGATCGTGCGCACCCGGCCCTGGCGCCAGGCCCAGACCTGCGGGCTGACGTACTGCACCGTGGGAATGCCCTGCGCCTTGAGCTGGGCCGCCACGCGGAGATTGAATTCGGGGGAGTCGATGCCGACGAAGACGTCGGGCCGCGCGGCGAGCAGGCGCGCGACGAGGTCGCGACGCAGGCGCAGCAGGCGCGGCAGGTGCTGCAGGATCTCGGCGAGACCCATGACCGCGAGTTCGTCGGACGAGACCCAGGCTGTGCAGCCCGCCTCCACCATGCGCGGCCCCGCGACTCCGTAGGCGCTCAGCGTCGGCTGGCGCGCGTGCAGGGCGCGCAGCAGTCCCGCGCCGAGGTTGTCGCCCGAGGCTTCGCCCGCCACGAGGGGCCGCCAGTTTCGAGCCATGGGCGTCAGCGCACGAGGCTGCGCGTGGACTGCAGAATGAAGTCGACCAGCAACTGCACCTCGGGTTGGTCCTTCGCCGCCGCGGTCAGGCGTTCGACGGCATCCTCGAGCCGCAAGCCAGACCGGTACAAGGTGCGGTAGGCGTTGCGCAGGTTGCGGATCTGCTGCGGCGAAAAGCCGCGCCGCTTGAGCCCTTCGGAATTGATGCTGTGCGGCTTGGCCGGCCCGCCGACGGCCATCACGTAGGGCGGCACGTCGCGCGTCACCGCGGCGTTGTTGGCGAGAAATGCGTGCGCACCCACCTTGCAGAACTGGTGGACGCCGGCGAAGCCGCCCATGATCACCCAGTCGCCGAGCACGACGTGGCCGCCGAGCGTGGAGCTGTTGGCGAGCACGCACTGGTTGCCGACGACACAGTCGTGCGCGACGTGCGAGTACGACATGAACAGGTTGTCGTTGCCGATCGTGGTGACGCCGCGATCCTTGGTCGTGCCGCGGTTGAGCGTGACGAACTCGCGAATGACGTTGCGGTCGCCGAGCAGGAGGCGAGTCGGCTCGCCCTGGTATTTCTTGTCCTGCGGCGCATCGCCGACCGATGCGAACGCGTGGATGACATTGTCGACTCCGACGGTCGTGTGGCAGTGGATCGTCGCGTGCGCGCCGAGGCGCGTGCGTGCACCGATCGCGACGCCCGGACCGATCACGCAGTACGGCCCGATCTCGACGCCCTCGCCGAGAACCGCGTCCGGCGCGACGATCGCCGTCGCGTGGATGGAGCCACTCATCGCTGCCTCTCCTTCGTCTGCCTGGGCCGTCAGCCCGGCATCACCATCATTTCGGCCGAGCAGGCTTCCTGACCCGCCACTTCGGCCACTGTCGAGAATTTCCAGATCGTGCGAATCCTGCGCTCGAGCACCACCTTGAGCAATAACTGGTCCCCCGGCACGATCGGGCGCCGGAACCGCGCCTTGTCGATGCCCGCGAAGTAGAACTTCACGTTCTCGTCGGGATAGATGCCGGCGGTGACGAAGCACAGGATGCCCGCCGCCTGCGCCAGCGCCTCGAGCATGAACACACCCGGCATCACGGGACGCCCCGGGAAATGCCCGTTGAAAAACGGCTCGTTGGCGGTGACGTTCTTGAGCGCGACCAGCCGCTCGCCGGCAACGCACTCGAGCACGCGGTCCACGAGCAGCATCGGATACCGGTGCGGCAGTCGCCGCATCACTTCGTCGATGCCGAATCCACCCTGGGTCTCGCTCATGTGTCGTTCCCGTCCTGTTCGTCGTCTGCGGCGGACCGCGGTGCCTTTTTCGAGGGTGCGCACGCGTCGCGCCAGTTCGTCGAGCTGCTGAAACCGGGCGCTGTTGCGGCGGAAGCGCCGCGCTTCGTCGAATGGCAACTGCCCCGAGTACAGCCCGGGCTTGGTGATCGAATGCGACACCATCGTCTTGCCCGTCAGATACACGTCGTCGGTGATCTGCAGGTGCCCGACGACGCCGACCATGCCGCCCAGCATGCACCGCTTGCCGATCGTGACGCTGCCGGAAATCCCCACGCACCCGGAGATCACGGTGTGCTCGCCGATGCGGCAGTTGTGTCCCACCTGCACCTGGTTGTCGATCTTGACGCCGATACTCGATGACCGTGTCGCCGATCGCCCCGCGATCGATGGTGGAGTTGGCACCGATCTCGACGTCGTCCGCGACCCGCACCGAACCCACCTGCGGAATCTTCACGAAACCGGCTGGATCCGGAGCGTGTCCGAAGCCGTCGGCGCCGATGACGACCCCAGGATGAAACAGGCAGCGAGCGCCGATCTGCACGCCCGCGCAAAGGGTGACGTGTGCCACCAGGCGCGTGGCCGCGCCCACGACGGCGTGATCCATCACGACACAGTGGGGACCGATCTGCGCACCGGCGCCGATCTTCGCCCCCGGCCCGACGTAGGCATTCGGGCCGAGCCAGGCCGAGGGATCGATTTCGGCATCCGCATCGGCTACCGCACTGGGATGACGCCCGGCCAGGCTCGCGGCCTCGGGGTACAGCACCTGCGCAATCCGCGCATAGGTGGCGTACGGGTTGGGCGCGATCAGCGCGTTGGTCCGGCAGTCGTCGACAGTGGATGCATCGAGCACGACGGCCGAGGCGCTGCGTGCCTGGCAGGTGCCGTCGATACCTGGAGTTCGCCAGGAACGAGATGGCGCCCGCGCCGGCTTCCTGCAGCGTCGCGACCCGCTCGATCAGCGTGTCGGGATCGCCGCGCAGCTCGCAGCCGAATCGTGCCGCCAGTTCGCCCAGGCGTACCGGCATGCTCGGTCGGCTCCCTTGCGTCCTGACCCGGTCTGGATCAGGGCTTCGCGGGAGCGCGGCCTTTGGCCTGCAGCGCCGACAGCACCTGGCTGGTGATGTCGATCGACGGGCTGGCGAAGAGCGCATCGGCGATCACGAGGTCGAGCCCCGCGGTCTTGGCGTAGGTCTGCACTTCCTGCAGGACCGAGCGCTGCAACTGGCCGAGCGCCTCGTTGCGACGGACGTTCAGGTCTTCCATGAACTCGTTCTGCTTGCGCGCGAATTCGCGCTGGCCGTCGCGCAGCGCCTTTTCCTGGTTGCGGCGATCGGCTTCCGCCATCGTCGCGCCGTCCTTCTGCAACTTTTCCTCGCGAGCCTTGAGGTCGCGCTCCATGTTCTGCAGGTCGCGCTTGCGCGCAGCGAACTCGTTTTCGAGCGCCTGGGAGGCGGCCTGGGCCTGTGGCGCCTCCTGCAGCAGGCGCGCCACGTTGACGACGCCGATCTTCGTCTGCGCCTGTGCCGCGGACAGCGGCATGGCAACGGCAGCGAGTGTCAGGAAAGCAAGCAGGGGGGTCTTGATGCGCATGGAACGGGGTACCTCAGAAAGCCTGGCCGATCGAGAACTGGAAACCTTCCGTCTCGTCGGGATATTCAACAGCGTTGCCCTTGAACTCGTTGAGCGGCACGGCGTAGCTGAACCGGAAGACGCCGAGCGGCGCCATCCACTGGACAGCGACGCCGGTCGAATAACGTAGTTTATCAAACGAGAACTCATAATCCACCGGCGTCACGCCGTCACGGCCGACGTAAGCGACGTCGTCGTTGGAAAAGACGTTGCCGGCGTCGAAGAACAGGCTGAAACGGGCGCTGTTTCGCCACTTGGCGGGCATCGGCAGCAGCAGTTCGACCTGGTTCGTGAACTTGATGTTGCCGCCGTAGGGGTTGCCGAACGAGTCCTTCGGGCCCATGCGGCTTTCCCGGTAGCCACGCACCGTTTCGGGGCCGCCGGCGAAGAAGCGCCGATACGGTGGCATCGACGTAGTGTCGCCGAGCGCCTCGCCGTAACCCACCTCGCTGTTGATCATCAGCGTCAGCCACTTGCCCATCGACACGAACTGCAGGTAATCGTAGTTGATGCTGACGAAATCGATGTCGCTGAACGGCAGCGCGTACGAGGCGCTCACGCGGTGGCGCGAGCCGCGGTCGGCGAACAGCGCGCGGTTGCGCGAATCGAACGACCAGCCGACCGAGTATTCGTACGTGTCGAACTTGGTGCCGTAGTACGTGAGCGCGATCGGCGGAATGCCGACGTTCTGCGTTTCCGTGTAGGTGTTGCCGTTGTTCTGGACCCAGTACAGCGCCTCCGCGGCGCTCGAGTTGGGGTCGGTGAACAGGTCGGAGCGCTGCGCGGCCAAACCCATGCGCACCGACTGGAACTCCGAGATCGGCCAGGCGTAGTCGAGACCGAGCGTGCCGGTCTCGGTCTCGAAATCCGACGACGACGTCGTGAACTGCGAGATGCTGCGCCACGTCGCCGAGACCGTGCGCGAGACGCCGTCGATCGTGGTGTACGGATCGGTGTGCGAGAGGCTGAACACCTTGCTGTACTGGCCCGCGTTGAGCTCCGCGGCCACGCGGTTGCCGGTGCCCATGAAGTTGCTGTGCACGAAGCTGCCGTTGAGCAGGATCGATTGCGACTCGGAATAGCCGATGCCGCCGCTGAACTGGCCCGGCAGGCCTTCCTTGATGTCGTAGGTGACGTCGACCAGGTCGGGCGTGCCCGGGACCGGGTTGGTCTCGACTTCGACCTTCTCGATGAACGGCAGGCGCTGCAGGCGGACCTTGGACCGGTCGATCGCCGCATTCGAGAGGTAACCGCCCTCCATCTGGCGGATCTCGCGCCGGAGCACGTCGTCGTTGATGCCGGTGCTGCCCGTGAAACCGATGTTGCGCACGTAGGCACGGTTGCCCGGATCGACGAGGAACGTCAGCTCGATTTCCTTCGTCTCGGGGTTTTCCTTCGGCACCGGATCGATCTTGGCGAAGGCGTAGCCGTCCTGGCCGAGGCGCAACTGCATCAGCTCGGTGGTCGCGGTGACCGCCTTGCGCGAGAACACGTCGCCCTTGCGCACGGCCACGAGCTGCTTCAGCGACGCTTCCGGCACCACCAGGTTGCCGGCGATCTTGACGTCGGAGATGCGGTAGACGTCGCCTTCCTTCACGTTGAGCGTGATGAAGATGTCGTCCTTCTCCGGCGTGATCGCGACCTGCGTCGTCTCGACGTCCATGTTCGCGTAGCCGCGGTCCATGTAGTACGAACGCAGCTTCTCGATGTCGCCCGACAGCTCCTCGCGCGAGTAGCGGTCGTCCTGCTTGTACCAGGACAGCCAGTTCGGCGTCTGCAGCTTGAAATCTTCGAGCAGGTCGTCGTCGCTGAACGCTTCGTTGCCGACGATGTTGATCTGCCGGATCTTCGAGCGCTTGCCTTCGACGATGTCGACCGCGATCTTGACGCGGTTGCCGGCCACTTCCTCGACCTTGGTGTCGACCTGCACGGCGTACTTGCCGCGCGAGAAGTACTGGTCGGTGAGGAAGCGCTCCACTTCGTCGAGGGTCGACTGGTTGAACGTCTTGCCGCGCGACAGGCCCACGTTGCGCAGCGACTTCTCGAGGTCTTCGGTCTTGATGTCCTTGTTGCCGGTGATCGTGAAGCTCTCGATCGAGGGGCGCTCGAGCACGGCCACGACCAGCGTGCCGCCGTCGCGGCGGATCTCGACGTCGCGGAAGAAGCCGGTTGCATACAGCGCGCGCAGCGCTTCGTCGACGCGGCGGTCGTCGAGCCGGTCGCCGATGTTCACCGGCAGGTAGTTGTAGACCGTGCCTTCGGTGATGCGCTGCAGGCCCTCGATCCGGATGTCGCCGACGGTGAAGTCCGCGCTTTCGCTCTGGGCGAGAACGGCAGGTACGGCAAGGAGGAAGGCCGGCAGGACGGCCGCATACTTCAGTCGCATTGTTTTAGGGGAAGCTCAGCTGAACAACCGCGAAAGGTCGTTGTAGAACGCGAAACTCATGAGTACGAGCAGCAGCAGGATGCCGATCTGCTGGCCAACCGCCTGCGCGCGCTCGGAGAGCGGGCTGCCCTTGACGACTTCCGCCAGCTGGTAGACCACCTGGCCGCCATCGAGGATCGGGATGGGCAGCAGATTCAGCACGAACAGGCTCACGCTCACGACCGCGAGGAAGGAAAGGAACGACAGTATGCCCTGTCGCGCTGAAAAACCGGCGTACTCCGCGATGTTGATCGGCCCGCTCAGGTTCTTGACCGAGACGTCGCCGGTGGCGACGTTCCAGATCATGCGGATCGTCAGCACCGACATGTCCCAGGTCTTTGCCACCGCGCGACCCGTGGCGCTGACTGGCCCGAAACGTTCGACAGTCTTCATCGCTGCGGGTACCGCGAGCCCGGCGGCCGGCTGGACGCCGATGCGACCGATCAAGCGGCCGCCTTCGCGCTGCGCTTCGACTTCGATCGGCACGTCGAGGCGCTCGCCCTTGCGCTCGATCCCGAACGTGAGCGTCTTGCCGGGACTGGGCTGGACGATCTTCACCATCGCCGGGAAATCGGCCACCGACTGACCCGCCACGGACAAGACGCGATCGCCGATGCGCAACCCCGCCTTCTCCGCCGGGACTGCCCGGCACGATCTTGCCGACCACGGTCGGGATGGTCGGGTACCAGAAATCGAAGCCGAGGCCCGACATCAGGGCGCCCGGTTCGGTCAGCGCCCGGCGGTCGCCCTCGATCAAGAAGTCGACGCTGCGACGGGCATCCGCACCGGCGTTGCCCTGCACCTCGAGTTCGATCGGCGTGCCGTCCATCAGCCGGTCGAGAATCGCGAGCACGGCGCCTTCGCGCGTGGCGACCGGCTTGCCGGCCACGCCGACGATGGCATCGCCCGACAGCAGGCCGGCTCGGGACGCGATCGAATCCGGCGTGACGTCGCCGATGATCGGCTTGAGTGCCGGAGTGCCGACCACCAGCAGGATCCAGTAGGCGACCGCGGCAAACAGGAAATTCGCAAATGGACCGGCCAGCAACACCAGGATGCGGCGCCAGACCGGCTTGCGGTTGTAGGCCATGTTCGCCATGGCGGGGTCGACCGGACCTTCCCGCTCGTCGAGGAGTTTGACGTAACCCCCTAGTGGAATTGCAGAAAATGCATATTCGGTGCCGTCGACGCCGCGCCGCGACCAGAGCACGCGACCGAAGCCGATCGAAAAGCGCAGGACCTTGATGCCCATGCGCCGCGCCATCCAGAAATGGCCGTACTCGTGCACGGCCACCAGGATGCCGATGGCGACGAGGAACGCCAGGATGTAAGTCAGTATCGTCATGCTCCTGCCTGGACAGCCCGACCCAGCCTCGCCTGCGCGAGGTTGCGGGCCCAGCGGTCTGCTTCCAGAACGTCCCCGATGTCGTTTGCGGGCGCGTGTCGATGCGCGCTCATCACGCCAGCGATCAGCGCCGGAATACCGAGAAAATCGAGCCGGCCCTCGAGGAACGCCGACACCGCCACCTCGTTGGCGGCATTGAGCGCCGCCGGTGCCGTCCCGCCCGCTTCGGCGGCGGTCCGCGCCAGGACCAGCGCGGGGAACCGCTCCAGGTCCGGCGCCTCGAAGTCGAGACGCGCGGCAGCCACCAGATCCAGCGATTCTACACCGGAGCCGATCCGCTCCGGCCAACCGAGGGCATGGGCGATCGGCGTGCGCATGTCCGGGTTGCCAAGCTGCGCCAGGATCGATCCGTCCACGTACTCCACCATCGAATGCACGATGCTCTGCGGATGTACGACCACGCTGACGCGCGACGGTTCCATGCCGAACAGCACACAGGCCTCGATCAACTCGAGTCCCTTGTTCATCAGGGTGGCGGAATCGACTGAAATCTTGCGCCCCATGCGCCAGCGCGGATGCGCGCACGCCTGGTCCGGAGTGACGTCCGCCATCTGCTCGCGCGAGGCACGCAGGAACGGCCCGCCCGAGGCAGTGAGCAGGATGCGGCGCACGCCCCTGGGCGCCTCCCCGGTCCGCAGCGTGGCCGGCATGCACTGGAAGATCGCGTTGTGCTCGCTGTCGATCGGCACCAGCACGGCGCCGCCAAGGCGGGCCGCATCGACGAGCAGCGCGCCCGCCATCACCAGCGATTCCTTGTTCGCCACCAGGACGTGCTTGCCGGCGCGCGCCGCCGCGAGCGTGGACGGCAGGCCGGCGGCGCCGACGATGGCCGCCATCACGACGTCCACCTGCGGGCTGGCGGCCACCGCGTTCAGCGCGTCGAGACCGCAGGCCACTTCCGTGGGGCACTGGACTGCACGCAGCTCGCGAGCCAGCTGCGCTGCGGCCTGCGGATCCTGCAGCACGGCTACGCCCGGACGAAAGCGCACGCACTGCGGCAGCAGCGACGCCCAGTTCGACGCCGCCGCCAGTGCGGCGACCACGTACCGATCAGGGTGCCGTGCCAGCACGTCCAGCGTGCTGACGCCGATGCTGCCGGTGCTGCCGAGGACAGCGACTCGCTTCACGGGACCAGTCCCAGCGCGAGCAGTCCGAGCAGGAACGTCGGCGCGGCCGCGGTGAGGCTGTCGATGCGATCGAGGACGCCACCGTGCCCGGGCAGCAGTTTGCCACTGTCCTTCAACCCGACGTGACGCTTGAACATGCTTTCGGTCAGGTCGCCGACGACCGACACCAGCGCCACCAGTTCGCAGAGGAACAACCAGGGCCAGAACGGCTTGCCGAGCAGGAAAGAACAGGCCGCAGCCACCGTGGCAGCCGCCAGCATGCCGGCCGCGAAGCCTTCCCAGGTCTTGCCTGGACTCACGTGCGGCGCCAGTTTGCGTCGCCCGAACCGGCGGCCGCCGAAGTAAGCGCCGACATCGGCGGCCGCAATCAGCACGATCAGGTACAGCAGCAACAGCTGTCCGTGCGGCTGCAGCGTGACGAGGTGCGACAGGCCGATGCCGGCCGGCACCAGCACCAGGAAACCGACGACGGCGGCCGCGAGTTGCCCGCCCGCCTGGGCCCGCAGCGCCAGCCACGCAAAGGCGACCAGCCACCAGAGGGCTGCGATGCGCAGGATATAGATCAGCCATTGCGGGTCGGCTGCGAGCATCTCGGCGCCCGTCAGCGCCAGCAGGATGGCAGCGGCATAAGCGAGTCGAGCCGGCACGGATTGCAGTCGCGCGAATCCCGCCCATTCGTACCCGCCGGCAAAGATCGCGACCGCAATCAGCGCCACCGCCACGTCGGGCGGCAACCAGACCAGGACGACGATGACCAGGCTTGCCAGCAGCAGCGCGGTCACGATGCGCGCGCGCAGCGCCGCGTTCATCGGCTGGCCTGCGCGTCAGTCAAGCCGAAGCGCCGCTGCCGGGCGGCATAGAAACGCAATGCGGCTTCGAGCGCGGCGTCGTCGAAGTCGGGCCACAGCGTGTCGCAGAAATAGAGTTCGGAGTACGCCAGGTTCCACAGCAGGAAATTGCTGATGCGCTGCTCGCCGCCGGTGCGGATGAACAGGTCCGGTTCGGGTGCGCCGGCCAGTTGCAGCTGTGCTGCAAACAGGGCTTCGTCGATCGCCTCAGGATTGAGTTGCCCGGCAACGGCGCTCGCCGCCAGCTTGCGCGCAGCCGCGACGATGTCCCAGCGGCCGCCGTACGAAACGGCAATGAACAACGTCATCCGCAGATTGCCGGCCGTACGCGCTTCGGCGGCGGCGATCTTTGCACCGAGGCCCTCCCGCAAGCGCGAAAGGTCACCGATGAACCGCACGCGAACGCCGCTGCGGTGCAGTTCGTCGACTTCCTTGTCGATCGACTCGACGAACAGCTGCATCAGCCGCGTGACCTCGTCCTGCGGCCGTTGCCAGTTCTCGCTGGAGAACGCGAAGATCGTGAGCGCCTCGATGCCGCGCCGCGCGCAGCCTTCGACGGTCGCGCGCACGGCCTTGGCACCCGCCCGGTGACCGAGGTGGCGCGGCAACGCCCGGCGCTGGGCCCAGCGCCCGTTGCCATCCATGATGACGGCGACGTGGCGTGGTAGGCCGGACGCGCCCGCTGCGGCTTGCGACACGGCTGTCAGACCTGCATCAGTTCCTTTTCTTTCTCGTGCAGCACGACGTCGACTTCGGCGACGTACTTGTCGGTGAGCTTCTGCACGTCCTCCTGGGCGCGATGGTCGTCGTCCTCGGAGACCAGTTTTTCCTTCAGCAATTCCTTGAGGTCCTGCATGACGTCACGGCGCACGTTGCGGATCGCGACCCGCGCGTTCTCTGCTTCGTGCTTCACGACCTTGGTCAGGTCGCGGCGGCGCTCCTCGGTGAGCGCCGGCATCGGCACCCGGATCACGTTGCCGGCCGTGTTCGGCGTGATGCCGAGGTCGGACTTCATGATCGCCTTCTCGATCACCGCGACCATCTGCTTGTCGTAGGGGACGATGGTGAGCGTGCGCGAATCCTCGACCGCGACGTTCGCGACCTGGTTCAGCGGCGATTCGGCGCCGTAGTAGTCGACACGGATGTGGTCGACCAGGCTCGCGCTGGCACGCCCCGTGCGCAGGCGCTTCAGCTCATGACGGTAGGCGGCAACGCACTTGGCCATGCGGTCGGCCGCGTCTTTCTTTACTTCTTCGAGCATGGAATCTCCCGGTCGAACGGCTCTGGCCGTCTCAGTTCGTGACCAGCGTGCCCACGTCGTCGCCAGTGGCGGCACGCACGAGGGCACCCGGATCGTTCAGGTTGAAGACACGCAGCGGCAGGTGATGATCACGGCAGAGGACGATCGACGTCTGGTCCATCACGTTGAGCCGCTGGTCGAGCACCTGGTCGTAGGTCAGGCGATCGTACCGCTTTGCGGACGGGTTCAGCATCGGGTCGGAATCGTAGATCCCGTCCACCTTGGTGGCCTTCAGCAACAGGTCGGCCTCGATCTCGATGGCGCGCAGGCTCGCGGCGGTGTCGGTCGTGAAGAACGGATTGCCGGTGCCAGCGGCGAAAATGATCACCCGGCCCTTCTCGAGGTGACGGACGGCTCGGCGACGGATGTAGTCCTCGCACACCTGGTTGATGCGGACGGCGGACATGACACGGGTGGCGACGCTCATGGATTCGAGCGCGTCCTGCAGGGCAAGCGAATTCATGACCGTGGCGAGCATGCCCATGTGATCACCGGTGACGCGGTCCATGCCGGCGCGCGCGAGACCCGCGCCGCGGAACAGGTTGCCGCCCCCGACGACCACGCCGATCTCGGTGCCGGTGGCCTGCACGCTGCGGATTTCGGTGGCGAGGCGGCGGAGAAAGACCGGGTCGATGCCGTAGTCGGAGTCGCCCATCAGGGCCTCGCCCGACAGCTTGACGAGGATGCGGCGGTTGCGCGGTTGCGTGTCGGCTTTCGGTTCCATCGTCCCTCGCCAGCGATCCGTTTGCAGGCCGCCATTATAAGGAACCCCGCTTGCGCGGGGTTCCGGGTAGATCGACATCACCGGGCGGGCCCGGGACTCAGGATCCCCGAACCGCAGCTGCGACTTCCTCGGCGAAGTTTTCCTGCTTTTTCTCGATGCCTGCGCCGACCTCAAAGCGCACGAAACGCGCGACCCGGGCGTTGGCCTTCTTCAGGACGTCGCCGACGGCCTGCTTGTCGTCCTTCACGAACGGCTGGCCGAGCAGCGTGATCTCACCGAGGAACTTGCGGATCTTGCCGTCGACCATCTTGGCCACGATTTCCGCCGGCTTGCCGACCGACTTCGGGTCCTGGGCGACCTGGGCGACGAAGATTTCCTTTTCCTTGGCCACCTGGTCGGCCGGCACGTCGTCCGCCGACAGGTACATCGGGTTGATCGCAGCGATGTGCATTGCCAGGTCACGGCCGAGCGCGTCGTCGCCACCGTGCAGCGCAACGATCACGCCGATGCGGGTGCCGTGGCTGTAAGTGGCGAGCGGGGCGTCCGACTTGAGGACCTCGAAGCGACGCACGCCGATGTTCTCGCCGATGCGGGCGATCAGTTCACGGCGGGCTTCTTCGACCGTCTTGCCCGAGGCGAGCTTCGTGGCGAGCAGCGCGTCGAGGTCGGCCGGCTGCGCAGTGAGCGCAGCCTTGGCGACGTCGGCGGCAAAGCCCTGGAAGTCCTTCTCGCGCGCGACGAAGTCCGTCTCCGAGTTGACCTCGACGACCGCGGCCTGCCTGCTGTCGGCCGAACGCTCGACGACGACCACGCCCTCGGCAGCCACTCGCCCGGCCTTCTTGTCGGCCTTGGCGAGACCCGACTTGCGCATGATCTCGGCGGCGGCCTCGAGGTCGCCGTTGGTTTCGACCAGCGCCTTCTTGCATTCCATCATGCCGGCGCCCGTGCGTTCACGCAGCGCCTTCACTGCTTCTGCGGTAACGGCCATGATCAGGCGCCTTCGGTCGGGGTCGGGGTCGCGGCCGCGGCTTCGACGACGGGATCAGCAGCCGCGACTGCGGGAGCCGCCGCAGCGGCCGGCTTCGCCTTGCGGGCGGCCTCACGACGGGCCATGAACGCCTCTGCACTCTCTTCCGGATCGGCCTCGACGAGCTCTTCGGCGCGCTGTTCGGCGGCGGCCGTGTCGTCCGTCGGCTTGCGCCTGGGACCGGCGGCGGTCTTCTTGCGGGCCGGGGTCCTGCGGGCCGGCTTCTGCGCGCCGCTGCGCGGGCGCGGCTTGCCTTCCTCGTCGAGTTCGACGAACTCGTCTTCACCGACCTGCATCTCGACGACCGTCGAACGGCCCTCGATGACGGCATCGGCAATGCCCGAGGCATAGAGCTGGATCGCGCGCATCGCGTCGTCGTTGCCGGGGATCACGTAACTGATGCCTTCCGGCGAGCAGTTGGTGTCGACCACGGCGACGACGGGGATGCCGAGCTTCTGCGCTTCGTGGATCGCGATCTTCTCGTGACCGACGTCGATCACGAACATCACGTCCGGGACGCCGTCCATGTCCTTGATGCCGCCGAGGCTGCGGTCGAGCTTTTCGCGCTCGCGACGCACCATCTGCGCTTCGCGCTTGCTGCGCTGGTCGAGCGTGCCGTTCGCCTGCATCTCGTCGATTTCGGCGAGGCGGCGGATCGACTGCTTGATCGTCTTGAAATTGGTGAGCATGCCGCCGAGCCAGCGGTGACTGACATAAGGCATGCCGCAGCGGGCCGCTTCCTGGGCAATCGCATCGCGCGCGGAGCGCTTGGTGCCGACGAAGAGGACCTTGCCGCCGTCAGCCACGACGTTGCGGACGAACCCGGCAGCCTCGTTGTAGAGGGGCAGCGAGTGCTCGAGGTTGATGATGTGGATTCGGTTACGTTCGCCGAAGATGAATTGGGACATCTTCGGGTTCCAGAAGCGGGTCTGGTGTCCAAAATGAACACCCGCTTCCAGCATCTGTCGCATGGACATGCCGGTCATAGCAAACTCCTTGTAGGGTTAAACCTCCACACACCCCATGCGGCAACCCAGGAAAGTCTCACGACCTGCCGGGCACCCAGCCACACGTGACGGTGTGTGTGCGGATTTGATTGTCAAAAAAGGCCGCGCTTTATACCATCGCGGCCTCGGATTTTCAATTACTTACGCATCTTCGCCGCTGCCGGCGGCCTAGCGGCGCCAGGACCCATTCCAAATGCAGTATTCCCCCACCCCGGCGCCGGCCCGCTCCAAGGACGTCCCAGGGCACGTGCTGATCAAGGGCCCGTCCGACCAGGCCGCCATGCGCGTCGCCGGCCGCCTCGCCGCCGACGTGCTCGACATGATCGGGCCACAGATCCTGCCCGGGGTCACCACCGACGAACTGGATCGGATCTGCCACGACTACATCGTCGGCCCGTTGCAGGCGGTCCCTGCCCCGCTCAATTACCGGGGCTTCCCGAAGTCGATCTGCACGTCCGTGAACCACGTGGTTTGCCATGGCATCCCGGGCGACAAGAAACTGAAGCACGGCGACATCGTCAACGTCGACATCACGGTGATCAAGGACGGTTTTCACGGCGACTCCAGCCGCATGTTTCACGTCGGCAAGCCGCTGCCACATGCCGTGCGCCTGTGCGACCTCACTTACCAGGCGATGTGGCTCGGCATCCGCACCGTGCGGCCCGGTGCGCGCCTCGGCGACATCGGCGCGGCCATCCAGAAGTTCGTCGAAGCGAAGCATTGCTCGGTCGTGCGCGAATATTGCGGCCACGGCATCGGCCGCGGCTTCCACGAAGACCCGCAGGTGCTGCACTACGGCACCGCGGGCACCGGGATCGAGCTTGAAGCCGGCATGACCTTCACGATCGAACCGATGGTCAACGGGGGGCGGCGCGACGTGCGCCTGCTGCCGGATGGCTGGACGGTGATCACGCGCGACCATTCGCTGTCGGCGCAGTGGGAGCACACGGTCCTGGTGACGCCAACCGGCCACGAAGTCCTGACGCTCGGCGCCAGCGAGCAACCCCCGGCGTGAGCACACCGCTGGCGCCGATCGACGATCTCGACACGGGCCCGATTCCGGTCACACCCGCTCCGTGGCCCTTCCTGGCCACGCTGCCCCGCGCGCTGGAAGCCAGCGGCGATGCCACCGCCGCGTTTCGCCAGGCACTCGCGGGTGGCGACGCGAGCCTCAAGGAACGGTTTGCCGAGGACGAGCCAGTGGAAGGCCTGGTGCGCGATCGCGCGCGCATGGTCGACATCGTGCTGCGCAGCGCCTGGCAACTGCACGTCGGTGCGCACGCCAACGAAGTGAACCTGATCGCGGTCGGCGGGTACGGCCGTGGCGAGCTGCACCCGTGCTCCGACATCGACGTCCTGATCCTGCTGCCGAAAAGCGAAATCGTCGCCGCCGAAGCCGGCATCGAACGCTTCCTGACGTTCCTCTGGGACATCGGACTCGAGGTGGGTCATTCCGTGCGCACGATCGACGACTGCCAGCGCGAAAGCGCGGCGGACGTCAGCGTCGCCACCACGTTCATCGAAGCACGGCTGTTGTCCGGTCCCGATCACCTGTTCCAGTCGATGCGCCGCGCGCTGGCGCAGGACAAGGTGTGGTCGTCAAAGGCGTTTTTCGAAGCGAAGGTCGCCGAACAGCAGGCGCGCCATCATCGCTACCACGACACCGGTTACAACCTCGAGCCGAACGTCAAGGCCAGCCCGGGCGGCCTGCGCGACATCCAGACGATCGGCTGGGTCGCCAAGCGCCATTTCGGCGCCGAGACCCTCGATGAACTGATCGGCCACGGTTTCCTCACGGCCGCCGAGTTGCGCAAGCTGCGACAGGCGCAGGCCTTCCTGTGGAAGGTGCGATTTGCATTGCACACGATCACGGGCCGGCGCGAAGACCGGCTGCTGTTCGATCACCAGAACCGCATCGCGAAGCAGTTCGGCTACGAAGACGCCACTTACACGCTGGCGGTCGAGCAGTTCATGCAGCGGTATTACCGCACGGTGATGGACGTCAGCCTGCTCAACGAGATGCTGCTGCAGCTGTTCCGCGAGGCGATCCTGAACGAGGGCGAGAACACGATCGTCCCGCTCAACCCCCGGTTCCAGATCCGCAACGATTACCTCGAGGTGACGGGCGACGACACGTTTGTCCGCAACCCGTCGGCGATGCTCGAGCTGTTCCGGCTGATGCAGGAAAACTCCGACGTCCGCGGCGTGCGCGCCACGACCATCCGCCTGCTCGGCCGGCACCTGTGGTTGATCGACGAAGAGTTCCGCCAGAACCCGCGGCACCATCGCCTGTTCCTCGAACTGCTGCGCGCGCCGGCCGGCGTCACCCACGAACTGCGCCGCATGAACCTGTACGGCGTGCTCGGTCGCTACATTCCCGCGTTCGGCCGCGTCGTCGGCCGCATGCAGTACGACCTGTTCCACGCCTACACCGTCGACGCCCACATCCTGTTCGTGCTGCGCAACCTGCGCCGCATGGCGCTGCCGCGTTTCGAGCACGAGCTGCCCGAAATGTCGCGACTGTTCGCCACGCTGCAGCGGCCGGAGCTCGCGTACCTCGCCGCCCTGTTTCACGACATCGCCAAGGGGCGCGGCGGCGACCACTCCGAGCTCGGTTCCGTGGACGCCGAAGCGTTCTGCCTCGAGCAGGGCCTCACGCGTTACGACGCGCGCCTGGTGTCCTGGCTGGTGCGCAATCACCTGCTGTTCTCGGTGACCGCGCAGAAGAAAGACACGTCCGACCCGAAGGTGATCCAGGACTTCGCCCGCACGGTGGGCGACCAGACCCACCTCGATTACCTGTACCTGCTGACCGTCGCCGACGTTCGCGGCACCAACCCGAAGCTCTGGAACTCGTGGAAGGCTTCGTTGTTCCACGACTTCTACGAGCGTGTACGCCGCGCGTTGCGCCGGGGAATCGAGTCGCCGGTCGATCGCGTGGAGCTGGTGGCGGAGACCAAGGCGAAGGCCGTCGAACTGCTGGCCAATGACAACGTGCGGCCTGAACGCGCCGCGTCGACCTGGGCCCGGATGAACGACATCTACTTCCTGCGCTACACCCCGGCCGAAGTCGCGTGGCACACGAAGCTGCTCGCCGACACCGATCCGGAGGATGTCTCGCTGCTCGTGGCCGTGCGCACGACGGTCGAGCGCGGCGGCAATGCGGTGCTCACCTGCGGCCCGCATCGGCAGGAGAATTTCGCCCGCACGGCCGCCCTGCTCGACCAGATGGGCCTGAACATCGTCGACGCGCGCATCACGCCGCTCGACGGCGGCCTGGGGCTCGACACCTACCTGGTCCTCGAGGATAACGGCTTGCCGATTGCCGACCGGCATCGCGCGCAGCAGATCGAGCAGCAGCTGCGCCGAGTGCTGCTGAGCGCCGAAATCGACCTGCCGGTGGTGACGCGCCGCGCGCCGCGCCAGGTGCGCATGTTCACGACGCCGACGCAGATCACCATCACGGAAGACCTGCTGCAGCACCGCACGGTGCTCGAGATCATCGCGGGCGACCGACCGGGCCTGCTGTCGGAAATCGGCAAGGTGTTCCTCGCCGAACAGATCGACGTCAACACCGCCAAGATCATGACCATCGGCGAACGCGCCGAAGACGTGTTCTACATCACGGGCGCGCAGGGCGGACCGCTGACGGAAGCGGCCTGCGACCGCTTGCGCGAGCGCATCGGGCAGGCACTCGACCGGCGCGACCAGGCGCTGCGCCCGTCGTGACGTGAGCGCACGCTGGGATCCGCCGGTTTGAATCCCCGTCTCGACCTGTTGCAGCCCTATCCGTTCGAGCAGCTGCGCGCGCTGCTCGCGGATGCGGTCCCGCCGGTAATGCTCCGCCACATTCCACTGTCGATCGGCGAACCCAGGCACACGCCACCGGCGTTCATCAGCGAGGCGCTCGTCAGCGCGCTCGGCGCGTCACTCGGCAGTTACCCGGTGGCGCTCGGCCTGCCGCCATTGCGCACTGCGATCGCGCGCTGGCTCGAACGGCGGTTCGAACTGCCGGCACAGACGGTGCGCGCGGACGACATGGTATTGCCGGTCAATGGCACGCGCGAGGCACTGTTCTCGTTCGTGCAGGCCGCGGTTGATTGCGAAGCCGCGGCACGAGGGTCGCGCCCGCTCGTGTTGATGCCGAATCCGTTCTACCAGATCTATGAAGGCGCCGCCCTGCTCGCCGGCGCCGAGCCCCGCTTCCTGGACTGCACCGAGGCGAACGGCTACCTGCCGGATCTCGATGCGGTCGATGCGGCGACGTGGAATCGCTGCCAGGTGCTGTTCCTGTGCACACCCGGCAACCCCACGGGGGCGGTGATGCCGGACACCTATCTGCAACGCGCGTTCGAGTTGTCTGCTCGCCACGGCTTCGTGATCGCGTCGGACGAGTGCTACTCGGAACTGTATTTCGACGAAGCATCGCCGCCCACGGGCCTGCTGCAGGCCGCGTTCCGCGCGGGCAACACCACTTTCGATCGCTGTGTCGTGTTCCACAGCCTGTCGAAGCGCTCGAGCGTGCCCGGGCTGCGCTCCGGGTTCGTCGCCGGCGACGCGAAATTTCTCGCGCGCTACCGGCTGTACCGCACCTACCACGGCTGTGCGGTGCCCGTGCACACGCAACTCGCCAGCCTGCCCGCGTGGAACGACGAAGCGCACGTCGATCGAGAACCGTCGCCTGTACCGCGAAAAATTTGCGCGGGTCACGCCGGTCATTGCGGCGGCGCTGCAGCAGGACATCTGCGATTCCGGCGGGCGGCTTCTACCTCTGGCCGCCAGTGCCGGACGACGAAGCCTTCACGCGTGGGTTGTTCGCGCAGCAGCACGTCACCGTGCTGCCCGGGCGTTACCTCGCGCGCACGACTGAGTCCGGAAATCCGGGACGGGGCCGCATCCGCATCTCGCTGGTCGCCAGCGTCGACGATTGCGACGAAGCGGCGCGCCGCATCGCCGAATTCGCTCTGCACATCGATCTGCTCGGGCGACTCGTAGCAGCCCTCGAGACGATTGCGGAGACCCGCTAGCGGGTCAGTCCTTCCTTGCGCAGCTTGTCGGCGATGGCGGCGGCAATTTCCTGCAGGCCGGCATCGGTCGACTCGACCTTGCGAGCGTGCGTGTCCAGCGTGAAGAGCAGCGCCTTGTCCCGCGTCTGGTAGAACCTCGACTCGACCCGTCGCCTCGCCCTCGGCCACCGTGAAGGCAGGCGCCGTCGCGAACTCGCCGTAGATGACCGGGACGCCATAGACCCCGTAGTACCCGGTCGCGAATCCCGCATCGGTGGCCTTGTACGACGCGTTGCCGCGCGTGTCGCGGCTGCCGCCTTCCTGCCCCTGGATGGCACGGGAGACCAGGCTGGTCGCCAGCACGGCATCCGCCTGGACGGCTGCGATTGCCTGCTCGATGCTCTCGAGGGTCAGCGGGGTCTTTTCCTTGACGGCATCGCAGCTGCGAAAGACCTGCACCGCGTCGCTCTTCAGCCGCGACGCCATGAAGAATTCGAACGCGCAGCGCTGGTTGACGTTCGGGCTGACGCCGACGACCAGCACTCGAGTGAATGCCTGCTGGTGCGCGGCGCCCGTCCGTCCCAGGTGCCCTTGACGGTCGTCTTCGCCTCGGCCGACCCGGTGAACAACGCGGTTGCGATCAGGCAGAGCAGAGTCGCGACCGTCGCGCTGCGAACAGGTCGGCCGAAAAAGGTCCTGGTAAGCACCGCGTGCTCCTGGTGAGGTGACGGATCGAAGCGCGTGGGCCGCGCTCGCGCCGGCATGTCGCCAACGACACAGTCTACCCGGAGGGACGCGGGAACGGGTGAGATCAGCGCCTCAAACGCTGCCTGGCGCATCGCTTGGTCGCGCTCAAGTCTGTCGAACCGGGTCTTGAAGTTTCGGTGGCGTCGATGACGGATGGGTGACGGCTTGATGACATCACGTTCACCCGAGCGCAATCACCCCGACGCATGCGTCCGTCAGACTCAGCGCAGCAGGCCGGCGCCAATGCCGTGCCTCACCAGGAGGTGTCCGATGGCAGTCCCTGCGGCGACCGGTGTCGTGGCATCGCTTCGACATCGCGGAGCACGCCCTGTGCCTGCGCATCAATCGCAGCTCCCGGCATGCGCCGGTCCGGCATTTCTTCGCCGTCGTCAGCCGGCTCGGCGACGGCATCTTGTGGTACCTGTTGCTGCTGGCTTTCGCCGTCAGCGGCCCACGAGGCGCCGTCATCGCCGCCCAGATGGCGCTGGCGGGAATCGTCGGCACGGCCCTCTACCGGCAACTCAAGCACCGTCTGGTGCGGGAACGACCCTTCATTTCGCACGCCGCGATCCGCCTGGGTGCGGCTCCCCTCGACCGATACAGCTTCCCCTCGGGTCATACGCTGCATGCCGTTTGTTTCACGCTGATCGCCATAGCTCATGTGCCAGAACTGGCACCGATCCTCGTCCCGTTCACGCTGCTGATCGCCGCATCGCGCGTGGTGCTCGGCCTGCATTACCCCACCGACGTGCTGGCCGGGGCGCTGATCGGCGCCGGACTGGCACGCAGCGTGCTGTTGGCCTGGCCGCCCTGAGAGCGGTGCGACGTAAGCAAAGGCCCGCGACTGGAACGTCACGGGCCCTGCTATCGCGGTTGCCTGATCAGCGCCTGGTCTTTTCCACCTGGTAGATGGTCACGGTGCGGCTGACCTCGTTACCGAGAATCACGAGCGGCTTGCCGTTCGGGCTGTCGTCCCCGGACACGAACGTCACACCCTCGGTCCCGCGGTCGCCGCCGACTTCGTCCAGCGTCCGCGTGTTCGCGTAGGTCGCGAATTCCGGCGCTGCCGGATTGCTCAGGTCATAGGCCATCACGCCGCCGATTCGCTCGAGGCCAATGAACGCATAGGTGCGACCCCCGACCTTGCCGACCGCCACGCCCTCCGGTTCCGGGCCCTTGTTGTCGCTGCGGTTGTCCGGAGCATTGCCGTCGTGACTCGCATTGAAGAGCGCCGCGTAACCATTGGCTGGATCCGCCAGGTAGCGCTCGAACTGGTCGCCGCTGTCCCAGACCGGTTGTCCTGCCGCCGTCCAGATCGAGAACGAACGACCGCCGAACACTTCGATGCGATCGAAGTCGCCGTCACCGTCGGTGTCTCCTGACGCATTGGTCACCGTCAACCGGGCCAATGCCGTATTCGTCTTGAGCGCGGCCGCGTTGGGGAACACGGTCGGATCCAGCAGGTAAGAGCCGGCACCCACCCTGACCTCTTCGTTGTAACCCGGAAAGTCGTCGCTCGAGCGCGAATCGCCCTCGTTCGCGGTGACCAGGTACTGCTGGCCACGAACGTTGAAGCTCGCGATCGCGTCCGGCTGATAGAGCCCGAAGACGGGCCAATTAGCGATCTTGATCGCGGCGGTATTGCTTGGGCCGTCGCGATCGCTGGGATCGAAGCGCGTTGCCCGGCAGCGAGTGGTCCTTCAGGCCGAGCGACACGATATCCTGCACCGTCGCAGTCGGCAGGTCGACGATCGCCACGGCATTGGCCTCCTGCAGCGTCACCCAGGCGGTGCGCCCTTTCACCGTGATGTATTCCGGCTCGAGATCCTGCGCCGCCGTCGCATTGGGGGCAAAGACGCGAACTCCCCGGGCATTCAGGTCGGCCCTGGAGAAGCCCTGAAAGTCGGCCGTGCGCACCCTTGCTTTCGCGACGCCCCGTTTCAGGTCGATGATGCTGATGGTCCCCTCCGGATTGACGGAACCCGGCAGGTAATCGATCGGTTCGCCTTCGTTCGCAACCAGCACGCGTTCGCCGTCGCCATCGAACGTGAGCATGTCGGGCAGCGCGCCGACCTGCACGCTGCCGACGACCTTCAGTGTCGTCGCGTCGACGAACACCACTCGGCCCGGACTCGTCTTCGGGTCTGCTTCGACCGCGACGGCGACGAGACCGTCGTGCGTGTCGACACTGTTCAGGCCGGCGCCGTACGCATTCAATGAAATCTTGTCAAAGAGGATCGGGTGCCGCGGGATCGGCGAGGTCCAGCACGACCAGGTCGTTGTCCGTCGAGTTGATGGCGAACGCGCGTTTCGTCCGCGCGTCATAAGCGACTATTTCGGCGCCTGTTGCGCCGATGGAAGCCGTCGCGATGCTGGAGAGATGGGTCAGCGACAGCGTCCACTGCGGTGGCCCATTGCGTGCGTCGGCGGCGTGGGAAGCGAGCAATGCTGCGATGGCAGCGGCGAGCGATTTCTTCATGGTACGGACCTTGGTGTTGCAGTTGCCGGAAGCGCCGAACCTTGACGCCGGCATGTGACGGCGGCGTTACGGCGAAATGACGAACCAGGTACGTCGCGCGACCATTACGCAGATAGTGGTGTCACTCGCGACTGCCTGGAGGCGCATGGCCCGGCGAGCGCGCTGACGAATTGGCGGGTACATGCTTCCCACGAGAAACCGAGCGCATGGTTGCGGCAGGCTGTCGGGTCGAGATCCAGTGCAGCGAGCGCCGCCGAACGCAGGTCTGCATCGAGTACGCCCGTCACGCGATGGACCACGACGTCGACCGGTCCGGTCACGGGGTACGCAGCCACCGGTACACCGCTGGCCATGGCCTCGAGCAGGACGAGGCCGAACGTATCGGTGCGGCTTGGAAAAACGAAGACGTCGGCGGCGGCCATGTGCTGCGCCAGTTGCTCGCCGTGCTTGTAACCGACGAACCTCACGGCAGGGTACTGCGCCTCCAGCGACTCGCGCGCAGGACCGTCGCCGACCACGAGCTTGGTACCCGGCAACTCCAGGCACAGGAAGTCCCCGATCCCCTTCTCCACGGCGACGCGGCCCGCGTACAGCCAGACTGGACGAGGCAACGACAGGAAGTCCTTTGGTCGCGGCCGGAACAGTTCACTGTCGACGCCCCGGCTCCAGCGCGCAACATTCATGAAGCCGTTGGCCTCCAGTTGCTGCTGCATGGTGGGCGTCGCGACGAGCGTCCGCGTGGCAGCGCCGTGAAACCAGCGCATGAAGGCGTAACTGACCGACAGCGGCACCGGCGCTCGCGCCCTGACGTACTCGGGAAACCGGGTGTGGTAGGCGGTGGTGAATGCATGCCCGTGCCGCAGGCACCAGCGACGCGCGGCGAGGCCGAGCGGACCCTCCGTGGAGATGTGGACGGCCGCGGGTTCGAGTTCGTCGAGGCGGCGCGCGACCGCCCTCCCGGCGAACAGGGACAACCGGATTTCAGGATACGTCGGACACGGAAGCGTGCGAAATTCCCGGGGCGAGATCACGTGAACGTCGATGCCGTCGGCACGCATGTGATCGATCGTCGTCACCAGCGTGCGCACCACGCCATTGGTCTGCGGCAGCCACGCGTCAGTGACCACCGCCACCTTCATGTCGCCTCTGGGACTCGTCGTTGCCGACAGACAGCCATTCACCGAAGACGACCTCAGGCCTCGTTGGCGCGAGGATGAGCATCCGCCGTGAATCGGCGATGAAAGTTGCAAGAACTTTTGATGATGAGGGCGCCTTTACGCCCAGCCCGACCCGCGAGACCCGCCAGCGAGCGGGAGTCAGCGGCGGATGCGCTGCTTCGTCCGCTTCATCAGCGTGACGTGCGTGCCCTCGCGCGCGATCTTCGGCGCGCGACTGTTGGTCTTGCACTGCACGTAGCTGCCGTCCGCCTGCATGATCCAGGCATTGCGCAGGTCGGTCAGTTGCACCTGCAGGACTTCCCAGAGCCGTTCCTTGAGGTGCCGCGTCTCCACCGGAGCGACGGCCTCGACGCGACGGGACAGGTTGCGATCCATCCAGTCCGCGGACCCGAGCAGGAAATCGCCAGCGAGCGGATCTTCGCTGCCGTTCGCAAAATGGAACACCCGGCCGTGCTCGAGGAACCGGCCGACGATGGAGCGCACCCGGAGATTCTCGGTGAGACCGGCGATGCCGGGCCGCAGGCAGCAGAAACCGCGCACGATCAGGTCGATCGGCACGCCGGCGTTCGATGCATCGCAGAGCGCCTCGCAAATCGGCCCGTCCTCGAGCTGGTTCACCTTGACGACGATCCGGGCCGGCCGTCCGGCGCGGGCATTGGCGGCCTCGCGCGCGATCAGGTCGACGAAACGGGTGCGCATGTTGAGCGGCGCGACCAGCAGCTTCTCGAACCGAGGCGAGCGCGAATACCCCGTCAGGTGGTGGAACAACCTGACGACGTCTCGCGTCAGCACCGGATCACAGGTGAAGAGCCCGAAGTCCGTGTACATGCGCGCGGTCTTGACGTGGTAATTGCCCGTGCCGATGTGGGCGTAGCTGCGCAACCCGTCGCCTTCCTTGCGCACGACGAGCGCGAGCTTGGTGTGGGTCTTGAGCCCGCGCACCCCGTAGATCACGTGATCGCCTGCCTTCTGCAATTCGGAGGCCCAGTGCAGGTTGCGCTCCTCGTCGAAGCGGGCCTGCAACTCGACCAGGCACGCCACCTGCTTGCCGTTTTCCGCCGCCTTGATCAGCGAGCGGACGAACGGCGTGTCGTCGCCGAGCCGGTAGACTGTCATCTTGATCGTGGTCGTGTTCGGGTCGTCGGCCGCATCGCGGATGAAGCGCTCGACCGAAGCGTCAAAGCTCTCGTACGGGTGATGCACCAGCACGTCACCGGTGCGGATCGCCGAGAACATGTCGGTGTCGGCATCGATGCCCAGCGGCGGCTGCGGCGTCCACGGTGGATCGCGCAGCTCCGCGATCGGCAGCGATGCGATCTCGAACAGCCCGGAATAATCGAGCATGTCGGGCAGTTCGTAGATGTCGCTGTCACGCAGGTCGAAGCGCGCGGCGAGGCCATCGCGGATCTCGCTGTGGGCGCCTGCCCCGAACTCGAGCCGCACGATGGGCTGGAAGCGGCGCTGCCGCACCTGCTCCTCGACCAGTTCCTTGATGCTGTTGTCGCTGTCCTCCTCGATCGCAATGTCGGCGTTGCGCGAGACCCGGAACAGCGTCGTGCCTTCGATCTCGACGCCGGGGAACAGGCTCGCGGCGTTGACCCGCACCAGTTCCTGCAATGAAATGAAGCAGCGCTGGCCTGCTGCGACGCCGGTACGCACCGGCAACCATTGCGGCAGCTGGGACGGCACCTTGACCCGCACCAGGATGCGATCGCCGGTCTCGGCCTCCTTGAGCACGAAGCCCCAGGAGGTCGACAGGTTCGACATGAACGGGAACGGATGCGACGGATTGAGGCTCAGCGGCGTGAGCGCCGGTGACACGTGGCGCTCGAAATACTCGGTCGCTTCGCGCTGCTGCGCCGAGGTGAGCGCGTCCCAGGTGGAGAGCCGCACGCCGTGGCGCACCAGGCGTTGCCGCAGCTCGTCGAAGCATTCCGCACGGCGCAGCAGCAGCGGATACAGCGCATCGCGCAGTCGGTGAATGTGGGCGTTGAATTCCTCGACGACGGCGACGTTGCCGCTCGCATACGCGCGCGTGCGCATGGCGCCGACGCGCTTCATGAAGAATTCGTCGAGGTTCGAGGTGAAGATCGCCAGGAACTTGAGCCGCTCGAGCAATGGCACGCGCTCGTCGACGGCCTCCGCCAGGACCCGGCGGTTGAACTCCAGCCAGCTGAGATCCCGGTCGAACCAGGCTTCCTTCAGCATCCGCGCGCGCAGCTTCGCGTCCATGTCGACGACAGTCTCCCGGCGCCCATGCCGGCCGGTGAATCGGGCGGTGACAGGCGAGTAGGATATAGAATCCGTCACTGTCATTACCGAATTGTTGCAGTTTGACGGCTTCTTTACCCTTTCGTGACGGAACGCCCATGACGCTGCAGGCTGCCCACGCCCCGCTCGCTGCCCAGATCGGCCTGGCCTTCGAGGAACGGTCGACGCTGACACCCGCCAACGCCCCGCCCGACGTCGTCGAGGCCGTGCGCCAGGCAATCGACCTGCTCGATGCCGGCACTGTGCGTGTCGCCGAGAAGATCGACGGCCGCTGGCAGGTCAACGAGTGGCTGAAGAAAGCCGTGCTGCTGTCGTTCCGCCTGTTCGACAACGTGCCGGTCGATGCCGGGTACACCCGGTTCTACGACAAGGTGCCGCTCAAGTATTCGCAGCACGATGCCGAGCGCTTCCGCGCCGAAGGCGTTCGCGTCGTGCCCCCGGCCGTGGTGCGGCGCGGCGCGCACATCGCCCGCAACGTCGTGCTGATGCCCAGCTACGTCAACATCGGCGCCCACGTCGGCGAAGGGACCATGGTCGACACCTGGGCCACGGTGGGGTCGTGCGCCCAGATCGGCCGCCACGTGCACCTTTCGGGCGGTGTCGGCATCGGCGGCGTGCTCGAGCCGCTGCAGGCCAGTCCGACGATCATCGAGGACCATTGCTTCATCGGCGCACGGTCGGAGGTGGTCGAGGGCGTCATCGTCGAAGAAGGCGCGGTGTTGTCGATGGGTGTCTACGTGGGCCAGAGCACACGCATCTACGACCGTGAGCGCGACGAAGTGAGCTATGGCCGCATTCCAGCCGGTGCCGTGGTGGTGCCGGGCACGTTGCCCGCGGCCAATGGCAAGTACGGGCTCGCCTGCGCCGTGATCGTCAAGCGTGTCGACGCGCAGACCCGCGCCAAGGTCGGGATCAACGAGCTGCTGCGTATGGACTAGGGGTTAGGGGTTAGGGGTTAGGGGTTAGGGGTTAGGGGTTAGCCGGAAGTGCAGATGAGTCGTACGTTGCAATTCCTCCTCCGACTAACCCCTAACCCCTAACCCCTATCCCCTGCCCCTTCCATCATGTAGAGCACCTGCTCCGCGATGTTGGTGGCGTGATCGCCGATGCGCTCGAGTCCCTTCAGCGCGAAGATCGTGTCGATCGTCGGCCGCAGGAAACGGTGATCCTGCAGGACGTACGACATCACCAGTCGCAGCGCCGCGGCGAACTCTGCATCGAGTTCTGCGTCGCGCTCGAGCACGCTGCGGGCGAGTCCCGCGTCCATTTCGTCGGCTGCCCGCACGGCGCTGCGCAGCATCGAGCCCGACAACGCGGCCATGTGCCGTAACTGACGCCCGACGGCCAGTACGGGATCACCGTCGTTGGCCTTGTCCAGCGAGAGCGCGAACCGCGCGATCTTCTTGGCCTCGTCCCCCGCTCGCTCCAGTTCGCGCCCGATCCGCACGATGGCGCGGGCGAGCCGCAAGTCATTGGCGACGGGTTGCTGCAGGGCGATGAACGTCAGGCTGTCGCGGTCGAGCTGCTTCTCGTATTCGTCCACGCGGCTTTCACGTGCCAGCACCACCTGTGCCAGCATCGCATCGCGCTCGAGCAGCGACCTGACGGCCCCGGCCACTTGCTCGATGACCAGCGCACCCATCTCGAGCGCGTGCATTCGCAACCCGGCCACCGACTGATCGACGTGCTCGACGTGTGCGGCTCTGTCGGATCCGAAGCCTGCCTGACCACGGTTACCACGGCCCGGCTCAGCCGTAACGGCCCGTGATGTAGTCTTCGGTGGCCTTCTTCGACGGGTTGGTGAAGATCTTCGACGTCGCGTCGACCTCGACCAGTTCGCCGAGGTACATGAACGCCGTGAAGTCCGACACGCGCGCCGCCTGCTGCATGTTGTGCGTGACGATCAGGATCGTGACGCGCTGCGCAGCTCGGTGATCAGTTCCTCGATCTTCGCCGTCGCGATCGGGTCGAGCGCCGAGGTCGGCTCGTCGAACAGCAGGATCTCGGGCTCCGTCGCGAGCGCGCGTGCAATGCACAGGCGCTGCATCTGCCCGCCCGACAGCGCGAGCGCCGAATCGTTGAGGCGGTCCTTCACCTCGTCCCAGATCGCCGCGCCGCGCAACGCCTTTTCGACGCGCTCGGCGAGCTCCGTGCGGTTGCTGAAGCCACGCAGCCGCAGGCCGTAGGCCACGTTCTCGAACACGGTCTTCGGAAACGGGTTCGGCTTCTGGAACACCATGCCGATCCGCATGCGGACCTCGATCGGGTCGACGCCCTTGCCGACCAGGTTCACGTTCTCCGGGTGCAGCATGATGCTGCCGGCGTAGCGGGTGTCCGCCTGCAGGTCGTGCATGCGGTTGAAGCAGCGCAGGAACGTGCTCTTGCCGCAGCCCGACGGGCCGATCAGCGCCGTCACCTGGTTCTCCGGGATCACCAGGTTGATGTTCTTGAGCGCCTGGTTCGTGCCGTACCAGAAGTCGAGCTTCTCGGCGATGGCCTTGGCTGGATTCGCGCGCAACGCCTTGCGCTCCTCCATGGCAATGGAAAGCGTCGGGGTTTCCGCCTTGTGGACGACATTCGTGTTCATGGGGGGCCACTCACCAGTTGATCTTCTTGCGGAAGCGATAGCGGATCCAGATGGCAACAGCGTTCATCGCCAGCGTCATCGCCAGCAGGATGGCTGCCGCCGCCGCGGCGTTCTGCTGGAACGCCTGGTCCGGCCGCGAGACCCAGTTGAAAATCTGGATCGGCATCGCCGTGAACTCGCTCTTGAGCCACGCGAAATTGACGAACGGGAATTCACCAGAGAGGGGTGAGTCCGGCAGGAAAGCGATGAAACTCAGCGCGCCGATCGTGATGATCGGAGCCGTCTCACCGATCGCACGCGACAGGCCCAGGATCAAGCCGGTCAGGACGCCGCCAGTCGAGTACGGCAGCACGTGATCCTTGGTCACTTCCCAGCGTGTCGCACCGAGCCCGTACGCAGCTTCCCTGATGGCCTTGGGGACCGCGCGGAGAGCTTCCCGCGTGCCCACGATGATGATCGGCAGGATCAGCAATGCCAGCGTGAGGCCGGCCGAGAGCACGCTCTGGCCGAAGCCGAACTTGTAGACGAACAGGCCGAGCGCCAACAAGCCGTAGACAATCGACGGCACACCGGCCAGGTTGGTCACGTTGATCTCGATGACGCCGGTGATCCAGTGCTTCGGCGCGTACTCTTCGAGGTAGATCGCTGCGGCGACGCCGACCGGCAGCGCCACCAGCGCAGTCACCAGCATGATCATCGAGGTGCCGACCCAGGCCGACAGGATGCCGGCGCGCTCGGCCTTGCGCGACGGGAACTGGGTCAGGAAATCCCAGCCGAACCGCTCGGCACCATCGCGGACCAGGTCGAGGAAAAGCAGCGCGAGCAGGCCCAGGCAGCTCATGAGAACGAGCAGGCCCAGGACCACGAACGCCTTGTCGAGGTTCTTGCGCCACGCGAGGCCGGCGCGCAATTCTTCGATGGTCATCACGGCGGACATCTCAGTACGCCTCCCGGAACTTGCGGGTCAGGAAGAAGCCGACGACGTTGAACACCAGCGTCATCAGCATCAGCACGAGTCCCGCGGCAAAGATGCTCTGGTAGCCGATGCTGTCGTGCGGCAGGTCGCCGAGGCTCACCTGCACGATGTACGCCGTGATCGTCGCGGCCGGCTCGGTCGGGTTGAACGTCAGCGTCGGCTGCATGCCAGCCGCGATGGCAACCACCATCGTCTCGCCGATCGCACGGGAAATGCCGAGGATGTAGGCGGCCGCGATACCCGAGAACGCACCCGGCACGACGACGCGCAGCGCGGTCTGCAGCTTGGTGGCTCCCATCGCGTAGGAACCTTCGCGCATGTAGCGCGGTACGGCGCGCATCGCGTCTTCACTGACCGTGGCGACATAGGGCACGATCATGAGCCCGATGACGAGCCCCGCGCTCAGCATGTTGAAGCCCGGCAGCTCGGGCATGAATCTCTGCAGGAACGGCGTCACCATCAGCAGCGCGAAGTAGCCGTAGACGACGGTCGGCACGGCGCCGAGCAGCTCGAGGATCGGCTTGACCGTCTCGCGCGTGCGATTGGTCGAAAATTCGGAGAGGTAGATGGCGATGATGGTGCCGAGCGGAATGGCCACCAGCAGCGCGACAAAGGTCACCGTCAGCGTGCCGGAAACCAGCGGCAGGATGCCGTAATGAGCGTCGTCGAACAGCGGCGTCCACTGCGTGTCGGTCAGGAAGTCCCTGATCGGCACGTGTTCGAAGAACGCCGATGACTCGTAGACCAGGATGACCACGATTGCGAGCGTGGTGAAGACCGCCACCAGCGCGCACGCCAACAGAAGCAGTTCGATGACGCGGTCGCGGGTCTTGCGATAGCGCAGTGAAGAGAATGCACCCTTCCCCATCGCCTTCGAGCGGATTGCCGTCGTTGCCGACATGAGCCCTTCCCTGCGTCCTGCGCCTGGCAGGCGCGCCTTGAGTCAGATACGAACGGGCCGGGACCTCGCGATCCCGGCCCGGAGCTGACGGGAACTACCCGTCAAAGTTTACCTTCCAGCGCCTGCAACTGTTCGATGGTGATGCCGACCTGGGGGTGGCCACCGAACACCGTGCCCAGCTTCCCGTCCTGGAAGTGCTTCCAGGCCAGTGCGTAAGCAGACTTCGGCAGCGGCAGGTAGCCGACTTCGCTCACCAGGTCGCCGTTCGTCAGCATGAACTGCACGAACTCGCGGACTTCCGGGCGCTTGGCGGCCGAATCGCGCACGTAGACGAACAGCGGACGCGACAGCGGGGTGTAAGTGCCGTTGGTCACGTTCTCGAGGCTGGGGCCGACCGGGCCCTTGCCGTTGTCGATCGCAACCGCCGTCAACTTGTCCTTGTGCGCGGCGTAGTACGCGTAACCGAAGTAGCCGAGGGCGCTCTTGTTGTTCACGACGCCCTGCACCAGCGTGTTGTCGTCTTCGCTGGCGGTGAAGTCGCCGCGGCTGGACTTCGCCTTGCCGTTAATCGCTTCGGTGAAGTAGTCGAACGTGCCCGAATCGGCGCCCGGCCCGAACAGCATCAGCTTTTCTTTCGGGAACTTCGGGTTGACCTGGTTCCAGGTGGTGATGCGGCCCTGCGCAGCCGGTTCCCACATCTTCCGGAGCTCGGCCACCGTCATCGACTTCGCCCAGGTGTTGGCGGGGTTGACCACGACTGTCAGCGCGTCGAACGCCACCGGCACTTCCATGTACTTGATGCCGGCCTTGCTGCAGGCTGCCATTTCCTCGACCGTGATCGGCCGCGAGGCGTTCGCCATGTCGGTCTCGCCACGGCAGAACTTCTTGAAGCCGCCGCCGGTGCCCGAGACACCGACTGTCACGCGAACTTTGCCGCGCTTCTGGATCTGGAATTCCTCGGCATACGCCTCGGAAATGGGGAACACGGTGCTGGAACCGTCGATCTTGATGGCGGCCTGCGCGTGGGCCCGTTCGGGAACGCCCACGGCCAGGAGACCGAGCGCGAGGGCCGGGAGGGTAATCTGCTGCCAGGAAAGCTTCATGAAAGGCATCCTCTGCTGTGGTCGGCCAAGGGCGGGTGCCCTGGTGGATGCCGCGCAGTCTGCCGCTCGACTGTGACAGCCTCGTGACAATTTCGGGACTGGTGCAAGTGCTTGATCCGTCGAACCCTTTTGGCTTTAATGCCGGACCCGGCCCGGGTCCTGCAGCGATTTTACGAGCGTACCCAGCACGATGTCACCGACCCTTGCCCTGACCGCAGACCTGTTGCGCCGGCCCTCCGTGAGCCCCGAGGACCACGGCTGCGTCGACGTCATCTGCACCCGGCTCGAGCCGCTCGGCTTCAGCAACGAACGCCTGCGCTTCGGTCCGGTCGAGAACCTCTGGTCACGGCGCGGTAACGGCAGCCCGTTGCTGTGCTTTGCCGGTCACACTGACGTCGTGCCGACCGGCCCGCGCGAAGACTGGCGCACCGATCCCTTCGAGCCGGTCATTGTCGACGGCGTGCTGTATGCACGCGGTGCCGCCGACATGAAGAGCAGCCTCGCGGCCATGGTCACGGCCACCGAGCGGTTCGTCGCCCGGCACCCCGATCACTCAGGCTCGCTCGCTTTCCTGTTCACGAGCGACGAGGAAGGCCCGTCGGTCGATGGCACGCGCAGGGTGATGGAGGTGCTCGAAGCACGCCACGAAAAGATCGACTGGTGCGTCGTCGGCGAACCGACCAGCAACGAGGCGCTCGGCGACACGATCAAGGTCGGACGCCGGGGGTCGCTCTCCGGTCGCCTGACGGTGCACGGCGTGCAGGGACACATTGCCTATCCGCACCTCGCCGACAACCCGGTGCACGGGTTTGCGCCGGCGCTCGCGGAACTGGTCGCGACGCATTGGGACGCAGGTAACGAGTACTTCCAGCCGACGACGTTCCAGGTGTCGAACATCGCAGCCGGCACCGGCGCACCGAACGTCGTGCCCGGCGAATTGAAGGCACGCTTCAACCTGCGCTTCTCGACGGAACAGACCGTGGAGCGGTTGCAGCAGCGCGTGCTCGAGGTGCTCGACCGTCATCGCGTGAAGTATTCGCTCGAATGGTTCGTGTCCGGCCTGCCCTTCCTGACCCGACCCGGCACGCTGACTGCGGTCGTGGAGCAGGCGGTGCGCGAGACGATGGGACGCAGCCCGCAGCTCTCGACGACCGGCGGCACGTCGGATGGGCGTTTCATCGCGCCGACCGGCGCGCAGGTGGTGGAACTCGGCGTCATCAACGCGACGATCCACAAGGTGAACGAGTGCGTGCGCGTCGAGGACATCGACACGCTGAGCCTTGCGTACGAGCGGATCATGGAGTTGCTGCTCGTCTGACCCGCCTCTGCCGGCGCTGTTCCCTCGACCCTTCAGCGGGTCGCGGCGGCTGATCGCGGGACCTTTCCCCGAGCTTGGAACGGCATACACACGCTGCGTAGTAGGAGTTCGATCCGGGACCTTTCCCAGAGCTTGGAAAGGCAGACACGCGCTAGTTGCAGGCGGTCGATTCCGTGCCTTCCCCCGAGCTTGGAAAGGCAGACACGCGCTCGGGGGAAGGCACGGAATCGACCGCTTGCGCCTCGGCGCCTGAGCGTTTCGTCGGGCGGAAACGACTGCCCGCAATAGCTGCCATCGGTTCACGCCCGACGACCCGCACGGCGCACGTAGCCGGACAGATGTCCGGACAGATGCAGAGGCGCTCAGCGTCAGGTGCGGGGCGCGCTGCGGGCGGCCAGCAAGAAGGTGACGCGGGTGGTCTGGTTCGGTGCGCGGTGACGTTGCGTGCGCCGTGCAACCTTTTCCGCGCGCGGAAAAAGGTGCTCAGGCGCTGCGTGTCAGGCGTTCGATCCGGTCTGTCCTGGCGCGCGCGTTTCTGCCTTTCCAAGCGCGACAGGACAGACCGGATCGGACGCCAGGACCCTCGCCCTCGCGTCACGCGACCTCGCTGAAGCGGGCGAGGCGTACGAACGCGGACTCAGCGCTTCCGCCAGTTAGCCAGTGCGCCGAGCGCGGCGAGCCCGAGCAGGTTCAGCAGTACCCAGAACGGCATGCTGAACCCGAGGAAGCGCCAGGTGACCTTGGCGCACTCGCCGGAGCCGCTCAGCACCTTGCCCAGCACCTCGTGCAACGGCAGCACGTCCATCATGTAGTCGAGGCTGGCGCCGCATTCCGCAACCGCGCCCGGCGGCGCGTTGATCACGAAGATGTGCCGGGCCGCGACACCCATGCCGGCCAGGGCGGCGAGCACGACCAGCGTGCCGTAGAAGCGTCGCATCGCGGCGCTCGCGGGGTTGTGCAGCCACGCGACCAGGAAGATCACGCCCGTGGTGATCACGGCCACACGTTGCAGGATGCAAAGCGGGCACGGTTCTTCGCGCAATCCGTACTGGACGAACAGCGCGTAGGCCATCAAGCCGGCACACCACAGGAATCCCGCCAGGTTGAGCGTGCGGGTCTGCAGCCACCAGGGCTGCCGGGAATCGAAAGTCAGGTTCAAACGCGTGCTCCGCGTCCCGAAACAGGCGGCAGTCTACCCTTGACCACCCTGCTTCGTCGCGCGTGCCGCATGGATCTGCCTTTCGACGTCTTCGATCGACAGGTGGCGGATGTCCTTGCCCAGCACCATGTAGACCACGTACTCGCAGATGTTCTTGGCATGGTCGCCCACGCGCTCGAGGGCGCGCGCGAGGCTCAGGATATCCAGCGTGCGCCGGATCGCGCGCGGGTCTTCCATCATGAAGGTGATGCACTGGCGCTGGATCGCCTCGTACTCTTCATCGATCACGCGATCTCGGCGAGCCACGTCGAGCGCCGCCTCGGTGTCGAGGCGGGCGAACGCATCGAGCGCGCCGTGCACCATGTCGGATACGAGTTCGCCGATGTGCTTCAGCTCGCGGTAACGATCCGCCGTGCGGTCGGAGTTCGACAGGCGCGCCGCGGCGTGCCCGAGCTTTTCCGTTTCGTCGCCGATGCGCTCGAGATCGGTGATGGTCTTGATGACCGCCACGATCAGGCGCAGGTCCGAGGCAGTGGGCGCGCGCGTGGCGAGGACGCGGCTGCAATCCTCGTCGATCGCGACTTCCATCGCGTTGACCTTGTGGTCCTGCCGGGCCACTTCCTCACCGAGGCGGCTGTCCCCGCCCACGATCGCCTTGACCCCGTTCTGCAGCTGCTGCTCGACGAGGCCGCCCATCTGCAACACACCCGTCCGGATGCCTTCGAGCTCCGCGTTGTAACGGCTGTGGATGTGGTGCGAAAGATCCGAAGTGTCCATCACGGTGATTCATCTCCCGAGGCTGCCGTCTTGTACAGGACGGCCCGGACTGAGACAAGTTCAACCGGGCCAGAAAAAAAAGGCCCTCCCCGCGCCCTCGCCGGGGATCCTGGCGAGGGGGGCCCTTGCGGGACCGGGGGAGGGCCGTCTGCGGGACGGGATCAGAACTTGTAGTTCAGGTCCAGCTGCAGCCGGTCGTAGTCCAGTTCGACGCCCACGTCCTTGTTCAGAGTATTCATGAAGTACGTGGCATTCATGGTGAAGTTCTTGACCGGGGCATAGCCGGCCTTGAGCACCCAGCCTTCCGAGTCCGTATTGCCGTTGCCGAAGTCCGAGTCGACCCACTGGCCGAACAGCGCGTCCTTGTCGATCGCCTGGTAGAACAGCCCCGCCTCCCAGGTCTTGGCATTGCTGGCCTTGCCGACCATCGCGCCGACGGCATAGGCCGTGTCGTACTCGACGTCGTCCGCGAGGTTGCGGGCATAGTTGGCCCAGAACGTCACCGGCAGGTTGGCCACGGTGACGCCCATCTGCCCACCGAGCTCGAAGATGTCGTAACCGTAGGTCAGCAGGTTCGTCGTGTTCGCACCGATGCGGAACGTCGTGTTGCCGTTCGCGCTGTTCGCATAGAGCGGTGAATTGCCCTGGCAGGCGCCGCACTCGTAATAGTTCGCCGCGAGCACGGTTTCGCCGCCCAGCAACGGGAACTTCATGCCTGCCTGCAGGCCGAAAATGTTGGCGTCGGAGTTCTCGCCGTTCGGGTCCGCGTTGTACTGCTCACTGAGCCACCAGCCGTAGGCGGTGCCGAAGAACATGCCGCGGTCGAACTTGACGGCGCCACCTTCCGGGTTGAAGTCGCCGTCGTAGAACATGCTCTGGCCGGGCTTGAAGACCGGGTTGACCTGCTTGCCGAGCAGCAGGTTGCCGCCCTCCATGAACTTCCAGTCGACGTAGGCCATGTCGAGGCCGATCGACTTGCGCGTGCCGCTGCTGCCCAGCGTCTGGTTGGACGAGCGCGGATCGTCGCCGCCGGTGGCCAACAGCAAGGTGCCCTTGACGTTGTCGGTTGCCTTGAAATCGAAGCCGAGCCGGGCGCGGATACGCTGGCGGGCGCGATCGGCGGCTTCCACCGCCTCGACCGTCGACGACGCGCTCCGTCCAGATGTTTTCCTGGCGGAAGCGGAAGTCGCCGCGGCCCTTGATCTTCGTCGCCCAGTCGGCGCCCTTTCACCTTCGAGATCTCGTTCGCCGCGACCGCGCCTTCTTCACGCAGGTCCTTCGTTTGCGACTTCAGGTAGTCCATCTCCGCCTCGCGGCGGTCGGCCAGCGCCTGCAGCTCCGAATTCTGCGTCTTGAGCTCGGCATTGGCCGTCTCGAGTCGGTTGAGACGCTCGGCCAGCGCCTGCATCTGAGACTGGATGGACTGGACATCGGCCTTGGTGGCCGCGCCCTTGGTCTGCGCGGACGCATCCGCGGCACTGAGCAAGCAGCGCGGCGGCGACGGCGGTCGCAAGCACGGTCGATTTCACATTGATCCCCTTTCGGTGGTTTGCCTGTCTGTTTCGGCTGCGCCGGGTGCGGTGCTCGAAAGCATCCGCCCGGCGTTTCCTTGGCGACTTTTTACGCCGCGCATGTGACAGGCAGGTTGCAGCGTGATGACATCCGTACTGCAGGGCGCAGTCGGCAGGATCAACGAAGCTGGGCAGCTCCGGCATCCGCACTTGCACGCAACTGGACCCGCGCGGGCGGAAAATGGCAGGTGAACGTGCTGCCCTTGCCTTCTTCGCTCGTAATCTCGAGTTGCGCGCCGTGCCGCTGCAATGCGTGCTTCACGATCGCGAGCCCGAGCCCCGAGCCGCCGAGCTTGCGCGAGCGGCCCGCGTCGACGCGGTAGAAGCGTTCCGTCAAGCGCGGGATGTGCGCGGCCGGAATGCCGATGCCCGTGTCGCTGACCGCGACGTGGCTGCCCGCGGCATCGGTCCAGTAACGGACCGCCACGGTGCCGGACGCCGGCGTGTACTTCACCGCATTGGTGATCAGGTTCTGGAAAATCGAATGCAGTTCGGGTTCGGCGCCGAGCAGCAGCGCGTCCGAGTCGAGACGCAGTTCAAACCGGGCCGGCTGATCGCGGCGCGCGAGCACTTCCTTGCGCATCAGCGAAAGCAACCCGGCCACGTCGATGGGCTCCCTCTCCGCCTCGCTGCTGCCTGCCTCGAGGCGCGACAACTCCAGCAGGTCGGAGACGATGCTGTGCATGCGCTCGGCCTGGCGCTGCATCTCGCGCACCGGTTCGCGCCAGCTCTCGTCGAGGACTGGATCGTCGGCGAGCGTGTCGAGGTAGCCACGGACCACGGTCAGCGGCGAGCGCAGCTCGTGCGACGCGTTGGCGACGAAGTCCCGGCGCATGCTTTCGAGCCGTGCCTCGGCCGTGACGTCGCGAACGATCAGCAGCTGCAGGTCGCGCGTGCTGGTGGTCACCAGGTTGAACGCGAACCAGCGATCGCCGAGGCTCGGCATGTGGATGCGCGGTCCCGGTCCCCTGCCGCCGGCGGTGACGTAGTCCACGAACTCGGGCTGCCGGATCAGGTTGTCGATGCGAATGCCGTAGTCGAGTTTGCGGCGCAACTCGAGCCAGTTCGCCGCCGTCGGATTGAACCAGAGGATTTCGCGCGTGGGTCCGAGCAGGATCGCGCCGTCCGGCATGGCCGACGTCATGCGCCGGAGTTCGCGCAGCAGCGTCAGCGCGCGACGCTTGTGGAACCGCTTGCGCTGGTAGAGACGGTGCGCGTTGGCGACGACGTCGCCCCACAGGCCGCCCATGTTCGGTGGTTTCAGGATGCTGCGCAGACGCAGCCAGTGTTCGAAGCGGATGAGGTTGCTGGCCTGCCAGGCGACGACGGCCGCGAGGTACAGCGAGGCACACAAGCCGGGTCGCCCAATGATCCAGCCGAAAAGCAGGGCCACCAGCAGGCCGCTGCAGAGACCGAAGAGATGCTGCCAGGCGAGTCGGGTCAAGCGCTGCGATCCTCGGTCCGTCGAGCGACCGGCTTACTCGGGCCGGGTCGAGAAACGATACCCTGAACCACGCACCGTCTGCACCAGCGAGTCGCACGCAAACGGCTCCAGCGCCTTGCGCAGCCGGCGGATGTGCACGTCCACCGTGCGCTCCTCGACGTAGACGTTGCCGCCCCAGACACGATCGAGCAACTGGCTGCGCGCGTACACGCGCTCCGGGTGCTCCATGAAGAACTGCAACAGGCGGTACTCGGTGGGACCGAGCGACACCGTTTGCTCGCCCACGATGACGCGGTGACTGACGGGATCGAGCTTGAGCGCGCCCGCCTCGATCGACTCGCCCGAGGCGGTCGGCGACGTCCGGCGCAACACGGCCTGGATACGTGCCAGCAGTTCCCGTGGACTGAAGGGCTTGGTGACGTAATCGTCCGCACCCCCTTCGAGACCCGCGACCTTGTCGTGCTCTTCGGCGCGGGCCGTGAGCAGGATCACCGGCAGGTCCTGCGTTTCCTTGTTGCGCTTGATCGAACGAGTAAGCTCGAGTCCGCTCTGGTCGGGCAGCATCCAGTCGACCAGCAGCAGGTCGGGACGGGAATCCGCGATGCGCGCGCGCGCTTCGCTGCAGTCTTCCGCTTCGCTGACCGTGAATCCGGCGCGACGCAACCCGAACGCGATCATGTCCCGGATCGGCTTCTCGTCTTCGACGATCAGGATCTGCTTGCCTGTCATGACTGGTCCGGTGCTGGCACGTAACATTGCACGCGCATTACAAGCGTCAATTATGACAATCCCGTGACGGTTGGTCGTGCCGGCCAGGCCACGTTGTCACGAATGTAGACCGGCAGCGCGTCGGCGGCCGCCACGCCTTCACCTCGCTGCAACATCCGTTCGCCGAGGCGTGCAATGGCATCGGCACGCGGATACACGCCAGCGTGGTAGCTGAGACCGGCGGATTCGAGCCGGGCCTGCAGCGCCGGATACGGGGGAATGCCGTTGCCCGCAAAGTGCAATACGCCCGGTGCGGGCTGCACGCGATCCGCGGGTCCGACGGTCTCCGCGTCCAGCAAGAGAGGAACCTCCGGGTCGCCCTGGTCGAACCGGTAGCAGCCCCAGTACACCTCTTTCATGCGGGCGTCGTTGCAGACGAGGACTCCGGCTCCCTCTCCCGCTACAGCGGGAGAGGGTTGGGGTGAGGGCTCGGAACCCTCACCCGCGCTACGCGCGACCTCTCCCGCTGACGCGGGAGAGGTGAATCCGGTGAGATAAGCGACGGCGGCGAGACTCGATACCGGCGCAACGCGCAGGTCCGCACCATACGCCAGGCCCTGGATGACGCCCGCCGCGATCCGCAAGCCGGTGAAGCCACCCGGGCCGCGACCGAACGCCAGCCCATCGAGGTCCTTGAGCTTGCAGCCCGCCTCCGCCAGCAAGCCGTCGATCATCGGCAGGATCAGGTCGGCATGCCCGCGCTCGGTAATGGTGAATCGCTGGCGCAGTTCGCCATCGGACCACAGCAGCGCCGCCGAGCACGCTTCGGTCGACGTGTCGATCGCGAGCACCCGCAGTCGGGTCATCCGAGTTTCTCGCGCAGAAAGGCCTGCACGTCCTCGAGCGCGCGCGTGCGCCGCATCGGCGGCAGGCTGGTGATGAACTGTCGGCCATAGCCCTTCGTCACCAGGCGAGTATCGCAGAGCATCACCACGCCACAGTCGGTTTCATCGCGAATCAGCCGGCCGACGCCCTGCTTCAGCGCAATCACCGCCTGGGGTACCTGCTCGTCGAAAAACGGATTGCCGCCCTGCTCGCGGATCGCTGCAAGCCGCGCCTTGAGCAGCGGATCGTCCGGTGCCGCAAACGGCAGCTTGTCGATGATCACGACGCTGAGGGCCTCGCCCTTCACGTCGATGCCCTCCCAGAAACTGCCGGTGCCGAGCAGCACGGCATTGCCGGCTTCCCGGAACGCGCGCAACAGGTGGTCGCGCGACGCACCGCCCTGGATCAGCACCGGGAACGGCGGCTTCTCGCCCCACAGCCGATAGAGTTCCTCGGCGCCTTCGCGCAGCCCGCGATGACTCGTGAACAGGATGAACGCACGACCGCCGCTCGCTTCGAGCACCGGCAACGCCGCGTTGATCACGTTGCGCGAATGGTCCGGCGCACCCGGCTCACCCAGCCCCTTGGGCAGGTACATCAGCGCCTGGTTGGCGAAATCGAACGGGCTTTCGAACCGCACGGTCGTTGCATGCTTCAGCCCGCTGCGACGCTTGAAGTGCGAAAAGTCGTCGCCCACGGCAAGCGTCGCGGACGTGAGAATCCAAGCGCACGGCTGCGTCTCCATCAGGGCAGAGAGCTGGCTCGCCACGTCGACGGGCGCGAAATGCGCGCTGACGTTGCGCGCGCTGGTTTCGGCCCAGCGCACGCCACCCGGTGCCTCCGCGGCCGTCAATGACTGCAGCCGGTCGGCGCTTTCCTCGAGTCGTTCCTGCAGGCGCTTGAACGCGGCCTGGCCGTCGGCGCCGAGCGGCGCGATCGCATCGGCCAGTTCCTTCGCGCGCGCGCCCAGTCCGTTCAGCGCTTCGAGCAGGCGGTCCGGCCACTGCGTGTGTTCGAGGCGCGCATCCTGGCCACCGGTGATCGCCAGCACGGCCGCGATCTGCGCATCCAGTCCGTTCAGTGCGCCATCGACGTTGCCAGCCATCTGCTGCGCCAGCAGCAACTCACCCGCCACGTCTTTCGACAGGTGGGTGAGCTGACGCGTGCTGACGCTGTAGCCCAGGAACTGCGCGGCGACGTCCGGCAACTGGTGGGCTTCGTCGATCACGATCGCGTCGGCACCGGGCAGCAGGTCGCCGAAGCCCTCGTCCTTGAGCACGAGGTCGGCCATCAGCAAGTAGTGGTTGACGACGACGATGTCGGCCGCCTGCGCTTCGCGCCGCGCCGCAAGCACGAAACACTCCTCGAATTTTGGACAGTCGGCACCAAGGCAGTTCTCGCGCGTCGACGTCACCCACGGCCACACCGGATCCTGTTCACCGATGCCGGGTAACTCTGCAATGTCGCCCCGCTTCGTCGTGTACGACCACGAACGGACCTTGGGCAACGCGGTCGCGACTTCCTTGCGCAACCCGCGGGCATAGGCCTGTTGCTCGGTCATGTCGAGCCGGTGACGGCACAGGTAATTGGCGCGTCCCTTGAGCAACGCGATGCGCACGGGTCGCCCGATCGCGGCACAGATCGTCGGCAGGTCACGATGGAACAGCTGGTCCTGCAACGCGCGCGTTCCCGTGGACACGATGACCTTGCGACCGGACAACAGGGCGGGTACCAGGTAAGCGAACGTCTTGCCCGTGCCGGTGCCGGCTTCGACCACCAGTTGCGTTCGCTCCTGCAGCGCGGCGGCCACGTGCTCCGCCATCTCGATCTGCTGCGGCCGCGAGGAATAGCCCGGCAGTGTGCGGGCCAGCGGGCCGGCGGGACCCAGGATTTCGGCCAGGGGCATTGCCATGCGGGTCAGGAAAACGTCGCGCGGAAGCGCAGCAGCGCAGTCGACGCCGGGCCCAGGGGTTTGCTGAGCACCCACCGGACATGCGTGTAGTCTTTCTCGAGCGGCTTGCGCTGTGCCTTCTTGCCGCCGCCCGCGGCACGGGCCAGCATTTCCGGCGTCGCGAACGACTTGCCGCCGTCGATCGAGAACTGCACCTCGGCGGCGGGACCGGTGGCCGAACCCCGCAGGTAATGCACGCCGAACGGCAGGCGCTTGGTGACGACGACGGCGTCCACCGCCTGTTTGCCCGGATTGCGCACGCGCACCGTGTAGTGAACTTCATCGCCGGCATTCAGCCGCTCGGCCGGGATCCAGCGACGGATTTCCCGTCCGCCCGGGCCCGTGGACACGTCGAGCTTCTGCATTTCAATCGACGTTGCCAACGGACCGGATCCGGTGGCCGCGGCGACGCTGACCGTGTCGGCAGGCTCCTGCGCGAACGCCCTGCCCGCGGTACCCAGGGCCCAGAGGACGAACAGCACAGCAGCCACGAATGCCGCGCGCGACGGGCCGACGCTGCCGACGACACTGCGTGGCAACGGGGGTGCGGGTGCGTTCTGCAGGCTGGCCATCGGGGGCGGACTCTGCGGGACCGGCGGATTCGAGGCAAGGGACAAACTGGCGGCGGATGCCGCGAAATGCCGTGTTCGAACCAGTGTTTCGGCCCGCCAAGGTGCCGTCCAGCCCAGGTTGGGCATTTCTACCGATTTGACAGTTGTTTTCATCTGGACTATTGTGCAATGCAGCAATGCTGCAATGCAGCAGTCCTAGACAACCCAAGGAGATCTCCATGATCGTAGATATGCAGGAATACGTCGCCGAGGGCGGTGAGCTGCTCGTCGGCAAGGTTCGCAAGTTCCGCCGGAACTCCGTTGATTCCGTGCGCGAAGCCGTCACCGGCTCCGCCGAAACCCTGAAGGCCCTGAAGAGCCCTGTGCGCATGATCGCGCGCTCGGGCGTCAAGCTGACCACGGTCTCGCAGACGACCGTGCAGAGCCTGATCGAATTGCAGTCGGACGTCGTGACGTCCGCCCTGACCGAAGTCGCGCTGCGCCTCGAGCGCGCGACGCAGGCTGAGAACATCATTGAATTCGTGCGCGAGCAGATCGAGCTCACGCCGGCCACGCGGGCCCGCGTCGTCGAAGACGCGACCCGCGCGGTGACGATCTTCAAGACAGCTGGCCGCGACTTCCGCAACGTCGCCAAGCATGCCTACGTCAGCCTGGTCGAGAAGGCCGAGAAGGAAGCTGAGGCCCCGAAGGCCGCCGTGCGTCGCAAGACCGCTGCCGCCAAGCGCGCGGTCCGCAAGACCGTCAAGCGCGCCCGCAAGGCAGCTTAACTCTCTGATTTCGGACGAAAGCCGGGCCCGCACCGTCTCTTAATACCAAGACGCGGACCCTGGCCACCGGTCTCCCCCTGATTGCGCCCTCCCCGGAGGGCGCTTTTTTTTGGTGCGTACTTTCCCGAACGCTGCGTTTGCGTCGCAACGCAGCGCCGCAGGGGGTCGGGCGGCTATAATTCGGGGACTGTGAAAGAAGGTCCTTTAATGACTACGAATACATCCCTGCGTGCCTGGGTTGAGCAGACCGCAAAACTCACGCAACCCGACCACGTCCACTGGTGCAACGGCTCGGACATCGAACGCGACGAACTGGTGCAGCGGATGCTCGGCACCGGCGACCTGATCGAGCTCAACCAGGCCACGTTTCCCAACTGCTACCTGCACCGCTCGAATCCGTCGGATGTCGCGCGCGTCGAGCACCTCACCTTCATCTGCACGCCGCAGAAAGAAGACGCGGGTCCGAACAACAACTGGATGGACCCGGCCGCCGGTCACAAGACCATCGACGCGCTGTTCGACGGCTGCATGAAAGGCCGCACGATGTACGTCGTGCCCTACTGCATGGGCCCGATCAACTCGCCCTATTCGCGCTGTGGCGTCGAAATCACCGACAGCCCGTACGTCGTGCTCAACATGCGGATCATGACCCGCATGGGCGCGCCGGCGCTGCACCGGATCGAGAAGGACGGCACCTTCGTCAAGGGCCTGCACTCGATTGGCGACCTCGATCCCGACAAGCGCTTCATCATGCATTTCCCCGAGGAGCTTTCGATCAAGAGCATCGGCTCCGGTTACGGCGGCAACGCGCTGCTCGGCAAGAAGTGCCACGCGCTGCGCATCGCGAGTTTCCAGGCACGCACGGAAGGCTGGCTTGCAGAACACATGCTGATCGTCGGCATGGAGAACCCGCGCGGCGAAGTGCATTACGTGCTTGGCGCGTTCCCGTCGGCCTGCGGCAAGACCAACCTCGGCATGCTGATCCCACCGGACACGATGCCGGGCTGGAAGGTCTGGACGATTGGCGAGGACATCGCCTGGCTGCACGTGGGCAGCGATGGTCGCCTGCGCGCGATCAACCCCGAGGCGGGTTTCTTCGGCGTGGTGCCGGGCACCAGCCCGAAGACCAACCGCAACGCCTACGAGATGATCCATCACGACACCATCTTCACCAACGTGGCGCTGACGGCCGACAACGAGCCGTGGTGGGAAGGCCGCACGTCGGGCACGCCGGTCATCGACTGGCAAGGCAAGCCGTACGACAAGGCGACCGCGAAGACGCCGGCGGCGCATCCGAATTCACGCTTCACCGTCTCGGCGAAGCAGAACCCCGCCTACTCGCACCTGATGGAGCACCCGGAAGGCGTGCCGATCTCGGCCATCCTGTTCGGTGGCCGCCGCCGCGAAGTGGCCCCGCTGGTGTACGAAGCCCGCGACTGGGCGCACGGCGTGATGGTCGGTGCCGGCATGGCCTCGGAGACGACTGCCGCGGCCGTGGGCCAGGTGGGCGTGGTCCGCCGGGACTCGATGGCGATGAAACCGTTCTGCGGCTACAACTTCGCGGATTACTGGTCGCACTGGCTGAGTTTCGAGGGCCGCGCCAAGCAGCTGCCGAAGATCTACCACGTCAACTGGTTCCGCCAGGACAAGGACGGCAAGTTCCTGTGGCCGGGCTTCGGCGACAACCTGCGCGTGCTGTCCTGGATCGTCGATCGGTGCGAAGGCCGTGCGCAGGCCCGGGAGACGCCGATCGGCTTCCTGCCGCGCCCCGAGGACATCGACCTCAAGGGCCTGAGCCTGCCCGAGTCGTCGCTGCACCAGTTGCTCGACCTCGACACCGCCGCCTGGCACGTCGAGATCGACGACATCGGCAAGTACCTCGACAGCTACGGCGCCCGGATGCCGGCGGAGCTCAAAGAGCAGTGCCAGCAGGTGAAGGAAGCGCTCGGCTAGCGCCGAGCGCAGGGGATAGGGGTTAGGGGTTAGTCGGAAGTTCGCACTGGACCGACACTTCATCGCTCCGCCGCAGGTACTGAGCCGATATTTCAGGCTTCAACAGCACCTCCGACTAACCCCTATCCCCTAACCCCTTAGCTCGAGGACGTCAGTCCTCGAGCGAGAACCGGATCACGTCCGCCGCAGTCGGGTCCGGCAATTTGCCGAGCCCGATGCAACCCTCGCCATGCAGCGCGACGGAATCCCGCCGCACGAACGATTCCTTGCCGTCCGCATGCAGCACGAAGGTGCCGTTCGTGCTCTGGTCGATGAGCAGGAAGCGGCCCCGCACCAGTTCGATCTTGGCGTGCAGGCGTGAAATCAGCGCGCCTCTCTGCACCACGCTGTTTTCCTCGGCCCGACCCATCGTGATTTCGTTGCGGGCATCGTCGAGCACGATCTCGGTGTTGCGATGCCGCACGCGCACGCGTCGCGCGCCATGCATGCCGCCCATCGCGATCGACGGCAGCATGCTGGTCGCGTCCTCCTGTTGCCACAGGATCTCGTAGAGCTCCATCTCCTCGTTGAGGCCACGCAGCGAGGTGATGTCCACGCGGCGTGAGACGGCGCGCCACTCGGGCGAACAGCGGCGCAGTGAGTCCGCCGAGAGAATGATCTGGCCGGCCTTGGCCTGGCTGGTCATGCGGTTGGCGGTGTGCACCGACGCGCCGAAGATGTCCTTGTTTTCGAGCACGGCCGGCCCGAAGTGACAGCCGATGCGGATCGCGACGTGCTGGCCCTGCACGAGGAGCTCGGGGCGGGCGCCGATGTCCTGCTGCATCTCGCCACCGGCGTTCACGGCGTCGTCGACGGTCGGGAAGATCGCGAGGATCTCGTCGCCGATGGTCTTGATGACCGTGCCGCGGTTGCGCCCGGTCGCCTCGCGCATGATCTCGACGCAGAGCTGGATCAGCTCGCGCGCACGCTGGTCGCCGAGCAGCTCGTACAGGCGAGTGCTGCCCACGACATCGGCGAAGAGGACGGCGACTTCCGTCTCGGTACTGGTCACGCTCGGCAAAACCCCTGGGCGCCCGTGGCGGGCAGATGGACCCGACTCGACTTTACATTATATCCAGTGTGGCCCGTCGCCCAGTGGCGGCATGTACAGGCCGGGGGGCGCCGGCAGGATCGCTAGGCCGCCTCACGGAACATCCGCAGCGAGTCCCGCAGGACGTCGGCGCCGGCACCGGGCAGGATCGCGTGCTCCGTCAGGTAGCGGCGCCAGGCGCGGGCGTTCGGCAGCCCCGCGAAGAGCCCCTGGACGTGACGCAGCATCAACGGCAATCGATGACCGGACCCGAGCATGCGATCGACGTACTCGGCGTAGCGTTCCACCACCTCCTCGCGCGCAGGCGGCATGAAACCAGGGCCGAGGAATTGCGCGTCGAGTTCCGCGAGCAGGTACGGCTCGTGATAAATCTGCCGGCCGAGCATCACGCCATCGAACTTCGGCAACCAGGCGCCGACCTCGCGCGCAGTCTTGAGGCCGCCGTTCAGGATCACCGTGAGTTCCGGGTGCTCGCGCTTGAGTCGCTCCGGCACGTCATAGCGCAGTGGCGGGATCTCGCGGTTCTCTTTCGGCGTGAGCCCCTGCAGGATGGCGTTGCGGGCGTGCACGACGAAGACGTCGACGCCCGCCTTCTGCACGGCCAGCACGAACCACTCGAAGAAACCGTAGTCCTCGAGTTCATCGATGCCGATCCGGCATTTCACGGTGACGGGGATGCTCACCGCCTCGCGCATGGCGATCATGCACTCGGCCACGATCTCGGGCTCGGCCATCAGGCACGCGCCGAAACTGCCACTCTGCACGCGCTCGCTCGGGCAGCCGACATTCAAGTTGATCTCGTAGTAGCCGTACTGCTCGCCAATCTTCGCGGCCTTGGCGAGCAACTTCGGATCGGAACCGCCAAGCTGCAGCGCGACCGGATGCTCGAAGTGGTCGAACCCCAGCAGGCGGTCGAGGTGGCCGTGAACCAGCGCGTGCGCGGTCACCATTTCCGTGTACAGCAGCGAACGCGGACTCAACAGCCGCAGCAGGTAGCGGCAGTGCCGATCGGTGTAGTCCATCATCGGCGCCACGCAAAGGCGACGGTCGAGTGTCGGCCGCGATAAGGAACTGGCAGGAACGAGCGATGGAAGCAAGGGCACGAATGCGGCAGCCGAAGGAGTCGGGCTGCGTAGTTTACTGATTTGCTTCCATCGCTCCAGTGGGCTGCACGCTCCTCAGTGCAGCGGGATCACGACGCGCACCGTCCCGGCGTCGCTGTCACGCAGGTCGGAGCGTTGCGCCCCATACGACAGGCTGAAGGTGTAGCGATCACCGCCGATCAGCTCGAAACCACCCTCCGCGAGCCAGTGCAGGTCGTCGAGGTCGGACCCGACCTGCATCATCGAGGCGTCGCCCGGGGCGGCGACGAGCCCGGCGCTCACTTCCGTCATCGGGTCGGTCAGGTAATAGAGCGCGGCGAAGCGTGCATACAGTCGCAGGACCTTGTCACCGGTGTAGTTGACGGTGAAACCGGCGTCGATCGCCGGCTCGAGCCATGCACTCGTCTCGTCGTCGCCTGCAAGCCGGAGTTCCTGTCCGTCCGCCCCGTGCTCCTGCATTTGCTCGCCCCGCAGGTGCGCAACGCCCAGGTTCAACGCGGGAGCCAGGCGCCACGCACCGAGGTCGAAAGCGTGCGTCACGTCGGCAACGCCCGCGATGAACGGTACATCGCGGTTACCGCGCGCAACGACCGGTTCCGTCACGTCGATCTGCCTGCGGACGGACTGGCCACTGTTGCCGAGGGTCAGCGTGCCACCGATCGACGTGGCACCGTAGGCCTTCCGGCCTTCGAAGCCGGCCTGGAACAACGTTGTCTCGCCGCGCCAGCGGCCGTCGAAGCCCGCGGAATTGTTGTGCTCGAAGCCCGCGGCGAGGCCGTAAGTCCAGTCATTGTCGCCACTCTTCTGTCGCCCCAGCGAGAGGCGGCGCGCGGTCTCGTAGGTTGCCGGGAAGCCGGCAGCCTCGTCACGATTCGAAGCATCGACGTCGAACCGCATCCACACGCAATCGTCGCCCCCGCTGGCGGACGTCGTCGCACCACAATCACTCACGACGCGCGCAAAGCGCTGCACGCTGCCGAGCGTCAGCGCCTGTTGCTCCGCATAGAACTCGGGCCCCAGTTGCGTCAGCAGCAGGCTGTACGGTGCGAGTTCCGTCTGCGCGACGAGCGACTCGATAGTGTCGCCGAGGATCGGCGCGCTGCCCGCTGCCTGCACGCGGTTCAGGTAACTGCCGACCTCCCGACGATTGCCCAGCAGCCCGTCGGGTGCGAAGTCGACCGAGTACGCGAGCACGGAGGAGTTCGCCGTGGGCTGCAGCAACTGATAGCCGATGACGATGGACTCAGGCGCCTGCAGCGTGAGTCCATGGTCAACCAGGCCGCCCGCGCCCTGAAACAGCGTCTTTTCGTGGTCGCCCGGCTTCACGGCATAAACGTTCAGGACCGCAACCTGCACCGTGCCGTCAAGCTCGACGGTACCCGTCGCTGACAGCGAGTCCACCGCATCGGCGGCGAAGTCGAGGTCGAAGTCCGCGATGCCGGTCGCCGTCTGCCCGAAGCTGCCGCTAAGGTTCGTGGTGACGACCTCGCCGTTGGCACCCGGGGCGAACAAGCCGCGCTGCAGCAGCATTCCGTCCGTCGAACCCAGGTTGAACGTGGCGCCCGCATAGAGCGACGCACCCACCTCATTGTCGAAGCGATTGAGTCCGGTGCCCAAGTCGACATTGCCGAGCACGACTCCGACGTTGGCGATCGAGTCATCACCGGCGCCGCCCTTCAATGCGAGGCCGGTCACGCCTGACAGCGTCAGCACCGAGCCCGCGTTGGCCAATGAATTGGCTGCACCGCCATCGAACTGTACGCCGATGCCATCGATGCCGCCGACAACGGCGAAGCCACTGCCGAGCGTCACGTCGATGTCGCCCGCGCCGTCGCGGCCCGCACTCTGGACGAACACGGCGACGGAACCATCGCCGAGCGCCGCGACATTGCCCTGAAGGTCGAGCACTACGTTGCCACCCTGCCCGGCGCCACCGGCGCTGCCTGCGAACTCGCCGTCGACGAAGCCGCCGCCGCCACCGAGGCTCTGGGCCACGAGGCCGTAGGCGTCCACACCGCCCGTCAGGACGTCGCCTTGCTGCGTATAGCGGATTGCGCCGCCATCGCCCGCATTGGACGCCGACGTCGTCACAGACACCTTGCCGGCGTCGGTGAATACGGCGCCGCCACCGCCACCAATGGACTGCAGGAACACGCCATGGGCCTTGGCGCCCGTCGTGGACACGTTGCCCCGGTTCGCAAACTCGACGCTGCCCGCGTCGCCGCTCGCACTGGCCATGCCACCGATCGTTACGTCGACCGAGTCGACGCCGATCACCGTCGCGCCACCGCCGCCGCCACCGATGCTTTGCAACACGATGCCGGACGCGTGATCAGCGCGCGTGGAAGTGTCGCCCGTCAGTTGCAGTGCGACCGAAGCGCCATCGAGGCCAGCACCTGCAACGCCGCCAAGGCGGACGGAGGCCGTCGGCTGCACTGCCGGCTTACCTGACGCGCTCGCGGTAGTCGCATCACCTGCCACACGGTACGTCAGCAGGCCGCCGCCACCGCCAACGCTCTGCAGCAGCACGCCATGCGCCGCAACACCGCTGGTTGCTACCGAGCCCAGTTGCTGGTGCGTCACGGCCGCGCCGCTTTCGTCGTTGCCCAGCATTCCGCCGAGCGAGAATTCCGCCGCGCCTAGCGTACCGGCCGCCGCGTTCACCGCGACGTTCGCGCGCCCGCCACCGCCGCCAATCGATTGCAGCATCACGCCGAGCGTGTTTGCGCCTTCGGTGAGGACGTCGCCGTCGTGTCGGCTCGCGATCTCACCGCCGAGGTTCGCCAGTCCCTGCTGGCCGCCGAGCGACGAGCGCAAAGTAAACGGCTGGTTGCTTCCCGTGCCGTTGTCGACGATCCCGAGGTTCACGTCGATCGTGCCGCCGCCACCGCCAACCGCCTGTGCGCTGTTGGCAACGCCGTCGTCGCCGGCAACGCCGAAGTCGCCCGTGTAGTCGAGTGCGGTGCGCCCGGCACTGGAATCACGCGTGCCGACGCCGCCGACGTGAAACTCGATGACTGGCGCCGCCTGGCTGGTCGCCTGGGCCGATGCGTTCGACGTCTTCAACAAGTCGGGGATCAGATCCGCGGGATCGAAACTCGTGATGCCCGAGAAGTCGAGCGCGACGTGCCCGCCGCCGCCGTTGATGTTTTCGACGGCCACCGCGCGTGAGTTGCGGCCGAGCACGACGATGTCGCCCTGCTGCACGACGGTCGCGGTACCTGCCTGGCCGCCTTCGCCGCCCGTGACACCGGCGACGCCGAGGCCGCCGAGGGTTGCCGACAGTGCACCTGCGATGCGGGTGCTCATCGCGCCGCTGGTGAGACCGATGCTGATGCCGGCATCGCCGCCGCCACCGCCAGTCGTCTGCGCATAGATGCCGTGCGAACGGTCACCACGCGTGACGATGCTGCCGGTGTTCGTGACGGTCACGTTGCCGGCATTGCCGCCCGTGCCGCCGGCGCCGCCGAGCGCGACCAGCGGGGTCTTGTCCGCCGTGCCGGAACCAATGACTGCGTTGACTGCGAGCGTGAGCCCGCCGTTGCCGCCGCCACCGCCGGTCGACTGCGCGAACACGCCATGCGCGTCCGCACCGAGCGTCTCGATACTGCCCGCGTTCGCGACGCTCACCGCGCCGCCCGTCGCGCCTTCGCCACCCTTGCCGCCGATGTTGATGCCGATCGACGTCGAACTCATTCCGCCCGTCAGGTTGGCCGAGATGATCGAACTGCCGTTGCCGCCGCCGCCGCCAAGGCTCTGCGCAAAGATTCCGTGCGCCCGCGCGCCTTCGGTCAGGACCACGCCACCGGTGCCGTCGGCACGCCTGGCATTGGTCACGGTGACGGTGCCGCCGGTGCCGCCCTTGCCGCCTTCGGTGCCGATGTTGATCAGCGCAGTGGTCGAACTCGATGCTGCACCGATCACATCGGCACGCAGGTTGAGGATCAGGCCGGCATCGCCGCCGCTGCCGCCGAGGCTCTGCGCGCGGATGCCGATCGAATCCGCGCCGAGCGTGTGCAAGACACCAGTGTTCGTGACCGTGACCGCCTGGCCGTCGCTGCTGTCGCCGCCCAGACCGCCGACGTCGATCGTGAGCGCACGCACGTTGGTACCGCGCGTCAGCACTTCGTCGATGACCGCACCGCCCTGTCCGCCGCCGCCGCCGGTCGACTGTGCGTTGATGCCGTAGGCCTTCGCGCCCTGGGTGAGGATGGAACCCGAGTTCGTGACAGTGACCGTGTCCGCGTCGGCGCCGATGCCGCCGCTGCCGCCCACCGAAAGATTGATCGTCGTGCTCGTGCTCTTGCTCGCCGCGCCGACCAGGTTGAACGCCGTCGCGCCGGAGTTGCCACCGACGCCGCCGCCACCGCCGATCGATTGCGCAAAGATGCCGTGTGCGCCTGCGCCGGCCGTGACGAGTGTTGCGCCGTTGTCGACGAGGACCGTGCCCCCGAGCGCGCCAGTGCCGCCCGTGCCGCCGACGCCCAGGCTGAAGGCAAAGCCGTCTTCGGCAATCTTGCTGCCGGCGCCGCCGCCGACACCGCCACCGCCGCCGACGCTCTGCGCCTGGATTGCGTGCGCTTCCTTGCCTGCGGTCGTGATCGAGCCACTCGCCGTCACTTCGACGTCGCCGGCCTCGCCACCCTTGCCGCCTTCGAGACCGACCTGCATCTCGACCGCCACGTCCGTGGCCTCGTCCTTGCCTTCCTTGCCCTTCGACTCGAACTCGAAGCCGAGTTCGAACGTGCCACTCTTGCCGCCGCCATTGCCGACGCTCTGCGCAAAGATACCGACCGCGCGGTTGCCGCCCGTCTGCAGCGCACCAGCGGAGGTGACGTCGACGTTGCCGCCGAGCCCACCCTCGCCGCCCTTGCGGCCGATGCTCAGGTCGAGCGAACCGCTGGTCTCGAACGTGGTGATGCTGTTCTCGTCGACATTGCCGCCGCCGCCACCGACGCTCTGCGCGAAGATCGCCGAGGAGTCGTCACCCGCCGTCAGGATCGTGCCGGCATGGTCGACCGTGACGAGCTTGCCATCGCCACCTTCACCCGGTCCGCCGCCGACTGCGACGTTGAGGCCCTTCGCACCCTGCGCGTAGGCAAAGCCCAGGTTGATCGCGGCATTGCCGCCACCGCCGCCGATCGACTGCGCGAGGATGCCGTCGCTGTTGCGGCCGTCCGTCTGGATCTGCCCGACGTGCTGCACGCTGACTTCGTTGCCGTGACCTGGATCGCCACCACCGCCGCCCACGGCCACCATGATCTCGCTGCCACCCTGCTTGCCTTCGCCCTCGAGGCGGCCCTCGAGCACGAGGTTCGCGCCCGCATTGCCACCGCCGCCGCCGATCGACTGCGCGGTGAGGCCATTCGCCGAGTCGCCTGCGGTAACGATGAAGCTCGCGGCATTCGTGCCTCGCAGCACCGTCACCTTGCCCGCATCGCCGCCACCACTGCCGGTGCCGCCGACGCCGATCGCCACGGGGCTGCCCTTCGGCGCGAGCACGCCGGTTAGGTTCGCGCCGCCGTTGCCGCCGCCACCGCCGATGCTCTGCGCGAGAATGCCGTTCGCTCGCTCGAGGAAATCGAGCGCGGCGCGTTCCTCGGGCTTCAGATCTGCGCCTGCTGGCGCGGCCATACCGCCATCGACGACAATCGCGCCGTCGCTGGTCAACGTAACGGCCTGCGCATTGGCACCTTTGCCGCCGCTGCCGCCGACGCCGATCGCGACCGTGTAGCCCTTGCCGGAATTGAGGTTGCCGGACACGTTCAGGCCGCCGTTGCCACCGCCGCCCGCGATGCTCTGTGCCAGCACGCCGATGCCGCCGGCGCCTGTGACCGTGATCGCCCCGGACTGGTTCGCGATCACCTCACCACTGCGATTGCCCTCGCCGCCGAAGCCGCCGAGGCCGAACACGAGCGAACTCGCAGACGTCGAGCCCGACGCGCGGATACCGCCGCTGATATTGAAGCCGCCGTTGCCGCCGCGTCCGCCGATGGACTGCGCGAGGAAGCCGATCGCGCCTTCGCCCGTCGCCGTGACGTTCGAGTTCACGGTCGCGTCGACCTTCTGGCCGAGACCACCCTTGCCGCCGAATCCACCGACGCCAAGCGTGATCTGGCCGTTCGTCGTCGCGCCGCCCGAGACGTTGGCGCCACCATTGCCGCCGCCACCGCCGATCGACTGCGCGATCACGCCGGAGCGCTCGTCGCCCATCGCCGTAACCTGGGCGGCATTGACTGTGAGCAGGACTTCGCCTGCGTCGCCGCCTTCGCCCGCGAAACCGCCGACGCCAAAATTGAGCCCCATGCCCTTGCCGGAGCCGCCGCCGGTGAGCGACATGCCGCCGCTCACGTTGGTCGCGCCATTGCCGCCCGAGCCGCCGATGCTCTGCACGACGATGCCGTTCGAGCCGTTCTCGCGCTGTGTGCGCGTGACGCCGTCCTCGACGACCTGCGTGACGCGCTCGAGACCGAGTGCGAGCACATTGCCCGTCACGTGCGCGGTGACGTCGTCCGCCGCGCCACCGCCGCCGCCGAAGCCGCCGAGCCCGAACGACAGCGAGATCGCGTCCTTCGTCGACGAAGCCGACACTGCGCCCGAAACGTTGATGCCACCGCTGCCGCCGCCGCCACCAACGCTCTGCACGACGATGCCGTCCGCGTTGGTGCCGTCGGTCTGTGTCGCGCCCGTGCGAGTCAGGAAAACTTCACCGCCTTTGCCGCCGCCCGCACCAAAGCCGCCGATGCCGATCGACGCTGCCGCACCGCTGTCCGCAGACAGATCGAGCGAGCCCGAGACATTGAGGCCGCCGTTGCCGCCACCGCCGCCGATGCTCTGGGCGATCACGCCCGTGGCATCGTCACCCGTGGTAGTGACTGTGCCGAGCACGGTGCCCGTGACCAGCTTTGCTTCGCCACCGACGTCGCCCGAGCCGCCGACACCGACCGCAACGGAACCGCCGAGTTCTTTCGACGCGCGCACGCTGCCTGAAACGTTGATGCCGCCGCTGCCACCGCCGCCGCCGACGCTTTGCAGCAGCACGCCCGTGGCACGATCGCCTGCGGTCGTCACGTTCGCGTCGACGTAGCCGAGCACTTCACCGCCCGCGCCACCGCCGCCGCCTGAACCACCGACGCCGACTGCGACCGACCCGGAACCCGACTTGGTCGCGGTCACGCTACCGGCCACGTTGAGGCCGCCCGTGCCGCCGCCGCCACCAATGCTCTGCATGATGATCGCAGTCGCGTCCGCGCCGCGAGTGATCACGGTGCCTGCGACGTCCGCGTCGACCAGACCGCCGCCGCCGCCATCGCCGCCCGCGCCGCCGACACCGACCGAGACCGCACCACCCACGCCGGCGGACGCCGTGATGCCGCCGCTCACGTTGAAGCCACCGTTGCCACCGCCGCCACCGAGACTCTGCGCGACAAATGCATTCGAGCGCGCGCCGGTCGTCTCGATCATGCCTGCGCTGGCGGCCGTCACTGTGTTACCCGCACCGGCGCCGCCGCCGGAACCGCCGACACCAACGGACACGCCGCCGCTGCCCTTGGTCGAGGCCGCGATATTGCCCGCTACGTTGAACGCGCCGTTGCCACCACCGCCGCCGACGCTCTGGAACACGATCGCATCCGCGTCGTCGCCTTGCGTCTGCGCGTGACCCGCGTATTCGCCCGTGACCGTATCTGCGCCGCCACCATCGCCGCCTGAACCGCCGACACCCACCGACACTGCGCCGCTGCCGGCGCCGGAACCGGCAATCGAGCCGGAGACGTTGAAACCACCGTTGCCGCCGCTGCCGCCGACGCTCTGCGCGAGCAGGCCGCCCGACCGCGCCATCGTCGTCGTGATGTCTCCATCGATGTCGACGATCACTTTGCCGCCCGTGCCGGCGCCACCGCCTGAGCCACCCACGCCAACCGCGACGGCACCGCTGGCCGAACCTGCGCCCGCCACCGACGCCGACACGTTGAAGCCACCGTTGCCACCGCTGCCGCCGACCGCCTGCAGCACGATCGCCGTCGCGTCCGTGCCCTCGGTCGTGACGTCGCCGAGCCAGGTCGCATCGACCTTGCCGGCATTGCCGCCTGCGCCACCGACGCCGCCCACGCCGACCGCGACCGCGCCCGCGGCCGTGCCGCCGCCTGCCGCGGACACCGCGACGCTGAAGCCGCCATTGCCGCCACTGCCACCGACGCTCTGCGCAACGATGCCTTCCGCCAGCATGTTCCTGGTGTGAATGTCACCGCCACCGTCGAGCGTGACTGTGTTGCCGACGCCACCCGAACCGCCGGCACCGGCGACACCGACGCCAACCGATACGCCGACCGTCTCGCCGGCCGCCGCAGCAAACGACACCGCGAAGCCGCCATTGCCGCCGCCACCGCCGACGCTTTGCGCGACGATGCCGTCCGCGTCCACGCCTTCGGTCAGGATCTGCGTGTCACCGAGCACTTTGACTTCACCGCCATCGCCGCCAACGCCGCCCTGGCCGCCGATCGCGACCGAGACGCCCGCGACGTAGCCGACGGTGGCCTGAATCGCGAAGCCGCCGTTGCCGCCGCCGCCGCCCACGCTCTGCGCGAGGATGCCTTTGGAGCGATCACCGGTCGTGTGGATATACGGATCGAGCGCGGTCGGCACGCCGCCGAGATCGATCATACGTTCGTTGGACTGGATCGTGACCAGCTTGCCCGCGCCGCCGCCCGCGCCGGAACCGCCGATGCCGACGCCCACGAACGCGGATGCCGAAGCACTGTTGCCACCGTTGCCGCCACCGCCACCGATCGACTGCGCAAGGATGCCGTGCGAGTCGGCGCCGAGCGTTTCGAGGACGCCCTCGTTCGTCAATGTGACCAGGCCCGCATCGCCGCCACCCGCACCGTTGCCACCGATCGTAAGCATCGCACCGCCACTGGTACCGCCGCTGCCGCCGCCACCGCCGATGCTCTGCGCCTCGATCGCGCTCGACATGCGACCGTCGGTCGTGATCGTGCCGTCGTTGACGATCGTGACGAGATTGCCGGCGCTGCCGACGCTGCCCGTGCCGCCAAGGCTCACGAGACCGCCGCTGTCGCCGCCGCTGCCGCCACCGCCGCCGATGCTCTGCGCATGGACGCCGCGCGCCATGCCGCCGAGCGTGTCGATGAGTCCGGTGTTGGTCACCGTCACCGTGCCCGCAAGTCCACCCGCCGTGCCGGCGCCGCCGAGTGCGACGAGTCCGCCGCTCGAACCGCCGGTGCCGCCGCCGCCGCCGATGCTCTGCGCGAGGATGCCGTCACTGCCCTTGGCGTCTTTCGACCCGGTCAGGATCCAGCCGGCGTTGGACACTTCGACGACGCCGGCTGCGCCGCCGGAACCGCCCTGCCCGCCGATAGAGACGAGGCCGCCGGAGCCGTGCGCCGAGCCGCCACCGCCGCCGATCGACTGCGCGACGATGCCCTTCGCGTCGCTGCCATGCGTGACGATCGTGCCGTCGTTGTCGACGACGACCTTGCCGCCCGCGCCACCACCACCACTCTTGGCGCCGATGCCGACGACGCCCGCGCCAGTGCCACCCGCGCCGCCGCCACCGCCGATGCTCTGCGCGAGGATGCCGTACGCGCCTGTGCCCACTGTCACGACGGAGCCCGTCGCCGCGTTCGTCACGGTGACCTGCTGCCCGTAGTTCGCCGTGCCCGTGCTCGAGCCGCCGAGGCCGACGATCCCGGCACCGGTGCCGCCCGTGCCGCCGCCGCCACCGATGCTCTGCGCGACGATGCCGTGCGAACCGACGCCGGTCGCGGTCGCATCGTTGCCGTCGCTACCCTGCGCGTTGGTCGCGATCGAACCCGCGTTGGTCACGGTCACCAATCCGCCTGAGCCACCGCCCGCGCCGCTGCCACCGATGCCGACGATGCCGCCGGCCGTGCCACCATTGCCCCCGCCGCCGCCGATCGACTGCGCCAGGATGCCGAAGGCAGCGTCACCACCCGCGGTGATGCTTCGCTGCACGAAGTTGTCGGCGTAGACCGTGCCACCGTTGCCGCCCGCGGCGCCGCTGCCGCCGAACGAGACGATGCCGCCGGCACTGCCCGCGTCACCGCCGTCGCCGCCGATGCTCTGCACGACCAGGCCGTGCGCACCGTCGCCCATCACCGTAATCGTGCCGTCGTTGCGGCCCGTGGCGGTGCCGCCGTTGCCGCCCCTGCTGCCGCCGCCGGACGTGCCGACGATGCCGTAACTGCCGCCACCGATGCCGCCACCTCCGCCCAGGCTCTGCACCAGGACGCCGTCGGCGCCGTCGCCGAACGTCGTGATCGTGCCGAGGTTGGTCGCGCGTGCGAAGCCGCCTGCGGCCGCCGAGCCGCCTTGCGCGCCGGAGTTGAAGAGATAGCCGCTGCCGCCCGCGCCGCCGAGACCGGCGATGCTCTGCGCAAAGATGCCGTGGCCGAGCCAGCCGCTGGTCGTAATCGCCGCGTTCCAGGTCAAGTCGACGTAGCCGCCCACGCCCGCTGCGCCGCCGAGGCCGCCCGGGTTGTCGGTGCCGAGCGTGTAGGAGTTGCCGCCCTTGCCGCCGTCACCGCCGCGGCTCTGCACCCAGACGCCGGGGAACGGCACGTAGTACTTCTGGTCGCCTGCGACGGTGATTGGAACGGCGTCAGTAACCGTCGTGATGTTCGTCGTGCCGACCGGTGGGGTTAACCGCGACCCTGTGCCGCCCGTTCCGCCATTGGTCGGGTTGACGCCGATCGTGAAGAACCAGAGGCGGATGCCGTAGCCGCCGCTGCCGTCGCCACCGCGTCCGCCCTGCCGCAGGAGCCGGTACGGCGGACCCGAGTTGCCCGTCGGCATGTCCGGCAAGTCGACGTCGCTTTCCGCGGTGCCGCCGTCACCTTCGTCCGGCAGCGCGCTCTTGTCGCCGGTCTGCACGAAGTCGATGCGCGTTTCGTTCGGCGGCGTCGCGCCGTCCGTCGCGATCGCGTAGTCGATCCGCTTGGGGTCACCGATCTCGTGCACGGTCGCGATCGTGAGGGTCTTCGTCGCGTCGTTCGGGTCCGCGATCGGCGTACCGCTGGTCGTGGCACCGACGTAGATTGCGTGGTTCTGGTCGGTGAACACCCAAGGCTGCTCGGTCCCGACGACGAGCACCTTCTCGGTCGCGCCGGTCAACGGATTGATGATGGGGTCGTCGACCGCGTAGGCCGCCAGCGCAGCTGGCACACCCGCTGCAAACAGCGCGGGCCCGGCGATGACCAGGCACAACGCGATACGGATGGCCTGGCGCAGGTTCGACTTCGACCTGACGAAATTCGCAGTGTGAGGGTGATTCGTCCGCGCGGGCCTGCAGTGCGCCGGCCATGTGTTTGTCATGGCTCCTCCAAACGGCACGTGCAGCGTCGCCGGGGACGAGGTCGCGCGCCATCCCAGAAGTGTCAGGGGTTCGCAACCATGCGCCGAAGAGCTTCGCCCCCGCGGCACATAAGCTGTACGTTATCCCTTCCGCGGAGGTTAAGAATCGGGGCTATTGGATTGGCGACAGCGTATTAATCGCTAGACGGGTTGCCAGCTAAGGAGCGCGCGGTCTCCACCACCAGCCAGTCCACCACCGCATCGAAGGCTTCGCGTTCGTCGGCACCGGACTGCAGGGCAGTCTCGAAGATCTTCAGCTGCCGATGGGCGCTGGTGCCGCGCTCCAGGATCTCGCGCAGTCCTTCGATTTCCGACAGGCAACCCAGTTCAATCGCGTCCTCGCGCAGCAGCGCGATGATTTCTTCCACCAGCTGCGCGAACGGCACGATGCGCTGGCGGCCGAGGTCCAGCAGTCCCGCATCGTACGAATACCGCATCGCGCGCCAGCGGTTCTCGCCGATCAGCAGTTGCGGATACGGACGCCACTGCTGGTTGTCGCGCCGCAGGCGATAGAGCTTGCGCAACAGGCACAGGTTGAGCGCCGCGAGCCGCACCGAATCCTCGAGCGTCGTGCACGAGTCCATCACGCGTGTCTCGAGCGTGGGATAGCGCGCGCTCGGCCGCAGGTCCCACCAGATGCGCGACGTGTCGGCGAGGATGCCGGTCTCGATCAGCGTGTCGGTGTGACGCCGATACTCGTTCCAGCTCGCAAACGGCTCCGGCAGCCCCGTGCGCGGAATGCCGTTGAAGATCATCAGCCGGAACGACATCAGGCCGGTGCGTTCCCCTTCCCAGAACGGCGAGCTGCACGAAAGCGCCAGCAGGTGCGGCAGGAAATACCGCGCCTGGTTCATCAAGTCGATGCGCAATTCGTCGTCGTCGATGCCGACGTGCACGTGCAGGCCGCAGATCATCATGCGACGTGCCACGCCCTGCATTTCCTCGAGCAACGCGACGTAGCGCTCCTTGTCGGTGCGCTTCTGCGTCGACGACAGCGAGAACGGATGGCTCGCCGAGGCGATCGGCGCGAGCCCGAACCGGGCCGACTCCTCGACCACCGCCCGGCGCAGGTCGATCAACGAGGTGCGGGCGTCGCCGATCGTGCGGCACACCGGCGTGGCCACTTCGATCTGCGAGCGCAGGAACTCCGGAAACGCGCGACCCTCGGTGCGATCGTGCAGGGCCGCGAACAACTCGGGCGGCGGATCGTTCGCGACCGCTCGCGTGGCGACGTCGACCAGGAGGTATTCCTCTTCGACGCCGATCGTGAACGGCGGTGCGTGGTCAGCCATGCGGCGCAACTCTTGCGAGCGGCTGTCGCGACTGCGGATCGGCCAGGATGTCGCCGACGATGCGGGCCAGCAGGCGCACCCACCGCTCGATGCCCGCGGGCGAGCTCAGCAGGTCCTGTCGGACTTCGATACAGAGGTGCGGCAGACCGTGGGCCATGGCGTGGTGGTCGATGGTGTAATTGGCCGGGTGCTTGCCGCTGTAGGGCTCGTTGTCACCGATGACCAGGCCCGGCTGCACCCGCAGGCCTTCGAGCAGGCGACGCGCGTTGGCCTCGTCATGGTCCCACAGCACACCCACGTGCCAGGGCCGGTCCTGGCCGGCGAGCGTCGGCGAAAAGCTGTGGACGGCGAAAACCAGGGGCACGGTGCCGCCGCGCCGGAATCCGGCCAGCATGGCTTCGATGCACTCGTGGTACGGATCGAAAAAGGAGGCGAGGCGCACGCGGCGGTCGTATTCGGTCAGGTGCAGGTTGCCCGGGATGGTCCAGCCGTCGCTCTCCTGGCGGAAGGCTTCCTCGTCGTCCGGAGAGCGGTTGCAGTCGACGACCAGCCGCGAGTAGCCCGCCAGCACGGCTGGGGCGTCCAAGGCGTGGGCGAGGCCCCTGGCGAGCTCCCCCGCCCCGATGTCCCAGGCAATGTGCTGCCAGCTGGGCAGTTCGGGCACGCCGAGCCGGTCCAGGGCCTGTGGGAACGCCCGGCTGGCGTGGTCACAGACGATCAGGACGGGCGCCCGCCCACCCTCCTGCAGCACCACGAACGGCGCGGGGTCGTTCCGGCCGAGCAAAGGCACGGTGGCAGGTGTCCTGGGGGGCGTAGCTTCCATGGGGCGCGCAGTTTACACGGGGTCCCGCTCCCACTCCCGCACTGCGGGAGAGGTCAAAAGAGGTGACGTGCGTCACGACAGGTTCATTCATCGCGGTCATAACATTCCGCTGCGCCCTTCCGCCCGGGCGGAGGACCGTCGTTGTCATGGACTTGCACCCGTTACTGAAGCAGCAGTTCGACGACTCCCGCCAGGAGGGCGGGCCGGTCGACTTGCGCAAGCTGCTGCAGGGCATCAGCGAGGCGTACGAGGAATGGGACGAGGAACGCAAGGGCGTCGTGCGCTCGATGCGGCTGCTGGCGGACGAGACCAGCGCCTTTACCCGCGAAGTGCGCGAGAGTGCCGCCGCCCAGTTGCAGGTCATCCTCGACCACGTCAAGGACGCGATCATCACGGTCGATGAAACGGGACGCATCGAAACGCTGAACACCACCGGCGAGCGGGTCTTCGGTTACGGCGAACAGGACCTCCGCGGCCAGAAGCTCGACCTGCTGATTCCATCGCTGGCGGGCCGTCCCCGCGTCGTCGAGACGCTGGAAGAACTGGCGACCACCGTCGAGAACACCCACGACGACCTCAAGCCGCGCGAGACCAGGGGCCGGCACCGCAACGGCAATCTCTTTGACGCCGAGATCGGCGTAAGCAAGGTGCGGCTCGACCGTCGCGAACTCTTCGTCGTCTGCCTGCGCGAAACCACTGAACGCAAGCGGGCGGAAGCCGCGATCCGCGAAAGCGAGGCGCGTTATCGCACGTTGGTGGATAACGCCCCGGAAGCCATCGTCGTTCTCGACATGGACACCGGCCAGTTCGTCGAGTGCAACGAGAACGCCGTGCGCTTCTTCAAGATGACGCGCGACGAGCTGCTGGGCGTCGGGCCCGAAAAAATCAGCCCGCCGTTTCAGCAGGATGGCTCGCCGTCGTTCGGCGTCGCACGCGGACATCTCGAACGTGCGCTCGCCGGCGACGCTCCCGGGTTCGAATGGCTGCACCGCGATGCGCTCGGGCACGACATCCCTTGCGAGGTCCGCCTGGTCCGCCTGCCCTCCTCGGGCCGGCGCCTGATCCGCGGCAGCATCACCGACATCACCGAACGCAAGCGCGGCGAATTGCTGGCCGCGGGTGACCGGCGCGTGTTCGAACACATCACCAGCAATGTGGACCTGACCGCGACGCTCGAAGCCATCACCGAGACGGCTGAGAAAGTCACGCCGGATGCGTTCTGCACGGTGTCGGTCTACGACCCGGAAACCAACACGCTGCAGCACGTGGCCGGCATGCGCCTGCCGCAGAACTACCTCGATGCCAAGCGGCGTATCGTGATCGGCCCGCGCAACGGCTCCTGCGCCGCCGCGATCTTCCTGCACCGACAGGTGATCGTCGCCGAAATCACTCGCGATGCGCTGTGGGAGCACCTGCGTGCGCCGGCCGTCGAGGCCGGACTGCGCGCCTGCTGGTCCACGCCAGTGCGGGCATCGGACGGCCACATGCTCGGCACGGTCGCGCTGTATTTCACGCAGCCGCGCAGCCCGCTCCGCCGCGACTTCGAACTGATGAGCCGCCTGACGACGCTCGCCGCCATCGCCATCGAACGCAAGCGCTCCGAGGAGGCGCTGCGCCACAGTGAAGCGCAGTACCGCAGCCTGTTCGAGAACGTCATCGAAGGCGTGTACCGCTCCACCGTGCAAGGCCGCTTCGAGGCGGTGAACCCCGCGCTGGCGCACATGCTCGGGTACGACTCGGTCGAGGACCTGCTGGCGGTCGCCGACATGGCCACCATCTACATGAACCCGAACGAGCGTGATCACGTGATCAGCGTCCTGCACCGCAACGGCGTGGTCCGCGAGGCGGAATGCCTGTTGCAACGGCGCGACGGCACGCAGATCACCGTGCTGATCAACGCACGGGTCATCCGCGGCGAAAAGGACGAGGTCACCGGCTACGAAGGCACGATCACGGACATCACCGTGCGCAAGCGCGCGGAACGGCAGCTGTACGAGGAAAAGGAAAAGGCGCAGGTTACGTTGCAGTCGATCGGCGATGCGGTCATCACGACCGACGCCGACGGCCGCGTCGAGTACCTCAACCCGGTCGCCGAAGAACTCACCGGCTGGGATTCGCAGGAGGCGCTGGGCCGCCCGATCGTCGAGGTGTTCCAGGTCATCTCCGAAACCTCGCGCCAGCCGATCGACAGCCCGATCACCCGTTGCCTGCGCGAGGGCCGCCTGGTCGAGATGATCGAGCCGTCACTGCTGGTGAACCGTCGCGGGCAGGAAATCTCGATGCAGGACTCGGCCGCGCCGATCCGCGACCGGGCCGGCCGCCTGATCGGCGTCGTCATGGTGTTCCACGACGTGAGCCATGAACGTCGGTTGCAGCGCGCGCTTTCGTACCAGGCAACCCACGACGCCCTGACCGGCCTGATCAATCGCCGCGAGTTCGAGCATCGCCTCAACGAGACCCTGCAGGCATCGCGCGCCGCGCCCGACATCCGCCACGTCGTGCTGTACCTGGACCTCGACCAGTTCAAGGTGGTCAACGACACGTGCGGTCACCAGGCCGGCGACCGGTTGCTGAAACAGATCACGAGCGTGCTGCAGACCCGCATCCGCACGTCCGATACGCTCGCCCGTCTCGGCGGCGACGAGTTCGGCGTGCTGCTGCTCGACTGCAACCTCGACATGGCGCAGCGCATCGCCGAGGACCTGCGCGAGGCGATCCGCGATTTCCGCTTCGTCTGGCAGGACCGCATCATGAACGTCGGCGTCTCGATCGGCCTCGCCGAGATCAACGGCGATACCGACACGCTGTCGACCGTCATGAGTGCCGCCGACGTCGCGTGCTACACCGCGAAGGATTCGGGCCGCAATCGTGTGCACACGTACAACCAGGGGCACGCTCCCGAGCGCCTGCGCGAAATGCAGTGGGTGTCCCGCATCAACCGCGCCTGCGAGGAAGACCGCCTGGAGCTGTACTGCCAGCCGATCGTGGCCATCCAGGCCGGCGCCGAGCCGTTCCGGCAGTTCGAGCTGCTGCTGCGCATGCGCGACGAGAATGGCCAGCTGGTGCAACCCGTCGAGTTCATCCCGGCCGCGGAACGCTTCAACCTCATGCCGTCGCTCGACCGCTGGGTCGTGCGGCAGGCGTGCCAGCACCTCGCGCACAAGCGCTCCGACGACGTTTCGCGGGCGCCGTACACGCTCACGATCAACGTCTCGACGACCTCGATCAACGACGAGCACTTCCTCGACTACGTCATCGCTGAAATGGCGGGCGGCGACCTGAGCCCAGGCGCGCTCTGCTTCGAGTTGACCGAGAACACGGCCATGACCAGTCTCGCCGCGGCGACGCATTTCATCGACGAACTGCGCAAGCGCCGCTGCAAGTTCTCGCTGGACGACTTCGGCAGCGGTCTTTCGTCGTTCCTGTTCCTGAAGAACCTGCCGGTCGACTACATCAAGATCGACGGCGGCTTCGTCCACAACGTGGCGCGGGACATGATCGACCGCAGCATGGTCGAGGCCATCACGCAGATCGGCCGGACGATGGGGATCGCCACGATCGCCGAGCGTGTGGACTCCGCCGAGGTGCTGAACCAGCTGGCCGAGCTTGGCGTGGAGTACGCGCAGGGCCATTTCATCGCCTCGCCGCAGCCGGTCGAGGTGCTCGCTGCGCTCGTCGCGTCGGCGCCCGACTCTTCGTCGGTGTCTGCCAGCGAACTCGACCTCAAGACCGGCTGATTCGCCACCTCTCCCGCTTTGGTCCGGCACCTCTCCCGCTTGTCCGCACCTCTCCCGCTTTGGTCCGGCACCTCTCCCGCTTTGGTCCGGCACCTCTCCCGTCCGCGGGAGAGGTCGCGCGCAGCGCGGGTGAGGGCCGCCTTTCTCGGCAAACCAGGCCCTTTATCTGCAAAGTGATTTCGAGCGCGCATCGCATGCTGTTCGCATGCAACTTGGCGACGATCAGCGACGCTTCGCGCGGGACCAACGTAAGAACCAGACGCTCGCGGAAACGCGCTTGTGGTATCAACTGCGAGGACGACGGCTGTCAGGCCTGCGATTTCGCCGACAACATCCAATCGGTCCCTACTTTGCGGACTTTGCCTGCCTCGAAGTGGGACTGATCGTAGAACTGGACGGCGGCCAACACAATTCCGCACAAGGTCGCTGGCGTGACTGTATTCGCAGCGACGTGCTGGCCGCGCATGGATTCGAGGTTCTGCGATTCTGGGACAACGAGGCGCTGTCCAACACGGCTGGCGTGATGGTCGTGATCGCGCGAAGAGCGGCGGAAATACATCGCGCACGGGGCAGGAGATAGATGAACCCGCGCTGGTTGCGCGACCTCTCCCACTGACGTGAGAGAGGTAAAGAACCGGCACCCTCACCCGCGCCAGTTGCGCGACCTCTCCCACTGCCGTGGGAGAGGTAAGCGATCACTCCGACTCGGAAGCCCGGCCCGAACGCTTGCGATCCAGCTCCTTCAACGCACGCTTGCGGATGCGGATCGACGACGGCGTGATCTCGACGAGCTCGTCGTCCTCGATGAATTCCATCGCCTGCTCGAGCGTGTACCGGATCGGCGTCACCAGCACGATGTTCTCGTCCTTGCCCGCCGCGCGCATGTTCGTGAGCTTCTTGCCCTTGAGCGGGTTCACGACCAGGTCGTTTTCGCGGCTGTGAATGCCGATGACCTGGCCCTCGTAGACCTCGTCGCCGTGCGCGCACATCAGCTTGCCGCGCTCCTGCAGGTTGAAGAGCGAATAGCCGAGCACCGTGCCCTGCCCGTTCGAGATCATGACGCCGTTCTGGCGACTCGCGATCTCGCGCTCGGACACCGGGGCGTAGTGATCGAACACGTGGAACAGCAGGCCGAGTCCGGACGTCATCGTGCGGAACTCGGTCTGGAAGCCGATGAGCCCACGCGCCGGGATGATGTAGTCGAGACGCACGCGGCCCTTGCCGTCCGGGTGCATCGCCTGCAGCAGGCCGCCGCGGCTGCCGAGCGCGGTCATTACGGCGCCCTGGCTCGAGTCTTCGATGTCGACGGCCAGGACTTCATACGGCTCGTTCTTGACGCCGTCGATCACCTTGATCACGACGCGCGGACGCGAGACGGCGATCTCGTAGCCCTCGCGCCGCATGTTCTCGAGCAACACGCCCAGGTGCAGTTCGCCGCGCCCATAGACCTGGAACTTGTCCGGATCGTCCGTTTCTTCGACGCGCAGCGCGACGTTGGTCAGCGCCTCGTGGAACAGCCGCTCGCGGATCTGGCGACTGGTCAGGTACTTGCCTTCGCGACCGGCGAACGGCGAGGTGTTGACCTCGAACGTCATGCCGATGGTCGGCTCGTCCACCACCAGCGGCGGCAGCGCTTCAGGCGTCAGTCGGATCGCAGAGCGTGTCCGAAACGGCGGGAATCTCGATACCGGCGAACGCGACGATGTCGCCCGCGCTGGCGGAATCGACTTCCATGCGGTTCAGGCCGTGGAAACCGAGCACCTGCGAGATCTTTTCTGTGCGCGCGTGACCCGTGCGATCGACCACCGTGACCGTCTGGCCGCGCTTGATCACGCCGCGCTTGATGCGGCCGATGCCGATCGCGCCGACGTAGTTCGAGTAGTCGAGCTGCGACACCTGCAACTGCAACGGGCCGTTCGGATCGACGTCCGGCGGCGAGCAATGCTTGATGATCGTCTCGAACAGCACCTTCATGTCGCCGCCGCGGTGGGCGGGATCGAAGGTCGCGAAACCCTGGATGGCCGATGCGTAGACGACCGGGAAGTCGAGCTGCGCTTCGGTGGCGCCGAGGCGGTCGAACAGGTCGAACGTCTGGTCCAGCACCCAGTTGGGGCGGGCCTCGTGCCGGTCGATCTTGTTGATGACCACGATCGGGCGCAGGCCGTGCGCGAATGCCTTCTGCGTGACGAAGCGCGTCTGCGGCATCGGACCGTCGACCGCGTCGACGAGCAGCAGCACCGAGTCGACCATCGACAGCACGCGTTCCACTTCGCCGCCGAAGTCGGCGTGTCCCGGGGTGTCGACGATGTTGATGCGGTACTCGTTCCACTTGATGGCCGTGTTCTTGGCCAGGATGGTGATGCCGCGCTCCTTTTCGAGCACGTTCGAGTCCATGACGCGTTCGGGGACGACCGTGCGGGCGTCGAACGTGCCGGATTGCTTCAGGAGCTGGTCGACCAGGGTGGTTTTGCCGTGGTCGACATGCGCGATGATCGCGATGTTGCGAAGGTTCTGCGTGGGGTTCGAGGACACTTTGTGCGCCAGGGGCCCGGAGGGGTCCCAAAAAGGGCGCGAAGTATAGCGGATTCAGCCCCGGCTTGCTGCACTGCAGGAAATCGCGCGCCCCGGCCGTTCAGGCGAGTAACGGCCTGCACTGACTCTTACGCTTCAGTGGGAGGAGATCAGGGTGGCGGCCGTCAGTGCAGGCTCCTCGCTGCGGGGCTCGGGCGTTCTTTCCGCGCTCCGTGTCGGACGCCGCAGCTCGAGCGCAGGACCGAAGCGGCACCGAGGCCGAGTCGCTACTGCGCTGACACCATCGCTTCGGTCCCGTTCGAGCAAGGCTCGCCGTGAATCGTGCGGTTCCTCCGCGCGATTCACGATGCGCGGTAGACCCGGAGCGCGGAAAGAACACCCGAGCCCCGCAGCGACGAGCCCTCACCCGCGCTCGGCGCGACCTCTCCCACCAAGGTGGGAGAGGTGGGAAACGGCGTTACTTCGGCTCCTGCGCCGGAATCGACTGCACCGCCTGCCCCGTCGCGTCCTTCGCCGGGGTGGCCTTCTGCGCCGACGGCGGGTTGCCGATCACGACCGGAATGGCGAACGCGCGAGACTCCGTCTGAACTTTGGTCGACATCTTCGCGATCACGCCGATGTAGTACAGGCCCGGGTTGTCGCCCTGGACCAGCACCTTGTTCGTGTACCACTTGCCGCCTTCGACCGGCGCAAACGACGCCGTCTTTGCGCCAACGATGGTCAGGCCGGGGGCTTCGGTGATTTCGATCTCGAGACGGTCCGCCGGCAGGCGCGTGTCGAAGGTCATTTCGACCTCGAACGGCTGGCCCAGCGCGGGCTTCGACAGCACGTCGTATTTCATGTCCACCGGAGCGGTGGACTTGCCGTCCACGACCGCCGATGCGAGGCGCGCGTGTTTTTCGTCAGCGCTGGAGGGCGGAGCGACCACCGCGGACTGGTCGGCCTTTGCCTTCTCGGCCTTGGCGACAGCCGCGGCCTCGTCGTTGCCGCCGCCGCACGCGGTCACGAGCGACACCGGCCAGCAGCGTGGCCGCCGCAGTGAGGGCAAAACGCCGGCAACCGGCGGTCCGGACATCGTCATTCAACGTCATGCGCATGCCTGCCTCTGGATTCCCTGGGGTGCGTCAGCCCGTGACCGACACATTGAAACACGTGTTGCCACGGCGTTGTGCCGCCGAGTATGACGGATCGATGTGGCTCCACTCGTAGACCTCGATCACGTATTCGCCAGCCTCGAGCGTGCGGGTCAGCGTCTCGAGGCCATTGGTCGTGCTTTCTTCCATAGCGAGGAAGCCGTTCTTGTACAGCACGAGATCGGGATCCGGCGCCGGCGAAAATGGAGCCACAGACCCTGTCGCGGTGTACTGCGCCCGGACCGTGACCAAGGCAGCCGCCGAAATCGAGAACCGCAGGAACAGCCGGTTACCGATCTTGTTGTAGGTACCGGCGGTTGTCGTGCCGCACACGGCCTTCGCTCCGCCGTTCAGCGTCAGCTGCGTATAGAGCGGCAGCGTCTGCGACACTGCACCATCGTTCGTCTCGGTGCTGCCCCAGGCGTCCGCTACGTGAATGCTTTGCGAGGTGACGAGCGTGTTGATGGCCGCGACCGGTGCCCCTGCCCTGCCCTTGAGGGAATCCACGAACGGGAAGACGCTGGTCAGCGCCGGACCGGCGCGGAGCGGTCCTGTCAGGGCTTCGAACATCGGCTTGTAGCCGATCGACACGGCATCCGAGCCATCGGCCGTCGTGTCGAACAGGTCCCACGTGACCGACTGGATCGACGACTCGTTGTACCACCCGGCCGGCGATGCGACGTTGCTCTCCATGCTGAAGTAGAAGCGCTGGCCCTGCTGCGAGCCGAGCGAGTCGCTGTACAGCGGGTCGTTCAGCACCATCGCCGAAAACGCGTTGGCAAACCCTTCGCTGAAGGCGAGTCGCAGGTCGAGCCGTTCGTCCGTAGAGTGCGTCCCGCCCGTCGTCTCCGTGCGACTGATCGTGTCTTCGATGAAATGGTGGAACTCGTGCGCCAGCACGTGCGCGTCATATTCGTCGGTGTCGGTATTGTCGTCGCCGAGCACATAGATACCGGCGGCCGGGCCACCCGGTCGACGCGGTGCGATACAGCGTGGACTCGATCTGTCCGAGCGCCACGTCGCCCGATGCGGCGTTGTTCTGGGTGCTCCAGAACACATCCAGCGCCGGCAGGTCGAGCGTCGCGCTGCCGGTGTCGACCACGAAATCCGTTGCCGCCAGCAGCGTGTCGAGGATCGCGAACGGCGCCGCACCGCGCACGCCGGTATAACTCGTGCCGCCCCAGCCCGAACCCGCATGCAGGTTCCTGGTCTGGTTGGCAGTGCCGGTGTTGAACGCGGCCGAATCCAGTGCATACAACGCATTGCCGTTCGTGTTGTTGAGCACGCGCACGTCATGCGCCGGGGTCGTCGTCCGGCGTGACTGCGCCTTCACGCGCACGAACGCATTGGTGCTTGCCGGTGCCGTGAGCGCGTAATTGCCATTGCTGTCGGTCGTGGACGTCGCGAGAGTGCCGCCGCCCGACAGGACCAGTTCGACCACCGCTTCGCGGATCGGCTGCACTGAGGTGTTCGGGTAACTCAGCCCAAGGTTCAGGTTGCTCGAAAACGGCACGCGGTCGTAGGTGGCCCTGCCACTGACCGTGACGCTGCCGGACCCGCCGCCCGCAGCGATCGTGATCGATTGCGTCGTCGATGCCGAGAGCCCCGGGGCATCGGTCACTGTGAGCTGGACGGTAAACGTGCCGGCGCTGACGAAGGTGTGGGTGGGCGTCTTGCCGGTCACGGTGCCGTTGCCGTCACCGAAGTCCCAGCTGTAGCTTGCAATGGGACCGTCCGGGTCCGTCGACGGTGAACCGTCGAAGAACACGACCAGGGGAGCGGCACCCCCCGTCGGGGTGAACTGGAAAGACGCCGTCGGCGGCGAGTTCGATGCATCGACCTGCACGGTGCGAGTCGTCGACGCCGTGGCGCCGCTGTTGTCAGTCACCGTGAGCGTGACGGTATAGGTGCCCGCGGTCGCATAGGTGCGGCTCGCCGTGTTGCTCGTCCCGCCCGAGGTGCCGCCGTCGCCGAAATTCCATGAATACGTCGCGATCGAACCGTCTGGATCGTTCGACGCACCGGCATTGAACGAAACCGCCAGTGGCGCAAGGCCCGAAGGCGGGGTGGCCGTGAACGACGCCGTCGGCAACAGGTTCACACTGCCGCCACCACCGCCCCCGCCCCCGCCACCGCCACCGCAGGCGGCCAGCAACGACGCAACGACGGTCAATACCGCGGCGCGCCAGGTATTCCGGACGGAGGAGATCGAGTCAGCAGCGGGCGCAAATCCATCAGCGCGTAATGTCACGGAGCACCGGGTCGGCAGGGTAAGCGGGATTGCGCGAAGAATATCACGCGCCGCTGTCCGCTCCGTTGGACGCGGCCAGATTAGTTGAATCTGAACGAATCAATTCGACGTCAGCGACGGCTCACGCTGCAGCTCGTGTTCCCAGCTCAACTGGTTGCGGACGATGGTCTCGAGATCGTCGAATCTCGGCGTCCACCCCAGCACCTGACGGATGCGGTCGGCATGCGCGACCAGCGAGGGCGGATCGCCTGCGCGACGCGGACTTTCGGTCACTGCCAACGGCCGGCCGCCGTTGACCCGCTCCACCATCCTGACGACTTCGCGCACGCTGTAGCCATGGCCGTAGCCGCAATTGAGCGTGGTCGACGCTCCACCCTGCTCCAGGTAGTCGAGCGCGCCCAGGTGCGCCGAGGCGAGGTCCTCGACATGAATGTAGTCGCGTACACCCGTGCCATCGGGCGTCGGGTAGTCGGTGCCGAAAATCGACAGCGAGGGCCGCACGCCGGCCGCGACCTGGCACGCCACCTTTACCAGCAGCGTCGCCGTCGGCGCGCTGTGCCCGATGCGTCCACCCGGGTCGCTGCCCGCGACGTTGAAGTAGCGCAATGCCACGTAGCGCAGTTTGGTGGAAGCAGCGGCGAGATCACGCAGCATCCACTCGCTCATGAGCTTCGACGTGCCGTAGGGATTGATCGGCGCGGTCGGCGAGTCTTCGCGCGCGAGACCCGCGGCGGGAACGCCGTAGACCGCTGCCGTCGACGAGAACACGAAGCGACGCACGCCGGCGGCGTCGCATTGCTCGAGCAGGTTGCGCGTCGCGCAGGTGTTGTTGCGGTAGTACTTGAGCGGGTCGGACACGGACTCCGGCACGATCGTGTGCGCGGCGAAGTGCAGTACGGTGTCGATGGCATGGTCCCGCAGGACTCGCGCGACGAGGTCGCGATCACCGGTGTCGCCGACGACCAGCGGCGTGCCGAGCGTGGCGCTGCGGTAACCGGTCGAGAGATTGTCGAGGATCACGACGCGCTCGCCGCGCTCGACGAGCTGGCGGACCGTGTGACTGCCGATGTAGCCGGCGCCGCCGGTGACGAGAATTGAACTATTGACCATCCGGGAATGCTTACCTCCCCACTCCCGTGGGAGAGATCGCACACGGTGCGGGTGAGCGTGAAAGAGTGAACTGCGACACAACTGCCCTCACCCCAACCCTCTCCCGCTGAAGCGGGAGAGGGAGCAGAAGCTTAGAAACGCCTCTTCCATCGCCGAGAGTTGCTCCCGCAGGTTCAGCACGTGCTGTTCCCAGTACTTCGGCTCCTGGAACCAGGGAAACGCCCGCGGAAACGCGGGATCGTCCCAGCGGCGCGCCAGCCAGCCCGCGTAATGCATGATGCGGAGCGTGCGCAGGGGCTCGATCAGCGAGGTCTCGTGATGATCGAAGTCGGCGAACTCCTGGTAGCCCTCGACGATGTCATCGAGCTGGACGCGCATCTCCTCCGTCCGCCCCGAGAGCAGCATCCAGAGGTCCTGCACCGCGGGTCCGGTCATGCAGTCGTCGAGATCGACAAAATGCGGGCCCTTGTCCGTCCACAGCACGTTGCCCGGATGGCAATCGCCGTGCAGCCGCAGCGTGCGCAGGGGCTGGGCCTCGTCGAACCTCAGCTCCACCAGGCCCAGCACGTCCTCGGCCAGCGATTCGTACGCAGCCTCGAGGTGTGACGGGATCCAGCCGGATTCGAGCAGGAAGTCCGCCGTGTCCTGCCCGAGCACACGCCAGTCCAGGCGCGGCCGATGGCGGAACGTGTGCGTGCGACCGATCAGGTGGATGCGCGCCAGAAAGCGACCCATCCACTGGCGATCGTCCTTGGTGCCGAGTTCGGGCCAACGTCCGCCCGCCCGCGGATACACCGCGTAACGGAATCCTTCGTGCTTGAACAGGCTACGACCGTCGTGGACGTCCGGGGCAATCACCGGGATTTCGGCGCGCGCGAGTTCCAGCGCGAACTCGTGCTCCTCCAGGATCGCCGCGTCCGGCCAGCGTTCCGGGCGATAGAACTTGACGACGACCGGGGTCGTGTCCTCCCGGCCCACCTGGTACACGCGGTTTTCGTAGCTGTTGAGCGCGAGAATGCGACCGTCGCAGCGGTGGCCCAGCGCCTCGACCGCGCTGACGACGACGTCGGGGGTCAGCGCGGAATACGGGTGCGGAGCATTCATTGCTTCGATTGTACGGGGTCACGTACGCTTCCCGGCACTTCACCATGACACGTTTCCCCTTTCGCCCCCGCTCCCTCACTGGCCTGATCCTGCTCGGGTTCGTGATCGTTGCGCTTCCTGCCCTGCTCGGCACGATCAGCGCGGCCATCGAAATGCGCAACCTGGCGGCCGCGAGCGAGCGCCTCGTGGTCAATGGCGTCGCCGCCACGCAGTACACGCAGGCACTGGTGCGGCAGGTCTCGTCGCTCGAACGCACGGCGCGGCTGTACCAGATCATTCCGCGCCCGACCCTGCTCGACACCTACCGACAGAATCGCGACCTGCTCAAGAAGACGCTGGACGATTTCTCCGCACTGCCGGGTGGCAACGACGAGCGCGCCAAAGTCATCGACAGCATGCGCGGCACGGTCGACCTGATCACGGGCGCCGTCGACTCGCAATCCACGGAGCGCATCGCGCGGACGCTGCGCGAATTCACCGCACTCTCACGGGACGCCGGTCAGTTGTCCAAACTGGCGGGCGCGCAGACCGACCGGGAACTGAAGCAGCTGCAGGCCGAGACCGAAAAGGTGCGACGCCGGCTGTACTGGCAGTCGCTCGCACTGATCCCGATCACGGTCGGCCTGATCCTGATGTTCGCGATCTTCCTGGCACGGCCGATCCGCCAGATCGACGCGGCCATCAGTTCGATCGGGCACGGACAGTTGAACGAACCCGTCCAGGTGCAGGGACCGTCGGACCTCAAGGCACTGGGCCGACAGCTCGAGTGGCTGCGTGTTCGATTGGCCGATATTTCGGAGGAGCGCAACCGGTTCCTGCGGCACATGTCGCACGAACTGAAGACGCCGCTCGCCAACATCCGCGAAGGCACCGAACTGCTGATGGAAGGCGCGGTCGGTTCATTGAGCGTCGAGCAGCGTGAAGTGACCGGCATCCTGCGCGACAACAGCCTGCGGCTGCAGCGACTGATCGAGAACCTGCTGTCGTTCAGCGAATGGCAGGCGAAACGCGGCGACCTCGAGGTGGGCGAGATCCGGCTGCTGCCGCTGGTGAAGTCCGCGATCGAGACCTACCAGTTGCCGCTCAACGCGCACAGCTTGCGGCTCGACCTGCAAGTGCCGGACCTCACGCTGGCCGCGGACCGCGAAAAACTGAAGCTGATCCTCGACAACCTGATCTCGAACGCCGTGAAGTTCACGCCCGACGGCGGCACGATCACGCTTGCGAGCAGCTTATGACGACGAGGGCAAGAACCTGGTGCTCGACGTCGCCGATACCGGGCCCGGGATTCCGCTGGACGAACGTGCCCGGATCTTTGAGGCGTTCTACCAGGGCGCCACGCCGCAGGGCGGACTGGTCCGCGGCACGGGGATCGGATTGTCGGTGGTGCAGGAATTCGTGCACGCGCATGGCGGCAGCATCGAGATCGTCGACGGGGAATTTCCCGGCGCGCATTTCCGCGTGCAGTTGCCGCTCATCGCCTCTCCCGCCGCGGGTGGGAAAGTGATGGGGTAAGGTGACATTGCGGATTCGCGCGGGCCGCTAAGTCGTTCAAGTCGTACCGACCGGATCGGGAGAGCCGTTCCCAGTCCTTCTTGAAGACCTTGGTGTAGTCGCATGCCTTGGGCAGGGCAGCCCGCTTACTGCTGGCGGGCTTTTTCGATGTCATCGAGCAAGGCGCGTGCTGAATCGAAACGGGCGCCACGAGCCTTCATCGCGGGTGGACCGAATGACCTTGCACTCGCCGGCTGGCAGTGGCGCCCGACGCCTGCGTAGACTGACCGCAAACAATCAAGGGGAACCTGCATGCAGAACTGCAATCTCCTGGGTGGATTTGCGGCCGAAACCTTGCTGCAAGCCGGTAGCGCCGTGCAGTGATCGGCGATCAGATTTATCTCTTCGATGAGGCTGCGACGACGCTGCAGACTTCGCGGGCCATGATTTCAAACCTCCGATTCCACCTGAATCTCGCGCAGAAGTTCCGGATGCTTCACGAGGAGTCTCAGCAAATTCAATACGGCTGGCATTGGCTTCGTTTCCCCGCGCTCATAGCGTGAAAAAGCGTTAGGGCCACCACCAGTAATTCTGCCTGCTTGCACCTGGGTCAGCCGCAGCGCAGTACGGATGCGCTTGATCTCCCGAGCTACCCGCGCGCGTTCCTCCGATATCAGGGCATCCCCGGCAGTCGAATAGCGCGCGGCACCTTCTGCATTGAACTCAACTTCATTGCAGACGGAACACCGCCAACCCGACAGCTCTCGGACCGTCATGGACCGCCCTTTCTGTTCCACGACGAACGACTCGCGCGCGAAAGGCTTGGCGAGTCCGCCGCAATGACCGCAAATCCGATTCCTGACTGTCAACGCTAAAGCCTCTTGAATGAAATCACGACCGCACCTGTGCGGAGCGTAAATTTCACGTACGCCGGACCCATGACGGTTCGGGCGTGATAAACGTCCTGCCACATTCGCGGATCAGAATACGTGGTCATCGCTTTATGGAAATCCTTCCGTCGTAACGCTGACACCGCGCCCAGCATTTCCACCGATGTAAGCCCCATCAATCGACCGCCATCCATTGCTGATCTCGTGAATGCCGCAACGCCAAGGCTGGCAACGGCAATCTGCAGATCGGCCAAGGAGTAATGCGGCGTCCGTTTGTCCATGCGAACTTTAACCTATTAGGTTAGTCTAGACGCGCGATTTTTGAGTTTCCCGGTCCCTCCCATTCACGTTTGGAACCGCGCGCACCCAACCGCACGCGGCCGTCCGCGCAGACGCAGGACCGGCGCAATCGGCCTATCATTGCCCCCCGGCAACAGCGCTCGACTAGTCAATCCGACGGCTTTAACCAGAAATGAAGTTCGTATTGCAACCCACTGTCCGTAAAGCGTTTTTTACGATCACGGTCATCACCTTGACGGCCTGCACGAGCCTCCAGTCCAGCGACAAAGCGGGTGCCTCGAGCCAGGCGGCCGTCGCGGCCTCGCCCAAACCCGCCGACATTGCGGCGTACTTCGACGTGCTCGACCGGATGGCGCCGGGCGACGCGGTCCGCCAGTCGACGGAACTCGCGGCGACGCTGACGCAGGCCCAGCAGGACCCGACGTCGACGAATCGCTTGCGCTATGCCATCGCGCTGGGCGCGGCCGGGCCATTGGCAGAGCAATCCCGTCGAGGCCAAGCGGCTCATCACTGAACTGCTCGCAGGCACCCACGATCTGACGCCGCAGGAAGTCTCGCTCGCCAATGCCTTCCAGCGCGAATACGACGCGCGCGTTGCGCTCTACGCCGACCTGGCGCGGCAGCGTGAGGAGTCCGAGCGGCAACTGAAGTCGATCGACGCGGATGGCGATCGTCGCTACAACGCTCTCAACGCCGAGACACAGCGTTTGAAAAAGGCGTTGGCGGAGGCCGAGCGCAAGCTCGAAGCCGTTGCCGAGATGGAACGCACGCTCACGCCGGAAGGCCAGTAGCAACCCGCCATGGCCACGGCGCGCGCCAGCAAACGGACACCGAAGATCCTCGTCGTCGACGACGATCCGGGGCTGCTGCGCCTGCTCACGATCCGCTTGCGCTCGCAGAAGTACGAAGTCGAGCCCGCCGAGAATGCCGCCAAGGCACTTTCGGTCATCGCACGCTTCCGGCCCGATCTCGTCATCACCGACCTGCGCATGGCCGAGATGGACGGCATCGCACTGCTGCGGGAGCTGCAGCGCCGCTGGCCCGGACTCAACGTCATCATGCTCACCGCGCACGGCACGATTCCCGACGCCGTGAAGGCCACCCAGTCGGGCGCCTTTGCGTTCCTGACCAAGCCGGTCGAAAAGGAGCAACTGCTCGAGGAAGTGCGTCGCGCGCTCAAGACCTCGGGCTTTGCGGACACGGCCGAAGAATGGCGGACCGAGTTCGCCACCCGCAGCCCGCTGGTCGAAGACCGGCTGGCCAAGGCGCACCTGGTGGCAGGGACGGACACGTCGGTGCTGATCACGGGCGAGCCCGGCACCGGCAAGGAACTGATGGCGCGGGCGATTCATCGGGCCAGTGGCCGCCGCGAAGGGCCGTTTGTGTCGGTCGACTGCAGCGCGCTCGACGGCAGCGCCGAGCACCTCGCCGCCTGCGAGCAGGAACTGGCACGGTACGTCGACGAAGCCACCGGCGGCACCATCTTCCTGCGCAACGTCGACGACCTGGTCCTGAACCTGCAGACGCGCCTCGCGAGCCTGCTACGCGGCCCACGCGACGTGAGGGTGCTGGCGACCAGCGACCGCCGCCCCGACGAACTGGCGGCCGATGGACGCTATTCCACGGAACTGCTGGAACAGATCAGCGCGGTGCACATCGACCTGCCGCCCCTCAGCCGGCGGCGCGAGGACGTACCCTTGCTGGCCGCGCAATGCCTCGAAGACCTGGCTGCCGAGGCCGGACAGCCAAAGCGCTCTCTTTCACCGGAAGCCATGGAGGTACTGGCCAGCGCCAAGTGGCCGGGCAACGTGCGGCAGCTGCGGATGGTCGTCACGCAAGTCGCCTCATCGGGAGCCGGGCCGGTGATCACCGTCGAGCAAGTGCAGGAGGCCCAGGGACAGGCCACCCAGTTGCCGAGTTTCGACCAGGCCCGCGATGAGTTCACGCGCAATTACCTCGTGCAACTCCTGCAAATTTCTCAGGGAAACGTCAGCCAGGCCGCGCGGATGGCGAAGCGCAATCGCACGGATTTCTACAAGCTGCTGACCAAGCACGAGTTGAAGCCGGAAGAGTTCAAGGACTAGCTCTTACCTCCGTCCCCCGATCAAGCGCTAGCCGATTGAACGAACTCCGCGGACCATCCGCGGGGTTTTTGCACCCGTCAAGGCTACGGCCGCGGAAGGAAAGACGGTGCGATCGGGAATCGAAAACCGTCGTAGTTGAAGGAGCGGGCGATCTTGGCGCAGTCCGATTCGCTGACGCCCTCGCGCCGTGCGAGCGCATACCAGCGGCCACGCACGACGGCTTCGATGTCGGCAATGATTCGAGCGGCTTCATCCGGGTCCAGCAGGAAGCGTGCGCACTGCGAGGAGAGGTTGGTCGCGTTGGCGTAACGGCCAAAGTCCCCAAGCGTGAGCGCAAGGTCCCGGCGCTCGAGGCTCGCGGCCGGAAACGGCGTGAGGTCGTAGCCCGGGGAGAGACGCCATTCATCCAGCAGGGCAATGACCGCGTGGTTACGGGGATGGTCGTCGGTGTTTGAGATGAGCGCGTTGAAAACCACCCGCCTGAAGAGCTCGTGCGCGTCCTCGCGCGGGCGGGCACTGATCCGCCGCAGCTCCTCCACCAGCAGTACATACGACCACCGCTCGCGATCCTGGTGCGACTCCCCACTGCGCAGCAACGTGAGCGCGCTCAGCATGCGCGCGCGTGCATACCCCTCCTCGTGGGCGATGCGATCGAACCGCTTGACCATGAGTGCATCGCGGCCGGCGACCTGAATGATGCGCGAGTCTGCGGTGTGCACGCCGCACTCGCGCGCGAGCACGAGCATCGCGCGCTCGACGCGCGCGTTATTCCACGCATCATCGACGCGATTGAACTTCGCGATCCACAGCTCGCCCCCGTCTTCGATGACGGCCTTCGGGCGCGCCCCACCCATCGCGGTGCCCAGGAGCAGCAGGTCCTGGACCTGCGCGAGTTCAGCGGCCGTCGCAGCTTCATCCCTGGGGGTGGCGGGAGCCGGGGACGGCGCCGCTTCAGTGCCCTCTCCCTCGTCCGCCAGGATCTGGTCCGCCAGGCTCTGCAGGCGCGCAAGCTCAAGCGTGCGGTTGTAGGTACGCCGCGGCGCGGGTGGATTGACGTTGAGGCCGAAGCTGAGCGCGCCCGCGCGCTCATCGGCGGCGAGGAGCAGGTAGTCAAGTTCGTTCAACACCGGCACGCCCGCGTGCTTGTCGATGACGCGCCGGCCCCAGTGATCGGGGCTTGCATCGCGCAGGGCGCCGAACACGCCCTTCAGGCGCGTCGTCTCGTACGTGCGCTCATTCAGGGGCAACTCGATCGGATCGATCGGGACGGCATCGGGGCGCGCCAGGTAAGTGCGACCGTAGACAAAACGCCCCACCGGCAGGCCCGAGCGGTCCTCGCCCAGCACGAAGCGCCCCGCCGTGACGAAGTCGATCGTGCCGGGCAGCGTCAGGTAAACGAAGCACTCAGAAGTCATTGTCGAGTGCGCCCTTGGTGCTCGGATACGCATGCGTTCGCTGGGCGAGCAAGCGCATGGCCTGCTCATCCCGGGTGGGATCGGCGAGTTCGTGCAGCTGTGAGGAGAGCCCATAGAGCCACATCAGCCCGACGTGGACAGCCACGGCGGTGCCCGGCCTTCCCGCCTCGGCTGCCGCCACAACGCGCCGCCCGACCCCGAGCTTGGCGGCCACCTGCTCCATGGTCAGGTTGCGAGCAAGTCTCGCCGTGCGCAGCCGGGAGCCCCAGTGGCGCAGTGCGAGTTCCACCTCCAGGGGTGGCGCCTGGAATACGGTGTTGGTTTTTGTCATGGGCGTTAAATAAGCCAAAAGGCAGAAATTAGTACGTTTTAACGTCTACGCTGTTTACTAGCCCTCGTCAATCGAATGTGCGTTAAAACGTCCAGAATGGCCATATCCGAACTATTTAACGCACCTTGCGACCTTAACAGCTCCGCCAACCGTGCGTTGGCAGCCCGGCGCGCCGCAGCGGCGCACTGGCAGCATCACGGGGGTGACGCGAGCCGAGCCTCAACACGCACGAACTGGACCCGGTCAGCGACCCTTGGCAACGTAAGGGCTTCGGGCGGGGGCTCGGTTTTCCCTACTGACTCCAAACAGCGACAAAATGTGCCTTTCGCAGTGCGGCTTGGCTTCACATAATCCGCGCGCCGAGAACGGCGACCGGTTTCTCCACCGCGTCCCGCGCAGATCGTCCAGAACCCTGCCCGGCAACGTTGATCGTCTAACCCCTCGCCCGTCCGCACACGCTGCGGTGGCCGTCGGCTGACGACACTTCTTACAACCTGTTCGCCTCAATCCGATAGAGGTCAATTTTGCCGACCAACAGCCTGCACAAGGCGGCAGGGCATTTCGCTCGTTATGCCGCGCCCACGTCACGCCCATTCGTTCTCGTTGCGGTCTCGATGATCCTGACGGCCTGCGGTAACAACGGGTCGCTCTTCCCCCCCAGCCTTGGCGGCACGAGCAAACCCCCGTCCACCGCACCCGGCCCTTCCACCGGTAATGTCGCGCCTTCGATTTCGGGTAAGCCGCAGTCCACTGCGACTATCAACCTACCTTACTCGTTCAAGCCCGAGGCCTCACGATCCGAATGGGGACGTACTGATATTTCAGGTAAGCCGACTCCCGAATTGGGCCACCTTCAATGCGGCCACGGGAGAAATCGCCGGCGTGCCGCCGACGGGATCCACCGGCACGTTCAGCGACATCCAGATTTCGGTGACCGATGGGGCACTCAAGAGTGCGCTGCCGGCTTTTTCGATTGCGGTGACCGATTCGGCGACGACGCCCGGGCCGGCCATTGGATCGGCACGCTGGCCTGGACCGCGCCCAGTCAGAATGTCGACGGATCGTCGTTCACCAATCTGGCAGGGTATCGAATCTATTATGGGACGACGTCCAGCGACCTCAGTCAAAAGCTGGAAATCAGCAATTCCGCGGCGAACAGAGCCGAGGTGTCGGGATTGTCCACGGGCACCTGGTACTTTGCGATGACGTCATTGAACGGTGCGGGAGTCGAGAGCTCCGGACGGGCGTGGTATCGAAGGTGCTCTGACGCGACATACGGCTGACCCATTGACAGGCAACACGAATCGAAAACGGGCCCGCACTTGCCGCAGCGGGCCCGTAATCACCCGCGAGTGAAGCTAAGCCACCAGCAGTTCGAACGATCAGGCCTTGCGGACGGCGCGCTGCGCCTAGGCCCACTGAGGCCGAGACCCAGGAGGGCCAGCGAACCCGTCTCAGGAACTTTGCGGATCGGAGCGGTCGTGACCGCGACCGACCAGGCAACCGTGCTCGCAGTGACGGTCTGGCTAGCGTGTAGGCAACCGTCCAGTGTGTACTGCGCCGATCGCCGCGAAGGCATTCGACGGCAGCGACGAGGTTGCCGACAGCCGCCCGTTGCGACCACGTGTTGCCGGCGCCTTGATCGTGTACGTCAACGTGGTGAACACCCCGTGCACGGCTCTCGGTGATGCGAGTTCGACGCGCCGACGTATGACGACGCCGTTGACGTTGACGATATCTGACACGCTCGTCGAGTCGGAGAACACCGTGTTGGCATTCGGACGTCACCGGGTTGACGCTGCCGCCATAACAGACCGCTGTCGCAGCGGTACCCGGGATCAAGGTTACCCGGGCAACGTGTATCGCCGAACGCCTGCGTTGGCAGCGAACCCGGTGCCAGTGCGCGTCAGGGCGAGCGGCCGCAACACGTTGCGAAACTTGTTCGTGGAGCATACTCATGTGCTTGTCAACACGAACTGACTGAGGTTGGCGTCGTAACTCCAGCTGCTGCCGCAGAACACATGCACGGCACCCGTGCCAGAGCCGATGTCACCCATCAGTTCAACTGACTTCATCGGGCTACGTCAGCCGGGGCCTGACTCCGCTGTAAACAAGGCCGACAGTCTGCTTAGTCTGCAGCGGCTCGGTCGCACCACATTGACGACGATGTGCGACCGTTCTTCAGAGAACGACAGGCACCTGGCCACAAGAATGGCCGACCGGACTAGATGAGACCCGCCCCACAGAACGTGCGGCTGTGCATTGCGGCCGTCACCAATTCGGCGAAAACTTCTCCCGTCTGAAAAAGGCAAAGCCGCCGAAAGGTGGCGACGCAAAGCCTCCGGTCCTCGGGTGTCGACTGCACCACGGATAGCGGGGTTGCCAAGGCCACAGCGGCGTCTGCCACTGCTGTCTGCAGCAACCCCCATTCCCTGCTCCAGAACTCCCCCGAGGCCGCCAGAGGCCTTCTGAACCGGGAGCTGTGAGAATGACGGGACGGACTCGAAACATCACCGAATCGGCCACCACGCGCATCTGCGTGCAGTTGCTGGCCTGCGCACTGACGCTTTCGCTGGCTGGTTGCTTCGACGGCAACACCAAGAAGGCGGATACGTCGACCGGCGGCACGGCCACGCCTCCGCCAGCCACGGGTGGCACCGTCACACCCCCGCCTGCCCCCGGCCCTACCAACAAGGCCCCGACGATTTCGGGCAGCCCGGTCACTTCGGCCAAGACGACGCTCCCCTATTCCTTCCAGCCCGTCGCCGCCGACGCTAACGGCGACAAGCTCACCTTCAGCATCGCCGGCAAGCCCGATTGGGCGTCGTTCAACACGTCGACCGGCGCATTGACTGGCACGCCGCGCGATGGCATTACCGGCACCTACGCCAACATCCAGATCAAGGTGACGGACGGCACAGCCGAGGCGGCGCTGCCGACCTTCTCCATCACGGTCTTGACGCCCGTGATTGGATCGGCCACCCTCTCGTGGGCCCCGCCTGCCACGAACGAGGACGGCTCGGCGCTCACCGACCTCTCGGGCTACGTGATCCGGTACGGCACCAGCCCAGGCTCGCTCGACAAGAGCATCCGCATTGCCAATCCCGGCACGACGATGTACGTCGTCGAGAACCTGATCGAAGGCACCTGGTACTTCTCGTTGTTGTCGGTCAATTCGGCCGGCGTCGAAAGTCGCCCGACGGGCTCCGTTTCAAAGTCCATCAGCTGAGCGAACAAGAATTTGGCGAACGCGCCTTAGTGCGACTTTTTTCTGCCCATTAAGTCAAATCGATGAAATACTCGATCAACTTTCGAGCCATGATCGTGACCGGCGCCCGCCGGCGCGGCGCCTCCGCGCAATAACGACAAGTACAGCAGGCGGGGCCTCGTATGAAGCATTGCCACTCCCGACGCCCCTCCCGACGCTTTGCCTCACTTTGGGTTGCGGCCGGCTTGGCCTTCAACGTTGCACCGATCCATGCCGACGCGTTGTCCGACGCTTTGCAAGCGATGCCGCCGAACAGTTGGCAAAAGCTGAACGCAAACCGCTTCGAGGAAGTCTGGACCCCAGCCGAACAACGCCCGACCACGGCCAGTCCCGGAATCGAACATCAGCGCGTGGAGCGGCGCAGCCTGGGACACCAAGCGCAAGCACCTGCTGATCTGGGGCGGTGACATCGGCGATGAGGAAGGCAACGAAGTCTATATCTTCGATGCCAGCGACCGGCCTCTGGCGACGAGGATCCCTTCCGAGCCAGGTCACCATTGACAACGGTGTACCGACGGCTGTTGATGGCGTCTTCAATGCGCCGACGTCGGGTGAAAGCTGGGACAACGTCGTCTATCTCGAGAACCTCGACCGGATGGCGGTCCTCGCGGTGTCCCGCGAAGGCGTCACCTTCCGGCGACCCGACGGCCAGGCCACCGGCCCTTATTTCTGGGACCCTGCGAAAGCGGATCCGCTGAAGGTCTCGGGCACGACGGGTTCACAGGTGAACCCCGGTCTTTACACGGGTGTCGTCGGCGGCCAGATGTGGCAGAACCGGGACAACTTCCCGGCGGATGTTGGCTTCGGGCTGATGGGAAAGACGGCGTATGCCAACGAGAACGGCAACGACGTCGTCTACTTTGCGGGTAACTACGACCGCCTGTGGCGCTACACCGCGCGCGACCTCAACGCTGCCAATGACAGTTGGGAGCCTGTCGGGATCAGGCCGCTCTCAGGCAAGGACAGCAGTGGGCCGATGGCTCTCGACCCAGTCCGACGCATTCTGGTCAAGCCGCTCACTGCAACGACATTCGGATTCTGGGACGTCAGCGACCTGGCGACCTCCCGCACCATTGAGAATCGCGAAATCGAAGTCGTGCCGACGCCCGTTTCGAGCCAAATCGCAGGCGATGCGAGGCTCTACGGCTTGCAGTATGACCCGACTTTGGAAGCCTTCGTGCTGTGGGGCGGAGACTCGTCGGTTTGGGTGCTGCACCCCCCAGGCAACCTCGATCCGGACGGCGACGGCATCAAGGACGCCACCGCCGGCTGGTCGCTCGAGAAGATTACGCCGACCGGCTCCGGACCCACAGTGCCGGCGCGCTTTACGGGTGTGTTCGGCAAGTGGGTCTACTTGCCGGCTGAAAAGGCGTACCTGGGTGTCATCGACCCCGACTCTGGCGATGTGTACCTCTATAAGCCCGCCTACAACGTCACCCCGACCGCCGACGCCTCACCCCCTGCGATTCAGCCGAACATCGTCGGAACGCTCGGCAGCGCGGGCTGGTACCGATCGGACGTGCAATGGACCTGGTCGATCAACGACCCGGAGTCGACCGTCAGCGATTCGACCGGTTGCGATCCGGGAAGCTTGTCGATAGACACTACCGGTCAGACATTCACGCTGCGCGGCGACGAGTACGGGAGGCACGACGAGCCAGTCGATCACGATCCGTCGTGACGGCACGGCTCCCACAGCAAGCTCCGCGCCTGTATCACTGCCGAACAGTGCGGGCTGGTTCCGATCAAACGTGACGATTCGCACGACGGGTACCGACACGACGTCGGGGATCGCCACCTGCGAGGCAGAAATTCAAGTCACCACCGAAGGAGGTGACCAAACGTCGGTCGCCAGCACTTGCACCGACCAGGCAGGGAACGTGAGCGATCCTGCGGTCACCACAGGCATCAATATCGACAAGACGGTGCCGGAGGTGACGGCAAATCGAGCCCCCCTCCCGAACGCATCGGGCTGGAACAACACGCCCGTGACGGTTTCGTTTGTCGCGCTCGATGCACTCTCCGGAGTTGCACCGGAGGGTTGCGACTCACCGGTCACGTTACAGGCCAATGGCGCAGACCAGAGCATCACCGGACATTGCAGCGACCTGGCCGGCAATGTCGGCGCCGTGACATTGAACGGGATCCGCATTGATACGAATCCGCCGGTGACGGTGGCGACGGCAACACCATCACCCAATGCCAACGGCTGGAACAATACGAACGTCACCGTATCGTTTGCTGCAACCGACAGCCTGCCAGGCTCGACGGTCGCGTCTTGCGCTGCACCGCTGACCATTTCGACAGAAGGCGCAGGAGTCGTGTCGTCGGGCACCTGCAGGGACGTCGCCTCAAACATCAGCAGTCCCGCCTCGGTCATGCTGAATATCGACAAGACGAAGCCGACGGCAACGATTTCCCTGCCGGCCAATGGCGCGAACTACGAACTGGGCGTGACGATCGCTGCTTCCTATCTCTGTGCGGACGCGCGATCCGGAGTAGCACAGTGTGACGGCACCGTCACGAACGGACTGCCCATCGATACAGGCTCGCTCGGCACAAAGTCCATCACTGTCACGGCAGTGGACCTGGCCGGAAATTCCGCCAGTGCGACAGTGACGTACACCGTCACGGACAGCCCGGCGACACCGACCGACGCCGACGCCGACGCCGACGCCGACCACGCCGACACCGACACCGACGCCGACCCGACCCGACGCCGACGCCGACGCCGACCCCTGCCCCCATTCCGCCGTCCAAGAGTGGCAATTCTGCCAGCGGCGGCGGCGGTTCAACCGGCCTTGCGGTCCTGTTGCTCCTCGGCGGCTTGGGCAGCGTCCGAAGTCGGCTGCGAACCTCAACATGACCTGCGTGGTGCAGTGAACCTCCGCTTGCGTCGAACCAGGTGCACGGGTACGCCGGTCCGGCGGCACCGGGCGTGCATTGCAGCACTTTTCCTGCTGACGGCCTGCTCCGCGCCTGAGCAGGATGCATCGGGCTCGTTGGACCAAAGTTCAACCATTGGTCGAATCGAGCCGGCCGACGTGCTGTCGGCATACATCGAGAGAGAGTCTGGGAGCGACCCGGGCACCGTAACGCCGGCACTGCGACGCGAGTTGGAGATTAAACTTCAAAAAATCCGGGCGGCCGCAGCACTCGGAGAAAACGTCAAGGAGGCGCAACCGCGCATCGAGCTGGCGCGACTGGAACTCCTGGCGCAAGCAGCAGCGAATTCGGCGGGTGTGTATGCACTACCGTCCGAGGACGAAATCCGCGTCGCGTACGAGCACTACCTGCGATCACTGCCCGCGAGCGAGTATCACGTCGCGCACATTCTCGTCGCCACGGAACAATTGGCGGGCGATGTCCTGGTCGAACTGAAGCGCGGGCAGCCGTTTGCCGAGGTCGCCAAGGCTCGCTCGACGGACGATTCGAAAGTGCGGGGCGGGGACCTCGGCTGGATCCGGCAGGGTGGCCTGCCTGAACAATTGTTCGCTGCACTGGGCGGTCTCGAGCCTGACCAGTATTCGACGGTCCCCATACACACCGCCTACGGTTGGCACGTGGTCCAACTGACTTGGCAAGCGAGCTTCGGACGCTCCGTCGCTGGACAGGGTACGCGACCAACTGGTGGCCAACCTGCAGCACCAGCGCTACGAAGCTTTCCTCGATGACAGCTTGATCCGGACCCCAGCCCCCCCCTACCGGAATTGACCCCGGCGAGAGCGATCCGGCACCCCGTCACAGGTTTGCCGCCCCTGTTCAAGTATCCTTCGTGCTGCCGGCCGGAGCCGGTGATGGCGATCCGTAGACGATCGCGCGGAACCTGCTGCACCAAACAAGCCGAATGCTGTTCAATTCGTACGAATTCCTGCTGCTGTTCCTGCCGCTGACCGCGCTGGGCTATTTTCTCCTGGCACGGGTCAGGACAACCCTGGCCGCCGGCTGGCTGGCGCTGGCCTCGCTGTTCTTCTACGGCTACTGGGACTACCACTACGTCCCGCTGCTGTTGGCATCGGTTGCGTTCAACTTTGTCATCGGTGGGCGTATCCATGCCGCCAGCGGCACGCGCCGAGCCAAGCCGCTGCTGATTCTGGGCGTGGCCGTCGACCTGGCGCTGCTCGGCTACTTCAAGTACGCGGATTTCTTCCTCGGCTCCGTCGCCGCCCTGTTTCATGACGACGTCAAGCCGCTGGGCATCATCCTGCCACTCGGCATCTCTTTCTACACCTTCACCCAGATCGCCTATCTGGCGGACTCCTACAAGGGCAAGGCGCAGGAATACAACGCCACCAACTACCTGCTGTTCGTCACCTATTTCCCGCACCTCATTGCCGGCCCGATCCTGCACCACCGCGAGATGATGCCGCAGTTCGCGTCGCCGGAGACGTACCGACTGCGCGCTTCAAACTTTGCGGTGGGCGGTGCGATCTTCGTCATCGGCCTCGCCAAGAAGGTCCTGATCGCCGACAACCTGTCGCCGTACGCCAACCAGCTGTTCAGCGCCCCCGGCGATCCGTCGCTTTTCGTCGCATGGGGCGGCGCACTGGCCTACACGTTCCAGCTCTACTTCGATTTTTCGGGCTACTGCGGACATGGCCATCGGCCGAGCCGGATGTTCGGCGTCACCCTGCCGCTGAATTTCAATTCGCCGTACAAGTCGCACAACATCAGCGAGTTCTGGCGCCGTTGGCACATGACGCTGTCACGTTTCCTGCGTGACTACCTGTACGTCCCCTTGGGCGGAAACCGGAAAGGCCCCGTCAGGCGCTACGTCAACCTCCTCGTCACCATGCTGCTGGGGGGGTTGTGGCACGGGGCGGGATGGACATTTGTCATCTGGGGTGCGCTCCACGGCTTTTACCTGGTAATCAATCACGCGTGGATAGCATTGCGACCGTCGCTGCCTTTCAGACGGGGGCTGCCCGGCGGACGCGTGTTTGCGACGCTGCTGACCTTCCTCGCCGTGGTGATCGGTTGGGTCTTCTTCCGCGCCGTCTCGTTTGGCGATGCGACGGCGATTCTCGCCGGCATGGCGGGAGCCAACGGCGCCGCGATCCCGCAGGGACTGGTCGGCGCACTGGGCGGGGTCGGCGTGGCGCTGCAAGGCCTGGGTATCGGGACGTTCCTGGCGGTGGCCAGCAGTTCGTCGAGACGTTTGCATGGGTGGGTGTCGCTACCGCAATCGCATTCCTGGCGCCGAACACCCAGCAGATCGTGGCGCTTCGAACCGGCGCGCGACGTTCGATCGTCGAGACTGCACCTGCCCCCAGTCTGCCGACCGGGCGCCGCCGACGCTCGGCGGGGTCGGCCATCGGCGTGCTCGCCACCGCGAGTTTCCTGTCGTTGAGCCGTCCCACCGAATTCCTGTACTTCCAATTCTGATGAAATCGCCAGGCGAAGCCGTTCCGATGGACTGCAAGATCGAAGACCGCGAGTCTGGCGCCTACCTGCGCCGAATCGCTCGGGCGTGTCGTCCCTCGGCCTTCTGCTCACCGCGCTCTTCAACTGGTGGGTGAATCCGTACCGACTCTTCAACCCGCCGCAATCGTCGCTGACGGCTGTCAAAGCCCGACCGGACGCCAATATCCGCTCGATCAAGCTACTGAACTGCGATCGATCGGCACCCGGATGTGGTCATCCTGGGAAACTCGCGCGCGGATGTCGGGCTGGATCCAGCAAACGCATCGCTGCAGGCGATGGGCAACTCCGTCTACAACCTCGCCGTGCCGGGCCAGGCATGCTGGGAGTCCCTGGAGCAGTTCCGGGCGATGCGCGACGGAGAGGTAAAGGTCGCATTGGTCGGCGTCGACTTCATCGACTTCGTGGTCAAACGCCCAGCCGGTCTCCGCGATGAAGCCCGCTTCCGACCCGCGTATCGACAGAACACGTTGGCTCGAGACTTCTCAGGCACTGATCACACTGGCAGGCACACAGGCCAGCTTGCGTACGCTGCGCGGGGCAAACGATGCGTTTGCGGCAACGCTGAATAGCAACGGCTTCAACCCGATGAAGGATTACGAACTGGTGGCCCTGCGCTCGGGGTACCGGGCGGAGCTGCACACGGCACAGGTCATCGCTCAGCCTGGAGACTTTCTCTGCTGCAATCGTGTCGCACAATGAGTAGAATCCCAGGGCACAATCGTCCGCCTGCAGACCCTGACCACCACCACGGGGAGCTCGAGGCGGTCTCGACTGACTGGCATATGCTCCTGGCGACGGCCGAGGCGGCCAATACGTTTTTGACGCCCGAATGGATCGTGCCGTGGTGGAAGGCCTACCAGCCCAAGGCAGATTTAAGGGTACTGGTCGTTCGCGAAGACAACGAGGTGGTCGGACTCGCGCCAATGATGGTGCAACACGAAAGACGCTACGGCCTGAACGTGCGGTGCCTGCGATTCATTGGCGACGGCACATTCGAAAGCGACCACCTCGACTTTCTTGTCCGGGCGCCCGACGCGGCTAGAATACACGCGTCTGCTCGATGGGCTGCTCAGTGCGAGTGGGACGTGGCCGAGCTGGCGAACATCCCTGAAGGATCGCGGCTAGCCGCCTCGTTACCGGATTGGTGCCAACGCAACGGGTTTCTATTCGAAACGGCGAATGCCCCCTGCCCCATTCGCCAGGTGCCGGCCTCGTTCGACGAGTTGCTGGCCTCGCTGCCGTCCCGTTTCAGGACTTCGATCCGGTCCACTCGGAAGAAGCTGGCGGCCGCGTACCGCGTGGAATTCGGGCAGCACGACCAACCGGACGAACTCGAACCCGCGCTCGAGACGTTATTCGAAAACCACGAATCGCGCTGGCGCAGCAAGGGCCAGGGAGGTGTCTTCCTGAATCCTCGACGCCGCGACTTCTACCGGCAGTTGACCCGCAAGCTGCACGAGGTCGGCAACCTGCGATTCTTCTATCTCAAGCTCGACGATCGCATCGTCGCCCAGGAGTATTGCTTCGCGCACGGCAAGACGGTCTACCTGCTGCAGGAAGGCTTCGCCTTCGAACTGGCATCACTCAACCTCGGTAACGCCTTGCGCAGCTATGTGTTCGAATACCTGATCGAACGTGGGTATCACGCCTACGACTTCCTGGCGGGGATATCGCGACACAAGCAGAACTGGAGCGATGCCGTGCCGAACGACATTACTTTCAAAATTTCTCGCCCGACCATCAAGGGTCGCCTGCTCTTCAGTGCCCCGCGGTGGATCGAGGCCGCAAAGAGCAGGATTCGGCCGCTGCGCAATCGGCTCCGTGCTAGCTCGCCGGGCGCAACGAACGAACCAACCGCGAATGCACCGCAATGACCAAGACTCCCGTCGTCGTCCTGAACATGCACTATTCGGGGCTGGGCATTGCCCGCAGCCTCGGACCGCACGGCGTGCCGGTCTACGGACTGAGTTCTACCGAGGAATTTCCCGGAAACTACTCGCGCTACTGCCGGTTTCGGCTAAGCCCGGATTCATTGAAGGAGCCCGAGCAGCTGCAAGAGTTTCTGATCAGTTTCGCCAGCACGCTGAAGGGCCCCAAGCCCCTGTTATTGCCGACGCGTGACCACGATATTCACTTCCTGATGACACATCGTGAGGCCCTGGAAAGGGCCTTCGTGATCCCCATGGCTGGTCGCGAGATCCTGGAACAGGCACTCAACAAGGATCGATGCCTGGAAATTGCGCAGGCCAGCGGCATCCCCGTTCCGGCCAGCCACACGATCAGCAGCGGCGCCGAACTGCGCGCAATCGTCGGACAGCTGACCTTCCCGGTCATCATCAAGCCCCTCTATGCACGTCATTGGCGGCAGCCGGGCATCTGGGAAGCGGTGGGGCATCAGAAGGCCGCGATCATCGTAAGCCTGCAAGGCCTGCTCGACTTCTATGCAGCGATCGAGGCTACCGCTCCGTTGGCGTCAGTGCAGGAATACATCCCAGGGCCGGATTCGAGCCTGGTCATCTTCGGCTCGTATTGCCGCCCGGGCGGCGAGGTGCGGGCCTTCTTCACCGGGCGCAAACTGCTCCAGGACCCGCCACTCAAAGGCACCGGACTGATCGTTGAAGGTATGCCCGTTCCCGAGATCGTGCCGCACAGTAAGACGCTGCTGCGAGCCCTGCAATTCCAGGGAATCTCGGAAATCGAATTCAAAATTCACGAACAGACCGGGGTGCCGCATCTCATCGAGATCAATCCACGCCACTGGGATCAGCATTACCTGGGCACCGCGTGTGGCGTAAATCTGAGCTTGGAACTGTATCGGGATTTTACCGAGCCGGAGCGACTGCGGGCGAAAGAAGATCCCGCGCCTACACAGCGTCATGATCCGGTGCGCTGGGTCGCGGAACAGGACCTGTTCTTCTATGCGTTGCGTGGGATGCGTAACCGACGACCTGGACTCTGGGACGAACTTCGCATGAATACCGGAAACCGCACCTATTCCGTCATGAACTCCGATGATCCGCTCCCAGGGCGCAAGCAGTTCAGGAATGGTTTACGCCAGATGGCCCGGCTATTGAAGATTGCGGGCTGACGACCGCATTGTGACCAACCCGAACCCGCCCCAAGCCGGCATCGGAAGCGCGGTCGCAAGAGGCGCCGCCTGGACCGTGTCGTTCCGGATGGCAGACCGCGCCATCGGACTCGTCAGCACGCTCATGCTGGCCAGACTGCTCGCGCCTGAAGACTTTGGCCTCATCGCGATGGCGACGACACTGATTGCCTTGATCGACGTCATCACGGTAGGCGAGTTCAGCAGCGCCATTATCCAGAACCCGAAGGCGGAGCGAGACCACTACGACACTGCGTGGACACTGAGCGCGATCTTCGGCCTGACTGCCGCGACGTTACTCATCGTGTTGGCACGTCCGACAGCGGCGTTCTTCAACGATCCTCGGCTGACCCCAGTAATCATCGCCCTGAGCCTGCTGCCGGTCCTGGATGGCCTGTTCAACATGGGGTGCGTCGACTTTCGAAAGCACCTGCAATTTCAGAAGGACTTCTACCTGCAGGTGGGCCGCAAGCTGAGTGGCTTTCTCGTGGTAATCCCACTCGCGTTCATTACGCGCAGCTATTGGGCACTGGTCGCTGGAATGATCGCCGGAAGAGCTGGCGGTCTCATGCTCTCGTATTTTCTCCACCCTTTCCGGCCGAGGTTCAGCCTGAATTCGGCTCGCGGATTGTTCAGCTTCTCCGGCTGGATGATGCTCAACAATGCACTGACGTTTCTGAGCATGCGTGGCGCGCACCTGGTGCTTGGCCGGTTGATGAATCCACAGGCACTGGGCGTCTATTCCATCTCGTATGAGATGGCACACCTCCCGACGAGCGAGTTGGCGATGCCCGTCAATCGGGCAATTTTTCCGGGTTACGCAAAGCTCCAGGATGACCGTCAGGCCTTGCAGTCGGCATTCCTTAAAGTTCTGGGCCTGGTGGCGCTAGTCACCGTCCCCGCAGGCCTAGGTATGGCTAGCATTGCACACCTCTTCGTTCCAGCTGTGCTTGGGCCAAAATGGCTGTCGGCGGCCCCACTGATCACCCTGCTCGCAATTGTTGGCACTATTCACGCGCTACAAGCCAACGTTGAATCCGTGTATTTCGCCGTGGGTCGCCCACGACTCAAGGCTTTGATTACCTTCCTCGAGATTGTTTGCTTCCTGCCGCTTCTGCTGGTGCTGGTGCCGCGTTATGGACTGACCGGAGCAGCGTATGCACTGTTGATCACCGTCATGATTGCCGCACCGGTTAATTACGCTATCGCACTACGACTGCTTCGACTGAGCGCCTGGAAGATCGTGCCAGTGCTTTGGCGACCTATCCTCGCCGCTGCGGTCATGGCCGCAGTGATTTACTGGGCTTTCCCGCCGTCCGAATCGCATTCCTCAACCTGGGAAAACGTCTGGCGTATGTTGTGCGCAATCGCGCTCGGTGCCGTCGTCTATGCGATGACCGTAGTCGTCACCTGGTTTGCAGCGAAGCGGCCGACTGGTGCGGAGGAGTGGCTGCTAGCACAAGTTCGTCGACTACTGGCGCGCAGAACGCAGATCCCTTGAGCTGCAACTTCAGAGCGGGTAGCCGGCCTTGGCAAGCTTGTCCCTTAGTCCGGGAAGCGGATACCCAAGGGAATACGCCTTCCTCGCACGCTCTCGCGCCTTTTCATAATTCTTTTGCTGGAGGTACGCCAGGCCAAGCGCATTCTCGAGTTCCGCAGACTGCCCATCCGTCGCCTCGCTACCCTTAAGCAGCACAGCAACGGCGGCGTCAACCGAGCCTTTCTTCTTCAGGAGTGACGCCTTCGCGACATAAGCCTCGCCGTACTCCGGATGAGTCCGAGATCGCCCGATCGAACTGATCTTCGGCCTTGCCTAGAGCGCCGCCCTCCATGAACGTCAGTCCCAGGTGCGTCACAATCTCGGGGTAGAACACATTTTCCACTGGACACGCACTGAGCGCGAAAATGTCCTCCTTTGCTGCCGACTCCAACGCAAAATTACGGACTCCAGGATTCTTCGCCAACTTCGCGCGTTGCAACTGCAGGCGCGCTCCACAATGATGGTGCAAGTAGGTGTAACACTCGCCGAAGGTTGCCTGCAAACGCAGGATGACGTCGGGCGGATACTTGGAAGCAAGTTGCCCCGCCTGCCCTTCGCCCGAAGCCGCGTATCGCGCCTTGGGAATAACTGGGCCAACCCGCCCACTCCGCTGCCGACTCAGGTCCGTAGGAGTACCCGAACGCTGGGGCTGCATTTCCCATTACACCGGCGGCCGCCAATAGACCAAACGCCATCAAACGACCTACTCGTATTTCGGCAATCATCCATGCTGCTCCAAAGTTGCGCATCCTCAACGACCCGGGACGGGATCTATGTCGCGGCGCGCACCCGAAATGCGGCTCGCGTCGGCCCTACCACTGGGTGACACGGCGTCATTATCAATCGCCTGACGCCAAAGTACCCAGAGCAGACAAATAAACCAGATTCTTACCTCGAATCTCATGTAAGGCACAAACATGTCCGCCACAAACATCGCGGCCAGGCTGCCCGCGACGCCACACAGCATTGCGGCTATAAATCCCGCCGTGTGCCGGGTTGCGCGAAATACCATTCCAACTCTCTTGGCGATCAGTATCACCATGACCAGATAGATGGCGGCACCAGGGACCGACGTCAACGAGCATGCTCATAAAAGTATTGTGCGAGGCGCGCACCCCAGACTCGTCCGTCAGGTGTTGCGCGCCCAAGTACTGCGGACTCAGGATGGCCGTGCAGGCATGCCCGCAACCCAGGGGATGGTCTCGGAACATCCGGTACTGCC
>CAWJVM010000006.1:0-420408 GCA_963846315.1 uncultured Gammaproteobacteria bacterium
CGATACCGCACAGACCTCGTCCGCGCTATTCTCGATCCTGTCCTGCAGGTACTCGACAGCCCACCCCCTGTCGCGTACCAGTCAGTGGCCCGGTGACGTCTTTACCTCGTCGCCGGGCCGCTTTTTGCCTGGCCACTGGATTGCTGCACTGGCAAACCGCCAGCGGTGCGGCGCAGCGGGAGCGAACATGAACTCAAGCAAGATTGCCGCCATCGTGCTGATCGTCGCGGGAGTCCTCGGGCTCGCGTATGGCAGCTTCAGTTTCACGAAGGAAACCCACGACATCAAGATGGGACCCATCGAGATGTCCGTGAAGGAAAAGCAGACGGTCAACGTTCCGGTCTGGGCGGGAATCGGCGCCATCGCGATTGGCGCTGCACTCCTGTTGCTCGGCGGACGCAAGCGCTAGTCGGGCCGCTCAGCGGGAACGATTGGAATCGAACCCGCCTTGATCTGGCCAGGCGACCACGTCGCCTGAAGTGCCGTCACCCCAGGTCGAAGCGATCGAGGTTCATCACCTTGCTCCAGGCCGCCACGAAGTCCCGCACGAACACCTGCTGCGCGTCACTCGACGCATAGACTTCGGCGAGGGCTCGCAGCTGGGAGTTCGAGCCGAAGACGAGGTCGACGACGGTGCCCGTCCACTTCAGGTCTCCCGTCGAGCGATCACGCCCCTCCAGCACGCCTGCCACGGTCGCGGACTTCTGCCACTTCGTCCTCATGTCGAGGAGATTGACGAAGAAATCGTTGGTCAACGATTCGGGTCGCGTCGTGAACACACCGTGCTTCGACTGGCCGACGTTGGCATTCAGGGCGCGCATGCCACCGATCAGCACCGTCATCTCGGGTGCGGTCAGCGTCAGCAGGTTCGCGCGATCCACCAGCGATTCCGCGACTGAGCCCTCGAGTCCCGGCGTGACGTAGTTGCGGAACCCGTCGGCGGTCGGCTCCAGCACGGCGAAGGACTCGACATCGGTCTGTTCCTGCGACGCGTCCATGCGCCCCGGCGCAAACGGAACCTTCACGTCGTGGCCCGCCTTCTTCGCCGCGGCCTCGATGGCTGCACCGCCGCCCAGGACGATCAGGTCGGCCAGCGACACCTTCTTGCCACCGGATTGCGCGCCGTTGAAGTCCTTCTGGATCGCTTGCGAGCGTCCGCAACACCTGCGCCAGTTCGGCAGGCTGGTTGGACTCCCACGTCGTTTTGCGGCGCGAGTCGAATGCGCGCGCCGTTGGCTCCACCACGCTTGTCGCTGCCGCGGAAGGTGGCCGCCGACGCCCAGGCCGTCGTGACGAGTTGCGAGATGGACAGTCCGGACGCCAGGATCTTGGCCTTCAGGGCGGCTATGTCCCGCTCGTCGATCAACGGGTGGTCCACCGCCGGGACCGGGTCCTGCCAGATCAGCGCTTCCTTCGGCACGAGCGGGCCCAGGTAGCGGGCGCGCGGTCCCATGTCACGGTGCGTCAGCTTGAACCAGGCGCGGGCGAACGCGTCCGCCATTTCCTGCGGGTTCGCCATGAAGCGTCGCGAGATCTTCTCGTACGCCGGGTCCATGCGCAGCGCGAGGTCGGCCGTGGTCATCATCGGAGCGTGGCGCCGTGACGGATCATGGGCATCGGGCACGAGCGTCGCCGCGGCCGGATCCTTCGGTCGCCACTGGTGCGCGCCAGCGGGGCTCTTCGTCAGTTCCCATTCGTGGCCGAACAACGTCTCGAAGTAACCGTTGTCCCAACGGATCGGGTTGGGCGTCCATGCGCCTTCCAGGCCGCTGGAGATCGTGTCGACGCCCTTGCCACTGCCAAACGTATTCGTCCAACCCAGTCCTTGCTCCTCGATGCCGGCGCCCTCGGGCTCGGGCCCGACATACTTGCCGGGATCGGCCGCGCCGTGGCACTTGCCGAACGTGTGTCCGCCGGCCACGAGCGCCACCGTCTCCTCGTCGTCCATCGCCATGCGGGCGAAGGTCACGCGAATGTCGTGCGCCGACGCGACAGGATCCGGGTTGCCGTTCGGACCCTCCGGATTCACGTAGATCAGGCCCATCTGCACGGCGGCGAGGGGATTGGCGAGGTCACGGTCGCCGCTGTAGCGCTCGTCGGCCAGCCACTTGCCCTCCGGTCCCCAGTAGATTTCCTCCTCCGGCTCCCAGACATCTGCTCGCCCACCGGCAAAGCCGAAGGTCTTGAACCCCATCGAGTCCAGCGCGACGTTGCCGGTGAGGATCATCAGGTCGGCCCACGAGATCCTGCGGCCATACTTCTGCTTGATCGGCCACAGCAACCGGCGTGCCTTGTCCAGGCTGACGTTGTCCGGCCAGCTGTTGAGCGGCGCGAACCGCTGCGCGCCCGAACCGGCGCCGCCGCGACCATCGGAAATCCGGTACGTGCCTGCGCTGTGCCAGGCCATGCGGATGAAGAACGGCCCGTAGTGACCGTAGTCCGCGGGCCACCAGTCCTGCGAATCCGTCATCAAGGCATGCAGGTCCTTGATCACGGCATCGAGGTCGAGCTGCTTGAACTCTCCAGCGTAGTCGAAGCCGCTGCCCATCGGATTGGACAGTGGCGAATGCTGGTGCAGGATCTTCAGGTTCAGTTGCTCGGGCCACCAGTCGGCCGTCCTGCGCGGCCGCGCCACCGTGTCGCTTGCGCGCGTCGCCCGAGAAGGGACAGCCTGTTTCCGTTGACATGTTCTTTCCTTGCTTGCATTGGCACCGAACCACAGACTCGAGTCTGGAGTCCCGGCGCCGATGATTCCAATTGGTTCTGACGATGGGGGCGATAGCCGCCGGTACATCGTCCGGCGCTCGAGCGCGTCACGGATTGCGCGCGACTGGCCCGGGCTGCGCAGCTCGGGACTCGATGTCCGCGGGTTGCAGACGATAGCCGATACCCACTTCAGTGACGAGAAACCGCGGCCGCCGTGGATCGGGCTCGAGCTTGTCCCGCAATCCCTTGACGCACACCCGCAGCGCCCCGGAGTCGCCGACGCGGTCCGGACCCCACGCTTCGCGCAACAACTGGCGCGAGGTGACGATCATCCCGTCCTGGCGCGCGAGGCATTCGAGCACGCGGTATTCAAGCGGCGTCAGGTGGATCGCACCCTCGGGGCCGCTTGCGGCACGGCGCGCGAGGTCGAGTCGGATGTGTCCGAGCCATAACTCCGCAGGCGCGTCGGCGCCTCGCGCCGACCGTCGCAGTCCGGCTCGGACGCGCGCCAGCATTTCCGGGGCACTGAACGGCTTGGTCACGTAGTCGTCGGCACCGGCGTCCAGCGCCTCGACCTTCTGCGCTTCCATCGTTCGCGCCGACAGCACCACGATCGGCACGGGCGACCATGTGCGGATGCGGCGGATGACGGCGAGCCCGTCCTCGTCGGGCAGCCCCAGGTCGACGAGCAGCAGGTCCGGCTTGTGCGTGCGAGCCTCGATTTCACCCCGTGCCGCCGTTTCCGCTTCGATCACGCGGAAGTTCTCCGCCTCGAGCAGCACGCGCAGCACCTCGCGGATTCCTGGCTCGTCCTCAATGACGAGGATCTGGTGCATTGCCTGTGTCACGGCGTGGACTCCACGACCGGCAGCGTGAACTCGAACCGCGCGCCGCCACGCGAGCCCCGCCCGGCCGTGATCTCGCCGCCGTGCGCGTCGACGATGGCGCGACAGATCGCCAGTCCGAGCCCGGCGCCGACGATGGCGCTTTCTTCGTGTCCGCGCTGGAACTTGTCGAACAGCAGCCGCGGGTCGCCAGCCGGCAGGCCCGGGCCTTCGTCCTCGACCACGACGCGAACTCTCGACGCGTCGGCCATCGCCCCGATGCGGATGCGGGTGCCCGCAGGCGTGTACTTCACGGCATTGTCGAGCAGGTTGGTGAGCACCTGCGTCACGAGCGTCGGATCCACGCTGACGCCCGGCAGGTCGTCGGGCAAGTCGATCGTCACCGGGTGGTGGTGCAAGCGGGGCTCGAGGCGATTCAAGGCGCTGCCGACAAGGTCTTCGACCGAGTGCGTGTCGCGCCTCAGCTCGACGCGGCCGGCCTCGAGTCGCATCAGGTCCAGCACGTTCGAAATCAGGTTCGACATCTCGTGCGCCTGGACTTCGATCGACAGCGCCAGCGCGTGCTGGTCGTCGGTCGCCAGTGCCGGGCCATGGCGGGCGAGCGTGCTGGCGGCGCCCGCAATGACGGCGAGCGGGGTACGCAAGTCGTGCGAAATCGAAGCCAGCAGTGTATTGCGCAGGCTCTCGGACTCCGCCGTGATGCGCGCAGTGGCCGCCTCTTCGCCGAGTGCCGCACGTTCCCATGCCAAGGCGATCTGCCCGGCGAATGTTTCGAGCAGGTGTCGCTGCTCCGGCAGCAGGATGCGTCGCCGGTTGCTCGGCAACACGGCGAGCACGCCCAGGACCCGTTGCACGCCAGCGAGCGGCAGGTAGACGGCGGGCGCAGCGGGTAACGTGTCGGTGCCGAGACCGGCGCGCTGGCCGTGGTCCATGACCCACTGCCCGACCGCGAGATCGGCGCCCTGAAACGAAGTGTCGAGCGGCGCGCCGGCGGGATACTGCAGCTTGCCGTGGGTGTCCGGCGTCAGGACGACCGCGGTCGAGTCGAAGACCTCCGCGACGTGCCGGACTGCCACGCGCGCCATGTTGTCGCTGCCGCGCGTGCCCGCGAGTTCGCGGCTCATTGCATACAGCAGCGACGTCCGTCGCTCGCGTGCACCCGCGACACGGTTCTGCTGTCGCACGTTCGCCATCAGGTTGCCGATCGTGAGGGTGACAGCCAGCATGACGGCAAACGTGATCAAGTACTGCGCGTCGCTGACCTGGAACGTCAACCGCGGCGGCACGAAGAAGAAGTCGAACGCCGCGACACTCATCACCGCCGTCAAGGTGCCCGGGCCGCGACCGAGCCGAAGCCCTGCGATCGTCGCGCCGAGCACATAGACCATTGCGACGTTGGTTTCCGAGAAGGCCGGGTCTATCAGGAACGCAACGCCGGTGCAGGCGAGCGTGATCGCGACGGCCCAGGCGTAGCGCGACCACGGCACGTCATGCGTCAGCTCGAGGTGCGGCTGCGGCCGCCCGACGCGATCGCCGTCCTGCGCGGCGACCACCATGACGTCGAACCCTCGCGCACCCCTCACCAGCTCGGTCGCCGTCGACGCCCGCAACAGCGCGCGCCAGCCGCGCCGCTTTGGTTCGCCGACCAGCACGCGGGTGGCGCCGCGCGTGCGCGCGTATTGCAGCAACGCAGTGGCCGCGGTGGGACCGTCCAGTGTGACCGTCGTGGCCCCGAGCGACTCGGCCAGGCGCAGCACGTCGATGCGCCGGTCGCGTTCCGCGGCAGTGAGTCGCTGCAGGGCGGGCGTCTCGACATAGACAGCGATCCACTCGGCGTCGAGCGCGTCGGCGAGCCGCTTGCCCGTGCGCACGAGCTGTTCCGCCTGCGTGTCTGGACCGACGGCGACGAGCAGGCGATCACGGGCGAGGTAGGCGCGCGACTGCGAGCCGGGCAAGCCTTGCGCCCGTGCGGCGGCATCGACGCGGTCCGCCGTCCGCCGCAACGCGAGTTCGCGCAGCGCGATCAGGTTCGACTTGCGGAAGAACCGTTCGACGGCCGTGCCGACCTGGTCGGAAACGTAGACCTTGCCCTCCTGCAACCGCCGCAACAGGTCGTCGGGCGGGATGTCGATCAGCTCGATCTCGTCGGCATCGTCCAGCACATGGTCGGGGATCGTCTCGCGCTGGCGGACGCCGGTGATCTGCGCGATCAGGTCGTTGAGGCTTTCGAGGTGCTGGACGTTGAGCGTCGTCCAGACGTTGATACCGGCATCGCGAAGCTCGGCGATGTCCTGCCAGCGCTTGGCATGGCGTGGCGCCGGTTCGCCGTTGAGCGGGTTCGAGTGAGCCAGTTCGTCGACCAGCAGGATCCCCGGACGTCGCTGCAGCGCCGCGTCAAGATCAAACTCCTTGCGCACGCTGCCGCGATACCGGATCGACTGCGTCGGCAGGCATTCGAGCTGCTCGAGCATGCGCTCGGTCTCGTGCCGGCCGTGCGGCTCGACATAACCAACGACGACGTCAGTGCCCGTCACCTTGGCGGCGAGGGCCGCCTCGAGCATCGCATAGGTCTTGCCGACGCCCGCCGAGGCCCCGAAAAAGACCCGCAGTCGCCCGCGCCGCGCCCGCAGCTCGTCGGCCGTTACCTGCGCGAGGAGCTGGTCCGGATCCGGGCGGGCTTCCTCCATGCGCAATTATCGCGCCGTGTCGAGGGCGAGGTTCAACTCAAGCACGTTCACGCGCGGCTCGCCGAGCACGCCGAGCGCCCGTCCTCGTGTCGCTTCGCGCACCAGTTGCCGGACACGTTCCTCCGGCAGGCCGCGCTCGCGCGCCACGCGCGGCACCTGGAACTCGGCCGCCGCGATCGAGATCTCCGGGTCGAGACCGCTGGCCGACGCCGTCACGAGGTCCACCGGGATCGGCAGAGCGTTGCCCGGATCTGCGGCGCGCAATGCATCGACCCGGACCCTCACGGCGTCCACAAGCGCCGGGTTGAGCGGTCCCTGGTTGGAGCCGGACGACACCGCCCCGTTGTTCGGCATTGGACCCGTCGCCGACGGCCGGCCCCAGAAGTACCTTGGCGCGGTGAAGGCCTGGCCAATCAGCCGCGAGCCGACCACCTTGCCACTCGCCTCGACGAGACTGCCGCCTGCCTGGGAGGGAAACGCGACGGCGGCCACGAGAGTCACGAGTCCCGGGTACACGACGCCCGTGGCCAGGGTCAGGACCAGGAACACCATCAAGGCACTGCGCAGTTCACGGATCATTGTTCGTTCCTCAGGCCAGGCCGGCGGCCGACAGCAGCACGTCGATCAGTTTGATGCCGATGAACGGCACGACGAGGCCGCCCAGGCCGTACACCAGCAAGTTGCGTCGCAACAGGTGTGCTGCCGAGACCGCGCGCGTCTTCACGCCTCGCAACGCCAGCGGCACCAGCGCCACGATGATCAGCGCGTTGAAGATCACGGCCGCGAGAATCGCGCTCTCCGGGCTCGCGAGCCGCATCAGGTTCAGCGCGTCGAGTTGCGGGTACGTCGTGGCGAATGCAGCCGGGATGATGGCGAAGTACTTGGCCACGTCGTTCGCGATCGAGAACGTGGTGAGCGAGCCGCGCGTCACCAGCATCTGTTTGCCGACGTCGACGACCTCGATCAGCTTGGTCGGGTTCGAGTCGAGGTCGACCATGTTGCCGGCTTCTTTCGCCGCCTGCGTGCCCGAGTTCATGGCGACCGCCACGTCCGCCTGGGCGAGCGCGGGCGCATCGTTGGTGCCGTCGCCGCACATGGCGACCAGGCGGCCCTCGGCCTGGTACTTGCGGATGAGCGCGAGCTTGGTCTCGGGCGTGGCCTCGGCGAGGAAGTCGTCCACGCCGGCCTCGGCGGCGATCGCCGCCGCGGTCAGGCGGTTATCACCAGTGACCATCACCGTCTTGATTCCCATCTGGCGCAGCTCGGCGAAGCGCTCGCGGATACCGCCCTTGACGATGTCGCGCAACTCGATCACGCCGAGCACGCGCTTGCCATCAGCGACGACGAGCGGCGTCGCACCGCGACGTGCCACGGTGTCGACCTGTTGGCCCACCGCGACGGGCCAGGCGCCACCTTCGGCTTCGATGAACGCGCGTACGGCGTCCGCCGCGCCTTTGCGCAACCGGCGGCCTTCGAGGTCGACGCCGCTCATGCGCGTCTGTGCCGAGAACTTGTGGAACGTGTGTTCGAGGCCGGCGAGGTCACGGCCGCGCAGCTGGAACTTGTGCTTGGCGAGCACGACGATGGAGCGCCCTTCCGGCGTCTCGTCGGCAAGCGACGCAAGCTGCGCGGCGTCTGCGAGATCCTGTTCCTGGACCCCGGGCGCCGGGAAGAACTCCGCTGCCTGGCGATCACCGAGCGTGATCGTGCCGGTCTTGTCGAGCAGCAGCACGTCGACGTCGCCGGCCGCTTCCACGGCCCGGCCCGAGGTCGCGATCACGTTCGAGCGCACCATGCGGTCCATGCCGGCGATGCCGATGGCTGAGAGCAAGCCGCCGATCGTGGTCGGGATCAGGCACACCAGCAACGCGACCAGCACCACTGACGAGATGGCGACGCCGGCGCCCGCGATCGTCACCGCGTACGCTGAGAAGGGCGCCAGCGTGACCGTGGCCAGCAGGAACACCAGGGTCATGAATGCGAGCAGGATGGACAGCGCGATCTCGTTCGGCGTCTTGCCGCGCCGGGCGCCCTCCACCATCGCAATCATGCGATCGAGGAACCCTTCGCCGGGGTTGCTGGTAATTCGAACTACCAGCCAGTCCGACAGCACGCGCGTGCCGCCGGTGACGGAGCTGAAGTCGCCGCCCGCTTCGCGCAACACCGGCGCGGATTCACCCGTGATGGCGCTCTCGTCGACGGAGGCGACGCCGTCCACAACCTCGCCGTCTGCCGGCACGGTGTCCCGTGTCTCGACCAGCACCAGGTCGTCGCGACGCAGCGAGGATGCCGGCACGACGCTGTGACCGTCCGCGACCGCCCTGCTCTTGAGCTTCTTCGCCTGCACTTCCTTGCGTGTCGCCCGCAAGGCGGCGGCCTGGGCCTTGCCGCGGCCCTCGGCCACGGCTTCGGCGAAGTTCGCGAACAGCACTGTCAACCACAGCCAGGCGGAGACGTGCAGCACGAACGCCGGTCGTCCAGCCGACGTGGCCATGCCGAGCAGCGCGGCCCCACCGATGATAGTCGTGAAGATGCTGCCGACGTAGACGACGAACATCACCGGGTTGCGGACCTGGATGCGTGGATCGAGTTTGGCGACCGCGGCGCGAATTCCCTGCAGGATGATCGGACCGGTCAGCGCAGTGGCCCCGGCGTGTGCAATGGTCATGTCAGTTGCTCCCGTAGAGCTGCAGGTGTTCGACGATCGGGCCGAGGGCGAGCGCAGGCACGAACGTCAGGGCGCCGACCAGCAGCACGACAGCAACCAGCAGGGTGACGAACAGCGGCGTGTGAGTCGGCAGAGTGCCGGCCGTGATCGCCGTTGCGCGCTTTGCGGCGAGGCTGCCAGCCAAGGCGAGCACCGGCACGATGATCCAGTAACGAGAGACCCACATCGCGATACCGAGCGCGAAATTGTAGAAAGGCGTGTTGGCCGAAAGGCCGGCGAACGCGCTGCCGTTGTTGTTGCCGGCCGATGAGAACGCGTAAAGGATCTCGGAGAACCCGTGCGCGGCCGGATTCGCGACGCTCGCCGTGGCTGCCGGCACCATGACAGCGACCGCCGTACCGACCAGCACCGCGATACAGGGCACCAGCAGCACGATCGACGCCATCTTGACCTCGTACGCCTCGATCTTCTTGCCGAGATACTCCGGCGTGCGACCCACCATCAAGCCGGCAATGAAGACCGCGAGGATCGCGAACATCAACATGCCGTACAGGCCGCTGCCGACGCCGCCGAAGACGACTTCGCCGAGCTGCATCAGCCACATCGGCACCAGTCCCCCGAGCGGCGTGAACGAGTCGTGCATGGCGTTGACCGAGCCATTCGATGCGGCGGTCGTGGCCGTTGCCCAGAGCGCGGAAGCTGCGATGCCGAAGCGGGCTTCCTTGCCTTCCATGTTCCCGCCGGGCTGCGTCGCCGACGCCGCCTGGTCCACGCCGAGCGCGACGAAGCGCGGGTTGCCTGCCTGCTCGGCAGCAAACGCGCCAAGCATCAGCGGCACAAAGATCAGCAGCATCGCCGCGAGCAGGGCCCAGCCCTGCCGTTTGTCGCCAACCATGCTGCCGAACGTGTAGCAGAGCGCCGCGGGAATCAGCAGGATCGCCAGCATCTCGAGGAAGTTGGTCAGCGGCGTCGGGTTCTCGAACGGGTGGGCCGAGTTGACGTTGAAGAAACCACCGCCGTTGGTGCCAAGCTGCTTGATGGCAACCTGGCTGGCCGCCGGGCCGAGCGGCAAGGTCTGTTCGGTCACGGTCTCGTCCCGCATGACCGGCTCGCCGGCAGCGTCGAGCTGCGGCGTGCCATCAGGCAGGGTCGCAGGCACCTGGATCACGACCGGGTCGACCAGCGCGGCCTTCTGGTATGGCGCGAAAGACTGCACTACCCCTTGCGCCGCGAGTGCCACGGCCAGCACGAAGGACAGCGGCAGCAGCACGTAGAGGGTGCTGCGCGTGAAGTCCACCCAGAAGTTGCCAACTGCACGCGTCTCGCGCCGCGTGAAGCCGCGGATCAGCGCGACCAGCACGGCGATGCCGGTCGCGGCCGACAGGAAGTTCTGCACCGCGAGTCCGAGCATCTGCGTCAGGTAGCTCATCGTCGCTTCGCCGGCGTAACCCTGCCAGTTGGTGTTGGTGGCGAAGCTGACCGCCGTGTTGAACGACGAGTCGGGTGAAACCGCGGCGAGTCCCTGCGGGTTCAGCGGCAGCACGTGCTGCAGGCGCTGCAGCGCATACACCGCAAGCAGTCCGATCAGGTTCACGAGCAGCACGCCCCAGAGATATGGCTTCCAGTGGGTTTCGGCGGCCGGCTCGACGCCCGACACCCGATAGATCAGGCGTTCCACGGGGCCGAGGACCGGCGACAGGAATGTTCGTTCGCCCTGGAAGACGGCAGCCATGTAGGCGCCGAGGGGTTTCACGAGCAGGACGAGCACGACGACGTACAGCGTGAGCTGCAGCAAGCCCAGGCCAGTCATTGGAACTTCTCCGGGTAAAGCAAAGCGACGACGAGGTACACGAACAGTCCAGCGGCCGCGAGCAGGCCGATCAGGTCGAGCCAGTTCATGCGCCGCTCCGCAGGCGTTCGCAGAGCCTGGACACACCCCAGGTGACGCCGCAAAGCGCCGCCGTGAGCAATACGACGATGATTTCCATGGGCTGCCCTCCGGTATTGGAGGCAAGGCTAGACCGACGGGCGTTAGCTCGGAGTTAGGAAATCGGGCGTGACGTCGCGCGAGCATTGCCCCGGATTTACCTATTGCGACCATTGCAGTGGAAAGGTATCGTCCAAGTTACGAATGATTCTCATTCGTAACTTAATGTCGCTCAGGCTCACTAAACAATCATGAAGAATCAGTCACTTGCCTCATTGGTCGCTGCCCTCCTCGCCGGAACCAGCAGTCTTTCCGCGAACGCTGTGGAGGCGCCATCGGCCGGCACACCGGCGCTCGAGGAGATCATCGTCATTGCCAGCGGGTCGCAGGTGGAGCTGACGACAGACTTCACCGGCGGGCAAGTCGCGCGCGGCGGCAGGGCCGGATTCCTCGGCAACCTCGACCTGATGGACGCGCCGTTCTCGGGCACTGCATACACGGAGGCATTGATCCGGGACCAGCAGGCGACGAGCGTGGGCGACGTCCTGCAGAACGACCCGGGCGTCCGTGTGGCGAAGGGGTTCGGCAACTTCCAGGAGCTCTACGTCATTCGTGGGCTTCCGGTGTTCTCGGATGACATGACCTACAACGGCATCTACGGCATTCTCCCGCGGCAGTTCGTGGCGGCGGAGTTCGTCGAGCGCGTCGAAGTTTTCCGCGGGGCCAATTCATTTCTGAACGGCGCGGCACCCGGCGGCAGCGGCGTCGGCGGCGCGTTCAACCTGGTGCCGAAACGCGCGCCGGAGCAACCCTTGACGCGTGCGACGCTGGGCTTCGAAACCGGTGGCCAGGTCTATGGCGCGCTGGACGTCGGCCAACGCTTCGGCGCGGACGATTCGACCGGCCTGCGCCTGAATCTCGTGCGACGCGATGGCGAGACCTCCGTCGACGACCAGAATCGCGAACATGGCAACCTCGCGCCAAAGTAGTTCAGCCGTCCTCAGCGCGCGGCCGCCACGACTAGCGTCGGATCGATGTCGGCCGCCCAGGCCAGCAGGCCGCCTTCGAGATTGACCACCACCGGCACTCCTCCGCGCACGGCAATGCCGCACGCCGTGAGGCTGCGCGCTCCACTGCGACAGACGAACGCCGGCAGCTTCCCCGCCGGAATTTCATGCAATCGCGCAGCGAGTTCCGCCACGGGAATGTTCACGGCTCCTGCGAGGTGTCCAGCGCTGAATTCGCGTGGCTCGCGCACATCGACGAAGTAAAGGGCCGACGGCGCCGAATCGCGGCGTTCGCTTGCACGCGCATCCTGCGATAGCGCGCGCAACTCCGCGGGCCGCATGCGACGGACGTGCTCCTGCAACAACGGCGCGTCGCACGAACCTGCCGCTGGATCGGACGGTGCCGTGATGCTCGGCCGATCGCCGCAGACCGCGCACTCGCGGCGGCGCTCGATCCGAAACTCACGCAACGAGAGCTCGAGCGCGTCGTACACGAGCAATCGTCCTGCCAGCGGCGCGCCCATTCCTACGATCAGCTTGATCGCCTCGGTCGCCTGCATCGCGCCGACGACGCCAGGCAGTACGCCGAGCACGCCGGCGTCGGCGCAGTTCGGCACGAGCCCCTCCGGCACCTCCGGGTACAGGCAGCGATAACAGGGGCCGCGCCCGGGCAGGTACGTCATCAACTGCCCTTCGAAGCGGTGTATCGCAGCCGACACCAGCGGCTTGCGCAGCAGGACACAGGCGTCGTTGACGACGTATCGCGTCGGGATGCGATCGGTGCCGTCGAGCACGATGTCGTAGTCGCGCAGCAGCGCCATGACATTGGCGGCACGCACCTCGATTTCATGCGCGTGAACGTCGATCAATGGATTGAGTGCCAGCAGCCGTTCGCGCGCCACTTCGACCTTGGGTCGTCCGACGCTCGCGCTGTCGAACAAGACCTGCCGCTGCAGGTTCGACGCGTCGACCCGGTCGTGGTCGACGATGCCGAGCGTGCCGACACCCGACGCCGCGAGATACAGCAACACCGGTGATCCGAGGCCGCCCGCACCGACGACCAGCACGCGCGCGGACTTCAGCTTCTGCTGTCCCGGGACGCCAATCTCCTCGAGGGCCAGGTGTCGCTGGTAACGCCCGCGTTCGGCAGCGGTCAGCATCGTCGGGTCAACCTCCGCTGAGCGCGCAGATCAGGTGCAGCGTGTCGCCCGGTTGAATGGGATGGTCCAGTCGTTCGACCGCGTCCGTGTTCACGTACAGGCGGATGTGCGGCCGGATGCGATCTTGCTCGTCGATCATGCGAAAGCGCATGCCGGGAAAACGCCGGTCGAGATCGGCGAGCGCTTCGCGCACCGTGGCACCGGCCGCCGTCGACGATCGCGTTGCCATTCGTGTACGAACGCAACGGACTCGCAACGCGGGTCGTGACCGTGGTTCCCCCGCTGCTACCCATGACCTGCGGTTCGTTAGCCATTGCCCCAGGTCACCGAGAACACCTGCGGCAGGTGTCGGGCGAGGCAGTTCCAGGACGACCCTTCGTTGCGGCTCGCCCAGATCTCTCCGGACGTCGTGCCGAAATACAGCCCGAGCTTGTTGACCTCGCCGTCCGCGCACATCGCCTGGCGCAGCACGGTGAACCAGCCCTGTTTGCGAGGCAGGCCACGGTCGAGACGGCGCCACGTCTTGCCGCCATTGGTCGTTGCGTAGACGGCGGGCTTGCCGTCGACCGACGTGCGCGGCCACACGCTCGTGCCGTCCATCGGAAAGACCCACGCTTTGTCGGGATCGGTCGGGTGCAGGACGATGGGGAAGCCGATATCGCCGATCCTGCGCGGCATCGCGTCGCCGATCCGGGACCAGCGTTCACCCGGCCGGTCGAGTCGGTAGATGCCGCAGTGGTTCTGCTGGTACAGGCGATCGGGCAACAGCGGATGAATTTCGAGGCAGTGGGGATCATGGCCGTACTGCGGGTCGGGATCGGGCATGAAGTCCGCGGCGCAGCCCGCATTGAGCGGCCTCCAGTCGGCTCCTGCATCGGTCGATTCGAAGACACCGCCGCTCGAGACACCGAGGTAGAGGTGTCGGGCATCGCGTGGGTCCACGCGCACTGAATGCAGCAATTGCCCGATCGGCGAACCCTGGCCGACGATCCAGGTCGGGTTCAGCGGATGGTCATTGAACCCCGCGACGGGCTGCCAGGTTTCCCCGGCATCCTCGCTGCGGAACAGCCCCGCCGGTGATGTGCCCGCATACCACGTGCCACGTTCGCTGGCATGACCCGCCGTCAGCCAGAACACGGCGTCGACTGCCTTGGGCACCTCGCCATCGCGGGACTTGCGGAACGCTGGCGGCTGGGACGCCTCCTGCCAGGTCCGTCCGCGGTTGCAGGAACGGAAGACGGTGGGACCAAGGTGCCCTGTCTTCGCCGCCGCGAGCACGACTTTCGGGTCGCGCGGATCCTGCACGACATGATGGATGATGTGACCGAGAAACTGCGGTCCGACGAGTTTCCAGTCCCGGCGCCCTTCGTTGCCACGCAAGGCAAAGAGGCCTTTGCGCGTCCCCACCCAGAGTGTTTTCGCCATGGAGACGAAGCTTGCAATAATTGCGGGCGGCGTCAAGCAGCCAAAGCCACCGGCCAGGGTCACCCGGCGGAATCGTCGTCCCGCGCCCACCTCAACATCGTGCCCGTCACGATGGAGTGATCCCAGGCAACGACGCGATCGCGCCCCGCCGCCTTGGCCGCCAGCAGCGCCTTGTCGGCGCGGTCAATGGACTCCTCGACGCTGATTTCCGGATCGAGCAATGCCAGTCCGAACGAGGCGGTTGCGTGGAGCGGATGGCCCTGATCGCTGACGATGAATGGCACGTGGCCAAACCCCTCACGCACGCGTTCGATCAGGTGCCGGGCATTCGCCAGGTCGATCCCTGGCAAGGAGATCACGAACTCGTCGCCACCGTAGCGGAACACCTTGTCGTAGGGCCGCAGGTGTCCGATGACATAGCCCACGGCACCGGCCAGGATCTGGTCGCCGACGGCGTGGCCGTGCGTGTCGTTGATTTCCTTGAGGTGATCCAGGTCCATGAAGACGACGCAGCAGTGCTGAACGTTCCGTTTCGCCAGCTCGCGCCACTCCCGCAGTTCCGGCAACAGCCGCGCCCGGCCGTACGCGCCGGTCAAGGCGTCGCTGCTGCGCAGGATGTCTTGCACCTCGTGCCGGAGTGAGTCTAATTCCAGTCGAAAACGCGAACTGACCGCAACCAGCTCGTCGAACTCGGCTTGCACGATCGCCGTGCCCGCCATTGTCCCGCGCAACAGGCGACCGGCAACGGCATGCGCGCGCTGGTGTTCCGTCGCCATCGCCCCGAACATGGCCTGTTGCCTGAGGGCGGCGGATGTTTCGGAGTAGTACCACTGGCCGAATCGACAGCTGCGGTGCGCGTTGTCGGCGAGCTCGCCGGCGTCGCAGGGCAGCCGGCAGACGATGGTCCGAATGAGGTTTTCGTACCATTCGAGGTGATCGTGGGACGCCTGCTGCAATTGCTGCAGCGTGGTCCGCAACGCGACTGTGTTCATGCGGAACATGACGACCACCGCACTGACCAAGCCCTGTCCAGAGCTTGTCACCTCAAGCGCCGGGCCACAATTCGGAACCCCCGCCAGCCAGGCTGGAAGTGCGGCGTGTGCGTACTTATTTCCGCGTTGCGCGTGAAGCGCGACGATTGACGCGAATCGTCGGCGGCGACCGTCATCGGCATCACCAACACCGCGACGCGCGTACCGATTAACCGAAGTTACGTTCGAAGCGATCCACACCTAGCATTCCGCCAAAGGTTTGCCGACCGATCGGGACCTGGCGCACCACTCAGTCCTGCGGTGCCATCGCAAAATTGCTAGGGAGTCAGAAATGAGAACTTCGAAATTCCGAGCGGCGCGATCACTCGTGCCGTTCATTGCGCTATTCGCCTTGGGCGCCGGCATCGCCGGCTGCTCCGGTGACGATGGCAAAGATGGCGCGGCGGGCCCCTCGGGCGGCACGGGCGCAACCGGACCCGTGGGTCCGACCGGTCCTGCGGGCGCCACGGGCGCTCCGGGAGCGAGCACCAAGATCGAACCGCGCGAGTCCTGTGGCGTCTGCCACTCCGATGGCTCCTCCTTCGGCGTCAAGGAAATGCATGCCCTGGCCCCGCAGGTTGCCGTCAGCAACGTCGTCATCGCGCAAGGCGTGACCGACCCGACCGATCTGGTCGTGACCTTCAATATGAAGGCGGACGGTGTGAATTTCACCACCTTGGCACTCGGCGCGGTCAGCACTGCGTACCAGTTCAACGGTACCTTGCGCAATCCCCTGAACGCGGCCGACGCGACCATCCCGGGCGATGTCGCGACACCGGTCACGATCGCTGGCGGTCCCAGCGGCAATTACACCATCACGATCGACGGTGGATTCACGGCCTACGGCGCCGTCCCGTCGCGCTATCTCTTCCGGCCGGAAACGGTCTCGGGAGTCATTCCGCGAGTACGCGCCATCGTGATGGGCGAGTTTGCCGGGTCACCGGACGACAGTCTGCTCAGCACGGCGGGATGCACGGGCTGTCACGGCAGCAACGGCAACGGCTTCCACTACGGCTATCCGTTGGACGGAAGGAACTGCACGGTATGCCATGACGCGACCAACACGACCTATCCGCGTCTGGTCAGCATCGGCCACGGCATCCATAACTCGCACCTGATGCCGGCCGGCTCGTACGACCTGAAGACGACCGACGGCAGCCGCACCTGGACCTACTCTGCCACGTACCCGACCTACATGACCAACTGCAACGTCTGCCACACGGCGAGCAGCGGGGCGCTGGCGAAAGTCAACACGATGCCGGTCACGGGCCCGGGTTGCTTGAGCTGCCACGGGTCGATGGAGAGCTGGGACTTCGCCGCCTCCGGCACGACGTTCCACGAGTCGATGGACGCAACGACGCCTTGCCAGGACTGCCACAGGGCGGGCGGTGTCGCGGCGACGATGACCAAGGTCACGGACTTCCACAACGGTCTCGAGACCGAGCGCGTCGGCATCATCTACGGCGGCGACGACCTTTCCGTCACGGAAGGCGCGAAGTTCAACTGGACGATCACCCAGGTCGTCGACAACCCGACGACGGGCAATCTGGCGATCAGCTGGACGGCCGAGTTCCCGAAGGGCACGCCGATCAACCCGTGCAACACGACGGCGACCGCGACCGCGCCGGTGTTCTTCCCGTTTGGGCCGAATACCGCGGGCGAGGGCACGTTGAGCATGCTGCGCAGCTACGCGCAGGGCGATGACTACGTTCTGGGCCGGGCCAACGCGCCGGGCCAGGCCGCCGCGGTAAACCTGAGCACGACGAATACGACCTGCGCAGGCAACGTCGCGACCACGATCATCGCCCGCGACGACGTTCCGGCTGGAACGCGGGGCATCGTGGCCCTGCAGGGCAAGCCGCAGCTGCCGGTGCCGGCTGGCATGACGACCGCGCATTGGGCAGAACCGTTGATGTTCGTCCGCGTCCCGACCCCGACCTACGAGTTCGTCGTGGGCACCGGTGCGCCGGCGACTCCGCGCCGTGTCGTCGCCGACACCAAGGAGTGCCTCGGCTGCCACGTCGGCTCGCTCTATCAGCACGGCAATACCCGCGTTGACAACGTGACGATGTGCATCATCTGCCACAACTCGGCCTCTTCGGACCAGAACAACCGCACCCTGATGGGTGTCAGCGCGTCCGAAGCGTACGACGGCAATGCTGGCAAGACGTACGAGTTCAAGACCATGCTGCACGCCATCCACTCGGCGGGCGAAGGCCTGGCCCCGTTCGTGATCTACCGGACCCGCGGCATCTATGCCTGGACGGCCGAAGGTAGCACCCTCCCGAACTGGCCCACCGGGGCGCCGACTTGCCGCAGCTCAGTCGACGCGGCGGCTCCCGCGCCTATGACGGGCTACCTCGTCTTCGGGGCGGATCCTGCAGTGAGTCAGTCGTGCCAGACGCACAACCTCTACCACCCGACCTATCCGCGGGACCCGAAGGAATGCGCGGCATGCCATGTTCCATCGTTCGACACGATCCCGGATCAGGCGGAGGCCGTGGCGACCACGCTCGACGCCGGCTCGATCGACTCGGGCACGGGCACGGGCGCGGTGTGGAAGAACCAGCTCGACGATACGCTGCAAGGCGCATCGGCGGCGGCCTGCACGAGCTGCCACAACACGACCGACACCCGGGGTCATGCGTACCAGAATGGCTGGACGCCGCAGACCTTCGAGAATGGGCGTCAGACCATCCTCGACACGAAGTGAGCTGAGGCTCACCTGACATGAGGCGAGCGGAGTGGGCTTTCGAGCCCACTTCGCACCGCCTGACCCGATGACTGGAGTACTTGCCTTTAATTGAGACGACTGGGGTTGACTCCCCCTCTCGACACCCCTGCTTCGCCGAAAGGTGGGGCAGGGGTTTTTCTTGGAACGTGCGAAACTGAGAGCCCAGCACGCCCAAGTGAATCCATGGCCGGCGCCAGCCTCCTCGCCCTGCTCGACGACATCTCCAGCATCCTGGACGATGTTTCCGTCCTGGCCAAAGCGGCTACAAAGAAGACGGCCGGGGTGCTGGGTGACGACCTGGCGCTGAATGCGCAGCAGGTGGCGGGCGTCAAGGCGAACCGCGAACTGCCTGTCGTGTGGGCGGTGGCGAAGGGCTCCCTGCTCAACAAGGCGATCCTGGTCCCTGCCGCGCTGCTGATCAGCGCGATTGCGCCCTGGGCAATCGTGCCGCTGCTGATGGCGGGCGGCCTGTTTCTCTGCTACGAGGGCTTCGAGAAGATCTGGCACGCGCTGATGCATCGCGGGGAGCACGACCCGCACCGCAAGGAATTGCGCGACGCGCTCATCGACCCCGGGATCGACCTGGTCGCCGTCGAACGCGACAAGATCAAGGGTGCCGTGCGCACCGACTTCATCCTCTCGGCGGAGATCATCGTCATCACGCTCGGCACGGTGGGCACGGCCGCGTTCGGCGTCCGCGTGGCAGTGCTCGTGGGCATCGCGCTGCTCATGACCGTGGGCGTGTATGGCATCGTCGCGGGCATCGTCAAGCTCGACGACGCAGGCCTCTATCTCAGTCAGCGGACCGGCGACGGCGTGGGCCCGCGCTTTCTCCGAGCCTTTGGCCGCGGTGTCGTTGCCTTCGCGCCGTGGCTGATGAAGCTGCTGTCCGTCCTCGGCACTGCCGCGATGTTCCTGGTCGGCGGCGGCATCCTGGCACATGGCATTCCGTGGTTCGAACACTGGATCAAATCCATCGCAGAACTCAGGATGGACGTTGTCGGAATGGAGTGGGTGTGGGCCGCAATGACACCGATCCTGGCCAACCTGGTCGTAGGGATCGTCGCCGGCGCATTCGCCGTAGTGCTGGTCGCCCTGTCGAGGAAGATCTTGCGTCGAGCCGCAGGGTAACGTTCGTTCTCCTGCTGATGTACCCGTCCCCGCGCCGTTTTGCGGATGCAGCGGATGCGACGCGCCTGGGATGCGCGACCCGCGACTGGATGCGAATACAGATCGGGTCCGGCTCATGCACGCCGGACCCGATCGCGGGCCTTACCGCAAGCGCTCGCCAGTGGCGTTCATGCATCCGGTCGGTGGGACGACGGCTCCCAGTTCATCGGTGAAGGAGACGACTGCCGAACTGGTCCAATGGTCGTCGTCCACCATTTCGATGTCCTGGTCCACCCGCCGGACGCCTCGCACGTACTTCGGCGTCGCGGGCGGGGTAACCACGCTGGTGAAATACACATAGGCCTCGAACACGTTGTAAAACGAGTGGCGCCCGGCCGGCTCCCAGTTGCCGAGGCCGCTGCTGCTCTGGCCGGGCTGGAACGTCGGATTGAAGGGCGTTTCGACCATGGTGCCACCCGCATTGAACGTCAGCCGGGACTTGAATGTCGCTGCTGACAACGGCACGCCGGTCGAGCACACATAGGGTGTGATGACCACCTGCCAGGTGCCCACAAGGGTCGCGGCCGACCGGCCGGGGCCATGGTTCCTGTCGCCGGCCACCGCAGCGGGAGCGGCGCCGAGCAGGAGAACGGCAACGATGGCGAAATTACGAATTGTCGGCTTGTGCATTTGGCTTCCCTCGTTTAGCGACAGCGAGATGCCGTCACTTCGGGCAGTGACTCTCCCGACTGCGGTCCCGGCAGTCATTGTCGATTCCTGAATTGCCGTGAAATGTCCTGATAGCATCGGCCCCGATGCGAAATTCACTTCGTTGGGCCCTCACGGCGGCGCTCCTCGCGGTGGCCGTGCGTGCACTTCCAGGCGATTCACCGCCTCTTCCGGCCTTCACTGTGTCCGACCGCTTGCTGCCGGCCGATCCGATGCCCGAACGCCCGCTGCAGTGGTCGAACCCAGCGGTGACCGTGACCGACGTGGTCTACGCGACGATTCCTTTCTTCCGCCCGCTGCACCTCGACCTGTACCGGCAGGTCGGTGACCCGGCGCCGCGGCCCTTGATCGTCTACGTGCATGGCGGTGGCTGGGCCCACGCCAACCCCCGGGTCGGCGCGGGCGTCGTCGACTTCCCCGTCGTGCTCGCCCACCTGGCCGAACGTGGCTATGTGGTGGCGTCGATCGAGTACCGTTTCAGCGGCGAAGCACCCTTTCCCGCCCAGCTCGAGGACCTCCAGGCAGCGCTGCGCTTCCTGCGCGCGAACGCGGAGCGACTCGGAATCGACGGTACGCGAGTCGGGTTGTGGGGGATGTCGGCAGGTGCGCACCTGGCCGCGCTCAACGCGGTGAACTGCGCTGCCGGAACGTGCGTGCAGGGTTTCGTCGGCTGGTTCGGCGCGTACGACATGGCCAGTTACATGCACGAGATGCCCGACGACACGAACGTGAGGGCGCTCTTCCGCTGCGGGACGGATGCGTGCGCGGCTGAGGTCCTCGACCGGGCGAGCCCGATTCGCTACGTCGACCGGACCGACCCGCCGGTGCTGCTGGTCCACGGCCTGGACGACACGAACTCGCGCCCGTCGCAATCCGAGCGCTTCGCCCAGCAGCTGCGCGCGGCAGGATCAACCGCGGAACTGATGCTGATCCCGGGAGCTCGACATGGACTCATCGGCGCGACCGAGGCAGCCACGAAGGATTCCGTGCGTCGCGCGCTGACGGCCACGTTCGAATTCTTCGACCGCGTACTGCATGACCCGCCAGCCACCACTCGCTGACGGCGCCGAAGTCCTCAGGCCAGCCCGATCTTGCGTGCGACCGCTCGGACGCGCGGCTCGCTGCGAATCGGATCGAGGGCAGGATCCACATTGATGTAGCCGATCATCTGCGAGCCATCATCGACCGCGCGCTCGAGCGCAGCAAGTGCCCGGTCACGCTCGCCGAGTGCAAGGTGAAGCAGCGCGACGTCGAAACTGACCCCGAATCCTTTGGCGCCCTCGCTGACGGCGAAAGCGAGTTCCCTGCGCGCGCCGTCCAGGTTCCCGACGAGTGCATAGGCCCGGCCGAGGTTCGAGTACGAACCCGGGGCCGGCTCGTTGCGTCCTTCGAGCAAGCGGACGACGGCCTCGGCGTCACCTTGCGCCACCAGCACGCGCGCGAGGAACTGCCGTGCCAGCACCACGCCGGGCGCGGACTCGAGCACGGCGCTGAGCTGGCGCCGGGCGGCGTCGAACTGGCGCATGTGATAGCGCATGAACCCACCGAGCGCCATGAACCCGACGGCCGACGGCTCAATCGCCTGGGCGCGGCCGATGTAATCGATCGCATTCGCGGCGGTTCCGCTTTGAATCGTGTTTAACGCCAGGTACGCGTATGCCCAAGCGGTATTCGGCTCGATCGCCAGAGCCTCGCGGTAGAGACGCTGCCCCGCAGCCCAGTCATGGTCGACCTGCGTCTTCACGTGACCCAGCGCCACGAGCGCGGACGGCAGTTTTGGGTCGATGGCCAGCGCCTCCTGTGCGGCCGCGCGAGCCTGCTCGAATGCCTCCCGCGGCGGAATCAGCGCGAACGTGCCGGACAGGGCCCATGCTTCGGAAAGCCCGGTGATCGCGAGCGCGAACTGCGGATCGCGTGCAATCGCGGCCTGCAAAAACTCGCGCGCCCGCTGCACGCCTTCCGGGCTGCGACGCTCGAGGTGGTAACGGCCGTTCGCATACAGCTGCCAGGCTTCCGGATCCGCCGTGCTGTGCTGCATCAAGCGTCGGCGCGTGTCGCCAGGCACCTCGACCGCGAGCGCGCTCACCAGTTGCGTGACGAGCGCATCCTGCACGGCAAAGAAGTCGCTGAGCTTGTCCGTGTAGCTGCCAGCCCACAGCGACTCCCCGGTGGCCACGTCCAGCAACCGCGCAGTCAGACGCACGTTGTCCTGCTGGATCTGCACGTAGCCGTCGACGACAGCCGCCACGGCGAGGTCGCGTCCCGCCTGCAATGGGTCCTGCTCGGGCGCGGTGAAGCGACGCACCGAACTCAGCGGCTTCACCACGACGCCCGGCAGCGCGCTCAACCGGTTGATCAGCAACTCCGCCACGCCGATCTCGATGGCCTCGTTGCGCGAAGTCGAGAGCAGCGGCTTGAACGGCAGCACGGCGATGGACGCAGGCAGGCGCGACGAGGGCTTCGGCCGCAGCCACCACACCGCACCCGCCGCAACGACAACCGCCGCGGCACCCGCGCTACCAAGCAACACTCGCCGCGAAACGACGTTCGATACCGGGGCAACCACCGACTGAATGGTTGCCGTATCGCCCGGAGGAATCGTCAGCGGGTCCTGCGCGGACGATGGCAGCGACGCTGCCTGCAATGCAGGGTCCGGTTCCGGCACGACATCCGTGACAGGCTGCGCATCGCCCACGAACTGGTAACCACGTCCGGCAATGGTGGCGATGAATTGCGGCGCCTCGCGGGAATCGCCCAGCACCCGGCGCAGCGTCGAGATCGCCTGCGTGAGGTTGTTTTCCTCCACGACCATGTGCGGCCAGACGGTATCCATCAACTCGCGCTTGGTGACCATGCGGTCGCGGCAGGTCAGCAGTAACGCAAGCACGTCGAACGCGCGGCCCGACAACACGATCGAGTCGTGCCCGTGACCACTCAGGCGACGCCGCGCCAGGTCGAGCGTAAACCCCGCAAAGCGGTAAGCGCGGGCCGGCTGTGGTTGCATGGACCTCCCTGTCGGCATGGACCCGTCGTTCTGCGGGCTCGCGGCCGTCTTCTCACAAGTATTCAGATCGTTTCACCGGCACTCGTGGAGTTCGCAGCGCGCGATGCAGATGCTACACCCGCGCCCAAGTCGAGGCGCGACCTGGCATGTCGAGGGAGAGCCGGATGGACAGACCCGCAAAATGCATCGGCGCGATGACGCTGGCGTCCGTGCTTTCGTTATGTTGCATTGCAGCGGCAAGTGCCGCCACTGGCGAGATCGACGTGCGCTTTGGCACTCATGGGCATCTCGACGTCGACGACACTTATAACTCCGTCGTATTGGAGCAGCCGGACGGCCTGTTGCAGGTGATCGGGCAACCAATGGGTGAAACGGGTGGCGCTTTCAATCAGCTCTCGATCCGCCGGTACCGCTCGAACGGCCAGTTGGACGAATCGTTCGGGCAAGCGGGTCGGATGGTCGTGCCGATGCCCGCGGGCCCCGCAGAAGGCGATGCGTGGCTCGGCGCTGCCGCGCGGCAACCCGACGGCAAAATACTGGTGGCGGGCGCTGGCGCGGTCGGCAACAGCCCGTGGGGGCGATACGTCGCCCGCCTCGACTCGGACGGAAACCTGGACCCGACCTTTGGCGTCGGTGGCGTGGTCGACGGAGGCTATGCGGGCTACGGCTTGGACGGTTGGGGACCGGGATACAGCGCTCTGCTCGTGTTGCCGACTGGTGACATTCTCGCCGTCATTGACGACCAGGGCACCCGATTCATCGATCGCTTCAACCCCTCCGGCATACGGGTTGCCAGCAGTCCGATCGATGCGGCGCCAGTGGCCATGGCGCCGCAGGGTCCGGACGAAGCCATTCTCCTCACGCGGAAGGCCGGCGCTGCCAGCGTACAGCGCCTCCGCCGCGATGGCAGCCTTGACCCGAATTTCGGGCAGGGCGGCCAGACGGTCCTGCCAGGCATGGACCCGGCGATCGTAACGGTCGGTGCCGCCGATGCTCGCGTGATCGTTTGCGGCAGTACCGGCATCCAGCGCCTCACGGCGGATGGACGCGCCGACGTCTCATTTGGCACCGACGGCAACGGGCTCGTGAAATTCGATGGCCGGTCGGCGCCGATTGCCTCGCGATGTGACGGCCTGGCACGGGACCCCGATGGCCGCATCCTCGCCCTCGCCAGCGACGTGCAAGGCACTTTCGCCGTGTCCCATCGCACCTACGTCCTCGGACTTACGAACGACGGCGCGGCGGATGCACGCCTCGGCGCGGGAGCCGGATTCGTACCGATCCGCGGCCTGGTACCGCCGAGAACGCAGTGGCGGGGCAATGCCCTGCACCTGGCGCAGGGGCGCAACGCAACCATGGTCTGGAGTGTTACCTCGTTCCACCAGAAGCGCGTGGTCGTGGAGTCCATCGACCTGGGCCGCGCCACGACTCGCAGTGCGGTAGGTCTGCCGTACTGGGGCCTGCGAATCAGCGAAAAGGCCGGCACGCACGAACTGCGGGTGGTTCGCAGCGGCAGTCCGGCGGGTGCTGCCAGCATTCGCTTCGAGACCATCGCGGGCACGACGACGGTCGGCGACTTTGCCTCGACCAGCGGACAGTTGCACTGGGCCGATGGCGACGACGACGCGAAGACGATTCGCGTGCCCATCACCGACGACAACGAAAGCGAGGGCGAGGAGAGTTTTCGTCTGCGGCTGTTCGATGCGACGGGCGTAGATGCCCCGGCTGAACCGTTGACGATCACGATCGTGGACGACGACGCGCTGCGGGATCTGCGCTTTGGCGACCGCAAGATCACGTGGACCAGCGGGCCCAGTATTCCTTACTCATCGTGGCCCAGGTGGAAGCTGCACCTCGACACTGCAACGGCGGGCCCGGTCACTACCTATTTCTACTTCACCAACGGCATGGACTCGTGCTGCGCAGGCCAGGTGCAGTGGGCGGCGGGCGCGACCGGCTCGCAGACGATCGCGCCGTTCGCGGGAGAACCACTCGGCAGCCTGTACTGGGTTGTGCTGCTGGATGACTGGTGGAACCCGACGGGTCCCGAGGCGTCGGTAGAGGTCGTGATCGACCCGACGCCGTCCGTCACCCCGCCGCGCGCCGAGCCGGGCTCGAGTCCGGGTTCGGGTGGCAGGAGCGGCGGCGGCGCATTCGATGGGTCTGTAGCTGTCGTACTGCTGTTCGCGGCAGTGCTGGCCACGAATGGCAGGCGGCGGGTTCCTTTCGCGGTGAAAGCAGACTGTGATCCGGTAAGATCCTGACGGAACGAGTCGCGCACCTGATCATCAGGGAGCAGAACTTGACGCAGGGAATGCGGCGGGCAGGATTTGTCGGAGTTCTCGCGATCGGCTCGATGGCCGCGGCGCCTCGCACCGCGTCTGCGGACGAGCCGTTGCTCGAGACCATGGTCGTCACGGGCTCGCGCATAGCGCGCGCGGATTTCGATTCACCCAGCCCGATCATCACCGTGCCCCGGGAAGCGTTCGCGCAAACGGGTACGATCTCGATTGACCGTGTCCTCGCAGCGTATCCCCAGTTCGTGCCTGCGGCCGGCGCCACGTCGAACGAGCCATCGAACGACGGCCAGGCCAACGTGTCGCTGCGTGGCCTCGGCACCAACCGGACGCTGGTACTGCTCGACGGGCGGCGACTGATGCCGGCCGACGGCAATGGGTCCGTGGACCTGAACATCCTGCCGTCGTCGTTGATCCGCGGAGTTCAGGTCCTCACGGGCGGTGCCTCCACCGTTTACGGCTCGGACGCGCTCGCCGGGGTCGTCAATCTCCAGTTCGTGAATGCCTTCGACGGCGTGGAGTTCGAGGGCAGTGCGTCGACCACCGAACTGGGCGACGGCGAGGAGTTTTCTGCCGGTCTCACGGCAGGCTCGTCGTTTGCGGCGAAGCGCGGCGCCATCGTCGGCTACCTGGGGTACGCCCGGCGCACCCCGATCCAACAGTCGGACCGGAATTTTTCACGTTACCCGCTCGACTATGTGCCCGGCATCACCGACGGCCTCGGACCGGGCGGCGCGTTCCTCGGATCCGGCTCGTCAATTACCCAGAATGGCCTGAATATCGTCTTTGCCGACCGGTCGGTGTTCGACAACGTGTTTGCATCGTATGGCTACGCGCCCGGCTCGGTGTCGTACCAGGCGGGCATCGGGGTCAACACCGACGGCACGTTGTTCACGATCGGCAACGGTGCCGAGGGCAGCGTAGTGAACTACCGCGGCGAGCGCGATCCAGTCATGTACAACGACCGCAACTTCAATGTCTACAACTTCGCGCCAAACACCGCACTGCTGATGCCGCTCGAGCGCGTGTCGGCGTTCCTGCGAGGCACGTTCGCGCTGACCGACGCCGTCGACGGGTACGTGCAGGCGCTTTACGCCGACTATTCCGTCGAGCGGCGCCTCGCATCGGCGGCAGGCGGCATCGCACTGATCCCGGCGACGAACCCGTTCATCCCTGCCGACCTTGCCACGCTGTTGGCGTCGCGACCAGCGCCGACCGCACCCTACCGGTACTGGCGCCGTGCCATTGAAGTCGGTCCGCAGACGGCCGAAAACCAGCGTGACGTGCTGCAGGTGACTGCGGGCACACGCGGCAAGCTCGCGGGCGATTGGAACTTCGACGTATATGCGCAGTTCGGCCAGAACGATCGCATCGAGCGGCAGACGAACAACGTCAGCCTCTCGAAGCTGCAGGACCTTGCGTTTGCACCGGATGGAGGCACATCGATCTGCAGCGGCGGGTTCAATCCTTACGTCGTGGGCTCGCTCTCGAGCGACTGCGCCCGGTACATCGCGGTCGATGCCGCGAATGCGATCACGCTGCGCCAATCCCTCGCCGAGGCTTCTGTCACCGGCCCGCTGTGGTCGCTGCCAGCCGGCGATCTCAGCGCCGCCTTTGGCCTGTTCTACAAGCGCGACGAGTTCGAGTACGACGCCGACGCGACGCTCAGCAGGGTGCTGCCGGGGGTGCCGGGCGTCATCGGGCCACGGCCGGACGTCGCTGGCTTCGCCGCCGCACCGGATCGGTCCGGCGACGAGAGCAACACGGACGCCTACGTCGAACTGCGTGTGCCGGTGCTCAACGAGCGGCCAGGCGCGCAAGCACTGGAACTCGGACTCGGGTTTCGCTACTCGGACTACTCGCAGGCGGGGGGCGTCAGTTCATACAAGGCTGAGCTGCTGTATCGGCCGGTGAGCCCGCTGCGCCTGCGGGGGTCGTATCAACATGCCGTGCGTGCGCCGAGCATCGAGGAGCTGTATTTCCCGCCGGTCTCGAACCAGTTCATCGTGCCGGTTCCCGATCCGTGCGACGTGAGCAGCGAGGCCCGAACGAGCCCTGATCGAGCAGAGGTCGAGGCACTCTGCCTGGCGCAAGGCCTGCCTGAGGCGCTGCTGCCGAATTACACCTTCGAGCTGCGCCGTGTCGATGGCATCGCGGGCGGCAATCCAGACCTCAGATCGGAGCAAGGGGACACTTACACCGCAGGCTTCGCCTGGACGTCGACGTCCGTCGACCCTCGGGGCCGCGACCTGCAGTTATCCGTGGACTGGTACCAGATCACGATCGACGACGGCATCGGACGCTGGGACGCCGAGTCGTCCGTCGCGCGCTGCTTCGACCCGAAGTACAACCCCGCCTACGACAACGGCAACATCTACTGCAGCTTTTTCACCCGCGATGGCATCACCGGAAATATCTTTGCGCAGCTCCTCGACCGCAACATCGGTGGTCTCGAGACGGCAGGGGTGGACGTCCAGCTCGATTGGGGGTTCGCGGCCGGCCCTGGCACGTTGGGCCTCAATGCGCTGGTGACGTACGTCGACTACTGGAACTACCTCGATCCCAGCGGCATCGCCATCGGCTACGCCGGCACCGTGGGTGGCGGCGGGCTCGGACGTTCAGTGCCGCGCTGGAAGTCGCTGCTCAACCTTGTCTACGAACTCGACGGACTCGGCCTGATGGTGCGCTGGCAGCACCTCGACGGCGTGCGCGACGCGGTGTACCGCAATTTCGAGGTGCCTGCCTATGACTACGTCGACGTCGGCGCGAGCTACGGGTTCGGCGCAGGGCCACTGCAAGGATTGAGTGCTCTCGTTGGTGTCGAAAACGTGTTCGACAGGGCGCCGCCGATTTTTCCGACCTGGCAGCAGGCCAACACGGATCCATCGTTGTACGACGTGCTGGGGCGGCGGCTTTACCTGCGGCTCAAGTACGCCTTTCGCTAGGGCAATGGGCTGTCCTTCACTGCAGCACGATGAAACCGGCCTTCTCGAATGCCGCCCGTCCTCTCGCACCTTGCAGGAATTCCACGAATCGCGACGCCTCTGTGCCTGCGCGGCTGGTGAGCGCAATGGGATAGGTGATCGGCCCATGGGTCTCCGCCGGAAAGATCCCGACGATACGAACGCGCTGCTCGATGTGGGCATCGGTTGCGTACACGATGCCGAAGGGAACCTCGCCGCGAGCGACGAACGTCAGCGCCTGCCGCACGTCCTCGGCGCGAACCAGCCGGTCGGCCACTTCCTTCCAGACACCCAGGCGGGTCAGTGCGCTCTTTGCATAGCGCCCGACCGGCACGCTGTCCGGGTCCCCCGTCGCCAGGCGGCCATCACCGAGCGCCCGGGCGAGTGGAAATCCGGGCGCGATTTTCAGTTCCTGTGTGCTGCCCGTGGGTGCAATGAGGGCAAGCCTGTTGCCGAGCAGATTGCGGCGGGATGACTTCTGGAGGCGACCCCGCTGCTGCAGGTAGTCCATCCACTCCTGGTCGGCAGAAAAGAACACGTCGGCCCCTGCCCCGGCGTCGATCTGGCGGGCCAGCACCGAACTCGCCGCGAATGAAAGGCGCACGGGCACACCCGTCGACCGCGTGAAATCGTCACCCAACTGCTGCAGGACATTCGTCAAGGACGCGGCGGCAAAGACGGTTACCGGTCGCTGGCTGCGTTCGCCGCCGAGAGCCGTGGCGCAGAGCATCGTCGCGGCAACGCCGAACAGAAGTCGTTGGAAGCACATACAGCAGCCCCAGGTCATTTATCCATCGTCGAATACAGCGTGGCCGATGACGGGGCTGGCTGCAATCGAGGCTGGAGCAGAGCCGCACGAGGTACGCCATGACGCAGCGATCCGGGCGGCTCTCGGTGCTTCCCAAATGGCTATACTGACCTCGTGACGTTTCCAGGGGGTCGAAGCGATGACAGCGCGGATCCGTTTGAGTGTCATCGACAGGACCTTCCTGCTCGCGGAGACGCGCGAAACGCCGATGCACGTCGGCGGGCTGCAGATCTTCAAGGTTCCTCCCGGGTCATCGCCCCGCTTCGTCTCGACGCTGGCCGCCAAGTTGCGGACCTACCCGGTGTCGGTGTCACCGCTCAACTACCGGCTGACTGAGGGCTTCACGAGCAAGGTGATGCCGAGCTGGGAGGTTGCCGACAAGGTCGACCTCGATTATCACTTTCGCCACTCCGCGCTGCCGCATCCGGGCGGTGAACGCGAACTCGGCGCGCTGATTTCGCGCCTGCACTCGAATCCGATGGACCTGTCGCGCCCACTCTGGGAATACCACCTGATCGAAGGTCTCGCGGACCATCGCTTTGCTGTCTACACCAAGCTGCACCATGCAATGGTGGACGGCGCGGGCGCCATGCGTCTCGTGAACCTGGCCGCCGATCCGGCTGCCAGCTTTGCACCGCCATTCTGGGCGGACGTGTCCAAACAACCGCAGGAGTCGTCCTCGCGGTCGAGCAACCTGCTGGGGTGGCTGCCGGCGACGATCCAGGACGAGGTCATGTCGCTGCCGAGCCTGATGCGCGGACTGGCGACCACGGCGCAAGCGGCCCTTGGCGTCGCCGCCGAGGCCGATCTCACGTCTATCACCGAAGCACCCCGCACGCTGCTGAACGTTCGCATCGACGGGCAACGACGCGTCGCGACGCATTCGGCGAGCCTGCAGCGTATCAAGGCGATCGGCGAGGCGGCCGGCGGAACCATCAACGACGTGGTGCTGGCCGCGTGCAGCGGTGCACTGCGCCGATACCTCGCGGAACGCGACGCGCTGCCGCAGCACTCGCTCGTCGCGGCTGTCCCGGTTGCCCTGCACCACGACGCAGGCGCCGCGGCCGGCAACGCGGTGACGTGCCTGAACGCGCGCCTCGGCACCGACATCGACGACGTGCGGCAACGCTTCGACGTGATCTGTCGCTCGACTGCGGCGGGCAAGGCGCAACTCAAGGGCATGACGCAAACCGCAGCCATGCACTTCGTCACTCTGCTCGGTGTGCCGATGTTGCTGAACTGGCTGCCCGGGGGCGACAAGCTGTTGAGGCCGCAATCGAACCTGTTCATCTCGAACGTTCCCGGCTCGCGCGAGCGGCTGTATTTCCACGGTGCCGAGATGACGGCGCATTTCCCCGTCTCCCAGGTCAGCCACGGCATGGCGCTCAACATCACGGTGCTGAGTTATGCCGGTGGACTGTATTTCGGGTTCGTGGCCTGCGCCGACAGCGTGCCGAGCGTTCAGCGGCTGTCCGCCCATCTGCAAGCAGCGCTGGATGAACTCGAAAACGCCTTCGTCGTGGGCAAGCCGCCGCGAGCGGACGGGAAGACGCACAGCGTTCGCAAGGCAGCGGCCGGCAAGCGATCAGCGACAACCCGCAACAAGAGTCAGCGCCGCGTATAGATCGTCTCGCCTTCCTTGATCGTCTCGACCACCCTGTCGAGTCCCGATCACGCGGGTCCCGTGACCGACTTGACGAGCCGGATCGCCTGCTCTGGACATGCCGCCACGCACAGCCCGCAGGCCCGGCAAGCATCCGCGTTCGGCGTATATGCAGTCTTCCGTCCGTGCGCCCACAGCTTGAGCTTGACGCGGAACGGCATGGCATCGAACGTTGCGTCGGCCAGGCGGCCGACTTCGAACACGTCATAGGGGCAGACGACGACGCACTGACCCTTGCCCTCGCAGCGCCGCGCGTCGACCTCGGGACGAAAGATGCCCGGTTCCGACTTGCAGTCATTGGACGTCAACGCCCGGTCCGAGCCCGCTCCGACGGTCACTGGTCACTCCTGCAGGAAGTCCCGCGGCCATCACGGCTCACGGCTACAGCGCTCAAACCAGGCCACGGGCCCATTCGCTCGAGCACGGCTCGCAGCTGCAGCCAGCGCTGCTCGAGCGCTCCGGTGTAACCGATCGACAATCGCACCAGGCCGGGCCGGATGCCTGCCTTCTCGAGCTCATCCTGCGGCATCTCGCTGCTGGTGGAGGACGCTGAGCACGACATGAGCGTCTCGCTGTAGCCCAGGCTCACCGCCATCAGGCCGAACTGGTGTTCGTTCTGCAGCAGGCCCATGAATTCGAACGCGCGTTCGCGCGACCCGAGGTCCAGCGCCAGGATCCCGCCGTACCCGAAGTCCGGATTCGCCAATTGCTTCAGCAAGGCGTGATCCGGATGACTCGTGAGCCCGGGGTAAGTCACCGGCAACCCCAGTTCGTCGAGACGCGTCGCAATCGCTTGCGCCCGGCGACTGTGCTCCACCATGCGCAGGCCCAGGTGCGGCAGGCGCAGGCTGATATCGAAAGCCACCTGAGGATCCATGGTGGGCCCCAGCAGCATCAGCGAGCCCGTGTGCAGGTCCATGAGTTGCATGATGAAATCGGTTGTGCCACAGACGGCCCCGGCGATGTGGTCGCTGGCGCCGTTCATGAACTTGGTGAGGCTGTGCACGACGACATCGGCGCCGAGCGGGATCGGCGCCACGATCAGCGGCGTGAACGTGTTGTCGACGACTAGCATCGCCCCGTGCCGGTGGGCGATGTCCGCGAGCCGTGGGATGTCTGCAATTCGCAAAGTCGGGTTGGACACCGATTCGCAGTAGAGAACCCTGGTGCGCGGCGTAATCGCGCGCTCCACCGCGGCGAGATCCGAAACGTCGACGAACGTCGTCGTGACGCCGGCCTTCACGGGCAGGTAGTCATGCAGGAAGGCGAACGTACCACCATAGACCGTGCGGCTGGCCACCACGTGGTCGCCCTGGTTGCAGAGCTGCATGAGCGTCGCCGCAATGGCCGCCATCCCGCTCGAAGTGCAGTACCCCGCTTGTGCGCCCTCGTAAGCCGCGATCTGGCGACCGAGCACGTAGACCGTCGGATTGAAGTGACGCCCGTACAGGTAACAGCCGCCTACGTCCGGGCCGAGGTGTCCCTGGAATATCTCGGGCATCGTCGTCGGGTCGATCACCGTGAACGTCGTACTGGCCTCGACCGACATGTTCACGCCGCCGTGCTCGCCGAACTCGTGGCGGAGGTTGGCAAATGCCTGGATCGGGTCGTGCCTGCTCATGCTGTCCTCGCTGAATGGGTGGCGCGCCGGGAGCACCTCGCCCGTCGACGTAACTCCGGCATTAGTACCGCGTGCATTCGCCGCTGCCAAGCGATATGGCATGGGCGTGTGAATCACGTGGCTGCCGACCTCGACAGCGATCGCTTGACCGAACCCGGCGTGCGGCCGGTCTGCGCGCGGAAGCTGCGCACGAAACTGGCGACATCCGTATACCCCAGCCGGTAGGCGATCAGCGTCACCGAAAGATCGCCTTGCGCGAGCAGCAGACGAGCCCGCTCCGTCCGCACCTGCAGCGACAGGTCGCGGAAGCTCGTGTTCTCGGCGTCGAGGTAACGGGCCAGTGTTCGTGGGGAAATGTTCACGAACCCCGCGAGCTGCTCCAGCGTCGGTCGCGTATCTTCGGACTCGCGCAGCATCATGCGGCACCACTCGCTCCAGCGACGGCGCGCACGCGTCTGGCGCAGCATGGTCTTGCAACGTTCCTCCGCCGCCTGCATGGCCCTCGGGTTGGCCATCGCCAGCGGCGTGTCGAGCAGCGCGGCATCCAGGGAGATCCTCACGCCGGGCACGGCGTCCCCGAAGTGAATCCGCGCCCGCGACAGTTCGTGGTAGCGCTCGGCGTGCGGCGGGCGCTCGATCGACAGCCAGACGTCGTAAGGCGGCAGGTCGCCGTGCAGCATGGCTTGGAAGGCGAAGTGATTGGAGACCACGATCGCTTCCTGAAGAACACGCACCAGGCGCTGCGGCAGTGCAACGGCCGGCAGGTAGACGAGCTCCACGCGACCGGCGCGCCGTTGCATGCTCAATGCGAAGGCCGGCTGAATCAACCGCTGGTAATTCACCAGCAGGCGCAGTACGTGCCCGAACGTAGGGCTGGTCAACAGCGCGAACCCCAGGATGTCGTGGGACGTGGGGTTGAGCCGTCGGCCCAGTTCGAAGCCGAGGTCCACGCGTCCGCTCAATTGCTCGGCTGCGCGCAGCAGTGCCTCCACCTGCCTCAGTGTGAGCTGCGCCTTCGGATCTTCGAGCGAGCGAACGCGGGCCGCGCGCAGGACAATCGCGCGATCGACACCCGTGGATTCCAGGTAGTCGACGAGCAGGGCCATGTAGCGCGCGGGCAATGAGTATGACTCGGCGGCTTTACGCATGACTGCTCCACCTGCACCCGCCGCAGCGCGTCGGAAGTCTGTCTTTAAATATCAATAGCTTGGCAGAAAATGACAACACTGACGAGACCGTAAGTGTGCAGACTTAACGCCACGAAGCGTCCGCGATGCGCGGCCCGCAGGAGGCGATCAATCATGACCGAACTCACTGGTGGCGAACTGCTCGCCCGCGCCCTGGCCAACGAAGGCATCAAGTTCGTCTTCGGCCTGCCATGCCCGGAGGTCGATCCGTTGCTGGCCGCGCTCGAAGTTAACGGCATTCGCTTCGTGACGATCCGCCACGAAGCCGCAGCCGTGCACATGGCCGAGGGTTACTACAAGACGACCGGCCAGGTGGCGGTCGTGCTCGGCAATCCGGGCCCGGGTTCCGCGAACCTGTTGCCCGGCATGCTCACGGCGAAGCACGAGGGCGTGCCCGTGCTGGCGATTACCTCGCAGCACCGCACTGGCGTCGTCTATCCGTCGACGCCGGCGACCTTTCAGGGCCAGGACCAGATCGATCTGTTCAAGCCCGTCGTCAAGTGGAACGGCCCCGTGTTCGAATGGACCCGCATCGCGGAGCTGGTCCGCATGGCCTTCCGCGAGATGTGGGCGGGTCGCCCTGGCCCGGTCCAGCTCGAAATTCCGGCACCGGTGCTTTATGCCACGGGCGATCCAGCATCGGCTCCGATCTTCCCGGGCGAGAGTGGTCGCGCATCTCAGCCGCAGCCGTCCGACGCACAGCTTGCGACGGCCGCCGACCTGCTGTCGAACGCCAAGGCTCCGGTGATCTTCGCGGGAACCGGGGTCGACCGCGCGCAGGCAAATGCCGCGCTGAACGGGCTGGTCGAACTTCTTCAGTGCCCCGTGATTCCGTCAATGGCCGGCCGCAGCGTCGTGGCCCACGACCATCCACTGTATTTCAATTCGCAGAGTCCCGCGGCGGACGAACTGCGCCGCAACGCCGACGTAATGCTGGTGGTCGGCTCGCGCGTCGGCAATCTCGACGTCCCCTTCGACAAATACTGGGGCGATCCCGCCAAGTGCCGCGTCATTCATGTGGACGTGGATCCCCGCCACATCGGCGTCTCGCGCCCCGTCACGCTCGGCATCGTCGCCGATGCACGGGCCACGCTCGAAGGGCTCGCCGTCAAGTTGCATGGCCACACGATTGCCAGTCGCGCCCGCAAGGACGTCGCCACGCAGCGCGCCAGCCACGACGCCTGGATGAAGGCCATGGGCGACAGCGTGTCCGCATGGTCCGGCCCCGGCATCCATCCGGCCCACGCAATCGGCGCCGTCGGCGCCGTTTTCGGCGGCGACGCCGTGTACTGCACGGACGGCGGCATGACCTCACTCTGGGCGGGCATGGCGCTGCCGTCCACGAAGCCCAATTCGTATCACGGCATCCTGGAGCTGGGCATGCTGGGCACCGGCATCCCGTCGGCAATCGGCGCAAAGCTCGGCGCACCCGCGCGTGAGGTGGTGTGCGTCACTGGCGATGGCGCCGCAGGCTTCAACGCGATGGAGCTTCAGACCGCAGCGCGCGAGAGGCTCAAGATCACGTACGTGGTGATGGCCGAATCCGAATGGACGATGGAAATTCCCAACGAGATGGCGCGCTGGGGCAAGACGTTCGGGACAGGCATGGGCGAGGTTCGCTGGGACAAGGTGGCCGAGGGCCTCGGCTGTCATGGCGAGTATGTGGATTCGATCGAGGCGCTTCCGGCGGCACTCATGCGTGCCAAGGGCGGCGCTGGGCCCACCGTGATCTGCGTGCGCACGAGCAAGGACGCCAACCTGGCCGTGCCCGAGTCGGGCATCGCCCGCTTCTTCGAAGTCTATAACGGGCCGGCCGCATGAAAGACCTGCAAGACAAGGTGGTGCTCGTCACGGGCGCCGCCTCGGGCATCGGACTCGAGTTGGCACGGGCGTTCGCGAAGTGCGGCGCGAGCATCGTCATCTCGGACGTCAATGCAACGGCACTTGAGAACGTTCGCGCCGAGATTGTTGCGACCGGCGTGCGGTGCTTTGCGCGGGCGTGCGATGTTGCGAGGGAAGCATCCGTCACGGACTTCGCGACGGCCGTGCATCAGGCAGTCGGCCCCGTCGACCTGCTGATCAACAATGCGGGCGTGGCCTTCCTCGGCGGCTTCGAACAGACGCCGCTCTCTGAATGGCAGCGCATCTACGACATCAACGTGCTCGGTGTCGTGCACTGCATCCGCGCATTCCTGCCTGCGATGCGCACGGCTGGCGGGCCCCGGAAGATCGTGAACGTTGCCTCGGCCGCCGGCTTTTCACCGCTGCCGAACATGTCCGCTTATGCAGCCTCGAAGCACGCCGTGGTCGGGCTCTCGGAAGTGCTGGCGCAGGAACTGCACGATACGGACATCTCCGTGCTCGTGGTGTGCCCCGGCATCGTCAACACCGCTATCGTCCACGTGAGCCCCACCGCCTCGGGCATGAGCGAAGCGCAGATCAAGAAACTGCAGAAGTACTACGCGGACGAGGGCTGCGAGCCGAATAAGGTGGCAGCCGATGTCGTGCGTGCCGTACAGACAGGCGACATCTTTCTCTTCACGGGACCGGGCGCACGACTCGGCTACCACGCCATGCGTATCTCGCGTCGGCTAGCCCGCCAATTCACGATCGATGCGGCAAGGAAGAGCGGCTACCTCGCCGATTAGGTGGGTGGAGGACTCTACCATCGCTTCAGTCTCGGCCACCGGGACGTCGAGGACCTCCTCGCCGGACTGGGGCTCGAGGTGAGCAACGACACGGGTCTTCTCCACGAACGGTCTCCTGTCCAGTCGCGCGCCCGAACCAACTGGAAGCTACCGACCAGTGAATGCCGGGCGGCGCTTCTCGATGAACGCGCGCAGGCCTTCCGCCTGGTCACTGCTCGCGGCGCAGCGGAGGAAAGCCGCACGCTCCTCGGCCAGCGCTGAATCGAGCGGCAAATTGCCCGCGCCGACCACGCATCTCAGGACACCCGCCACGGCGATGGGCGGCATCACCGCGAGCGTTTGGGCCAGATCGTGGGCCGCGGACTTCAGCTCGGACAGCGGGTGCACCTCGTGCGCCAGGCCGATTCGAAGCGCGTGTGGGCCGTCGATCTTCTTCGCTCGCAGGATCATGTCGAGCGCGTGCGCGCGCCCGACGCATCGAGTGAGCCGTGCTGTGCCGCCCCAAGCCGGTACCGACCCGAGGTCCATCTCCGGCAGGCCGATCTTCGCGCCCTCGGCAGCTGCCAGCCGAAAGTGACAGGACAGTGGCAACTCCAGACCGCCTCCGAGGCAGTAGCCGAACAGGGTGACGACCGAGGGCTTGGGCATGTTCTCGATTGCAGCGAGCACTCGCAGCCGCTGATCGAGGATCACCTCAGTGCGCGCCTGGTCCTCGGCGACGGAGATGAACTGCTTCAGGTCCATGCCGACCGAGAAGTTCTCGTCGCCTGACGCAGTGATTACCAGGGCACGGACCGAATTGTCTCGGGCGGCCGCGTCGATTGCGCGCTCGAATTCGTCCATGAACTCGAGGGTCATGCGATTCGTCGGCGGCGCGTTGATCGAGAGCGTCAGGACGTCGCCGACGCGATCGACCAGGAGCGGGGAGGTCTTATTCACGGCTTGCCTCATGTGGCTGCAGATCAGCGAGCGTCTGCACCAGAGAGCTCGAACCGTGCGATCCCACTCGATGCCTGCCTGGCCAGTTCGCGTTCCTCGGCCGTGGCGAAGTCGCGGTCCCATGCCATGACCTTCGGCGTCATCAGCGCGTGCCAGAGCGGCGGGATCAACGCAATCACCATCGTCGTCAGGTAGCCGTTGATCATCATCGGCGCCTCTGGCATTGGCTTGAGGTCCTGGTAGGGCACTTCACCCTGCGCGTGGTGATGTGAATGGCGAGTCAGGTTGAACATCGTCCATGAGCTGATGCGCCGATTGGTGTTCCAGGAGTGACGCGGCTGCACGGGCGTCGCTGGATTGCGCACGATTCCGTAGTGTTCCATGTAATTTACGGCTTCCAGGGTGGCCTTGCCCGCCAAGGCGCACAACGCAAAGAAGAACGCGGCTGGCCAGCCTCCCATCGCCCACGCCGCAGCAACCAACAGCAGGCTCATCAACTGGCCGCGGATCACGGCGTTGTGCCATGACAGCAGAGCAAGTTGCTTCTTCTGGAGGCGCTCGCGCTCGATCTTCCAGGCGCTGATGTTGCCCTTGATCGTCGAGGCCACGATGTGAAAATACACGTTGCGGCCGCGCGGAGCGGTCGCCGGATCGAGCGTCGTGGACACGTAGCGATGATGGCCGTAGACGTGCTCGATCGCGAAGCTGGTGTCGAAGCTGAATGCGAGCAGCCATCGCCCGATCGTGAGCGATACGGGGTCCCACGTGCGGTGGGTCAGTTCGTGCCCCGTGATGGTGCCGATGATGCCGATCATCAGGCCGGTCAGCAGGACCTGTAACACGCGGTCGACAAGAGTCGTCGCTTCGCGCGCGGCGAGCACGTCGTATCCACTCCAATGGGTGGTCCACACGCCAAATCCGAGCGGGTCTCCCGGCGAGACAGTCCACACCGCCGTGAAGACCAGCAGCGCCAGCAATGGCAGGGCCAGCCACAGCTGCGCGGTCAGGATTTGCGGGTGACGGAAGGTCGGTGTGGACGTGTCGTCCCCGCAGATCGCGTCACCGATGACATAGAAGGCGAGCACCACCAGGAGTGCAGCGCCGATCAAATGGCCGCCGGCCACGTATGCAGCCACCGTCGCCAGGCCCACCGCGTGGAAGCCGAAATACTTCGAGTAGTGGAGCACGCCGGTGGCGGCCTCACTGATCGTGGGTCTGGAGAAGCCCTGCTGGGCGGCGATTGCTGTCGCGGCCGGCGCCTCGTGCTGCGTCGTGAATCGGTCGCAATGGATGCTTTCGCGCGGGACTCCGCGCGTCTGCAGCAGGGCGTCCGCCGCATCGATCATCGCCGGAGGACCGCAGAGATAGGCGTGTGAGCCCGGCGTCAGCAGCTTGGGGAGCACGTCGGTGACCAAGCCCGTGACGCCGGCCCAGGTCGAATCGTCCGCCGCCTCGGACAACACGGGAACGAACTGGAACGTGCCGCGCCACCGGCGCGCGATGGCGGCGATTTCATCCATCGCGTAGAGGTCCCGCTGGGTGCGGGCGCCGAACACGAGCGTCGTCGGTCGCGACTCACCCGCGTTCGCGGCTTCGCGCAGCATGGCAAGGATCGGCGCGAGGCCACTGCCGCCGGCCACGAACAGCAGCGGCACCGTGCCCGGCCTCAACCAGAAATTGCCCTGCGGACCCTCGATCGTCACGGACCGGCCCGTCACGTCCTCGTCGTTCACCAACGACGAGAACTTTCCTCCCGGGACTTTGCGCACGAAAAAGGCCACCTGCCCGTCTGCCCCCGCCGGGGTCGCGAAGGAATAGCTGCGCGGAGCCCCGTCGACGTCCTCAAGACTGACGTTGGCGAACTGGCCCGCCCTGTAAGGCAGTGCCTCGTCCAGCTGCATGTGAATGCGAGTGATGTCGCGCGTGAGCTGTTCCTGTCCGACGACCCTTCCCGTCACGCGACGCGTCGATGGCCGCTCGGCGAGTTCGACAGTGATACTCACGTCCGTCTGCGGCACGCTTTGGCACGCGAGGATATAGCCCGCCTCGATTTCTTCGCGCGAAAGCAGATATCCGGATTCCGTGAGTTCTTTGACCTTGCCGTCCTGCAGCCGGCACTTGCACGTGCCGCAGCCGCCCACACGACAGCTGTTCGGAAAGTCGATGCCCTGGCGCAGCGCTGCCTGCAGCAGTGTTTCGCGCGGATCGACGGCGATGGCCTGGCCATTGATGAGAGCGGTGGGCCGCTGCTTGCGGGACGAAAAGATGGCCATGGGCGCTCCGTCGGCTTAGGGAGTTGAGTGAGATCCCACTGTATTTGGGCTGTCATCGCCGCGAGGAGTCATTTGTGGACAGTCACAGGTCATTTGTTGACAATGCCTGATGGCAGAACCCAGGAGCAGCCGCAGCCGTACGATGCCGGCTCATTACGTCCGGCACCTCGCCGACGAAATCCGCGGCATGGGCGTCGACGTCGAGCGATGGTTGGAGTTGAGTGGGCTCACCGAAAAGCAACTTTCCGATCCGGCACTCGTCATTCCACATGCAACCTTCCACAAGCTTTTCCTGGACGCGGCGGCAATGGCACGGGAGCCGGCCCTGGGGTTGTTCGTCGCCGAACGCCTTGTCGGTAGCACGCACGGCATCGTTGGTTTCGCCACGCTGAACAGCGGCACCCTCCGCGAGGCCGTTGAACTCCTCGAGCGATACATGCCGCTGCGCATGCCACTGGTCGCTGTTTCCCACCAATCTCGTCGCAGCGAGTTACGCGTCCGCGTGACCGAGGCCTACCCGTTGGGCGACCTCCAGCGGATGCTGCTCGAGGCGGCGGTCCTCACCACCAAGAACCTGCTGGACTCCAGCTCGATGGGCGTCTGCCGCGTCCAGCGCGTCACGTTTCCTTTCGCGGCACCCAAGTACGCGAGCCTCGCCCGGCAGTTCTTCAAGTGCGACGTCCACTACGGGGATTCGTGGGCAGGATTTGTCCTGCCGGCGAGCGATATGGATATTCCGCTGCGCTTTGCCGACCCCGCAGCATTCCAGGAGGCAGCACGAATCTGCCAGCAGGAGTTGGACAAGCTGACCGCCAACGAGACGACCGCTGCCCGGGTTCGGCGATTGCTTCTCGAGAAGCAAACTGGATTCCCGTCACTTCAGGTCACTGCGCGGCATTTTCACGTCACGCCACGCACGCTGCACCGGCGCTTGCAGGGGGAAGCAACGTCCTTCCGCGACCTGCTCGAGGAAGTGCGACAGACTCTCGCGGTCGAGCACCTGAGGGCCGGCCGCTTCACCATCGAGGAGATTGCGTACACCCTCGGGTACTCCGATACGGCGAATTTCCGGCGCGCTTTCAAGCGTTGGGAATCGGTTTCTCCCGCGGCCTACCGCGCCCGCCAGCAGAGGTTGGCGGCCGCGGGCTGACCAGCATCTGACTCCGCGGCAACATCGCCAACGCGAAAAAGTTCGTCGCAGCAAAGCAGCCCTGAGAAATGAGGCCTGCCGGAGGCTCGCCGCGAACAGCTGGAGAAGTGGAGCGGGTGATGGGAATCGAACCCACGTAAGTCCAGACTATGGCGTGCTCGGGCCGAGATCATGGACAAGATCCTCACCGCCCCATTGATCGGAAGTCGCTCGGGACCAAGGCCGATGAGCTTTACCTTGCAATCCGGAGGTTGAGTTCGATGCGAGATGGGCTGCGGCAAGCTGCCGTCTGCCCCGCGGCGGGAGTACGGGACGGCGACAGAAAAGATGCGTCGGCGCGTCGAAGACCCGGAAGTCCGTCGCTCGTGCAGTCCCGTAAGATCCCCACGAGGCGGTGAAATCATAGAAGCTACCTGCGAGGTGCATTTCCGTGAACGTCTTTGAGTTCCTTCTGGTGATCGTGTCGATCGTGTTGGGATTGGGCATTACCGAGCTACTCGCCGGCTTCGTGCGAATCCTCCGCGGCGAGCTGGTGGCGGGCAAACTTCACGCCCTATGGCTATTCGTCATCTTTCAACTTCAGGTCCAACTGGCGTGGGGCCTGTGGGGGCTTCGGTCGAAGGTGGAATGGCAGTATCCTGAGTTTCTGCTGCTGCTCCTGGCGCCAGTACTCCTCTACTTGACGGCAGCGGTGATTTTTCCCAGCGTCGGCTCCGATGAGAGTCTCGACATTCATCTCCTGCGGCGCCGGCGGCCGTTTTTTCTGCTACTCACGGGCTACGTTTTTGTTACCGGCCTGTTCAGTTGGCTCCTCTTTGACGAAGATCTGACCCTGACATCAGCGATCATTCGTCTCCCGGCGGTAGCGATCCTGGTGACTCTGGCGACCACCGAGAGACGGCGCCTTCATCTGGTCCTCGGATTAGTGGTCCTTGTCTTGCAGCTCTGGTTCACCTACGTGTTTACATTTGTCGTCGGGGCAGCACAAACGGCTGCGTAGGACTCCAACGGTTATATCGGACCGCGTTGCCCGGGGCTGCGATAACGTGTCCTCGATTTCAACGGGGCTGGCCGTGAGGTATTCGGCGACTGCTTCGTCGCTGTCCAGATACTCGGCCAGGCCGAATTCCGGCAGATCGCTCGCCTTGACCTTATTGCGTTTCATGACCATGCCTCCTCAATCATCGCAGCGCGTCGCTGCGCCGCAATGATGTCGGTCCGCCGCGAAGAATTCGCTCCGCCGCCGAGCATCACCACCAGTTGAGTAGCCCCGCAAGGCAAGGTACATGCGCCAGCCAGGACCGAAGTGCTCGCGCATTTCGCCGTTACCCTTGCCGACGGGCTTCACGTCGCCCAGATTGCCGAGCGATGCCTTACGAAGCCGCGCAACCAGCCGACGCTGTGCCGTCTTGTCGCTCAGACCCGTCAGCCAAGCATCGAACTCGCGCAGGGTCTTGATTTCGCCTGCTGCTTTAGCGACCTGCACCCTTCAGGGTGAGCAGTCGGAATCTTGGACTATCCATGCCCTCAATCAATTGCGGCACTTCTCAAGTCGCGAGCCTCAGCGCCGTGATGGAAATCGATCCCGCGTGAACAGCCTCGTGTCGCTCGCCAGTTCAATAGCCTGCAGACGACGGCGGCTCTGCGCGTGATTGGCTTGTGCGTGTCCGGTGAACCTCCACTCTCGCAAGTACTGCAAGCCCACAAGCAGACGCCGCAGCCCTGGCCGACCTCGGCGGGCTCACAATCGCATGCTCGCGCCTGCACAAAGTGTTTCGGTCTTCTACAATGCGTACGACTTCAAGGCCGGCGACAAGTTGCGGCTCGATTCGACGGACCGCGTCTCGATCTGGTAGTCGTCCAACGCGTCCTCCGCGATGCATGTCACTGGCAGTTCGATACAGTTGCAACCTATGAACCTGCTCCCCAGACACGCAGTTGCGACGCTGCAGACGGCATGCGTCATGGCCGCAGCGTCCGTCCTGCTGGCCGGATGCGCGACGATGCCGGATTCGCAGCAACTGCGCGCAACCGTTGCGCCCTACCCTGGCGAGCCGCTGCCCCTCGCCCGCGACGGTCGGGCCAGGTACCGACAGATCTTCTGCGAGATGGCTGCAACACCCGCCCGATCGCAGGCCTGGGCGAGCACTTGCGACGACCTGCTGTGGCGCCTGCAGGACGAACGAGCCCTCGCGACCGGCGCACCTTCGTTGCCTGCGCTCGCGCAGCGGCTGCAGATATTCGTCGTGAGCGGGGCATTCTCCGACTGCCGTGATCCTGCGACGGTGCCATTCGAGGACGCGATCGCCAAATTGAGCGCTCAAGGAGTGCGGATACGTCCCGTCATGGTGAGCGGGCGCTCCAGTGCGGAGCGCAATGCCCGCCAGCTTGCCGATGCGATCGCTGGCGCCGCAATTGCCGACGACGATCGCGTGGTCCTGGTCGGCTACTCGAAAGGCGCGGTGGACGCGCTGCAGTACCTGGTCGATTTCCCCGAACAAGCGCGGCACGTCGCGGCCGTGCTCAGCGTGGCCGGAGCCATCCAGGGCTCGCCGCTGGCTGAGCAGGGAGACTGGTGGTATCGAACGTTCCTGGAGCACGCTTTCGCCGACACCTGCGATCCCGGCGACGGACAAGTCATCGACAGCCTGCTGCCCTCGGTACGCAAGGCATGGCTGGCGGAACATCCGTTGCCACCCCACGTGGCGTACTACTCACTCGCAGCGTTCACGACCGGGGAGCACATCAGCCATGGGCTGAAGCCGATGTGGCATGCGCTCGCCCGTCACGATCGCCGTAACGACGGGCAAGTGGTGGCGGACGACGCCATCATTCCAGGTTCAACGGTGCTCGGATACGTCAACGCCGACCATTGGGACCTCGCGATTGCGCTCGAGCAACAAATTCCTCATTTGTCGGCCCGGACGAGCGAGCGACGACTGCCCCGGACCGAGTTACTCGAGGCCGCGCTGCTTTACATCAGCGAACAGCTCACGCCAACCGAAGGCACCGGCAACGCGGCACCAGGAGCGGCCCCGCAGTGAACGCGGTGCGCCAACGCGCAAGCACGTTGCGCGGTGCGGCGGTTGCAATGTGCTCCCTGCTGGCCGGCTGCGCGACGCCCCGCCCTGCCCCGGAGGCGGCCGAAGTAGTGAATTTCGTCACTGAAACGAGTGCGACGTCGGTGCTCGGCGTGGATGCCGTATTCAAGGGCAGCGAATACGGCGACGTCGACCTGGCGGGCCTGTTCCCAGTGCGCGGTCCGGATGCATGCGAGGTCGCCGTGCTTGAAGGTGGCGAAGATTCGTTCGCGGTGCGACTGCGCACGCTGCAGGACGCCCGCAAGTCCATCCGCATCCAGGCCCTCATCTTCAACGGCGACGAGACCGGGCTGCGAATCGCGGAAGTACTGAAGGAGAAAAAGACCGCCGGACTCGACGTTCGCGTAATCGTAGACGGATTCTCCAATCCCGCCCTGCAGACGCAGTGGATGTACTTCGACCTCAAGCAGCACGGCATCGAAGTCGAAGGCTACGAGGCACTCGCGCTGCAATGGCTGAACGAAGTACCGCTGCCGAAACTCGTGCCGCACAGCGATCCAGGCGCGCTCGACAAGCGTTACCACGAGAAGCTGTGGATCGTCGACGGCGAACTTGGCCAGGGAATCGCGGTGATGGGCGGCCTGAACATCGGCAACGAATATTTCCGCGCCAACCCGGCCGATGCGGACAGGACCTGGCGGGACCAGGACGTCGTTGTGCGCGGCGGCATCCTGCGCGACCTCGTCACGGCGTTCGACCGCAATTTCGACTATTTCGTCGGCGTGAAACGCAGCCGCGGCATCTTTGACACCAACCCGTACTGGGACGCCACGCGCGCCGTGCTGGCCAAGACCGGCAAGGTGCCGGTCCACTACCAGACCGATGAAAATATCCAGCGTTACGTCGCTGCCCTGGAGTCCCGTGAGCCAGCACGCGACTTTCGTGCTGCCACGTGCCGGTTCATGCAGAACCGGCCTCGCCTCAGGGAAACCTATATCCACCAGGCGTACGTCAAGCTGATTGAACGTGCCCAGCACGAAGTCCTGATCGCCAATGCGTATTTTGTCCCTACGCCGTCTCTGCTCAGGGCACTCGAGGATGCCGCGAAGCGCTGCATCTCGGTGCGGCTGGTCTCGAACAGCCCCGAGACCAACGACTTGCCTGAGATCACGCTGGTGGGGCGCGGGTATTACAAGCGCCTGCTCGACGTGAACGATTCGCCGGAGGTCAGGGGATGCCGCAACGCCGACGCCGGCCTGCACATCTGGGAATGGGTCGGACAGGCGCCGGATCAGACCCGGCGCATGCAGGGCACGATGCACTCGAAGTTCGCGGTGTTCGACGGCCAACGAGCGCTCGTGGGTTCGTATAATCTCGACCCACGAAGCGAAAAGCTTAATAGCGAGTCGGCGATCGCTTTCCTGCAGCCGGAGCTCGCCAGCCGGCTGCGTGACAAGATCCTCGATGAGGACCTGCACTATTCTCGTGAAATCACGGCTGATCGCGCGACCGGATTCGAGTCTCCCAGGAGCGTGATCGAACGGTTCCGCAAGTCGCTCGGCGAGGCATTCGAGCAACACCTGTGATGAGCGTGGGGAGCAAAGTCAACGTGCGCGCAATCATGGTGACCCTGTTGATGTGGCCGGTGGCGGGCTTCGCGGCCCCGCCCTTCGCACCCGATCGACTCGAGACCCCGGCGGAGTTACGCGACGTGCAGTCGAGATCGCTCGGCGAAGTCACCGTCTCGGTCTCCATCTTGACCGACGTCGAGGCGCGCCAGCACTTCGGCGTCGACTTTCAGCGTCATGAACTGCAGGCCCTGTGGATGAGCGTGCGCAACGGCTCCGAGCACCGGCTCTGGTTCATCCGTAACGTGCTCGATCGGGACTTCTATTCCCCTGATGAAGCTGCTCTGCTGGTGCAGGGCGACGTTGCTCGTGGCGACCGACCGGCATTGCTGCAGCATTTTCGCGACGAGACGATTCGCGTGCAGCTGCAGCCGCGCACCATCACGGAGGGCTTCGTTTTCCTGCCGCGCGTCGAGGGCGGCCGCTACGTCGATATCCGGCTGCAGCACGACGCGTATGTCGCGGGAGTTGCCGCGCAGACTGACACGTCATCCGCGAAAGTCCCCTCAAGAAGCGGATTGCCGTGGGAGCTGCGCTTCGATTTTGCGCTCCCCCTGCCGGACGGCGATTTCGACTACGAGCGTCTCGACCCGACTCGCACGTACGCCGGTCGCACGCTGGCAGACCTCTCGCTCGATGAGTTGCGGGTGACGCTCGACCAACTGCCGTGTTGTGCATCCAATGCATCAGGCTCTGAGGAAGGCGATCCGCTGAATGTCGTGATCGTCGGCGAGCCAGAGAATGTGCTGCATGCGTTGACACGAGCTGGCTGGTCATTTACGCATCGCATCAACTGGCGGACTGTCCGGCGCGAAGTGGCCGCCGCCGTGGGCAGCGAGTCGTACCCCGTGGCTCCGGTCAGCAGCTTGTACGCCTTCGGCCGCAAGCAGGATGTGGCACTGCAGCGCGCGCGGCGCTCGATATCGCAACGCAATCACATGCGGCTCTGGCTTGCTCCGTTCCGCTACGAGGGCCAGTCGGTGTGGCTTGGCCAGGTCAGTCGCGACATCGGCGTCAAGGTCACGCCCAAGTCACCCACCCTGACGACGCATGTCATCGACCCGCAGGTCGACGCGACGCGCGAGTACCTGCTGCACAGCCTGCTCGCCGAGGGCTTCGTCGACCGCTTCGGCTTTGCAAAAGGCAGCGGCGCAGGTACGCCTGCGAGGCCGCGCTTCAACCTGACCGGCGACGCGTATCACAGCGACGGCATGCGGCTGGTTTTGATCCTGGCGCCGGAGCCGGTTCGGCCGGAACAGGTTCGCAATCTGCACTGGGAGCAGTCGGCTGCACCGATCGCGGAAGGCCAGAGCGAAGCGGCGCTGCGGCATGTGAGGCCGATCGAAGCCGCGAGCAGTTCCAGCCCGTAATTTCAGTGCCGTGGCACTCGCTGTCCAATGGACTGAGTCGCGCGAACCTCCACGCCCTCGAGAGTTGCGCCCCGGTGGCGGACGCCTTAGGCACGATCGACCCTGAGCAGCAGTTCTTCACTGCGGTCGTCAGCAGACGCGTCGACCACACGGGCGACGCAGGGCGGCTCGCGGCAGCCCGCACTATCGGTTCCGCTGGCGGCCAGGCAATCAAGGGAAGCCCAGGTGCGGTCTTACCGCGGCGCGCTGTCAGGCGCGCGGCCGCTGATGAGTTCGGAGCCAGAAGTCGAGTTTTCCGCAAGGATTGGCGCGTCGGTGACGAGCATGGTCGCGCCGGGCCCGAGTAACAGGTAGATCGCCTTCGCGAATCCCTCGGGAATGACAACACCAGCAGCCGCGTCGAACGACAGAGTGCGTCCGGCTTCGTCGGGGTGCCCCGGCACACCGATTGCGAGCCACTTGCCCTGGCGCGCTGCGGGCAACGTCGGATGCGGCGCGTCGAGGTACTCTGAGGTCAACACGAATGCGTGGGTCCCAAGCGCTGTCTCCGGGCTACGGAAAGAGACGCGGGCACGTCCGATTTCGATGCCGTTGCGCAGTGCGAGCACGCGACGGTCAGCGGCGCTGATCACGATCGAGACCGGTCCGTGCTCCGATTTCTCCGGCTCGAGCCTGAATTCCTGAGTCGGCGCCAGCCGGTCCGGAACGCGCGCGACACCGGTTGACGCATCCACCGGCGCGAATGCAGGTGGATGCGCGACCTCAGGCGGTGCAGTGCTTTCATCCACGACGACGACGGTCATCCCCATCGGCGAGACGGCGAACAGTTCCTCCGAAAACTTCGACGGCAGGTGTATGCAACCGTGCGAGGACGGGTACCCAGGCAACCCGCCTGCATGCAGCGCCACGCCGCTCCAGGTGAGCCGCAGCGTGTAAGGCATCGGCGCGTTGTTGTAGGTCTTGGAGCGGTGGTCCTTGTCCTTCTGCAGGACGACGAATACGCCGGTGGGCGTCTGGTAGCCACCCTTGCCTGAGCTGATCGTGGTGTAGCCGATCTGCACTCCGTTGCGGTAGACGTAAGCACGCTGCTCGCCAAGGCTCACCAGCACGACGATCGGCCCATCCGGGGCGACCCCAACATTCCAGACGTACTCCCCCGGCTTCAACTCGCCGGGGGCGGTCTCGACCGGCCGCGACTCCTGGGCGCCCCAGAATGGTGTCGCCAACGACGCAAGCGGCCATAGCGCCAATAGGAGCGGCCACGTTCTATGTTTGATCATTGAACTGTTCACCAGATTGAAACGAGATCCTTTGGATCGGGCAGAAACCAGATCGCGCCGACGGCGCACAAGGCAATGGGGGGTGGAGTACTGCCTCATGTGCCGTCGGGCGATTGTGAACCCACTGGCCATATCACTGACGAGCGCCAGGGTTAGCGCTGATGCTTCGCGATGTCCGATGACCGTTGAGTCTGGCTGTTCGTGCAGCTGTTGCTGTGCCCGAGCGGTTCGCCGTCGCGGGTAAACGTGCTGACGCAGCCGTGAGTCGACCAGACGACCTCAAAGCCGCCGTCTTGCAGCCGGTTGATGTAGTAGTCGCCCGCGCCGGAACTCTTGTTGTGCGGTGAGCTGCCGCCGCCCGCGCTTTCTTCGCCCGCCCGATAGCCGTCCTTGTATTCCTGGTTGTGCCGGTCCACTGATCGCGAAAGTGGTTCGCGTTGCCTTTGGGCCGCAAGTTGTACGTATCGCCGTTGCGCAGGTCGATTTCGATGTAGCCCTGGCGCTGGCCGAACGTACACGGGCCTGACTTGCCATGCTGCGATCTGCCGTTCTTGCGAACTTCACAGTTGGCATCGGCGGAGTCGGCCCACGCAGTCTTCGGCACCACCGCTCCGAGCAGCAGCAGGGAGGTCGATAATGCAAGCAGCGTCTTCATGTCGTCTCCCTGTCGGACGAGGCTCTGTGGAACAAACCGCGACGCATCGTGACGACGCGACGCCGGTGAGAGTGGAGTCATGGCTACGAGGCGCCACGAGCGTTGGGTTAGCCGTGAAAGAGCAATGCCGGTTTGTCCGATTTGAACCGAGTGCGCGGATTCACGGTATCCAGAATGCGTCCTGTACAGGCGCGGCGCTGGTCAGGAGCCGGACCCTGCCCTCAACGTGAGCCGCGTGGGTCCACCCTCCGAGAGGCACTTGCTTGTTCAGCGTTGGATTACCAGATCTTTACGCGCTGCTCGGGCGGCAGATACAGCTTGTCGCCGGGCTTCACGCCGAAGGCGTCATACCAGGCATCGACGTTTCGCACGATGCCATTGACCCGGAACTCACCCGGGCTGTGGGGGTCGGACAGCAATCGCCGTCGCTCCTCACTTTCCGTCACCAAGCTGCGCCAGAGCTGGGCCCAGGACATGAAGAAGCGCTGGTCACCGGTGAAACCATCGATCACCGGCGCATTGCCGCCCTGCTTCTCGTCCACATATTTCCGATAAGCGGCGTGTGCGACCGCCAGGCCGCCGAGGTCGCCGATGTTTTCGCCCAGGTTCTGTCGGCCGTTGATCTTCGCGCCTGGCACCGGTTCATACTGGCTGAATTGCTCGACGAGACCCGCGGTGCGCTTCTCGAACTCGGCGCGCGAGGCCGCGCTCCACCAGTCACGCACACGCCCGTCACCGTCCCAGCGGCTACCCTGGTCGTCGAAGCCGTGGCCGAATTCGTGGCCGATCACGGCCGCCACGGCACCGAAATTCACGGCCGGATCGGCGGCGGGATCGAAATAGGGTGGCTGCAGGATCCCGGCCGGGAACGTCACGGAATTGACCGACGCGGCATAGCCCGCGTTGACCTCCTGGGGATTGAGGGGAAACTCCCAGTCGCGAGTGCCTTCAGCAAGTTGCTGCACCTGGTCGGCGCGGTTCCAGTCCAGGATGCGTTTCTGGTTGCCGGCCAGGTCGTTGCGGTCGATCCTGATGCTCGAGCGGTCGTGCCAGCGTTCGGGATAGCCGATGTAGCTCGCGACCTTGTCCAGCTTGGTGATGGCTGCAGCCTTGGTCGGCGCATCCATCCAGTCGAGCTTGCCGATACGCTCGCGGTAGGTATCACGCAGGTAGCCCACCATGGCGTTGACTTCGGCGCGGTGGGTGGCAGGGAAATACTCCGCCACGTAGATGCGGCCGATTTCCTCGCCGAACATGCCACTCACTGCGCCGACGGCTTCCAGCTCGAACGGGCGGCGCTGCGCAATCCCCATCAGCTTGCGTCCATGAAAATCGAAATACGCTTCCGCCCATTCGTCGGACAGCGAGTTCGACCAGACATCGAGTGCGTGGAACAGCATGAACGACTGGAGATCGGCCACTGGCGTCTCTGCGAATAATTTCGCGATGTCGCGGACGGCCGTATCGGACTTGACCTTGATCTTCGGCTGCTTGTCGTAACCGATCTCGCCCAGGAAGGCATCCCAATCGAAGCCTGGCGCCCAGGCCTTGAGTTCGGCCAGGGTCATCACGTGGTTACGGCGCACCACATCCCGCATTTCGGCCGTCGTCCAGTGGCGACGGGCAAGTTCCGTTTCCAGCGCGACCACCTTGGCCGCCCGGGCATCGGCGTCCGAAACGCCCGCGCGTCGGAATGTGCTCGCGATGTAGTCGCGCAGGGCAGTGCGCACGCCCTCGTACGGCTCCCCCGCCTCCAGATAGTATTCGCGTGACGGCAGGGTGAGACCGCTCTGGACGACCGAGGGGATCTGGCGATCCGGATTGTTGGGATCGGACTCGATGCCCGCCCCCACCACTCCCACGGTCCAGGTGAAGCCCATCGCCCGCGCCAGATCGCTGTGCGTGTTGGCCCCCATGAGCATCCCTAAACTAGCGGCAATCGGTTTCAAGCCCAGATCATTGCGACGCTCACGATCAGCAAACGAGCGATAGTAATCGGCGATCAACTGCTCGGGCGTGCCCGGCGCGTCATTGCCCTCCCGTGCTTCCTTGATAATCCCCAGCACACGCTGTTCGGTGGAGAGGTACAACTCCGTCAGGGCATCGGTTGCCGGAAGGCCCTGCGGCATCTTCGCCGTCTTCAACCATCCTTCGTTGACGTAGCGATAGAAGTCATCGCCCGGCCTTACGGTTTTTGACATTCCTGCCGTATCAATGCCCCATCCACCAATCGCGGCCTTGGCTGGCTCGGCCAGCGTTACCGTGGGTTGCAACGCCACGGCGGCCAGCACCACGACGACGCTCGATGCGATGATGTGCTTCATCGTTTCTGCTTCCAGGTGCAGGGTTCAGCCGCCGACCACAAACGCGTCGGGGATTTCATAGACCTCTACCGTGCCGATGCGAATGATGTTGGTGTCGCCTTCCCGCGTCGCTTTCATCGGCGCATTGGCATCGCTGCTGTCGGGCCGGCCATTTTTGAAGTAGATGTGGCGCTGACCGCCATCGGGTGTCTGCAGTTCAACGGTCGCCTCGCCACCCGCCATGCGCATCACGCCAGCTTTGCAGCGGCCTTTCGCCGCACCCGCGGATGTGACGCACGGAACCTCTGCCGTCGCGTTGTAATTGGTCCCCTTCACCAGCGCATCGTGGCTGGGCCGCGGTGCCGACGCTGCAGCGCCCGTACCCGTCACCCCAATAGTGATGGTGTAGCTTGCCGTCTCATTGCGCCGTGCCGCATTGCGCATCAAATAGACCTGCATCACGTGGCGGCCACTCACCGTCAGCGGTCCCGAAAAGTGGTTGCCGGAGGTCGACCCGATGAACATCGCCGAGTCCGCACCAGGAGCCGTGACGTTGAAGTAAGCCGAAGCATTGCTTGGCTTGAAATCAACCGTCAGCGTCTGCCCGGCGCGGGCGTCGACAATGTAATTGCGGCCCTGGTCGCCCTTGATGGCGCCCTTCAGGGTCTGCGAACTGGTCCCCTTGGCAAAGGCAACGACGGTCTGCTGCTGCGCGCTGGCCGGCTGGCTCAGCAGAAAGCCGGCGGCGACGAGCGCCATGATGATGCTCTTGGTCATGTCACGCTCCTGACAATGTCGTGGTTTCTGGAGGTCCGGTTGAAGACTTGACGCGGATTGACGTCTAGAACTCCGTGGTTCGGTCGACCTGCAGGATCCATCCTGCTTCTCCGGCTGCGAGCTTGTACTGCAGCTGGCGGGTCTTGCCGGTCTGGACGCCGCCCTCGCCATGAATCGGGAAGCGTCGAGCGAGAACCCCTTCGAGCACCGCGAACTCATCCTGACCCTGGTATCCGTCGGCGGCGCCCAGTGTGTCGGAGAGCGGTGGCATGGAAGCAATGCTCAACGACTTGCGATTGTTCGCGACGTACGCGACGACCGATCCCTTCGCATCTGCATCGTTCGATTTGACGTAAACGTAAACTTCGGGCGACCCATCCACATTGAGGTCGGCCACCTCGGCCCCGGTGACGATTCCATCCACAGCTTGCGACCAGGGGGAATTGTCGCTCTCGAGGCCGGCCGTGCTTACGGTGACCTGGTTGGACGTCGCCGCATTGTGGGATGTGACGTTGAATGTCACGCCCTGCATTTCAAGGACCTGTGCATACGAGACTTCTGCAGTCTCGGCCTCGCTGTCCGCTTGCGCCGTCGACGCGGGCTCAACTGCAGGGGGGGGTCGCAGGCGCTTCCGGTCGCTTGCTGCAGGCGGCAATCAGGGGCAAAAGTGCAATGGCAACGGTCAGGTGACGATACACGGCTGCCCCTCTTGCGCCGTGACGCGGCGAGCGAGTCGTCAAGGCCGGCGCTGGTGGAAGTCAGCAGCCGGAACCGTTGTCGATCGACGTGACGCGCTTGTCCGTGTCGAGATTCACGATCACGCACTTGCCGTGGCCTTTGTAGATGCTGGTGACGTAGCCACCGGCTGCCTGTTCGCTGACGCTCTTGTAGCCGCGACGAGCCAATTCATCTTCCACTTCGGCGCCGACCCAACGGCCGTTCACCATGTCCTGCAGGCCTCCAACACCACCTGACGAATGCGTCGACGTACCTCCCGCGAATCGCACGGTGATCGTCTTGTTCGGCCACTTGTAGACTTGGTCCTGCCCCTGCATCGTGCGCACGACCTTGTTGCCTTTCTGGTCGCGGTAATGGTTCGCCTGGCTCGCCGGGCTCAGGCTGATGGTGTCGCCGTTGCGCAGATCGATGTCGACGTAGCCCTGGCGCTGGCCGAACGTGCACGGGCCGGACTTGCCGCCCTGCTTGTCGCCGTCTTTACGCACTTCACAGTTGGCATCCGCCGAGTCGGCCCGGGCGGGCTGGGGTGCGACCACCGGGCCCAGCACCAGCAGGGCGGTCGAGAGTGCAAGCAGTGTCTTCATGACGTCTCCAAATCGGGTGAGGCTTCGTGGAAGTAACCGCGACGCATCGTGACGACGCGACGCCGGGGGGTGGTGACGGCGCCGAGGCGCCACGAGCGCCGCGCTAGACTTGAAAGAGCACTAAAGAGAGGCGCGATCTAACCTGAGAAAGTGGATTCACGGTATCCAGAATGCGTCTTGTACAGGCGCGGCGCAGGTCCGGCGGGGAGATTTCCCCGCTTGCCAGGTTGCGACCTGGCTGCGGCCAGCGTCGCGGACGGCAGCTCCCCATGCGCCCGGCGATAGGCTGCAGAGAACCGGCCGAGGTGGCTGAAGCCGCAATCCAGCGCGACTGTGGAAATCGCGACTCCGGGGGGAGCTTGCATCAGGTGGGCGCGGGCTGCAGCCAGGCGCCGCGCATTTACCCACTCGAGTGGAGACTGCGCGTAGCGCGCCAGCATCAGCTTCTGCAATGCTCGCCAGCGGACGCCAGACACTGCGCACAACTGGTCGAGCGTGATGCTTTCGCCGAGATGCACGTTCAGCCATTTCTCCAACCGCTCGACTCGCTGCAGACCTCCGGCCGGGGCAGCCCGAGCGCCCGCCTGCTCAATCACCAGCCCAGCGACCCACGATGCGACTTCCGCCTCGAAAGTTTCGACGTTGCTGTAGACGCCCCAGGGAAGGGTGCCTTTCGCCGCCGCGAACATCCGGTCATAAATGGCGCGGAGCGTCGCCAGGCGCCCGGCGTCGACCGAAAGTCTCGACCGATTTCAGCAGTAGAGGCTTTGAACGACCTCGCATCCGTCCGGAGATCTCACGGCAGAGCAGATCGCGATCGACTCGCAGCCCCAGAAAGTCGCCTGCAGGCGCGTGTGCCAAGTATTCATTGTCAGGTGCGATGAAGAGCGCTCTCGACGGCTCCGCGTGCCATGCCTTGCGCCCGATGTTGAACGTGTATCCCGTCCGCAACGGCAAGAACAGCATCGGTGAACGATCGGCCGCCCGCATCGCCTGCCGCACCGCAACCTTTATTTGAACCGCCGTGAGACCTCGCGTTGCGGCTCCGGCCAATTCGTACGCGAACGGATCCCTGCCGTATGGCGCCCTGATGTGGTGGCCAAACTGTCCGAGGAAAGCGAGAGTCTCGTCGAGGTCCCGCGACTGAAAGTGGTTAATGGCCACGTCGGACATGCCGAGTCCGTCCGGATCGGACGCGGCAAAACCATCGCCTGACGCTTTCGAGTAGCTTGCAGCGCCAACCATGCTCCACCCCCAACTCGCGACCCTGCTTTAGCTGAACGCCCACCCGCTCCGACCGATGACGGGGCGGTTTGAGGGTATTCGTGTTGGGAATGGTTCGGCCTCGAACGGCAAGTGGATTCTCTCGCCTATACCCCGGGCGGCGCGTTGAGAACACTTTAGCGGGAGATGGCTGGCGTGGACCGAGCCTGCGAGAAAGCTGGAGCGGGTAATGGGAATCGAACCCAAGTGAGTTGCCCAGTACCGCGCGCCAGGTCAACTACTTACGGACGATGGCGGCCCCGCGTGTGATTGGCGTGTGAACAACGGAGCGTCGGTGCATCAGGCAGCCGTGAGGCGAGCCTTGGCCACACGGCTCAGGTCCACCTGCTGTTTTGCGCGCCAGAGATCATGGGTGTACTGCATGGCGAGCCAGCTCTCCGGCGAACGGCCCAGGCACTTCGACAGCCTGAGAGCCATCTCCGGACTCACACCGCTGGCACCAGTCAGCACCCTATTCAAGGTCGAGGGCGCGACCCCCAGCTTGGCGGCCAACTCACGGCCGCTCAGTCCGTTGGGTTCGAGATACACCGCGGAGATGAACTCGCCGGGATGCGGAGGGTTGTGCATGGTCATCAGTGGTAGTCTTCGTAGTCGAGCACGTACGCCTGCCCGTCGCGAAACTCGAACGTCAGTCGCCAGTTGCCGTTGACCCGGACAGACCTACGTGGCGGGGTTAACCGGTCTCGTCGGCACCGATGAAGCGGTAGATTGCGGCGCCGATGACAGCACCGACGATCGGCGCCAGCCAAAACAGCCAGAGCTGGGCGATTGCCCACCCGCCGACGTAGAGCGCAACACCGGTGCTGCGCGCCGGGTTCACTGAGGTGTTAGTCACCGGAATGCTGATCAGGTGGATGAGAGTCAGGCACAAGCCGATTGCGATCGGAGCCAGCCCCGCCGGCGCGCGTCGATCGGTGGAGCCGACGATAACCAGCAGGAACATCATGGTCATGACGACTTCAGTGACCAGCGCGGCCTTGAAACTGTACCCGCCCGGCGAGTGTTCGCCGTAGCCGTTCGACGCGAAGCCTGCCGCGACGTCGAAACCCGCTTGGCCACTTGCAATTACGTATAGGACGCCCCCCGCCGCGATTCCGCCGAGCACCTGCGCAATGATGTACGCAGGCAACTCGCGCGCTGGAAATCGGCCAGCGGCCCAGAGGCCCACTGAGACTGCCGGATTCAGGTGACACCCCGAGATGTGACCGATCGCGAATGCCATCGTCAGCACGGTCAGACCGAACGCCAGCGACACGCCAAGCAGGCCGATTCCCACCTCGGGGAACGCCGCCGCCAGCACGGCGCTACCGCAGCCGCCCAGCACCAGCCAGAAGGTGCCGAAGAACTCCGCTCCGTATTTCCTCACGTTGATCTCCCGATCTGGTGTGGTGAGTCGGTCCGCGCAGGGACCTGAACCGATGCGCGTGCGTGATGCTTCGTAAGACCGAACCTACAAGAGGCGCTCCGATGGACGGACTGAGCCGTCCGCGCAGGAGAACTATCCTCGCTGTATTACGCCAACCAACTGCTGGCGTCTAGGGGGGTACATGAAGACCATCAGCACGCTCGTGTTTGCATTGGCACTGATGTCGCCGGCCGTGTTCGCTGCCGATCCCAACTACGGGTGCGATAGCGTCAACTTCGGCGACGAGGTGCTCGCGAAGATGCCCAATGCGAAGGCCTTGTGCCGCGGCATTGCCGAAAAGAACGGGGGTATCTACGTCCATTACATCGCGGAGGTGGAATCCAGGGACGCGTCCAGCGTCACAGTGAAGTTCCTGGACAAGGACAACAAACCCGTCACGCGTGTGAAATTCGAACCGATGGCGGACCAGACGGTGATGATGGACAAGAAGTCCGTAAAGTATTCGTCATTGAAGAAGGGCGAGAAGATCGACATCTGGATCGAACACAAAAAGTGGGGCCTCTACGCAAGTCCTGACGGGTCGGCCATGAAGATCAACTCTGTCGAACGCCTCTGACGGACGGGATGCCATCGAGTGCGCTTCTGGGGCAAGCATTCCACGAGTGCATCGTCGTGACTAACGCCTAGGGGCCCAAGCCTCGGCGGAGTTCGACCGCGAGTCTCCGCACCACGCGGACTTGCTCGCAATGCGAATGTCGAAGGGAGTTCCGTCAGTCGCGGACATTCCAAAACGCCTGCTGCGCGGCGCTCACGACCCGCCCCCGGTCCTCGCCCGACCGGCGAGCGTCCATCGACGTGCTCACGCGGTTCGATTAACCAGTTCAATCGCGTCAGGTGTGACGCATTGGGCGCACTGGCCGAGGATGGAGGATTGGAGCGGGTGATGGGAATCGAACCCACATGATTTGCCCAACTCCGCCCACTCGATCAATCACTTCCGAAGAGCGCTGCTCGGCGTGTGATTGACGTGTGAACGTGCGGCGCAGCGCCATTCCCGATTGAACTGCGTCCCGGCCGCGGTAGTCACTGCAAGGTGTTCTTGTAGATCCTGCCGTCTTTCATGATCACCTGGAAGTTGCGGGCCGGGTCCGCGACGAGCGCGATGTTCTCGAGCGGATTGCCGTCGACGAGCAGCAGGTCCGCCAGCGCGCCTTCCTCGACCACGCCGAGCTTGCCAGGATAGGGATTGCGCTTGCCCGACAGCGCCAGCAACTGGGCGTTAGTGCCCGTCGCCTGCGCGAGGGCTTCGGCCGGCGTGAACCACGTGGCAATCTTGGCCAGTAGCGCGCCCTGCTGCAGGGCGAGGGCCGGCGAGAAAAGCACGTCGGTGCCCCACGCGGTCTTGATGCCGTACTTCTTTGCGAGCTCGTACGTCTTCGCCGTGCCGGCGAAGACCTCTACCGCCTTCGCGCGCTGCTCCGAACCTGGCGGGAAGCCCTCTGCGAGCTCGTCTGGTAGCGGCTGCATGCTCAGCCACACGCCCTTCTCGGCCATCATGCGGGCCGTCGCATCGTCCATCAGGTGCGCGTGCTCGATGCACTGCACGCCCGCGGCCATTGCGCGCTGGACCGCCGCCGGCGTGTAGGCGTGCACGGTGACGTACGTGCCCCAGTTCGCGGCGGCCTCGACGGCGGCGCGAAGTTCTGCCTCGGTGAATGTCGAGACATCGAGGGGACTGTGCGGCGACGACACGCCGCCGCCGGCCGACAGCTTGATCTGCGAAGCGCCCTGCATGAGCTGTTCGCGCACGCGCACCGTTACTTCGTCCGCGCCGTCCGCGATCATCGCCGCGCCGACCTGCTCGGCGCGCGACGCGGGTGCGCCGATCGTCCGCGGTACTTCCCACGACGCACGGAAATCGCCGTGGCCGCTGGTGACGCTGATCATCGCGCCCGAGGGGTAGATGCGCGGGCCGGGCAGGGCACCTTCGTCGATCGCGCGCTTCAATCCGAACGACGATCCACCCACGTCCCGGACCGTCGTGAACCCGCGCATCAGCGTAGCAGTCGCCTCGGCGGCACCCAACACGTTCAGGTAGCCCACGTCGACGGTCAGCAGCTCGGTGAAGCGCGGCCGCACCAGCAGCGTGTGCCAGTGCGCATCGATCAGCCCGGGCATCAGCGTGCGACCGCCGCCGTCGACCACGACGCTGCCGATCGCCGGATCGACCGGTATCGGTGCACGGGAAATGCGCTCGATCCGGTTGCCGCGCACCAGCACGTTCGACGGTGCCGACAGGGACTTGCCCTTGCCGTCATAAATGCGGACGTTCTGGAACAGCGTCGCCCCGGCGACCGTCGTCTGCGCCGCAGCCACGCTGCCGATCGAGCACAGCCACGCTGACACGGCGATCGACTTGATGAATGCGCGCATCATGGATTGGGCTCCCCGGATCGCCCGTTGCAGTTTCTGTCGGCTTAGACGCCAAGGATACTACTGGTAGAGCGGCACGCCTGCCACCAACGCAGGGGCGCGCGCGACTCTGGATGGCGCTTGCTGACGATGTCTCAGCTTGGCGGGAAAGTGGAGCGGGTGATGGGAATCGAACCCACGTGAGTTGCCCTGCGCCGCTCGCCCAATCAATCACTTACCTACAGCGTTGGTCACGCGTGTGATTCACGTGTGACAGCCGGACGATCCGGATTGACTCAGGATACCGGTTCAGCCACGAGCCTCACGCCGAGGGCAGCGCAGACCCGCGATACCGTTTCGAACCGCGGCTGAGCGCCCGGTCGTAGCGCTTTGTAAAGCGCCTCGCGCGCGAGCCCCGTCGACTTCGCTATATCGCTCATGCCCCTCGCGCGCGCAATGTCGCCGAGCGCCGCCGCCAGCAGAGCCGGATCATTCTCGGCCAACACGGCGGTGAGGTATTCGGCTACTGCTTCGTCGCTGTCGAGATACTCCGCGGGATCGAATTCCGGCAGAGCACTGGCTTTGACTGTCTTGCGCTTCATGATCATTCCTCTTCAATCACCGCAGCGCGACGCTGCGCCGCGATGATGTCCGCTCGCTGCGAGGACTTCGCTCCACCACCGAGCATCACGACCAGTTGGGTACCACGCAAGGTGAAGTACATGCGCCAGCCGGGACCGAAATGCTCACGCATTTCGACGACACCCTTGCCGACGGGCTTCACGTCACCCAAGTTACCCAGCGAGGCCTTACGGAGCCGCGCAACCAGCCGACGCTGTGCCGTCTTGTCACTCAGACCTTTCAGCCAAGCGTCGAACTCGGGCAGGGTCTTGATGACGTACACGCCGCAATTGTAATCGTTCGATTACACCCCTGCAAGACAGTGCGGGCCGTGCAGTCGCGTGGAATGGCGCGCCGCGAGACATGGATGGCCGTGCGGAGCCCTGATTGCTTGTCAGGTGAGATTGGAGCGGGTGATGGGAATCGAACCCACGTGAGCGTCGCCACCCCGCCCGCCAGATCAACTACTTACTGAGGACGGTGGCTCCGCGTGTGATTGGCGTGTGAATCTGGGGCGAACCTCGCAACTAGTCCATACGCGGCATTACCTTCCTTACGCGGACAACGGACATCCGCTACGGCCCTTAGAAGGAAGCGCTATAGAAGACCATCGGACCTCGGTATGCCCAGTCGAGCTTGCCGTTGAATTTGCGTCGGTCGACGTCGACGGTGACCGAGAACGAGTCATACCCGATCCCCACGCCGAGCCACTTTTTCGGCTGCCAGCTCAGCGCCACCTTGTAGTCCTGCAGGTTGCCGTCGTAGCCACCCGTCGACAAGGTGAAGAACTGCCCGGACGCGTCGATCCAGAGATTGTGCGGCAACCCCCAGGTGCCGCGAAGGCCAATGACCGGCAGCGGCTCACCGACACTGGCACTGTCGCTGATGCGTTCGGTGATCGACTGTTCCGGCAACGTCACCGTCGCGGCCAGCTTCGCTTCGAGTTCCGTGTAATGCATGCCGAGCGACACGGACAATTCGTAGTGATCGCGATGCAGAAATGCGTACTCGTAGGCGAGTTCATAGATGGAGAACTTGAACTCGCCGTTCACCTTGGCGTCGACAGGGAAGGCCACGTCACCCCATACGACGTCCTCGGCAAATGTCTCGGAGTCACTGCGGGAGGAGTTGAACACCAACGCACGCAGTTTGTGCCGCTCTGCAAACCGCCAGTAGCCATCCATCCGGAATCGATTCACGTCCCCCTTGCCGAATGTCTGCTCCCAATCGACGGGAGTGCCTTGGGTGCCGGCATTGCCGTCGAGACGCACCGTGGTGTCCGTGTTGATGATGAACGCCCCCAGTGCCACGTGGAGCGGATCCCGCAATAGGTCCGGCGCTTCTTCGCAGTACGCAGGAGACGGCGATAGGGCGAGTCCGGCAAGCACCGCCCAAGGCCAGCGGCATACGTCTACCCCCTGCGTCATCGTTTCTTGCGTGCCGTGCATTGCTTTCCACTCCGCCATCTCGATTCCACGATTCCTGGTTGCCCCATCTCAAGACGGCGATCCATGACGAAACTCACTGAATGTCAGGGCGTGATCGCTTTGCCATGCACGGCATCGAGGTGCTTGCGTAGCTTGACCGCCCATTCCCTCAGGATGTCGTCGGCCGCGACCGTGTTGGTCGCGCGATTGGCCTGCTGCGCCATGCCGCCCATACCCTGATCCGCCTTCGCGTCCATGACACGGGCCAGAATCGTGTTGGTACTCGAATCCCACAGTTCGAGGTAAAGGGTCATCTGCCCGGCGGATGCGACCACTGCCGTGCGCATGTCGGCGGTCTGCAGGTCGGGCGCATTGACGACCAGATTGACGAGCGCTGGTCGGAGGACGAGAACGTCCGGTGCGGCGGTATCGACCACCTGGTAACCGCCGCTCTTCTCCAGTTCTTTCGTGAAGACCTTTTTGAACTCGGCCGCAAGAGCCGCCTTTATGCGTTCCATGTCGGCCGTGGTCACACGCCCCTCGAGACCAGCCGTATCGTCGTTGTAGTTGCGTTGCCAGTTCTTCTCGAAATCGACGAAGCAATCTAGGATTGCCACGCGACTGTACTGGCTGAAGGTTGCTCCGGGCTTCAGGTAGACGACACGGGCGTCTTTGGTGTTGTGCTGCAGCTGGAGCCCTTCAGGACTGACCTCCGGCAGAGGCGGATCCTTCGCTAGGAGTGCCGGGGAATAGCCGAGCGCCAGACCCGCGACGACACAGACGGTCCACGCGAATCGATGAATTGGCAAACTGCGAGTCATGCGAATCTCCTTCAGAAATTACCAGCGAAAAGTCGCACCCAGCGCCGGGCCGTTGAAATTCACGTTGTCGATGGCCTTGCCCGACTCCATTTGGTAATCCATGTACCGCTAGGTGACACCGAGGTCGCCCCAGCCGAACGAATACGCGAGGCCTAGCAAACCCTGCCAGGTGAGGTCGGAATCGCCAGTGCCGACGTCGAGGTAATAGGGCACTGACCAGGCATGGCCGGCACCGAAGATGTATAGCGGACCCCTAAGCCATCCGCACCCATGGCCAAGGTGACTGGCCCGCCGCCAGCACATTCAGGTCCTGGCGGCGGGATCATCGTGAGACATCGCGCGCGATGCCAGATGACGGAGTCAGTCCCGCATCATCGCCCGTTGGGCTTCCTGCTCAAGGGCTTCGTAGTCCGCCTTCTCGACGGTGACCCCGACTCCCTGGATCGTCCCGCCCACGAACTCGCCCGGCGTCTTGTACTGCTGGCTGACGGCGTCACCGCTGTCGAAACCGACACAGAGCCCGTCGCCTGACAAGGTGAACTTGCCGGGCTGCGTCTTCATCGGGCCTTCTGCAACGACATCGGCGTTTACATAGAGCTTGGTTGTACCCAGGGACTCGTGGTTCGGGCCCGCGCCTGTGCGATTGAACTCCATACCGAGTGTGTACTTGCCTGGCTTCAGTTCCTGTGTCGAGACGAACTCCTGCTCCGGCTTGATGCCGAGGAAGTTGTAGACGTAATGCAGCTTGCGGTCTTTGATGAACAGCGTATGACCGCCGAAGCGCGAACCATGCGCGAAGATGACACCGGAGGCATTCGCATCAGTGATATCGACGTTGGCAAGGATCTTGTAGGACCGGTTGCGCACGCTGACCGCGACGCCTTCCGGCACCGGGGCGGTGCCCGGGAAGTAGACATAGCGATCGCGCGCTGCCTCTTCGGAGGGGCGCGCGATGCCGGCCTGGACGACCGCCGGCCTGTCGTCGAGCGGCAGCACCAGGTTCTTCGCGGCTTCCTCGTTCCACGCGGCGATGAGTGCCTTCAACTTCTCGGGATGCTTTTTCGCCAGGTCGACCGCCTCAGAACGGTCCACTGCGACGTGGTAGAGCTGCCACTGGTCCTGATCGAAGTGACCTTTGCCGGTCAGCGGCGCATGCACCGCGGACGCGAGCCAGCCGTCTTCCCAGATGCCGCGCGTGCCGAGCATTGCGTAGTACTGGCGCTTCTTCGTCGTCGGCGCGTCGGGCTTGGCATCGAACGAGTATTTCATCGACACGCCCGACAGCGGGAACTGCTCGACGCCACGGTAGGTCGTCGGCATCTCGAGCCCGATGACCTCGAGCAGGGTCGGGACGATGTCAACCGAGTGGTGGTACTGGTCGCGGATTTCACCACGCGCCTTGATGCCCTTCGGCCACGAAATGACCAGCGGGTCGGTCGTACCGCCGGAGTACTGCGAGTACCGCTTGAACATCTGGAACGGCGTCGAGAACGCAACGGCCCAACCCGTGGGGAAGTGCTCGTAGGTGTTCGGACCGCCGAGGTCATTGATCAACTTCATGTTCTCGGACAGTTCGTCCGGGTAGCCGTTGAAAAACTTGTTCTCGTTGACCGAACCGTTGGGACTGCCCTCGCCCGATGCGCCGTTGTCCGCCGCGTAAAGGACGATCGTGTTCTCGAGCTGCCCGGATTGTTCCAGGTACTCGATGATCCGGCCGACCTGGGCGTCCGTGTACTCCGAGAAGCCAGCGTAGACCTCGGCCATGTGCGAGAAGAGCCGTTTTTCGTCGGCATTCAGCGAATTCCACGGCCGCACCATGTCGCCGGAATTGGCCTGCGACTCCGGCATCGGATTGATCGGCGTGAGCTTCGTGCCCTTCGGCACGACCCCCTTTTCGATCATCCTGGCCAGCACCCAGGTGCGATACGCCTCGTAGCCGTCGTCGAACTTGCCCTTGTACTTGTCGATGTATTCCTGCGGCGCCTGGTGCGGTGCGTGGTTGGCGCCCGGGTTGAACCACATGTACCAGGGTTTGGAAGGATTGCTCGCCTTCTGGTCGCGGATCATCTGCAGCGCGTGATCGGCGAGGTCCTTGGAGAGGTGGTAGCCCTGCTCCGGGCCGTACGGCTGCTCGACGAACTTGTTGTCCTCGACCAGGTCGGGATAGTACTGGTTGGTCTCGCCACCGATGAAGCCGTAGAAGCGATCGAAGCCGAGCGAAAGCGGCCATTGCCGCCGGCTCGCGCCGGACGCCACGTCCTGCTCCGGCACGTTGTGGTTCTTGCCCACCCAGAACGTGCTGTAGCCGTTGTCCTGCAGGACCTGGGCGATCGTGGCGGCCTGCGCGGGGATGCGTCCGCTCGCGCCCGGGAAGCCCTCGGCACCCTCGGTGATCGAGGCCATGCCATTCAGGTGGTGATTGCGGCCGGTGAGCAGTGTCGACCGGGTGGGCGAGCACAGCGCTACCGTGTGCCACTGGGTGTAGCGCACCCCCTGGTCCGCCAGCTTCTGCAGCGTCGGCATGTTGATGCGGCCACCGTACGGCGACCAGGACGCGAGGCCGGTGTCGTCGAACAGTACGAAGAGCACGTTCGGCGCGCCTTCGGGCGCACGCTTCGGCGTGAACGGGCCCCAGTCCGGAACCGAATCACGGACATCCAGCTTGATGGTACCCTTGAAATCGGTGTACGGCCCGACCGCCTGGCTCTCCTGTGCGATTGCCCCGGAGGGCAACGCCGCGCCCAGCGTCGCCGCGAGCGCCATGCCCAGCAGCCCAGTGACTCCCGTTCGTTTCATATTGCCGCCCTCTCCCAATTCAAATCGTGGTGCTTGAACGGAATGCGCGCCCAAGACGCATTCGTTCGAAGCACTATGCCCCCCCCTTGTCATAACTCGACATAAGAGCATTCACTGCATGAATATATTGAATACCTCCCATATATTCTGCGCATGACAATCGAACTTCAGCATCTCCGTCACCTCGTCGCCCTCGCGGAACACGGCAGCTTCATGCGTGCGGCGGCCGCGCTCGGCATGAGTCAACCCGCGCTCTCGCACAGCATCAAGAAACTGGAACGGCAACTCGGCACGGTTCTGTTCACGCGCAATAGCAGCGGCGCCGTTCCGACCGACAGCGGGTTATTGCAGCTCGAGCGGGCACGCGACCTTTTGCGGTTGGCAGACGATTTCATTCGCAACTCCAACGGACAAGCAGCCCTTCAGACCGGGCATCTGTCGGTCGGCGCCGGCCCCTATCCCGCCGAATCCGTCGTCGGCAAGGCTGCAGCCCGATTCGTGGAGCAATTCCCCCGGGTGAGCGTGCAAATTCGAGTCAACACCTGGGGCGCACTTTTGCAGCAGCTGCGCAGCCGCGAACTCGATTTCATCGTGCTCGAGACCAGTCAGCTGCAGCGGGAGCGGGACATCGAGGTTCCACCGTTCACGTACTCACAGACCGTGTACTTCGTTGCACGCAGCGAGCACCCGCTGGCCTCGCGTCCCGCCGTCCAGGTGGGCGACGTATTCAGCTGGCCGGTCGTCGCGCCCACGCGAATCCCCCCACAGGTCCTCGATCAACTGCTTGCCGCCCAGCACGCAGCCATCAGCGCATTTTCGCCGGGGCATGTATTTCCAGCCATCGAGTGCAGCGACCTCACGACCGTCAAGCGCATCCTCGAGAACTCCAATGCGATCACGGCGGTACCTCTATCCTCCGTGGCAGACGAACTCGAGCGGGGTCGCTTCGTCGCGTTGTGCACGGCACCCTGGCTGCATCTGAGCTTCGGCGTCGTCAGCCTCAAGGGCCGTTCGCTGACGCAGGCGGCGGAGAAGTTTCGAGCGCTCGTATTGGATGTCGAGCGCGAAGTCGCCCGGGAGGACGAGCAGTTGGTCGCCCGGTGGGCGCCGGTGACGGCGACAGGTGCCGGTGCGAGCCATCCGACCTGACGCACCTGATGGCCGCTTACCTCTGCCGCATGATCTCGTCGGCGTAACGGCCCTGCTGCAAAAGGTTCGCCATGGTCTTCATCGGCTTGTCGATGTGGGCGAAGAAGGTCCGGTAACCGGCGCACAGGTAGTTCAATCCGTCCTCGCCGTCGGGCGTGCGCAGGAAGCGATTGCGCGGGCATTCGCCGTGGCACGCGAAGAGGACCGGGCACTCCTTGCAGTACCTGGGCAACGTGTCGTACTTGGCTCGGCCAAACCGGCGCTGCTTTTCCGACGACACGAGTGTCCGGAGCGGCGTTTCACTGATGTTGCCGAGCCGGTGCGCCGGTTCGACGAAGTGATCACAGGAATACACGTCGCCGTTGTGCTCGAGCACCAGGGATTGACCGCAGGTTGGTGAGACGATGCAGAGATTGTGCTGGCCGAGCCAGCTGCCCAGTGCGACGTCGAAGGTCGTGACGTAGACCCGACCGACGTCGCGCCGCACCCACTCGTCGAAAATACGGATCAGGAACTTCCCGAACTTCTCCGGCGTCACCGAGCGTTGCGTGACGAGGCTGCCTTCCTGCCGATACGTCGGCCGGTCCCTGCCGTGCAGGCCACCCCAGCCCTGGTTGGCGAGCGCGAGGGTCTCCGCAGTCGCCCGCTCGACGATCGGGATCAACTGGATGTATTCGGCCTTCAGTTCGTCGCGAAAGAATCGATAGACGTCGAGGGGACGATCCGCGTTGGCCGCATGGATGGTGCACAGGATGTTGACGTCGACTGCGTGCCGGCGCAGGCAGTGCCAGCCGCGGACGGCGGCCGCGAAGCTGCCGTCGCCCTTCTTGTCGACGCGATAGGCGTCATGCAGTGATTGCGGGCCATCGAGACTCAAACCGACGAGATACTTGTTCTGCTTGAAGAACGCCGCCCATTCATCGTCGATCAGCGTGCCGTTCGTCTGGATCGTGTGCTTGACGCGTTGACTGGCCTTGCGATGCTTCTCCGCCAACTCCACCGAGCGTCGGTAGAAGTCGAGCCCGCGCAGCAGCGGTTCGCCACCCTGCCAGGACACCTCGACCTCGGGGCCGGGTGACGCGTCCATCAATGCCCGGATGTAGGTCTCGAGCACGTCCTCCGTCATCAGCGGGCTCTCACGCGCCGGATAGAGGTTTTCCTTGGACAGGAAGAAGCAGTACTTGCAGCCGAGATTGCATGCTGCGCCGGCGGGCTTGGTCAGCAGGTGGAAAGGCATGGGCGCGGCTTGCAAGGGCTGGAACCTCAGGTCGGGTGCCCGTCGGCGGGTCGCCAGGACGCACGCAAATCATCCGACGCGACCTCGTCGCCGTACATAAGGAAAATTTCGGCACGGGCAAGCGACCCAAGCCTGTTGTGACGCACTCAGCCTGCGCCGCGCGACCGACCGCGAAATCGACGTGCAGCGAGCGGCCCTAAATGCCCTCTATACGGTCGAAATGATGCAATGCCCCGCATACGGGAGCGACGTTGGTCAGCGCAAAGAAGAAGTGGAGCGGGTGATGGGAATCGAACCCACGCTAGTAGCTTGGGAAGCTACAGTTCTACCATTGAACTACACCCGCTGGCCGGCGTTGATTCTATGCAGGTCCCGCCAGGTCGGCAAATCGCCAAGCCGGCCGCAAGGCAGCAGGCGATACAATGCGCCCGCAAACCCTGCCTCGAGGCGAAAACAGCGTCATCATGATTCACCCTCCCCCGGTGTCCCGGGTCCTGCTCGCGCTGCTCATTCTTGCCACCCTGCTGTCGGGGTGCGCCGCCACCAATAGGCTATTCCGCGACCGGGCCGCCGAAGAGCGTGCGGCCGCGCTGCTGCAGATACAGCTTTCCGTCATGCGCTTCGCCGACGAGTACACGGCATGGGTCACCGAGCGGGTCGGCGTGTTCCAGCAGTCCACCGACGATCCCGGGGAGCGGTTGGCAGCGCAGTCGTGGCTGGTGTCGCAGGCCACCAGCGCGTTCACGATCGCGACCGGCCCGAACCCGGAGCTCAACGCCATCGACATGCTGGTATTCGCCACCCTGAGCCGCATGGTGATCGAGGACCGCTGGGTCGGCGAACTCTACGGCCCGCGTGCCGAAGGCCTGCTCGGCGCGCACAGGGGTCTGGAGGAACGCGCCTGGAACTTCGCGCCCATGCTGTTGAGCGAGGCGCAGGTCATCGAGCTGCGCTCCGGCATCGAGGCCTGGCATCGGAAGAATCCGGTCGTGCGTGCGGTGCCGTTCATCCATTTCGAGGACTTCGTGTTCGCCACCGGCGCAACGCCCACCGGCACCGCGTCGTCGAGCAGCATCTTCTCCTTCCTGGGTATCGATCCGCTGAGCAACCTCGACCCCGCGGTCCGCGAACTCGCGCAGACACGCCAGCTGGCCGAGCGGGCCGTTTACTACGGCCAGCGTGCACCGAAGCTCATCAGCATGGAGGCGCAGCGCCTGGCCTTCGAGCTGGCCATGACCCCGGAGTCGGCGGTGCTGCTGGAGAACGTCGACCGTATCGGCGGCGCCGCTCAGACCGCAAGCACCCTCGCCGCGGACCTGCCGCGCCTGCTGGCCGAGGAGCGGTCCGCTGCGATCGAGCAACTGACCGGAATCCTGGACGAGCGCCAGGGCCAGTTGCAGGCGTTGGTTGTCGAGCTGCGCTCGACGCTCGAGGCCGGCGGCACGACGTCCGACTCGGTTCGCGAGACCATCGCTGCCCTGGACGTGCTGTTGGCCCGCTTCGACCGCCCCGCATCCGCGACTGCCCGGATTGAGTCGCGGCCCTTCGACGTGACGGAGTACACCGAGGCACTGCGCGTGATGGGCGAAACGGCGCAGCAGCTCCAGGTGCTGCTCGGCCAGGCGGATGGCAAGTTGCCGGTGTTGAACCAGGCTTCGGAGCGCGCCACCGGGCAACTCGTGTCGCTGGTCGACCACGTGTACTGGCGGCTGGTGCAGCTCATCCTGGTGCTGGTTGCGGCCGGCGTTGTCGGCGCACTCGCCTACCGCGCCGTCGTGCGCCGATCGTGAGTGCTCGCATGCCGCGAAGTCCCGGCACGCAGACAACGGGCCCCTGATCAGGTCCTCGCTTTTCTTGACACAGGTAACGCAGCGGTCTTCGGATAGCAGTTACGCTACTAAGCATGACCACCGTCCAGTTCCGTAACCCCGAAGTCCGCCTCTCCGAAGCGCTGGCGACGACGCGGCGCGCGATCGAGGGACACCAGGTGACGCTGCGCGAACTGCTGCAGCTGGTCGGCGAACAAGGACTGCTCGTCTTTTGCGCGATCCTCGCGATGCCGTTCCTGCTGCCGGTGTCGTTGCCGTTCATGAGCACGGCGCTCGGGGCACCGATGCTGCTGATCGGGTACGCCGTCACGATGAACCGCGTGCCCTGGTTGCCCGATCGTCTGCTCGATCGCTCTTTGCCGAGTGCGACGTTGCAGCACGTACTCGAGCGGGCAGTGAAGACATTCGATCGTTTCGAGCATCTCGTGCGACCCCGCATGCTCGGGCTGACGGCAACGCCGCGCGTAAATGCCGTGCATGGCATTGCGCTCGTCATCGCCGTTGTCGCGCTGATGGCGCCACTGCCGCTGATTCCCCTCGCCAACACGCTACCGGCCATCGGTGTCATCCTGCTGTGCCTCGGCATGGCGGAACGCGATGGCGCGCTGTTGCTGTTCGGGCACCTGGTGGTGCTCGTGTCGGTGCTCTACGTCGGTGCCCTGTTCTACTTTGCCGCCGAGGCCGGCAGCGATCCGCAGGCGGCGCTCGACATGGTCCTGAAGCTCTTCGAGAAGATGTTCGGCGGATGAATCCCCAGGGAGGACTCATGAAAATGAAGAACGTGCTCGCCGCGCTGACCAGCGTCACGCTGTTGGCAACGGCGCCGAATCTCGCGCTGGCCCAGCAAGAGCATCCGCAACACAAGATGCACGGCTCCGGTGGCGCCGTGGCACAGCTGCAGCTGCAGGACGGCCAGAAATGGCCAACGGATGCATCGCTGCGTTCAGGGATGGGCAGTATCCGTGCAGCCTTTGATGCCGATCATCCAGCGATCCACGCGGGCAAGCAGACCGACGCGCAGTATTCCACGCTCGCAACGCACATAGATCAGCAGGCGCAGTCGATCGTTGCCAACTGCCACTTGCCGTCCGATGCCGACGCCAACCTGCACCTGGTCATCGCCGACCTGTTGCAGGGCGTGACGCTGATGCAGGGCAAGGACACGACCCGCTCACGTCACGACGGCGCGGCGCTGGTGCATCGCGCATTGAAGGCATACGGCCGGTACTTCGACGACCCCGCGTGGAAACCGGACTCGCCCATGCATGGCAAGTGACGCCGTAGACTCCGACGAAACTTACGCCGCCACGTCGCGTGGCTTGGCGTTCACTGATAGAGAATGTCGTCCAGGCTCCACTCGTGTTGCCGCTCGTAGCGTGCGGCGAGAAAATCGACGAACGAGCGCACCTTGGCCGAAAGGTGCCGCCGGCTCGGATAGACCGCGGCAATCGGTGACCGCGGCGGCCGGTAGTCCGGCAGCAGCGGCTCGAGTTGCCCGGCGCGGATCTCCTGCGCCACGATGAAATCCGGCTCGTACACGATGCCCATGCCCTGCACCGCGAGCGATGCGAGCACCTGCCCGTTGTTGGCGCGGTGCCGCGGCGGAATGCGCACCGACACTCGAGAGTCGCGGTCGTCCTTGCCTGCAAACTGCCACGTGTTCGGCATGCCGACGTTGGTGTAGCTCAGGCACTCGTGCTGCGACAGGTCCGCGGGGGTGCGGATCGGCTCATTGCGCCGCGCCAGGTACAAAGGTGACGCGCAACAGACGATCTGCGTCCAACCCAGCCGCTTCGACACCATGCCTTGCGATCCGACGTGCCCGATACGGATCGCCAGGTCGAACCCGTCCTCGACCAGGTCGACGACACGATCGGAGAGATCGAGGTCGAGCAGCAGGTCCGGATGCAGCGCGACGAATTCAGCGACCGCCGGCGCGAGGTACCGCACGCCGAAGCTGACCCCGCACGTGAGGCGCAGCGTGCCTTTGGGTTCCGCGGCCGCAATCCGCACCGAGGCTTCCGCATCCTCGAGGTCCGACAGCAGCTGCACGCTGTGCTCATAGAAAGATTGCCCGGCTTCGGTCAGTGAAAGCCGCCGTGTAGTCCGATTCAGCAGCCGCGTGTCCAGGTGCGCTTCGAGCTCCGAGACCTGCCTGGACACGGCCGAGGTGGACAGCCCGAGCCGCTCCGCCGCCCGCGAAAAGCTGCCTAGTTCGACGACTTTGGCGAAGGTACTGACGGCCAGGAAGCGATCCATGCCGTCTATTGTTGCATTTAACGCAACTATCAATCACTCAAATTCATATTTATCCCTTCAAATGGCTAGCTGAAGATGTGTTCACGCTCTACGCAGACGCTCAGGGCACGAACGCCTCGATCAACCTCAATCAGCGACGTAACCAAGGACCAATCAATCCATGAAGCTGTACTACACCCCCGGCGCCTGCTCGCAGGCCCCGCACATTGCAATCAACGAACTCGGCCTGACGTACGAGCCGGTCAAGGTGGACCTGGTCAAGCACACGCTGCCGGACGGCACCGACTTCTACGCGATCAATCCGAAGGGCTACGTCCCGATGCTCGAGCTGGACGACGGCACGCGGCTTACGGAAGTGGGTGTGCTGCTGCAGTACATCGCGGACCAGAAGCCGGGCACGATCGCGCCGGTCTTCGGCACCAAGGCACGCTGGCACCTGATGGAGTGGCTCAACTTCATCTCGACCGAAGTGCACAAAGGCTTTGGTCCGCTGTGGAACCCGCAGAACGCCGCCGATGTGCGCGAGCGGACCGTGCAGGCGCTCGGCAACCGGTTCACGTTCATCTCGAAGACGCTGGAAAAGCAGCCGTACCTGACGGGCGACACGTTCTCGATTGCCGATGCTTACCTTTGGGTCGTGCTGAACTGGGCCGACTTCCACAAAGTCGACCTGGCGCCGTGGCCCGCCGTGCAGCAGTTCCGTGCGCGCGTTGCCGCGCGACCGGCAGTGCAGGCAACGTTGAAAGCCGAAGGCTTCGTGAAGTAATGCGCCGCAACCCTCTCCCGCTCGCGCGGGAGAGGGAGCTGCAGCGGAGCCGCGGATGGAGTGGCTGATGAACCGTTTCCCCACACTGTTTCTTTCGCACGGCTCGCCGATGCATGCGCTCGATGCAGGCGCCGCCGGCAAGGCGTGGCGTGGCATCGCGGATTCGCTGCCGCAACCGCGTGCGATCCTGATGGTGTCGGCGCACTGGGAAACGTCGCTGCCGATGCTGACGGGCGGCGTCCAGCTCAAGACGATCCACGACTTCGGCGGCTTCCCCGAACCGCTGTACAAGCTGCAATACGACGCGCCTGGCTCGCCCGAGGTCGCCGAGGAGACCGCAGCGCTTCTGCGCGACGCAGGAATCACTTCATCGATCAATGGCTGTCGCGGCATCGACCATGGTGCGTGGGTGCCGTTGCGCTGGATGTACCCGGCAATCGACGTGCCCGTCGTGCAACTGTCGGTACAGCCAGGACTCGGCACTCCGCATCACCTGCAGATGGGGCATGCATTGCAGCCGCTCTCCGCACACGACGTGCTCGTGATCGGCTCGGGGCATGTCACGCACAACCTGCGTGACTGGATGACCAGCCGCGACGCGTTACAGCCGCTGCCGTATGTGGCGGCGTTTTCTGAGTGGCTGGCAAGTCACCTGGCGAGCAACGACGAAGCGGCACTGCTCGCCTACCGCGAACAGGCTCCCGAGGCCGCGCGTGCCCACCCGACAGAGGAGCACTTCCTGCCGTTGTACGTCGCACTGGGAGCAGCCGGGACCAAGGTGAAATCGAGCCGGATCTACGCGGGCATGGAAGGAGCGGCCCTGTCGATGGACGCTTACCGCTTCGATACGCACTGAGGCGTCAGTTATCGAGCAAGGCACGCCCGTGGTGTCGCCGATGCAGCCACAGGGTCGCCACGCGTCGAACGGAAAGGACGGCGGGCAATCCCCACGTGAGCAACCGAACGATGCGGCTGGGCCTCAGCACCACGGCCGCGACGACGACGAAGCCCACCAGCAGTGCGGGATGTGCGGCCGCTCGCCGCGAAGCAACGACTGCGGCATCGACCACCCAGAGTGATCGCCCGACATCGTCGGCCGTGAGGGCCAGGTCGCGACGCTGCGATCCGCACAGGGCGATGAGTTCGACCTGTCGCAGGGCGAGTGACTCGTTGCGGCTCATGGCGCGCGCGGGCTGAGTTGCTCCAGGTCCCGCTCGAGTTCGCCGAGTGTCGCGGCCAACAGTCGCGTCTTTCGCTGCCCACGGCGCGCGGTCACGATGTAGGCGACCACCGCAAGGATGACGAAGCCCACGGCCACCAGCGCAGTCGCCGCAACGCGATTCGACTCCCAGGCAGACACCACGACCGTCAGCGCGGTGAACAGCAACGCAAGACTCGCCAGCGCCAGAACGGTCATCGCCCCGACGAGCATCCCGACAATCCGGCTCAGCTCCTGCTCGAGTTCGTTGCCGAACAGCTCGGTTCGCGTGCGCGCCATCGCGACCAGCGTCTCGAGCAATGTCCGCACGGACTCGAACAGGCCGCCGGGCGTTCGCCCGGTTGACTCCTCATGGGGGACCAGGGGCATGTTCATTGTCGCCGTGGCTCAGCGCCGGCCGACCAGCAGTCCCGCGACAAACGCGACGCCTGCTGCGACACCGATCGACGGCCACGGATTCTCGTGAACATAGCCGTTGGTTGCGTGCGCGGCGGCCTTCGCCCGCTCCACCATCTGCTGTTCAATCTCGATGATGCGAGTCCGCGCGTGACGCAGCGACTGCTCGGCGCGCGTGCGCGCCTTGACGGCTAGCTCGCTGGCATCGCCGGCGGTGGCATGCACCAGCGCTTCGGTATCGTTGACGAAGGTTTTCAGGTCCTGCACGAACTGTCCGTTGCCCGTATCCATACGTTCCATAGTCTTGCTCCTTGATGCGTTGATTGATGAGTCGCCAGCGGTGGCGGTCATGACGGGAAGGCGACCAGCAGATCGGCGAGCTCGTCGGCGTGCTCCTCCTCCACTGCCATGATCTCTTCGAGCATGCGGCGCGTGGTTGGATCCTTGTCACCCAGGTACTGGATGAATTCGCGGTAGCTGTCGATGGCAATGCGCTCGGCCACCAGGTCTTCCTTGATCATTCCCGAAAGCGATTCGCCGGCGATGTACTCCGCATTACTGCGGCGGGCAAGGCCGTCCGGCGCGAAGTCCGGCTCGCCTCCCAACTGCACGATGCGTGCAGCAATCAGGTCGGCGTGACCTTGCTCCTCGTTCGAATGGACCAGGAACTCCTGCGCAACGCTCTGCGAATGGATGCCCCGCGCCATGAAGTGATGACGGCGGTAGCGCAGCACGCAGACCAGTTCCGTGGCCAGCGAAGCGTTCAGCATCTGCAACACGGCAGCACGATCGGCCGTGTAGCCGGCGGTGACGGCGCCTTCGTCGATGCGGGCGCGGGCGCGGATGCGCAAGGCCGCGACGTCGGTCGGTACGGGTGACTGTTGCATGCGGGTTCCCGGTTGAATATGGGACTCAGCTTGCGACTTCCCGCCGCCAGACTCCGTTCGCTATCGCACCCACCGGTGCGTCAAGACCAAGCGTGCGCCCGGAAAAGTTGAGGCCCGGACTGTGCCGGGCCTCATCTTGGTTTACGCCTGCGAGCCGTAGCTCCGGGGTTTGGGGCGACGGGCGCCACCGCCGCCACCCGGCCGGCCATGCGCCTGTCCGCCGGTACGCTGGCCCTGCGGCTTGGCGTGACGCTGCTGCTGGGCACGCGGATCGACGTGACGCGGTTCGCGCGTCTTGCCTTCACCCGACGGACGCGGGATCTGCGTGCGGTCGAGCGGCAGCACGTTGATCTTGCGGCCGAGCACGCGCTCGATCGCGCGGAGCCGATCACGCTCGTCGTCCGACACCAGCGACAACGCCTGGCCCGTGGAACCGGCACGACCGGTGCGGCCGATGCGGTGCACGTAGTCTTCCGGCACGTGCGGCAGTTCGTAGTTCACGACCTGCGGCAGTTCGGTGATGTCGAGGCCGCGCGCGGCGATGTCGGTCGCGACCAGCACCTGCACCTTGTATTCCTTGAAGTCTTCGAGCGCGCGCGTACGGGCACTCTGCGACTTGTTGCCGTGGATCGCGGCGCACTGCAGCCCGTCGTGCGTCAACTGCTCGGCCAGGCGATTGGCGCCGTGCTTGGTGCGGGTGAAGACCAGCGTTTGCGCGTTGGGCCCGGACTTGAGCAGGTGGCTCAACACGGCGCGCTTCTCGCCCTGCGAGACCAGGTGCACGCGGTGGTCGACGAGTTCGGTGGGGGCATTGCGCGGCGCGACTTCGATCGTGAGCGGATTGCGCAGCAGGCCGTTCGCGAGTCCACGAATGTCTTCCGAGAACGTCGCCGAGAACAGCAGGTTCTGGCGGTTCGGCGGCAGCATCGCGAGCACGCGACGAATGTCGCGGATGAAGCCCATGTCGAGCATGCGGTCGGCTTCGTCGAGGATCAGGTAGCGCACGCTGCGCAGGTCGATGTTGCGCTCGTTCGCGTGGTCGAGCAGGCGGCCCGGCGTGGCGACGACGATGTCGACACCGCGGCGCAGCAGGTCGATCTGCGGGCGCGGGCTGACGCCGCCGAAGATCAGCGCCGACTGCTGGCGCAGATGGGTGCCGAGATCGGCGATGGACTGCTGGACCTGCGCCGCGAGTTCGCGGGTCGGCACGAGCACGAGAGCACGCGGCGCGCGCGAACCACGCGGATTCGGCTGGTCTTCGTGCAGCTTCTGCAGCAGCGGCAGCGCGAAAGCGGCCGTCTTGCCAGTGCCCGTCTGGGCAGCGGCAAGCAGGTCACGACCTTCGAGCACCGCCGGGATGCCGCGCGACTGAATGGGGGTTGGCTGCGTGTAGCCCATTTCGACGACCGCACGCACGAGCTCGGCCTGGAGGCCGAAATTTTCAAATGACATTGAGAGACTTATCCGAGCGCCAAGCCTGCGCGTGCAAGCACGCGCGGGCACCGGACTGGCGCCGTAACTTTGATGAATCGAGCAGCGAAATGCAGACTTCGATCAGTCTGCAGGAGGGGCCGCATAGGCATTCCCGTGGCGGGAAGCGCTGAAGAACCTCGTGCGCAGACCGGACTGCGCGGCGGCAAACTGTAGCGGAAGTCTACCTGAAACCTCTATTTCATGCCAGCGAGCGTAGTGAGCAGCACGTACCAGTGATCCAAACCAGCGTAAAACGCAGCAACCGGAAGGCGTTCGTTCAATCCGTGCGCGAACTCGTCCTTTTCTTTCATGAAGATGCTGCTGACGCCGTAGGTTGGAATGCCTGCACCACGGAAGATGGAGCCGTCGGTGGCGTAGGGAGCCATGTCCGGCACGATCGGCACGCCAGGATGACTCGCCCGCACTGCCTTGGTCACGGCTGCAAGGACGTCACTGCGCATCGGGGACGGCGGGCTCGAATGCGGTTCGCCGAGCACCTTCACTTCGATCTTATCGCCCACGACGTGCTGCAGCGAGTCGCGCACTTCGGCCACGCTGGTGCCGGGGAAGATGCGGCAATTGACCGTGGCGGTGGCTGACTGGGGCAAAGCGTTGTCCGCATGACCTCCGGTGAGCATCGTTGCGACACAAGTGGTGCGGGTGCGCCCGATCAGGGCCGGGTTCTTCGCAAGGACGGCTGCAGCCTCGGCATCGCCTGGGTTCGCCGCGAACTTCGCCATGGCCTGGCCCAACTCGCCAGGCGTGACGGGGGCCGTCGCCTTGAAGCTGCCGATCGTCCACTCGTTCCACATCACCGGGAACGAGTAGCCCTGCACTGCCTTGAGCGCATCGGCGAGCTGGTAGATCGCATTGTCGGGCCGCGGCTGCGAACTGTGTCCACCCGGGTTGCGCGCCGTGAGCGCAAAGCTCGCATAGGACTTCTCGGCGCCTTGCACCGCATAGAACTGCGGCTCGCCCGTCTCGTCGTCGAGCGTGCCGCCACCGCCGTCGCCATTCAGCGCAAATTCGGCATCGGTCAGCGTGCGGTACTGGGTCGCGAGTTCACGCGCGGAGTCCATCTGCGTCTCCTCGTCGCCGGAGAAAGCGATGATGAGGTCGCGCGTGGGCACGAACTTCTCGGCCTTGAGTCGCAGGAACGTGGCCGTGATCAGGGCGATCTCTCCCTTGACGTCCATCGTGCCGCGCCCGAAGAAATAGCCGTTCTCCTCGATGAGCTTGAACGGATCGCGCTCCCAGTCTTCCGGCTTCGCCGTGACGACGTCCATGTGGGCAATCAGCAGGATCGGTTTGCCGCCCGTGCCGTTGCCGCGGTAACGCACCACGAGGGATGCCGTGTCGCCGGAGGGCAGGACGTGAATATCGCCCTCGGGAAAGCCGGCCGCACGGAAGCGGTCCGCCAGGTAGTGTGCGACCGTCGGGACCTGGCCGAGGCCCGCGGAACTCGGGATAGAGACGATCCGGTCGAGGATCGCGCGCGCATCCGCGCGTACGCTGGCCGGGGCGTCGGCACGCACCGTCCCGGCGCAGCAGCACGCCAGCGCCATCATTGATCCCATCAGTCGCATCCGCATGCTGTCACCTGTCGCGTTCATCAGTGTTCCGCTCGTTCGATTCGTTCAATGCGCCGCATTGTCGCCTACATGCGCCTGCATACGCCTGCATCGCTGGTTCAGGTTCACGCGAGCGACCCAGGGTCATGCCTGATTCCTGGCCCGGCCGCGCACCACGGCGCGCAACCCGAGCCAGGGTGCCAGCAGGTCGAGTTCGTCGCGCAGGCCGGCATCGACGGCGCGCCGGTCCACGTCCGGTTCGTAATGCGTCTTGATGACGCGCAACTTGCCTGCCTCGCGGTCGGACTTCAGGTCCACGCGGGCGACGAGCCTGTCCTGCAGCAGGAACGGCAGTACGTAATAGCCATGGACGCGCTTGTGCGAGGGCGTGTAAATCTCGATGCGGTAGTGAAAATCGAACAGGCGTTGCAGCCGGTCCCGGAACCAGACCAGTGAATCGAATGGCGACAACAAGGCACGGGCGTCGATGCGGGCGGGCACCCGGGTTCCGGCAGCCATGTACGAAGGGCCTTTCCAACCCTCCACCTGCACGGGCACCAGGTCCCGCGACTCGACGAGATCGGTGATGCCAGCCTTTGCATCTGCCGGACCGAGCCGGAAGTAGTCGCGCAGGTCGCGCTCGGTGGCAACGCCCATCGCTACGCTCGCAATGCGCAGCAACTCGCGGTGCGCGTCCTCGACCGCCGGCGTGGGGGCGTCGACGACGGCTTGCGGCAGTACCCGCTCGGTCAGGTCATAGACACGTTCGAAGCGGCGTCGCGAATGCGTGGTGACCTGCCCGGTCCAGAACAGCCACTCGAGGGCGATCTTGCCTTCGCTCCAGCCCCACCAGCTGCTCTTGCGGCGGTCGCCGGTGCCGATCTCGGACACGCCGAGCGGTCCTCGATCACGAACTTCCGCCAGCACCTCGGCGCAGAAGGCGGCTCGTTCACGACCGAATCGAGCGACGTTGCCCCAGGTCCCGTCACCGTTCTTCGCGCGCTGCATGCGCCAGCGCAATAACGGCTGACACTCGACCGGCAGCAGTGACGCCTCGTGACCCCAGTACTCGAACACCTGCCGTCGGCGCCCGCCGTAGGCCGCTTCGTCCAGCAGCGACATCGAGTACGCCCCCAGCCGCGAGAACAGCGGCAGGTAGTGCGACCGGACGAGCACATTCACCGAGTCGATCTGCAGCAGGCCCAAGGCGCGCACGGTGCGCACGACATCGGACTTCACCACGTCCCGGTCGGGTCGTGGACGGCCGAACCCCTGCGCCGCCAGCACGACCCGGCGCGCCTCGAGCAGCGACAACCCGTCGCGCGGCCTGCGGAGGTTGCTCATGCAGGCGATGATACCGTCGCGTTACGCTTGGCACCTCGCCATCCTCCCCTGGAGTGGTCGAATGATCCGCTATTCGGCAGACGTGATCGTGATCGGCGCCGGCATTGCGGGCGTGACGGCGGCCATCGAATTGCTGGACCGCGGCCGGCGCGTGCTGCTGCTCGATCGTGATACCGAAGAGAACATGGGCGGTCTCGCGAAGGAGAGCTTCGGCGGCATCTGGTTTGCCGGCACTCCGCTGCAGAAGCGCTATGGCATTCGCGATGGCGCACAACAGGGCCTGCGCGACTGGCATGCCTTCGCGGAGTTCGGTCCGGACGACCACTGGCCGCGTGCCTGGGCCGAGGCTTATGTCCATCGCGCCAACGAAGAGATCTACGACTGGCTCCGTGGCGTCGGCGTGCAGTTCATGCCGATGCCCCTGTGGGTGGAGCGCGGACTGCATACGCCGGGAAATTCGGTGCCTCGCTGGCACATCGTCTGGGGCACTGGCCACGAACTGCAGGTGGTGCTGAATACGCATTTGCTGGCGCGGCCGAATCGCGACCGGCTCGACCTGCGGTTCGAGCACTGTGTCGAGTCACTCGTCGTCACGAACGGTCGCGTGACAGGCTGCCGCGGCCGGCTCGAAGGCAGCGACGACGAGTTCGAGGCCAGCGCCGAAAACGTCGTGATCGCCAGCGGCGGCATCAACGGCAACCTCGAACGCGTGCGGCAGAACTGGCATGCGGACTGGTCGCAACCACCGGCCACGCTGCTGAACGGCTCGCACAAGTACGCAGATGGCACGCTGCACGATGCGGCGGCTGCGCACGGAGCGCGCATCACGCATTTGGACTGGCAGTGGAATTACGCCGCAGGCGTCCACCACTGGCAGCCGCGAAAACCGTCGCATGGACTCTCGCTCGTGCCGCCGAAGTCGGCGCTGTGGCTCAACTGGCGCGGCGAACGCATCGGCCCGATGCCGCTGGTCACCGGCTTCGACACGCACGACCTGGTCGCACAGATCTGCCGGCAGGAACGCGCCTATTCATGGCAGCTGCTGAACCGCCGGATCATGCTCAGGGAACTCGCGATCTCGGGCGGTGAATTCAATCCGTCGTTCCGGCGCAAGAGCCGGCTGGCCGTCGCGCGCGACATGGTGCTCGGCAACCATTGGCTCTACGACCAGCTGACGCAATTCTGCCCGGACGTCGTGGTCGCACCCACGGTCGAAGCGCTGGTCGAGAAAATGAACGTACTGACCGGCGACGGGTCGGTCGACGTCGATGCCGTCCGGACCGCGGCGACGAATTACGACGACATCATCGGTCTCGGTCCACGGTTCCACACCGACGACCAGTTGCGCCGCATCGAGTTCGCCCGCCGCTGGATCGGTGACCGGCTGCGTACCTGCAAGTTCCAGCCGATCCTCGAGCCGTCGGCGGGCCCATTGGTCGCGATCCGCGAGTTCATCATCAGCCGCAAGAGCATGGGTGGACTGCAGACCGACCTGGAATGCCGCGTGCTGAACCACTCCGGCGAACCGATTCCCGGCCTGTATGCGGCGGGTGAGAGCGCCGGCTTTGGCGGTGGCGGGATGAATGGCAAGCGCGGGCTCGAAGGCACGTTCCTCGGTGGGTGCCTGCTCGGTGGCCGGATTGCCGGCCGGGTCACCTGACGGAGCACTCGCCCGACCGATCGGTCGACCTCTCCCGCTGCAGCGGGAGAGGCGCGGATCACACGAAGCGATTCGCCACCCGCTCCGGGAGGCTCCTGACCCTGAATGCGAAGATGATCTTGAGTACCCCAGTGATGATCGCCCAGGCCGCGATCATCAGGATCACGGACAAGCCACCCAGGGCAGGTCTCATGATCACGATGAAACCGAACAGGACCGACAGGCCACCCGTGAGGTAGAGGAGCCATTCGCGCTCGGTTGCCGCTCGCACCTTGTAACCGAGCATCACGAGGAACACGCCGAGCATGATCGCCTCGAACGCAACCAGCAGGATGAATGCCTGCATGCTGATGCGCGGATTGAGCAGCGCGTAGCCACCGGCAAGGACGCCGAGCACGCCGATCAGCAGCATGATCCACCAGCCGTCCTTGTCACGATTCCGGATCGACCCGATCACGTTGGAGACGCCGTCGACCAGGATCGCGGCGGCGAAGAAAGTCGCAACGACCAGCCAGGCCGTCATCGGCTGCGAAAAAGCCAGCACCCCGAAGATCACGCTGGCGATGCCGCCGACCAGGAACACCCACCACGTGCGCTTGCACAGGGTCCGGGCATCGCCGCCGAGCCGCTCGAGCAGGAGTCCGTCCGATTGGGCCATTGATTTTCTCCACGCCCGGTACCCGGGCTTTATGATTGTCATTCCCCGCAACAGCGAAACTTTAGACCCTTGCCGTCATCGAATCCAGACATCGTGAACACGGTCAATGCCGCGGCGAACCCGGTGACCGCTCCGCACGACACGTCGAAGCACCGCGCGATCCGCAGCTTCGTGGTGCGCGCGGGTCGCATGACTGTCGCGCAGGAGCGCGCCTGGCGTGAGCTGTGGCCCACGATCGGCATCGACAACGGCGAAGAACCGCTCGACCTCGCGACCGAGTTCGGCCGGGAGGCGCCGGTGGTGCTCGAGATCGGTTTCGGCAACGGTGAGTCGCTCGTCGCGTTGGCGGCCGCCCATGCCGACCGAAACTTCCTCGGCCTCGAAGTGCATCCGCCGGGTGTCGGTCACCTGCTGCTGCGTTGCGAAGCCGAGAAACTGGGCAACGTGCGCGTGATCTGCGACGACGCCGTGCAGGTCCTGCAGCGACGGTTGCCGGACGCCTCGCTCGACGAAGTGCTGCTGTATTTCCCGGACCCGTGGCCGAAGAAGCGTCATCACAAGCGCCGCATCGTGCAGCCTGCGTTCGTCGAACTCGTCGCGCGCAAACTCGAACCCGGTGGCGTGTTGCGCATGGCGACTGACTGGCAGCCGTATGCCGAGCACATGCTGGCGACGGCAGGCAGCAGCACGGCATTGCATAACGAATCAGCCACGGGCGACTACGTGGACCGACCGGACAGCCGTCCCCTCACTCGCTTCGAACGGCGCGGGCAGCGGCTCGGGCACGGCGTGTGGGATCTGGCGTTCCGCAGGGGAAGTGAGTAGTGATTAGTGATTAGTGATTAGCAGACTGCGGCTGCGACTTTGGTCACTAATCACTAATCACTATTCACTTCCGTCACTTCCTTCAGGTCATCGCCCCGCGCACGCCGTCGATCACGAACTGCGTCGCGAGCGCAGCGAGCAGGACGCCGAGCAACCGCCCGAGCACGGCGCCACCGGTCACGCCGACGACGCGCATCACCGGTCCGGTCATCAGCATCAGCCCCAGGGTCAGCGCGAGCACCACGCCGATCAGCGCAAGCTGCGCAAAGAACTGCACCGATCCGAAGGGCACGGCAGAAAACGCCAGCAGGATGGTCGCGATCGCACCGGGCCCGGCGATCATCGGAAATGCAAGCGGAAACACCGAGATGTCGACTCGGTGATGGGCTTCCTCGCCTTCACCCGGCGTGATCGAGCGCACGCCTGACTCGCGCGCAAAGACCATCTCGATCGCGAGCATGAATAACAGTATACCGCCGCCTATCTTGAAGGCGTCGACGCTGATGCCGAGCACCTTGAGCAGCGCCGTGCCGGCGACAGCGAACAGGATGCACACCATCGCGGAGATGGCGACGGCCTTGACGGACATCCGCCGCCGGTAGGCGTCGTCCGAGCCTTCCGTCAGCCCGGCGAGGATGGGCAGGAGCGACAAAGGCTCCACCACCACCAGCAGGACCACGAAGAATTTCAGCAGTTCGTCGAACATCGTGCCTTCGCGTGTTTCGCGACTTGAACTCCAAGCCGCGCAGGTCTAAAACAAACACAGGATACCAAGCGCAAGGATGCGTTGAGGACAAGACGATGAGCAACCCCGCCCCTGTCGTTGGCAAATGGTACGCGCGAGCCGGAGGAGACTCCTTCGAGGTGGTCGCGATCGACCGCGACGATTCCACGATCGAGCTGCAGTACTTCGACGGCACCATCGAGGAACTCGATTTCGACGAGTGGCGCGAGGAGGAAATCGTCGTCGCGTCGGCACCCGAAGACTGGACCGGCTCGGTCGACGTCGATCCGGAAGATACCGAGAACGAGTTCGACGTGGTGCCCGGCAATGGCAACAGCCCGTTCGAAGCCATCGATCGTGGCGAGGCGGACGGCTTTTCCGAACTCGAATTGCCCGACGAAACGCAGGAGCGTCCTGCGGGCTGAGCGGCGATCAATTCGGGTCGTGCAGCGGCACCGAATCGTCTAGCAGCACGTAGCCGTGCCGGACATGCACCGGCAGCGGCTGCAACCCGAGTCCGATGCACGGGCCGGAGAGGCAACTGCCCGTTTCCATTTGGAACAGCGCGCCGTGCATCACACAGCGGATCGTGTTGCCGCCCGGCACGAGAAACTGGTCCGGCTGCCAGTTGAGCGGGAAGCCGGCGTGCGGGCAATGGTTGACGTAGCCGTAGACTCGCTCGCCCTGCCGCACCACGAAGCCCTTCAAGGGCCATTCGCCCTGCCCCATCGTGAACCCGCGCGCACCGGGATCCGCCAGTTCATGCAGCGGGCAGATCACTCGAGTGAGGTCGATCTCGCTGGCCACGGCGGCTCACCTTGCTTCCTGCCGCATTTTGCGCGCGAGGAAGAACAGCAGCACGAGCGCAGGCAGGCCCAGCGTCGACGTGTAGACGAAAAACGCCGGATAACCGATGGCATCGACGACGAAACCCGACGTCCCCATCAGCAGCTTGCCGGGCAGCGCATAGATCGACGAGAACAAGGCGTATTGCGTCGCCGTGTAGGACGCGCTGGTCAGGCTCGACAGGTAGGCGATCAACGAGGTGCCGGCGATTCCCATGGCCAGGTTGTCAGCGCTGATCAGGAAGGCGAGCCCGAAGAGGTTCGGCTGGTTGTATGACGCGAACGCGGCGAACATCAGGTTGGCGATGATCACCAGCACGCTGCCGAGCGCGAGCGAGCGGACGACGCCGAGGCGCGCCACGGCCATGCCACCGAGCAGCGTGCCGAGGATCGACCAGAACACGCCGAAACCCTTGGCGACGGCGGCTATTTCCTTGAGCGTGAAACCGACGTCGAGGTAGAACGGGTTGCTCATCACCCCCATCGTAAAATCGGCGAGGCGGTAACTGCCGATGAAGGCGAGCATCAGCACGGCGAGTTTCACGCCGTAACGCGTGAAGAAATCGACGAACGGGTTCACGACCGCACCGACGAACCACGCGCCCAGGTTGCGCATGGATTCCGGCCAGTGCGCCTTGCGCTCGAGCCAGTCGCTGACGCGGGCCTCCTGCGCCAGCGTGTGCTTGATCACACGTGCTTCGGGTTCGCGGATGACGAGCGTGGTGACGATGCCGATGCACGCACAGACCGCCATTGACGTGTAGGACACAGTCCAGCCATGGTCCGCCGCGATCCAGAGCGCGCCGGCGCTGGCCACCATCATCGCGATGCGATAGCCGAGCTGGTACGCCGCAGCCATCACGCCCTGCATCACGGGTGGCGCCGATTCGATGCGCCACGCGTCCACCGCGATGTCCTGGGTGGCGGACGAGAACGCCACCAGCAGCGCGAGCGATGCGACGACGGCCAGGTGTCCGACCGGACTCATGTGCGCCATGTTGAGCAAGCCGATCGCGATGCCTATCTGGCCAAGCAGCATCCAGCTGCGCCGGCGGCCCAGCAACCGGTGCAGCACCGGCAGGCGCAGCTTGTCGACGACGGGCGCCCAGAAAAACTTGACCGTATAGATGATGCCGACCCACGACAGCATGCCGATCGTAGCGCGCTCGATACCGACCTCACGCAACCAGGCGGACAGCGTCGAGAACACCAGCATGAACGGCAATCCGGCCGAAAAGCCGAGGAACAGCATCGCCGCCACCTGCGGGTTGCGGTACGCCAGCACCGCGTCCGCCCAGCCCCGCCACCAGGGCTTCTTGACGACGGGTCCGGCCGGTGGTGCGCCAGCGCTCGGGCCGGTCACAGGTCGTACGTCACGGTGAGCGGAGCGTGATCGGAGAAGCGCTGTGCCTTGAAGATTTCGGCGCTGCGCACGCTGCCGCGCAACCCCGGGCTGAGCACGTGGTAATCGATACGCCAACCCACGTTCTTCGACCACGCCTGGCCACGGTTCGACCACCAGGTGTACTGGTCGGGCTCGGGGTTCACTTCGCGGAACGCGTCAACGTACTTCACGTCGTCGAACAGTTCGTCGAGCCACGCACGCTCTTCCGGCAGGAAACCCGAGTTCCTGCGGTTCGCCCGCCAGTTGCGCAGGTCGATTTCCTTGTGCGCGATGTTCCAGTCGCCGCACAGGATGTAGTCGCGCTTCCTGCGCTTCAGGGCCCGCAGGTAGGGCATGAATTCCGCAAGGAAGCGGAACTTCGCCTGCTGACGCTCCTCGCTCGACGAGCCCGAGGGCAGGTAGACCGAGATCACGCTGAGGTTCTTGAAGCGCGCCTCGATGTAGCGCCCCTCGCCGTCGAATTCCTTCGAGCCGTGCCCTGCCAGGACCGTCAACGGCTTCTCGCGCGAATAGACGGCCACACCGCTGTAGCCTTTCTTCACGGCGTCGAAGTAGTAGCAGTGGTAGCCGGCGGGGTGGTAGTGCGGCTCGGAGATCTGGTCACGCTGGCATTTCGTCTCCTGCACGCAGACGACGTCGGCGTCCTGGGCCGGCAGCCAGTCGAAGAAGCCCTTGCGCGCCGCGGAGCGGATGCCGTTCGCGTTGAGGGTGATGATGCGCATGGGCGCAAAGTATAAAGTACACGCCCATGCACCCACCCGACTTCATCCGCCTCTGCATCGAACTCGGCGTCCTGCGCTTCGGCGAGTTCACGCTCAAGTCCGGCCGCAAGAGTCCGTACTTCTTCAACGCCGGCCTGTTCAATACCGGCCACGCCATCGGCTCGCTCGGGCGCTTCTATGCCCGCACCGCCGCGCAGTCGGGCGTGCCGTTCGACATGCTGTTCGGCCCCGCCTACAAGGGCATTCCGCTGGTCACGGCGACGGCCGCCGCGATGTCCGAGCACGAGGGCCGCAATCTCTCGTTTGCGTTCAACCGCAAGGAAGCCAAGGACCACGGCGAAGGCGGCACGATCGTCGGCGCGCCGCTCAAGGGTCGCGTCCTGATCGTGGACGACGTGATCACGGCCGGAACAGCCATCCGCGAATCCGTCGAGATCATCCGTGCGCAGGGGGCGACGCCGGCGGCCGTGCTGATCGCGCTCGACCGTGAGGAACGCGGCCAGGGCGAGAAATCGGCGGTGCAGGAGGTGCAGGATGCGCTCGGCCTGCCGGTCATTTCGGTCCTGCGACTACGCGACCTGATGACCCATCTCCAAGCCATCGGTGACAGTGCCGTCCTGCAGTCGGTGCGGGCTTACCGTGACCAGTACGGCGTCTGAACGCGCGCCCAGTTTGAAGCAGGTCACAATGCTGAGCGCTGCCGACCCCAAAAAACTGCAATCCGGAGGGGGTCTGGCCTCACAATCCCCGTCATGCGCGCAGTCCCCCTGATCGCTCCCACCCCGATGTCCGCCCGAGTCCGGCTCGGTGTGGCTGCTGCCCTGCTGCTGGTGGCCTGTGCCCTGGCGGCCGGTGTGGCCGACGCGGCGCAAAAGAAGAAGCCCGCGGGCGGGCGGTCGCTCAGTGACGAGCACATCTACCGCTGCAAGAGCGAATCCGGCCACAGCTTCTTCGGCCAGAACATCCCGCCGGAGTGCATGGGCGCCGACGTCGAGGTGCTCGACCAGACGGGGCGCGTGGTGCGCATGATTCCGGGGGCGAAATCACTCGAGCAGATTGCCGCGCAGAAGGCTGCGGACGACGCCAAGGCCGTCGCAGCGCAGCGCGATCGCACGCTGCTGGCCACCTACCTGACAGTGGCCGACATCGAACGCCTGCGTGACCAGCGCATCGACCTGCTCGAGCAACAGAACGTCGTGACGCGCCAGTACATCACCAACTTGCGCGCGCGCGAGGCGCGACTGATGGAATCGGTGCAGCGCTTCCGCCCGTACAGTGCGAAGCCGAACGCGCCGGCGCTGCCCGAGCAGATCGCGAGCGAAATCGTGAATACGGTGAAGGGCCTGCAGGTCTACGAGCAGGAACTGGCAAAGAACACGATGGAACGCGAACGCGTGACGCGGGAGTTTGCCGCGGACATCAGTCGGTTCAAAGAGCTGAAGGGCATCAAGTAAGTTAAGGAAGTAGAGGAAGGGGTTAGGGGTTAGTCGGAAGCGCGCTGCGCGCCGAGAAAGCTCCTCCTGCGCCGATGGCGCTTCCGACTAACCCCTAACCCCTTCCTCTACTTCCTACCCCCTTCCCGAACTGCCGAAGCCCCCGGCTCCCCGGTCGCTGGCAGAGAACTCCTCGACCACCTCGAACTCCACCTGCACGACCGGCACCACGACCATCTGCGCGATGCGCTCGCCCGGCTCGATCGTGAACGTCGCCTGGCCGCGGTTCCAGCACGAGACCATCACCTGACCCTGGTAGTCGGAGTCGATCAGGCCGACGAGGTTGCCAAGCACGATGCCGTGCTTGTGGCCGAGGCCGGAACGCGGCAGCAGCACCGCGGCCAGACCCGGATCCTCGAGATGGATGGCGATCCCGGTGGGAATCAGTTGCGTCTGGCCCGGCTTGAGCTCGAGCGGCGCATCGAGGCACGCGCGCAGGTCCAGTCCGGCGGAGCCAGGCGTCGCGTAATGCGGCAGCGGGTAGTCCTTGCCGATGCGGGCATCGATGATGCGCACCTGCAGCTTCGGTCGCTGCGCACTCATCGCGACCGGCTGCCCGCAAAGCGTTCGGCGATCACAGCGATCAACTCACCGGCGAGCCGGCACTTGGGTGCGCGCTCGAGCTCGCGCTTGCCGCCCTGCCAGTACACCGTCAGCGCGTTGTCGTCGCAATCGAAGGCGAGGCCTTCGCCCACCTGGTTCGCGGCGATCATGTCGAGTTTCTTGCCCTCGAGCTTGCGCAGTGCATTGCGCTCGACATTCTGCGTCTCGGCGGCGAAGCCGACGACGAACGGGCGCGGCGACCCGGCAGCCACTGTCGCCAGGATGTCGGGTGTGCGAGTGAGATGCAGCGACAGCTCGTCGCTGGTCTTCTTGATCTTGTGTTCCGCAACTTCTCGCATGCGGTAGTCGGAAACAGCGGCAGCAGCGATGAAGATATCGGTATCGGCGATTTCGGCCTGCACCGCATTCATCATCTGTTCGGCAGTCTCGACGTCGATGCGTTGCACTCCACGCGGCGTGGGCACGGTGACCGGCCCGCTGACGATGACGACCGTCGCTCCGGCATCGCGCGCGGCCTCGGCCACCGCGTAACCCATCTTGCCGGAGCTGCGATTGGTGATGAACCGCACGGGATCGATGCGTTCGCGCGTCGGACCGGCGGTGACGACGACTTTGTGGCCACGCAACGAGCCAGCGGTTGCGTCGCGCGCCGCCGCGAACACGGCCTCGACGATGTCCTGTGGTTCGACCATCCGGCCGGCGCCGGTCTCGCCGCAGGCCTGGCTGCCATCCGCGGGACCGAGGATCGTCAGGCCACGCTGGCGCAGCGTGGCGACATTGGCTTGTGTCGCCGGGTTGCCCCACATCAGTCGATTCATCGCTGGCACCACGACGATGGGCGCATCCGTGGCGAGGCACAGCGTTGACAACAGGTCGTCCGCCAGGCCGTGCGCGAGCCGCGCAATGAAGTCCGCCGTCGCCGGCGCAATGACGATGCGCTGCGGCCACCGCGCGAGTTCAATGTGTCCCATGGCCGCTTCGGCAGCGGCATCCCACAGGTCCGTGCGCACGGGCCGGCCCGACAACGCCTGGAATGTGAGTGGAGTGACGAACTGCTGCGCACCGGAGGTCATGACGACCTGCACGTCGGCGCCGCGTTCCTTGAGGCGACGCGTCAGTTCGGCGCTCTTGTAGGCGGCGATGCCACCCGTGACACCGAGTACGACACGGACGTTTGAGGCTTCTGGTGCTGACATGGCGGGCGATTATGGGGGCGGGTCGCGTGGCGCGGCAAAGGGGCTGTCGACATTTCGGTGCCTCGGTCTCAGCTCATAACCGGCGACTATTTCTGGCACTCCGGGCAGAAATACGTCGAACGCTGGCCCAGGACCAGGTGCCGGATCGGGGTCTGGCAGCGTCGGCACGGCTCCCCTGCCCGCTCGTAGACAAACAGTTGCTGGCTGAAGTAGCCGGGCGTGCCGTCCGCATTCACGTAGTCACGCAGCGTGGTGCCGCCCTGTTGGATCGCCTCGCCAAGGACCTCGCGGATCGACTCGACGATGCGCTGCCATTCCGCGGGCCTGATCCGTCCGGCTGCCCGGCGAGGCCGAACCCCCGCACGAAACAGAGCCTCGCTCGCGTAAATGTTGCCGACACCCACGACGACGTGCTGGTCCATGAGGAAGATCTTCACGGCGGCCTTGCGGCGCTTCGCCCGGGTGGCGAGCAGCTCCGCCGTTAGACCGTCTTCGAGCGGCTCGGGCCCGAGTGCGGCCAGCAGCGGGTGTTCATGGACCGGTCCCGTGCACCAGAGCAGGCTGCCGAATCGGCGCGGATCGTTGAAGCGCAGGCACTGGCCGGAATCGAGCACCAGGTCGTAGTGGTCGTGCAACAGCCGCGGCGAGCCTGCCGGCATCACGCGCAGGCTGCCCGACATGCCGAGGTGGGCGATCAATGAACCGTGGTCGAGGTCGATCAGCAGGTACTTGGCGCGGCGGCGCACGTCGAGGATGCGTTGGCCGACCAGCTCGCGCACGAGTGTCGGTTCGACGCGCCAGCGCAGGCGCGGCTCACGCAGGTCGAACGCGATGACGACGTGGCCGACGATGGCTTCGCGGACCCCGCGGCGCGTAGTTTCGACTTCGGGTAATTCGGGCATCAGGTTGCGACGTTCCGCCACTTGCCGGCAAAGGAACAGAGGGTGCGGGACCCAGAAACGAAAAACCCGCCGGATGGGCGGGTTCTTCTGGCATCCGGTAACAACGGACGCGGCAAGCCCGACCAAGGATTACTTGATCTTCGCTTCCTTGTAGGCCACGTGCTTGCGGGCCTTCGGGTCGAACTTCTTGACCTCGAGCTTCTCCGGATGGAGACGCTTGTTCTTGGTGGTCGTGTAGAAGTGGCCGGTGCCGGCGGTCGAAACGAGTTTGATCTTGTCGCGCATGTGAGTGACTCCTGCAGCTGGCGGGCCGTCAGACCTTGACGCCCTGGGCGCGAAGCTCGTTGACGACGACCTCGATGCCCTTCTTGTCGATGGTGCGCATGGCATTGCCGGACACGCGCAGGCTCACCCAGCGCTTTTCCGTTTCGAGCCAGAAACGCTGCGTGTGCAGGTTCGGCAGGAAGCGGCGACGCTTGCGGTTGTTGGCGTGTGAAACGGTGTTGCCGCTCATCGGCCGCTTGCCGGTGACCTGACAGACTTTCGACATGTTGCTGATCCTGTGACAGACGGGCCGGCCGAAGGGCGGACCCCGATAAACGAGCCGCGTTTTATACCAGTCCGTCCCCGCCGAGGCAAGCATCGGCGGGGACGGACTGCAGGGGTTAGGGGTTAGGGGTTAGGGGTTAGGGGTTAGGGGTTAGGGGTTAGTCGGAGGTGTAGAGCAATCGGAAGTTGCAGCGGCTCCTCCGACTAACCCCTAACCCCTAACCCCTAACCCCTTGTTTCTATAGCAAGCCTCTCTCGGCAAAAGAGACACAGGCCCCGTCCCCGACCACGATGTGGTCCAGCACCCGGATGTCGACCAGGGCCAGGGCATCCCGCAGCCGGCCAGTGATCAATTCGTCGGCCTGGCTGGGCTCGGCGATGCCCGATGGGTGGTTGTGGGCCAGGATCACGGCCGCGGCATTGCGTGTCAGCGCCAGCTTGACGACCTCCCGCGGATGCACGCTGGCGCCGTCGATCGTGCCGCGGAAGACTTCGTCAAAAGCAATGACCCGGTGGCGATTGTCCAGGAACAGGCAGCAAAAGACTTCATGTTCACGGTCCCGGAGTCGGGCCCGAAGGAACTCCCGGGTGGCCCGGGGGTTGGCCAGCGGTGGGCCAGCCAGCATCTGTTCTGCGTAGTGCCGTCGCGACAGCTCGAGCGCAGCCTGCAGCAGTGCAAACTTGGCCGCGCCGAGACCGGGGGTGCGGCAGACGGCATGTCGCTCTGCCGTCAGCAGGCCACGCAACGACTTGAACTCACCCAGCAGGCCACGCGCGATGTCGACCGCCGTGCGGCCGCGTGTCCCTGTCTGCAGCAGGATCGCAAGCAATTCGGCTTCCGAGAGCGCCGTGGCGCCCAGTTTCAGCAGCTTTTCGCGCGGGCGTTCGGCTTCGGGCCAGAGTGGCAGCGGCAGGGACGACATCGGGGCTCCTCGGGCGAGAAGCGCCATGGTCGTGCCAGCCGCGCGCGACGACACGACTGATATGCGGCGGAAGCGCCGCGAAATGGCGCGCCCGGCGCGCGGACGTCAGAGTGCTTTCCTGGCGAAGCGCTCGCGCAGGGCGTCCGCCACGGCCGGATGCACGAACTCGGAAATGTTGCCGCCGAGGCTCGCGATCTCGCGGATCAGCGTCGACGAGATGAAGTTGAACTGCTCGGTCGGCGTCAGGAACACCGTCTCGACCTGGTCCGTCAGGTGCCGGCTCATGGTCGCGAGCTGGAACTCGAACTCGAAATCCGACACCGCGCGCAGGCCCCGCATCATCACGTTGAGCCCGTTGACCCGCGCAAATTCCACGGTCAGGCCCGTGTAACCCATGACCTCGACGTTATCGAGGTCGGCGAGCACGATCTTGACCAGCTCGATGCGCTTCTCGAGCGGAAACAACGGCGCCTTGCCCGGGTTCGCGGCAATCGCGACCACGACCTTGTCGAAAATCCGGCTCGCCCGCCGGACCAGGTCATTGTGGCCGTTCGTAAATGGATCGAACGTGCCTGGATACATTGCGCGACTGCTCATTCGCTCCCCCGTGCCTGGTGATCATTGTCATGGGCCGGCGAGCCCCGGCGGGCGAGATGATAGCCGACGTCACCCGCACGCTTGCTGCGTAACAACGTCCAGGCAGCGGGCAGCCGAGGTTCACCCCGGGCCGCGGCGTCTTCGAGATAGATCCACGCCCCGGGGGCCAACCACCCACCACGTTCCAGTTTTTCGGCCAGGACGGGCAGCCACGACTCGCCGTAGGGCGGATCGAGGAAAACGATGTCGAAGGGTTTCGAGGCGGGCGGGCCAAGCTCGAGCCACGCCAACGCATCCAGCTGTTCCACGCGCCCGCGATCGCAGCGGAGCTCGATGAGCATCTCGCCGATCGCCCGCGCGGCCTCCGGGTCCCGCTCGACGAAAACGACTTCCGCGGCGCCGCGTGACAGGGCCTCGAACCCGAGTGCGCCGCTGCCGGCAAACAGGTCCAGGCAACTGGTGCCGGCCAGCTCGAACTGCAGCCAATTAAACACAGTCTCACGAACCCGGTCCGGAGTCGGACGCAGGCCGGCCGCCGGTGGGAAATTCAGCTTGCGACCGCGCCATTCGCCACCGATGATCCGTACTTCGAAGCGACGGCCTGCCGGGCCAGTCGTGCGACGTGTCGGGGGACCGCTCTGTGCACCGTTTGTTGCTTTCGCAAAACGGCCCGTGTGCGGAGTTTCCGGGCGATTGTTGCGCGGCATCGTCAGGCGAGCGTAGGCTTTGCGGCGACTAGTATTAACGCGCGATGTTACGCGCGGCTTAAACCGAGGGGATAGTCAAATGTTCGAGTCCAGGAACAGGCAGTTCGCGCCGGCGCTTGCAGCAACGTTGGCAGGCATCGCGCTGGCGGGATGCCATGCGTCGAGTGACGGACCAGAGTCACCGCCGCCTCCGACTGAAATCGCAAAAGCGAATTTCAACCTCGCGACGGGGCAACTCCCGTACCCGATCGATCTCTTCTTTGCTCCGGACGCGGACGCGCCGCTCGCCGACGGCACGATCAATATTCCTGCCAAGCTCACATTTCATCCGTTGCGGCCAGCGCTGAATGCGCTCGACGGATGGTCGACGTCGGCCACGCTCGATACGGGTTTTTCACTGCCCCTCGACGCCGCGTCGATCAGCGCCACCTCGGTCAAGATCGTCAAGCTGTGGCTGAATCCCAGCACCAAGGCGCCGGCGAATCCGGCCGACCCGCTTCAGGCAGGTTACCTGCCCGTCGGTGCCACGAGCCCCGTTGCCGGCGTGCTGACTTACGGCACCGACTTCGCGGCCGACATTTCCGACGACACCGATTCGGGCGGCAAGATCCTGCGCATCACGCCGCTCAAGCCCTTGGAAGCGAGCCGTGGTCCCGCGGTGAACAGCAGCGGCCCGAACGCGGGCCGCCTTTTCAACGTCGGCTATCTCGTGATCCTCACCAATGGGCTGAAGTCTGCCGATGGCCAGTCGATGACGCCCGACACGTTCTATAGCGGCATCAAGGCGGCGCCCGCTGACTGCAGCACGTTCACGGACGCGACGCAGAAGGCCGTCTGCCAGCTCACCAAGGCCCACCTCGGCATTGCGCAGGCGACGGGCACCAACCCGGCTGACATCGTGCTGTCGTGGGGCTTCTCGACGCAGGCGACGACCGATACGTTGAACGTCGTGGCGGGCATTGCCGCGCAGACGAACGCGGCGTTCCCCAATCGCACGCTGATCGTGCCCGCGTTCAATGCGGCGCTCGGTCGCATCCTGACGACCAAGGACGCAAACGCGGGCCTGCAAGGCAAGGCCAACATCTACCTCGGCTCGACGGTGCTGCCGTACTACCTGACGCCGGCCGCAAACAAGACGGACCGCGCGTCGGTGCTGACCAAGTTCTGGACCGCGGCTGGCCCGCCTCCGGCGCCGTTGACGGACACCGCAAGCCGCAACCTGACGATGTTCAACCCGGTGCCAGCGAAGGTCGCCGACGTCACCGTACCGTTGCTGATCACGGTGCCCAACGCCAACTCGGCCTGCCCGGGCAAGCCCGCCGGTGGTTGGCCGCTGGTGATCGTGCAGCACGGCATCACGGGCAATCGTTCGCAGGCGCTCGCGATGGCGGACGGGTTCGCCGACCAGTGCTTCATCGTGGCCTCGATCGACCTGCCGCTGCACGGCATCACGGCGACGGCCGCGACGGATCCGCTAACGGCTTTCCACTGCTCGCCTGCACCCGCGCCGGCAAACCCGGCGTGCCTCGGCGCCGTCGAGCGCACGTTCGACGTCGACCTCGTCAACAACAGCAACACCGGCAGCGCGGTCCCTGACGGCAAGATCGATTCGTCGGGCACGCACTTCATCAACCTGTCGAGTCCGCTCACGGGGCGTGACAACCTTCGCCAGGCGGTCGCGGACACCATCATGCTGTCGAAGTCGATCAAGACCCTGACCGTGGCACAGGCCGCGCCGGGCTCGTTGCCGGTTGGTCCGGTCGGTGTCGACGCAACGCGCACGCATTTCACGGGCCTCTCGCTCGGTTCGATCGTGGGTGGCACGGCAGGTAAGTTTGCGGCGGCGGACCTCCGTACCCTGTCGCTGTCGGTGCCGGGCGGCGTGATCACCAAGCTGCTGCTCGATTCTGCCGCCTTCGGCCCCTCGATCACGGCCGGCGTCAATGCCAACCTGCCCGCGGGCAGCTACCTCTTCAACCTGTTTTTCCGGGACTTCCAGACCGTGATCGATTCGGGCGATCCGATCAATCACATCAAGGACACGCAAGCCCGCGTGCCGACACACCTGTTCAAGGTGCTGAACGACAGCGTCGTGCCGAACAACTCGACCGATCGCCTGATCCTCGCGGGTGGCCTGCGCAAGTTGAAGACGCTCGGCCCGAACGCAGTCGGCCCCGGCACGGGTGCCTACACGTTCTTCAAGGTCGGTTCGCACGGCACGCTGTTCGATCCGACGACCAGTCTGCCGGCGACGATGGAAATGCAGGCCCAGAGCATCGGCTTCGCAGCCAGCGCGCCGCTGACGGGTGGACCGTTCGTGCCGCTGGGCCTGATGGACGCCAGCGTGCTCGACCTGCAGTAAGCACGCGGTCCAGTCGGACGATTCGAAGGGCGGGAGCGATCCCGCCCTTCTTTTTTGGGGTCCGCTACAATCGCGGCTCACGACGCCTGGATGACGACACAACACCATGGGCTTATTCGGTTTCCGGTCGAAGAAGACCGGCGCGGGCCACCCGCCCGACGCCGAGGAAGCTGCGCCCGCCGTTCTCGCAGCCGCGCCGGCCGCGACCGAAACGCCGAAGCAAGGCTGGCTCGCGCGCATGCGCGCCCAGTTGAACCGCGGCGATTCGTGGCTCACTTACGACCTCACCAACCTGCTTCCCGGCGGGAAAATCGATGAGACCGTCCTCGACGAACTCGAGACGCGCCTGATCGCGGCCGACGTCGGCATCGAGACCACCGAGAAGATCCTGGGTTCCCTGCGCAGTCGCGTGCAGCGCAAGGAACTCGGCGACCTGAACGCGCTGCTCGCCGCACTCCGCTCGGCCATGCTCGAGATCCTGCAGCCCGTCGCGCAGCCGCTGGTCATCGATGCCGCGAACAAGCCGTTCGTGATTCTCGTGGTCGGCGTCAACGGCTCGGGCAAGACGACGACGATCGGCAAGCTCGCGCACCGTTTCAATGCCGAAGGCCGCAAGGTGTTGCTTGCCGCAGGCGACACGTTTCGCGCCGCAGCGATCGAGCAGTTGCAGGTCTGGGGCGAGCGCAACAACGTTCCAGTGATCGCGCAGGGCGCAGGCGCAGACCCGGCAGCAGTCACGTTCGACGCGTTGCAGTCTGCGCAGGCGCGCGGCATCGACGTGCTGATCGCCGACACCGCCGGCCGCCTGCACACGCAGAGCAACCTGATGGCCGAGCTCAAGAAAGTTCGGCGGGTGCTGACCCGGCTCGACCCGACGGCACCGCACGAAGTGCTGCTGGTCCTCGATGGCAGCCAGGGCCAGAACGCGCTGACGCAGGCGCAGCAGTTCCAGCAGGCCGTGGGCGTCACTGGCCTCGTCATGACCAAGCTCGACGGCACGGCCAAGGGCGGCATCGTGCTGGCCATCGCCGACACGCTGCGGCTGCCGATCCGTTACATCGGCATCGGCGAGACCGCGGCCGATTTCGACGTCTTCGATGCCGGCGCGTTCGTCGACGCCGTGTTGTCGCCGTCGCGCACCGGAGCCGGCGCGTGATCCGCTTCGATCACGTCTCCAAGCGTTACCCGAACGGGCGCGAGGCGGTCAGCGACCTCTCGCTCGATATCGCGCGCGGCGAGATGGTGTTTCTCACGGGTCACTCGGGTGCGGGAAAAAGCACGCTGCTCAAGCTGATCGCACTGATCGAGCGTCCGAGCAAAGGCACGCTGGTCGTGAACGGCCAGAACACCTCCGCGCTGCCGCGCGCGAAGATTCCTGCGTTTCGCCGCCAGATCGGCGTCGTGTTCCAGGACCACAAGCTGCTGATGGACCGGCCGGTCTACGACAACGTCGGCCTGCCACTCGTCATCGCCGGCGTGCCGGAGAAGGAAATCCAGAAGCGCGTGCGTGCCGCGCTCGACCAGGTGGGCCTGCTGGGCCGTGAGCGCACGCGCCCGATCGAACTCTCGACCGGCGAGCAGCAGCGCGTCGGCATCGCGCGGGCAATCATCGGCAAGCCGGCATTGCTGATCGCCGACGAACCCACCGGCAACCTCGACCCCGATCTCGCGATCGAGGTCATGAACATCTTCAAGCGCTTCAATGAAGTCGGCGTGACCGTGCTGATCGCAAGCCACGACATCCACCTGATCGAGCGCTTCGGCGTGCGACGCGTGATCCTGGCGCAGGGCCGCGCCGTCGACTCCTGGGATGCCCACCCGGCGCCGGTCTTTCCCGAGATCCGGGTGGATTGACCATGAACCAGTGGTTCGAACGGCACGTGCAGACGCTGGTGGGTTCGCTGGGACGGCTCTGGCAGCAGCCTTTCGCGACGATGCTGACGATCGTCGTGATTGGCGTCGCCCTTGCGTTGCCGGCCTGCCTGCACGTGCTGGTGCAGAACGTTCGCGTCGCGAGCGGCGGCTGGAACAGCGCGCTCGACATCTCCGTCTACATGAAGCCGGATGCCTCGCTCGACCAGGCGAAGCGCGCGGCCGAGCGCATCCGCCAGCGCCGCGACGTCGACGAAGTCACGCTGGTCGAAGCGGACGCTGCGCTTGCGGAATTCCGCCGCAACTCGGGTTTCGGTGCCGCGCTCGATGCCCTCAAGACCAATCCGCTGCCGCACGCACTCGTGGTGCGACCGGACGCCGAATACCGTGAGGCGGGTCGCGTGCAGGAGCTTTCAAACGAGCTCAAGAAGATCGACGGCGTCGACATCGTGCAGCTCGACACCGAGTGGGTCAGCCGCTTCAACGCGATCCTCGACGTGATCCGGCGCGGAGTGTTTCTGGCTGCCGTGCTCTTCGCGCTCGGCATTCTCGTGATCATCGGCAACACGATCCGCCTCGACATCGAGAACCGTCGTGGCGAAATCGAAGTGACGAAACTCGTGGGCGGCAGCGACGCCTTCGTCCGCCGGCCGTTCCTCTACAACGGCGTCTGGTATGGCTTGGCCGGCGGACTCATTGCGGGTCTCATCGTCGCAATCGTCGTCGCCGTGCTCAGCGCGCCGGTACAGCGCATCGCGGGCCTCTACGGCAGCCAGTTCGAACTGCAGGGCGTCGGCTTCATCGGCTGGGTCGCGCTGTTGCTGGGCGGCGCGCTGCTTGGCTGGCTCGGCTCGTTCATCGTGGCCACCCGCGAGTTGCGCGAGATCGAGCCGAAGTAGGAAGGCGAGGAAGGGGAGGAAGGGGAGGAAGGGGTTAGGGGTTAGGGGTTAGGGGTTAGGGGTTAGTCGGAAGCGCGCTGCGCGCGGAAAACCCTAATCTCTTGCGCCGTAGGCACTTCCGACTAACCCCTAACCCCTTCCTCCCCTTCCTGGCCTTCCTGGCCTTCCTGGCCTTCCTGGCCTTCCTGGCCTTCCTGGCCTTCGGCTTGAAACAAACCACTGTTTCAACTGACTTTTATGTCAACTCCCCCCGGTTATGAGGAACTTCCCCAGACGTTTAGCACTCCAACTCGCAGACTGCTAATATTCGTTTCAACCAGTACGGAGAGGTACTTCGAACCGATGACTATGGCCACTGCCCTCGTTCCCCGCACGCCCGCTGAACTGGCCCTTGCCGGTCCGCTCGGCAGCTTCGACGCGTACGCCGATACGGTCAGCCGCATCCCGGTGTTGAGCCGCGAGGACGAACAGGCGCTTGCAATCCGCTACCACAGCGATGGCGATCTCGATGCGGCACGCCAGCTCGTGCTGTCGCACCTGCGTTTCGTGCTGCACATCGCACGTGGCTACGCCGGCTATGGCTTGCCCATGGGTGACCTCGTGCAGGAAGGCAACGTGGGCCTCATGAAGGCCGTGAAGCGCTTCGACCCGGCGGTCGGCGTGCGCCTGGTCTCGTTCGCGGTCCACTGGATCCGTGCCGAGATTCACGAATACGTGCTGCGCAACTGGCGCCTGGTGAAGGTGGCCACGACCAAGGCGCAGCGCAAGCTGTTCTTCAACCTGCGCAAGTTCAAGAAGAACCTGGGCTGGTTGTCGGCGGCGGAAACTACGGCCATTGCGCGGGACCTCGGCGTCACCGAGCACGACGTAACCGAGATGGAGCGGCGCCTGTCATCGCGCGACGTGTCGTACGATCCGACGCCGGAGTCGGACGATGAAGACTCGTCGTCGTATTCCCCTTCGGCGTACCTGCCGGCTCCGGACTCGGATCCGGCCGTGGCGATCGAGAACGCGGAATGGGATGACGACGTCGGCGAGCGCGTTGCGCACGCGATGACACAGCTCGACGAGCGCAGCCGCGCCATCCTTCGCGCGCGCTGGATGGAAGAGCCCAAGGCCACGCTGCACGACCTGGCCGACAAGTACGGCGTGTCGGCTGAGCGGATCCGCCAGATCGAGGCGAATGCGATCAAGAAGCTGCAGAAGCTCGTCGTCGCCTGACGGCGACGACTCGCTGAAGTCGGGAGGGGTTAGGGGATAGGGGTTAGTCGGAAATCCGTAGTAGACCGACGCCTCATCGCCCCGTCGCAGGTATTGAGCCCGACTTTCAGGCTTCAACCGCACCTCCGACTAACCCCTAACCTCCTAACCCCTTCCTCAACTTCCTACCCCTGCTTCGCCTTCTGCACGCTCTCCTCGGTGACCGGCACGATCGTGATTTCGACGCGGCGGTTCTGCGCGCGACCTTCCTCGGTCTCGTTGCTCGCCACCGGGTGATCTTTGCCTGCACCGATCGTCACCATGCGTGAACGATCCACGCCGTGGCTGCCCAGGTACGTGGCAACACTGCCGGCCCGCTTCTCGGACAGAGTCTGGTTGTAGGCGGCGCTGCCGACGCTGTCGGTGTGGCCCGCCACTTCGATGACTGTCTTGCTGTACTCGCCGAGCGTGCCGGCGACCTTGTCGAGCACGGGGTAGAACTGCGAGTTCAGGTCGGCACTGTCGAACGCGAACGTGACGCCACCCGGCATGTCGAGCGTGATGTTGTCGCCCTTGCGCACGACATCGACTCCGGTGCCGGCCATCTGCTGGCGCAGCTTGGCTTCCTGCTTGTCCATGTAATAGCCGACGGACCCGCCCACGAGCGCTCCCGCGGCCGCTCCGATCATCGCGGACTTGAACGGGTTGTTGCCCGCGCTCAGCAGGCCGACGACCGCGCCTGCCGCGGCGCCATAGCCAGCACCCTTGCGAGTCTTCTCCTTGTCCGGGTTGGTGGCCATGTCTTCCATGGACGCGCAGCCGGCCAGGGCGACCGAGGCAGCGGCAAACAGGGCAATGAAGCCAGATCGGGCCGTACGTTTCATGCGGAACTCCTGATAAAAAACTTCACAGTCCGTAGTATGGCCTGCGCTCGTTGACTGATTATAAATTTGAGATTGACACTGGATCGATCGCGGCGGCCCGCATAGCGGCAGTGATTGCCCTATGAGTATCCAGATTCAAAGGGTCGGGTAAAAGTTCCTCCGGCCCAGCCCATTTCGCCAATGCGTGTGCCGCCCCCTGACGCCCGTGGTCGCGACCACTGTGTCCACCTGAGCCGAGGACCTCAGGCAGTGTCAGCGGCTCGCCACCGAGCGCCCTGAAGCGTTCAATCCATTAGAATCGCGCTCCCACCGCGCAAAAAAACCGACCGGGAGCCCACGTGCCCGCCAACGCCCTGAATCCGCTCGACCTGTTCGACGTCCGCGCCGCGCTCTCGGAAGAAGAGCGCATGGTGCAGGACACAGTCGCGCGTTTCGTCGACGGCGCCGTGCTCCCGATCATCCGGCCGCACTTCGAAAATCACACGTTTCCGCACGAGCTGGTCGGCGAGCTCGCTGGGCTCGGCTTGCTCGGCAGCTCGCTCGAAGGCTACGGCTGCGCCGGCATGAACGCGGTCAGCTACGGCGTGATCTGCCAGGAACTCGAACGCGGCGATTCGGGGCTGCGCAGTTTCGTGTCGGTGCAATCCTCGCTGTGCATGTACCCGATCTACACTTACGGCAGCGAAGAACAGAAGCAGCGCTACCTGCCGCGCATGGCACGGGGTGAAGTGATCGGCGCGTTCGGTCTGACGGAACCGCACGGCGGCTCGGACCCGGCCAACATGAAAACGCACGCGAAGCGGCGCGGCAGCGACTGGGTGCTGAACGGCGCCAAGATGTGGATCACCAATTCACCGATCGCCCACCTCTTTGTCATCTGGGCACGAACCGACGAAGGCATCCGCGGTTTCCTGGTGGAGCGCGGCACGCAAGGCCTCGAGACGCCCGAGATCGAGAAAAAGTTCTCGCTGCGCGCGTCGACGACGGGTGCAATCTTCCTGGCCGATGTCGTCGTGCCGGATTCCGCCATGCTGCCGGGCACGACGTGTGGCATCAAGGCACCGCTGTCATGCCTGACGCAGGCGCGTTACGGAATCACCTGGGGCGTGATCGGTGCCGCGCAGGCGTGTCTGCAGGAAGTGCTCGAGTATTCGAAGACGCGCATCCTGTTCAACCGTCCGCTCGCCGCGACGCAGGCGATCCAGATCCGTCTCGCCGAGATGTCGCGCAAGATCACGCTGGCGCAACTGCTGTCGCTGCAGCTCGGCCGCCTGAAGGACCAGGGACTGATGTCGCCTTCGCACGTGTCGCTGGCCAAGTGGAACAATTGCCGCGCGGCGATCGAAGTTGCGCGCGACGCGCGCGACATTCTCGGCGGCTCCGGCATCAGCGCCGAGTACGTCCCGATCCGGCACGCGCTCAACCTCGAGAGCGTCATCACGTACGAAGGCACCGAGACCATCCACCAGCTCACGATCGGTCGCGAGCTGACGGGTATCAATGCGTTCTGACCCTCTACTTGCGCGTGACTGAGTACTCCACCGTCACCACGGCCTTGACCAGCTTCTCGACCGTGCTCGTGTCGTAGCTGCCGTAGTCGGCGGTCTCGGCCGAATTCGGCGACGTGATCTGGAACACGCCCTGCGAGGCCGAGCGCAACAGCCCGACCGTCACGCCGCTGTTGGCGGCGAATTGTTGCGCACGCAACAGTGAATCCCTGGTGGCCGCGCCGATCAGCCGCACTTTCACTGCATTCAGGTCGGTGAAGAAATACTGCGGCGGCATCGAATTGAAAGTTTCATTGCCCTGGCAGCAACTTACGCGCGCTTCGTGTCGGCATTTTTTACGAAAGCGGTGCCTGGCGACAGTCCAGGCCGCCTGGAACTGGTCACAGGCATCGCAAACTACTGAAATCCTTTGGCTTCTTTTCCTTGGCACGCAGCTTGCTTATACCGGTTGTCCTTCATTGGCCCTAGCAGAGCAGAAGAAACGCCGCAGGGCGAAGGACGGGCAAGCCAGCTCACGGTGGGGATGTCCGCCAGGGGATTGCACAGGAAGGGACATAGACCGCATAAGACGGAACGTGCAATAGGAATTCTGGTTGCAGAACGCGCACAAGAACTAGAGCAGAACAACAAGAAGAACTGCGTTCGATCAGTGACCCAGGCCCCGCACCAGCGGGGCTTTTTCTTTGCGAGGCTCGAATCGTCCGTCGACCGGTCGCCTCGATCGAACTCGATCTGTCGGTCTACGGTACGCACACCATGCGCCGAACGAAAGCGACGCTGATCTGTCGCCGCACCGAAATCTGCGGGCAGTGCAATTGCTTCCCGGCCACACCAAACTCGAAAGTACCGCGCGCTACCTGGGTATTGAGGTCGGCGATGCACTGGAGATCGCAGAGCAAGTTGTCATTCACTCGCCGTTCACCGCTGCGGGCGCCGGCTTCTTCGTGATTCGACCTCGCGTTAACTTCGGAATCAGCATGGGTACGCGCTCGCGGTACGCTTCATAGCGTTTGCCGAAGAAGGCAATCAGATCATGCTCTTCGAATTGCAGTGCGACGAGAATGTAGGCGGTGGTTACCAGCGCGAAGAGGAGACGTCCTCCGGTCATCAGCGGCGTGGCCCAGAACGCGATCAGGAAGCCGGCCTGCATCGGATGTCGCACGTAGCTGTACAAGCCCGGCGTCTGAAAGCCCGGCTCCGTGAGTTGCTTGCGTCGAAAGTAGGCGTGAACCTGACTGACGCCGAACAGATGGGCGTGGCTGATCAGAAAAGTCGAAACCAGCACGAGGGCCCATCCGAGGCCGGACAACGACCAGAGAGCCCAACGCCCGACATCGTTGTGCACGCTCCAGACAGTCTGTGGCAGAGGTCGCCACTGCCAGAACAGGAGAATGAGCGCCAGGCTCGCAAAGAAAACGTACGTGCTGCGCTCGACGGGTTTCGGAACGATCTTCGTCCACCAGTGTTTGAAGCGGGGCCGGGCCATGACGCTGTGCTGGACACCGAAGAGACCGAGTAGCCCGACATTGATTGCCACGGATATCCAGAAGGGACCCGTCACTCCGGAGTCAATCGACTTCGGCACGAATAGATTTCCGACAAAGCCGATGGCGTACAGAAATGTCGCCAGAAAGAGCAGATAGCATCCAATTCCGTATGCAAGGACAAGGATCTTTCTCATGGTCATGCACTCCCTCGCCGGATGGGCCCGTCTGACAGTCACGGATTCCTGATCGCGAGTGTTGCGGGATTGCTGTCCGGGCACCATGCTCCCGAGTGCGGATCTCTTGCTCAATCGTCCGGCGACAGGAACATGGACCCGTACTCGGAAATGCTCGCCACCATGAAGCTGAAGGGAGCGCTGTACTTCCGCGCCGAGTTCACGGCGCCGTGGTTTATCAATGCGCCGCCATCGTCGCAACTGGCGCTCGTGTTGGGACTGGGTACGACGCACGTGATCAATTTTCATTTGCTCACGGACGGCGAAGCGACGATCAGGCTGAGAACGGGCGAAGAACTGGGCCTGACGGCGGGCGACATCGTCATTTTCCCTCACGGCAACGCGCATCACATGATGAGCATCGATGGGACCTGTCAGGTTGAAGACTCTGCAGTGATCGCGAAAGTGCAGGCTCGGGACCTGAGTCCACTGCGTGCCGGCGGTGGCGGGGCCGATGCGCGGTTTGTTTGTGGCTACATGGCTTGCGATCCGTTCTTTTGCCGCTCGATTCTGGATGGATTGCCAAACGTCCTGAGCGTCAGCATTCGGACGGGGCCGTCCGGCCAATGGCTGGAACACTCAATTCTGCATCTGCTCGACGAGGCAGGAATCGGAGCGGCGGGCAGCGAGGCCATGCTGGCAAAGCTTTCCGAGGCGCTGTTCATTGAGACGCTACGCACCTATGCCGCGACGCTGCCGGACACCCATACTGGGTGGCTCGCTGCCGCGCGTGACCATCACGTGGGAAAGGCTTTGGCATTGATGCACAACCGCATCGCACAGCCTTGGACGATCGCCCGCCTCGCGAACGAAGTGGGCCTCTCTCGCACTGCCCTCGTCGAGCGCTTCACCGCGCTTCTCGCCATGCCACCCATTCAGTACCTGACGCGCTGGCGCATGCAACTCGCCGCTCGCGCCCTGGTGACGACCTCACACAGCACCGCCCAAATTGCTGCCGATGTCGGCTACGAGTCTGAAGCGGCGTTCAATCGAGCCTTCAAACGCGCAATGGGATTGCCACCCGCGCGTTTTCGCCGCGAGACCAGGCGAGACCAGTTGTCTTCAATGGTGGGTCCATCGTGACGAAAGGCTGCTTGTTGCGCTGACCGGTTGCGGTCACCGCTTAAATTCGTGCACAGCTTATGTCTCATCACCGGGAGCGATCGCCCGTGCCTGCGTGAACCCACAGCAGTGCAATCGCCCGACTCGATTATTGCGGATGACCGGAATGTCGTTCCGGCCGACCTTTCAGGAAGCGCATCGAGGTAGTGCAAAGCGGACCTACACCGACTGGCCTCCAACGGGCGACGCTACGAAGGTGCATCCCCTGGATCGCAATTCACGGACGAACGCCTGCGCGCTATCCATGTCCGGCGACAACGCGCCTTCAGGCACGATGAAGCAGACGCGATTCGTCGCGACGCCGGTGCGGTCGAGACCATCGACGACGAACCCCAGAAACGATGCATCGCCGAGTGCCTGCCCGGACAGGTTGATGCACAGCCTGCGGTCGGGTGCGAGCCGGATGGCCCCGCGTGTCAGCAAGGTCAGCGAGGTCTGCACGACCCAGCGGTCGACGAGCGGCATCAGTCGGTGGTGTTCGGCGACGCCCATAAACTCGGCGGGCGCAAACGAGTTGCCCTTGCCGTCCTTCAGCCGCAGCAGGATCTCGAGGTCGGTCCCGCCCGCCTGCTGGGCCGATGGGTGGACGATCGGCTTCGCATGCAGCTCGAAGCGGTCATCTTTGAGTGCCGACTGCAGCAGCTGCAGCCACAGTATCTCGCCGCGCTGGCGGGCATCGGCTTCGTCGCGCGCCGAGTACACGTGGACGTGGCTGTCCTGATTCTTCGCGAGGCAGCAGGCCGAATCCGCCGCGTGCACCAGGTCTTCCGTGGAGCTGCTTGCGGCCGTGACTTCGACCAGGCCAATGTTCACGCCGATGCTGAAGGTCTTGTCCTTCCAGACGAAGCGATGATCGGTGACCGCCCGCACCACGTCGTCGACGATCTGCCGCGCGTTCTCGAGCGGGCAGCCCGCCAGCAGGATGCCGAATTCGTCGCCGCCGAGTCGTCCGACCACGTCCGACTCCCCAACCGCATCCTTGATCAGCGTGGCGACCTCGCACAGCATGGCATCGCCGGCAAGGTGGGTGCCCGCTTCGTCGTTCACCACTCTGAAGCGATCGAGGTCGAGATAGCACAACACGTGCCGCGCGCCGCCCTGTGTCGCTTCCAGCGCTTCTTCGAGCCGGCGCTCGAACGCTCGGCGGTTGACGAGGCCGGTCAGCGGGTCGGTCGTGGCCATATACGAACCTGGTCAACATTTTGAGGTCATCGCTCACTGTATCGCCTCACTGCAAAAGGACTGGCCGTCCCGCGGCTCGATGAACGAGACGCACGCCGCCGCTCAAATCGCGCCTTTCAGCAAGAGCATTGCAGCCGTCTGTTCGTCGCGCTCGCCATGGCAATACCTGGCCAGCAGCCGATCGAAGTCGGAGTCTGGGCCGGCCGCCATCGAGAAGAGAGTCAGGCTGGAGCGCAGCTTCATCGCATCGATGCCGCCGAAGATGTCGATGGCGGTTCCGCACGATGGCTCGAGTTCCAGCAGCGTGCGGGCACATTCCTGCAACCGAGGCCCGAGCCGTGGATGCGCAAGGTACGCCCGCGCCTCCCGTAGGCCGGTGATGCCAAAACGCAGTGCCGTCGTGCTTCTGCCCAGACCCTTGAGCTGTGGAAACACGAACCACATCCAGTGGGAATCCTTGCGGCCTCGACGCAGTTCGTCGATCGCCACCTCGAACGTTCCGCCCGACTGGGCTTTGACGAATCGACGCAAGTCGAACGGATCCGCATCGTCCATCGGCACCTCAGTCAAACGCTCGGATGCCGCGACACGGTTCCGGCCCGACTCCTTGGCGCGAATCAGAACCCTTGAAACCTCTTCCAGCAGATCGACTACCGACGCGCAGTCGCCGCCCACGCTGGCGACGCCAGCGCTCAGCGTGGCGTGGAACAGTCGGCCGTCCATGTCCTGGATGGGGCTCGACTCGAGCGCTGCGCGGACATTCTCCGCAATGCGCGCGCCCTCGGCGAGCAGCGCTCCGGGCATCACGATCAGGAATTCCTCACCGCCGTACCGGGCAGCCCAGTGTCCAGCGCTCAGATGGCTCCGGGCCGCAGCGGCGAAAGCCTCCAATACACGGTCGCCCGCGGGCCAGCCGCGAGTCTTGTTGATCGCGCCGAAGTGGTCCAGGTCGAGCATCACCACGGTCAGCGGGCAACCGCGCGACCGCGCCGACTCGAAATCCTCGGCAAGTCGTGCACTGAGGAATCGGCGGCTGTAGAGCCCCGTCTGTGGGCATACGTCGGCTTCGCGTTGCGCCGCCTCGATCAGGCTGCGGCTCTTTAGCGTGAGCGCATCGATCAGTCGTTCCGCGGCGACGCGAGCGACGTTCTCGAAGTGCCGGACCTCCACGTCCTGATGTGCGCGACGCGATGCGTCCGCCATCTGCTGGTACACCACGAGTTGCTTGCGGCCGCGGACCTTGGCTTCGTAGCCCGCAATCTCGCCTTCTGTCAGGAACCTTGTGGCTTCAGTGAGTGGACGCAGGAACGTGAGGCCCGCACTGGCGGTCAGGCGCAAGGCCGGCTCCGAGCCGAGTTCCGCAACCCGGATGCGTGCGACCTGGCCGAGCAGGTCGGAAGCCTCCCGAACAGCCGACTCTTCGTTGTTCCGGACAAGCAGCCATCCGAACTCATCGCCTCCCAGTCGAGCGACGATGTCCCGCGGCATCAGCATCTCTCGCAGCGCATCGGCAATCGTTCGCAGAATCGTGTCGCCGATGCGCTGACCGAGGCGGTCGTTGATTGCCTTAAACCGGTCGAGGTCGATGTAGACGAGACCGGCGACATTGCCGCGCCCGACAGCAGCAGTAGCTCGGGCGACCTCCACTTCGAATTCCTGTCGGTTGATGAGTCCTGTCAGTACGTCGACGTGGCTGTCCTGCAACAGCAGGCGTCTGGCTCGGGCGATGACTTGCCTGAGCCTCCACATCGTGACGTCGCGTGGGTCCGACACGGACCCGACGTCGTGCAACGTCCTCAGCAGTGGCACGACCCGCGACGACAATTGCGGTGTCGACGACAGGACGAGCACGGGCTGCGATGAGCGTTGACGCAGTGCTATGGCGACGCTGTCGAGCACCTCCGCATCTTCGACGAGGATCACGGCCGCCGTCTCTTCATGCGACGGCGTCGTACCCAGCGCGCACCGCTGGACGGTAAGACCGGCCTGCTGGATCGCTGCGACAAGGACTTCCGACGTCTGCGAATTCGCCGCGCTGGCGATTGCGACATGCTCGAAGTTGCGCGTCAGTTCCATGCCCACGATCCCGCGCTCCGACTTGGTCCCAAGGGACCATATTCTGAGTGTCAACAGGATTCAAAATGTGACGCAGGTCTCAGGATTTGCCGATGACTGACTCGGCTGCGTTGTTCGGTCACCGGTGATCGGCTCGCTTCGCAACGCACTACCGCAGCATCGGCTTGGCCATCACGACAGTCCGCTCGTGGCCGCTTTTACCGTTCCCGTAAGCGGACGTCGCAGGCGAATAAACGACCCGTTGCGGTAGTTCGCGTTGTAGGGATCGGCGGCGGCTCAGCATCGTGAAGAGTCACTCGGCGCGATGGTCCCGAACGGCCGGTCCTACGGGCCTGGGCGACGAGACCCGCCAGCGGCATCTGGAGCGTAAGGGACACGAGCGTCAGGCCTGCGCATCCTTTATTTAGGCAGCTGATCCCAGGCGCCTGCCGTTTCATCGCATTCGACGGGACGCCGCCGGGTCTGCTCAGTAGACTGCGTGCTTCGCTGTCCAAACACACCTATGAACGCTGCAACTCTCTGGCCCGCGCTGACGCGCCGCATCGGCCTGCTGCTGCTGTGCTGTCTGCAGCTTGGCGCGCCCGTGTGCGCGGCGGAGCTTGCTCAGCCGCATACGCACGCCGGCGAAGACGGCGTGCGCGCGCCGCTGCATATCGCACCGGTCGACGATGCCTGGCGGGCGGCGCTGCCGCGCGATGCCAAGCTGGCCACGCAGGCCTATCTCGACCGCCTACCCAGGGAAGCGGTAATGCGATCCAACGACTACGACGAGGGTGGCTACTGGCTGCAGCTTTGGGAGTTCCTGCTCGGTCTCGCCATCGCCGCGCTGATGCTGCATGGCGGCCGTTCGGCCCGCGTGCGCGATTGGACGCAGCGCGTCGGTCCCCGTGCCCTCCTGTTGCGCGACGGCCTGTACGGAGCCGTCTACGGCCTGGCAACCGGGCTGCTGCTGCTGCCACTGAACTTCTACCGGCGGTACTGGCGTGAACACAGCTATGGCATGTCCGCGCAGACTGCCGGTGACTGGTGGGGCGAGTGGACCCTGACCCTGGGCGTCGAGGTTGTCGGCACGGCGGTGGCGGTAGCGCTGCTGTATGCCGTGTTCCGCCGAGCCGGCGAGCGCTGGTGGCTCTGGGGAGCAGCCGCCTGCTCCGCTTTGCTGGCGTTGATGCTATTCGTCAGCCCGATCCTTATCGATCCGCTGTTCAACACCTACAAGCCGCTGGAGCACGGTCCGGTGCGCGACGCCGTGCTGGCCATGGCGCAGTCCAATGGCGTGCCGGCTGATGAGGTCTACGTCTTCGACGCCTCGCGCCAAACCGAACGCGTCAGCGCGAATGTGAGCGGTCTGGGCGGCACGGCAGCGGTGCGGCTCAACGACAACCTGCTCAATCGCACTTCTCTGCCCGAGATCCGTGCCGTGATGGCACATGAGCTGGGCCACTATGTGCTCAACCACGCGCCGAAGATGTTGATGCAGTTCGGGCTACTTATCCTATTCGGATTGCTGTTCTGCCAGTGGGGGATGCGCCAGCTGTTTGCGCGCTATGGGCACCACTGGGGCACGCAGACCGTGGCCGATGTGGCCAGCTTGCCACTGCTGGCCGCAGTATTCTCTGTTTTCATGCTGGCGGCCACACCGGTGTTTCACAGCATCATCCGTATCCAGGAGATCGAGGCCGACCGCTTCGGCCTGAATCTAGCCCGCGATCCACATGGCTTTGCCGAGGTGATGCTGAAACTTTCGGACTACCGCAAACCTGATCCGGGGCGCCTTGAGGAGGTGGTCTTCTTCCATCATCCGAGCGCCCGCCATCGGATTCACGATGCGATGCGCTGGAGGGAGGTGATGGGGACACCATAGCGCGATAGAGAGTGGCGCCGCGGCCGGTCGGCCCCGGCGCCGGCTCCGGGTCGATTCCGCACTGTCGGCTCGACGCCGCGCATGACCGCTTGTGCCGCATGCAGCCACTCGCGGTGGCCGATGCGAATGCCCGCACCCAGCCTGAAGCGGGTATCCGGCTGTGCTCGAGCAAGTTCCGCTTATGGCCGAACGCGGGCATCGCCCGATGTCCGCTTTCTAGCGCAAGCGCAGCAGTTCTGCCAGCGTCTTTTCGACTTCCAAGATGCTGCCAGATCGTCGCCCAGGTGGCCGGATTGGCCGCCAGTCATACGCGGGTAACGGCATCTCCGTGATCCGCAGAGACCGGTACGAGTTTCGTGGGTCCACTTCCAACTTACGCGCCCGAGCCGCCTGGCCGAATGGCCGTTTCGGCTTCTCGCCGTACGACGTCCCCTTAGGGACAACGGTATAGGGTTCCCGGTGCTTCTCGAGTTGCGAGCGCGGGTCACGATATCTGCCGACAGCAGGGAGTGCGTCTCGATGCGCTACATCGTCGCCTCGTCGAGTCTTTCGGCAGTTAGGCCGATTTCGCGCTTGCTATGCTCGTATGGCTCGCCTTGAGCATGGAGCTGGACCATGGCCCCCGGCCGCCTGATTGCCCTGATCGCCGCGCTCGCATCGCCGGCGCTGTACGCGGCTGCCCCCACGACGACCAACACCACGGCGACGGCGGCAACACCCGCACCGACTAAGCCCGCTGCGCCGGCTGCCACCATCGTGTCGTTCTCGCCGCAGGGTACGACCAAGGCCGTGCGCCAGGTGGTCGCGCGCTTCAGCACCAATATGGTCGCGCTCGGCGATCCGCGCCTCGCCGATCCGTTCACCATCGCATGCAACGCGCCCGGCCGCGGCCGCTGGATCGACACGCGTAACTGGGCCTACGATTTCACGAACGACCTGCCCGCCGGACTCAGCTGCACGTTTCAGGTGAAACGCGGCCTCAACGACCTGGCCGGCACTCCCGTCAGCGCGCCGAAGCCATTCCGATTCGACACCGGCGGCCCGGCCGTCCTCGCCTCAATGCCGTACGCAGGCTCTGAAGCGATCGACGAAGAGCAGGCATTCCTGCTGAAACTCGATGCGCCGGCCAGCACCGCATCGATCCGTGCCCATGCGCAATGCGTCGTCGAAGGACTCGCCGAAGCAGTGCCGGTCGTCGTCATCGAAGGCCAGGCTCGCGCGGCGCTGCTCGCGCAACGTCGCCAGCTTGGCTCCGCGTATTTCCGTATCCTCTGGAAGGACGGCCAAGTCACGAACGAGCGCGTGCGCGACGATTCGATGAAGGCGGCCGAGCAGCAGGTCGTGGCATTGCGCTGTCAGCGTCGACTGCCGCCTGCCGCGCAGGTCGAACTCGTCTGGGGCCCCGGCATCGCGGCCACGTCTGGTCTCAAGACGATGGACGAACAGCGGCTCGCATTCCGCGTGCGTCCGGACTTTGCCGCGCGCGTCGAATGCACGCGCACGAATCCCGACGCCGGTTGCCTGCCGTTCAAGCCGATCGAAGTGCGCTTCACTTCGCCGGTACCGCGCGCGCAGGCGCTCGGGTTGCGGCTCAAGACGGATGCGCAGGTCTTCGAACCCGTGGCGCCCGACAAAGACCCGGTGACGATGATCGACGCGATCCGCTTTACCGGACCCTTCCCCGCGTCGAGCACCGTGCAGGTGATGCTGCCGACGGAACTCCAGGACGATGCGGGGCGATCGCTCTCGAACGCGAAGCGCTTCCCCCTCGACGTGCGGGTCGACGAATACCCGCCGCTCGCCAAGTTCTCGGGCGAGTTCGGCATCCTCGAAGCGCGGGAAGGTGGCGTGCTGCCCGTGACGTTGCGCAATCTCGACACGCCTGCGGTCGGCACGCCCGCCGGCATCCTCGCGCGCCAGGTTCGCGTTGGCCCCGATCCGGCCGCAATCGCCGCCTGGCTGCGCCGCGTCGATGCAGCCTCGGAACCCCGTGGCGACTGGAAGATGGACCCGAAGACGGGCCGCGGCACCTGGGCGGAACTGACGGGCTCTGTTTCCGTCTTCAACCCGAACGACAGCGCGAGCGCGTTCACCATTCCGATGCCCGCGGGCGAGCGCGAGTTCGAGGTGGTGGGCGTGCCGCTCAAGAACACGGGCCTGTACGTGGTCGAACTCGAGAGCCGGCGTCTCGGACAAAGCCTGCTCGGCTCCCACCGGCCGCGCTACGTCGCGACCGCGGCCCTCGTTACCAATCTCGCGGTGCACTTCAAATGGGGCCGGGAGTCGTCGATCGTCTGGTTGACCACGCTCGACACGGGCAAGCCGGTGGCGAACGCGGCGATAACGGTGACCGGCGCTTGTGACGGCAAGTTGCGCTGGAGCGGCACCACCGATCGCGACGGCCTGGCGCGTATCGAGCAATCGCTGGGCGACGACATGACCGGCGACTCCTGCGACTACCAGCCGGAGCGGCCGCTCATCGTGATGGCGCAATCCGGCACCGACTACAGCTTCGCGCTGTCGTGGTGGACGCAGGGCATTTCGCCCTGGGACTTCGGCCTGCCCGTGGGCAGCAAGTTCGACCTGAACCTGTTCAGCACGGTGCTCGACCGCTCGCTGTTCCGTCCGGGCGAGACGGTCTCGATGAAGCACTTTCTGCGTCAGCACGCGAGCCCGGGCGTCGTGGTCGACGCGGGAGTACCGGGCGAGCGCAAGGTGGTGATCGAGCACGACGGCAGGGAGCAGAAATACGAGACGGCCGCGACGTTCGATGCCAACGGCATCGCCGAACAGCAGTGGGTCATCCCGCCCGGCGCCAGAACGGGCACCTACAACGTGCGCATCGCGGATGCGCGCGGCGCACTCGAGCGCAGCGTGTCGTTCAAGGTGGAGGACTTCCGCCTGCCCACGATGCGCGCGGAAGTGACCGGCCCGGCGAAGCCGCAAGTGCAGCCGCAGATGGTGCCAATCGACCTGCATGTGGCCTATCTTGCCGGCGGCGGCGCGGGCGGCCTGCCCGTGACGCTGCGCACCTACGTCGATCCGCAGACCATCACGTTCCGCGGCTACGACGAATACACGTTCGGCGGCAACCCGGTGCAGGAAGGCAACAGGCCGCTCGGCAGCAACGCCGACGAGGGCGACGAGGAAGGCGACGGTGCCTCCATGCTCGAGTCGCAGCGGCAACCCAAAGTGCGCGTCATGCCTTTGACGCTCGACGCGAACGGCGCGCTGCGCGTCGAGGTCGCGGACCTGCCACGGACCACGGCCAGCTCTACGCTTACCGCGGAACTCGAATATCCCGATTCGAACGGCGAGTTGCTCACGCAGACGAGTTACATCCGCGTGCATCCCGCGTCTGTGCACGTGGGCCTGCGCCGCGAAGGCTGGGTCGGATCCGCCGAGCAATTGCGCTTCCGCGTCGTGGTGCTCGACCTCGACGGCAAGCCGGTGCCGAAGCAGGACGTGCAGGTGAGCCTCTACCAGGCGAGCGATTATTCCTTCCGCAAGCGGCTGATCGGCGGGTTCTACGCGTACGAGACTACCCGCGAGACGCGTAAGTTGCCGACCGTCTGCACTGGCAAGACGGACGTTGCCGGGCTCCTCAGCTGCGAAGTCGCGCCGGGCGTTTCTGGCCAGGTGCTGATGAGGGCCGAGACGAAGGACTCTGCGGGCCGGACGGCCGGCGCGACCGCCTCCGCGTGGGTGGTGGGCGCGGACGACTGGTGGTTCGGCGGCACGACGGGCGATCGCATGGACGTCCTGCCGGAGCAGCAGGAATACAACGCGGGCCAGACGGCGCGGCTGCAGGTGCGCATGCCGTTCCGCAGGGCGACGGCACTGGTCACCGTCGAGCGCGAGGGCGTGCTGCGCGGCTTCGTCACGACCTTGAGCGGCAAGCAGCCCGTCGTGAAGCTGCCGATCGACGCGGCCGACGCGCCGAACGTCTATGTCTCGGTGCTCGCGGTGCGCGGCCGCATAGCGAAGCCCGAGGGCAGTCGCAAGGTCGCTGCCGACAAGGCCGTGACTGCACTGGTGGACCTCAACAAGCCCGCCTTCCGGCTCGGCAACGCGCGCCTGCGCGTCGGCTGGAAGCCGCACCGGCTCGACGTCGCCGTGACGCCGGATCGCAAGCTCTACGGCGTGCGCGAGAAGGCGGAGGTACAGATCGTCGTGAAGCGCGCGGACGGCACGCCGCTGCCTGCCGGCAGCGAAGTCGCGATTGCCGCCGTCGATGAAGCGCTGCTGCAACTCTCGCCCAACAATTCCTGGTCGCTGCTCGATGCCATGATGGGCGAACGCGGCCTCGAGGTGTGGACGGCTACCGCACAGATGCAGGTCGTCGGTAAGCGGCACTACGGCCGTAAGGCCGTGCCGCACGGCGGCGGCGGCGGACAAGACCACGCGCGGCGCACGTTTGGCACACTGCTGCTGTGGCAGGGCCGCGTGATGCTCGATGCGAATGGCACCGCAAAGGTCGTGGTGCCGCTCAACGACTCGCTCTCGACGTTTCGTATCGTGGCTGTCGCCAGCGGCGGAGCTCAGCTCTTCGGAACCGGCAGTGCCAGCCTCACCACGACGCAGGACCTGATCCTGCTCTCCGGGCTGCCGCCGCTGGTGCGCGAAGGCGATCGCTTCCTCGCCACGTTCACCGCGCGCAATACCAGTAACGAGCCACAGCGCGTCACGCTCGAAGCCACGCTCACGCCCGGTCAGCCGCTCGACAACCGCGAGATCGAGCTGGCACCTGGCGAGGCCCGCGATCTGGCGTGGTCGGTGGCCGCGCCTGTGGGTGCAACGAGCCTCCGGTGGGACGTGCGCCTGCGCAAGGCGGACAGCTCGAGCGGCGACCGCTTGCAGGTGACGCAGCAGGTGGTTGCTGCCTTCCCGGTGCGCACTTACCAGGCGACGATTACGCAGCTCACCGCGCCGTGGACCGTGCCGGTCGCATTGCCGAAGGGCGCGGTGCCCGGCCGCGGCGGCATCGACGTGTCCGTTCAGGCAAAGCTGGCGGAGAACCTCGCTGGCGTACGCGAATTCATGTCGCGCTATCCGTACACGTGCCTCGAGCAGAACCTGTCGCGCTCGATCGCGCTCGGCAATCGCAACCAGTGGAACGCATGGATGGAGCGCCTGCCGTCGTATCAGGACGGCGCAGGCCTGCTCAAGTACTTCCCGTCGAACGCTTTGCCGGGGGAGGACGTGCTCACCGCCTACGTGCTGACGATCTCCGATGCAGCGGGCTGGCCCATCCCGGGTGCGCCGCGCGCGCGGATGATCGACGGCCTGACCGCCTTCGTCCGCGGCAACATCCAGCGCGATTCCGCGCTGCCGACGGCCGACCTCACCGTGCGTAAGCTCGCGGCGATCGCCGCGCTCTCGCGCTATCGCCGGGCCGAGGCGAACATGCTCGATAGCCTGCAGCTGACGCCGAACCTGTGGCCCACCTCGGCGTTGCTCGACTGGTTCGACATCCTGACCCGGCTCGAAGGCGTGCCGAACCGCGCCATGCGACTCGCGGAGACCGGCGACGTCCTGCGCTCGCGCGTCACCTACAACGGCACGACGATGACGTTCTCGACGGAGCGGCTCGACGCGCTGTGGTGGCTGATGATTTCCACGGACTCGAATGCGGCGCGTTTCCTGATGACCGCGGTGGACGACCCGAAGTGGCGCGAAGACGTGCCGCGGCTCGTGCGCGGCCTGCTCGGCCGCCAACAGCGCGGCCACTGGAACACCACCGTGGCCAATGCCTGGGGCACGCTCGCCATGCAGCGCTTCTCGGCGAAGTTCGAGTCGACGCCGGTGACCGGCAAGACCGGCATCGCGCTCGGCACGACGCGCCGCGAACTGACGTGGCCTTCGCCCGAGGCGTCTCGCGCGGTCTCGCTGCCGTGGCCAACGGAGCGCACCAATCTCGGCGTGGCCCACCTGGGCACCGGCAAGCCATGGGTGCTGGTGAAGACCAGCGCCGCATTGCCGCTCGACGCGCCCATCACCAGCGGCATGGCGGTGACGCGCGGCGTCGAAGCCGTGCAGCAGAAGACGGCGGGCCGCTGGAGCCGCGGCGACGTGGTGCGCGTGAAACTCCAGGTCGACGCGCAGTCGGACGCGACGTGGCTTGTCGTCGACGATCCGGTCCCCGCCGGCGCGACGATACTCGGCAGCGGCCTCAGCGGCCAGTCGCAGCGGCTCACGCAGAGCGAGCGCAACACGGGCTACGCATGGCCCGCATTCGAAGAGCGACGCTTCGAGGCCTTCCGCGCGTACTACCGCTTCGTGCCGAAGGGCCGATTCACGGTCGAGTACACGATGCGGCTCAACAACCCGGGCACGTTCCAGCTGCCCGCCACGCGGGTCGAAGTGATGTACGCGCCCGAAACGTATGCCGAGCAACCGAACGCGCCGCTGACGGTCGAGGCGCCGTGACGGAGCGATGATGCACCCTCGATGGCGATGGGCAGCGTCGGCCTGCGCCAGCGCCGCCCTGCTCGCAGCGGCATGGTTCTTCTGGCCGGGCACGGCACCGGAATTCGCGACGGTGCGCGCCCAATGGCGACCGTCCGAAGCATGGCTGCTCGACCGCCACGGGCGCATGCTCGATCAGGAGCGCCTCGACTTCTCAGTGCGACGCTACCAGTGGGTGACGCAAGATGCGGTCTCGCCCGCTGTCGTGGCCGCGGTTATTCACGGCGAGGACCGACGCTTCTACGAACACGGCGGCGTGGACTGGCGAGGCGTGCTCGCCGCGGCGCGCGATACCGTGCTGCGTCACCGGCGCCGCGGCGCGAGCACCATCACCATGCAGGTGGCGCAGTTGGTGCCCCAGACGCGCGCGGCGGACGGTCCGGCGTGGTGGCGCAAGTTGCGGCAGATGCGGGCTGCCCGCGCGATCGAAGCCCGCTGGACCAAGGCGCAGATTCTCGAGGCGTATCTCAACCTGCTCGGGTTCCGCGGCGAGCTGCAGGGCATAGGCGCGGCGGCGGCCGTGCTCGCGGGCAAGGTGCCTTCCGGGCTCGACCACGCCGAGAGCATCGTGCTGGCGGCGCTGCTGCCGGCACCGGGAGCCACACTCGACGACTTATCCCGTCGGGCCTGCGCCCGAAGCGCGGCAGTGCAACCGGCCGTTGACTGCGGCGTGCTGGCAGCAACGGCGCAGGAGCTGTTGCAGCGCCGGCGCCCGTCACTCACGCCGCCGCGGCTCGCACCGCAACTGGCGCAGCTGATGCTGCGGCACGCGGGCGAGCGCGTGACCAGCACGCTCGATTCACGCGTGCAAATGCTCGCCGTGGATGCCCTGACGCGCCAGCTGGCGCAGGTAGCTGACCGCAACGTGCGCGACGGCGCAGTGCTGGTCGTCGATACGCATTCCGGCGACGTACTGGCATACGTGGCCTCGGGCGGACGCGCTTCATCCGCCGGCCACGTGGACGGCATACGCGCGCATCGCCAGGCGGGCTCGACGCTGAAGCCGTTCCTGTACGAGCTCGCCATTGAGCGTGGGTACCTGACGGCCGCCTCGCTGCTCAACGATGCGCCGGTCAACCTCGACACTGCGAGCGGCCTCTACATCCCGCAGAACTACGACCACGACTTCAAGGGCCTCGTCAGCGTGCGCAGCGCGCTCGGCAACTCGCTCAACGTGCCTGCGGTGCGAGCGCTGATGCTGACGGGCGTCGACGCCTTCCGCGAGCGGATGGTCGATCTCGGCTATGCCTCGATCTCGCACGACGGGGACTACTACGGCTTTTCGCTCGCCCTCGGTTCCGCGGAAGTGAGCCTGTGGGAGCAGGCCCAGGCCTATCGAACGCTGGCTCGCGGAGGCCGGTTCGCGCCGCTGCGACTTCGCCTCGATGCGCCGAAACCGGTGGATCGCGCGCTCTTGCCGGAGCCGGCGAGCTTCGTCGTCGCGGACATCCTCGCGGATCGCGCGGCGCGAGTGCTGACATTTGGCTCGGACAGCGCGCTGAACACACCCTACTGGAGCGCGGTGAAAACCGGCACCAGCAAGGATATGCGCGACAACTGGTGCATCGGTTTCAGCAGTCGTTATCTCGTGGCTGCGTGGGTCGGCAACTTCGAGGGCGACTCGATGCACGACGTGAGCGGCGTCACGGGCGCTGCGCCCGTGTGGGCCGAGCTGATGGAGCAACTGCATCGCGACGGCGCCGGCGCGGAACCACAGCCACCGAAAGATGTCGTCGCCGTGACAGTGACATTCACGCCGGCGGTCGAGGCCCCGCGGCGCGAATGGTTCGTCGTCGGAACGGAGCATGCCGAGGTGCGCGGCCTGGCGCCTTCTGCCGCGTTGGCGCGCATAGAGAGTCCCACCAGCGGCACAGTGATCGCGCTCGACCCTGACATTCCTGAATCGGCACAGCGCTTGCCGATCCTCGCACGAGGGAGCGTGGCCGGCCTGCGCTTCCGGCTCGACGAGACCGTGCTCGGCGATGCGGCCCGGCCCGTGATGTGGTCACCGCGGCCGGGTTATCACCTGCTCGTGCTCGAAGACGCCCAGGGACGGGTTGTCGACCGCATCCGTTTCACCGTGCGCTGAGTCGAGACCCCTGTCCAGCCAGGTCTCGCCACGGATGTGTCGGCGGCCGCCAGGCACGCAGGTCGACGAGCACGTTCAAGAATGCACCGCCTGAAGCTCCGCGGCGGTCATTGCGCGCTGCTCTCACACCCGCAACGCAAGGCGCCCGAGCAGTACCCGCCCGAGCCTCCGTCCAGGCTGTTTTGAGTGCGCCTGCGATCCGATCTTCCTGCGCAGGTAAGGATCTGCACCGCGTTCAGGACGACGGCAGGCCTCGGCTTGAGCGAGCAGGGCCTTTGAAATTCGTCTCCGCTGGCTGCTCGATGGCTTTCAGCAGATCCGTGTCCAGCTCGGGAATCTCCGGCAGGCTCTTCGCATCCTCGACCAGCGGCTGGAGCTGCTCATGCAGTTTCAGCGACAGCGCGCGCAGGTCGCGATAGCGGCTCACCAAGGTCGCGCCATTACGCAACACGTCCGCCGACTGCTGATCTTGCTGGCGCTTCTCGGTGCGAAGCGCATTCAGCGCGGACTCGACTTGGCGACGCGCATCCGCTTCTTCCTGCTTCTGCTTCTTGAGCGTGTTCATTTTCCTCAGGAGGTTTTCCGGCGTGTCGGCCAGCGCCGTGTTGATCGCCTTGAGCGACTTGTCGCGCTCGGTCAGGCGGTCCTTGACCTTCTGCAGCTCCCTCGCGGCGGCAGCGCGCTGGTTGGCGATCTGCTGGACCGCGTCGTCGTGCGCGGCTTTCGCCTCGGTAGCCGTCTTCTGCGCAATCTCCAGGCGCTCCTCGGTCGCGGCGACCTTCTTCTCGAGCGCGGTGATGGCGACCTTCGCCTCTTCCTGCGCGTTGAAGAGGTCGGTATCCGCCTTGGCGACCTTCTTCAGCGCACCTTCCAGTGCTTCCTTCAGCTCTTCCTGCGTGCACTCCGGGTCGAGCTTGAGCGCATCCGTGGCCGCTCGCATCAGGACCTGCTTGCTGATGGCGAGTTCTTTCCAAACTTTCAATTGAAGGTCTTGCTGCGCTTGACTCACATCGTTCCTCGCGGGTCATGGAATAAAGAAATCCGGGTAGCGAATTGTAATCCAGAGCCGGGCAAGCCGCGCCGGCTAAACTGCATGCCTGTCATCATCGCTCCCACCCGCACGACAACGAAGGAGGTACGCGTGACCCGACTGTCGATCAACCCCCTGGCACTCGGCTGGCTGGCCGGCCTGCTGGCCGGCTGCCAGACACCGCCCCCGACCTCGCCCGAGGTGGTGGGGGAATTCCGCCCGGATTCCGGCTACCTGAACGGTTATCTACAGGGCAGCCAGCTGCCCGACAGCCTGGCCTTGCTGCCCCCGCCGCCGGCACCGGGGTCGGTGCAGCTGGCCGCCGACCTCGACACCTACAGGCGCACGCGCGCATTGCGCGACACCCCGCGCTGGGCGCTGGCTGCCAAGGACGCGAACCTGAAGTTCCCGGCCGCAGCCAGCACCTTCGAATGTGCGCTGCAGATCCCGATCACGCAGCAGGCCACACCCAACCTCAACATGCTGCTGAGGCGCACGCTACTCGACGCCGGGCTGGCCACCTATGCGGCCAAGGACAAGTACCAGCGCCAGCGGCCCTGCGTCGTCGACAAGGAGGGCACCTGCACGCCGGCCGAGGAGGCGACGCTATCCAAGGACGGTTCCTACCCCTCGGGCCACACCTCGATCGGCTGGGCCTGGGCGCTGGTGCTGGTACAGGCCGCGCCGCAGCGCATGGACGCCATCCTGCAGCGCGGTTATGCCTTCGGCCAAAGCCGCGTGATCTGCGGCGTGCATTGGCAGAGTGACGTCGAAGCCGGCCGGCTGATCGGCGCGGCCACGGTGTCCCGCCTGCAGACCGACCCGACCTTCGCGGCCCAGGTGGCGCTGGCGCGCGACGAGGTCACGCAGGCGCAGGCCAAGGGCTTGAAGCCGAGCAGCGATTGCGCTGCCGAGGCAGCGGCGCTGGCGACCCGTTAGCCCGGAGGCGATCTTACGCCGGTGCCAGGTGGACACCGGGCCTGGGGTCTGTCGCGACTCGTTGGCCGAATGTCGTTCAGCGCCCGTCGTTCGCGTCGATGGCAATCACGCGATCGCCTGCCTCGATCCGCAGCGTCGAATCGTTCCAGCACCCGAACCGGCGTTGGCCGCGACGGATCTCGACGATCACCGTGCCCACGGTTTCACGCGCCGCGCGTCCCACCTCTTCCGGGCGAGCCTCGCGCTCGACGAGCTGGCACTGGCCGCGGTAGGACAGTAGCTCCGACACGAAATCGATCGTGCCCTGCGTCTTGACCGCGTCGGCCATCAGGTAGCCGCCGAAGCGTGACGGCGACACGATCTCGTCGGCCCCGCCCGTACGCACGATCTTCACGTTCTCCGGTTCGGCGACGCTGGCGATGATGCGCACCTTGCTGGCCAGCGCGCGAACCGTCAGGACGATCAGGACGGTGGTGTCGTCACGGCCGACGCTGACGATGACCGAATGCGCACGCTGCACGCCGGCGACCCGCAGGATCTCCTCGCTCGACGCATCGCCGTGCAGGCCGATGAAGCCGCGATCGGCGGCACGCGTGACTTCCTCGCGGTCCGGATCGATCACGGCGATCTGCTCCTGCTCCCAGCCACGCAACAGCAGTTCGGAGGCGGCGATCGAACCGCTGTGACCGTAGCCGCACAGGATGACGTGGTCCTTCAATTCGCGCTGCAAACGCAACATGCGCCATTCCTCGATGAGCCGCTGGATGATGAGCTGATACGCCGTGCCCAGGAACGTCAGCCAGACGAAGATCCGCACCGGGGTGACGAAAAACGCGTCGATGAGACGCGCCTGGTCGGACACCGGGACGATGTCGCCGTAGCCGACGGTCGTGATGGTGACCATCGTGAAATAGAAGACGTCGGAAACCGACACGTGGCCGTCGATCTGGTCCCGCAGGCCGTTGCGGTCGAGCAGGAAGACCACGAACACCGACGCGACCAGCAACAGCACGAAACCCGCGCGCAGCAACAAAGTGACTTCGGGAGGCCGCGCGGCGCGCCGGATCAGGAGCGGCAGCGCGCCGTCGCCCCGTTCGGCCCGGATGCGGCGCATCGTGCGGCGCACCCAGCCAAGTCGAATCCGTCGAGACCCGGTCATGCGGCCGGTCCGGCGCGAAGAACAGACATTGATACCCCCTCAGGGGCGGTGGATCGCCGCCCGGCGCAACGCCGAATATAGCGCACGCCGCCGCGGGGATTGGCGACGCGACGAAAAAGGCGGACCGGTCAGGCGACCGCGAGCGGCGCCAGTTCGTAGCCGATGATCTCGCGGGTCTGGGGATCGAGGATCGGCGTGCCGCTGTTCCAGCGGCCGGCGACCCTGGCCGTCTCGAGCAAGCTGCGGCTCGGCACCACGGACGCCAGCATCAACCCGCCCTGGGGGTCGCGCACGAAGGCGGTCACCGACAAACTCGGATTGCCGGAGGAAGCCGGTTCGGGAAACAGCAGGGCGAGGACTTCTTCAGGACTGATCGTTTCGGACATCGTCGTTGTGTGCAGGTGTTCCTGGGAAAGACATAGCAACTTGCATGCCAGCGCGCCGGCCCAGCAATCCGGCCATTTCGGCCTGCGTCCGGCGACGCGCGGGTGACAGAACACGTCCATCGCGGTGACCGGCACTGTCCATCTGTGAGGCTCGTCACACTGCGGCTCGATCGACCTCGCGGTCGCCAAGCGCAAACAGGCGCGCATTAAGTAAACTCAGCCACCGGGACGCAGCCGCTGGCGCGGCGGAGAACAATGAACAGCACCACTACCCAGCTGCCGGACATCATTGCGCATCGCGGCAATGCCATCGAGTATCCCAGAGAACACGTTGCAGGCCCTGGAATCGGCGGTCGCCCTCGGCGTGCGCCACGTCGAGTTCGACGTGCAGCTGACGGCCGACCTCGTGCCCGTCGTGTTCCACGATTCGGATCTCGCCCGCGTGGCCAACCGCCCCGAGAGCGTGCATTCGCTGTCCTGGACGCAACTCGCCGAGATCCCGGTGGGCGAGGCCAGTCGCTTCGGCGACCTTTTCGCCCACACCCGCGCACCGTCACTGGCGCAGGCAGTCGATGCCATCGCCGGCTGGAACGGCGTCAGTGCCTTCGTCGAATTAAAGCGCGCGAGCATGCGCCAGTTCGGTCGCGAAGCCGTGCTGCGCCAGGTGAGCCAGGTGCTGCAGCCCGTGCTCGACCGGTGCGTGCTGATTTCGTTCGATCTCGCCGCCATCAAGATCCTGCGGCTGATGACGGGTGCGCGAATCGGCTGGGTGCTGGAATCGTACGACGCCGACAGCCTGCGCGAGGCCACGGCACTCGCGCCCGAGTTCCTGTTCTGCAACCTGGAACGCGTGCCGATCGGCACGGAGAAACTGTGGCCGGGTCCGTGGGACTGGGCGATCTACGAAGTGCGCGACCTCGAGACGGCACGTTACTGCCACGAACTCGGCGCACGCTACGTCGAGACGATGGCCGTGCGCAGCCTGTGCACCGCGTACGACGAGGTCGCGCCCGGAACATGAGTTCCCGCGAGAGTGACCGAGGACCTGGCCTGGCTCGCCGGAGAGCTGAGCACCATCCGCCGCGAGCTGATGCCTCCCGGCGAGTCGCGCTGCGCTGTACCTCGCGCTGGACCAGGGCGGCACGTCGAGTCGCGCTGTCCTGTTCGATACCGTCGGCCGCGAAGTGGCGACCGCCCACGTCCCGATCAAGACGCGCAGGCACGGCGACGATCGCGTGGAACACGACGCGACCGAGCTGCTGCAGTCGCTGCGAACCGCGGTGCACGACGTCTGCGAGTCACCGACTCGCCGCCGGCCAGCCCGATCGTCGCCGCGGGCCTCGCTACGCAACGTTCGACCATCTGTTGCTGGGACCGCAGCGACGGGAAGCCCCTGAGCCCCGCACTTTCCTGGCAGGATCGACGCAACGCAGCCTGGCTGCAGCAGCACCTCGGCGCCCGCTCTGACTGGGTGCGGGAACTCACGGGCCTGCCGCTGTCGCCACACTATGGCGCGAGCAAGCTGCGCTGGTGCCTGGACGAGTTGCCGGAGGTGCGCCTGGCGTTGCGCGACGAACGGCTGTGCGCGGGACCACTCGCCAGCTTTCTGGTGCAAGGCTTGTGCTCTTCCGCCGAAGCGTATGCGGACCCGGCCAACGCCGCACGCACCTTGCTGTTCGATCCCGCCGTCCTCGACTGGTCGCCACCGCTGCTCGAGGCGTTCGGCATTCCCGCGGCCGTGCTGCCACGTTGCGTCGGCACCCACCATGATTTCGGCACGATTCCCATCGATGCCGACGCGGCGTGCGCCGCTGCTGGCATGCAGCGGGGATCAGTCTGCCGCGATCTTCGCCTTCGGGCCGCCCGCAACGACGACGGCGTACGTCAACGCGGGAACCGGCGCGTTCGTGCAACGGGTGTTGCGTGACGGCGCCAGTCCGGCACCGCGTGGCTTGCTGAAGAGCGTGCTGTACGCACGGACTGACGACGTCGCGAGCGCGCTCCGTTGCCACGAAGGCACCATCAACGGCGCGTACGCCGCGCTCGAGTGGCTCGGCAAGCGCGTGGCCGTCGACGTCAAGCGCACGCTCACGAGCCTGTCTGCAACGCTTGCCGATGGCGACGTGCCGCTGCTGTTCATGAACGGTGTCGGCGGGCTCGGCGCGCCCTATTGGCTGCCCGATTTCCAGAGTGAGTTCCTGCCCGTCGCCGGCGGCGCTGCCCTGGGTGTGGACAGTGCGACCGAACTGCAACGGATCGGCGCCGTCGTCGAGAGTATCGCTTTCCTGATCGCAGTGAACGTGCTCGCCATGCAGCGTGCAGCGCCCCTGCAGCGACTGACGATCACCGGCGGGCTGGCGGCGTGCGACTACCTCTGCGAAGTCCTTGCAGCAGCCACGCAGATGACGGTGGAACGACCCGCGCTGCTGGAGGCGACGTCACGCGGCATCGCGTACCTGGCCGCAGGTCAACCGCAGGATTGGCAACCCGTGCCGATCGAACGATCGTTTGCGCCGGCGGGCGAGCATCCCGCCCTGAAGCGATTCGAAGAATGGCGTGCAGCGATGTCGGTCCGCACCGGCGCGGAACAACCCTCAGCCGGATTTGTCAGCCTGACTCGAACGTAGCGAGGATCTGCCGCTCGACCCAGGTCGGTCCGGGGACGCCGTCGAAATAGCCGCAGTGCCCGCCGTGGCTTGTGCGGGTTACCTCCAGCACGGGCGGCCGTGCGATGCGCTGGAGGTCGGCTGCCGGGATGATCGGGTCATCGTCCGCCGCAATGATGCGAACGCGCGCCCCTCGCAGTGCTGACAGCGGTTCGAGCGCCCGGCCGACCAGCCCGTAGCCGCGCAGGTAGTCCAGCAGCGACGGAAATCCGCCGTAGCCCACTGCCAGTCGATGGGTCATCTCGGTGAGGTTGCCGAGTTCCAGGATGTCGTCCAGCGAGTGATACACATCCGGCCACGCCGCACGCTTCTTGCGCAGCGAGCGACGCCACTTCCACACGAAGTACTCGCGATACAGGGCCCAGCCGGACTCGAGTCGCGTCAACGTGTGTTCGGGATCGAGCACCGGGCAGACCGCGACGATGCGCGAGACGTCGATACCCGCATCGACAGCACGGGCGCCCACCCGTAGACAGAAGTTGCCGCCAAGCGAGAATCCCCCGAGCACCAACCGTTTGCCGCGGATGGTGCCGCTGCAATTCGCGCACCGCACCGACCACCTCGGCGATGCGGCACGAATGAAAGATCCCGGCATTCAGGTGATGGCTGTCGCCATGATCGCGCAGGTTGAGGCGCGCCACGTCGTAGCCGGCATCGAAGAGATACTGACCGAGCGAAAGCAGGTACAGCGAGTTGGCGCTGCCCTCCCAGCCGTGCAGCAGCACGGCGAGCCGGTCGGACGGCGGCCGTCCGGACTCCGCCTGGGTGGCGACCAGCGCGAGCAGGCGGACGCCATCGCCGCAGTCGACGATCTGTTCTCGCGACGCCTGGTGCAACACCGTTGCTCGCCGCTCCACGCTCGCCCGCCGCAACGGCAGGCTCGGGTAGATCGACTGCACGTGGTGATGCCGCAGCCGCCAGGGCGGCACGAAGTCGAGTGACGTGTCGGTGACTGGTCGGGGTGCGTCGCTCATGCGGCAGGAGGCGACGGATTCCAGACGCGATCGCGGACGATCTCGATGCGACTCGAGCCGGGCAGGGATTCGACGAAATTTCCGCTCATCACTTGCGACGGAGTGCGATGACCGGGCTCCGCGGGCTTGCCGTCGAGCAGGTGCTGGGCAATCGCGAGCGTTGCGTGCACGGTGACGTCGTAACCGTTGGCGACACGAACACGTGCGGTCACCCGGTCGCCGCTCGGGGCCTGGGCCTCGCCCCAGACCAGCATGCCGTTCGACGCCCGCGCAGCCGCGTCCGGGCCGGCCGGACCCTGGGTCACCATGCGCTTCAGCAGACCCTGCAGGGGACCAAACCGCAGCAGTCCGCCGAACGTGTTCAGGCGCTTGAGCTTGGCGATACTGGCCGCGGGCATCGCGATGTAGCACTCGATGTTGCCGATGCCGGTCGTCCAGTAGGCAGTGCTCACGTCGCCCCACGGGATCGTCACCGCCGTGCGCACACCCGCGCCGAAATCGATGTCGCGCTGCCGAAACGCATGGGCCACCGGCGTAATGCGACCTGCACTGCGGATGCGTCCACCTCGCGACAGGTTCTCGATGCTGGTCTTGAGCGTGCCGCGACTCGGCCGCCCAGTCGAGGCAAAGCCCAGCGCAAGGTACGTTGCGTCCGGCAGTTCCTGCTTGATACGCGCCGCGACACAATCCGTCGGCACGACGTCGAAGCCGGTAGCCGGGCACAGCACGACGCCTGCCTGCCGGGCCGCGGCGTCGCGTGCATGAATGGCTTCGAGTACGTCGATTTCGCCGGTGATATCGAGGTAATGGCTGCGCTGCCGCAGGCACGCCTCGACCATGGGTGCCGACGTGGCCGAGAACGGCCCCGCACAGTGCAGAGTCACGGTCACGCCTTGCAGCGCGTGGTCGAGTGCACCGGGATCGTCCAGCGACGCGACGCGATGGTCGCACCCCAGCTCTTTGGCGAGGGCGGCGACGGCCACTTCATTGCGACCGGCCAGCACGGGCCGCAGTCCGCGGCGGACCGCTTCGCGCGCAATCAACTCGCCCGTGTACCCCGTGGCGCCATAGATGACCAGCCGGCCCGCGCTCATGAGGCGGGCAGGACGTGGAATTCGACGCGGTTGTTCTGGGCGGCGACCGTGTTCCAGGTGCCGGCGGTCGTCTTTTCCTCCTGCACCGGGTAGGCCACAGGCTGGGTGCGCGCGCCGTTCACCACTTCGACCTGGATGTCGCCGCCGGTGCGACGTCGCAAGGTTGCGATGAAATTGGCGAAGTCGACCGATTGCCGCTGCGCCGCCGACAGCGAGTCATCGAAGGGATTGCCGACCAGGTCGCACTTGCTCGCCGGCACGTTCACGTCGGCGGGTGCAAAGCCTTCGTTGGCACTGCCGCTGAGGCAGAAATCGCCGACGTAGGATTCGACGCGGACCCGGCCCTTGAACTGCTGGCTCTCGAGCATCGCAGTCATCGCGCGCAGCCGCTCGAGGCGACTGCCTGCCAGCGGAGCCTCGCCGTAAGGCACGTACTCGGTCGCCACCGGGCCCGAGGTCGCGGCCAGCGGCGTGTTGCTGGCCACCGTCGCGCTGGCCGCAGCGGCCGCCACCCTGGCCGCCGCCTTGGCCCGCTCGACCGCTGCCTGCGAGTCCGCGAGCTCGCGCGTGAGGGCCGTGTTGGTGAGATTGGCCTGCCACGCCACGTAGCCGAGGACCACCGCGGGCACGGCCGCGAAGAGCGCCGTGAGCAGGACCGGCCACCAATGACGGGGCGGTCGCGGCGGCGTGAGTGATTCTATTGAAGGCGGCGGCGGAATTTTGCCGATACTCTCCTTCATCTCGCTGGTCAGTCGGCGCGCGAACGCCTCGAACGTGGCAAGCAGGAAGCGCCGCTGCTCGCCGAGCTGCTCCTTGACCAGGTGCTGGACGGAATTGCGCAGTCCCGCCTGCAATTCGGACGCGAGCGTCGGGGTAAAGGCCATCGCCGCGGGCGAAGGCGCGAGCGGCGACGCCGACAGTGCCGGCCGGGTGGCGGTGGCCGCCAGCGCATCGAACGCCAGGCTGTCATCGGTGCTCGTGGCCGCCAGGGCGGCCGCCAGCGGCGGCGTCGTCGGGTGCGCTTGCGGCCGCCATGGCCGCCGCCGCCGCGGGACGGGGAAACAGGGCCGTGCGCTGCGTGCGGCGATCCGGCAGCAAGTGCAGCTGGTACAGGATCCGTGAGACGTCGACCGGTCGCACCGTCTTCGGCAGCACGCCGACCGCGCCGAGGGCGCGCGCCTGGCTGACGTACAGCTCGCCTTCCTGCGAGGTGTACATCATCAGCGGGATCGTCGCGGTCAACGGGTCGGCCTTGATGGTCTGCACGGCCTGGAACCCGTCCATGCCGGGCATCAGGTGATCCATGAAGATGACGTCGGGACGGCTCCGCTGCAGGTACTCGAGTGCCTGCTCGGCCGACTCGGCCGTATCGACGGTCATGCCGTGCTGTTCGAGCATCCGGCTCAGGATGACTCTGGCCGATCGCGAATCGTCCACGATCAGGGCGCGCTTGCCCGTAGTCATTTATCCCTGGGTCCTTCTGGAGGCACCTGACAGGTGCCGCGTGTACCGGCTTTCTACCTTGAAAGACGTCCGAAGCCAATCCCGGCAAGTGGAAGTGGTGCCCCTTGACCCCCGGCGTATGCTCTGACCATCGACTGAGTCAAGTAAGCAAAAGGAGGCATCCCAACATGCCCTATACAACCCAGGACATTCGCAATATCGCTCTCGTGGGCCAAGCCGGCGCGGGCAAGACGCTGCTGGCCGAAGCCTTGCTCGCGCAGTCCGGCGCCATCCGGTCCAAGGGGTCGCTCGCCCGTGGCACGACGGTGTGCGACTTCGATCCGCAGGAAAAGGCCCTGCTCCACTCCCTCGATGCCGCCATCTGCGGTTTCGAGACGCAGGGACGTCGCGTCAACATGATCGACACCCCGGGATACCCCGACTTCCTCGGCCGCACGCTGAGCGCGCTCGAAGCGGTCGAGACGGCGGTGATCGTCGTGAGCGCGGTCAACGGCGTCGAGCCGATGACCCAGCGCATGATGGATTTCGCGAGGACGCGGGGCCTGTGCCGGCTCATCGTCGTCAACAAGATCGACACCCGCGAGGCCCGCACCGAGCTGGTGCTGGCGGAACTGCGCGAGGCTTTCGGCAAGAGCTGCCTGCCGCTGAACCTGCCGGCCGATGGCGGTGCGTCGGTCGTCGACTGCTTCTTCCAGTCGCAGGGCAAGGCGACCGATTTCTCCTCGGTGGCCGCCGCGCACACCGAAATCATCGACCAGGTGGTCGAGATCGACGAAAAGCTGATGGCACTTTACCTGGAACAGGGCGAGGAGCTGCTGAACCCCGAGCAGTTGCACGACCCGTTCGAGCAGGCCCTGCGTGAGGACCACCTGATTCCAGTCTGCTTCTGCTCCGCCGAAACGGGCGCCGGCATTCCCGAATTACTGGCCGTGCTGGCACGCCTCGCGCCGAACCCGGCCGAGGGCAACCCGCCACCGTTCCTCAAGGGCGAGGGCGATGCGGCCGAACGCGTCGCGATCAGCCCCGATCCGGCCAAGCACGTACTCGCGCACGTGTTCAAGGTCACCATCGATCCGTTCGTCGGCAAGATGGGCATCTTCCGGGTGCACCAGGGCACGGTGCGGCCCGGCGCGCAGTTGCTGGTGGGCGACGCCCGCAAGCCGATCAAGCTGGCGCACCTGTTCCAGCTGCAGGGCAAGGAGCACGTGGAGATCACCCAGGCCGTGCCGGGTGATATCTGCGCAGTGCCCAAGATCGACGAGATCCATTTCGACGCCGTGCTGCACGACTCGCACGACGAAGACAACCATCACCTGAAGTCCGTGACCTTTCCGCCGGCGATGCTCGGGCTGGCGATCCGTACCGAGAAGCGCGGCGACGAACAGAAGCTGTCCGAAGGCCTGCACCGCCTGATGGCCGAGGACCCGTGCGTGCGGGTCGAGCATCACGTCGCGCAGAACGAAACGGTGCTGTACGGCCTTGGCGACCTGCACCTGCGCGTGATTCTGCAGCGGCTGACGGAGCGCTACGGCGTGTCAGTCAAGACGAGTCCGCCCGCGGTGCCCTACCGCGAGACGATCACCCGCCCGGCCGAAGGCCACTGCCGCCACAAGAAGCAGACCGGTGGTGCCGGCCAGTTCGGCGAAGTGTACCTGCGCATCGAGCCGCTCGAACGCGGCGCGGGCTTCGAGTTCGTCGACGACGTCGTGGGTGGCGCGATTCCGGGCCAGTTCATCCCCGCGGTCGAGAAAGGCGTGCGGCAGGTGCTGACTGAAGGCGCAATCGCCGGCTTCAACCTGCAGGACATCCGCGTCAGCGTCTACGACGGCAAGCATCACGCGGTGGACTCAAAGGAAGTGGCCTTCGTGTCGGCAGGTCGCAAGGCCTTTGTCGAGGCCATCAAGCAGGCGGCTCCGATCGTGCTCGAGCCGATCGTGCGCATCGTCATCAGTTGCCCATCGTCGTCGATCGGCGACGTCGCCAGCGACCTGGCAACACGACGCGCGCGCATCAACGGCCAGGACACGCTGCAGGGGGGGCGGTCGGAAATCGCGGCGCTCGTGCCGCTCGGCGAATTGCAGGACTACCTGTCACGGCTCAAGGCGCTGACCGGCGGCGAAGGCACCTACACGATGGACCTCAGTCACTACGATCCGGTACCGTTGCGTAAGCAGCAGGAACTGGCCGCCGCCTTCAAGCCGCAGGAAGAGTCGGACTGACCGTCACATCGCAGGAACTACGCTGATCGCAGGAACTACGCTGTACGCATTCGTGCACATCGAGAAGACCGCGGGCAGGACGGTGCGGGCCGTCCTGAAGCGGTCCTTCGGTACGGGTCATTGCGAGATCCGCACGCCGTACTCGCGCCGCGAGCCCGAGCTCGAGGACCGGCGCGTGCACGTCACGGCTGCCGACCTGCGCCGGGTGCGACGCATCTACCGTCGCCTGCGCGGCATTGCCGGCCACAACGTCAAACCCTACTCGGACCTCGACGTCGAGTACCCGGGCATCCGCTACCTCACGTTCCTGCGCGATCCTGTGCAGCGCTACCTGTCGCACTTCAAGAACCGCTCGCGCGCCTACAGCCGCGAGGACTTCGAGCGCTGGGCGAGCGCGCCGTGGACCCACGACTGGCAGACGAAGATGCTCGCGGGCGAGGCGAACGCGCAGAAGGCGATCGACCTGCTCGCGGCCCGCGTGGGCTTCGTGGGACTCACCGAGACCTTCGACGAGTCCCTGCTCATGCTCGGCCAGTGGCTCGGCGAGCCGTCGTTCCGGCCGGAGTACCGCCCGGTGAACCGGCTCGAGGAAAAGAGCCGTCGCCGTGACGTGGCCCGCGAGCAAACTGACCTCGGCTACCTCGAGGAGCCCGCGATCCGCGAACGGCTGCGCGTGGTCAACGCACTCGATCAGCAGGTCTACGATTACGCCGTGCGCGAGTTCTGCACTCGCCAACGGCTCGCCTACCGGGGCGACCTCGCCGCGGACGTGGCTGCGCTGCGTGAGCGCAACCGGCAGGCGACCGACTGGGACGAACCGCTGTCGAGCCGCCTGCTGCGCAACTGGGTCTACAAGCCGGCGTTGTTCCTGCGTCTCGCGTGAGCCGGCTCAGCCCTCGTCGTCTTGCCCGGGATCGCGAATCTCGAGGCCGACGGCGCGCTTGAGCCGCCGCCACCTGCCCCGCCACGGTGGGTCAGGTCGGGTCGGATTGGCGTGCGGCCAGGGCTGCGAGGGAATCGGCTGGTCGAGCAACTCGCACAACGGCCCCCACTCCCGCATTTTCGTCGGGTCGAATTCGAGGTACTGGCCGGGGCGAATGCTGAAATGCTCGCGCACGGCCGCGTTGTGCGCGCGGTAGGCGTCGAGCCAGGCCTGCCGACTCTCGGGACTGGCGCCGGGGTTGGCGTGCTTGCCGAACATCCAGACACGCATCGGCCGGACACGACGGTTGCGATAAAAGCGCGCGCAGCTTTCGATCCATGGCTGCTCGTCGCGCAGTGTCAGGATGAACTTCGCGTCCGGAAACTGCGCGTACATTTCGCGCCAGAGATGGAAGTAGGGATTGTCGGTGAAGGCGTCGAAGAGGTCGAACGTCGGCAACCGGTAGTCGCCCGCCTCGATCTGCTGCAGCAGCGTCTCGCCGTCGTCGGCGCCCGGATAGCTGCCGGGTTTGTCGCCATTGATCGTGCGATACCCCAGGATCTTCAGCGCTTCGAACAGCGTCGTCGTGCCGGTCTTGTAGAAACCAATCGCAAAGACCTTGCCGGCGTAGGGAGTGCGCTGCATGGGACGGGATTTTGCGCTCATGCGCGCCGGTCCGCGAGGCTGCGGGCCCGCGACAGGGCATCCGGGTGCAGCCGACGTATTACACGCTGTCGCCGTCGCCAGATCCGGGCGCGAGGTCGAGCGGCATCGACAGCGACGGCTCCTCCGCGGGTTCGATCAGTTGCGGCCCCTGGTTGCGTGCATTGCTGACGAGCCGACTCACCCGATGCGCGACCATCTCGCCCGCACCGTCGGCGCTCAGCAAGCGGTCGAGTCGCTCCACGTCCTGGTTGCGCGGATCGAGCCACTCGGCATGGGCGGAGGCTGGAATAATCACCGGCATCCGGTCATGGATATAGGCGATCGACTTCGGCGGCGCGGTGGTGACCAGGGTGCACGATTCGAGCGGCTCGCCCGTGGCGGGGTCACGCCAGGCTTCCCACAGTGCCGCCAGCGCGAACGGCCCGCCGCTCGCCGGCCGCAGGAAATAGGGCTGCTTGTCGCGGGGGCCGAGCTGCATCCACTCGTAGTAGCCATCGGCGGGCACCAGCGCACGACGCTTGCGATAGGCGTTGCGGAAGGCGGGCTTCTCGCGCAGCGTCTCTGCCCGCGCGTTGGTCATGCGCGCACCGACCGACTTTTCCCTGGCCCAGACCGGCACCAGTCCCCAGTACAGCATCGCCAGGCGCCGGGTGGCGGCGACGTCGGGCGAGGTGGCGTCGGGCAGTTCGCGAACCGCCGGAATGAAGGTGGTCGGCGCGATGTTGTAGCGCGCCTCGATTTCCGGCGTGTCGTCCGGCAGGCCGAACAACCGGACGACGGCTTCATGGGGCGAATAGAAGGCGAAGCGGCCACACATGGGAAGGGGTTAGGGGTTAGGGGTTAGGGGTTAGTCGGAAGTTCACACGAGCCCGACAATCCATCGTCCTGCGGCAGGTTTATGACGCATCTTCACGCATCAACGGTACCTCCGACTAACCCCTAACCCCTAACCCCTTCCTTCACTCTCTGGTGCCCGTGCCCTTGTTCATCAGCCAGACGCAGGCCGCGAACAGCACCAGCACCGACACGGTCATGAACGCGAACGAGAAACCGACATCGACGTCGGCATGCCCGAGGAAGCCGTAGCGGAACGCATTCACCATGTAGAGGATCGGGTTCGCCTTCGACACCGTCTGCGCCCACTCGGGCAGCATCTGGATCGAGTAGAAGACCCCGCCGAGGTAGGTCATCGGCGTCAGGATGAACGTCGGCACGAACGTGATCTGGTCGAAGTTCTTCGCGAAAACGGCGTTGACGAAGCCGCCGAGCGAGAACACGACCGAAGTGAGCAGCACCGCGGCGATCACGACGAACAGGTGCTCGACGTGCAGGCGCGTGAAGAACAGGGCGATGATGGTCACGATCAACCCGACCAGCAACCCGCGCAGCATGCCGCCCGCGACATAGCCCAGCACGATCAACCAGTTGGGCAACGGGGAGACGAGCAATTCTTCGATGTGCCGGCCGAACTTCGCGCCGAAGAACGACGACACCACGTTGCCGTAACTGTTGGTGATCACGGACATCATGATCAGGCCGGGCGCGATGTACTGCAGGTACGTGAAACCGCCCATCTGCCCGATGCGGCCGCCGATCAGGTTGCCGAAGATGATGAAGTACAGCGTCGCCGTGATCACCGGTGGCACCAGCGTCTGGCCCCAGATGCGCATGATGCGGCTGAATTCACGGATGACGATCGTCTCGAAACCGATGCGGCGCGCGCGGCGCATGTTAGCGGCCGTCGTCACTGCAGCGTGACTGCCGGGCGTGGCGCCGGGAGTGCGCTGCGCAGGTACGCCGCTCATGCGCCTGCCTTTGCCGTGGACTGGAGCGTCGGTTGCGCAGGCGCCTGGCCGGTTGCCAGGGTGGATGGCTGGCCGCTGCCGACGTCGCGGCCTTCGACGAGGCGCATGAAGAGTTCTTCGAGACGATTGGACTTGTTGCGCATGCTCACGACTTCGCCGCCGACGGCAGAAAGCGCGAGGAAGATGTCGTTCAGGTTCTGGTCCTTGTTGAGCTCGACTTCCAGCGTCGTCTCGTCAGGCGCCGTCACGCGATAGCCGGGCAGCGCCAGCGTTCCGCGCAGCGGCCCGCGCAGGTTGAGCACGAACGTCTCAGTCTGCAGCTTGCGCAGCACGGTCGACATGCGGTCGTTCTCGATGATGCGGCCTTCGTCGATGATCGCGATGTGACGGCAGAGCGTTTCGGCCTCTTCGAGGTAATGCGTCGTCAGGATGATCGTGGTCCCCTGCTCGTTGATCCGGCGCAGGAATTCCCACATCGAGCGACGAACCTCGATGTCCACGCCGGCGGTGGGCTCGTCGAGGATCAGCAGTTGCGGCTCGTGGATCAGCGCGCGGGCGATCATGAGCCGGCGCTTCATGCCACCCGACAGCGAACGCGAAATCGTCTCGCGCTTCTCCCACAGCTGCAGCTGGTTGAGCCAGTACTCCATCCGCTCGCGCGCGACGGGGCGCGGTATACCGTAGAAGCCGGCCTGGTTCAGCAGGATCGTCGAGACTTTCTCGAACTGGTTGAAGTTGATCTCCTGCGGCACGACACCGAGGCAGGATTTCGCAGCCTCGAGGTCGCGGTCGATGCTGTGCCCGAAAACATCCACCGTGCCGCTCGACTTGTTGACGAGTGACGACACGATGCCGATCGCGGTCGACTTGCCCGCGCCATTCGGCCCGAGCAGCGCAAAGAAATCGCCCTCCTCCACGTCGAGGTCGATGCCCTTCAGGGCCTGGACCCCATTGCCGTAAGTCTTGCAAAGCTGGCGCAGCGACAGGGCCTTCATGGCGGGGAATGGAGGTTCGCGGGAGGGGAGCGAAGGTTAATGTGCGGGCAACTCCTCAGCAAGGAACCTCGGTGTCGCTGGCGTGCCCCCGACGGTGCGTCGGTCGCGCGCGGCGGGACTGACCGTAGCGAGCGACGACCGGTTCGCGTTCGCAGTGCCCGAGCAGGCACAGCCCGGCCGAATACGCCCAGTACATGTCCTCCTTCACTGCTCCGGCGGCGGCCTCGGCCAGCAAGCTCCAGTAACGCGCATGCCCCGGCCATCGCGGGCGAACCAGCCCGGGCCAGGCCGCAAGCCGGAACGACTCGGACGGCGTGAGCAAGGACAGGCGCGCCTCGGAGGTCGAACCCAGCCCGAACGCGATGCGCGAGGAGAACGGCACGCTTTCGGCGAGCCGGCGCGCCACCCCGAGCGCCACCAACCCGAACGAGCGACGGGCTTCGCCTCGTGACCGCTCGACAGCGTTGGCGTCGGAGTCCGCGACGGAGTCGAGATGCCAGGGCGGAGGCTCACCCTCCTGCGGCAAGGCCAGTTCGAACAGGGAGATCGGACTACAAGCTGCTCGCTCGCGAGCCTCCGGTGCAACCTCCGCCAGTCGCGTGACGGTCGCAACCGGCAATTGGAACCAGCAGTCGGCCCCATGGCCCGGATCGAGCGCATAGGCCAGGAACAGGCGGTTGAGATCCGCGATGTCACGGCGGACTGCGGCATTGAGCAGGTTGCCCTGGTGAGGCCAGGCGGTATTGGGCAGCGTCAGATTCAAGTCAGGCATGTGATTACTCCATATATGGTCCAAACGGACCATATATGGATATAGAATCTCACACATGGTCTGGATAGACCATATGTGGCCAAAACATCAAGAATGGGGAGAAAGGCCATGAGGATCACGGACAGCCGGTACGACCGCGACCGACTGCGGTTGGCGATCACCTACCGGATGATTGCGCTGGAAGCCCGCACCCGCACCATCCGGATTGCCACGCAATTGTCGGACGACCGGATCCGGCGCATGTATCGCGACTATTTTGCCGCGCTCGGCGGCAATCGCGTGCGGCGACGGCGGGGTAAATCGCCGCGACAGATGTCGTATTTCCGGCGTTCGCTCGAGCATGAACAACAGGCCGCGCTGTTGGGTTCCCTGCTGCGGCTCTGCAACCTGCTGCAGCGGTATCCGAACGGATTCCGGCCCGTGCTGGAGGACGTCGGCCGGTTCTGCGATGCCTACGAGACCTACCTCGGCCTCTGGCCCGAAGGCCTGATCTCGTTCGAACATGCCTGGCACCTCTGGCAGGTGTTCTGTCGCAACGACGAGTTCGTGCTGTCGAACTGCCCCGACTGCGAATCGCTCTGGGTCCAGGACACGCTGGAAATCCTGCCGTACAACTGTCCGGCCTGCCGGCGCGGTCCGCCCTGTCCGGTGTGATCCATTTGAGACCGGGGCCCCAGGGAAGCTCTGCACAGGTCTGCATGGGCGGGGGCCGCGCTAAACTCGCGGTCTCCTTGCCTGCCTGAAACGACCGTGCCTGCCCCACCCAACGTCTTCGCTGGACCGTACCTCGATCGCATCGCGCACCTGCGCAAGGACGAGGCGTTCGTGGCCGCTGCATTGCGCGGCGCGCAGGCCCGCATCGTGCCCGTTTACCAGTCGCGCATTCTCGTGCAGCGCGGACCCGAGGGCTGGTCGGCGGCGTATGCCGAAGCGACGCACCTGCAGTTCCTGCCCGCGCTCGGTGCCGAACCCGTGATGCTGGGCCGCTTCGGCGAGTGCGTGTATTTCGCGACCGAAGTGGCGACCCCGGAACCGGTGCAGGCGCTGTTTGCCGCAGGCTCGGTGCGGTTCGAAGACCTGCGCCTGGCCGGAGGGCAACTGCCGGAGCAGCAGGCCGGCGTACTCGCGTACGCGCGCGCGATGCTCTACTGGCGCGGTCGTCACCGGTACTGCGCCGCGTGCGGTGCGCCGACCCGCGCCGCCAGCGCGGGCCACGTCATGAAATGCACCAACGATGCGTGCGGCATCGATCACTTTCCGCGTCTCGACCCCGCCATCATCGTGCTGGTCACGGATGGCGAGCGGGCATTGCTCGGTCGCCAGGCCGCGTGGCCCGCGGGACGCTATTCGACCATCGCGGGTTTCGTCGAACCCGGCGAGAGCCTGGAAGACGCCGTGGCCCGCGAAGTGCTCGAGGAAACCGGCGTGACCGTGCTCGAATCGACCTACCACTCGTCGCAACCGTGGCCGTTCCCGTCGTCCCTGATGATCGGCTACACCGCGTTGGCCAGCGCACAGTCCGTGCCGCGCGCCGACGAGGAACTCGAGGACGTGCGCTGGTTCACGCGCCAGCAGATCGCGTCGGGTGTTCCGGGACTGCCGCCGCCGCAGTCGGTGTCCTACCGATTGATCGAGCACTGGTACGACTCCGATTCGAACCTGCCCCTGGCGCAGACACCTGGTGTCACGAGCTGGGACCCGCGACGCGGCTGACGGCCGCCCGCCGGCCACGACTTTCGCCGCCGAACCGTGACACTCGAGATTTTCCTGGTCCTCGTCGCCGCGTTCGGCGCCGGCTTCATCGACGCGCTGGCGGGAGGCGGCGGCCTGATCCAGCTGCCCGCTCTGTTCGCAGCGTTTCCCCATGCACCGCACACCACCCTGCTCGGCACCGGCAAGCTGGCGGGCTTCGCCGGGACCTCGAGTGCGATTTTCCGGTTTGTCCGGCATGTCAAACTCGATTGGCGACTGCTGTTGCCGGCCGCGGGTGGCGCCTTTGCGGCGGCGCTGGTCGGCGCATGGCTCGCCACAGGTGTGTCGCCGGAGCGCTTCCGGGCGCTGGTACCCCTGCTGCTGAGCTTCGTGCTCGTCTACACGCTGATGAACAAGGACCTGGGTCGCGACCACCGTCCACGCGTCCTCGGCCAGCATGGGCGCTGGCTCGCGGCCGGCACGGCGGGAGTCATCGGTCTGTACGATGGATTCTTCGGCCCGGGCACCGGCAGCTTCCTGGTGTTCCTGTTCGTGCGAGTGTTCGGGCTCGACTTCCTGCACGCGTCCGCCTCGGCCAAGATCGTCAATGCGTCGACCAATGTCGCCGCCATCATCCTGTTCGGGCTGACCGGCGAACTGTTCTGGCTGCTGGGACTGTCGATGTCGGTCTGCAACATCGTCGGCGCGCAGTTTGGCAGCCAGCTGGCGATCCGGCGCGGCAGCGCCCTGGTGCGCAAGGTGTTCATGGTCGTGGTTTCGGCGTTGATTGCGAAAACGGCGCTGGACGCCATCCGGCTGTACCTGTGAACAGGCAATGCGTCCGGACCGCTAGAATGCGTGGGCAGGGGGTGTTTGCGCGGTTGAGGTAGGAAACCATGGATCTTTCTTGGACGACATTCGCCGGCATCGCTCTCGGCATCGGCCTCGCCGCGGCCACGGGCTTCCGTGTGTTCCTGCCGCTGCTCATTGCCGGCCTCGCCGCGCGCTTCGGTTACATCCCGCTGTCGGAAAATTTCCAGTGGCTGGCGAGCCTTCCGGCGCTCGTGATGCTCGGCACGGCGGCGGCGGCCGAAATCCTCGCGTATTACATTCCTGGCGTGGACCACGCACTCGACGTCATGGCGAGCCCTGCCACGCTGGTAGCCGGCGCGGTTGCGAGCGCCGCCGTGATGACCGACCTGCCGCCGAGCGTCCTGTGGCCGGTCGCGATCATCGGCGGCAGCGGAATCGCTGGCTTGACCAAAGGCACTTCTGCGCTTTTCCGTGCGAAGTCCGGGTTGATGACGGGCGGCCTCGGCAATCCGGTCGTCGCCACCGGCGAGACGATCGGTGCCACCGGCCTGTCGCTGTTCGCGATCGCCCTGCCACTGGTCGCGCTCGTGCTGGTCGTCGGGCTGTTGTTCTGGGTGGTGCGCAAGACGGGCCGGTTTTTCTTCGGTCGCCGCAAGACCGACGTCACCGTCACGCCGCAGGAGCGCTGAGCGAGGTCTATGTGCCTGCTCGTGCTCGCATGGCAGTCTCACCCGCGTTACCGGCTGATCGTCGCTGCGAACCGCGACGAATTTCATGACCGCCCGTCGGCTGCGCTCGGCTGGTGGGCCGACGACCCGCGCATCCTCGCCGGCCGCGACCTGCTCAGCGCCGGCACCTGGATGGGCGCAGCACGCTCAGGCAGGTACGGCATCGTCACCAATTTCCGTGAACTCGAGCGACCCGCGCCGGACGCGCCTTCGCGTGGCGACCTCGTGACACGCTTTCTCGGTGCGACCACGTCGGCGAAGGAATACCGCGACGACCTGTACCAGCGCGCAGCGCGCTATGCCGGCTTCAGCCTGTTGCTGGGCGGGCCCCGCTCGCTCCATTACTACTCGAACCGTGGCGGAGGCGAATCGCAGCCTCTCGAGCGCGGCATCTACGGGCTCAGCAATCACTGGCTCGATTCCCCGTGGCCCAAGCTGCTGCGCACCCGGACGCGACTGTCGGAACTGATCGCGGCCGACGACATCGCACCGGCAACGCTGTTTACGCTGCTCGCCGACCGCACACCGGCCGACCTGGACGAAACACCGGACTCCGGCCTGCCGCCCGAGTGGGAGCGAGCCTTGTCGTCGCCGTTCGTCATGCACGAACGCTACGGCACGCGCTGCTCGACGGTGCTCCTGGTCGAGCACGACGGCCGCACCACGATGTGCGAGCGCCGATTCGACGAGGCCGGGCGCACGACGGGCGCCACGCGGCTCGAGTTCGCCAGCGCCGACGTACCCGAATGAGGACGGCCAGCACACACGGGCGACGCGCGCGGCTGAGCCTGCCTGGCTGGCTCGTGCTCGCGTGCGTGCTCGGCTGGACGGGACCGACGGTGGCGGCGCCCAAGGAACGCATCGAGATAAAGATCGATGGGGTTCCGGACGACATGGCCGCCAACGTTCGCTCGTACCTGACGTTGTCGCGTTACCTCACACGCGAAGACCTGACCGACCCGCAAGTCCGACGGCTTGCCGACCGTGCCGTGGACGAAGCCGCCGACGCGCTGCGTCCCTTCGGGTTTTACGCGCCGACCATCCGCAGCCGCACGAGCCGCGACGATCCCAAGTGGATCGTGCGATTGAAGATCGTCCCCGGCGAACCCGTGCTCATGCAGGACGTCGACGTCGAAATTATCGGCGCGGGGGCCAACGACAAGGCACTGCTGAGGATCGCCGCCGAGACGACGCTCGCGCCGGGCGCGAGGCTCGATCACTCCAGTTACGAAATACTCAAGGCCACGTTGCTGCGCACTGCGCGCGATCGTGGCTTCCTCGACGCCACGCTCACCCGCCGCGAACTGATCGTGAATCCCACCGACCTCACGGCGGACGCCCGCATCACGCTCGATACCGGCGGCCGGTACGAGTTCGGTGCCATCACGATCGACCAGGACGTCATCAACGACGACCTGCTGCGGGCCTACGTGCGCTTCGCGACGGGTCAGCCGTATTCGCCGGAGTTGCTGAACAGCACGCAGTTCGCGCTCGAGGACAGCAACTATTTCTCGACCGTCGTGGTCTCGCCCGGCGAGCGCGACCGCGAAAACCTGACGGTGCCGATCAGGATCCATGTCGAGCCGATCAAGCGCAATCGTTACGGCATCAATGTCGGATACGGTACCGATACCGGCATCCGCGGCCAGTTCACGTGGGACAACCGCCTGGTCAACACTCGCGGCCACCGCTCGCGCTTGGAATTGACGGCCTCCGAGGTTCGTTCCGAGGCGCTGGCGCGTTACGTGATTCCGGTCGGCGATCCGAGTCTCGAAAAGCTCGAGTTCTCGCTGGCCTACGTCAACGAGGACATCGGCGACCTCAAGAGCGAGCGCACCGAGCTCACCGGCGGCCTGACGCAGGTCTTCGGGAAGTGGCAGCAGGTGATGTTCCTGAAGCTCAACGACGAACGCACGATCTACCCGGACGGCCGCGCGGACGATGCCCTGCTGCTGATCCCGGGCATCAGCTACGCGAGCCTGCCGCCGAATTTCCTGACTGGCTGGGTGCGCGACGCGGCGTATTACGTCGAGTTGAGCGGCAGCCCGGCGACGCTGGGATCCGATGCTTCGTACCTGCGCTTTTACGGGCGGGCGGAGCGCGTGTGGCCGATCCGCGGGCCCTGGTACGTGCGTGGTCGCGCGGAATTCGGCACCAGCTGGGTCGATGACTTCTCCGCGTTGCCTGCGTCACAGCGTTTCTTCGCAGGCGGCGACCGCAGCGTTCGCGGCTTTGCACTGAACTCACTGAGTCCCCCGCTGCCGCCCAGCGATATCAAGGCGGGCTCGTCCTCCGGCCAGGGCGGCGGCGGCGAGAACAAGGTCGTCGCCAGCATCGAATTCGAACGAGACTTCCCGCGCAACTTCCGCGGTGCCGTGTTCTTCGACACCGGCAACGCGTTCAACGACTGGAGCACCCCGCTCGAGTACTCCGTGGGTGTCGGCGTGCGCTGGCGGCTGCCGATGCTGATGATCGGCTTCGACGTGGCGCAGGCGCTGTCGCAGTCCGACCTGAAGCCACGGCTCCACCTGAACATCACCCAGGTGTTGTAGCGTGCGCCGTCGCTCACTGGTGTTCATCGGACTGTTGCTGGCGCTGGCCGGTGGCGTGGCCTTGTTCCTGAACTGGCTGCTGTTCACGCAGCAGGGCCTCGATTTCGCGATCGCGCAACTGGATCGACTGCCCACCCTGAAGATCGAAGTGCGCGGCGCGCGTGGTTCGATCGCTGGCCCGTTGTCGGCAGACAGCGTCGTCGTCGATCACGAAGCCGCACATATCGTCGCGCGCGGCGTGTCCCTGGAGCCCGAACCGAGCGGCCTGATCGTCGGACATTTCGGGCTCGAAGGGCTCGCGGTGTCGCGCCTGGAAGTGACACTCAAGAAGCGGCCGCCGCCACCTGACCAACCTCCTTATTTCCTGCCGTCGGGCCTGCACATCACCGCGCCGCACTTCCGGCTCGGTGAGGTCGCGCTCACGCTGACGAGCGGCCAGCGCATCGAAGCAAGCGAAATCAAGGGCTCGCTCAGCGTGACGCGCTGGCGGCTCGACCTTGACCCGGTGGACGTGCGCGGACCGAACGGCCGCATCGGCGGCAGTCTGGTCGTGCGTGCCTCCGAGCCACTCGGACTGCGAACCGACCTGCGCGGCGAATGGCGTCTGCCGGACGACGATTTCGACTACCGTTTCCGCGTCGTGACGCGCGGCACGCTCGACCGGCTCGGTGCAGACATCTTTCTCGACGCTCCGGCCAGGCTCAGTTTTTCGGGAACGCTGCTCGGCCTGACTGATCAACCGCGCGCGGAAGGCACGTTCCGCATGACCGCGTTCGATGGCTCGCCGTGGGTGCCCACAGGGCGCTTCCCGCAATTGACGGGCACGATTACGCTCGCCGCGGGCCTGGCATCGCTGGGAATCGACGGGACGCTGACCTCGCCGGCGCTGCCCGGCCAGCAATTGCGCTTGCAGGGCGCGGGTCGGTGGGACGAACGAACGGTTTCGCTCGCCAACCTGCAGGTATGGCTGCCGCGCATGGGGCTCTCCGCGACTTCGAGCGGCACCATCAAGTTTCCCGAGGCGGATGCGCCGGAAGGCACGTTGCCGCTGCTCGCGCTGAACGGTGAGTGGTCGGCGCTGCAATGGCCGATCGAGCTGCAAGGCGAGCCGGTCGTGCGCAGCCCGCAGGGTGTGTACACGCTCGAGGGCTCCCTGCCCTACCGGTTCACGACCCGCGCCCAGGTCGAAGGCGCTGCCATCCCCTCGACGAGCTTCGAGGCCGCTGGCGTCGTCGACCAGGCCGGCGTCGTGCTCGATCGCTTCGCTGGTTACGCGCTGCGCGGGCGGATCAACGGCCGCGGTGCATTGTCGTGGTCGGGCAGCCAGGCCTGGAACTTCGACGTCGACGCGCAGGGGCTCGCGATCAGCGAGTTGCGACCGGGCGTCGAAGGTCGCGTCAGTGCAAAGGGCACGATCGCAGGCACGGGACTCACTGCGACGGCTCCGTGGACCGCGCGCCTCACTTCACTCTCCGGCACGCTGTTTGGCAGGCCGCTGACCGGGCGCGGCGAGATCGCCCATCGCGACGGCGTCTTCGACCTGAAGAACGTGCATATTGCGAATGGCACGTCGTTCGCGGACGTCAACGGCCGCGTCGGCACCAATACGCTCGACCTTGACTGGAACGTCGACCTGCGTTCGCTGGCCGTCGCCGTGCCGGGCATGGGTGGGACGCTGGTCTCGCGCGGTACAGCCCATGGCACTCCCACCCGTCCCGTCATCGCCGGCACGGCACGCGTGGGCCACTTCGAGTATGCCGGAGTGCAGGTCGCCAGCTTCGACGCCGAAGCCGATGTTGATTCGAGCGACCAGCGCCGCTCGAGTATCGCGTTCAGCGCCAGCACGATCGAGGCCGCGGGACTCTTGTTCGACTTCGCACGCGGCAGCCTCAATGGCTTCGTCGGCGATCACAAGATCACGCTCGATTTCGCCTCGCCCGGCGATCCTGATCGCCGCATCACCGAGTTCCGTGGCGAACTTGTTGCCGATGGCGGCTTCGACCTGGCACGCAGCGAGTGGACCGGCGACCTGTCGCAAGCCGACATCAATTTCCCTGAAGGCGATGCCCGCCTGATCCAGCCGGCAGCGCTGGTGCTCGGTCCGTCGCTGCAACGCTCGGCGCCGCTGTGCCTGCGCACGGACCAGGACGCACGACTGTGCATCGAAGGCGAGCATCGCCCGCAGCCGCAGTCGTGGCGAGTGGTCTACAGCGCGGAGGACTGGCCGTTGCAGCGCATCCTGCGCTCGCTGCTCGGCTGGCGCGAGTTCGACGGCCGGCTGCAAGCCGGCGGCTGGGCGGAGAAAGTGCCGGGCAAGGAGTGGGTCGGCGGGACGACGCTGCTCGTGCACGAGCCGACGATCAACGTGCAGCGCAACAAGTTCCGAGTCGAGCGTATCCAGCTCGGCAGCAGCCGGTTCGACCTGCGGGCCGAACCGACGCAGATTCACGCGACGCTCAACATCGACGTCGATGAGTTCACGAAAATCGACGGCGAGGCGCTGGTGCTGCGGCACGCGGGCGCAGCGCTCGACTCGAAACTGAGCGGACACATCAAGGGCACGTCCGAAGCGATCAAGGTGTTGCCGCTGCTGGTGCCGGAGATCGACCGGGCGGCCGGCCGGCTCGACGGCAACATCCTGCTTGGAGGGACGGTCGGCCAGCCGACGTTCAATGGCGACTTCCAGGTCCGCGACGGCGTGCTGGAGCTCTATCGCACCAACCTCAAGATCACGTCGTTGCGGGCCGATGGCTCGTTCGACGGTGACGCGCTCAAGTTCGATGCCCATGGCGACACGGCCAAGGGCAAGCTGACGATCGACGGCCACTTCACCTGGCCGGAAGGCGTCATGACCGGCAGCATGCGTTTGCGCGGCGACCAGTTGCTGGTGTCCGATACCCCCGAGCTGCGGCTCCTCGCCTCTCCCGACATCGTGTTGCACGCGGGTGTCGATGGTTACCACGCCGAAGGCGAGGTGAAGATCCCGAGCGCCAGGATCTCGCCACGCGAGCTCACCACGTCGGTCAGCACGTCACCCGATGAACGTATCGTCGGCGTACCAGACATCGAGGACTCGGAGCCTTCTTCGGCAGACCGGCTCACCAGCCGCATCCTGGTGACTCTCGGCGATGCGGTGCGCGTGGATGCCTACGGCTTGAAGGCTCGCCTGGAAGGTGGCGTGACGGTATCGACCGTGCCGGACGACGTAGCGCGCGGCAACGGCGTCATTCGGATCGCCGAGGGTCAGTACAAGGCCTTCGGCCAGGACGTTCGCATCACCCGGGGCACGCTTTCGTTCAACGACTCGCCACTCACCGAACCGGTGCTCGACATCGTGGCCGAGCGCAAGATCAAGGACGCGGACATCACCGTTGCGGTCAACGTGCGGGGGACCATCGCACAGCCCTTCATCACGATCACCTCGCAGCCGGCGATGCCCAGCAACGAAGCATTGTCGTACCTGCTGACAGGCCGGTCGATCGACACACTGCAGTCGGGCGAGGCTGCGAGCGTCAACCAGGCCGCCGAAAACCTCGCGCTGAGCGGTGGCGGCCTGCTGCTGGGCGGACTCGGGACAAGGCTCGGCCTCGACGAAATCTCGCTCGAGCGCGATCGCGACAGCAACGACACCACGGTGGTGCTCGGCAAGGCGCTGTCGCCGAAGCTGTACGTGAGTTACGGCATCTCGATCGCCGAGGCGATCAATACCATCAAACTCAGGTATTCCCTGAACGAACGGTGGTCGCTGAAGGCCGAGGCGGGCATCGAGCAGAGCGCGGATATCGAGTATCGGATTGAGCGGTAGGTCTTTGTCTCGGGTTCGGGTTGGTGGTCGCAGGGGCGGAGTTCCGTACTTCTCCCGGCGAGCGGAAAGGCAGACACGCTCGCCGGGAGAAGTACGGAACTCCGCCCTAACGTCACGCGCCTGAGCGAGTCACGGGCGAACGGTCAATACGATACTGTCGATGTCCGCCCCGGCCCGATGACTCGCACGGCGCAGGCAGCCGGACCGCGTTCGTGGAGCACGGCGCCAGGATGACCAATCAATGGTCGTTCAGGTGAATCGTCGAGATTCATGATGCAGGACGTACCGAGCGATTGAGATCGCCGATGGCTTACGTGTCCGTCCGGGAATTGGGCCGCTCGTGAAAATTACTGGTCAACCAATTTGTGTTGGTCGGGTGAGGGATTTGGGGTAGAGAAGCAGACATTGGTGTAGGCACGCTTTCGGCCAAGACCGGCCGGACGTGCCGGCGCTTGAACGCAGACGCTCGTGGCGCGATCGAACGGAAAGAACTGCGATTGCCCGCGGCCGCAAACCGTTGCCGCCCGGGCAAACCTGGTCCGAGTTGAACGGCGAATGGTTCGTTGTGCATCATCCGGATGCACGCGACCCAACTGAAGAACATCGACCAGGGGAGACTTTCCAAGTGGCGAACCTGAATTTCAGAACGCTGGCGGCAATTGCCCTTGCCGCGACAATCGTCGGCCTCGCGGGCTGCAGTCGAAAGACGGAGGCTCCCGCCTCCGCGGAATCCGGCGCCGCAACGCTTGCGGCCGAACAGGCTGCGGACACGATCTACGTCGGCGGCGACATCGTCACCATCAACGACGCCCAGCCGACCGTCGAGGCGTTGGCCGTGAAGGACGGCAAGATCCTCGCCGTCGGAGCGCGCGCGGACATCGAGGCGGCGCACAAGAGTGCCGCCACCAGAGTCAACGACCTCGGCGGTAAGACGCTGATGCCGAGTTTCCTCGACGCTCACTCGCACTACATCAACTCGCTGCTGGTGGCCAACCAGTGCAAGTTGTACGCGCCGCCCTCCGGGCCGGGCAAGGATGTAGAAAGCATCATCGCCGAGCTGAAGAGGTTCGCCGAGGAGCGCAAGATCCCCAAGGGCGAGATGATCGTGGGCTACGGCTATGACGACACCGTCATGCCGGACGGCCGACTTCTGAACCGCGACGATCTCGACAAGGCGTTCCCGGACAACCCGGTGCGCATCGACCACGTGTCGATGCACGGGACCGTGATGAACAGCCTGGCGCTCAAGAAGTACGGGTTCAGCGCCGCCACCAAGACCCCCCCGGGCGGCGTCATCGTGCGCAAGCCCGGCACCAACGAGCCCTACGGCCTGATCATGGAGACCGCGTTCCTTCCAGTGATGGAAAAGGCGGAGCCGATGACGCCGGAGCAGGAAATAGCCTGGACCAAGGCTGGCCAGATGCTCTACGCCGAAGCCGGCATCACCACCGCCCACGAAGGGGCAACTCACCTGGCGCCGTTGCAGACGATGAAGCGTGCTACGGATGCCGGGGCCAACATCATCGACGTGATCGCATACCCGTTCGTGACGGACGTGGACAACATCCTCGCGGAGTTCCCGGTCTCCGAATGGGGCAAGTACGACAGGCACCTCAAGATCGGCGGCGTGAAAATCACCATCGACGGCTCGCCGCAGGGCAGAACCGCCTTCTTCACTACGCCGTACCTGACCGGAGGTCCGAGCGGCGAGAAGAACTGGACCGGGGAATTGACGTTCCCGCAGGAGATGATCAACCGTATGGTCAAGAAGGTCTACGACCTTGGAGTTCCACTGAATCTCCACGCCAACGGCGACGGGGCGATCGACGCGTTCTTCAAGGCACATGAATTCGCGGCCGCCGGCGACCTCACCAGGGACCGGCATGTGACCATGATCCACGCGCAGTTCACCCGCAAGGACCAGATCCCGAAGTACGTCGAGTACAAGATCCGCCCCTCGTTCTACACGCTGCACACCTACTATTTCGCGGAAGCGCACATTGCGAACCGGGGCAAGGAGCAGGCGACGTATATCAGCCCGATGCGCGACGCGATCGATGCCGGACTCCATCCGACCAACCACACCGATTTCGTGGTCGCGCCGCTCGATCAGATGTTCATGCTCTGGTCGGCGGTGAACCGCATTTCAAGAGCTGGTGTTGAAATCGGCCTTGACCAGCGGGTAACGCCTCTTGAGGGCTTGAAGGCCATGACGATCTGGGTGGCCGAGCAGTACGGCGAGCAAACCAGCAAGGGCTCCCTCGAGCCCGGCAAGCTCGCCGACCTGGTGATTCTCGAAAAGAACCCCCTGAAGGTCGAGCGGATGGCAATCAAGGACATCAAGGTCGTGGAGACGATCAAGGAAGGAAAGACGATCTACGCTGCGAAAATGTGACCCGTATAGGCACCACGGCGGGAAGCCCCACCCCACTTTCGCCGGCGCACCGGTGGGTCGGGGCCGCGAGGCCTCGGCCCACATCTTTTCTGGGGATTCGACACATGATGCGTCGGAGCGGAATGGCTGGCGTAATAGTGGCCGTGGCCGGATGGCTCGTTGGATGTTCCGCGGCGAGTATCGTGCCAGGCGATGGGGGTGCGGACGTGACCAAGGTAACGGGGGCTGTCACCTATCTCGAGCGCATTGCGCTGTCACCGACTGCAGTAATCAACGTGCAACTCGTAGAAGCATCGCGCGCCGACGCACCCGCCATCGTGCTCGGTGAACAAGTAATTCAGGCGGCCGGCAACCAGGTTCCGTTTACGTTTGAGATTGGGTTCGATCCTGCAGAGATCCAGGCGAATCACACGTATGCGGTGCAGGCCCGAATTGAAGATAACGGCAAGCTGCGCTTCATCAGCGACCAGCATTACGCGGCCATCACCCGTGGTGCACCGAGTGCGGCCAACATCTTGCTCAAACCGGTTGGCGGCAGTCGGCAGTAGTCGTCTTCGCGACGAACGTCCGCTTCCTTGGACGACGACAGTCTCGGAGGGGTCGTTTTTCCCCGTTGACTGCCTGCTTACGGCGAAGCAAAAAAGGGGCCGAAGCCCCTTAGATCAGTCCTCGCTCGGCGAGGCTGGTGACGTCGCTGCCGGCGACTCGCACAACGTAGCCGTGTCTCAGACACACGGGTTGACTTGAAATTTCAGGTAGCCGGTTAGGTCTGCCGGCTTAAACGGGTGCGTCCGGCGGTAGAGATGGCGTTCTGGTCGCTGACCCGCCGCGAAACGGGAGAACAGTCACACCCGTGCATGGGTGCCTGCACCAAGATATCGCCATGAATTGGCGACGTGCCGTGTGGATTGCTCTATTCATCGTCGCGCTGTCGAAAGCGTGGGGACAGTGGGAACATCGGGCCATTCATCCGGCCGATGGGGCCATCGCGCCGAATGAACCGCTGCAAACGGAGGCGGACGGTGCGGCCGTGATTGTGCTCGGGCGCTGGACGCTCACGCCACGAACAACCTACGACGTTACGGCGCGAATTCTCAGCCGCGAAGATTATCGCTTCGATCCCATTTCGGACCTGGCGCCGATGGATCTCGCGCTCGGCTGGGGCCCCATGTCGGACAATCGGGTGCTGGAAGCGTTCAAGGTGTCGCAGGGCGCACGATTCTATTCCTGGCGACCCGTCACTGAGTCAATGCCGATTGAGCTGCGTGAGGTGACCCAGTACAGCGCCAACACGCACGTCATTCCTGCCAATGCCGCCGTCGCCTCGCAACTCGCCCGGCTGCGCCTGGGGGGACAGGTGGTCCACCTGACGGGTCTGCTGGTGGATGGCGTACGCGACGACGGTATGACGATCCACACGTCGCTGACGCGGACCGATTCGGGAGCGGGAGCGTGCGAGTTCATGCTGGTCCAAGATGTCCAGGTCCAATGACCCACCCGTCCACTCGCTTGAGCCGCAGGTGCGTGTCGGTGCCGCGCCCTGCGGTGGCTCGCGAACTTCAAGTAACCCGACTGGTCGGGGAACTGTTCGATTTGCTCTGGACTGTCCCTGGCCCTCGCCCTTCGGGCCCGCCTGTGGCGGTTCAGAAATCGTTCCCGCGCTTTCTGTCGGCCGGTCGTCCGCCGCTCAAGTCGACTTGAGCCGTACTCGCAGCCAGGACGGATTACTGGCGAATTTCAGGTATCCCGACTGGCCCGCAGCCGACCAGCAACGGGCGATGAGCGCGTAGACCAGGAGCCACGCCGGCTGGCCGTGGATGCGGGTGAGCCATGAGAGGGGGGGGTCGGTGCCGGGAGTCACGTTGTCGGTGCGTTTCGCGTAGAGGCTGACGCGCCAGCGTAGGCCGAAGTACCGGAACACTGTCTCAACCACAAATTGGTGCGTGTGCGCAAAAACGTATTCGGTGGGGGCGGCGCCCGCGCGTTGACCGCGGGTGATCAAATCTATTTCGGACCAGGTGAGTGCCTGCGTCGCGCGCGGCAGCTCGACGCCTGCTCGCCCACGAGATGACACACGTCGACGGTTGGGCCCGGATCACGGCGATGCGAGAAAGCTGAGTAACGCCGGATCCACCACCTCGGGTCGCTCCAGGTGCGGCAGGTGGCCGGCATCCGCCACCGGCAGGAACTGATGTTCTCCCAGTGCCTGACGCAGGCCCGCGCTGAGTGCATAGGGAACCGTCTGATCCTGCTCGCCCCAGATCAGCAACACCGGCCGTTGCTGTGCGCCGACCGCACGGTAGGTGGGCATCGGGTCGCGCGTGATGACGTGGCGGAGGCTCGACAGAATGGCGCGGCCGAAGCCGACATAGCGCATCTGCTCGCGGTAGCGATCGGCCCACTTCGGAAAGCGCTCCGGATGCACGAAGTCGGCGCCGTGAGCAGCTCGTCGACCTGGCGGGTGAAGCGCTGGATATCGTAGTCGCCGCGTGGCCGATCCGAGGTTCCCCGACCGTACAGGTCGAAGCGAATGACTCGATGTCCCGCCGCCACCAGCGTCGCGAACGCGGGATCGAAGATGTACGACGGCACCGAGAAGCCATGGACCAGCAGCACCGGCGGTGCGGTGTCCGGCCCGGCCATCTCGCAGTGCACCCGGCCTTCGCCCAACTGCACGTACTCGCACGTCGTGCAGAGTTGGCTGAACGCTGACGCAGTACGGCGAAAAACCCGGAGCAGGCTTCGCGGGTGGTTGAAACTAGAAACCCGGCTTTCGCCGGGTTCTGTTGTCGCGTTGTGCGTGTCGCTTACGCGTTGCGGCGACGGCTCATACCAAGGCCGAGCAGGCCGACGCCTAGCAGCGCGAGCGTGCCGGGTTCGGGGACAGACGTTGCGCCGCAGGTACTGTCAATGCCGAGCACCTTCGTGACGGACGAGAAACTGAACAAGGTGCAGAGTGTGCCGTCGGACGCGAAAGCGAGGTTAGCGCCGTTCCATACGCCGCCCGCGCCATAGTTTTCGTCCCACGACTCGCCAATCGCGACCTTGCCTTCGTAGGCACCGGCTGGAAGCAGTGCCGAGAACGTGTAGATGCCGTTGCCGTCAATGTCCTGCAGCCATGATCGCAAGCACGACGGGTCCCAGTCACCCAAACAGCCCAGTTCGGACTGGAAACTGCCGGCAAAGACGGCAATCAGCGAGTTGAAGTTGTCGGTGATCCAGTTCGACTTGTCGTCGAAGTAGAACTTCACGATCGTGCCGCTCGCAAGTGTCAGCGGGATGTTGGCCCCGCCCGGCACCGCATGGGCGCCATAGCTTTCGTCCCAAGCGTCATTCAGCGCGGCCTTGTACTCGTAGGAACCCGCCGGAACGCCGAAACTGCCCTGCCAGACATCGTCGTTCGCGTCGTATGTCAGATGCGTGGCGGCACAGGCGGGGTCCCAGTCCCCGGGACAACCCAACTCCGACTGAAGGCTACCCGCGACCGTGACTGAGGAGGTCACGGCGTTGGCGGGAAGGGGTCCGGCCAGCAAACCGACAGCCAGCCATCCCAGAGTCTTCGACTTCATGTCGCTCCCCTCTTGTTGTAACTTGCTCCCAACCACGGGAATGTTCGCTCCGAATATAGGGCGCAATTTGTGCCCTGTCGCGTAAAGTTTTCCGACGACGTGGGCGTTTGACTCAACTGCGAAGCGAGAGCCTCTGCAAGCCCACGCGGATCGGTGCGTACTCGATTCGCCCGGTGCTGATCTCAACGAAGCCATGGGCCGTGTACGGTGCTGTGTCCGGACAGAACACACACACTGAGCCGCGATTGATGTGGTCCTGGCGGTGTCTACCGAATGGACTGCCCGGGGTGATAGGTCGCGGTCGCGTGCTTTGCGATGTCGTCGGGGTAGAAGTGGATATCGCGCAAGGCTCCCCGCGCATAGCGCGCCGCCTGGTCGAAGAAATGCTTCGAAGCCGGTGCCCCGCTCTGACCTCCCACCAGGATCGCCTTGGCGGTCACTTTCGGCCCGAATTCGACGGCGGCCACGAAGCTGTTGCCGCTCGTCCCATAGCGGCGCACGGTGCCTGGATACGTAAGCGCTTCAAATGCGGCCAACGAGCCCCAACGACCCGAGGTGAAACCCACCGCGGTCGAGGCGGCTGCATCGTCGAAGCGCTGCACGATGTCGCCAGTCCTGCGCTGGAGGCGGTTGACCTCGCCCCACGGCGTCCGCCAATGGCCGAAGTCCTGCTGCAGCTTTTCAGTCGCTGTCAGTAGCGCCTGCAAGCGCTGCGTCGAGGTACTCGAGGAAGCCACCTGCTCAAACAGCGGCCAGCCGCGGCCCTTCGGATCGGCGCCCACCACCCGCCAGAGTTCCTCGGCCCAGTGGATCGCCACGGTCGTCGCCACCGAGTCCGCGGCCCAACGCCGGTCCCATGCCTGCAGCAGCGCGATGGGCTCGGACAACGGTGCGCGCAACGCACTTGCGTCCGGCAGGCTCCAATACGCTTCGAACAGCGGCGGCAACAGGACATCGAACGCCGGGAGATCGGGGTCGTACGCCGCGGCGATGAGGGTGTCGAGCGTGAACTCATTGTGACCGGACAGCACTCGGGCCGCGTGGATCCCGCGCGCGTTCTCGCCGACGTGGTCCATGTACGCGGGATAGTCCGCGGCTTTGGGGCTGCTGGTTCCCGCCGCGGAATACGGCCAGTTGTTGGTGTTCTGGATCCAACCCGTCGCTGGGTCGACGACGTTTGGACTCTCATCGACTCCGTGTACACCATGCCACTCGGTCGCCGGGTCGGAGCCGTCGACCGGCCGCGTCCAGTCGAAGCCCGAATCCCGGCGGGGTACGAAGTTCGCGTGGAAATACGCTATTTTGCCGTCGGCGTCGGCGTAAACGGTGTTGTTCGAGGAGTTGGTGTGCAGATTGAGCACCGACCTGAAGGCCGCGAGATCGCGGGTCTTGGTCCGCAGGTACGACTGGATCAACGCGTTGACCGGATCCTGCATCAGGCGCACGGCGATCCACTTGCCCTGCTCCGCGCGCACGACCGGGCCGTGATGGGTCGCCAGCACCTTGAACTGACGTTCCCGCGTCTCGCCTCCCGGCGTCCGATACCGGATCGTGACGCTGCGCGTGCGAACGGGCCGCTGTGTCCCCGCGTACAGGTACGTCGCGTCGCCGCTCGCGGTGCGCGTGACCGTCTCGGCGTACTCGTCGAGGAAATCGGCACCCGTCGAGGTGTGCATCCAGCCGAGCCGTTCGTTGAAACCCTGGTAGATGAAGAACTGCCCCCAGGTCACGGCCCCGTAGGCGTCGAGCCCGGCGTCGCTGCGAACGTGGGCCTCCGCGCGGAAATAGAACGAGGTGTGTGGATTGATCAGCAGCAGCGCGTGCTTCGACCGCGTGACTGCGCCCGACAGTGCCATGCCGTTGGAGCCGCCCTGCCCGTCGCTCGTCTCGGGCGCGCGTGCCGCTACCTCGCCCGTGCCATAGAACCCCGCGAGGTCGCCGAGCGAAACGCGCTCGATGTCCCAGCCGATGCTGCCCTCCGAGAAGGCGAGCGTCATCCACGGCTCGAAGCGTTGCAGCACCTTCGGTCGCACCTGCGGATGCGTGGCGAGGTAATGGTTCAAGCCATCGGCCCATGCGTCCATCAGGCTGCGCAGCCAGTCGGGGCTCACGGCGTATTGCGACCGGAGCGTGTCTTCGTCGACCACGAGTCGCATGCGCAAGTCCTGGAAGAGCTTTTCTTCACCTTCGGCCTCGGCCGTGCGGCCAAGCGCGCTGAGGTAATTCATCTCGATGCGATTGAAGTCGTCTTCCGCCTGGGCGTAGATCAGGCCAAAGACCGCGTCCGCATCGCTCCTGCCGTGGATGTGCGGGATGCCCCATTCGTCGCGCGTGATGGTTACGCGCCCGGCCTGCTGCTGCCATGCGGCGAGCTCCGCCGCGCTGGGCGTGGGTGACGCCCAGGCAAGACCCGGGGTCGCCAGGCACAACAACAGCAACGCCGGAAGGATGCTCAGGCACGCGCACTTGCCGAGTGCACGGCGGCGCCGCATGACCCCGGACGTCGCGGTGAGGTGGGCGATCCACGCACCGAGTGCATGGCAGCGTTTACGTGCGCTTGTGACGGACAACGACGGCAATCGTTCGTTCCTCTGTTCGGCCAAAGGTAGCAAGTTGGTCAGGGAATGACTAACGCGTAACGGACCTCCGAGACTGAGGCTTCCGGGCGGACGCTGCGCTCGAAGACCGCGGGTCGCGGCCGTCTTCGGAGGGGTCGTCGAGGAGCCGTTACGACTTGGGAGAGTGCAACGGCGGATGCTCACGTGACGATTGTCCGGGTTGACGTGACGGCCGGGACCCCCGCGCTATGTTGCTGCAATCGAGTTCGCCCAGCGCTGCGGCGCGCGATCACTCGAGCGCGCTGTTGTAGCGCGTGGCGACTGCGGAGACACCGTCATGGTCGCTCCGCGTCGGTGAGTGCTGACGAAGGAACATGCCTTCAAACGGGCGGGGACCGGCTGCTCTGCCGGTGGTGCTTCCCTCTTGCGACTATGACGGATCGCGCCCAATGGGCTGCGACGGTGCAGACACCGAGTGGACGCTTGATCCGGCGTGCGCCGGAGTCGCGTGTCCACTCGATGGTTCCTGTTCCGTCGTCAGATCGCCGTCCCGTCGGGACTGCCGGTCTCGATTTACTTCCCGTCGTGATCAGAGTCACCAGGCGTCGCGCGTTCAACGAAGTCGCTGGCGTGCTGCCATGCATCACGGGTCGCGTGCTTCGCGTTCTCCCACGTCAACCTGGACGTGCCTTTGGCGCGGTCCCAATCCCGCATCAATTCGGGTTCCGCCTGTTCGAACGAGCGACCCTCGTGGCGTCCGTACGAGTCGACACCGTAGCGGTAGGCGGGACCATACTCGTCAAAAGTTGCCCCGCGGGTCACGTAGGGCCGACTCGAATAGTTCTCGCGCCAGTACGCTTGCTCGGCGGTGGGGTCGATAGCTTTGGCAATCTTGTTGCCAGCCACACCGCCGACCACCGCGCCTGCCACCGCGCCGATCACCGTGCCCACCGGGCCCGCCACCGTTCCCGCAATTGCGCCCGCTGCAGCGCCACCGGCCGCCGCGCCGAGCCCCGTTCCAACCGGATGCGCGCCGAGTGCGCCCGGGGCCGGAGGCGGGTTCGCCGTCTTGTTCCGTTCGCGTTCCAGAGTGTTGCTGGTCATTTTCGTCTCCAATGAATGTTCCGAGTGATCGCATCATCATCGACCGTGAAACACGCGTAAGGATGCACAACGACGTGCGGTGGGGCGCGGCTGGAGATGCGCTGAGTCGCATGGACGCGAATCACACATACCATCGCCTGGGGCGCATCCGAAGCAAGGGTCACTGCCTTGCCGCCATGATCCGACGCGATGGAGGGAGTATCCGAGACTGGCCGCCGCTTGTCGGTGCGGTGGGTTACACAGGCGTGTGACTGCCGAGGTGTGCGTTCACCGATCAGCTTGCGGGCGAAGGGTGCTGTGCCCGTTCGTCGGGCAAGGTGGTTGCATCCGTAGTGCAGCGTACAGACCTGGTCGGCAAGCAAGCTCATACTCTGACTGTGGTTGGCAGCACCGTGACGGTACCAACCCACCCAAGTACTGGGTGCTACGTGCTGGCCGTTTGCCAGCCTGCATTACCAGGAGCACGTCATGTTCGTGAACAAGGACCAGATCAAGGGCCGAGCCAAGGAAGCGAAAGGCAAGATCAAGGAAGTTACGGGCGACCTCGTGGGCAACGAGAAGCTGGAGACCGAAGGCAAGATTGAAAAGAACCTCGGCAAGGCGCAGGCAAAGATCGGTGACGTCAAGCAAGACTTGAAGCACTAGAGAAGAGCGGCTGCCTCCCGCCCCCTGTCTTCTTGCCGCTCACTCGCCTGCGGTGTGCGTGCGGGTGCGACCGCGACGCGCCGGCAATGCTGGCGCGTCCTCTGAGGCCGAAGTACATCGGCGGCGTGTTAAGCGAGGCGATGTTCCCGTGTCAGGCGGGGTGACGCACGGTGCTCAGACCAGCGACTCCGCGATGGCGTCGGCGGCAAGAACCCCAGCGAAGGTGAGTGACACATCGACCGCCGCGGGCTGCGACGAGAACTTGACCACGATCGTCTGTGCGCGGGTGTTCATGTAGATCAACTGGCCGTGGATGCCGACGGCGAGCATCACGCCGGGTCGGTCGGTGCACCAGACTTGGTTGCGGTAATGCCAACCGGGTAACAGCCCGCCGTACTGACCAGCCGAAAACACCGCCTTGGATGTCCGGTCACCGGTGTGGGTGTCACGGATCCAGGCCTCCGGGATGACCTGGCGGCCATTGCACGCCCCACCCTCGATCATCATCTGGCCGAACGTCACCAGATCGCGCGCGCAGGCGCTCATTCCTGCCCCCACGTAGGGAAATCCGGAGCGGTCGACGACGATGGACGCGTCGTGGCGCATCGGCAGCCGTGACCAGACATGCCGGCTGAGCAAATGCACCAGGGAGTCGCCCATCGCGCGCTCGAGTATCACGCCGATGACGTTGGTCGCGACGGTCTTGTAGCAGAACATTTCGCCATCCGCGAAATCCTTGCCGCACAGGGTGGCGGCGTATTCCTGCAACGTGGCTGGTATCGGGGCATCCACCGGCGGGGGACGCCAGCCGACGACCGCCGCCTCGCGCCAGAAGTCGGTACGCGGATCGTCGTAGTTCTCGGCGTACGACACGCCCGCCGTCATGTCGAGCAAGTGACGCACGTGCGTTCGATCCCAGGCGCTGCCGGCGAGCTCGGGCAGGTAGTGAACGAGCGGCGCCTGAACGTCCAGCCCACCGTCGGCCACTGCAATGCCGGCCAGCATTCCGACCACGGACTTGGTGACCGAATTCATCAGGTGATGCTGGTCGACGTCCATGCCGTTGAAATAGTGCTCACTGAGCAGCACTCCGCGGTGCGACACCAGAAACGCGTCGGTGTGCGTGGCTGCCAGCACGGTGCCGACCGTCTGCCGGGTACCCAGCGCGTCAAACGCCAGGTCGTCAAACGCAGTCGGCCGCAGCGCGCGCGCGTCCGACATGGCCGTCGCGCGGCGGATGCGCGCCGTCGGGAACAGTTCCTGCACGTGCTGAAAGGAACTGCGGAGGTGCTCCGGCTCGCCCCAGGTGTCAACGTTGTACGGACGGCCTGTCCCGCGCGCGTCTTCTCTATTCATGGTCCGGCCGACTCCGTTGCAAGAGCGCTTGGCCGCACGTTCGGCCTCATCGGAGCATAGGCAATCGTTTTGGCCGGTGCGATCGTGGATATCGCTACTTCGTCGCCTTCGAATCGATTTGTGTTCGGCCCCGCACAGACCTCATCCATCCGTTCAACGATACTGGCGTTGAGTACTCGACCCCCATCCCACGGGTGCTCCCTAGAGTGGTCCGGCGACACCGTCGTCGGGTCCTTTTTATATTCGAGGTCTGGCTGATCCGGATTGCTTCGCTGGTCCGCGCGACTAGCCCGTCGCGACCGCTAAGGCGAGGCCCAAGGTGCCCGCCGCGTGGGCCGGGTAGAGGTCGATGCAACTCCGCTCTGCGCTCTGGATATCGTCGGGATGAACTTGCGCGCCGGCTCGATGCTCGTAACCGTCGTGCAGATACGCCGTCAACCTGCGCTCGAGCCAGCAATACGGCAGCCCGAGAGCACCCGCACTGACGAACCCCACGTGACCCCCACTTTGCGCCACTTCAAGCGTCACACAGGGTGCCAGCGCTTCCAGCGCTGGGACAATGTCGGCAGTCATGAACGGATCATTCAGCGCATGCACGACGAGCGTCGGGCGACGAATACTCCGCAACCAGCGGCCACAGGAGGAGTGTGTGTAGTAGTCGTCTGCATCGCGGTAGCCTGCCAGCGGCGCCGTGTAGGCTTCGTCATACTCGATGAAATCCCGTGCGCCCAGTGCTGCGGCCAGACTCACCAATGGCGAAGGTGCGATGTGAAGGTGCTTGCGTCGCAGAGCGTCTTTCAGATCGTCGAGCAAGCGCTTTTGGTAAAGGCGCGAGATCCCGGTGCGCAACCGTTCCGCACATGGCCGGATATCGAAGGGCACCGAGGCCGCCGCAGCGATATCGACCGGTGCCGCATCGCCCTCCTCCGCCAGTGCCTTCAGGGTGACATTACCGCCCAGCGACCAACCGACCGAGGCGACGAATGCGTGCGGCTCGCGGTTGCGCAAAAGATGCCAGAAGTAGCGGAGGTCCTCGGTGTCGCCCTGGTCGTAGCACCGCTGAAGCCGGTTTGGCTCCGGCCCTGCGCCGCGCAATTGAAGAATCACCGTGCGCCAGCCCCGGGCAATCAGTTGGCAGGCAGTGCCACGCGCATACTTGGATTCAAAGCCGCCGCACAGACCATGGACAAGCACGGCCAGAGGCCCCGTCTTGTTGTGATCACCGCTCCAGGCCACGTCCAGGAAATCGCCGTCGGGCAATTCCAGTCGTTCGCAGCGTAGAACCAGCTTCGGGGCCGGTCGCAACAGGGACGCCATGGTTTGCAGATGCGCACCCCGCAGCAGCGGGTGAGGCCGGAAGCTACTGCGCAGCATCTGGCCATAGCGGGGATTCGTCGCGATAGCAGGCCTTTGCGCGGGTCTGCCGATCCACGCTGCCGTGCTAACGGCGGAGGAAGCGGTATTCATCGCCACCGCCAGAGAACCGACTCACAACCCTGCTGATCAGCACTGTGTCGTGACCGCGAAGGCTGTCTCGGTCAAATAGTGACCGCCGAAAGCTGTCATCGGGTGGCCCTCCGACTGCACCGCCATCGGTCTCCCATCTCGACAGCTCCCTCTGGAGCGGGTTTGACGGGTCGAAAACCTTTGGCTTGGTACGGGGCATGACAACGCTTTCCTTGTGAAAAGAGTAAGGAGTTGCGGCTTGCGCTTCCGTGCGTCACCGAACACGTCGAGTCGAGGATGTGACGAGGTGGATCGCGATGATTGCTTGCCGACCTGTAACGGAGGGCGGCCGGTTGCGGGAGCTCGGGTGGCGGCACATGCTGCGTCAGCCAAATCGGGCTGAACAGAGGGCAATCCAGTGAAACGACCAGATCAGGTTTGCGAGAGTTGCTGGCGCGTGAGCAGGGCATCGTCGGTTCCAGTAACCGAGCTCGCCTGCCACCACAACAAGGTGCTCGCGACGTGGCACGCAGATACGGATGAGTGGACGTACCAGCATCGCGTCGCACGTAAGCGGCCCACCCAGAAGCAGAGCGAGCAGTTGGCGAAGATGTTCGACCAGGCAGGCTCCGCGACCCGGCGTCGGGATGAGACTTGACTGGGCCCGCTATTGGCGCAGTTCGCGCGGGAGTGACGAAGCAATGGAAATCACCGCCGCCGACAAGTCCTTCGTCGACCAGATCCCGGACATTTACGAGCGCTATATGGTGCCGCTGATGTTCGAGCCGTACGCGCGTGACATCGCTGCGCGTGTGAAAGAAAGCACGCCGGAACGCGTGCTGGAGCTGGCAGCTGGTACCGGCGTTGTCACGCGCGCGCTCGCAACGTCGCTGCCCGTAACCGCCACGATCATCGCGACCGACTTGAATCCCCAGATGCTCGCGCAGGCGCGAGCCGTCGGCACGGCCCGTGCGGTCGATTGGCGCCAGGCCGACGCGATGGCGCTGCCCTTCGCCGACGCGTCGTTCGACCTCGTCGTGTGCCGATTTGGGCTGATGTTTGTTCCGGACAAGCCACGGGCTCTGTCTGAGGCCGCTCGCGTGCTCCGTCCAAATGGGCGACTGGTGTTCAGCGTCTGGGATCAGATCGAGCACAACGATTTCGCCGAGACCGTGCAAGCCGCCGTGGGCTCGCTGTTTCCCAACCAGCCACTCACTTTTATGTCACGCGTGCCGCACGGGTACTTCGACCCCGACGCGATACGACGCGACCTGCAGAGCGGCGGATTTGAGGGACCGGCGTCGATCGAGTTCGTGAGCCTGCCGACCACGGCGGAATCGCCGCGCGTTCCGGCCGTCGCGCTGTGCCAGGGCACGCCCAGGCGCGCCGCCCACGGCGAACTTCAATCAAAATCCGTCGGAATCTCTGGCCGCAGGAAATGCTGCCGCATGCGCATGACCTGCTGCGGCGTGCACCGACCGATGGACATGGGCGGCAAGTCGTCCGGCTCGAAGAACCCGACACCATCAGTCTCGTAACTGCCGCGCGCCTCGCCACCTTCGATCTCGCACAAGAAGAAAGCCTTCCAGCTGTGATGCAGTGATGGCGTGTGACCGTGTGCGTTGCGGTCGTACAGCGCCGCGAGCTTGACGACGCGCACGCGAAAGCCCGACTCCTGCTCGATTTCCTTGCGCACGGCACCCGAAGGCGAGTCGTTCACGTCGGCCCAGCCACCCGGCAGCGTCCAGAGACCGTCTGCGGTTTCGCGGACCAGCAGGACCTTGCCGTCCGCCGGGTGAAACACCGCACCGCGGACTTCCACCTTGGGCGTCACGTAGCCGCCGTCCCTGGACCACTCGGCCCGCAGTTCGGCCGCGTCCGCACCGGCACCGGCAGCGAGCAGTTCCGACGCGATGCGCTCGATCGCTTCGTAGCGCTCGCGGTCGTACTCGTCCTTGCAGAAATGCAGCCCCGTGCGCGACAGCGCCTGCAGGCTGCGGAAGTGCTGGAGGCGCCAATCCCTCATTCCGGTAATCCCGGGCTTGACACGCTTTGCATAATTATGCACATTTGCGCACCTTTTATTCACCTCGGACACAATGCCCGTGGCCACCGACCTCAACGCCCAGATCCAGCGTCGTGATGCGATTATCCGCATCCTGCGGCAGAACGCTGTCGGGCGTCAGGCCGAGCTGGTCGCCCTGCTGCACCGGGAAGGCCACGACGCGACGCAGTCCAGTGTCAGCCGTGACCTCCGAGAACTCGGCGTGGCCAAGGGGGGTGACCGCTACCTGCTGCCCACCAGCGAGGACGCGCTCACGCCGAGCCACTTCGAGACGGTTCGCTCGTTCGTCAATGGGTACCGCGCCGCGGGTCCGACGCTGACGGTGCTGCGCACGTCGGTGGGCACCGCCCAGAGCGTCGCCATTGCGCTCGACAAGGCGCGCTGGCCCGAAGTCATCGGCACCATTGCCGGCGACGACACGATCTTCATTGCGACGGAAAGTGCGAAAGCGCAGCGCCGCCTGCACGAACACCTCCGTACCCACTTCGGCCGCTGAGACTCCCCGATGACCACGAAATCCCAGGGCGTCAAGCCCATCCTGCTCGCTTTTTCCGGTGGCCTCGACACCTCGTTCTGCGTGCCCTGGCTCGCGGAAAAGTACGGCCGTCCCATCGTCACGCTGACCGTCAATACAGGCGGCATCGACGCCGACGCGGCGAAAGTGCTCGCGGAGCGCTCGAAGACCTTGGGTGCCGTCGAGCATCACCTCGTCGACGCACGTGCGGCGTACTTCGAGCAGGTGCTCAAGTACCTGGTCATGGGCAACGTTCGTCGCGGCAACCTGTATCCGCTGTGCGTCGGCGCCGAGCGCGTGCTGCAGGCACAGACCGTCGCCCAGTTCGCGCGGCAGATCGGCACCGATGTCGTCGCCCATGGCTCGACCGCCGCGGGCAACGATCAAGTGCGCTTCGAAGTCGCGCTGCGCACCCTGGCGCCCGAGCTCGAGATTCTCGCGCCGGTCCGCGACCAAGCCTTCAAGCGGCCCGAGCAACTGGAATACCTGCAGGCGCGCAAGCTGCCAGTGCCGCCGTTCGGCGCGGCCTACTCCGTCAATCGCGGCCTGTGGGGCGTGACGATCGGCGGCAAGGAAACCCTGGTCTCCGAGACCTGCATTCCCGACGAAGCCTGGGTACTCACGAAGGATGCCTTCACGCACCCGCAGGCGCCGGAACGCCACACGATCGGCTTCGAAGCCGGCGTGCCGTGCTCACTCGACGGCAAGCAGCTCGACGCAGTGAGCCTCATCGAGCAGGTCGAGACGATCGGTGCGAAGTTCGGCGTCGGTCGCGGCATCCACCTGGGCGACACCATCATCGGCTTCAAGGGCCGGGTTGCATTCGAGGCGCCGGCGGCCGACGTCCTGCTCACGGCCCATCGCGAACTCGAAAAGCTGGTGCTTTCCGCACGACAGGCCAGGCTCAAGGACACGCTGGCGTCGCCGTACGGAGACCTGGTGCACGAAGGCCAGCACCTCGATCCGGTGTGCCGGGACATCGAAGCTTTCTTCGTCTCGACGCAACAGCGTGTGACGGGTGAAGTGCACGTCCTGTTCCGTCCGGGAGTCGTCTTCATCGAAGGTGTTGCGTCGAAGTACTCGCTGATGAAGGCCTCGAAGGGTGCGTACGGCGAATCGGCCGGCGAATGGACGGCCGCCGAAGCCCACGGCTTTTCCAAGATGCTGGCGCTGCCGGGTATTTTCTACACGCGCGCGGGGCGCCACTGAGCTCTGGCTCGAGGCTGGGGGAAATCGTCATGCAGATGAAAACTGTCGTCGTCGACAAGATCGGCTCCATCGCACAGGCCTGCGGCCTCGGCCACGAGCTGCGCGTCGCCACCACCGACATTCCGTGCGAGGAAGGCGTGGTGCTGGTGGTCGAAGTGCTGACCAACAAGTCGACCTACAACCAGCTCGAACTCACCAGCGGCCGCATGGCCAAGGTGTCGAAGGGCGACGTGATGGTGGGCGCGCTCGGTCATCGGCAGGCGCTGTTCGGCTACTCGGGTCACATCCCGGAGAAGGTGACCGTGGGCGACATCATCCAGGTACTCAACATCGGCGGCGTGCTCGGCATCTGCGATTCGGCGAACCCTGAGCGCGGCCAACCGTTCGATGCGCGCGTGCTCGGCTGCGTGCTGCAGTTTCCGTTCCTCGGCGAGCGCATCGGCGTGCCGGCCCGCGTCGGTTATCACCGGCTCAACCAGGCTGCGGTGCTGGACACGCACGGCGTGCCGGTTGTGGCGCTGGCGGGAACGTGCATGGAGGCAGGCAAGACGGCGGCGGCTTGCGCGATCGTCAGCCGGATGCGCCACCGCGGCCTCGCCGTGCATGCCTTCAAGGCGACGGGCGTGTCGTTGCGCCGGGACATTCTCGCGATGGAAGACGCGGGCGCGCGCCGCAGCCAGATTTTTACGGACTTCGGCATCGTCACGACGACGGCGGCTTCCGGCCCGGCGCTGACGCGGACCATGCTGACCGAAATGACGCAGGGCAAGCCCGACGTCGTGGTCTTCGAACTCGGCGACGGCATCCTCGGCGCCTACGGCGTCGAAGCGATCCTGTCGGCTCCGGACATCGCCAAGTCCCTGACCGCGGTGATTCTGTCGGCCAACGACCCGGTGGCCGCCTGGGGCGGCGTGAAGCTGCTACGCGAACGGTTCAGTATCGAGCCCTGTGCGGTCACGGGCCCGGCGACCGACAACGCGGTGGGCGTGGACATCATCGAGCAACAGATGCAGGTGCGCGCTTTCAATGCGATCACCGCCGGCGCCGCACTTGGCGACCACATCATCGAGTCGGTGGGTCTCGCGACGCAGGCCGCGACGGCGGTCAATCAATGAGCGCACGGACGCCTGCAATCGTGTTGGGCGGCACCGGCTACGTTGCCGGCGAATTGCTGCGCCTGCTGGCGTCCCATCCGTACTTCGACCTGGCAGCGGTCGCCTCCGACAGCCAACCGGACGAACCGGTCGCGCAGTTCTTCCGGCACCTGCAGCCGGTGCTGCCGCACCTGCGCTTCGCGAGCCACGAGGAGATCCTCGAATACGTCACTTCGAACCCGGAGACGGCGGTGTTCTCGGCGGCGCCGCACGGCGTGTCCGCGGCGCTGATCGACCGGTTGCTGACGGCGGCCGAACAGGCCGAAACGCAGGCCCGCGTCGTCGACATCTCGGCGGACTTCCGCTACCCGAGTGCCGATGCATTCGAGGCAGTGTACAAGCACGTCCATGGCGCGCCGGACCGGATCGGCGAGTTCACGTGCGCGGTCCCCGAGCACCTGAATGCACTCGCGACGCCGCACGTTGCACACCCCGGCTGCTTCGCCACCGCCGTGCTGCTCGCGAGCGTGCCTCTGCTTTCGCTCGGTTTGATCGAGCCACGCCTGTTCGTCTCCGGCGTGACTGGAAGCACCGGCTCGGGTCGTCAGCCCGTGGCGGGCACGCACCACCCGCAGCGTCACAGCGACCTGTACACCTACAACGTGCTCGCTCATCGGCACACGCCGGAGATCACGGCACTCGCGTTGGCCGCTTCGGGCACACCGGCCGATTTCGCCTTCGTACCGCACAGCGGTCCATTCGCCCGCGGCATCCACGTGACGGTGCAGGCAACGCTGCAGGAACCGCTGTCGACGCACGAGCTGGTGCATGCATTGCGCGAGTACTACGACCAGTCCGTCTTCGTGCGCGTGAGCGGCGAGATGCCGCGGCTCAAGGACGTCGTCGCCAGCAACTTCGCGCAACTGTCGGGCGTCAGCAATGGCCGCACCGTCGCGGTGATGTGCGCGATCGACAACTTGACCAAGGGCGCGGCCGGCGGCGCCGTGCAGTGGATGAACCGGATGTTCGGCCATGAAGAAACCGCCGGCCTGATGACGCCAGCGCCCGGGTGGACGTGATGAGCGCAGCGATGGACTGGGTGCCTCCCGCCGATCACCTGGCTCCGGTGTATGCGCAGTGGGCGCTCGACGTCGTCGACGGCACCGGCGTGCACTTGAACACGCGCGACGGCCGGCGAGTGCTCGACCTGTACGGCGGCCACGCCGTAGCGGCGCTCGGCTATTCGCATCCACGCCTGCTGGCCGCGCTGGAGACCCAGGCGAAGTCGCTGATTTTTCAGAGCAATGCCGTACCGCTCGAGGTGCGAGCACGCGCCGCGCTGCGCCTCACCCGGTTCGCGGGACTGGGACTGAACACCGCGTTCTTCATCAGCACGGGCGCCGAAGCGAATGAGAACGCACTGAAGCTGGCATTGCGAATCACGGGCCGGCGCAAGGTCGTTGCCATCGAAGGCAGCTTCCACGGTCGCACGGCTGCAGCGGGCGCGGTGACCTGGGGCGCGGCGAAGAAGTGGTATGGCTTTCCGCAGGCACCGTTCGACGTCGAGTTTGTACCGCGCGGCGACCTGGCCGCGATCGAGCGAATCATCGGCATCGACACGGCCGCGGTCATCGTCGAACCCGTGCAAGGTGTCGGCGGCGCACTCGACCTCGGCGAGCCGTTTCTCTCGGCGTTGCGCACGCGCTGCACCGAGACCTGCGCGTTGCTCGTCTTCGACGAGGTGCAATGTGGCATGGGTCGCACGGGTTTCCCGTTTGCCGCGAACATGTACGGCCTCTCGCCCGACATGATCACCACGGCCAAGGCTCTCGGTGCCGGCTTCCCGTGCGCGGCGCTGCTGATGGCCGACCACGTGGCTGCTCACCTGAAGGTGGACGACCTCGGCACGACGTTCGGCGGTGGCCCGATGGCCTGTGCCATGATCGAAGCCGTCGTCGATATCATCGAAAGCGAAGGCCTGCTGGCAAACGTGCGCAAGCTGTCACAGCAGATGCGCGACACGTGCGTGGTCGGGCCGGTGACCGGGCACGCAGGGCGCCGGATTCCTGCTCGGCCTGCGCACGCGCCGCCCGGCCAAGGACGTCCAGCGCGAATTGCTCGAACAACACGACATCCTGACCGGCACGAGCGGCGATCCGCACATCGTCCGTATCCTCGCCCCCTACATTCTGGAGTCGCAGCACGTCGAGCAACTTCGCGACGCTCTCGTCTCCCTGTCAGCTTGAACACCATGCGCAATTTTCTCGACCTGGCGAACCTGTCGCGCGACGAAGTCGTGGACCTGCTCGCACTCGCCCAGAGCCTGCAGGACCGACCCGAGCCGTCTGCGCTTGTCGGAAAGATTCTCGGGCTGCTGTTCCTGAACCCATCGCTGCGCACGCTGGCCTCGTTCCAGGCGGGCATGCAGCGACTCGGAGGCACTGCGTTCGTCGTGACACCGGGCCAGGGCACGTGGCAGGTCGAGACGCGGGACGGCGCGATCATGAATGCCAGTGCGGCCGAACATGTGCGCGAAGCGATTCCCGTGCTCGCGTCCTATTGCGACGCCCTTGGCATTCGTTCGTTTGCCGAAGGCAAGGACCTGGCGGCCGACATCGCGGAAGTGCAGTTCATGCGCATGGCCAACCTGTGCCCGAAGCCGCTCGTGAACATGGAGTCCGCCGTCAATCACCCATGCCAGGCGCTGGCTGACTGGCGAACGATGGACGAACTCGCCGTGCCGCGCACCGGCAAGTTCGTACTTAGCTGGGTCTCGCACCCGCGCGCGTTACCGCTTGCCGTACCCGCCGCGACAGTGCACATGGCGGCGCAGCGTGGCATGGAAGTCGTGGTGCTGCGGCCCGAAGGCTACGCACTGCCCGACGCGATCATGGACAAGGCGCGCGCTGCCGCCGCGGCCTCCGGCGGCAACGTGTCCGAGACGACAGATCGCAATTCGGCGCTGCGCGGCGCGCACGTGGTGTACGCCAAGGAATGGGGCTCGCCGCAGCACTACGGCGACGCCGATGCCGAGGGGAAGGCGCGCGCGCCACTCGGCGACTGGTGCGTGCGCGAAAGCTGGTTCCAGCCCGCGCAGGCCGACTGCCATTTCATGCATTGCCTGCCGGTGCGCCGCAACGTGGCAGTCGCTGACGAAATTCTCGACGGACCGCGCAGCCGCGTGATCCGCGAAGCCGCCAATCGCATGGTCGTCCAGATGGCCGTGCTGCATCGCTTGCTCAAGGGGAACTGACGATGATCGGACACAAGGTCGAACAGGCTGTGACGGTGCGGGCGCTGCGCGGCGCGGCGCCTTACATCCACATGTACAAGGGCAAGGTTTTCGTCATCAAGACGGGAGGCGGCGCATTCCGCGACACCGCGACGATGCGTGCCTTCGTCGAGCAGGTCGCCATCCTGCACCACCTCGGCATCCGCGTCGTGCTCGTGCACGGCGGCGGGCCGCAACTCGACGACGTGACGACGAAGCTCGGCGTGCAGACGCGCATGGTCCAGGGCCGTCGCGTCACCGATGCGTCGGCCATCGACGCGACCAGCATGGTGTTGAACGGCCTGATCAACACACAATTGGTGGCGCTGTGCCACAGCTTCGGCATCTCTGCGATCGGCATCGGCGGCATCGACGGCGGGCTGGTGCAGGCGCACCGCCGTGCGCCGGTGACGCTCGCGAGCGGCGAGATCGTCGACTACGGCATGGTGGGTGACATCGACAGCATCGATGGCACGGTGATCACGAGGCTGTTGGAGGATGGCTTCCTGCCCGTGGTGAGCCCGCTGTCGTGCGACAACTCGGGGCAGTTGCTCAATATCAACGCCGATACCGTGGCCGCTGCGATCGGCGGCACGTTGGTCGCTGAAAAGCTGATCCTGTGCACTGGTGCCCCCGGCATTCTCGAACGCGTCGACGATCCGCAGTCACTGATCTCGTACACCGACGTGGCCGGCCTGCGTCGCCTGCGCGAGGAAGGCGCGATCACCGATGGCATGTTGCCGAAGTCGAGTGCGATCGAAGCCGCGATTCGTGGCGGCGTCCGCCGCGTGCACGTCATCTCGTACGCGGAAACCGACTCGCTGCTCGCCGAGATCTTCACCAACGAGGGCAAGGGCACGCTGGTCGTCGCGGACACGAAGGCGCTGACTGCGGCTGAGCAAGGCCAGTAGGAAGTGATTAGCGATTAGTGATTAGTGAGTAGTGCCGACTACGAAGGACAGGTGCATGAGCAGACTGTGGGACAAGGGCGCGCCCCTCGACGAGCGAGTGCTGCGATTCACGGCCGGCGAGGATCACGCCCTCGACAACCGGCTCGTGGCGTACGACGTCCGCGCCTCGATCGCGCACGCCGAGATGCTGCATGAGAGCGGCCTGCTCGCCGAGAATGAGCTGGATGCGATCCGCAACGGGCTGAATGAAATCGCGGCCGCCCACGCCCGTGGGGAGTGGTCGGTGACACTCGACCTCGAAGACGGTCAGACGGCGCTCGAAGCCCTGCTCACGCGGAAGATCGGCACGGCGGGTGCGCGCCTGCACGCGGGTCGCTCGCGCAACGACCAGGTGCTCACGGCGCTGCGCCTGTACCTGCGTGACGCCGTCGAGGAACTGGCCGAGGGTGCGCGCCACGTGGCCGAGGCACTCGACGGCCTGGCGGCCGACCAGGGTTACATTGCGTTGCCGGGCTACACGCACATGCAGCAGGCGATGCCGAGCTCGGTCGAGCTGTGGGCGCACGGCTTCGCCGCGGAAATCCGCGACGACATCGAAGGCTTGCGTCACGCACATCGGCGCATCGGCAAGAATCCCCTGGGCTCCGCGGCGGGCTACGGTACTCCCAACCTGCCCGTGAACCGCGATGCGACACGCACGAGGCTCGCGTTCGCTGCCAATCACGAACCCGTGACGGCCGTGCAGCTGTCGCGCGGCAAGGCCGAAGCGGAGGTGCTGTTCCAGGTGGCATTGCTGATGCAGGACCTCGGCCGGCTCGCCTCGGACCTGCTGCTGTTCTATACGCGCGAGTTCGGTTTCATCCAGCTGCCCGATGCGTTCACGACCGGTTCGTCGATCATGCCGCAGAAGCGCAACCCGGACGTTTTCGAGCTGGTGCGTGGCCGTACCGCCACGGCGCAGGCGTGCCTGGTCGAGGTGCTCGGAATTACGGCCAAGCTGCCCTCGGGTTACCAGCGTGACCTGCAACTGATCAAGGCGCCGCTGTTCCGTTCGATCGACATCGGCCTGGAGTCGCTGGGCATCATGGCGGCGGCGATTCCGCTGGTGCAGTTCGTGCCGGAGCGCATCCGCATGGACGCCGACATTCATGCGGCGGCTGAGGCCAACGAGCTGGTCGCGAAAGAAGGGATCCCGTTCCGCGAGGCGTACCAGCGCGTCGGGGCCAGGCACCGCCGCGAGGAGTAACGTTCCGCGCGCGGACGCGTTAGCATCGGCCCATTGACGCAACCGCGTGCAGGGGAACGATCGATGCGCCAGGTATTCACCGACAGGGTGTCCGGAAGGGTTTCGGCAGACCGTCGCGAGCCATGGACGGCGAGCGCGAGCCCCCAGGGACGGGTTTACGGCGTGTCTGCCGAAACCCTTCCGGGCAGCATCGTCGGTGGATACGCGCATCGAGCGTTGACACTGGTGGTTGCGATGTTGGGGCTCGTTGCCAACGCGCATGCCGCGGACTTCTCCCGTCTCGGCAAGGACCTCACCCCGGTGGGTGCCGAACGCGCCGGCAATGCCGACGGCACGATCCCCGCGTGGGACGGCGGTCTGATGCAACCCCCCGCGGGCTGGACACCGCAGCAGGGTTACGTCGATCCGTTCCCGAACGACAAGCCGCTCTTCACGATCAACTCGACGAACGTCGGCCAGTACGAGGCGAAGCTGACCAAAGGGCAGGCGGCGCTGCTACGGAAGTATCCGCAGAACTTCCGCATGCACGTGTATCCGACACGACGCACGGTCGGTTATCCGAACGCCGTGACGGACCGTGTCATCGCGCAGGCGGGCAAGGTCTCGCTGCAGGGCTTCGGCCTCAAGGACCTGAACGGCTCGACCACGCCATTCCCGATTCCCGAGACTGGCCTCGAGGCGATCTGGAATCACCTCGTGCGGTATCTCGGCGGTGGCATCGTCCGCGCGGGGCACTCGTTCCCGGTCCGGCCCAATGGCGACTACTTCAAGATCGGCTTCCGTTCGCAGCGCATCTACGCGCCGAATGTGGAGAACGTCGAGCCGAACCGGCTCTTCTACGCCCTCGGTTACTTCACCGAGCCGTCGACGCTGCGCGGCACGATTTTCCTGGTGCACGAACCGGTGGACCAGGTGGCGGAGCAGCGCTCGGCATGGATCTACAACTCGGGCCAACGCCGTGTGCGGCGTGCGCCGGACCTGGCGTACGATGGCATCAACGACGGTTCGGAGGGCATGCTGACGACCGACCAGGTCGACGGCTACAACGGCGCACCCGATCGGTACGAGTGGAAACTGCTCGGCAAGCGCGAGATCTACGTGCCTTACAACACGTACAAACTGTCCGACAAGACGCTCAAGTACAAGGACATCGTCCAGCCGAAATCGATCAACCCCGATTTCGTGCGCTATGAGCTGCACCGCGTATGGGTGGTGGAAGGCACGCTCAAGCCGGGCCAGCGCCACGTCTACGGCAAGCGCACGTTCTACCTCGACGAGGACAGCTGGTCGGTGCTCGCCGAGGATGCGTACGACACGCGCGGCGGCCTGTGGCGTGCGTCGATGCATGGCCTGCTGCAGGCGTACGACGCGCAGGTACCGTTCTACCGCTTCGGCATCTATCACGACCTCGACAGTGGCGGTTACCTGGTCGGCGGACTCGACAACGAAGTCAAGGATCCGATCCAGTTCAACGCCAAGGCGAAAGTGGGCGACTTCCAGCCCGACGCGCTGCGCCGCCTCGGCGGAACGCTCTAGCGCGCAGTCGAGTCAGTCGAGGCCAAGCTGGAAGCCGGCGTCGAGGTCCTGTTTCGAATAGACCTTGAAGGAGATCAGCGTCTCCGAGCCCGTGATGCCGGGCAGCTTGCGCATCCTCTCGCTGATGACGCGTGCCAGGTCTTCGTTTTCGCGCACGCGTACCAGTGCGACGAGGTCGTACTGGCCGGCGACCGAGAACACCTCGCTGACCCCTTCGAGTTCGGCCATTTTCTGAGCCAGCTCCGGCACCTTGTCGGTCTCGGCCTTGATCAGGACAACGGCGGTCACCATGGGAAGCCTCGGCGGAAGTGATTAGTGAGCAGTGATTAGTGAATTGCGACTGGTCAGAGCGGATTCTAGCCCCAACCGCCCAACAGCGATTACCAATCACATTTCTGCAGCCTGCAGTCAGAGCTCACTAATCACTAATCACTAATCACTAATCACTTCCCCTCCGCGTCCGGCTGGTTCTCGGGCCGGGCCGCCGCGAACGCCGGCAAGCCTTCGAGGTGGGAGCAGATCGCGACGAGCCGGGGAAACGGCGTGACGTCGACGCTGAAGCGCCGTGCGTTGTACATCTGCGGCACCAGGCACACGTCGGCCAGCGTCGGGGAATCGCCGAAACAGAAGCACTGCTGGCCAGCCTCGTCAGAGGCGCCGTTCAACGTGCTCACCGAGCGTTCGAGTGCGGCAAAGCCGCGCTCGATCCAGTGTCCCACCCAGCGGTTGACCGCCGCGTCGTCCGCGCCGAACTCCCGGCGCAGGTAACCTGTGATCGGCAGGTTGTTGAGCGGATGCGTGTCGCAGGCAACGACCATGGCCATGCCGCGCACGATTGCACGATCCCGCGCTGAACCCGGCAGCAACCGCGGCTCGGGGTGAATCTCTTCGAGGTACTCACAGATGGCGAGCGACTGCGGGATGACGAAGCCGTCATCGGCCAGCGCCGGGATCAGCCCCTGCGGATTGACCGCGAGGTACTCGGGTTTGCGCTGCTCGCCACCATCGCGCAGCAGGTGCTTCGGCACGGACTCGTAGTCGAGGTTTTTCAGTGCCAATGCGATCCGCACGCGGTACGCGGCCGAACTGCGCCAGTACGTGTACAACCGGAATGCCATCTGCTGCCCCCGAGCGCTATTCAGACGATGGTCGTACGCAGCGTGTCGAGCCCGTCGATGCCCGCCACGATACTGTCGCCACGCTGCACGGCGCCGACACCGGCCGGCGTGCCCGTGAAGATCAGGTCGCCGGGCTGCAGCTCGAACAGCGTCGACAGTTCGGCGACGATCTCGGGCACGGTCCAGATCAACTCCGACACATTGGCGTCCTGCCGCGATTGACCGTTGACCTCGAGCCAGATGCGACCCGACGTGAGGTGACCGCCCTCGGTCACGGGACGGATCGCCGTGATCGGAGCCGAGTGATCGAACGCCTTGGCGACGTCCCACGGCAGGCCATTGTCCTTGGCCTGCGCCTGCAGGTCGCGACGCGTCAGGTCATTGCCGACCGCGTAGCCGAACACGTGTTCGTGCGCCTCGGCGGCCGGGATCTGCTTGCCGCCCTTGCCGATGGCGACGACCAGTTCCACTTCATGGTGCAGGTTCGACGTCCGCGTCGGGTAACGCACCGGCGCACCGTTGGCGACCACCGCATCGGCGGGCTTGGTGAAGAAACATGGCGGCTCGCGCGTTGGATCCGAACCCATTTCGCGCACGTGGGCCGCGTAGTTGCGCCCGACACAGTAGATGCGGTGCACGGGGAATCGCGCCGCAGTGCCCGAGATCGCCACGGTGGGCCGCGGCACGGCAAACGGAAGCGGGTCGGCTGTCATGGTGTGTTCCTCGGTGTGCGCGCGCGCCGCTGCTTGCACAAGCAGCAATTCGGGCAGGAAGACCTCCTGCACGAGGATCGGCAGTCCGCCCAGACGATACACGGCGCGGCGAGCCCACAGGAGGTCGCGCCCGTCGCCGCAGCGCGCGGCATCGGCGAGCGGGTGACCCGCAGGAAGTTCGGCGTATTCGAGCGGCTCCCGCTCGAGCGGCGCGTCCACCTGTCGCAGCGCTTCGCCCAGCGGTGTATCGCCGAGTTCCCGCAGCCACGGGTAGTGATCGATGGTCGAGGCCGGCAACACGGTCTGCGCAAACACGATGCGCTCGCCGCTGGCGCAGAACTCGATCTCACGCAGCAGGCAGCGGTCGTCGGCGACCTTGAGCCGCTCACGCAGCGGCGTCGAGAGCGCCGACTCGCGCAGCCCGCCGAGTCGCCGGAACTCCATCGCCGGACCGCACAAGGCACGGACGCGCGCGGTGAGCATGCCCGGCTCGGCCAGCCACGACAGCAGGTCGTGCGGCACTCGCGCCGACACGGCGTTGAGCGGCGACCAGTGTGAGGCGTTGGCCAAGTGCCGGCAGCGGTTCAGAACTGGTCGGCGGTCAACGCCATGATCGAACTGCTGCCTGCGCGCACGGCCACGCCGTGGGCAAGCGCTCGCGGCAACACGTGCTCCGCGTAGAACTTCGCCATCAGCACCTGCGTGCGCAGGAACACCGCGTCGGAGCCGTCGGTCTCGAGTTTACGGATCGCGACCAGCGCGCCGCGTGCCAGCTGCCAGCCGCCGATCACGGTGCCCATCAGCATCAGGTAATTGAAGGCTGCCGAACTCACGAGCTCCGGATCCTTGCGCTCGCCGGCGAGCAGGTGCGACGAGCACAGCACGAGCTCATCGAGCCCCTTGGCGAGCCACAGGCGGACGCTGGCCAGGTCTTCGCCGGCGTTTGCGAGCGGCGCGTCGACGAGGCGCATCTCCGACACGAACGCCGAGACGGTGGCACCGCCGTCGCGCAGCAGCTTGCGGCCGACGAGATCGATCGCCTGGATCGCGTTCGTGCCCTCGTAGATCGAGGCGATGCGCGCATCCCGGTAGAACTGTGCCACGCCGGTTTCCTCGACGTAACCCATGCCGCCGTGCACCTGGATGCCGAGTGCCGTCACGTCCTGACCGATTTCCGACGAAAACGCCTTGGCGATCGGCGTCATCAGGTCGCCACGCGCGAGCCAGGCCGCCGATGTTTCCGGCGTGTCGCCGTGATTGCCGCGATCGAGGCAGGACGCCGTGTAGTAGCAGATGGCCCGGCCAGCCTGCGTGAGCGAACGCATCAGCAGCAGCGTGCGACGGATGTCCGGGTGACGAATGATTGCGACTCGGCCCTTTTCGCCCACGGCGCGTCCCTGCACGCGATCACGCGCATACACGACGGCGGCCTGGTACGAACGGTCGGCGAGGCCGACGCCCTGCGCACCGACGCCGAGGCGCATGTAGTTCATCATCGTGAACATCGCGGCCAGGCCTTCGTTCTGCGTCCCGACCAGGTAACCCTGCGCGCCGCCGTTGTCGCCGAATGCCATCACGCACGTAGGGCTCGCATGGATGCCGAGCTTGTGCTCGACCGACACGGGGAACACGTCGTTGCGTTCGCCCGGCGTGCCGTCGGCATTCAATTTGTACTTCGGCACGAGGAACAACGTGATGCCCTTGCTGCCCTGCGGCGCGCCCGGCAGCCTCGCCAGCACCAGGTGCACGATGTTCGACGTCATGGGGTGGTCGCCCCACGTGATGTAGATCTTGCGTCCGGTCAGCAGGTAGCTGCCGTCGGCCTGCGGTTCGGCCCGACTCGTGAGCGCGGCCAGGTCCGAGCCGGCCTGCGGCTCGGTCAGGCACATCGTGCCGGTCCACTCGCCCGAGACCAGCTTGCCGAGGTACTGCGCCTTCAGTTCCTCCGAGCCGTGCCGTTCGAGCGCAAGGATCGCGCCCTGCGACAGTTCGGGACACAGCGCAAAGGCGACGTTGGCACTCGCCCACATTTCATCGCAGGCAATGGAGATCGTCTTCGGCAGGCCCTGGCCGCCGAAATCTGGATTCGCGGCGATGCCCGGCCAGCCCCCCTCGCTGAAGCGGGCATAGGCGTCGGTGAATTCAGGCGGTACCTGCACGGCCTGGTCCACGACCTGCACGCCCTTGCGGTCACCGAGCCAGTTGGTCGGCGCGAGCACGCCACTCGCGAAGCGACCGGCTTCCTCGAGGACGGCTTCGACGGTGTCGGCGTCGACCGACGAATACGATTGCAGCGCCACGACGTCCTTGAAATGGGCGAGGTGTTCGATCGTGAAACGCATCTGCTGCAGGGGGGCGCTGTAATCGGGCATGGTCGGCTCCGGCGGTCGTTTGTGCTGTGCAACAATCCATTTTGCCCTGCCCGGACGGGTCATGCCATGCCGGCCCCGTCGACGCGGGTACAATCGCTTCCTTCCCGCGAGGTTCGCATGAGCATCTGGTTTCGACCCACGACCATCGAGCAGGTCAACGCCATGTTCGGCAGCGTCCGCGACATCAACCAGCACCTTGACATCCGGTTGACCGAGATCGGCGACGACTACCTGCGCGGATCGATTCCGGTCGATGAGCGCACTCGCCAGCCGTTCGGTCTGTTGCATGGCGGGGCCAGCGTGGTGTTGGCCGAAACGCTGGGCAGCACCGCCAGCAATCTCTGTCTCGATACCAGCAAGTTCTATGCCGTTGGGCAGGAGATCAGTGCAAATCACCTCCGTTCGGCACGATCCGGGCGGGTCACGGGGACGGCCCGGCCGGTCCATCTGGGCGGTCGATCCCAGGTCTGGGACATCCAGCTGCAGGACGAAGCCGGGCGGCTGACCTGCGTTGCGCGACTGACCATGGCGGTGATCGAGGCGCCCGGCAGAGGCATGACGCTCGTCGGGGTGGAGAAATCATGAAGCCCCGCTGCTCTGGTGCATTGACGGCCGTGCTGCTCACCGCGCTGGCCGCGACCGGGTGCGGCCTCAAGGGCGCACTGACGATGCCGTCGAAATCCGAGGAGGTGGTGATTCGCGCGCCGGGACAGACCACCGCACCCACGGACGAAACGACGGCCACGCCGCCGGCCGCACCGGCAGGGACGACCGAGGAAAGCCCGGCCAAGAAGCCGCGGCGGGACGAGCGCATCCCGCCTCCGCCACTGCCCGGCGGCAACCCGGGCACCGCCCGCGGTGGTTGACGCCCGCACACTGGTGCTCGTGGATGGCTCGTCTTACCTGTACCGGGCCTTCCACGCACTGCCGCCGCTGACCAACTCGCGGGGCGAACCGACGGGTGCCGTGCTCGGCGTGCTCAACATGCTGCTGCGCATGCAGCGCGAGCAGAACCCCGAACTGGTCGCCGTCGTGTTCGACGCGCCGGGCAAGACATTCCGCGACGAACTGTATGCCGAATACAAGTCGCACCGGCCACCCATGCCGGACGACCTGCGCTCGCAGATCGAGCCGCTGGTCGACGCCGTGCAGGCGCTGGGGCTGCCGCTGCTGCGGATTGCTGGCGTCGAGGCCGACGACGTCATCGGCACGCTCGCACAGCGCGCCGTGGACTCGGGCCTGCAGGTACTGATCTCGACCGGCGACAAGGACATGGCGCAGCTGGTCAACGCGCAGGTCACACTCGTCAACACGATGACGAATTCATCGCTCGACCGGGCCGGTGTCAAGGTCAAGTTCGACGTCTACCCGGAACAGATCATCGATTACCTCGCGCTCGTCGGCGACGCCTCGGACAACATCCCCGGCGTGCCGAAGGTCGGGCCGAAGACAGCCGCGAAGTGGCTCAACGAGTACCGCACGCTCGACCACCTGCTCGCGAACCAGGACCGCATCGAAGGCAAGGTCGGCGAAAGCCTGCGCGCATCGACGGCGGAACTCGCGTTGTCGCGCGAGCTGGCGACGATTCGCTGCAACGTCGAGCTCGAGCTCGGCCCGGAGCAACTGCGACGCCACGAACCAGACGTCGTGAAGCTGCGCGAGCTCTACACGCGTCTCGAACTGCGGTCACTGCTGAAGTCGCTCGACGCCACTTCCGCCTTCCCGCCTTCCTCACCTTCCTCGCCTTCCTCGCCTTCCTCCCCTTCCTCCCCCGCCTTCCCCCGACGCCTGGGCACCCGGCCGCAGCTACGAGCTCGTGCTCGAACGTGCGCACCTCGACCGCTGGCTCGATGCGCTGCGCGCCGCGGACGTCTTTGCGTTCGACACGGAAACAACATCGCTCGACTACATGCAGGCCGAGATCGTCGGCGTCTCGTTCGCGGTCGAGCCCGGCACCGCGGCCTATGTGCCGCTTGCGCACACCTATCCCGGCGCACCGGATCAGTTGAATCGCGCCGAAGTGCTGGGACTGCTGCAGCCCCTGCTCGAGGACATAGGCCGCGGCAAGCTCGGCCATCACCTGAAGTACGACGCGCACGTGCTGCGCAACCATGGCATCGAGCTGCGCGGCATGCGCTTCGACACGATGCTGGAGTCGTACGTGCTGAACAGCACGGCGACGCGGCACGACCTGGATTCGGTGGCGCAGCTGTACCTCGGCGTCGAGACGATCCATTACGAGGACGTCGCGGGCAAGGGCGCGAAGCAGCTCAACTTCAGCGACGTGTCGGTCGAGACGGCCGCGGAGTATTCCGCCGAGGATTCCGACGTCGCACTGCGCCTGCACCGCACGCTCTGGCCACGGCTGGAAGCCGTGCCTGCACTCGCCCGGCTCTACCAGGACATCGAGCAGCCGCTCGTGCCGGTGCTGCTCGACATGGAGCACTACGGCGTGCTGGTCGACGCGCCGATGCTCAAGCGCCAGAGCCACGAACTTTCGCTCAGCCTGGTTGAACTCGAAAAGCGAGCGCACATCGCCGCTGCACAACCGTTCAACCTCGAATCGCCGAAGCAGCTGCAGGAAGTGCTGTTCGGCAAGCTCGGCCTGCCCGTGAAGCGCAAGACGCCGACCGGACAACCGTCAACGGCCGAAGACGTGCTCGAGGAACTGGCGGACGAGTTCGAACTGCCGCGCATCATCCTCGAGTACCGCGGTCTCGCGAAGCTGCGATCCACGTACACGGACAAGCTGCCGCAGCAGATCAATCCACGCACGGGCCGCGTCCACACCTCGTATCACCAGGCTGTCGCCGCGACGGGACGACTGTCGTCGACCGACCCCAACCTGCAGAACATCCCGATCCGCACGGCGGAAGGACGCCGCATCCGGCAGGCCTTCGTGGCGCCGCCAGGCCATGTCCTGATTGCGGCGGACTACTCGCAGATCGAACTGCGAATCATGGCGCACCTTTCAGGCGACGCCGGCCTGCTCGACGCCTTCGCGCATGACCGCGACATTCACCAGGCAACCGCCGCCGAAGTGTTCGGGGCGCCCTCGCCCGACCAGGTCACGCCCGAACAGCGGCGCGCGGCGAAGGCGATCAACTTCGGGCTCATCTACGGCATGTCTGCGTTCGGGCTTGCGCGCCAGCTCGGCATCGAACGCGGCGCGGCGCAGCAGTACGTGGACCTGTATTTCCAGCGTTACCCGGGCGTGAAGCGCTACATGGACGAAACGCGCGCGATGGCGCGCGAGCAGGGCTTCATCGAGACCGTGTTCGGGCGCCGGCTCTACCTGCCCGAGATCCGGTCACGCAATGCGCAGATGCGGCAGTACGCCGAGCGCAGCGCGATCAACGCGCCGATGCAGGGGACGGCCGCGGACATCATCAAGCGCGCGATGATCGAGGTGCACCGCTGGCTGCTCGGCCAGCCGCACGCGCGCCTCATGATGCAGGTGCACGACGAACTCGTGCTCGAAGTGGCTGCAGATCGGGTCGACGGCGTGCTCGCGGAACTGCGCGGGCACATGGTGGCCGCGGCGGACTTGCGGGTTCCGCTCAAGGTGGAAGTCGGCGTCGGCAAGAACTGGGACGAAGCGCACTGAACTTCGACCCCGCTGGATCGATCGAATCAACAGTAAAATTGGGCATCCGGGCGTCCCGCCCGACAAGGAGTGTACCCATGCGCAAGACGACCATCGTCGCCGCCGCCGCGGCCTCGTGCAGCCTGTTCAGCCTGCCCGCCCTGGCGGCCGACAATGGCATCTACCTCGGTGCCAGCGTCGGTCAAAGCAGCGTGCAGTACGACGACCTGGACCTGGATTTCGATGCCAGCGCGACCGGCTTCAAGGTCATCGCGGGCTGGCGCTTCCTCGACTGGCTCGCGGTCGAAGGCAACTACGTCGACCTCGGCTCGGGCGACGACAACGTCAACGGCGAAAGAGTGGAAACGGACATCAACGGCGTATCGCTGGCGGCCGTCGGCTTCGTTCCGATCGGCCCGGTCGACCTGTTCGCGCGGGTCGGCGCGATCAACTGGAACGCCGACCTCGACAGCGCCGGGCCTCGGCATCAGCGGCAGCGACGACGGCACGGACCTGGCCTACGGCGTCGGCGCGCAGTTCCGCGTCTGGAGCCTCAGCGTTCGCGGTGAATACGAGCGCTTCGACATTTCGAACGCGGACACCGTCGACATGTTCTCGATCGGCGTGACGTGGACCTTCCTGTAACCGTGACCCGGCGCCGGGACCGCGCGTAACTATCTGACGCGAAAATTGTTTTTGATGGCTCGAGGGCGGGATGGAGCAAAGCGCGCCGGCGCCGGAACTTTTCCCGGGAGGCCCTGCTCTAACTTCTCGAGCGTCTTTGATGCTTGGCGTCGGCCTACCTCCCTGGGCCCGACGTCCGCCCGGTCATCCCCCAATACCGGGTTGATTTACCCCGGCTGGATCCGCTGGTCCTGCCGGGGTTTCTTTTATGCGCTTGCCGTCGAGCAACTTCTCGAGCACCCCGCGCGCTTCCTGCACGCCATCGCCGGACAGCGCAGAAAACAACTGCACCGTAACCAGGCCCTCTCGCGGCAACTGGCGGCGGACCCCCTGCAAGGCGTTGCCCCCCGCGCCCCGGCCAAGCTTGTCGGCCTTGGTCAACAGAATGTGCACCGGCAGGCCCCGCGTCATGGCCAGTTCGAGCATGTCCTGGTCGTGCTCGGTCAGTGGATGACGCACGTCCATGACGACGATGGTGCCTCGCAGGGATTCACGTTTGTCGAAGTACCCGGTGAGCAAGGTGCCCCAGTGCGCACGCATGGCGCCCGCAACCTTGGCAAAGCCATAGCCCGGCAGGTCGACGAGCCGGCGTCCTGCGCGCAGCTCGAAAAAGTTGAGCAGCCGGGTCGCACCCGGACTCTTGCTCGTCTTCGCCAGCCCCTTGCGTTGCGTGATCGCGTTGATTGCGCTCGATTTACCGGCATTGGAACGACCGGCCACGGCAACTTCCACGCCCGTGTCCGGGGGCGCCTGCCCCAGCTTGTTGGCGCTGGTAAGGAATCGGACTTCGGGGTATGCGGCCATGCTTCCTGCCCGTGGGACGCGCCCACGACGCGCGAAGGCCTTAGTGTACAATTTGCGGCTAGCCCGGCAGGCCGCAGAAGACGAAGTCCCCGGCCTTTCTGTGCCCGGCGCATGTTCGGTTTTTCGGAGTGGATTCAGACATGACCGCGAAGTTCGCCGCCCTCACGCTGGTCGCCGTGTTCGGCTGGACCGGCTCCGCCCACGCAGCAGGCACCGCCGAGGCCGGCCAGGCCAAGTCGGTCACCTGCATGGCCTGCCATGGCATGGACGGCAACAGCGCGAATCCCGAGTGGCCGGCACTGGCAGGCCAGCACTCGTCCTACATCATCAAGCAGCTCAAGCACTTCAAGGCCGGCGAGCGGCAGAACGCGCTGATGAGCCCGATGGCCATGATCCTGTCCGACCAGGACATGGAAGACCTCGCCGCGTATTTCTCGTCGCAGAAGCGCGTGGCAACGGGCGAGACGGAGCCTTCGAAGCTCCAGCTCGGGCAGACGATCTTCCGCGCCGGCATCCCGTCGAAGGGTGTGCCGTCGTGCTCCGGCTGCCACGGGCCGAGCGGCGCAGGCATTGCGGGTGCCGCGTTCCCGCACATCGGCGGCCAGCACGCCGTGTACGCGGCAGCCCAGCTGCGCGGCTACAAGGCGGGCACCCGGTCCACCGACCCGAATTCGATGATGCGCACGATCACCTCCAGGCTCACGGACGCGGAAATCGACGCCGTCGCCTCGTACCTGCAGGGCATGCGTTGAACCTCGCCATTCGTCGCCGGTCAGAAATCACCATGAACAAGCAGACACTGGTCTCCCTGGCCCGGCAGGTCCTCGCCGCCGGCGTGCTGATGGTGGCAGCCGGCACGGCCTCCGCCGCAGCTTCACGCCCCAGCAGGGTGTGCATTACAAGCTGCTGACACCGGCGCAACCGACCAACGTCGCACCGGGCAAGGTCGAAGTGGTCGAGGTGTTCTGGTATGCGTGCGGTCACTGCTACCTGCTCGAGCCCAAGCTCGAAGCCTGGAATCGCAGCGGCAAACCGGCCAATGCCGAGCTCGTGCGCTTGCCTGCCACCTGGAACAACACGCTGAAGACGCACGCGAGGGTCTTCTACATGCTGGAACTGCTCGGCAAGCAGAACCTGAACCCCGAGGTTTGGCGTGAGATCAACCTGAAGGGCAATCGCCTCGATACACCGGCCTCGATCGAAACGTTCTTCACGTCGCGCGGCGTGAGCAAGGCCGACTTCCAGCGCGCGTTCGCCAGCTTCGCCGTCGATTCCAAGATCATGAAGGCGGAAGACCTCAACCGCCGCTACAAGATCTCTGGCACCCCCACCGTCATCGTCAATGGCAAGTACATCACCGACGTCGGCATGGCGGGCAGCGAGGACAGGTTGTTCGAAGTCATCAATGCGCTGGTGGCCAGGGAAACAGCAGCACACTGATTCCAGTCGACGGACACATTCGATCGAAAGCCGCCCCGGGCCACCAGGGCGGCTTTTTCATGCGGGTCGTGGGTTGCGGAAAACCGCCGCCTCACGCGGGGGTTTTTCGCTGCGCCCTGTGTTACAACGGCGACCGGACTTCAGGGCGGATCCTTCCTGATGCTGCGTCTACTGATTCCCACCGGCAGCGGTTACACCTGGGTCGAGCACGCCCCGCCGGCGCCCTTTCCGGACGAGTTCCTCTGGGCGGACCTGTTCGAACCGACCCCCGAAGAAGAGCGCGCCGTGGAGGCACTGCTCACCGTCGACGTGCCCACGCGCGACGAGATGAAGGAGATCGAGACCTCCAACCGCCTCTATGAGGAAGGCGGCGCCGTGTACATGACGGCGACAGTCGGTAGCAAGCTCGACAGCGAGCGCCCGGAGAGCAGCGCGATCACGTTCATCCTCGCCAACGGCCGGATGATCACCAACCGCTACGTCAACCCGACGCCCGTGCAGCGTTTCATGCAGTTCGTCGAACGGTCGCCCGCGGCGTGCACGTCATCGGCCACGCTGTTCGCGGGACTGCTCGAATCGTTCGTCGAGCGAATCGCCGACCTGCTCGAGCGTGTACAGACCGAACTCGATGCCGTGTCGTTCGCGATTTTTCCGCGAGGCGGCGCGGGCTCACCGAGCAGCGCCGACCTGCACGCACTGATCCGGCAGATTGGCGCCGACGGCGACCTCGTCTCGAAGGCGCGGGAAAGTCTCGTGAGCTTCCAGCGCATCCTGATGTACGTGCAGCAGACCCCGAACCTCGATCTCTCCTCGGACCAGCGCAACCGCTTCAAGTCGACGCTGCGCGACGTGCAATCGCTGTCGGACCACGCGTCGTTCCTGGTCAGCAAGATCCAGTTCCTGCTCGACGCGGTGCTCGGCCTCATCAACCTCGAGCAGAACAACATCATCAAGATCTTCTCGGTCGCGGCCGTGATGTTCCTGCCGCCGACGCTGGTCGCCAGCATCTACGGAATGAATTTCGAGTTCATGCCGGAGCTCGACAAGCATTGGGGCTACCCGATGGCGTTGGTGGCCATGGTGATCTCGGCCGTGGTGCCCTACATCTACTTCCGTCGCAAGGGCTGGCTGTAGCCTGGGCCGCCGCGGACCATGACGCCGGGCGTCCACCTCGCCCTGACTGCGACAATTGCCGTCGCGGCGCTGACTCCCGGCCCGGCCGTGACCGCGATCGTCGCGCGCGCCATCACCGATGGCATTCGACCCGCGCTGGCGATCAATGCCGGCGTGGTCACGGGCGACCTGCTGTTCTTCGCGCTGGCGGCAGCGGGCATGGCGGCGGCGGCACACTCGCTCGGCGACCTGTTCACCGTGCTGCGGTGGCTCGGCGCCGCTTACCTCGTCTGGACCGGTATCCAGCTCTGGCGTTTCGAGCCCCGCAATGCGACGCCCGGAGCGGGCCCGGGCCACGAGTCGCACTTCTGGCGCAATTACGGCGCCGGTCTGCTGCTGATGTTCGGGCACGTGCAGGCCATGCTGTTCTATGCCGCGCTGCTGCCGGGATTCGTCGACTTTTCCCGCCTGACGGCCTGGGACATTGCGCTTGTCGCGCTGACCCTGGTCGTCGTGATCGGGGGCATCAATGCGGGTTACGCCGTGCTCGGCGCCCGCGCCCGTCATTTCTTCGCGGATTCGCGGGCCCAGCAGACACTGCACCGTGTCGCCGGATCGCTCATGCTGCTCGCCGCGGTGCTGGTCGCCACCCGATGATAGGATTGCCCGCATGGCCAAACCCACGATCAACAACATGGCGGTGTTCTGCGATTTCGAGAATGTCGCCCTCGGCGTGCGCGATGCGCGCTACGCGAAGTTCGACATCGACAAGGTGCTCGAACGCCTGCTGCTGAAGGGCAGCATCGTCGTCAAGAAGGCGTACTGCGACTGGGAGCGGTACAAGGAATTCAAGGGGCCGATGCACGAGGCCTCGTTTGAGCTCATCGAGATCCCGCACGTGCGCATGTCGGGCAAGAACTCGGCCGACATCCGCATGGTCGTCGACGCGCTCGACCTCTGCTACACCAAGTCGCACGTCGACACGTTCGTGATCGTCAGCGGCGACTCCGACTTTTCACCGCTCGTGAGCAAGCTGCGCGAGAACAACAAGCTCGTCATCGGCGTCGGCGTGAAGAGCTCGACGTCGGACCTGCTGATCGCCAACTGCGATGAGTTCATCTACTACGACGACCTGGTGCGCAAGGAAGAACAGCGCAGCCGGCGCAAGAAGCAGCCTGCCGCGCTGGCGGCGCCGGCTGGCAAGCCGGCAGCCGCGTCGAAGCAGGCCCGCTCTGTCGGCAGCGCTGCCGGCGGCACCGGCCGAGGGCGACGCCGCGCCGGGCGGGCGGGGAACCGCACTCGCCGGAGCCCGTCCCGCGCCAAGACCGACGACGAGAAGAAGCAGGAAGCGTTCGACCAGGTGCTCGCGACCATCGAGGCACTGGCGGACGAACGCGAGGCCGACGAGAAGATCTGGGGCTCGATGATCAAGCAGACGCTGAAGCGCCAGCGCCCCGGATTCAACGAGAGCTATCACGGCTTCCGCAGCTTCAACCAGTTGCTCGAGGAGGCGCGCGACCGCAAGTTGATCGAGCTGGAAAAGGACGACAAATCCGGCGGTTACGTCGTCAGGGCGGTCACCTGACCGAGGCTTGCCGCGGCACCGATCCGCGGTAAGCTAGCGACCCTTGGGGACTGAGCCGTCCGGAGAAGACTGGCGCATGGCCGACGTTTTCATCTCGTATGCACGCAGCGACAAGGCCCGCGTGGCGCCGCTCGTGGCTGCGATCGAAGCCCGCGGCTGGACGGTCTGGTGGGACCCGGAGATCGACGCCGGGCAGCAGTTCGACGACCAGATCGAGGCCGAACTGCTGGCGGCGGCGGCGGTGGTCGTGGTCTGGACGGCGACATCGGTCGGCTCGCGCTGGGTGCGCGGGGAAGCGCGCGAGGCCGCCGACCGCAACATCCTCGTGCCCGTTCGGTTCGATGCAGCCCGCCTGCCGATGGACGTACGCGCGATCCACACGATCGATCTCGACACGTGGAACGAAGACGCCGGCAGTGCGTCGTTCCAGGATCTCGCGCGCGCGCTCGATGCGATGATCTCGCGCCAGCGCAAGGCGGCCGCAAGCGCTGCCGGCGCCGCCGCGACCGTGGCGCCGGCAACCCCCGCCACGGCGCGCGTGTCGATCTGTGTACTGCCGTTCTCGAACATGAGCGGCGATCTCGAGCAGGAGTACTTCAGCGACGGCATCAGCGAGGACATCATCACCGACCTGAGCAAGGTCTCCGCGCTGGCCGTGGTTTCGCGCAACACCGCGTTCACCTTCAAGGGCAAACACGTCGACCTGCCACAGGTCGCGAAGCAACTGAAAGTGACGCACGTGCTCGAAGGCAGCGTGCGCCGCGCCGGCGGCCGCGTCCGCATCACCGCACAGCTGATCGAGGCGTCGAGCGACAATCACCTCTGGGCCGAGCGCTACGACCGTGACCTGAACGACATCTTCGCCCTGCAGGATGAGATCTCGGAGGCGATCGTCAAGGCACTCAAGCTCAAGCTGCTGCCGGAAGAGAAGAAGGCGATCGAGCAGCGCGGTACGACGAACCTGCAAGCCTACAACCTCTACCTCATGGCGCGGCAGCACTACACGAGCGGCCTGCTGATCGACAACCGCAAGCTCGATTCGGTGGTTCGCCTGTGCCGCGCGGCAATCGAGCTCGATGCCAATTACGCGAGGGCCTGGGCCTTGATGGCCAGCGCCCAACGCATGCGGCTGTACATGTCGAGCACGGGTGACGATGGCCTTGCCGCAGCCACTCGCGCGCTGGAACTCGACGAGAATCTGGCGGAAGCGCATGCCGCGAAGGCCGGCGTGCTGGCGTCGATGGGCGACTATGCCGCGGGTTCGGAGGCGATCTCGACAGCGCTGCGCCTCGACCCGGACTCCGTCGATGTCTTGCGCGAGGCTGGCCGCCTGGCCATGCATGAACGCCGCCACCGTGAAGCTGCCGCTTTCTACGAGAGGGCATTCGCGCTGCAGGAAAACGACATCTCGTCGGGCGGGCTGCTGATCACGTGTTACACGGCGCTTGGCGACACGACCAGCGTGCGTCGTACGGCGCAGCGCACGCTCGAGCGTGCGGAAAAGGCCGTGGCAAAGGACGCGGACAGCGGCTCGGCCATGGCGGCGATCTGCAGCTCGCTGTTCACCCTGGGTGAGACGGATCGGGCCAGGGAATGGGCGCGGCGCGCCGTGCTGATCGACCCGGAGAATCTGGGCATGCGCTACAACCTTGCCTGCGACACCGTCGTCTGTGTCAGCGATTTCAACCTGGCGGTCGAACTGCTCGAGCCGGTCATGAAGAACATGGGTCGAGGTCAGCTGGCGTGGCTGAAGTCGGACCCGGACCTGGACGGTCTGCGCGACGATCCACGCTTCAAAGCGATGCTCGAGGCAGCGGAGAGCCGCATCAACTCGACGACTGCGTGAATGGCGCGCCCGACTGGACTTTAGCGGGCTGTCGGCACGACACTCATGACTGTCGCCTCGTCGCGGAATCACACGCCGCAAGTTCAAGGAACCAGACGTGCGCTTGCTGCTGGCGGAAGACGACACCATGATCGGCGAGGCCGTGCGTGCGGGGCTGCGCCGGCAGGGTCTGGTCGTGGACTGGGTCCGCGACGGGGTTGCCGCCGAGCAGGCGCTGCTGGCTGAAGCCTACGATGCCTGCCTGCTCGATCTCGGCCTGCCGCGCAAGTCGGGGCTCGATGTCCTGCGGCGCCTGCGTGAACGCGGCTCGATGCTGCCGGTCGTGGTGCTGACCGCAAGGGATGCGATCACGGATCGTGTCGACGGACTCGACGCCGGTGCCGACGATTACGTCGTCAAGCCGTTCGACCTGGCCGAACTCGCCGCGAGGGTCCGGGCCGTGACCCGACGCAAGGGCGGCCGCGCCCAGGCGATCATCGAGCACGGCGACGTCACGCTCGACCCGGCGACCCGCGAGGTCCGGCGCAACGGCGAGCCGGTGGCGCTGTCGCCGCGCGAGTTCGCTTTGCTGCAGGCGCTGCTCGAGCATCCCGGACGGATCCTCTCCCGCGCGCAACTGGAAGAGCGGCTCTACGGGTGGGGTGAGGAAATCGAGAGCAACGTGGTCGAGGTGCACGTGCATACGCTGCGGCGCAAGCTCGGCGCCAACTTCGTACGCAACGTCCGCGGCGTCGGGTACCGCGTCGCCGCCGCGGCGCCATGAACTCGCTGCGCAACAAGTTGCTGGCCTGGCTGCTCGGCGCCGTGGCCCTGGTCGGTGCAACGGGTGCCTGGGTGAGTTATCGCAATGCGCTCGCCGAGGCGAATGCCTTTTTCGATGAGCACCTGCGCGCCACCGCGCTGTTGCTGCGCGACCAGGCCTACGGCTACTCCCCTGCGCCCGGCTTGCCGCAGGAGATTCCCGACTACGACTTCGTGGTGCAGGTGTGGACGCTGGACGGCGTGCGAGTGTACCTGTCGCGTCCCCACACGGTGCTGCCAGGGCTGACGACGCTGGGACTGTCGACGGCTGCGACGCCCAAGGGTCGATGGCGCGTGTACGGCGTCGAGGCGAACGGGCGCGTCATCCAGGTCGCGCAACCCATGAACATCCGTGAGCAGCGCGCCGCGCAACTGGCGCTGCGGACGATCGCGCCGTTCGCGGTCCTGCTGCCTGCGCTCGCACTGCTGGTCGTGTGGATCGTCGGGCGCGCGGTACAGCCGGTGCGCCGGTTCGCCAGCGTCCTGCGCAGCCGCAAGCGCGGCGCACTCGATCCGCTGGACGGCGAGGGACTGCCGGACGAGATCCGGCCAGTCGCGACAGCATTGAACGACCTGCTGGCCCGGCTCAAGGAGTCCATGGAGCGCGAGCGCGCCTTCATTGCCGATGCTGCCCACGAACTGCGCACGCCGTTGACTGCGCTCGACCTGCAGGTGCAGTCGCTGCGGGCCGAGGCAGCCGGCAGTGGGCATGACGACGCCATCGCGCGGCTCGAAGACGGCGTTGCCCGAGCGGCTCGACTGGTCGAGCAGATGCTGGCGCTGGCGCGCGAGGAACGTGACAGCAGCCGTGAGCACGAACCCGTGGCATTGCCGGATGTGGCCCGGGAGGTCATCGAGGAACTGCTGCCCCTGGCGGACAAGCGCAGCATCGACGTCGGCATGGAACGGGCGGATGCAGTCCATGTCGCCGGGGACCGTGAAGCACTGCGGGTGCTGGTCCGCAACCTGCTCGACAATGCCATTCGCTACTCGCCTGCTGGTGGCCAGGTGGACGTATCCGTGGAACGCCGGGACGGCGCTCAGCCCCGTGCAGTTCCTGGTCGTCGCCGATAGCGGCCCTGGAATCCCGCCGTCCGAGCGCGAACGGGTATTCGATCGCTTCCACCGGGTGCCTGGCACGGCCTCCCCCGGCAGTGGCATCGGACTGGCGCTCGTGCGCTCGATCGCAGCACACCACCACGCCCACGTCCGCCTCGACGAGGGACCGGGTGGCCGGGGGTTGCAAGTGAGCGTCGAGTTCTCCGCCCTCGATCCGCCTTAAGTTTGCCCTAAGGCAGACGGCCCACGATCTCCCCCATGCTCCGCGGTCCGTCCCGCGGACCACTGCATGGAGGAGCGACGCTCGTGAATACCCGCGCCCTGATCCGTCATCCACTGCTCGCGGCCACCCTCGGCGCAGCAGTCGTCGCGCTGCCAGCCGGTGCGCTCTACTTGTATGGTTCCGGCCACGCCGCTGAAGCCGCGGCGACAACCGCGGTCACGACCAGCCAGACGGCAACCAGCCTGCCCGCGCGAAACGCGGCACCGGTCGTGGCGGGCCTGCCCGATTTCCGGCAGCTCGTGCAAACCTACGGCCCGGCCGTAGTGAATGTCAGCGTCCGCTCCACCGCGAAGACCGCCGGACAAGGGCGCATGCCGCCCGGCATGGACGAGGACAACCCCTTGTTCCAGTTCATGCCGCACGGCAACGGCGCGCCGATGCGTGGCGAGGGCTCCGGTTTCATCGTCAGCGCCGACGGCACGATCCTCACCAACGCGCACGTCGTGGACGGCGCGCAAAAGGTGATCGTCAAGCTCACTGACCGCCGCGAGTTCGAGGCCCGCGTGATTGGCTCCGACGCGAAGAGCGACGTTGCCGTGCTGAAGATCGACGCGCACGACTTGCCAGTCACCAGGCTCGGCGACCCGCGGACACTGCAGGTCGGCGAGTGGGTCGTGGCCATCGGGTCGCCGTTCGGACTGGAAAACACCGTCACTGCCGGCATCGTGAGCGCGAAGGGGCGGAGCCTGCCGGACGACACGTACGTCCCGTTCATTCAAACCGACGTCGCGGTCAACCCGGGCAACTCCGGCGGGCCGCTGTTCAACATGCGCGGCGAAGTTGTCGGCATCAACTCGCAGATTTACAGCCGCTCCGGCGGCTACCAGGGGCTGTCGTTTGCGATCCCGATCGATGTCGCCATGAACGTCGGCAAGCAACTGCAGACGCAAGGGCACGTGACGCGCGGCAAGCTTGGTGTCGGCATCCAGGATATCGACCAGGCGCTCGCCGAGTCGTTCGGTCTGGATGTTCCCCGCGGCGCGCTCGTCTCCAGCGTGGAAAAGAGTGGCCCGGCCGCAACGGCTGGACTGCGCGAAGGCGATGTCATCCTCGGCTTCGACGGGCAGGCGATCGAGTCGGCGGGGCAGCTGCCATCGGCCGTCGCGGCCACCGATCCGGGCAAGGCCGTGGCCGTGCAGGTGTGGCGCGACCGGGCGACCCACGAGGTCACGGTCAAGCTCGGCCGGACGACCGAGGATGGCGCCATTGCGGCGAATGTCGACGCCAACGGCGCCGGCCGTCTCGGCTTGATGGTGCGGCCGCTTTCAGCCGCAGAGAAGCAACAGACGGAGTTGAGCGACGGCCTCGTCGTCGAAGACGCCGATGGCCCCGCGGCGGAGGCAGGCGTGCGGCCCGGGGATATCGTCATCGCCGCCAACGGCACCTCCGTGACGAGCGTCGAGCAACTCCGGTCAGTGGTGTCCGGGTCGAAGACCCATGTCGCCCTGCTGGTGCAACGCGGCGACGCCCGGGTGTTCGTGCCCATCGAGCTCGGCTGACCCACGCGCGGCGGCGGCGGGCCTCGCGCAGGGCAAGCTGCGGCCGCATCTGCTTGGGCAGTCGAAAGATCAACCTGAGTACAGCGCTGGCTGAGCAGCTGGTGGGCATCCGCGAAGTCGACGACCAGGTCTGGCAAGTCAGCTTCCTGGAGTACGATCTGGGTTACTTCGATCGCGATCAGGACAGGGTGGAGCCCGGTCCCAATCCGTTCGCCCCGGACACAGTGTTAACCATGTGTCCGGAATGAGATGTAAACCGTGTGATCGGAATACACCCCAATGCAGATGGCGCGCCCGACTGGATTCGAACCAGTGACCTTCGCCTTCGGAGGGCGACACTCTATCCAGCTGAGCTACGGGCGCGTGGCGGGACCCCGCGAAAGGGGCCGGAATCATAGCCCCGGAGGCCTTGCGCGTCCATTTGGACCATCGGGCGCCCTGGCCGTTGCACCCGGCCCCCGGGGCGCCGGGTGCGCCGCGGCCGAATCTGCACGTTATACTTCGCGACCCCGCTAATTCTGCCGTCCGGAGTTCGACCGTGAGTGCTGAGCACGATCGCAAGTTTTTCGACACCTTCATGCTGATCCTCGGCATCCTCGCCGCCATCACCATCGGCCTGATGGTGCTCGCGGGCATGATCTCCGACCGGACAGCGAAGCGGTTCCACGACGAAGACCCGCGCAAGGTCCAGGAAACAATGGATCGCATTGCTCCGGTCGCTCGCGTCGCCGTCGCCGGCCAGGACAACTCGGCACTCGCCCCGCCCGCTGCTGCCCCTGCAGCCGCGGCGGTCGACTTGCCGGGTGAGCAGGTCTACCAACAGGTCTGCACGGCCTGTCATGGCGCCGCCGTTGCGGGTGCGCCCAAGACGGGGGACAAGGCTGCATGGGCTCCGCGCATCGCGCTGGGCATGGATCTCCTGCACAAGCATGCACTCGAGGGCTACCAGGGCAAGGCGGGCTACATGCCGCCGAAGGGTGGCCGCACGGACCTGAGCGACCAGTCGGTCATGAACGCGGTCGACTACCTTGTCACCCAGGCCAAATAGGTCGATGTTCGCGCGTCTCGTGCGTGCGGTCGCCGTTGCCATCACGATGGCCAGCTTCGTTGCGGCCTGTGCTTCGCCGCCGACACCGCCCGAGACGATGCGCGACCCGAGCGTGGACTTCGCCAATTTCAAGACTTTCGGCTGGGCGGCGGGCGGCACGGTGGACACGGCCGATGTGCCGCTCACGCTGCTCGACGCGAACATCCGTGCCGCCATCGTCGACGTGATGAAGCGCAAGGGCTACGCCGAAGCGCCAGCCGGCGCGACGCCAGACCTGCGGATCGCGTACGAGACCGCGAAGACTGAGAAGCTCGAGAACAATCCGGTGCGGCTCGGCATCGGCGTCGGCAGCTGGGGCGGCAACATGGGCGGCTCGGTCAGCATGGGCAGCCCGAGCGTCCGCAACTTCACCGAAGGTACGCTGGTCGTGCATGCCATCGACGCGGCTCGCAATGCCGAAGTCTGGCAGGGCCGCGTGTCCGGCAAGATGACGAAGGGCAGCCTCGAGCCCGCCGCAGTGCGCCAGGCTGTCGCGCAGGCGATGGCCGATTTCCCGGTGCGTTAGCGCGGGGAACTTCGACCCAGTGCGTTGGTGAGGGCGTTCGTTCCGGGTCCTCTCCGGGCGAGCGGAAAGGCAGACACGCTCGCCCGGAGAGGACCCGGAACGAACGCCTGATCGACCGCGCCTGAACGAATTCTCGTCAAAGCCCGAGAATTGGTACGGCGCAAGCAACGTCGACGCGGCCACATCGCATGACTGTCTGTCGATGATTCGCGACCGGCAACTTCTATGCCTTGCTCACCCATCGCGTTGATGGCACTCATTCTGATGCGTGCCGTACGCACAAAGCAGACGTTCAATGGGGAATAACGACCCATATCGGCCTCTGGCCGGCTCACCGAGACGAGCCAATTATTTGTCGTCATCGGCAAGGCCCAGGAGCTTGCGCTTCTCAACTCGTGGCAAGTCAAGATACGTGAACCAGCGTAAGCCTGCCGCGTTGGCTTCTCGCCGTGACACGACGATGATCCGTGCGAAGGTCCATACGGCCCATAGCGTAATCAATCCGATGCACAAAGGGATCCAGTACTGCATACCCTGCCGTGCAACTCCGAGAAGGCCAGGGGAGCTAGAACCTGAAAGGAAGTGGGTCGTCAGCACAAGCGTAGTGATCAAAGCGAGCGCCACAGCGATGGCACTCCCAAAAAGCAGAATAAAGACCCGCTGTAGGCGTCTCACTTGACAGCAATTCCGACTGGTAGGAGCTGACTGGAATTCATGCAGTCATCCGGCGGTTCGCGACCCGAAGCGGTCACTCGGCTAGCGCCGAATTGAGCGGCGACTGGTCGAAGAATTTGGCAGTTGCACCTTATCGATCACGGCAGCCTCCAGCGAGATGTCAGAACCGCACTCGGACTCAGCTTTCAGGATCGAACATAAACTCGCGCAGCTCCTGCGAACATCGACATGCTTTTGCAATCTTTGCAGCCCACTGAATGGCCGCCTCGAGCGAAGGAAGGTTCAAAACACAGAAACCGCCGTCAAGTTTCTTGGTTTCCGGATAAGTCTCGTTGATGTTCACTCCATCGGGTCCAACCAGAACGGGTGCAATGCTGGAGTCAATGCCTCCACCAAATACATACACACCAGCACACTTCGCCTCGCGAATCACGGAGCGCGCCGCCTCACCGACGGCCGCCATGTCTTCGCTCGGAACGTTCATCGCGGATGCCGGAAAGGATATGAGGTACTTCGTCATTGCATCGTCTTCAAGGAACGGGAGGTGAAGGGGGCGGTTGTTGGATGTGAGGCCTAACGACGCCGGAAGCGACCCTTCCGGAGATTCGGCCTGTAGCGGTCATGATTTCACAGTCTCGATTCGACCCAGTTCAGACTGAGAGCCCACCGTACAGAACCAAACCCATGAACGACACCGCTAGCCACACGACGTAGATGGCCGCGCCGTATCCAACCGCAACGATCGCTCGACGAGTAAGTGAACTGGCGTTCGACCAAGGCAGAGCCCGATAGCCTGTGTATGCGACGAACACGGAGAGCGTTATCGCGAAAATCAACGCGGTCTCACCGCTTCGGTCTAGAAGGTGCGCGGTGGCGTAAGCGATAAGCAGAAAGCAACCAGGCACACCGACTAGGGGCCATGCCAACCGCCCGCATTGCTGTACACGCCGCCTGATTGTGTCGTTCACTGCAAACAAGAAATGTGCATTGTGGCGAGTGACCGTGATTGGCCAGTTGTTCCTAGCCGCCAGTGTCCGCAATCCCTTGGACCGTCGCAAGGCTAGGCCCAAGTTTGGTTCCTGAAAACGGACGTCGTACGGGAGAACCGACGCGTTGCCGTCCTTTAGCTGGCGCGCTTCAATTCCTCGCGCAGTACCCGCCGGAGCGTCCTCTCGAGCGGTTCGTCCGTCCGTCGCATGTGTTCGCGCAGCGCCGCATTGATCAGGGATTGATAGTTGCCGCCGCCCGCCGACTCGACCTGTGACTTGAACCATTCAACGATGTCGTCATCGAGTCGAATCGTAATCCGTGTTTTGCCTGTCGGCACCGATACGGCGGGGCCGCGCTTCGCATTTGAGAAATCGTATTCCTTGCGCATCATTGGCTCTCGTATGCCCGCCGCTCCGCACGGCTGGCTTTGCGTGAAGAGATGATCCGCGTGCGACGTCCCCTGGGCGTAAAGACGGTCACCAGCACGCGGCCGATTGGGTCCGAGCCCAGGCTGACGAAGCGTCGTTCGCCGCTGGCGTCTGGATCAGCCATGGTCAGTGCACGAGGATCCTCAAGCGCCAGGGCAGCATCCGCAAACGAGACCCGGTGCTTGCGCAGGTTGCCCTTGGCCTTGGCCGGGTCCCACTCGTACTGCATCGGACGAGTATGTACGAATGTACACGGTCGTCAAGCGAGAAAATTCGCGACCACTGTCCGGAAGCGGCCGATCTTTCCCATTCTGCAGCGGCCCCGTATCCAGTGCGGCTGAGGGGTCAGGTTGGAATGAAACTCCGACTAACCCCCAACCCCTATCCCCTAACCCCTTCCCTCAGTCGTCCGCCTGCCGGAAATCGACCCCAAGCGACCTGAGCTTGCGGTACAGGTGCGTGCGCTCCATGCCCACGCGTTTCGCCAGCTGGCCCACCTTGCCGTTGCAGAGCTGCAGCTGCTGCGTGAGATAGGCGCGCTCGAAATGCTCGCGGGCCTCGCGCAGCGGCAACGCCAGCAGGTCCTGCTTGACCAGCGGCTCGTCGACCGGTGAGGCGGAGGAAATCTCGCGTTCGATTTCCTCGAGCCGGATTTCCTCGGTGCCGCCCTGGATCAGCAGGCGCTGCACGAGGTTCTTGAGTTCGCGGATATTGCCGGGCCAGGGATAGTTGCGCAGACGGTTCTGCGAGGCGACGCCGAAGCGCCGGAACGGCAGCCGTTCGTCGTCCACGAGTCGGTCGACGTAATAGCGCAGCAGCTCCGGCACGTCCTCGGCGTATTCGCGCAGCGGCGGAATGCGCAGCGTCAGCACGTTCAGGTTCGAGAGCAGGTCCAGGCGGAACGGAACCGGACCGCGCGTTTCGAAGCCCGGCTGCGCGGACGACAGGATGCGCACGTCGAACCGTTGCACCGTGCGCCCACCCTTGCGCTGGAACGTGCCCGACTCGAGCACGGCCAGCAACAGCCGCTGCGCACCCTGCGGCAGGTCCTCGAGGCCGTTGATGAACAGCACGCCACCCTGCGCCTGTTCCAGCACGCCGGCCGACACGCCGCTCGCATTCTCGACGCCGAGCAGCACGTCTTCCGCGTTGCCATCGGTGACGGAACCCGCCACCAGCGCGATGAACGGGTCCGACGCCCGCGAGCTCAAGGCGTGAATGTAGCGCGCGAACGCCTCGCGGCCCGTCCCCGGCTCGCCCAGCACCAGCACCGGCGCCTCGTGCGGCGCAATCTGCTTGACCTTCTCGCGCAGGTCACGCATCAGCCGGCTGCGGCCCACCGGCGCAATCAGCGGCGGCACCAGCGTGCGCGTCGCCCGCTGGCGGCGCTTGCCTTCCTCGAGCGCGCGCTCGACCGTCCGCAGCAGCTTGGCGAGCGAAAGCGGCTTTTCGACGTAGTCGATCGCGCCGAGACGCGTGGCCTCGACGGCGGTTTCAACCGTGCCGTGACCCGACATCATGACGACCGGCGCGGTGAGCGCCTGCGACTGCTGCCATTCGCGCAACAGGCTGATGCCGTCCGTGTCGGGCATCCAGATGTCGAGCAGCACGAGGTCCGGCGCCTGCAGCGCACAGGCGGCGCGTGCCTCGGCGGCGTTCCCTGCTGTTTCGACGGCGTAGCCCTCCTCCGAGAGGATCTCCCGGACGAGTTCACGGATGTCGTTCTCGTCGTCGACGACGAGTATCCGCGCGTTGGTCATGCGCGTTCTCTCCTTGGCTCTATTCTGCCGCGCCCATGCGCTGTGTCCGTCGCTGCTTCGCGCAGCGGCAGATCGACTCGAACCTGTGCGCCGCCCGCGGCGCGATTGTCGGCCTCGATGTGCCCGCCGTGTTCTTCCACGATCTTGCGGACGATGGCGAGCCCCAGCCCCGTGCCCTTGGCCTTCGTGGTCACGTACGGATCGAACACCTGCCCGATCAGCTCGCGCTGGAACCCGGGGCCATTGTCCTCCACCGTGATGCGCGCCACTTCAGATTCGCCACGCAGGACTCGCCGCGTGGACACCGCGATCGAACCATCGGGCTGCGCTTCGAGCGCCTCGACGGCGTTCGTAAGCAGGTTGTTGAGCAGTTGTCGCAGGCGGCCGGGATCGGCCAGCACGGCCTCGATGCCCTGGTCGAGTTCGACCTTGAGGCGCACTCCGCGGATCGCACCCTGCGCGCGGTAGAGATCGCTGACCTCGGTCACCATCTTGTTGAGATCGACCGTGGCCATCTCGAGCCGCGGCGCACGCGCGTATTCGCTGAAGGCGTTCACCATCTCCTTCATCGCCTCGACCTGCTGCACGATGGTCTCGGTCGCGCGCTCGAGCATCTGCACGTCCTTCGGGTCGGTCATGACCGGCAGCAGCTTGTGCCGCAGGCGCTCGGCCGAAAGACGGATGGGCGTCAACGGGTTCTTGATCTCGTGCGCGAGGCGACGGGCCACCTCGCCCCAGGCGGCTTCACGCTGCGCCTGCAACATCACGGTGATGTCGTCGAACACGAGCACGTAACCGCCCGGCGCGTCGCCCTCCACCGGCAGCGGCGTGCATGCGCACATCATGATGCGGCGCCCGGCGCGCGTCTGGAACGTGAACTGCTCGCGCCATTCGACGGCGCCGTCGGCGAAGCGCTGCTGGCAGGCGTCGGCGAACTGCCGCGCCAGGCCCTGCGCCTGCGCCCCGGCCGTGGCGAACGGCGTACCCACGCGCGTTTCGATGTCCTCGCCGAGGATCATCGCGGCGGCGCGGTTCGCCGTGCGCACGCGCCAATCGGGTTCGAGTGAAATGACGCCGGTCGACAGGCGCGCCAGGATGACGGCGAGGTTGGCACGCTCGGTCTCCGCGGCCTGCTGTGCGCGGCGCTGGTCTTCGCGGGCGCGCCGCAGGCGCTTGGTCATGTCGTTGAACGAATGGACCAGGAAACCCATCTCGTCGTGGGACGTGAGGGGCAGCTTGGTGTCCAGATCGCCCTGCGCCACGGCGCGCGTGCCCTGCACCAGGTCCTGGATCGGCTGCACGAGCCGCTGGGCGGTGAAGATCGCGCCGTACCACGCCGCCAGCAGCGACAGCAGCAGCACGACGGTCAGCGTCAGGATGAAGCTCGCCTTGAGCGGCCGCCGCAGGTAGTCCTTTTCACCGAATTGCTTGTAGGCCGCCTGCACCGTGTCCGCGAGCGCGCCGAGTCGCTCGGCGACGGGGAACATGCTCTGGAGCAACAGCCGTTCGCCACCGAACGCGGGCGATTCACCAATCGACACGGCCGTGCGGATCAGGTAGCCGCCATTCTGCTGCGGCTCGAGACTGACGAAGGGCTGTCCCTGCCGCAGCTGCAGCAGCACTTCGCCGGGCACGTCCTCCGGCACGACGTCCGACGACAAGCCCTTGCTGACGGAGATGACGCGGCCGCTCTCCGTGGCCACCGTGAGTTCGATCGCGCCGACCTGCCGCCGCATGGTTTCGAGCAGTCCCGGCCGCGTCGATCCGGCGATGCCGATTTCTTCGGCGATCGTTTCGGAATCGGTCAGGTGCTCGCGCATCCGCACTTCGAGCGCCGAGCGCGACAGCACCAGCGCGTCGTCGAGGCTCTTGCGGATCTCGACGTTGAACCAGCTGTCGATGCCCTTGCTCAGGAACTGCACCGCGAAGAAGTACACGAGCAGGATCGGCAGCGTGGCCAGCACGCCGAAGATCCACACCATGCGTGCCTTCAGCCGCGAACCGATGACGTGGCCACGCCAGTCGCGGATCAGCTGCGTCAGCTTGGTGGCGAGCAGCCCGACCAGGACGACGAGACCTGCAATGTTGATCGCGAGAATCCACGGATGCAGGCGGCTGAACTGCTCCGAGTTCTGCGCGGTCTGCGCCATGAAGAGGATGGCCGCAAGCCAGAGCAGGCCGCCGAGACCCATGATCACCGCGGAGGCGGCGCGTTTCAGGGTCGGAGCGTCCATGCCTTCCAGTCGCTTTCGGCGCTCCAGTCGTCGGTCCAGAACAGCAGCCAGCCGAAGACGTCGGGCGCGGTGTTCATCCCGAGCACGGCACGGATGCGTCCTTCATAGACCGGCCCGTCCTGCACGAGCGCCTTGTCGATCACCGGCAGGCCGCGGAGTTCGCTGATGCGATCGAGGGCCGCCTGCAGCGAGCCGAAATCCTGCTGCTCACTGGTGTTGAGATTCCTGACGAGGTAGCGCTGGCTCAGCGCGTGGTAGCTCACCTCGTAGCGCTGCTCGAGCGCAGCCACCCCGGCGTCCAGCATGTAGCGGCGGACGCGATCGACGGTGATCTCGTAGGTGAGCCGCAACGTCAGGCCCGACTCGATGGCCTTGCGCGCACCCTCGGGCAGGATGAGATCGAGCTTCGCGTCGAGTTCGTAGACGCCTTCGTCGAGCACGGCCTGGGCTTCGCGGATGGTCAGCTTCGACTCATCCTCGGCGTGTGCAACCGGGCCCGCCGTTGCAATAAAGCACAGCGTCAGCCACGCGGCACACCGCGCCAAAAATGGCGGTTTCCGCGAAATGGGGTGCACGCTGTAGCTCATTTCCAACAATCATAACGACTTGCTCAGGCAAGCATAATAGAACCCGTCCATGCCGGTCTCCCCGGGCAGGACCTGGTACCCGGGGCCTGCCCCGGACGGGCGCGACGGCCAGCTGCCAGTCAGTTCGGACGTCAGGTCCCGGGCACCGGGTGTCCGGGCCAGGAACGCTGCGACGACGCGCTCGTTTTCGGCTGCCAGCACCGAACAACTGGTGTACAGCAGGCGACCGCCCGGCTTGACTACCCCCCACGCGGCCGTCAACAGGTTGGCCTGCTGGCGGGCGAGGTTCGGGATGTCCTTGGCCCGCCTCAGGATTTTGATGTCCGGATGGCGCCGGATCACGCCGGTGGCCGAACACGGCACGTCCAGCAGGACCCGGTCGAAGGGTCGGCCGTCCCACCAGCCGCGCACATTCTCGAGGTCCGCGGCGACCAGCCTGGCCCGCAGCCCGAGCCGCTCGAGGTTCTCGCGGATTCGCGCGAGCCGAGGCTCGGCGACATCGAGCGCCGTCACGTCGGCGGTGCCGTTGGTCCGCTCCAGCACGTGGCAGGTTTTCCCGCCTGGCGCGGCGCAGGCATCGAGGATTCGCTCGCCGGCCTGCGGGTCGAGCAGGTCGACGGCCAGTTGCGCGGCAGCGTCCTGTACCGACAGCCGGCCATCCATGAAACCCGGCAGCGAGCGGACGTCGGCAGGCGGCGCTACCTGCAGCGCGTCTCGCGCCAGGGGATGCGGCGTGACCGTGAACCCTGCGGCTGCAAGCTCACCTTGGGCCCACGCCACGTCGCCTCGCATGCCGTTCACGCGGACCCACAGCGGCGGGTGCGCATTGTTGGCGTCGAGCGCCGCCAGGGCGGCAGCCTCGCCACGGTCTGCGCGCAGTGCGTCGACGAACCAGCGTGGATGCGCGGTGCGCAAGGCCAGGTCGCGGTCGATCGCGTGCAGGATGTCGGCCTGCTCGCGCTGGAACCGCCGCAGGATCGCGTTGACGAATCCGGCTGCCTTCTCGAACCCGAGCACCTTGGCGGCGCTCACGGTTTCCGAAACGGCGGCATGCGCCGCGGTTTCGCCGGCAACGAGCTGAAACAGCCCGATCTCGATCAGGGCCCGCAGGCGCGGTGCCAGCTGGTCGGGGGAGCGTGTCGCCAGCGCATTGAGCACCGCCGCGAGCCGCACGTGCCAGCGCAACGTGCCGTAGCACAGGGAGCGCTTGAGCCCGCGCGCCGAACCTTCATCGCTTTCACCGGCGAGCACGTCGTCGAGCGAGCGCCCTTCCTCGATCACGGCCGCGACGATGATCGCCGCTGAGGCACGCACGTCGGCCGGACCCGTGGACGCACTCATGACTTCACCTCGCCGAAGCGTTCGCCGGCCAGCGGCCTGGAATTGAGAACGTCGCGAGCCCTGAGCGGCTTGCGGCCTGGAAACTGCAGGGTCAGCAACTCGAGCAGGCCGTCGCCAGTGGCGACGACGAGGCGGCCGGCGGCTGCCGACACGACGGTTCCCGGCAACGTGTCGGGCTGCGCGGCGAATTCTGCGGTCACCGGGCGTGCCTCCCAGATCCGCACCTGCGCCTCGCCGAGCTGCGTCTCCGCGACGGGCCAGGGATTGAACGCGCGCACCTGGCGATCGATTTCCACCGCCGATTCAGCCCAGTCGATGCGCGCCTCGTCCTTGCGGATCTTCGCCGCATAGGTGGCTCCTGCCGCAGGTTGCGGTGTCGGGCGAATCGAGCCAACGGCCCAGCCCTGCACGGCGGTGACGATGGCCTCGGCCCCGAGCGGCGCCAGCCGATCGTGCAACTCACCACCGGTCTCGCGCGAGCCGATCGCGAGTTCGCGCCGCAACAGCTCGGGTCCCGTGTCGAGGCCCGCATCCATCAACATGATCGAGATGCCCGTGCGCGAATCGCCCGCCAGGACGGCACGCTGGATCGGTGCCGCACCGCGCCAGCGCGGCAGCAGCGAACCGTGGATGTTGAGACAACCAAGCCGCGGGATGTCGAGCACCGCTTGCGGCAGGATCAGTCCATAGGCCACGACGACCATGAGATCGGGCGCGTACGCGGCGAGACGCTGTTGCGCCTCGGGTGCCTTGAACGTCGGTGGTTGCTCGACGGCCAGCCCGAGCGCGAGCGCTCGCTGCTTGACGGCGCCGGTGGCGACCGCACGACCGCGCCCGGCCGGCCGATCAGGCTGCGTGTAGACCGCCACGATGCGATGACCCGCATCGTGCAAAGCCTGCAGGGCCGGCACCGAAAACCCTGGCGTGCCGGCGAAGACGATACGCAATGCTTGCATCAGAGGGCGGGAGTCCGGACAGCGTCGACTGTCGCCGGGCGATTGCGCTTTTCCTTTTCGAGCTTCTTGCGGATGCGGTTGCGCTTGAGTTCCGAGAGGTAGTCGACGAACAGCTTGCCCTCGAGGTGGTCGAGTTCATGCTGGATGCAGATGGCCAGCAAGCCGTCAGCCTCGATCTCGCAAGGCTTGCCGTCGCGGCCGAGAGCACGCACGCGGATCTTCTCGGAACGAGCAGTCGGGGTGTCGTATACGCCAGGGACCGACAGGCAACCCTCCTCGATTTCGAGCGAACCCGAGCGCTCGATAATCTCGGGATTGACGAGGACCAGCGGCTGCGACTTGTCCTCGCTGACGTCCACCACGACGAGGCGCTTGTGGACATCGACCTGCGTGGCGGCGAGGCCAATGCCCGGCGCCGCGTACATGGTCTCGAGCATGTCGGCGATCACCAGCACAAGCTCGGCATCGACGCGCTCGACGGGCGCCGCTTTGGTACGCAGTCGAGGGTCTGGGTATTCGAGGATGGTGAGCTTCGCCATTCTTTTGAAAATACTGCTAAAGTTATGCCACGCTTGAATTTAATGACCGAAAACGGGCCGCTGGACAGCCGTCGCCTTCCAGCGGAACGGCGCGACTGAGACGTGGTCGGCAGCGGCCGCCGGGCAGCCCGGATTATAAGGCGACGGTCGCGACCCCGATACCCGATGGAGAGAGGGATGGCTCGTTACCTTCGACCTGACTCGTCCACACCGCTGCGCCCGCGGCAGTGGCTGCGCGCGCTGTTGCTGGCCATGGCCGTGACTGGCCTGGGCGCAGGCACCGCAGTACCACAGACTGCCGTCGCGCAAGCGGAGGCGGCCCGCTCGATGTCCGTGCCGATCTCGCCGACGGCGCCCGAGCGTTATGTCGTGAAGAAGGGCGACACGCTTTGGGACATCTCGGCGCTGTACCTCAAGGACCCCTGGTACTGGCCCGAGATCTGGCACGTCAATCCGTCGATCCGCAATCCGCACCTGATCTACCCGGGTGACGTGCTGTTTTTCAGCTACGTCGACGGCAAGCCGCGCGTCACGCTCGAATCCGCCGGCTCCACGCGGCTGTCGCCGGAAGTGCGCACGTCCGGCCTGGACGGCGCGATCCGCGCGATTCCGTACGACCTGCTGATGGACTTTGTCGGGCGGCCCGGCCTGCTCACGCGCGATGACGTCAGGCACAAGCCGTACATCGTCGGCATGCGCAACCGGCACATCGTCGGCTCCACGGCCAACGAGGTGTACGCACGCGGGCTCGACAACCCGGCGGCGGGCACCCGCTACAACATCATGGCGGTGGGCGATGAACTCCGCGACCCGGACGATGGCAACCTGCTCGGTTACATCGGCCACTTCGCGGGCCTCGGCGAGGTCATCCAGTCGACCGGCGCCGTGGTGCCGGGCCAGGAGTCGATCTTCAAGATGAGGCGCGAGGAACCGGTCACCCACCTGAACGTCGTCGAGACGGGCCGCGAAATCATGCAGGGCGACAAAGTGTTCCTGGCGCAGGCCGACCTCGGCGCCGATTTCGTGCCATCGGCACCGTCGAACGAAGCGATCCTCGGGCAGGTCGTTGCCGTGGTCGACGGCGTATACGTTTCCGGCAAGTACCAGGTGCTTGCGATCAACCGCGGCAAGCGCCACGGGCTCGCCCCCGGCAACGTGCTCGGCACGTTCTACCGTGGCGAAACCGTACGCGATCGCTTCGACCGTCAGTCCTGGTCGGCGTTCACCGCGAATTACGACCAGATCCGGCTGCCGGATGAGCGCAGCGGAACGATCATGCTGTTCGCCGTTCACGACCGCATGAGTTACGGCCTCGTGATGCAGTCGTCGCAGGTCATCCGCATCGGCGACTTCATCGCGCATCCGCAGCACGGTCACCGGGAAGGCGGCACCGTCGACTTCACGCGCTGAGACGGCGCGGCACGCAGTTCTCTGCGTTCCGCCCAGTTTTGCAGGAGCCTGCCGGGAGTGACGCCCGGTAGGCTCTTTGCTTATGGACGACCTGGATCGCTGGCTGGCGCTTGCGCACGCGCCCGGCCTGCACGCTGGACAGCTGCAACACTGGCTGGCGCAGGGCGCCTCGCCCGTCGACCTGACGCGTGAATCGCGGTCGGCCCTTGCAGCCATTGGCCTTGGCGATGCCGCGATCCAGGCGTTGCTGCAGCCCGACACCGGTGCACTGACAAGGGACCGCGGTTGGCTGCAAGCCGCCCCGAACCGGTCAGTCGTGGCGTGGGGGTCGGCGGAGTACCCGCCGCTGCTGGCGCGGATAGCGGATGCACCGCTGGTGCTGTACGCCGAAGGCGACGACGCCGCGCTTTGCCTGCCGCAACTCGCGATCGTCGGCAGCCGCAATCCGACGGCCCTCGGCCGCGATACCGCCACGCAATTCGCGCTGCACCTGGCACGAGCGGGGCTCGTCGTCACGAGCGGCCTGGCCCTTGGTATCGATGCCGCTGCGCATCGCGGCGCGTTGAGCGCGGGCGCGCGCACCGTCGCTGTGGTGGGTCGCGGGCTCGATGCCGTCTATCCCCGCGAGAACACAGCCCTCGCCCGGGAAATCATCGAGCAGCAGGGAGTCCTGGTGACGGACTTGCCGGTGGGTACCCCGCCTCTCAAACACAACTTTCCGCGCCGCAACAGGATCCTGAGCGGCCTGGCCGTAGGGACGCTCGTGGTCGAGGCTGCCCTGCAGAGCGGGTCGCTGATCACGGCGCGATTGGCCGGGGACCAGGGGCGGGAAGTCTTCGCCATTCCCGGGTCCATTCACAACCCCATGGCCCGGGGTTGTCACAAGTTACTGCGTCAGGGGGCGCGACTGGTCGAGAGCGTAGATGACATTTTCGCCGAACTGGAAGCAATCATCGGCGAATTGCGACAGATTGCGCATGAAAAGACCCCTGCGGGAGCACATCTCCACGCCCCGCGGTTGGACAAGGAGTATGAAATCCTGTTAGATGCGCTCGGCTTCGAGCCGACCGGACTCGACACTCTCGTGGTCCGGACGGGCCTGAAAGCCGGTGCAGTCGCCTCGATGCTGCTGATCCTGGAGCTCGATGGCCGGGTCCAACAGCAGCCAGGCGGTCGTTTCAGCCGCCGGTTGCCGGGGAAGGTGTAATGAAGGAAGGCGTTCTCGACATTCTCATCTACCTGTTCGAGAACTACTTCGACGCCGAGACCGAAGACGGCTTCGAACCCGACCGCGAGACCCTGAAGCTCGAGCTCGAAAAAGCCGGATTTCCGGGATCGGAAGTGGAACGGGCACTGTGCTGGCTGGAAGAGCTGGCGGCCGACCCCGACAGGCTGCACCCGACACCGACCTCCCGCGCGATCCGGGTGTTCGCCGCGCTCGAGCAGGCTCGGCTGGACACGGATTGCCGCGGATACCTGGTGCACCTCGAGCAGGTGGGCATCCTGTCGCCGACGCAGCGCGAGCTGGTCATCGACCGCCTGATGGCGCTCGAGGGTGACGAGATCGACATCGACAAGTTGAAGTGGGTCGTGCTGATGGTGCTCTTCAGCCAGCCCGGGCAGGAGACCGCGTTCTCCCGCATGGAAGACCTGGTGTTCGAGGACCGCAGCGGAGCGATCCACTAGGAAGGGGTTAGGGGTTAGGGGATAGGGGTTAGCAAGAAGGTGCGGCGCACCTCGGGCATTCCGACTATCCCCTAACCCCTATCCCCTAACCCCTTTCTTTTCGTCTGCCGCGGACCACCGCGGCATGTTTTTTTGAGGGACATGACCAAGAATCTCGTCATCGTCGAGTCGCCGGCCAAGGCCAAGACCATCAAGAAGTACCTGGGCAAGGACTTCGAGGTGATGGCCTCCTATGGCCACGTGCGCGATCTCGTGCCCAAGGAGGGCGCCGTCGACCCCACGCGTCAGTTCGCGATGCGCTGGGAGCTGATCGAAAAGAACAAGAAGCACGTCGATGCGATCACGCGCGCCGTGAAGAAGGCCGACGCGCTCTATTTGTCGACCGACCCCGACCGCGAAGGAGAGGCGATCTCCTGGCACCTGCAGCAGCTGCTGACCGAAGCAGGGGCGCTCGAGGGCAAGACAGTCCATCGCAGCGTCTTCTACGAAATCACGAAGAAGGCGGTGCAGGAAGCCGTCGACAACCCGCGCGAAATCGCCGACGAACTGGTGAAGGCCTACCTGGCCCGTCGCGCGCTCGACTTCCTGGTCGGCTTCAACCTGTCACCGCTGTTGTGGAAAAAGGCGGGGCTGTCGGGCGCCTCGGCGGGCCGCGTGCAGAGTCCCGCCTTGCGGATGATCTGCGAGCGCGAGGAAGAGATCCTCGCGTTCAAGTCGCGTGAATACTGGTCGATCGACGCACAGGCGGCGAAAGACAGCGCGAATTTCACGGCCAAGCTGACGCAACTCGGCGGCCAGAAGGTCGAGCAGTTCACCGTCACGGACGTGGGCGGAGCGGAAGCGGCAAAGCAGAAACTCGAGCGCGACGCGAATGGCACCCTGGTCGTCGCGAACGTCGACAAGAAGCAGCGCCGGCGCAACCCCTCGCCACCCTTCACGACCTCTACGCTGCAGCAGGAGGCCGCGCGCAAGCTCGGCTTCGGCGCGCAGCGCACGATGCGCCTCGCGCAACGCTTGTATGAAGGTGTCGACTTCGGTGAAGGCCCGGTCGGCCTCATCACCTACATGCGTACCGACTCGGTGAGCCTCGGCGCAGACGCGATCAGCGAAATCCGCAGCGCCATCAAGACGATGTACGGTGCCGCTGCGCTGCCGGACACGCCGCGCATCTACAAGACCAAGTCGAAGAACGCCCAGGAAGCGCACGAAGGCGTGCGGCCGACGTCGGCTGCGCGCACGCCCGAAGAACTCGGCGGCAAGATCGAAGCGGACGAGCACAAGCTCTACACGCTGATCTGGCGCCGCGCCGTCGCGAGCCAGATGGAAGCCGCGGTGTTCGACACGGTCGCAGTCGATCTCGCTGCCGGCCCGGGCAACGTGTTCCGCGCCAACGGTTCGACGCTGCTGTCGCCGGGGTTCCTTGCGGTCTACCGCGAAAGCTTCGACGACGTGTCGCTGAACCCGGACGACGACGAGAACCGCCTGCTGCCCGCGCTCGAGAAGGGCGACCAGGTGCGGCTGCTCGCCATCGACACGGAGCAGCACTTTACCGAACCGCCGCCGCGCTACTCCGAGGCGAGCCTGGTCAAGGCGCTCGAGGAGCACGGCATCGGCCGCCCGTCGACGTACGCCAGCATCATCCAGACGCTGCTGTACAAGAAGTACTGCGAGCTGGTGAACAAGCGCTTCATCCCGACCGACCTCGGCAAGATCGTGAGCCGCTTCCTGACGGGAAATTTCGAGCGCTACGTCGACTACGGCTTCACCGCCGCGATGGAAGACGAACTCGACAACATCTCGCGCGGCGAAGAAGACTGGCTGCCGATGCTCGAGCGCTTCTGGGACGATCTCAAGAAGCAGGTGGATGATGTCACCGAGAACGTCACGCGTTCGGACGTAGCGATGGAACGCCCGCTCGGCATCGACCCGGTCTCGGGCCGCCCGGTGAGCGTGCGTTACGGCCGCTTCGGAGCGTTCGCGCAGATCGGCACGCGCGAAGACGAAGAGAAGCCCAAGTTCGCGAGCCTGAAGCCGGGCCAGCGCATGGACGACCTCACGCTCGATCTGGCGCTCGAACTGTTCCAGCTGCCGCGCACGCTTGGGCTTTGGGAAGACGGCTACCCGATCAAGGTGGCGGTGGGCCGCTTCGGCCCGTACGTCCAGTACGGCGCCAAGAAGTACGCTTCGCTCAAGAAAGAAGACGATCCGTACACCGTCACGCTCGAACGCGCGCTCGATATCATCCGCGAAAAGCAGACGATCGAGGCGAACCGGATCATCAAGGAATTCGGCGACGCTGGCGTCCAGGTGTTGAATGGCCGCTACGGCCCGTACATCACCGACGGCAAGAAAAACGGCAAGATCCCCAAGGATCGCGACCCGAATTCGCTGACGCTCGAAGAGTGCCAGGCGCTGCTCGCCGTGGCGCCGGAGCGCGGCACGAACCGCTGGGGTCGCAAGACTGCCGCGAAAGCCACCGGCAAGACGGCTGCGAAGGTGACCGACACCGCAGTCGCCGCCGAGCCGAAAAAGAAGACTGCGGTGAAGAAAAAGGCGGCGCCGAAGAAGAAGGCCGTTGCGAAGAAGAAGGCACCCGCGAAGAAAACTGCCTGAGGGTGATGGGCATGAGCACCGGCACACCATCGACGCCCGTCGTCATCGCGTACCTGCGCGACCTGCACGACCGCATCACGACGGCGCTGCAGCAAGCGGACGGAGGCGCGACCTTCCGCCGCGACAGCTGGGAGCGACCGGAAGGCGGTGGCGGTGAATCACGCGTGCTGCGCGATGGCGCGGTGTTCGAGCAGGCCGGCATCAATTTTTCACACGTGATGGGCGGCAAGCTGCCCGCCTCCGCCACGGCACAGCGACCGGAACTGGAAGGCGCGAGCTTCGAGGCGACGGGCGTGTCGCTCGTCATCCATCCACGCAATCCCTACGTGCCGACGTCGCACGCCAACGTTCGCTTTTTCATGGCGATCAAGGACGGCCTGCCCGCGGCCTGGTGGTTCGGCGGCGGCTTCGACCTGACACCTTATTACCCGTTCGAAGAAGACGTGCTGCATTGGCACCGCACATCGAAAGCGGCTTGCGATCCGTTCGGCCCCGACGTGTACGCGAAGTACAAAGAGTGGTGCGACCGCTATTTCTACCTCAAGCACCGCAACGAAACGCGTGGCGCCGGCGGCCTGTTCTTCGACGATCTCAACGAATGGGGCTTCGAGAAATCGTTCGCCTTCATGCGCAGCGTCGGCGACAGTTACGTGCCGGCGTACCTGCCGATCGTCGAGAAGCGCAAGGACACACCGTACGGCGAGCGCGAGCGGAACTTCCAGCTCTACCGCCGGGGACGTTATGTTGAATTCAACCTCGTCTACGACCGCGGCACGATCTTCGGGTTGCAGACCGGGGGTCGCATCGAATCGATATTGATGTCGCTGCCGCCGCTGGTGCGCTGGGAATACGACTACAAACCCACGCCGGGCACGCCGGAAGAGCGGCTTTATGAGGATTTCCTGAGGCCGCGAGACTGGCTGGCCGAATTGGCGCCGGCCGCGAAGTAGTTGCCTTCGCCACGGGAGGCGTGTGACCCGCCTGCACCCGCGCGACCGGCAGTCTCGACAGAGGGGCGTCAGGCTGCTGGTGTCGGCGCCGGCAGTATCACCCGACTCGCCGGACAGAACACCGGCTTGCCACGCGCTGCAGCGTGGTAATTGACCACCAGGTCGCCTGCCTGCAGAACGATCCGGTAGCCGGCAACGAGCGCCTGCGTGTAGAGCATCCCAGGCTTGGGGCAACCGAGCGAACCGTCCGGCCAGGTCACCGGCTCGGCGCTCGTCACCTGGATATCCGCGCGCGCGGTGGTCGAACGGTTGGCGGCATCGTCGAGCGCTGCCTCGATCATGTCAGCGGGTACATTCGCCACGGGTTGCTCCTTGACCACCGGCGGTGGGCCGCCGGCCTGTTGCCCCAGGGCGCACCCGGACACAAACGTGCAAGCCAGCCACGCTCCCGTCAGGGGCCCGCGCCAGCGAACCATCGAACCGGGACATGGCCGGTGCAGTACTCTTGTCGGCATCTAGCGTGACTCCGTTGCGTGACCCGGGACCCGGATCGGTCAGACATGAATTATCGCCACGCGTTCCATGCGGGGAACTTTGCAGACGTGCTGAAGCACGTCGTCCTGACGATGCTCGTTGAGCACCTGAAGAAGAAGCCCGCGCCCTTTTTCTACCTCGATACGCATGCCGGTGGCGGCACCTACGACCTGAGCCTCGGCGAGTCGCAGCGCAGTGGCGAATACAAGAATGGCATCGGCCGGTTGCTCGAGTTTCCCGAGGCTGCGCTCGCGCCGGAAGTCGCGCACTACGTGCGCCTGGTCAAGGACTGCGCAGGCCCGGGCCGCAGCGCGATCACAGCCTACCCCGGATCGCCGACCATCGTCGCGAAAATGCGCCGGCTGACGGACCGGATGGTGCTGGCGGAGACGCATGCGCGCGAAGCCCAGGCCCTGCGCTCCAGTTTCGGCTGGCAGAAACTCGTGTCGATTGTGGAAAGTGACGGCTACGCCGCATTGAAAGCCCAGTTGCCGCCGCGCGAAAACCGTGGGCTCGTGCTGATCGATCCGCCCTTCGAGACGGACAATGAGTTCGATCGCATTCTCGCCGCACTCGAAACCGGCTACGAGCGCTGGCCGACCGGCACGTACTGCATCTGGTACCCGCTCACGGAACGTGCTGCACCGCTGCGCTTCCGCCGCAATCTCGACGGTTCGGGCATCCGCAAGGTGCTCGACGTGACGATGAGCGTGATGCCGGACGACACCGCCGTGGGCCTGCGCGGCTCGGGGCTCGTGATCGTGAATCCGCCGTGGATGCTCGATGAGCGGCTTGCGGAACTGCTGCCCGACCTGCATCGGCTGCTGGTCCCCGACGGCGCGGGCCGCACGAGCGTCGAGTGGTGGGTCGGCGAGTGAAGGGGTTTCCCTAACCCCTAACCCCTTCCCTTCACTTCCTCATGGCGGAAGCACGTCACCACGTGATCATTCACCATGCCGGTCGCCTGCATGTGCGCGTACATGATCGTGGAGCCCACGAACTTGAAGCCGCGTCGCTGCAGGTCCTTGCTGAACGCATCGGACTCCGGCGACGTCGCCGGCACCTGTGACATCTCGCGCCAGCGGTTGATGAGCGGCTTGCCGCCCACGAACTGCCAGCTGTAGGCCGCGAAGCTGCCGAACTCCTGCTGCACCTCGAGAAAGCAGCGCGCATTGGTGATCGCAGCGGCGACCTTCAGCCGATTGCGCACGATGCCGGGGAACTGCAGCAGCTTCTCGACCCTGCGCGCATCGAACCGTGCGACCTTGACCGGATCGAAATCGGCGAACGATTGGCGATAACCCTCGCGCTTGCGCAGGACCGTCGACCAGCTGAGGCCGGCCTGGGCGCCCTCCAGGATCAGGAATTCGAACAGCCGGCGGTCGTCGTGGACCGGAACACCCCATTCCTGGTCGTGATAAGCGATGTATTCCGCGCTCATGCCGGCATACGACCAGCCACAACGGGGCCGGGAATCGGGTGCCTGCGGCGCGGACTGGCCTGCGGCGCCCTTAGGCGTCGTGGCTCGGGCACTGGGTTTCCGACCGGCTTTGACGACCTTTGTGACCTTGGTGACGGCAGGCTTTTCGCTTCTCGGGGCAGCTTGCGACCGGGACGAACGGGTTCTGGTGCTCATGCGCGGATTCTGCCTTCCCCGTTGCGGCTTTTGCGTCCTTTTCGCGGCCCGTACTGCTCGGGTATAAGGTCTGGATCCCAACGCAAAAGCGTGCCGTCAATGACCCACCCCGACGCCCCAGGCCAGTTTCCTCGTGTCCGCATGCGCCGCATGCGCCGCGACGCCTTCTCGCGCCGCATGATGCGCGAGACGACGCTGACGCCCGACGACTTCATCTACCCGATGTTCGTCATGGAAGGCACGAAGCAGCGCGTGGCGATCCCGTCGATGCCGGGCATCGAGCGTGTGTCCGTGGACGAGCTGGTGCGTGAGGCCGAAGAAATCGCGCGCCTCGGCATCCCGGCACTCGCCCTCTTCCCGGTCACGCCGCTCGAAGTGAAGAGCCTCGACGGCCGCGAGGCCTGGAACCCGCAAGGCCTGGCACAGCGTGCAGTGCGTGCGATCAAGAAGGCCGTGCCCGAACTCGGTGTCATCACCGACGTCGCGCTCGATCCGTTCACCACCCACGGGCAGGACGGCATCATCGACGGGTCTGGCTACGTGATGAACGACGTGACAGTTGCCGCGCTCGTGAAGCAAGGTCTCTCGCATGCCGAGGCCGGCGCCGATGTCGTGGCACCTTCCGACATGATGGACGGTCGTATCGGTGCCCTGCGCGATGCGCTCGAAGCCGCTGGCCAGATCCACACGCGCATCCTCGCGTATTCCGCCAAGTACGCGTCGAGCTACTACGGCCCGTTCCGTGACGCCGTCGGATCGGCCGGCAACCTCGGCAAGGGCAACAAGTACAACTACCAGATGGACCCGGGCAATTCGGACGAGGCGCTGCGCGAAGTCGAGCTCGACCTTGCCGAAGGCGCGGACATGGTGATGGTGAAGCCCGGCATGCCGTACCTCGACATCGTGCGCCGCGTGAAAGACCGCTTCGGGGCGCCCACGTTCGTGTACCAGGTCAGCGGCGAGTACGCGATGCACATGGCCGCCGCGCAGAACGGCTGGCTGGACGAACGTGCCGTCGCGCTCGAGTCGCTCAACTGCATCAAGCGCGCCGGCGCCGACGGCATCCTCACGTATTTCGCGAAACGCGCAGCCATGTGGCTGCAGGAAAGGGGTTAGGGGGATAGGGGTTCGTCGGAACGTCGCGCGCGACGAAGTTCGAACCCGCCACCTGACACCGCCCCTCCGACTAACCCTGACCCCTTCCTCACCTCTCCTCACCTTCCTCACCTTCCTGGCCTTCCTACTCTTCCCCAGTGTCCGACTCCTACGCCCTCTTCGGCTTTCCGGTCCACCACAGCTGGTCGCCGTTCATTCACGGCCTGTTCGCGCGGCAGACCGGCCAGGACATGACGTACCGGTTGCGCGAGTCGCCGCCAGAGCAGTTCCGTCACGAGGTACTGGATTTCTTCTTCGAGGACGGCGGCCACGGTGCCAACGTCACCGTGCCGCACAAGCGCGCTGCCACCGACCTCGTCAACGAACTGACCCCGCGTGCGCAACTTGCGGATGCCGTCAATACGATCCTGCGCCGCGACGGCGAACTGATCGGCGACAACACGGACGGCGTCGGCCTGGTGACCGACCTCACCCGAAACCTCCGGCTGCAGCTCGCATCGCCACGCATCCTGCTGCTCGGTGCAGGCGGTGCCGCGCGCGGAGCGCTGGGTCCGCTGCTCAAACTGCAACCGTCGACGGTCGTGATTGCCAATCGCACGGCGGAGCGCGCCATCGAACTGGCCCGCGAATTCTCCGACTTCGGCGAGGTCAGCGGCGGCGCCTTCGACGGCATCGAGCCGCTTGAGCCGTTCGACCTGATCGTCAACGCGACGTCGGCCAGCCTCAAGGGCGAGGTACCGCCGATTCCAGCGCGCGCCGTGGACACGGACACCATGTGCTACGACATGGCTTACGGCATCGGTGAGACACCATTCACGCAATGGGCCCGCGATCGCGGCGTGACCAGGGTGGCACAGGGCTGGGGCATGCTGGTCGAGCAGGCAGCCGAAGCATTCTATGTCTGGCGCGGCGTGCGCCCGGAAACACCGCCGGTGCTCGAAGCGTTGCGCGCTCGCGCTACGACGCTGGCCACTGCTGCGCGTACTCGTTCTTGAGCAGCACGTAATCGCGCGCCATCTTCGGAATGCGCGCGATCTCGTCGGCTCTCAGTTGACGCGAACGTCGTGCGGGATTGCCCACGTACAGGTAGCCGGACTCCAGGTGCTTGCCCGGCGTGACGACGCTGCCGGCGCCGATGATCACGTCGCTCGCCACGTCGACCCCGTCCAGCACGATGGCGCCGATCCCGACCAGCACCCGGTCGGCGATCGTGCAGCCGTGCAACGCGACCTTGTGGCCGATGACGACGTCGTCGCCGAGGATCGTAGCCCAGCCCGCGTCGTTGCCGGGGTAGGGGCGCGAGACGTGGATGATGCTGGCGTCCTGCACGTTGCTGCGGGCGCCGATCCGGATGCGATTGACGTCGCCGCGGATCAGCACCAGCGGCCAGACCGAAGCGTCCGCGCCGAGCTCGACGTCGCCAACGACCAGCGCCGTGGGGTCGACCCAGGCGCCGGGGCCTAAGGTGGGTGACACGCTTCGATAGGCTCGAATCGCCATGCTGGACCGCTCGCATTCGACGGAAATGGGACGACAGTCTAGACGCTGATGCCCCGCGACCGGCAATCTTGCCACTCGCGGGGGGCCGCCCCGCTCCAATGAAAGAAAGTCAGGGAGTCGCCGATGCTGGTCATGCTGTTGCTGTTTGCCGCGCTGCTGTTCGTGGCGGCTGTCTATATCGTCCGGATCTACAACGGTCTCGTCGCACTGCGCGAGAACGTCCGGAAGGCCTGGGCCAACATCGACGTACTGCTGACACAGCGCCACGACGAGCTGCCGAAGCTGGTCGAGACTTGCAAGCGCTACATGCAGTACGAGCAGGAAACGCTGGAGCGGGTGATGCAGGCACGCTCCGCAGTTTTCAAGGCGCAGGGTCGTGGCGACGTTGCCGCGCTCGGCGTGGCCGAGGACCAGCTGCGGCAGGGTCTGGGCCGGCTCTTCGCGGTCGCGGAGAACTATCCGGAGCTCAAGGCCGACAACGGCTTCCGGCACCTGCAGACGCGCATCTCGCAACTGGAGGAAGCGATTGCGGACCGCCGCGAGCTCTACAACGAGTCGGTCAACCTGAACAACATCCGCATCCAGACGTTCCCCGACCTGATCGTCGCGCGGATGTTCGAGTTCAAGCCGGCGCAGCTGCTCGAATTCTCCGAGGAACAGAAGCGCGACGTGGACCTGGGCAAGCTCTTTGGCTGAGAGCGACCTGTGGTTCTGGCTGCTGACGCTGGGCGTCGCCGTCTTGGCCGGCGGCGCTGGGGCACTGCGTTGGCTCAAGATCGCGCGACTGATCGAGGACACGCCGACGTCGCGCATCCGCTCGGCAGCCCAGGGTTACGTCGAACTCGCGGGCAACGGCCGACCACTGCCCGGCACGCACAATCCCGCTCCACTTACGCAGCGGCCGTGCGTCTGGTGGCAGTACAAGATCTCGAAGCGGACGGAACGCGGCACGGGCAACGGCCGAAGGGAAGGCTGGCAGAACGTCGCTTCCGGCACGTCGTCCCTGCCTTTCCTGCTCGATGACGAGACCGGACAGTGCATCGTGCAACCCGACGGCGCCGAAGTCGTGCCGACAGAGTCCACCACCTGGTACGGCGAGACGCCCTGGCCGACCTCGGGGCCGGGCCAGAAGCTGTCGCTGACCGGCGACCGCAGCTATCGCTACGTCGAGGATCGCATCTACGAGCACGAACGCCTGTATGTCCTGGGCGATTTCCGTTCGACCGCGTCGTCCGTCGAACTCGAGCAACCGGCGGAACTGGCGCAAGTGCTGGCCGAATGGAAGCAGGACCAGGTCGCGCTGGTACGGCGCTTCGACCAGGACGGCGATGGCCGGATCAACCTGACCGAGTGGGAAGTCGCGCGGCAGGAGGCACGCCGCACGCTCACCCAACGTGACGCCGAGCGTCCGCCCCGCCAGAATTACCACGTGCTGTGCCGTCCGGACGGCGACCGATTGTTTCTGCTGGCCGCGCTGCCTCCCGGTGACCTGACCCGACGCTATCGAAGACGGGCAGCCTTCGCCTTCTTCGGCTTCGTCGCGGCCGTGTACGCGCTCGGCTGGCTACTGCAGGGCGCGTTCGGCTGAACCCGGGGCCGCCGCGCCGCTAGAATACGGCCATGGACAATCCCCTCCTGCACGACGCGGCCCTGCCTGTCTTCCTGTCGATCCGCCCGGAGCACATCGAACCCGCGGTCCGGCAAGTGCTCGAAGAGAACCGCCGCGCCTTGCAGGCACTGCTCGACTCCGGCGCCGCAGGCTGGGACGGCATCGTCGTTCCCATTGAACGGATGCAGCATCGGCTCGCGCGCACCTGGTCACCCGTGGGTCACCTCAATGGCGTCGCGAACAGTGACGAACTGCGGGCCGCGTACAACACGTGCCTGCCGCTGCTCACCGCGTACCACACCGAAATCGCGCAGAACGCTGCGCTGTGCGCGGCCTACCAACACATCAAGGACACCGACTACGCCGGGCTGCAGCCGGAGCAGCGCAAGCTGGTCGACAACGCACTGCGTGACTTCCGTCTGTCCGGTGTGGCACTCGCGCCTGATCGCAAGCTGCGCTTCCGCGAACTGATGGAGCGGTTGTCCACGGCACAGGCGAAGTTCGACGAGAACGTCCTCGATGCCACCAACGCCTGGACGCGCGTCGTGGAGGATCCGGCTGAACTGGCGGGCCTGCCCACGGCCGTCATTGCCCGCGCGCGCGCCGAGGCCGAGAAATCCGCGAGCAGTGGCTGGGTGTTCTCGCTGGACGCGCCGAATTACCAGGCTGTCCTGACGCACGCCGAGACTCGCCAGCTGCGGCAGGATTTCTACACGGCCTGGATCACGCGTGCGTCGGAACAGGGCCCGGCGCAGTGGGACAACAGCGCCTTGATCGAGGAAATCCTCGCGCTGCGGCACGAAGCCGCCCAGCTGGCGGGTTTCGCCAGCTTTGCGGAGTACTCGCTCGCCACCAAGATGGCGCGCGATCCGGCCGAGGTGCTGGAGTTCCTGCGCCGGCTGGCGCGCCTGTGCCGGCCGGCGGCGCAGCGGGAATTCGCGGAACTCGAAGCGTTCGCGGGGACGAAGCTCGAGGCCTGGGACGTTGCGTTTCACTCGGAACGGCTCAAGCGCGAACGCCTGGCCGTCTCCGAGGAGGACCTGCGCCCGTACTTTCCGCTGCCGCGTGTGCTGCAGGGCTTGTTCGCCGTGGCGCAGCGCCTGTACGGGGTGCGGATCGAGGAACGCACTGCGGTCGAGGTGTATCAGCCCGACGTGCACTATTACGAGATCATCGGCGGCGACGGCGAACTTCGCGGCGGCTTCTTCCTCGACCTGTACGCGCGACCGAAGAAGCGCGGCGGCGCTTGGATGGACGAGTGCATGGGACGGATCGACCTCGCCGGAATGCACGCGCTGCCGATCGCATACCTCGTCTGCAATTTCACGCCGCCGGGCGCCGACCGGCCGTCGCTGCTCACGCACCACGAAGTGCTGACGATGTTCCACGAATTCGGCCACGGCCTGCATCACATGCTGACGCGCGTGGATTTCCCGAGCGTGGCCGGCATCAACGGCGTGCCGTGGGACGCGGTCGAGTTGCCGAGCCAGTTCATGGAGAACTTTGCCTGGCGCGAGGAAGTGCTGCCGCTGATCTCGGGCCACGTCGAGTCCGGCGAACCGCTGCCACTCGACGCGCTGCGCAAGCTGCAGGCAACGCGCTCGTTCCAGGCCGGTATGCAGTCGGTCCGGCAGCTCGAGTTCGCGCTGTTCGATTTCCGGTTGCACGCCGAGTTCACGCCTGGGCACGGCTCGCACCTCATGCAGACCCTGGCTGAAGTGCGTGACGAAGTGGCCGTGGTGCGGCCGCCGGCGTTCAACCGGTTTCCGCACAGTTTCCAGCACATCTTTTCCGGCGGTTATGCCGCCGGCTATTACAGCTACAAGTGGGCCGAGGTGCTCTCCGCCGATGCCTTCGGAGCGTTCGAGGAATCGGGCATCTTCGATGCCGCGACTGCGCGCCGGTTCCTCGGTTCGATCCTGGAACGCGGCGGCAGCCGTGATGCGATGGAAGCGTTCGTCGAGTTCCGCGGCCGCAAGCCCGAACTCGAGCCGCTGCTGAAGCAACTCGGTCTCGCGGCATGAGCCGGTCGCTCGCGACCTGGAACGTCAATTCGCTGCGGGTGCGCCTGCCGCACCTCACGGAGTGGCTGGCAACCAACCCGGTCGATGCGATCGCGTTGCAGGAGACCAAGCTCCCCGACGCCGATTTTCCCGTGCCCGACCTGCGGGCCCTCGGCTGGCATGCCGTGTACAGCGGCCAGCGCACGTACAACGGCGTCGCCATCCTGAGCCGCGAGCCGGCGACGGCAGTCGTCGCAGGCATTCCGGGCTTCGACGACGAGCAACGGCGCGTGCTCGCCGCCTCGATCGGCGGTGTTCGTGTCATCGACGTCTACGTGCCGAACGGGCAGACGGTCGGCTCGGACAAGTTCGAGTACAAGCTGCGCTGGTTCACGGCGCTGCGTGAGTACGTGGCCGCAGAATTGGCATTGCACCCGCACGTAGTCGTGCTCGGCGACTTCAACGTGGCGCCGGAAGACCGCGACGTGCACGACCCCAAGGCGTGGGAAGGCTCGGTGCACGTGAGTCCGCCCGAGCGCGCGGCACTGCAGGCGCTGCTCGGCACGGGACTCGCCGACTGCTTCCGTCTGTTCGAGCAGCCCGAGAAATCCTTTTCATGGTGGGACTACCGGATGATGGCGTTCCGGCGCAATGCCGGCCTGCGCATCGACCTGATCCTCGCCTCGAACGCGCTTGTTCAGAAGTGTGGCGCGTGTCACATCGACAAGGCGCCGCGCAAGCTGGAACGGCCTTCGGACCATACTCCGGTCGTCGCGAGTTTTGACATATAGGGTCGGTTGCGTGGGGTAAACGCCCGGATTTCCCCAGTGTCGGTTTTTTTGACTCTGGCGCTTTCGGGCCAAGCGACTAGACTCGCCCGAAAACCAGAGCGCGCCCCGACGCCCCATGCAATTCCGCCGCAGCGATTACGACGTCACCAACACCGTGCAGGTGAGTTCGGTCGCGTCGGTGCGCCAGGCCGTGGAGGAGCTTTTCAACCAGACCTGGCCGGGTGCGAGCACTGAACGGCTGACGACGGCATTTGCCGATTTCGAGCGGCTGTTCTCCGGCCAGTACCCGGGCTACCTCGGCTGCGACACCGTCTACCACGACATGCAGCATTCGCTCGACGACACGCTCGCGATGGCACGACTGCTCGCCGGCTACGATCGCACGCAGACACCGGACCAGCGCCTCGGCGCTGACCGCGCGCTACTCGGCATCATCGTGGCGCTGTTCCACGACTCCGGCTATATCCGCCAGGTCGACGACACCCAGCACCGCAACGGCGCGGAGTTCACCCGCACCCACGTGATGCGCGGCGCGAACTTCCTCGCGCGCTACCTGCCTGGCATCGGGCTCGCCAACTGGGTGCCCGTCGCCACGCAAGTGGTTCACTTCACCGGCTACGAAGTGCCGTTCAAGGACATCCGGCTCGACGACATCCGCGACCGTCACATCGGGCACCTGCTCGGCACGGCGGACATGCTGGCGCAGATGTCGGACCGTTGCTACCTCGAGAAGTGCCGCGATCGCCTCTATCCGGAATTCGTGATCGGTGGCATCGCGATGCAGCGTGAGGACAATGGCGGCCTCAAGGTGCAATACGGTTCAGGACTCGATGTGCTGCGCCAGACACCGCAGTTCTTCGAGATGACGATGCGCACTCGCCTCGACGGCGAGTTCGGCGGAGCCTATCGCTACGTCGAGAGCCTGTACGGCGGCCGCAATCCGTACATGGACGCCATCAACACCAACCTCGCCTACCTGACGCGGGTGCTCGAGACCGGCAACTGGAGCATGCTGCGACGCTCGCCGCCGGTGTTCACCTGGGAAAAGAACCCGCTGGAAACCATGCGCTCGCTGGTGATCCGCCACATCCGGATGGCGGTCGACCCGACCTGAGTTCCGGCAGGCGCCGAACCGCACAACGCGCAGCGTGCGGTCAACTTGCGCTAAGGCCTGAGTCCGCGCAGGAACGTCGCCGGATCCTCGCCGCGCTCGAGCACCTCGACCAGCGCCGAGCCGACGACGACACCGTCGACGTGACCCTGCATGCGGGCGACATGCTCGGCCGTGCGAATGCCGAAGCCCGCGCACACCGGCAGCGGCGCCATCGCCTTGACGCGATCCATGTACTGCAGCACCTCGTCAGGCACGACGGCCGACTTGCCCGTCGTGCCCGTCATGGTCACTGCGTACACGAAGCCCTGGCTCGCTTCGCACAGCATCTTGAGCCGCGCATCCGGCGTGACCGGCGTGACCATCTGCACCAGTGCAATGCCGACCCGGTCGAACGCCGCGCGCACGTCCGCGCTCTCCTCATAGGGCAGGTCGGGAATGATGAATCCCGACACGCCCGCTTGCTTTGCGACCTCCGGCAACCGCTCGAGACCGAAGGCCAGCAGTGGATTCAGGTAACTCATCAGCAGCAGGGGCGCCTGCGGACGTGGCCGCATTGTCTCGAGTTCCTGCAGCAGCCAGGTCAGCGTGAAGCCGCCCTGCAGCGACGCGAAGCTTGCGCGCTGGATGGTGGCGCCATCGGCCATCGGATCACTGAACGGCACGCCGATCTCGACGACGTCGGCCTCGGTGGCGATCTCGAGCAAGGTTGCGGCGAAATGCGCACGGTCGGGAAAACCGGCCGTGATGAATGCAACGACGGCGGGACGGCCGTTGGCGGCGGCCAGTCTGATGGCCGTACTGATGCTGTCGCGCGGTTGCGCAGTGCCAGTCGCTATCAGAGTCGTCATCAGATCTGCCCCTTCAGCAACGTGCGTTGCAACGTCGGCATGTCCTTGTCGCCGCGACCGGACAGGCCGATCAGGATGCGGCAACCCGGGTTCTTCTGCGCATACTTGCGCGCGCCCGCGAAAGCGTGCGCCGTCTCGATGGCCGGCAGGATGCCTTCGTGGCGGCTGCACTCCGACAGCGCCTCGAGCGACTCGTCGTCCTCGGACGCGGCAAAGCCCAGGCGACCGATGCTCGCGAGCAGCGCGTGCTCCGGCCCGACGCCCGGATAATCGAGCCCGGCCGAGACCGACTGGGTCTCCTGGATCTGGCCGTGCTCGTCCTGCAGCAGCAGCGAATAGCAGCCCTGCAGCACGCCCGGCGTGCCATACGCGAGCGAAGCGGCGTTCTGCCCGAGACCGGGGCCGATACCGCCGGCCTCGAAACCCAGCAGCTTGACCTCGGTGTCCGGAATGAACGGATGAAACAGACCGATTGCGTTCGAACCGCCGCCCACACAGGCGACCACGACGTCCGGCAGTGCGCCTGCCTGCGCGAGCATCTGCGCGCGCGCCTCGACGCCAATCACGCGCTGGAATTCCCGCACCATGTACGGGTACGGATGCGGGCCAACGGCCGAACCGAGAATGTAGAACGTGCCGTTTGGATCCGAGACCCAGTCACGCAGCGCCTCGTCGATGGCCGCGCGCAGCGTCTTGTCGCCGCCCGTGACGGGCACGACTTCGGCGCCGAGCAGTTTCATGCGGCCGACGTTCGGCGCCTGCCGTTCCATGTCGATCGAACCCATGTACACGGTGCAGGGCATGCCGAGTCGGGCGCACGCGGCCGCAGTGGCCACACCGTGCTGCCCGGCACCGGTCTCCGCGACGATGCGTTTCGCACCGAGTCGCTTGGCCAGCAGGCCCTGCCCGATCGCGTTGTTGATCTTGTGCGCGCCGGTGTGCGCGAGGTCCTCGCGCTTCAGCCAGACTTCCGCGCCCCAGCGCTTCGACAATGCCGCTGCGTACGTGAGCGGCGTCGGCCGGCCGACCCAGGTGCGCAGCTGCTGGTCGAGCTCCGCCTTGAAGGCGGGGTCGGGCAGGATGTCGCGGATGCCTTGTTCGAGGCGATCGAGCGCCGGCACCAGCGTCTCAGGCACGTAGCGTCCGCCGAACGGACCGAAGCGGCCGCGCGCGTCGGGAAACTCGCCTCTAAGCGTCTGCGCCAGCAGCGCTTCGCGGTCGATCTTGAGGGCCTCGGTTTTCATTGCTGCCTTACTCCAAAAAACGGTGACGCGGCCCGCGCATGCGCTGCACGCGCCTCGCTCACGAAACTCCGGATCAGCGCGGCATCCTTGACCCCGCGCGTGGATTCGACGCCCGAGCTGACGTCGATGCCGAACGGTTGCACGGCCGCGATGGCTGCCGCGACATTGGTCGCATCGAGACCGCCGGCGAGCACGAGCTCGCCCACCGCGCTCAGTCGTGCGGCTGCCTTCCAATCGGCGCACTCGCCTGCTCCGCTGCGGCCGCTCTCGAGCAGGAAACGGCTCTGCATGTCCTGCGGCGGTGGCAGAGGCCGGTCCGTGCGGTAAACGGGTAGCACCCGCTGCCCAGCGGCCATGCGCAGCCCTGCAAGATCCGCGGCATCGGTCTGCACCCAGTCGGGGTGCACGGCAGCGATGGCGGCGTCGAGCAATGCCTGCGTGGGATGCAGGAACACCGCGACCTTGTCGATGCCTGCCGGCACGGCCGCTGCAATGGCGCGAGCTTCGGTTGCCGTGAGATTGCGCGGCGAGGCCGCGTGGAAAACGAATCCGACGGCATCCGCGCCGGCAGCCACGGCCGCGGCAATCGCGTCAGCCGTTCGCAGACCGCAGACCTTGATCCACAGGCCACTCATCGTGCGGCACCGCGGCCGGCGAACAGCAACTCGCGTACTGCCTGCGCGGGATCGTCGCGCTGCATCAGGGTTGTTCCCACCAGCGCCAGTCGATACCCAAGCCTGGCAACGGTCGTCGCATCTTCCGGCGCGATTATTCCGCTTTCCGCCACTGCCGGCCATGCCGCCGGCAGCAGGTGGCGCAGCCGCTCGAACCGCGCAAAGTCGATCTGCAGCGTCTGCAGATCGCGGCAGTTGAGTCCCATCAGCACCTGTTCGTCGCGGCCACGCCGTTCCACGGCGAGGTCCGCAGCGATGGCGAGATCGTCGGCATCGAACGCTTCCAGCAGGACGAAAAGTCCGTGCTCAGCCGCCACATCGAGCATCGCCACGAGGCGATCGCGAGTGACCATGCGCACAATCAGCAGCACACCGCCTGCGCCGTGCGCCCGCGCTTCGAGCACCTGGTAGGGATCGACGAGAAAATCCTTGCGCATCGCCGGTACGCCGTAGGGCGCAAGCACGGTGGCAGCCCGCCGCAGGTGCGCCAGGTCGCCGTCGAAACGCGAGGGTTCCGTCAGGATCGAGCAGATCGCCGCACCTGCTTCCGCGTAACCGCGCAACCGCGCGACGGGATCCACGGTGAGCGCGGAAAGGTCGCCCAGCGCGGGTGAGCGCAGCTTCAGCTCCGCGATCAGGTCGAATCCTGCAGCCGACAGTTGCAGACGCGAAACCGCTGGCAGCGCCGCGCACCGCTCGCGCAGTTCGGCATCGCTGACCACGGCGCGTGCCGCTGCCAGCCGTTGTTCGCTGCCGGCGGCCATGGCGGACAGCAGCCCCATCAGCTCGCACCGCCGATCGTGCGGCCGAACGTCGCGAGCTTGTCCAGCAGTCGCGCGCCGTCGCCCCGGTCAAGCGCGTCGCTGGCCGCTCGGATGGCGGCGTGTGGATCGGCCACCGTGCCGGTCACCTCCAGCGCGAGCGCTGCATTGAGTACCAGCGCATCCCGGTGCGAGCCGCGGTCCTGTCCTGTGAACACGGCGCGCATGCCGACGGCGTTGTGCACGGCGTCGCCACCCGCGAGCGATTGCGGCGTGCAGCGCGCGAATCCGTAATCGAGCGGGTCACGCTCCGTTCGAACCACATGGCCCGGCGCGACGTCGTACAACTCGAACGGACCGCACGGCGTGGGTTCGTCCCAGCCGGGCTCACCATGCACGACGAACACGCGCTCGATCGGCATCCCGGCCAGCGTCTCGGCCATCAGGCGCGCCGCATCGCGGCTGTACGCTCCGATCAGGCCGAAGGGTGGCTCGGCCGGGTTGGTCAGCGGACCCAGCAGGTTGAACACGGTGCGCACGCCGAGCACGCGCCGAACCGGCGCGATTTCCTTCATGGCCGGGTGATAGTGCGGCGCGAACAGGAACGTGAAGCCGGTGGCAGCGAGACACTCGCCCGCACGCTTCTCATCGAGCGGCTGCGGCAGGCCTAAGCATTCGAGCAGGTCCGCGCTGCCCGACCGACTCGAGATCGAGCGGTTGCCGTGCTTGACCACGCGCACACCCATTGCCGCCGTGAGCAGCGACGCGCCCGTCGAGATATTGAAGCTGCCCGAGGCATCACCGCCGGTACCGACGATGTCGATGGCGGAAGGCCCGGGAGGCAAGGTTGGCCGGCGCGCGAGGCGGCGCATCGCCGATGCAAATCCGCGCACTTCGTCGGCCGTCAGGCCCTTGCTGCGCAACGCCGCCAGCAGCGCACCGGCCATCGCGGGCGCCATCGACGGATCGGTGAGTGCGACCAGCAGTGCAGCCGCCTCGGGCTCCGTCAGGTCCTGCCGGTTGAGCAGTCGCTCGAGCGTTTCGCGCATCTCCGCCATCGTACGTCGGGCTTAGCGCCGGCCTCCGGTGAACCGCAGGAAGTTACCCATCAGCAGCGGGCCTGCAGGCGTGAGCACGCTTTCGGGGTGGAACTGCACGCCTTCGACATTCAGCTCGCGATGCCGCACACCCATGATCTCGCCTTCTTGCGTGCGGGCCGTTACTTCGAGGATCGAAGGCAGCGTCTCAGGCCGGGCGATCAAGGAATGGTAGCGGCCGACGTCCATCGGCTGCGGTGCGTCGGCGAACACGCCTCGCCCGTCATGATGCACCGGCGAAACCTTGCCGTGCATGAGTCGCCCGGCGCGCACGACCTCGCCGCCGAACACCTCGACGATCGACTGGTGACCGAGACAGACGCCGAGCACGGGAACGTGTCCGGCGAAGGCGCGGATCATGTCCATGGACACGCCGGCGTCGCGCGGCGTGCCGGGGCCCGGCGAGATGCAGAGGTGCGTCGGCTGCAGCGCCTGAGCCTGTCCGACCGTGATCGCATCGTTGCGATGCACCAGCACCTCGGCGCCGAGCACCAGGAATGCCTGCACGAGGTTGTAGGTGAAGCTGTCGTAGTTGTCGACGAGCAGCAGACGCGGCACGGGCGGTGGCATCACAGGCCCTCCCGCGCGATCTCGAGCGCTCGCCGGAGCACGTCGCTCTTGGCGAAAACTTCCCGGTATTCATTCATCGGCACGCTGTCCGCCACGATGCCCGCGCCGGCCTGGAAGCTGTAGGTGTCGCCATGGAAGACCATCGTGCGGATCGTGATCGCGTGATTCATGTCGCCGCCGAGCCCGAAATAGCCGACCGTGCCGCCGTAGAAGCCGCGCCGCACCGGCTCGAGTTCATCGATGATTTCCATGGCCCGCACCTTCGGCGCGCCTACGAGCGTGCCGGCGGGGAAGGCTGCGGCAAACAGGTCGAACTGGTCGCGGCCCGGCGCGAGGCGGCCGTTGACTCCGCTCACGATGTGCATGACGTGGCTGTAGCGCTCTATGGACCGGTAAGGGTCGACGTTGACGCTGCCGGCCTCGGCGACGCGCCCGAGGTCGTTGCGCGCGAGGTCGACGAGCATGACGTGCTCGGCATTCTCCTTCGGATCCGCGAGCAACCGGGCTGCATTGGCGACGTCCTGCTCGTCGTCGACGCCGCGCGGCAACGTGCCCGCGATCGGGCGCAAGTGCGCGACACCGCCTTCCAGCTTGACCAGCGCTTCGGGCGACGAGCCCACGATGACGCGGTCGCCGAGCTCGCAGAAGTACATGTAGGGCGACGGATTCAGCAACCGCAGGGCCCGGTAGGCCTCGAATGGGTCCATGTCGCAGCGCCCGCCGAAGCGAATCGACAGCACCAGCTGATACACGTCGCCCGCGGCGATGTGCTCCTTGGTGCGGGCCACGTTCTGCAGGAAAGCGCCCTCGGAAAGGCTGGCCTCGGCCGGACCGAACTTCGTCACCCTGGCCGGTCCCGGCAACCCACCACGCAAGGCCTGGATCACCTCGCGGCGCAATGCCAGCCGCTCGTTTTCGGGTCCCGCATGCAGCAAGGCAGCGCGGCGCGTCAGGTGATCGAATGCCAGCACCGAGCGTGGAGCGACGTAGTGCGCTTCCGGAACGTCGTCGCCGACCCGGGCCCGGGACGGCAAGCGCTCGAAATAGCGGACGAGGTCGTAGCTGGCGGCGCCGACCATGCCGCCCAATAGCGGAAAGCCCGCCTGGGTGACGTCCGGCCGGGGCGAGTGCGCCAGCGCCTGGCGCAGGGACGCCAGCAACTCGGCCTGATTCGCCGGCCGCGGCTCACGCGCTCCGTTAACCATCAGGCCCGACGCGTCGAGCCGGTATTCGAGGCAATCACCGAACCCGATGAATGAATACCGGGCGAGCCGCTCCCCGCCTTCGACGCTTTCCAGCAGGAAGCGCGGACGGAAGGGCTTCAGCTTGAGATAGGCCGACACCGGCGTGTCGAGGTCGGCTGCAATGTCGAACAAGGTCGTCGTCACCTACGGCTCCTCTGTCGCGGGGACCCGGGGACGGACAACAAAAAACCCATCCCACGGTACTGCGCGGAGATGGGTCCTGGAATCCTGCGAAAGAGACTAACGCGGCCGGCCCCACTCCTAGAAGTGGCGCCACCACCAGCGGGTATTCAGCGAGCTGTGTGCGGTTGCGTTCATCTCGCGGTGCAGTATCCATGGGCGGGTGCGGACCGTCAAGAAAAGGGGAAAGGGGTCAGGGGTTAGGGGTTAGGGGTTAGTCGGAATCTGCGACCGCATCAAGTGCGGTGTCGCTATATTTCTGATCTCTCGCCGATGAGGAGACTCACAGGCAGCCGACTCGATCCTCCGACTAACCCCTAACCCCTAACCCCTAACTCCTTTCCATATCCCCTGTTCGGCGGTGCCCTAAACTGTCGGTCCTGCAGGCCCCGGGGTTCATGAAGCGTGGCAGCGGCATATCTTGGTGGCGTGGCGTTGCCGCGGATCGGGGAATTCTTCGCCGCCGAACAGCGGCGTTATGTCGACGCGCATCCGCGTTCGCTACAGCAGACGGGTCGCGGCATCGCGGGGTTCTACGACGGCGTGCCCATGCACTGGATGCGCGACTGGTCGATGCCGTTTCCATTCGTGGTCGAATCGGCGTGCGGCGCGATGCTGCGCGACATCGACGGTAACGACTACGCCGACTTCTGCCTCGGCGACACCGGCGCCATGTTCGGGCATTCGCCGCAACCCGTCGTCGATGCGATCGTGCGACAGGCCAGCAAGGGCCTGACCTACATGCTGCCAAGCGACGATGCGATCGCGGTGGGGAGAATGCTCGCCGAGCGCTTCGGCCTGCCGCACTGGCAGGTCGCGACCACGGCGACGGATGCCAATCGCTTCGCGCTGCGCGTGGCGCGAGCCGTGACCGGACGCCCCAGGATCCTGGTCTTCAATGGCTGCTACCACGGCACGGTCGATGAAACGCTCGTGCGGCTCGTCGATGGGCGGGCCGTCCATCGCCCGGGTCTGCTGGGTCAGGTCACGGACCTGACCCAACGCACGCGCATCGTCGAGTTCAACGACGTCGATGGATTGCGCCGTGAGCTGGCACACGGCGATGTCGCCTGTGTGATCACCGAACCCGTCCTCACCAACTCATGCATGGTCCTGCCTGAGTGCGGCTTCCTCGAGCACGTCAGGGAACTGGCGCGCGCGACCGGCACGTTGCTGCTGCTCGACGAAACGCACACGATTTCGACCGGCCCTGGCGGATACGCGCGCGCCCATGGGCTCGAGCCCGACCTGTTCGTGCTGGGCAAGCCCATCGCCGGTGGCGTCGCCGCGAGCGTCTGGGGCTTCACTGACGACGTGGCCCGCCGCCTGGACGCAGTGCGGGCACGGACGCCACCGGGTCACTCCGGCATGGGCACCACGCTGTCCGCGAATGCGCTGGCGCTCGCCGCGATGCGCGCAACGCTCGAGTACGTCATGACTGCGGACGCTTACCGGCACATGGAGCGGCTCGCCGGAGCGCTGGCCGATGGCCTGCGGGCGACCATCGCTGCGCGACGGTTGCCCTGGCACGTCGTGCGCGTCGGCGCTCGCGTCGAATTCGTTTGCGCACCCGGCCCGCTGCACAACGGCACGCAGGCGGAGGCAGCCCATGCCCCGTCCCTGGAGCGCGCGGTGCACCTCGGGCTGCTCAACCGGGGTTGCCTCATTGCACCGTTCCACAACATGCTGCTGCTGTGTCCCGCAACCACGGACACCCAGGTTGAACAGTTGCAGGATGGCTTCGCAGCCGTGACCGGCGCACTGCTTTCGTGAACGCTTCGCGTCGACCCAGGTTCTGACAGGGAGAAGCAGTGGACTCGACGCTCGTTCCCACCGTTCTGCTGCCGGCAGCCGTAGGCGTGATCATGTTCGGGCTCGGCCTCGCCTTGACGCCGACGGACTTCGCCCGCGTCGTGCAGTTTCCGCGCGCGGTGGTCGTCGGCCTGCTGGTGCAGACGATCGTACTGGTCACGGTGGCCTTCGCGATCACCCAGCTGTTCGAACTGCCCCCCATGCTGGCAGTCGGCTTCATGCTGCTGGCGGCCTCGCCGGGCGGCGCGCTGGCGAACATCTTCAGTCATCTCGCCCACGGCGACGTCGCTCTCAACATCACGCTCACCGCGATCAACAGCGTGCTGGCGCTGGTGTGGTTGCCGCTGGTGTTGAACTGGTCGGTGACCTACTTTCTTGGCGCCGAACAGAGCGTGCCGGCGCCGACGCAGAAGATCATGGAGGTGGCCTCCGTGATCATCCTGCCGGTGCTGGCCGGGATGCTCGTGCGCTACGCCAAGCCACTCCTGGCAGGGCGGTCCGCGCAGCCGGTCCGGCTCGCTTCGATCGCGCTGCTGGCGTGCGTCCTGGCGGTCGGGCTGGTGAACAGCGGCGATACGCTGCTTTATCATTTCGGCGCGGTCGGCCTCGCGTGCATCGCGTTCAACCTCGTCTCGCTGGCGATCGGCTACGCCGTCCCGCGTGTGATCGGCCTGCCGGTGCCGCAGGCGACGTCGATTTCGCTCGAGATCGGCGTGCACAATGCAGCAGTCGCGATCTTCGTCGCGATGCAGGTGTTGAACAGCGAAGCGGCGGCCGTGCCGGCCGCGCTGTACGGAATCGTGATGATCGGCACCGCCAGCATCGCCGTTGCCTGGCTCAGGCGCAGGCACGCGCGTACTGTTGCCGCTGTCGTTGAATAAACCGGAGTCCCGCCCATGCTGATCGAGCAACTCGTCGCCATCGTCGGCCAGGCCAACGTCCTTACCGGTGACCAGGTGAGCGCACGCGCCGTCGGCTGGGCGGACCGCCGCCCGTGCGCGGCGCAGGCAATCGTACGGCCCGGCAGCACGGACGAAGTCGCACGCGTGCTGGCGGCGTGCCATGCGGCCGGGCAACCGGTCGTGACGTTCGGCGGCCTCACCGGCCTGGTGCGGGGCAGCGTGGCCGGCGCGAACGAAATCGCGTTGTCGCTGGAACGCATGCATCGCATCGAAGCGATCGATCCGGTTGGCCGCACGATGACGGTCGAGGCCGGCGTGCCGCTGCAGCGTATCCAGGAGGAAGCCGAGAAACACGGGTTACTGTATCCGGTGGACTTCGGCGCGCGCGGCTCGGCGCACATCGGCGGCAGCGCCGCCACCAATGCGGGCGGCAACGGCGTGATCCGGTACGGCATGACACGCGACTCGGTGCTGGGGCTCGAAGCGGTGCTCGCCGACGGCACCGTGATTCCGGCGCTGAACCGCATGCTCAAGAACAATGCGGCCTACGACGTGAAGCAGTTGTTCATCGGCTCCGAGGGGACGCTCGGCGTCATCACGCGGCTGGTGCTGCGCTTGCGCGAAAGTCCGCGCAGCACGCAGTCGGCGCTGGTGGCCTGCCCGACCTTCGGCGACGTTACCCGCTTCCTGAAACACATCGACGGCGCGCTCGGCGGTTCGCTGTCGGCGTTCGAGTTGATGTGGAACGAGTTCTACCGGCTGGTGACGACGCCGCCGTCGAAGGGAACGCCACCGTTGCCGCAAACGCACGACTACTACGTGCTGGTAGAAAGCGCGGGCGGCGACCCGGCGCGGGACCAGGCGCAGTTCGAAGAGGCGATCGGCGCTGCATTCGAGGCGGGACTGGTCGTCGACGCCGTAGTGTGCTCGTCCGAGGCCCAGCGCGACGGGTTATGGGCGCTGCGCGACGACGTCGAAGGCATCTTCCAACTCGGCATGCCGGTCGCGTTCGACGTCAGCCTGCCTCTGGCAGAAATGGAGGGGTACGTGACCGAGGTCCTGGGCCGCCTCGAACACGAATGGCCGGCGTACCGTCGGTTCGTGTTCGGCCACCTCGGCGATGGCAACCTGCACATCATCGCGGCCGGACCGCCCAGCGCCGAGGCGCGCCACGGCATCGAATGCTGCGTGTACGAACCGCTCGCGTCACGCGGTGGGTCGGTCTCGGCCGAGCACGGCATCGGACTCGAAAAGCAGCCGTGGCTCAACCTTTGCCGCAGCCCGGCCGAAATTGCATTGATGCAGAAGCTGAAGCAGGCGCTCGACCCGAAAGGCATCCTGAACCCGGGGCGTGTGCTGCCCGGCTGAGCCGCTGCAACTCGCCGGGGCGAATCACCAGGGCAACGCTCGGCAGGCCGGATCTTCCTGGCCACTCCATGTCGAACGCCGAAGCTCGAGCGCAGGAGCGAGGCGGCACTGCAGCGCTGCCGCTTCACCGCCGGCACCATCGCCTCGCTCCCGTTCGAGCGAGGATCGCCGTGAATCGCACAGTTCCCCCGTGCGATTCACGAAGCGCGTGAGACCTTGGAGTGGCCAGGAAGATCCGGCCTGCCGAGCGTTGCCCTGGAGACTCCCGCTGACGCGTCGCTTCAGAGCGCCCCGACGGCACGCGCGAGCCGCAGCTGCGCCAGCCCGGCGTCCAGCGTCGCGTCGTCCCGGTTCCTGAGTGCCTGCACCCGCAACGTCTCCGCTTGCAGCAGCTGTGTCTGCGTGCCCAGGCCCGCCGTGTAGAGTTCGCGGGCAATGCGGAGATTCTCGTCAGCCTGCTCCGCAGCCTGCGCGGTGACGATCACCCGCTGGCGCGATTCCTGGGTGCCGAGGTAGGCCTGCCGCACCTGCAACTCGATCTGGCTGGACGCGTCCGCGCGCTGCCGTTCTGTCGCACGGCGGTTACGGTCGAGCGCCGCCGCCCGCTTGCGCGACTGGCCGCCGTCGAACAGGGCCCACTGCACGCCGATACCCGCCATGCCGACCGTCTCGTCATCGAGAAACTGGTTCTCCAGGTACTGGTAGCCACCGCTCAAGGCGACTTGCGGCAGTACACGCGACCGCTCGGTGCGCGCGAGCTGGCCATAGGCTTCGGCCTGTGCGTCAAACGCGGCAAGCTCGGTGCGTCGCGACTGCGCCTGCTCCACCAGCGCCGGCAGGTCTTGCGACAACTCCACGGGAACGGCCAGCACCTCGCTCAACGCCACCGGCCGGTCCAGCGGTACCCCAAGGCGGCGGTTGTAGGCGGCGGCCGCCACTTCCGCGGCATTCGCCGTGCGCAATTCGTTCTGGCGTGCGTCGGCCAGCGCCACCTGTATTGCCAGCAATTCGTTCTTCGGCACCAGCTCGCGCTCGAACATGCTGGTCGTATCGCGGGTCAGCGCCTCGAGCGTCTGCACGTTGCTGCTCGCGACTCCGTGCGCCTTGCGGGTCCGCAGCACTTCGACGTACGAGTCGGCCACGGCCAGCTTGACGTCCGCCGTCGCCGCTGTGACCTGGGCGCCGACGCCGCGTTCGCGCGCCTCGGCGGCGGCGATGCTCGAGGAAATGCGCCCGCTCGTGAACAGCGGGAGGGTGAGCGAAGCGCTGCCCATCACGTACTTGTCGTCCTCGAACAGCTCGGGCGGGGTCAGCGGCAGCCCTGTGAACGCGAAGTCGAACGCGGGCGAGTCGTCCAGTTGCGTGTACGAACCTCCCACGGTGACGGTGGGCCAGCGTTGCGCGCGCGCTGCCTGCGCCTCGAGGCCCGCGGCCTCGGCCTGGCTGCGTGCTGCAGCGAGCGAGTGATCCTGCTGCAGGGCCAGCGCCCACGCCTCCGTCAGCGTCTCCGCGCTCGCCACCGCGGCGACGGCACCGGTCAGGACGAGCGCGACGGACCAACGCAGGATCATTCGGCGCGGAGTCATTGCTTCAGGGCCTCAATCCCCAGCGTCTTGAGGACGTACTTTTCGTAGACCGGCGTGATCGATCCCGTCTGCACCTTGCGCAGGAAGTATTTCTCGAACGCGACCTTGGCCAGGTGCACCCACTTGCCCTCGCGCGCCCAGGTCACATTGCGCGGCGGGATCTGTGGCAGCGCGACGAACGCGGCGCCAGTGTCGCCGAAGTCGGCCAGGCAGATCGCGTTCCAGGTGCCACGGGCCTCGGCGGCGCTTCCGGCAATGTCAGCTGCGACGTTCTCGCAGATCGCGTGCACCATCGATTCGATCATGAATCCCGTCTTCGGCGCGCCCGTCGGTACGGGTGTCGCCTCGACCGGCGGAATGGCCACGCAGACGCCGGCCGAGAAGATGTTCCGGTACTTCTTGCTGCGCTGGTACTCGTCGATCAGCACGAAGCCGCGCGGATTGCAGAGGTCCGGCACCGCGGCGACGGCATCGACGCCCTTGAACGCCGGCAGGATCATCGCGAACTTGAACGGCAGCTTGTGCTCCTTGCGCACGGTCCCGTCCTCGTTGTGTTCCGCCGCATGCACCGTGCCGGGCTCGACCGAGGTGACCTTCGCATTGGTGACCCACTGGATGTGGCGCTGGCGCAGCGTCGACTCCATGAGTCCCTTGCTGTCGCCCACACCGCCGAGCCCCATGTGGCCGATGTACGGTTCCGACGTCACGTAGGTCATCGGCACCTTGTCGCGGATCTTGCGCCGGCGCAGGTCGGTGTCGAGGATCATCGCCATCTCGTAGGCGGGACCGAAGCAACTTGCGCTACCTGCAGCACCCACGACGATCGGGCCGGGATTCTTCACGAACTCCTGGTACTGCTCCCAGGCCGCGAGCGCATGCGCCTGCGTGCAGATCGAGACGGTGTGCCCATTCGGACCGAGACCCGGCACTTCGTCGAAGGCGAGCTTTGGCCCGGTCGTGATGGCGAGGTAGTCGTACGGCTCCTCGGTGCCGTCCTGCAACAGGAGCTTCGAATTGGCCGCATCGATGGCTTGCACGACCTTCGGCAGCCAGCGCACATCCTTGGCGGCCAGTGGCCCTGCAAGTTCAACCCGGGTCTGCTCGGGCTTGCGCCAGCCGACGGCCACCCACGGATTCGACGGCGTGAACTCGAAGTATGGCGAACTGCCGACGAGCGTGACCTGGTGCGTCGCGCCGAGCTTTTTCTTCATTTCGTAGGCACAGGCGACACCACCCAGACCTGCACCAAGAATTACGACTCTTGCCATGACTGCATTCCCCCTGGCCGTCACGCGGCCTTGATCGTGCGGTTGCGATAACTGAAGTAGAGAATCGGGATCAGCACCAGCGTCAATACCGTCGACACCAGGATTCCGAAAATCAGCGACACGGCGAGCCCGTTGAAAATGGGGTCGTCGAGGATGAAGAACGCCCCGGTCATGGCGGCCAAGGCGGTCAGCGCGATGGGCCGCGCACGCACGGCCGCCGAGCGGATGACCGCGTCTGCGAGGTCCCTGCCTTGCGCCAGTTCGACGTTGATGAAGTCCACCAGCAGGATGGAGTTGCGGACGATGATGCCGGCCAGTGCGATCATCCCGATCATCGACGTAGCCGTGAACTGGGCTCCCAGCAGCGCGTGCCCCGGCAACACGCCAATGATGGTGAGAGGTATTGGCGCCATGATCACCAGCGGCACGACATAGGAACCGAACTGCGCGACGACCAGCAGGTAGATCAGGATCAGGCCCACCGAGTACGCGAGTCCCATGTCGCGGAACGTCTCGAACGTGATCTGCCACTCGCCATCCCACTTGATGCTCGGTCGGTAGGGGTCGGCCGGCTGGCTGAAGAAGCGCTGCTCGACTTCCTCGCCCGCCGGCAGCTGGCGCTTGAGCGCCCCGACCAGGTCGAACATGCCGTACAGCGGACTGTCAGTCTCACCCACGGAGTCCGCGGTGACGAACGTCAGCGGCAACAGGTCCTTGTGATAGATCGCGTTGTCCCAGGGCTTGTGCTCGACGACTGCGACCTCGGACAGCGCAATACTGGCGCCGCCCAGGGTGCGGACCTGCAGCGCCAGGACACTGGACAGGTCGGACTTGTCCGGCACGTCGAGTTCCAGCCGGACCGGAATCGGATAGTTCTCACGTCCGATCTGCACGTACGTGGCGTCGAGGCCGCCGAGCCCTGCTGCGAGCACCTGTACCGCTTCGGCCTGACTCACGCCGAGCAAGGCAGCTTTTTGCCGATCGATGCGTACGACCAGGCGCGGGTTCGGTGCCTCGAGGCTGTCGTCCACGTCCACGATCTGCGGCTTGGCGTCGAACACCTTGCGGACTTCGCGCGCCAGCTGCTGCTGCTCATTGTAGAAAGGACCGTAGATCTCGGCCACGAGTGGCGCCTGCACCGGCGGGCCGGGCGGCACTTCGACGACCTTGACCGCCGCGCCATACCTGCGGCCGATCTCGGCCAGTGCCGGGCGCACCGCGAGCGCGATCTCGTGGCTCTTCCTGTCGCGGTGGTGCTTGTCCACCAGGTTGACCTGGATGTCGCCGAGTTCGTGGCCGGAGCGCAGGTAGTACTGCCGGACGAGGCCATTGAAATTGATCGGCGCCGAAGTGCCGACGTAGACCTGGTAGTCGGTGACTTCCGGCAGCTTGACGATCTCGGCGGCGAGTTCGTCCAGCATGCGGCCCGTCTCCTCGAGCGCGGTGCCCTCGGGCATGTCGACGACCACCTGGAACTCCGACTTGTTGTCGAACGGCAGCATCTTCATGACGACCCACTGCACGACGACCAGGGAAATGGCGGCCAGGATCGCGGCAAGCGTGCCGAGGTAAAGTATGCGCCGGCGGCGGCGCGCGTCATCGCCGCGCAGGAATGGCGCGATGACCCGCTCGAAGAAGCGCTGCAGGCGCGTATCGTCGCCATGCCCGGCAGGATGCGCGTTTGCATGCACGAGCATCCGCTTCGACAGCCAGGGCGTGAACACCAGCGCGATGGCCAGCGAGATCAGCATGCCCATGCTGGCGTTGATCGGGATCGGGCTCATGTAGGGGCCCATCAGTCCGCTGACGAACGCCATCGGCAGCAGGGCTGCGATCACCGTGAACGTCGCCAGGATCGTTGGGCCGCCCACCTCATCCACGGCGCGCGGGATGACCTCGCCCAACGGGCCGCTGTCGAATCCCATGTGGCGATGGATGTTCTCCACCACGACGATCGCGTCGTCCACCAGGATGCCGATCGAAAAGATGAGCGCGAACAGCGACACGCGATTGATCGTGAAGCCGTAGGCCCACGAAGCGAACAACGTCGCAGCCAGGGTGATCACGACCGCGGCGCCGACGACGATCGCCTCGCGCCAGCCGACCGTGAGCCAGACCAGGAGCACGACGGAAGCCGTCGCGAACATCAGCTTCTGGATGAGCTTCAGCGCCTTGTCGTTCGCGGTCTCGCCGTAGTTGCGCGTGACCGTCGTCTCCACTCCCTCGGGGATGTAGGAGCCGCGCAGCTGTTCGATCCGCTGCAGCACCGCGTTGGTGACGTCGATGGCGTTCGCGCCTGGCTTCTTCGAAATCGCGAGCGTGACGGCCGGTGCCGTCCCGACCAGGTCGATGCCTTTCTGCGCACCCGCCGGGCCGGCGCCGAACGTCACGTATTGCTCGGGCTGGTCGGGGCCGGCCGTGATGGTCGCGACGTCCTGCAGGTAGACCGGCCTGCCGTCGCGCACCGAGACGACCAGCTGCGCGACCTCGTCCCGGTCGGCAAGGAATTCGCCAGCCTGCACCGGCACGTTGCTGCCGTTCGCAACGAGCGCGCCCGCGTGCTGCACGACATTGGCCGCCTTGAGCGCGGCGGCGAGCTCACTCACGGTGAGACCGTAGCCGGCGAGACGCTGCGGATCGAGACTGACGTGCACCGTCTCGTCGGGACCGCCGATGGTGTAGACATTGCGGGTGCCCGGTACACGCTTGATCTCGGCCTCGATGGCGTGGGCGACCTGCCGCAGCTCGTAGGCGCCGCGCTGCGGGTCCCTGGTCCAGAGCGTTACGCTCAGGATCGGTACGTCGTCGATGCCCTTCGGTTTGACCAGTGGCTGGAGGATGCCGACGTCTGCCGGGCGCCAGTCCTGGTTGGAATAGATTGCGTTGTAGAGCCTGACGATCGCGCTGGTCCGGTCTTCGCCGACCTCGAATTGCACGGTCAGCACCGCGGCACCGGGACGCGAGACGGAATAGATGTGCTTTACGCCGGAGATCTCCGCAAGGACCTTCTCCATCGGCGTGGCCACCAGGGTCTCGACCTGATTGGCGCTTGCCCCGGGCACGGGCACGATCACGTTCGCCATCGTGACGTTGATCTGCGGCTCTTCTTCGCGGGGCGTCACCAGCACGGCGAAAACCCCCAGCAACAACGCCGCAAGCCCGAGCAACGGCGTTAACTGGTTGTCGAGGAAGAACGCGGCGAGCCGGCCGCTGATGCCGAGCTTCTCAGTCATGCTTCGACACCGGCTGTCGAGCCCGGATACCCGCGGCCGTCAGGTCGAGCGCTACGAGATCGCCCGCGGCGAGCCCGGCCAGGATTTCGACCCGTTCACCGCTCGCATGACCGAGCCTCACCTGTCGCAGCGATACCCGGCCGTCGGACGTGACGACATAGACCGCGCGCATCTCGCTGCGTTCGACGATCGCGGACCGTGGCACCAGCAATTGCTGTGACGCGCCGGTGACGAACCCGACCTTGACGAACATGCCTGGCGCGAGGCCCGACAGGTCCTTCGGCAACTCGATCCGTGCGCGGAAGGTGTTGGTCTGCAGCGCGGCGGATGGATAGAACGTGATGGCGGTGGATTCGATCCGCCGTCCAGCGACGTAGACGGCAGCCTTCTTCTGTGCGCGCACCTGCTCGACGATGCTCTGAGGAATCTCGACGATCACCCTCAGCGCATCGAGGGAGGCCCAAGCAAGCAACGGCGTGCCGGGCGCGACGGTCTCGCCGACCTGCACGAACTTCTGTGTCACGACACCTGCGTACGGCGCCCGAATCTCGGTGTAGGACACCCCTTCCCGGGCGGCATCGAGACCGGCCCGGGCCGCCACCAGCCGTGCCGCTGCAGCGTCACGCGCGGCCGTAGCCTCGTCGAGCGTGGCCTTGGCAACGACCTGGCGCGAATACATATCGCGGATCCGGTCATGGCGAGTCTGCGCCTCGCTCTCGCGGGCAGTGGCCTCCGTGAGCGCCGCCTGCGCCTGGCTGAGGCCTGCCACCAGCTCGGTGCTGCGCAGTCGCAGCACGACAGTGCCGGCAGGCACGAAGTCGTTCACGTCGACGTTGAACTCCGCAACCCGGCCCGCGGTCTGGGCGGAAACGGTCGCCTGATTCACCGCCTCGACGGTGCCATCGAGCATCCGCTCCATCGGGGTGGCCTCCGCGCCAACCCTGAAGGTCGCGAGTTGCGTCGCGGCCGCCCCCGACGGGCTCGATGCGGCGGAGAGCAGCAATGCCGCCATTGCCGCCACGGAAATAGTCGATCTCATTGCGTTCTCCGGCTTGAATCAGAATGCGGCGCCGGAGCGGATGCCCGCCTTGCGCAGGATGAGCGCCAGGGGGCAGAAGCCCGTGAATGCGGACTGCAGCAGGTTGGCGCCGACGAAGGCGGTGAACCAGTGCCAGTTCGGGTTCACGAAATGACCGAGCAGCAGGCTCACCAGGATCATCGCGCCCGCGAAGGCCAGGACAAATCTGTCGATGCTCATGATCTAGGTCTCCTCAGCTTCAACGGCGGTCGTCATCGACGACGCGGCCGGTCTGCGGATCGACGCGGATCGTCGGCAGGCCGGCCGCCTTCCAGGCCTGGATGCCGCCCGCGAGGTGCGTGAGATGACCGAATCCCGCGGCCTGCAACCTGTGAGCCGCCGTCAGCGACCGCTTCCCCGAACCGCACTGCAGGACCAGCTTGCGACCCTCAAGCGAGATTGCCTTCGGGTCGAAGGTCGAGAGGGGATAGAGCAGCGCGCCATGGATTCGCTCGGCTGCGTACTCGTTGACCTCGCGGACGTCGACGAGAAGGATCTCGCCGGCCTCGAGCCATGCGCGAACCTGTTCCGGCGTGGCGTCGGTGACGTGGCTATCGTGGTGAGTCATAGGAACCCTCAGGGGAAGTGACGAGTGATGATCGCGGCTGTCAGATGGGGCGGCCGATGACGTTGAGCGGCACGCGCAAGTAGCTCACGCCATCGGCGTCGGGGGGCGGCAGGCGGCCGGCGCGGATGTTCACCTGCACGGCCGGGATCAGCAGGTGCGGCACGTCCAGCGTGGCGTCCCGCGCACGTCGCATCTGCACGAAGGCTTCCGCGGTGACCCCGGCGCGAATGTGAATGTTGCCGGCGACTTGATCCGCGATGGAACACTCGCAGCGCACCTCGCGACCACCGAGGGCGTAGTCGTGGCAGACGAAGACGCGGGTTGCGGGCGGCAACCGATAGAGACGCTGCACGGACCAGTACAACTGCTCGGCGTCGCCGCCAGGGAAGTCGCAGCGTGCGGTGCCGCCATCGGGCATGAAGATCGTGTCGCCGACGAACAACGCATCGCCGATTCGGTACGCGACGCTGTCATTGGTGTGGCCTGGAACGGGGATCACCTCGATCTCCAGTTGGCCAAGCGCCAGCCACTCGTCGTCCGCCAGCAGCCGGTCGAAGTCCGTGCCGTCGGCGGCGAAGCCGTCGCCCAGCCCGAAAACGGACTTGAACGCCTGCTGAACCTTGAGGACGCCATGGCCGATGGCGACGCAGCCGCCGAGCTCCCTCCGCAGGTGCTGCGCAGCGGACAGGTGATCAGCGTGGGCGTGAGTCTCCAGGATCCAGCGCACGTGCGCGCCGGCGGCGCGGCAATGGGCGATGACCGAGTCTGCGCTCGCGGTGCCGGTGCGGCCGGAGCGCCAATCGTAATCGAGCACAGGGTCGATCACGGCGGCGCTGCTCGTGCCGGAGTCCATCACGACGTAGGTCCAGGACCCGGTGGGTTTATGGTGAACCGCGGTAACGACAGGGCGCATGGGTGGGAGGTCCTCGGATCGCCGGTAAAATATTAGATATTGCTAAATTAGTCAAGCTTGATTTAAAATACCGCGCCACCACCGGAGACCCGCTGCATGCCACGCGCCGCCCGACGCACGACCGCACGACCGGAGATTCCGGACGCAAAAAGAATCAAAGAGATGCATGCGCACGTGGGGGACGCAGCCCAATTGCTCAAGGCGCTGGGCAATGAGCAGCGACTGCTCATCCTGTGCCACCTCCTCGCCAGACCGTTGTCGGTCGGTGAATTGAACGACCGGCTCGAACTCAGCCAGTCGGCACTCTCCCAGCACCTTGCCTTGCTGCGTGAAGCTGGGCTGGTCGATACGCGGCGCGCAGCACAATCGATCTTCTACTCGCTGCCGGCGGGGCCCGTCACCCGCATCATGGCGCTGCTGCAGGACATCTACTGCAACGTCCCCGCGGCGCCGCGGGGCTCCAGTAGAACGTCCGGCGAGACAAGTCCGCGATGACTGCCGCGACAGGCAGCGATTGCCGGCTCGCTGTACCGCCCGGCCGGTCAGTACAGCGTTGTTATCAGCAAGAAGCTGATCACTCCGACGATCAGGGCAGAGACCAGCCCGAGCCCGAGGGGCTTGAATCCGATCGTACGTAACCCCTTTATGCTCGTGCCGAGACCGACGCCCGCCATGGCGATGGCGAGGCAATAGCTCGCCGCGCCTGACGCCAGCGACAGAAACCTCTTCCACTGCCCGGCATCGAGCAGGCCGAACGGGCTGTCGCCGAGGTCACCGATCGAGCGGACCGCGCTCATTACGGCGAACCCCACGATGAACATGGGAACCAGGGACCACCAGGGCGGCGGCGCCGTGCCCGCCGTCGAGCGCCGGAGGTAGACAATGGACATGAGCGGAATCACGAGGATCATCGACAGGTTGCGCTCCAGCTTTGCCACGGTCGCCACGTCAAGCGCCTGCGGCGCGTCGAAGTACTGCTGGTAGACCATGCCGGCGCCGGCCACCTGTGACGTATCGTGCACGGCCGTGCCGAGGAACAGGCCGGCACTGAAAGCATCCCCGCCGAAGAGCCAGTGCGCTGCGAAGGGGTAGGCGATCATCGCCACGATCCCGAACACCGTGATGCAGGCCACGGCGTAGCTGGTTTCTTCATCCCTGGCGCCAATCGCGGGAGCGACGGCGACGATGGCTGTGTTGCCGCAGATGCTGGTTCCCACCGCGATCAGCGTGGCCAGCCGATCGGACAGCTGAATGCGGCGACCGAGGAAACTCACGATCAGGATGGCTGCGGGAATGGTCACCAGCACGACCGGCAGGGTCCGCAGCCCAATGCTGCCCACCTCCGAGATGCTGAGCCGCAAGCCGAGCAGGACGATGCCGAAGCGCAGGACGCGCTGCGCCGCGAAGGACACGCCGGCACCAAGCGACGCCGGTAGCCGTGACAGGTTGCTGAGGGCGAGGCCCAGCAGGGTCGCGACCATAATGCCGCTGATGGCGCCGCGTCCCAAGCCAAGTACGGCAGCGAGCTGATCGGCAAGGAAGCTGCCGAGCACCGCCAGCGCAACCGCAAGCAACAGTCCTGGGAGAACATTCATGGCGTCTGCGCGTGGTGCCTTTGCACTGGAGGTTTCGGGCCGGCCACCGACAGCGTGACGCACTTTGTCCGAGTGCATCAGGCTGCAACCGGGCAACGCTGCAACCTGAACGGGGGGCACGGGCGTCGTAGCGTTGTGATCGAGATGGACCGGGCCGTCGGCCTCATCTCAAAACACAACGTAACTGCCGATGATGGTGATCACACCCGCGTCGCTCCCCGCTACTCAGGCTGTGCGATTCCCCTCGAGATCGGCGAGCCTTTGCTCCAACACCGCCAGTTTTTCTCGGGTCCGGCGCAGCACGGCGCTCTGCACGTCGAATTCCTCGCGGGTGACGAGATCGAGGCGGGTCAGCTGCGACTGCAGAACACCCTTGAAGTTCTGCTCGAGATCGCGCCGCAAGGCACTCACGTTCTCGGGGACGGCGCCGGCCAGGCGACGGGCCAGGTCATCGATCATGCGCGGGTCGAAAGCCATGGTGACTTTGGGGTACGTGGACGAGGACCCTAGTGTAGCGGCCGGCGCGGACGACGGCAGGCAGCCAGCGGCATGATTCGGTGCACCGCACACCGCCAGCGCTCCATCGTGGTGCACCGGTTCAAGGCGGGCGGATCAATTCCGCGGTCACAGCGAGCTGCGGACCGTGGCACGCTTCCTGCATTGAGGGTTTCCGACGTTTACGCGCGACAGCCGTCGCCGAGGGAGACCCGATGAAGCTCATCACCGCCGTCATCAAGCCGTTCAAGCTCGATGAAGTGCGCCAGGCCATCGCCGACATCGGCGTGCAGGGCGTCACGGTGACCGAGGTGCAGGGCTTCGGCCGGCAGCGTGGACACACCGAACTCTACCGTGGCGCGGAATACCGCGTCGACTTCCTGCCCAAGACCAAGATCGAGATCGCCGTCGACGACACCATCGTCGAGCAGGTGATCGAAGCCATTACCAACGTCGCCCGCACCGGCAAGATCGGCGACGGCAAGATTTTCGTGACCCAGCTCGCCGAGGCCGTGCGCATCCGCACGGGCGAAGCCGGCGCCGACGCCGTCTAGGTCTCGATTCGAACTCCACCCCACGACTGCTGCACAGACACATCGACAGGAGAACACCAGTGAAGACCTTGACCGCCGCGCCAGGCCGCCCGTGGGCCGTAGCGCTTGCACTGGGCGCCATGCTCGCGCCCGCCCTGGGACTAGCCCAGGACACGCCCGTGCCCGACAAGGGCGACACGGCCTGGATGATGACCTCGACGGTGCTGGTCATCCTGATGACGATCCCCGGCCTCGCGCTCTTCTACGCGGGCATGGTCCGCTCGAAGAACGTCCTGTCGCTGCTGATGCAGGTCTTCATGACGTTCTGCCTGATTTCGCTGCTCTGGGCGATCTACGGCTACAGCCTCGCCTTCACCAACGGCAACGACTTCATCGGCGGGTTCGACCGCCTGTTCCTGCAGGGGATGACGACGAGCTCGGTCGCGGCGACGTTCAGCAAGGGTGTCTACCTCCCGGAGTTCACCTGGTTCATCTTCCAGCTCACCTTCGCCGCCATCACACCCTGCCTGATCGTCGGTGCGTTCGCCGAGCGCATCAAGTTCAGCGCCGTGCTGCTGTTCGTGACGCTCTGGTTCACGTTCTCGTACCTGCCGATGGCGCACATGGTCTGGTGGTGGGCCGGCCCCGACGCGTACACCGACGCCGCGGCCGGCGCCGCAGCGGCTGAAACGGCGGGCTTCCTGTTCCAGAAGGGCGCACTCGACTTCGCCGGCGGCACGGTCGTCCACATCAACGCGGGCATCGCGGGTCTCGTCGGCGCACTGATGATCGGCAAGCGCATCGGCTATGGCACGACCGCCATGCCGCCGCACAACGTGCCGATGGTGATGATCGGCGCCTCCCTGCTGTGGGTGGGCTGGTTCGGCTTCAACGTCGGCTCGGGCCTCGAAGCCAACGGCTTCACCAGCATGGTGTTCGCCAACACGATTCTCGCGACGGCGGCGGCGGCGCTGGCCTGGTCGTTCGCCGAATGGATCCACCGCGGCACGCCGACGATGCTCGGTGCGGCATCGGGTGCGGTCGCCGGTCTCGTCGCGATCACCCCGGCCTGCGGCTGGGTCGGCCCGATGGGCTCGATCGCGATCGGCATCATCGCGGGCCTGCTCTGCCTGCTGGCCGTGGTCGGCCTCAAGTCGAAGCTCGGCTACGACGACTCGCTCGACGTGTTCGGCGTGCACTGCGTCGGTGGCATCGTGGGCGCGCTGCTCACTGCTGTGTTCTGCGATCCGGCCCTCGGCGGCACGGGCGTTTACGACTACGTCGCCAACGCCGTCGCCCCGTACGACATGGGCGCGCAGTTCAAGGCGCAACTGTGGGGCGTGATGACCGCCCTGGTCTGGTCGGGCGTGGTCGCGGCGATCGCGTTCAAGCTGATCGACCTGGTGATCGGGCTGCGCGTGCCGGAAGAAGCCGAGCGCGAGGGTCTCGACACGGTGTCGCACGGCGAGCGCGCGTACAACTGATTCCGAAGATGTCTGTGGAGGGCGGCCGGTTCCTGGTCCGGTCGCCTTCTCCCCCACTTGCGGGCGCTCCGGCGCCCGTTTTTTTTGCCCTAAATCCTTGAACTGGGTCGGGTTTCCAGCGCACAGGGAGCAGGTCCCCCGGCAGGGCTGCTGCTACACTTCAAGGGGCTGGGGGATAGGGGTCAGGGGTTAGTCGGAAAGGAACGCTTGGCGGAGCGTCGGGTCCGACTAACCCCTGACCCCTGACCCCTAACCCCTTCCTCCCGGAGTACGCCATGCATCGCTTACTTCTGCTCGTTACATCCCTGCTCGTTCTGGGCTCCGCCCAGGCAAGCGAAGTGTTCGTCACCAAGGATGCCCAGGGCCGGCCGACCTACACCGATCGCCCCGACAGCCTGCCGGCGCAGAAGGTCAACGTCGCGACCAAGAGCACCGACCCGGTCGCGGTGCAACAGCAGTCCACAGAGGAAATGAAGTCGCAGTCCGAAGCCGACAAAACCAAGGCGGAAGCCTCGAAGCAGGCCGCCGAGGCCAAGGTGGCGAAGGAGCTCTCCGCCGCCGACAAGGCGAAACGCTGTCTCGACGCGCGTGCGCGTTACGAGCAGGTCATGACTGCGCGACGTCTGTACGAGCCGGGCGCGACCGAAGGCGAGCGGCGCTACCTGGACGACAAGGAAATCGACACTGCGCGTGAACACTCCAAGAAGGTGATGGACGAGTTCTGCGCGGGGCAATGACACGGTGACCCGGGTTCATGTCGGATTCGCGGGCCTCGGCGCCATGGGCCGGGGCATGGTTCGCAAACTGCACCAGGCAGGGCTGCTGCGGGCCGTCTGGAACCGCACGACGCCCCGTGCCGACGAACTCGCCGCGGAGCTTGGCGTCGTCGCGGCGGCGAACCCCGCGGCGCTCGCACGTGATTGCGATGTCATCGTGCTCTGCGTCTCGGCCGACGCGGACGTGCTCGCCGTCGTGGACGCGCTGCTGCCCGGCTTGCGGTCCGGCGCGCTGGTCATCGACTGCTCCACCGTCAGCGCTGACACGGCCCGCGCGGCTGCGCGCCGGCTGGCCGCGCAAGGCGGCGAATTTCTCGATGCGCCGGTGAGCGGCGGGGTCGAAGGCGCACGCGACGGCACCCTCGCCATCATGGCCGGCGGCACTGAAGCGGCCTTTGCGCAGGCGCAACCGGCGCTGCAGGCGATGGGCCGCACGATCACTCATTTCGGCCCGAGCGGTTCGGGCCAGGCGGCCAAGGCGACGAACCAGATCATGTGCGCCGGCGTCATCCAGGCCGTGGCGGAGGCGATGGCGTTCGCCAAGGCGCAGGGCCTGCCGCTGCCGCAGTTGATCGAAACGCTCGGCAAGGGAGCGGGCTCCAGCTGGTATTTCGTGAACCGCGCGCCGAACATCGTGCGAGACGCGTTTCCGGCTGGCTTCCGCGTGCGACTGCACGAAAAAGACCTGAAGATCTGCCATGACATGGCGGCACAGTTCGGCGTCGAACTGCCGGTGGTCGAGGCGACCCTCGCCCAGTATCACAAACTGATTGCGCAGGGCCACGGCGACGAAGACATCTCCGTGCTGTTTCGCCTGAAGGACGCGCTCTTCGCCGCTGCCGCGGCGCAGCCCGGCGGAATCTCCCCTAAACCCGCATGAACGTCCCGGCGTCCACGCCGGAGAGCATTTCGTGACACGCGGCCCGGTCCATCGGACAATCCCGGCCCGCCCATGGACGAAAGCACCCGCGGCGGAAGCCCTGCGCCAGATCCGCACCGGACACTGAGACCCATGAACTCCACTGGTGACGACATCGGCGAATCGACGATCACCCTGCCCGACCCCCAGGTGGCCGCGTTGCGGCGGACCTATTTTGCCCGTATCGGCATGCTGTTGCTGCTGGGAGCGCTGGCGTACCTGATCTGGCGCATCGTGTCACCGCTGTGGCAGCCCTTGCTGTGGGCAGTCCTGCTGGGCTCGCTGCTGGCCCCGTTCAATGCTTCACTCGCGGCCAGGCTGGGCGGCAGGCCGAAGCTCGCCAGCGCCATCACGACCGTCGGCGTCGTCCTGCTGGTGTTGCTGCCAATTCTTGCGATCGCCGGCGCCGTGGCTTCGCAAGCCTCGCAACTGGTCGGGCGCATCGACACGACCAGCCTGCGCGCCACCGACCTCCACTTGTCGCGAATTCCGATGCTGGCCAGGCCGCTCGAATGGCTGGAGGCGACGGCCGGCATCTCGCTCGCGCAGATCGAGACTTACATCGTCAGCGGCGCCAAGCGCCTGCTCGAAGTCGTGGCCGGGTCCGGCGGTACGGTGTTCCTGGGCGCCATCGGCACGGTGGTGAGTTTCATGCTGATGCTGTTCGTGCTGTTCTTCGTGCTGCGGGACGGCCCGCGTTTCGCCCGCGTCGCCGTGCAGATGCTGCCGATCGAGCCGGCGCTGCGCGGCAAGCTGTGGCGTCACCTGATCGACGTCACTCGCGCCGTGTTCATGGGGATCGGCCTCACGGCGCTGGTGCAGGGCACCCTGCTTGGCGTCGGGTTTGCCATCGCCGGCCTGCCCTCGCCGCTGGTCTTTGGCGTGCTCGCGGTCCTGCTCGCGCTGGTGCCGGTCGTCGGCACCGCCATCATGTGGATTCCGGCAACGATCTGGCTGGTGATCCAGGGCGAGTTCGGCTACGCAGTGTTCATGGCGGCCTGGGGCGTCATCGTGGTCGGTGGCGTCGACAATATCCTGCGGCCAATGCTGATTTCCGGACGCGCCGAAGTGCCTACCCTTGCCGTCTTCATCGGCGTCATGGGCGGCCTCTCGGCGTTCGGGTTCATCGGCCTGTTCCTGGGGCCGATCGTCCTGGGCCTGCTGGTGGCGTTGTTCCGGTTCGCGGCGGAAGCGCTCGCGCCGGAATCGAGCCAAGCTTAAGCCGCGCGGCGGCACGAGGAGTCGAGTCTTGTCGAACATGCCCCTGCGCATTGCGACCCGTCGCAGCAAGCTCGCCATGTGGCAGGCCGAGCACGTCCAGGCCCAGCTGCGCACGGCGCATCCGGAGTTGCCGGTCGAACTCGTGCCGATGAGCACGCAGGGCGACCGCGTGCTCGACCGTGCGCTGGCCGAAGTCGGCGGCAAGGGTCTCTTCGTCAAGGAACTCGAAGTCGCAATGCAGGAAGGCCGCGCCGACATCGCGGTGCACTCGATGAAGGACGTGCCGAGCGAATTGCCGCCGGGATTCGCGATCGTAGCGGTATTGCCCCGTGCGAACCCGCTCGATGCCTTCATCTCGCGTCGTTTCAAGCGCTTCGAGGACCTGCCGCAGGGCGCGCGCGTCGGTACGTCGAGCCCACGCCGGCAGGCACAACTGCGTCATGCGCGCCCGGACCTGCGGCTGGAACTGCTGCGCGGCAACGTCGAAACCCGGCTGCGCCGCCTCGACGAGGGTGAACTCGACGCGATCCTGCTGGCCTGCGCCGGACTCGAGCGACTCGGCATCGCACACCACATCACGCACGAACTCGACGTCGACCTGTCGGTGCCGGCGGTCGGCCAGGGCGTCATCGGGATCGAGAGCCGCGCCGACGATGCGCGCAGCCGCGCCGTGCTCGCAGCACTGCATCACGCCGATTCCTTCACGCGCCTGACGGCCGAACGCGCCTTCGCCGCCACGCTGGGCGGCAGTTGCCATTCCCCCATCGCCGCGCACGCCACGCTCGACGGCGACATGCTGACGGTGAGCGGCTTCATCGGCGCGCCGGATGGCAGCGAGACCTATCGCGACCGACTCGCGGGGCCAGCCTCCGCAGCTGCGTCGCTCGGCCGCGACCTCGCCCGTCGCATGCAGTCGGCGGGAGCTGAAACGCTGCTCGAACGCCTGCGGCAGGAGGCCGCCGCGACACCGTGACACGCGCGCTCGACGGCATCACTGTCGTCGTCACGCGGCCCGCGGCACAGGCCGGCCGGATGCTGGAGCTGGCGAGTGCCGCCGGCGCAGAGTGCATTGCCTACCCGACCCTGCAGATAGACCGCGTCACTCTCGACGACGACACTCGCGCACGGCTGCGCGGTCGCACCTGGGACTGGGCGGTATTCACCAGCACCAACGCGGTCGAGTCGTTGCTCGAGCAATGTCCGGCTCCACTCGCAACCCGCCATGCGGCGCTGGGCCGGGCGACCGCACGTGCGCTCTCGCAGCACGGCGTCAGGGTCGATGCCCGGCCGGCCAGCGCGAATTCCGAAGGACTGCTGGACCTGCCGGAGTTTGCCTCACTGACGGGTCGTGGCGTGCTGCTGGTCAAGGGCCGCGGTGGTCGTGAACTGCTGCGCGACGCGCTGCGCGCGCGTGGCGCCGACGTGCTCGAACTCGAGGTGTACTGCCGTTCTGCCGCCGCTCCGACCGTGGCGGCGACGGACCAGTTGCAGCACGCGCTTGCGGGTTCGGGCTTGCTGGTCGTCGTCGTGACCAGCGTCGAGGTTCTGCAAGCGTTGCTCGAGCACGTCGCGAATGCAGACGGTGCGCGGCTGCGTACCCGAACGCTGCTCGTGCCCGGTCCGCGCGTCGCTGCGGCCGCTGCGCAGCTCGGGTGGACCGGACCGGTCGTCGCGGCGACGACCGCGGAGGACGACGCCATGCTCGTCGCCCTGGCCGAGCTGGCGACCGGGCCTGCGCCGCCTGCGTGATAGCATTCGATGGCGCCGGACCGGACGGCCTGCGAGTGCCGATGACCAACGAAATCGAATCCCTCACCACGGACATGAACGCGCGCCGGACCGGCAGCGGCGTGAGTCCGATGCTGTTCGCCGTGGGTGGCCTCGCTTTGCTGCTCGCGGCTTATGCGCACTGGCGTTTCGGGCAATTCGACGAACGCATCGACCGGGTGCGCAGCCAGGTCGTCGAACTGCGCGCGACGCAGGATCGGCTGGCGGCGCAGATCGGGGCGGTGAGTACGCAACTGCAGGAGTCGAACGACCAGGTGCGGTCGCAGATCCGCCTGCTGCGCGAAGTACCCACCCAGGTGGGGGAACTGAGCCAGAGCGTCGCGGAATTGAGGGCCCGCACCGACGCGCCGCAGCGATCGTGGGTACGCGCGGAGGCCCTGTACCTGCTCGAACTCGGCGCGCGGCGGCTGCGGCTCGAACACGACGTGCCGACGGCGATCGCCGCACTCGAATCCGCCGATGCACGCCTCGCCACCGTCTCCGATCCCGCGGTGACCGAAGTGCGGGCTCAACTCGCGCGCGAACTCACTTCACTGCGTGCCGTCGACGTGCCCGATATTTCGTCGGTGCTGTCGCAGCTTGCGGCCCTCGAGTCGGCCGCCGTGAATTTCCGCGTGCTCGGCGTGCCCGTCGCCAAGGCGCGGCGCCTCGACACATCCGACCCCGAAGCCGCCGAAAGTGCGTTCGATCGCGCCACTCGCCGTTTGCGCCAAGCGTGGCGCGACCTGTTTTCCTACCGGCGCGTCGATCCCGCACGCTCGCGGCTGGTCACCCACGACGAGGAATCCCTGCGCCGGCAGCAGCTCGAGCTGCAGCTGTTTGCGGCACGTATTGCCGCCATGCAGCAGGATCGCCCGGGCTACACGCTGGCCCTGCAGTCGGCGCTGGAATTGCTCGACCGATGGTTCGACACGGGCGATGAAGCCGTCAGTGCGGCCCGGACAGAGGTCGCACGACTCGCCGCGATCGACGTCGATCCGGCCGCGCCCGAGATCGGCACGGCTGCGCAACTGCTGCAGCGGGTGATCCAGGCGGGCTCGCCCGCAAAGCCATGAAGGGCAGCGTCCTCACCGCGTCGGCGCTGGTCGGTGGCAGCCTGCTCGCGCACCTCGTGCTGGACGATCCCGGCTACGTCGCGATCAGCGTCGGTCAATCGCTGTTCGAGACCACGGTGCCCGTGTTGCTGCTGCTGCTCGTCGGCCTGTATTTCCTCACGCGTGCCATCGTCGAATCGCTGACGGCGCGGCGGCGCCTGGCGATGTTGCGCATGGAGCGCCGCAAGCGTCGCGCGCGCGATGACACCCAGCGCGGCCTGCTCGACCTGGCCGCGGGTCGCTGGCGCAGCGCGGAAGACCTGCTCACTCGTGCCGCGCCGGAGGCGGACTCGCCGGCAGCGAACTACCTGGTCGCAGCACGCGCGGCCGACCTGCAGGACGCGGTCGAGCGTCGCGACGAGTGGCTCGCGCTGGCGCAGGACGCCGCGCCCGCGGAACGGGCGGCCGCGCTCGTGACGCTGGCCGAAATGCAGATGCGGCGCGGCCAGGACGGCCCCGCCCTGCAGACCCTCGAGCAGCTCGATGCGTCTGGCGACCTGAATTCACGCGGGCTCGAACTGATGGCGCGGTTGTGCCAGAAGCTCGGGCGTGGTGAGCAGCTGCGCGCGCTCGGCCCGCGCCTGCGCAGCGCGAAAGAGCTGCCGGAGACGCAGGTCAACGAGATCCTCGCGCAGGTGCAACTCGAGGAGATGCGGTCGGCAGGCGAGCGGCGCGACGTGGCCGCGGCGAACGAGGCGTGGTCGAACCTGCCGCGCGCGTCGCGAAAGTTGCCGCAGGCCATCGCGGTTTACGCTCGGGCGCTCGTGAGCGCGGGCGAGCCGATCGTCGCCGAGAAGCTGTTGCGCGAAGCGATCGACGACAAGCTCGAGCCCGCCCTGGTGCGGCTCTATGGCGAGTTGGTGTTGCCGGATGCTCTGACCCCACTGGACCGCGCGGAGCACTGGTTACGCAAGGCGCCGGAAGACGCGGAGCTGCTCGCGGCCTGCGCCCGCCTCGCGCTGCAGGCTGAGCTGATCGGCAAGGCGCGCAGTTATCTCGAGGCATCGCTCGCCCGCAAGCCGTCGGCCGAGAACAGCCTGCTCTACGCCGAGCTGCTGGACCAACTCGGTGAAGGCGATCGCGCACGCACCGTGCTGCGCGACAGCGTCGCGCGCTCGGTTGGCCGTCGACCTCCCTTGCCGCGCGTACGCTTGCGGCGGCGGTAAGCGGACATTATTAAGGCGCAGTGAGTGGGCGCGAACCAGCGACCCCGGAAATCCAGAGAGTTCCGGAAGGCACGCCGTTAATCCGTCCCTGGAGGCTCGTGCGCGACGTCCATGTCGCGCAACGGCCTTCCGGAACTCTCTGGATTCCCGCGTCCGCGGCCGCGCCTGATCTCGCGCTACTTCTCGTCCGCTTTCCGCATCGCCGCCAGCGTATCGGGCGCGTAATCGAACGAGTCGAAGAACAGCTGCGCGCGCGGCAGTCCGCGCTCCACGAACGTGTGACGAATCGCCTCCACCATCGCGGGCGGCCCGCTCGCGTACACGTCGTACTTCGTGAGATCGTCGCCGAGATCGGCGAGCGCCGCCTCGTGCACGAAACCACTGCGACCCGTCCACGGCGTCGCTTCGGCCTGCGGCTCGGACAGGACTGGGCGGTAATCGAATGCCGTCCGCGTCGCGGCAATGTGCGACAGCCAGTCGTGCTCGTACAGGTCCTGCGTAGTGCGCGCGCCCCAGTAGAGCGTGAGCGGGCGCCGGTCGCCGACGGCCAGCAACTGCCGCAGCATCGCCCGTAGCGGCGCATAGCCCGTGCCGCCGCCGATCATGACGGCATGCCGCGGCGAATCGCCACGGAACCAGAACTGCCCGAGCGGCCCTTCGACACGCAGCAGCGTGCCGGCGCGCATGGTATCGAACAGCTGGCCGGTAAACCCGCTCGACGATGCGCGACGCACGTGCACTTCGAGCAGCTTGCCGTCAGCCGGTGCGCTTGCCAGCGAAAAGCTGCGGCGGCGCCCACCCGACAAGATGAAATCGACGTACTGCCCGGCACGATAGTGCAGGTCTTCGACCGCCGGCAGCTTCAGGAACACGGCCATGACGTCGTCGGCCAGGCGCTCCATGCGATCGATCCGGCTCGGCAGGCTCTTGACCTCGACGTCCGGAGTGGGTCGCACCTCACGCGTCTCGATCGTGATATCTGTCAGGGCCTGGGCCTGGCACAGCAGCACGAAACGGTCAGCCGCCTCCTCCGGGGTGATGCCCGGGGGAAGTTCGCGCGTCGGGTAGGTCGTCTCGCCCACCAGCAGGCGCGCACGGCAGGACGCACAGTGCCCCCCCTTGCAGCTGTGCGGCAGGTTGAGCCCGGCACGCAGTGCCGCCGCCAGCACGGGCTCGCCGCGATCGACAGCGAAACTTTCGCCCGTGGGCACAATCGTCACTTGGGGCATCGACGCAGGACTCCGGCGCGGCGCAACGGCGTGGGGCATCCCTTCGCGTATGCTTTGAGCATGGATGCCGTCCTATCATGCCTGATCGTGGGTTGCGGTTACGTCGGTTCGCGGCTCGCACGCCGCGAAGCCGCCCGACGGCCGCTGCTGGCGCTCGTGCGCTCGGGCAAGAGCGAGACCGACCTGCAGTCGGCTGGCGTGCTCGCCCTGCGCGTCGATCTCGACGCCGCCGCGACATCGCACTGCAACCGACGCTGGCTGCAGCAGCCGACCACGCGGCTGTCGTCTACCTCGCTCCGCCGCCCGACAGCGGCATCACGGACCCGCGGCTTGAATCGTTGCTGGCTCAGCTCAATGGTGTCACGCCCGCGGTGTTCGTCTATGTCAGCACGACCGGCGTCTATGGCGACGCGGGCGGTGCTTTCGTCGATGAGTTCACCCCTGTCGCGCCGGCGAATGACCGTTCGCGCCGACGGGTCGCAGCCGAAAGCACGGCACAGGCCTGGTGCGCGGCGCGGGGCGCGCGCTGTGTGATCCTGCGGGTGCCAGGAATTTACGGACCGAACCGGCTGCCGCTGGAACGGCTGCAGCGGCGTGAACCCGCCTTGCGCGAAGACGAAGCCGGCCCGGGCAACCGCATCCATGTCGACGACCTGGTCGCGGCCATCGTCGCCGCCGTCGATCACCCGTCGGCGCAAGGCGTGTTCAATGTGACCGATGGGGACCACGCCAGCACCACCGCATTCCTGCAACTGACGGCCGCAGCCGCGGGGATCGAACCTCCGGCGCTGATCAGCAAGGCCGAGGCGCGGGAGAAGATTCCGCCCGGCATGCTGTCGTTCTTGCTCGAGTCGCGCCGGGTCGACAGCCGTCGCCTGCAGGAAGTTTTCGGCCTGCAGCTGCAGTACCCGACGCTGCAGTCCGGCGTGCTCGCCAGCCTCGCCGAGATGCGGCAGTCGCCTGGGACAGCCGCCACGTGACGAGCTTCCGCAATCCCGCCCTGGCCGACATTCGCGCCCTGTTGCGAGCGTCGCGCACGATCGCGGTCATCGGAATTTCCGACAACCCCGACCGGCCGAGCTACGGCGTGACGGTATCGATGCGCGGCTTCGGCTATCGCATCCTGCCGGTAAACCCGGCGCTGACGCAGTGGCAAGGGATTCCCGCGCATCCGACGCTGGCAGCGGCCGTGCAGGCACTCGGGCCGGACCAGCGGATCGACATCGTGAACGTGTTCCGGCGACCCGCACAGGTGGGCGACGTGGTGGAACAGTGCCTGCAGCTGGGACTGAGGACTTTGTGGCTGCAGCAGGGCGTGATCAACGAGCCAGCCGCGGCACGTGCGGTGGCCGCAGGCATGACGGTGGTGATGGATCGCTGCATCTACGTCGATCGCGCGTCCATGCGTGAGTGAGCCACGAGTCGGGTATCCTGCCTGCATGCGGCTTGCCTTCACCAAGATGCACGGCCTCGGTAACGATTTCATCGTGTTCGAGGCGCACACTGTCACCGCACTGCCATCGCCGGGCGACTTGCGCCGTCTCAGCGACCGGCGCACCGGCATCGGCTTCGACCAGGCGCTGGTGCTCGAGCCGCCGCGCCGTGCCGGCACCGACGTCTACTACCGCATCTTCAACGCCGACGGCTCTGAGGTCGAGCAATGCGGCAACGGTGCGCGCTGCATTGCGCGTCTCGTCGCGAGCCGGCGCGGTGAAGTCGACCGACCCCTGCAGATGGACAGCCCGGGTGGAATCGTCCAGGCGCGGCTGCGGCCCGACGGCCTGGTCGCCGTCGCAATGGGTGTGCCGAACTTCGATCCGGCCTCCTTGCCGTTCGATGCGCCTTCGGCCGCCGAGTTCTATCACCTCGACACGGCAGCCGGCCCGGTCGAGTTCAGCGCCGTATCCATTGGCAACCCGCACGCCGTGATCCGCGTCCGCAGCGTGCACGAAGCACCCGTGGACAGCGTCGGACCCGCAGTGGAAAATCACTCTCGTTTTCCGCGCCGGGTGAACGTGGGTTTCCTCGAGATCGTCGCGCCCGACCATGTGCGGCTGCGCGTGTTCGAGCGGGGCGTGGGCGAAACGCAGGCGTGCGGCACGGGTGCCTGCGCTGCAGTCGCGGTGGGACGGCAGTACGGGCCACTGGCCGAAGAAGTGAACGTGGATGTTCCAGGCGGACGACTGATCGTCCGCTGGCCCGGACCGGGCGAGCCGATCTGGCTGACCGGTCCGGCCGAAACGGCCTTCCAAGGCCAAGTCGAAGTGACGGGCGCCTAGTCGCCGGAGTCTTGCAGATGAACAAACCGATCCGTGGTGCCGAACCCCCGACGCAGCTGGCCGAAGACCAGATTGCGGACTTCCTCGTCGCGCACCCCGACTTTTTCGAGCGTCACGGCGCCGTGCTGGCACGCATCAAGCTGCCGCACCAGCGCGGCAGCGCCGCCATTTCGCTGGTCGAACGCCAGGTGCTGGTCCTGCGCGACAAGCATGCCGTGCTCGAAAAGAAGCTGCATGAACTGATCGAGAACGGCCGCGCCAACGATGCCATCTCCGACCGCTTGCATCGCCTCACGCGCCGGTTGCTGCGAGCGCGTGATTCCGCCGGTGTCGTCGCCGCGCTCGAAACCTCGCTGCGCGAAGATTTCGGCGCCTCGCGCTGGGTGCTGCTGGCCACGGATCCCACCGTGTCCGCGCTCGGCAACCCGCCGAACGGTCATGTGCGCCTCGTGCCCCGCGGCAGCCCTGAACTGAAGATCTTCGAGACGTTCTTCGAGTCCGGGCGCCCACGCAGCGGGCAGATCCGGGACACGCAGCGCGACTACCTCTTCGGCGGCGAAGGCAGCCAGGTCGGCTCGACGGTGCTGATTCCGCTCGGTGAACGTGCGGGCCTCGGCCTGCTCGCCATTGCGAGCCACGACACCGAACGCTACCTGCCCACCATGAGCACCGACTACCTGGTGCGCATCGGCGAGATCGTGACCGAAGCGGTGTCGGCGCGACTGGCATGACCGACCAGCCGCTGCGCAGCGGCGTCGATCACTACCTCGCGAGCCTGCGCAACGAACGGCGGTTGTCGCCGCACACGTCGAGCAATTACGGTCGCGACCTGGCGGCGCTGCTCGATTACTGCGCGTCCCAGGGCCTCACCGACTGGCAGCAGCTCGATCCGCAGCACCTGCGGATGTTCGCGGCGCGCGAACACCGTCGTGGCTTGGCACCCCGCAGCATCCAGCGCCGGCTCTCGGCCTGCCGCGGCCTGTTCCGCTACCTGCTGCATGAAGGCGAACTTCGGCGCGACCCGATCGGCGACGTGCAGGCACCCAAGGCCCGCAAGCGCCTGCCGACCCTGCTCGACGCGGACACGATGGCACGACTGCTCGAATTCCGCAGCGACGACAGCCTCGGGGTCCGCGACAAGGCGATCATGGAGCTGCTGTATTCGTCGGGGCTCCGGCTGGCAGAACTGCTGGGCCTCGACCTGCTCGACCTCGACCTGCGCGATCGCACCGTCCGGGTCGTCGGCAAGGGCAACAAGACGCGCATCGTGCCGGTGGGTCGCCAGGCGATCGCGGCACTGCAGCGCTGGATCGCCGAACGGGCCACGATCGCCGCCGTGGGCGAACTTGCCGTGTTCGTCGGCATCAATGGCACGCGGCTGGGCCCGCGCATCGTGCAGCGTCGCATTGCCCGCTGGGCCCGGCTGCAGGGCTTGCCCGAACACGTGCATCCCCACATGTTCCGGCATTCGTTCGCATCCCACCTGCTCGAATCGTCGCAGGACCTGCGCGCCGTGCAGGAATTGCTGGGTCACGTGAACATCAGCACGACCCAGGTCTACACCCACCTTGATTTCCAGCACCTGGCCCGCATCTACGACGCGGCCCACCCGCGGGCCCGCCGCAAGCGCGCGGTTCCAGGTCCTGCTTCCGACTCTTCCTCCGAAACTTCCTGACCTTCCGGCCTTCCTCCCCTTCCGGCTCTTCCTCCGACTAACCCCTAACCCCTATCCCCTATGACTGGCTTCGACCCCCACGGCACCACGATTCTCTGCGTCCGTCGCGACGGCCGCGTCGCCATGGGCGGCGACGGCCAGGTCACGCTCGGCAATACCGTCATGAAGGGCAACGCGCGCAAGGTCCGGCGCCTGCACGATGGCTCGGTCATCGCGGGCTTCGCCGGCGGCACTGCCGATGCGTTCACGCTGTTCGAGCGCTTCGAAGCGAAGCTGCAGCAGTACGGCAACCTCACGCGCGCCGCGATCGAGCTGGCGAAGGACTGGCGCAGCGATCGCAGCCTGCGCCGTCTCGAAGCCCTGCTGCTGGTGGCCGACGCCGGCCACACGTTCGTGATCTCGGGCAATGGCGACGTGATCGAGCCGGAACACGACCTGATCGCGGTGGGCTCGGGCGGCCCGTTTGCGCAGGCAGCGGGTCTCGCGCTGCTGCAGAACACGACGCTCGATGCGCGCTCCATCGCCGAGCGCGCGCTCGGCATCGCGGCCGATATCTGCATCTACACCAATCGAAACACGACTATTGAAGAGCTGTGAAGGGGTTAGGGGTTAGGGGTTAGGGGTTAGGGGTTAGTCGGAACATAATCCTCAGCCGCTGCTTAAACCTGACACGCTCACCTTTGTACGACGCTTCTCACGAAATCACCGCGGGTCAGCCACTCGCGCCGCAGCGTTCCGACTAGCCCCTAACCCCTAACCCCTAACCCCTAACCCCTAACCCCTTCCTCCAATGTCATCCATGACTCCCCGCGAGATCGTCCAGGAACTGGACAAGCACATCGTCGGCCAGGCTGCGGCGAAGCGCGCCGTGGCCATCGCGCTGCGCAATCGCTGGCGCCGCATGCAGGTCGGTGAACCGCTGCGGGCGGAGATCACGCCCAAGAACATCCTGATGATCGGCCCGACCGGCGTCGGCAAGACCGAGATCGCACGGCGCCTGGCCCGGTTGGCGAACGCGCCGTTCATCAAGGTGGAGGCGACGAAGTTCACCGAGGTGGGCTATGTCGGCCGCGAGGTCGATTCGATCATCAAGGACCTGGTCGACGTCGCCGTGAAGATGACGCGCGAGCAGGAAATGGAAAAGGTGCGTCACCGCGCGCTGGACGCTGCCGAGGAACGCGTGCTCGACGCATTGCTGCCACGACCGAGCGCCGCGTCGGGCACGTCGATGGGATTCGGCATGCCCGCCGACGAACCCGCACCGACGCCTAAAGAAAGCGACACGCGCCAGCGTTTCCGCAAGATGCTGCGCGAGGGCCAGCTCGACGATCGCGAGATCGAGATCGAACTGCGCGCGCCGAGTCCCGGTATGGAGATCATGGCACCGCCGGGCATGGAAGAGTTGTCGCAGCAGCTGCAAGGCATGTTCGCGAACATGGGTGGCAACCGCACCAGGTCACGCCGGCTCAAGGTCGGCGAAGCGTTCAAGCTGCTCACCGACGAGGAAGCCGCCAAGCTCATCAACGAAGAGGAACTCAAGACGCAGGCGCTGCGCAACGCCGAGCAGAACGGCATCGTGTTCCTGGACGAGATCGACAAGATCGCGCGCGGCCAGAATGCCGTGTCCGGCGTCGACGTTTCGCGCGAAGGAGTGCAGCGCGACCTGCTGCCACTCGTGGAAGGCAGCACCGTCAACACCAAGTACGGCATGGTGAAGACGGACCACATCCTGTTCATCGCATCGGGCGCGTTCCACATGTCGAAACCGTCCGACCTGATCCCCGAACTGCAGGGCCGCCTGCCGATCCGCGTCGAACTCGAGGCGCTCAAGGTCGAGGACTTCGTGCGCATCCTCACCGAGCCGGACGCGTCGCTGTGCGCGCAGTACGGCGCGCTGCTGGCCACGGAAGGCGTGACGCTCAAGTTCGACGCCAGCGGCGTGCGCCGCATCGCCGAAGTGGCCTTCGACGTGAACCAGCGCACCGAGAACATCGGCGCGCGTCGGCTGCACACGGTGATGGAGCGGTTGCTCGAAGCGATCAGCTTCGAGGCTTCCGACCGTTTCGGCGCGGAGCTCGTGATCGATGGCCCGTACGTCGACTCGAGTCTCGGCAAGCTGGCGCAGGATGAAGACCTCGCGCGGTACATCCTGTGACAGCTGCAGTCTCGGACAAGGCTGACAAGGAGCGCTGGGCCGCACGGACCGCCACCGAGATCAAGTTGCGCAAGCAGTCGCGCGTGCTCGAGGTGGCGTTCGACGACGGACTGCGTTTCGAACTGCCGTTCGAATACCTTCGCGTGTATTCGCCATCAGCCGAGGTGCGCGGGCACGGACCGGGCCAGGAGACGCTGCAGCTGGGCAAGCACGAGGTGCAGGTCATACGGGTCGATCCGATCGGCAACTACGCGGTGCGGCTGGCGTTCAACGACGGCCACGACACTGGCCTGTACACGTGGGGTTACCTCTACGAACTCGGCGCGACGCGGACTGCCAAGTGGCAGCACTATCTCGACCGCCTGCAGCAGCTCGGCATTCCTTACCCCACGCAGGTTGCGCACAAGAAGGCGTGACGGCACGGCGGCTTGCCAGCAGGAGAGCCGCGGGGGGGCTGTGCGGACCCCTGCCCCACCCATCGGCCAGCTCCGGAACGGCGTAGAATGCCCGTTCCCATGAGCGAAACAGCCCCACCCCGCAAGGCCCCTGCCTCCGCCGCAGCGAACCCGTCGGTCGACTTCGGCTACGAGGAAGTGCCGGCCCCAGAAAAGGCACGCCGCGTCCGCGCGGTATTCGATTCCGTCGCCGACAAGTACGACATCATGAACGACTTGATGTCGGCCGGCGTGCACCGGCTGTGGAAGCGTTACACGCTGAGCCAGACCGGGCTGCGTCCCGGAATGTCGGCACTCGACGTCGCGGGCGGGACCGGCGACATCGCTGCCGGAATGGCTGGGCAGGTCGGCGACAAGGGCCTGGTGGTGCTCTCCGACATCAATGCGGCGATGCTTGAAGTGGGTCGCGATCGACTGCTCGACCGCGGCCTGCTGCGCAACGTGCAGTTCTCGCTCGCCAATGCCGAGTGCCTGCCGTTCGCCGACGAGACGTTCGATTGCGTGACGATCGGCTTCGGCCTGCGCAACGTGACGGACAAGGCCACGGCCATCGCATCGATGCGGCGCGTGCTGAAGCCGGGTGGCCGGCTGCTGATACTCGAATTCTCGAAACCCGTGTTCCCGGGCCTCAAGCCCGTGTACGACGCGTACTCGTTCAGCGTGCTGCCCTGGCTCGGCGCGCGCATCGCGAACGACCCGGACAGTTACCGCTACCTCGCCGAGTCCATTCGCCGCTTCCCCGACCAGGAAACGCTGCTCGGCATGATGCGCGAGGCAGGTCTCGAAGATTGCCGTTATCACAACCTGACGGGCGGCATCGTCGCCCTGCACAAGGGATTCCGCTATTGAGCGCGAATCCCGTCGCCGCCCTCTTCGACCGGCTGTCGGCGATGCTCAGCCGCAACGTCGCACAATCCGAGCGCGCCTCAGTGCTCGCCCGGCAACTCGAGGGCCGCGCGCTGGCGCTCGTGCTCGAAGGCACGCCGATCACGCTGTGCTTCCGCGTCGCTGACGGTCATATCGCGATCGATACGCGTGACGCGAGCGCGGCCGACGCGACACTGTCTGGATCCCCGATCTCCCTGCTCTCCCTGGTGGGACCCGGTGCCGAGGACCGCTTGCGTGGCTCCGCGATCCGCATTGCAGGCGACGCCGAGGTCGCCCAGCGTTTTCGCGGCTTGCTGCAGCAAGCCCAGCCGGATTTCGAGGAAGAACTGTCTCGCGTCGTCGGCGACGTCGCAGCGCACCAGGTGGCGAACATCGCCCGCGGCTTCCTCGACTGGGGCCGCAAGGCCGCCGATTCGTTCTCGACCAACGTGGCCGAGTACCTGCAGGAGGAGGGCCGCGACGTGCCGTCGCGCGTCGAAGTCGAGGAATTCCTCGAAGCCGTCGATCAACTGCGCGAAGCGACCGACCGGCTCGACGCCCGCCTGAGCCGCGCCGAATCCCGCGCCAAAGCAAGTTCGAAGTAGCTGCGCACTCGAAGTGCGAGGCGCCCCTCCGACTAACCCCTAACCCCTAACCCCTACCCCTACCCCTTCCTCCCCTTCCTCCCCTTCCCCCACTTCCCCCCTTCCCCATGCGTTTTCGCGTCGCCACCCGCCTGCTCCAGATCCAGCGCGTGCTCGTCCGCCACGGGCTCGACGAAATCATTCTCGCGACGCACCTGTTCCGTCCGCTGCGTTTCGCGTTCTACCTGTCGCCGGCAACGTGGTTCGAGCGGCGCAAGGGCGGCCCTCGCGGCGAACGCATCCGCCTCGCACTCGAGGAACTGGGCCCGATCTGGGTGAAATTCGGGCAGGCACTGTCCACGCGGCGCGACCTGCTGCCGGTTGACATCGCCGACGAACTCGAAAAGCTGCAGGACCGGGTGCCGCCGTTCCCGGGGTCGGAGGCGAAGGCCATCATCGAGGGTGCGTACGGCAAGCCGGTCGGCGAGGTGTTCGCGGAATTCGACGAGACGCCGCTCGCGGCCGCCTCGATCGCGCAGGTGCACACCGCGAGACTGCGGACCGGCGAAGAAGTCGTCGTCAAGGTCGTGCGTCCCGGCATCCGGCAGAAGATCGAGCGCGACCTCGAGGTCATGTACGTGCTCGCCCGGCTCGCGCGCGACTACTCGAAGGAAGGCCATCGCCTGCGGCCCTACGAGGTCGTGCAGGAGTACGAAAAGACCATCCTCGACGAGCTCGACCTGATGCGCGAAGCAGCCAACGCGGCGCAGTTACGCCGCAATTTCGCGGGCTCAACGATTCTGTACGTGCCCGACGTGTACTGGGATTACTGCCGCCCCGAAGTGATGGTCATGGAGCGCATCCACGGCGTGCTCGTGAGCGACATGGCCGAGCTCCTGCGTCGTGGCACGAACATCCAGGCGCTGGCCGAGAACGGCGTGGAGATCTTCTTCACGCAGGTCTTCCGGCACAACTTCTTCCACGCCGACATGCACCCCGGCAACATCTTCATCCAGACCGACGACCCGCAGCGGCCGGTGTACGCGGCCGTCGACTTCGGCATCGTCGGCTCGCTCGACGCGCGCGACCAGCACTACCTGGCCGAGAACTTCCTCGCCTTTTTCGATCGCGATTACAACCGGGTCGCGCGCCTGCACGTGGACTCCGGCTGGGTGCCCAAGGACACGCGCGTCGACGAACTCGAAGCGGGCATCCGCACGGTGTGCGAACCCATCTTCAACAAGCCACTGTCCGAGATTTCCTTCGCGCAGGTGCTGATGCGACTGTTCGAGGTCGCTCGCCGCTTCGACATGCGCGTGCAACCGCAGCTGATCCTGCTGCAGAAGACGCTGCTGCAAATCGAAGGACTGGGGCGCCAGCTCTATCCGCAGCTCGACTTGTGGAAGACGGCGCAGCCGATCATGCAGGACTGGGGTGCCGACCGGCTGAGCGGCCGCAACATCGCGCAGGAACTGCGCCGGCAGTTGCCGGACCTGTCCGAGTCCATCCGCATGCTGCCGCAACTGCTGCAGCAGTTTGTGCAGAAGGCATCCGAAGGCACGCTGCGCATCCGGGTGGACGACGAATCTTTCGCCGAATTGCGCCGCGAGGTCCAGGCCAGTGGCCGACGTCGCGACCAGACCATCGTCGGGGCCGCGGTGTTGGCTTCGGGGATTCTCTGGCTCGCGTTCCGCACCGACTGGATGCCCGGCGCACTGCTCACGGCCGTGGGCCTGTTGACGGCGTTGCTCGCCCGCCGCTGATCACCGCAACCCGCTGCCCCAAGTCGCCTTCCCTGAGCTTGGAAAGGCAGACTCGCGCTTGCTTCGAGCAGTCGATCCGGGACCTTCCCCCGAGCTTGGAAAGGCAGACACGCGCTCGGGAGAAGGTCCCGAATCGACTGCTCGCCATGCAGCACCGCAGCTTCAGGTTGAGACGGAACGCGATGCCAGGCGTCCGATCCGGCATGTCCTGGCGCGCGCGTGTCTGCCTTTCCAAGCGCGACAGGACATGCCGGGTCGGATGCCTGTGCAGTCAGCGCGCGACCGCGATCCAGGTCGCGAGCGCTCGGGCACAAAGTTCCCCGTCCTCGTCGAAGATGGCCGTGCCGCACCGATGCTTGCGGCCTTCGCTCCCGATCAACCAGCCCAGCACCAGGCAGGCCTCGCCGACGTGCACGCGACGGTCGACGTGCGCCTGCATTTCGCCGAGCAGCATCGTCCGGGGCGTGTCGCCGATCGCGGCGAAGTAGCCGGGGCAATCGAGCGCAGCCCAGTGAAACTCGACGGCCACCTTGCCGTCCCCCGCGTCCAGGTCGTCCGCCGGAATCCACGGCGCGGCGACCATGCCCGAATCGAGCAGGCCCGGAAAAATCCGCATGCCGTCGCCGCGGCGGCGGTGGGGTCCACAGACGAAGCAGTCGGGAAACGAGTGCTCGCGGAAACCCACGTAGTGCTGTGAGGCCCAGACGGCCTGCACGTACGGCGGCGCCAGCGGGACCGCGAGATCGAGGGGTCCGCTTGGCGTACCGGACGCCACCGCCTGCCCGCCATGCCACAGTCGCCACAGGCCATCGGTCCCGCTGTGGTCCAGTGTCAGCGGCGTGTCGAGTGGCGGCGGCGCGAGCAGCCGGATGCGCAGTTCGATGCCGGCAGCGACGGCGAACGCGCCACAGACATAGCCGCCATTGCCGGAATCGGGCGGCCCCTTGAAGCGGCTGGCGATGGTCAGTGTCGGCGTGCCTGTCATCAGCGATCGGCTCCTGCAGTCTCCGCGGCAAGCCCGTCCGGTGTCGAACACCGCCAGCAAGCGTCGAACTGGCCTTCGACCCGTTCGCCGCAGCTGCGGCAGATCCAGTCAGGTGCCGGGACGACGGCGGCACGTGCGTTATCGATCAAGCCTCGCGCACTGAGCGCGTCGCCGTTGCGCAGGACCCAGAGTTCCGGCCAGCACTCCACGAATGGAATCTCGCCCACCGCGCCGCCGAGGCGTTCATTGCGCACGTAGCACGCGATGCCGGCCTGCTCGAGCACGTTGCGCAGGTGCGCAATCTCGATGCTCGAATCGGCCGTGTGGACCTTGCGCAAGTTTCGCTCCGGGCGGCAGCGTTCGGATTGCGGAAAACGACCGTTTCGCCTGGCAACCGTCCCCGCTAGCATGGCGGGATGGCAAACGCATCACCCGCTACCTTACTGTCCCGGCGCTTTCCGTCAAAGCGAGCCTTCATTACCGGCGCGGCGAGCGGGCTCGGCCTGTCGCTGGCCCAGCTGCTGGCCCGCGACGGCTGGACACTGGGCGTGCTCGACGTCGACCAGGACGCGCTGGCACGCGCGGTCGTGCAACTCGGCAACTCGGGCGCAGCCGGCGTGACCGCCTACCCCGGTGACGTCGCATCGCACGAAGTCGTCGCGGCGGCCGTCACCCGCTTTGCCGACGCCCAGCAGGGGCTGGACCTGATCGTGAACAACGCCGGCGTGGCCGTGGCGGGCGCGGTCGACGCCATCCCGGTCGACGACTGGAACTGGATCGTCGGCATCAACCTGCTCGGGGTCGTGTGGGGCTGCCGCACCGCGGTGCCGCTGATGAAGCGCCAGGGCAGCGGCCTGATCTTCAACATCGCGAGCTCCGCAGGGTTCGCGGCGGCGCCGCAGATGTCGGCGTACAACGCCACCAAGGCCGGCGTAATTTCCCTGAGCGAAACGCTGGCGAGCGAGCTGGCGGGCACGGGGCTGCAGGTCTCGTGCGCGATGCCGGGTTTCTTCCGGACCCACCTGCTCGACCACATGCGGGCGCCGCCGGAAGAGAACCAGCTCGCGCACCGGATCATGGACAACTCGGGTCACGACCCTGACGAAGCCGCGCTCGCGCTGCTCGCCGACGTCGCCGCGGGCAAGCTTTACGTCGTCTGGCCGCCGGAATACCGCTGGGCGTGGCGACTCAAGCGCTGGTTCCCGCTCTGGTTCCTCAGGCGAGTGCAGTCGTTCCGGGACGCTCAGGCAAGGAAGGCGGGTCGACCGCCAGGATGAAACGGGTGTAGATCTCGGGCAGCCGCTCGAGAACGTATTCCTTGCCGAGCATGTCGCCGTCGGCAATCGCCGCACGCAACACGGAAAGCGACAACGCCTCGATGGCGTCGCGCGCGACCGGCGCATAGCTCAGGTGCCAGGGTTCGATGCCTGCGCCGCCACGGTTTGAGCCATAGGGCCGGAAATAGCCGAAGCGAGCCATATTCCGGTCGAGCCAGCCCGTGAGACGGCTGAACACGCCGCCGGACGCATACTCCACCGGCACCAGTTCCACCTGGTACCCCGCCGGCATCGCGGCCGCGTCGATCACGTCGATATCCGAACCCCAATGGTGCCGGCTGCCGCCCGGGATGGCGGACCACGCCAGGATCGCGTCGACCCGCTGCGGCTCGGACAGCGTTGCCAGGTCCAGCTGCGCACCGCTGCGATCGTAGAGCGGCCGCTCCCCCCGCCACTTGCGGTTCCAGAGCAGCAGCTGGCGGTCGAAATCCCGGAAGCTCGAGATCGCCTGCAGGTCGATGCCCTCGGCGCGCGCGGCATCGCGCATCCCCAGGAATGCCGCCACGGCTTCGTAGTGCAGCGTGCAGCGGGGCACGTCCAGTTCGATGACGTGGGTGCGCGCGCGGCCTGTCAGTTCCAGCGCATTCATGCGGTCTGTGTTCCAGGGATCGAGGTCAGCTATGATGCCGCGCAGGCGGTCGAACCGCACCGAAAATAAAGAGATCGAGGGGGCGGGTAAAGCGCCCGGAGAGCTCCGCGCGGATGGTCGGACCCAGACTCAAGCTCCTTTATGTTGTCGCCGTGCTCACGGTGGGCGCGCTGCTGACCACCGGCGTTGCGGTGGTCACCCATACCTCCGAAACGGCTGAACGCCAGGAACTGCACGCGATCGACCAGCGGCTGGAATCGGTCACCGCGCTGAATCCGGATCTCGCCGCTGCTCACCAGCAGCTGCAGCGCGTCGTCGCCAAGTCGTACGACGAACGGACGGTCAATATCGTCGTCGCCGGCACCCTGCTGACGCTGATGGCCGGCCTGGTCGTGCTGCTGATCTTGATGCGCATCGACCGTGCCCTCGTGTCCCTGATGAACAACGCGCGGTCCATCGGCCGTGGCAGCTATTCCGAACCCGTTTCTGTCAGCGGCGTGGCCGAGGTGGCGGCGCTCGAACATTCGATCGAGCAGATGCGGCAGGCGCTCACGACGACGACGATCTCGCGCGATTACCTCGGCGACGTGTTGAACGGCATCAGCGACGCGGTGCTCGTCATGACGCCCGATGGCCGGGTCCGGACTGCCAATGCGGCCGCTGCCGGCCTGTTCGGCGTGAACGACCAGGACTTGATCGGTGTTGCGCTCGCGGACCTGATTGCCCCGGAACACCTGCCGGCGTTCAACCTCGAACGCCTGAAGGCCGAGCCCGGTGAAACAGTAATCAGCACGCGACGGGGCCAGACCATTCCGGTCTCGGTGCACATCTCGTCCCTCGGGCGCGAAGCCGCAGGTGGCAACCGCGGCACGATCCTGGTGCTGCGCGACATCACGGACCGCAAGCGGGCGGAACGCCGGATCCGCTACCTCGCGCGGTTCGACACACTGACCAAGATGCCGAACCGCATGCAGTTCCAGCACCTGCTGCACCAGGCCATCACCCGCAATACGCGGCAGGGTCGCGGACTCGTGCTGCTGTACATCGACATCGACAACTTCAAGGAAATCAACGACACGTTCGGGCACGAGACGGGCGACCGCGTGCTCGAGACCATCAGCGAACGGCTGGCTCGCGTGCTGCCGCGCGAGTCGGTCGCCGGTCGACTGGCTGGCGACGAGTTCGCCGTGTTCGCCGAAGGGATCGAAGACGAGCAGGCCGGCCACGACCAGGGCCGTGATCTCGCGCGGCTGGTGCTCACCGAGATCGCCAAGCCGTTGCATCTGCCCGGCCAGGAGATCGACGTCACGGCCAGCATCGGCGTTGCACTGGTGCCGGAACACGCCGACAACGTCATCGACCTGATCCGCAATGCCGACGCGGCGATGTATCACGCCAAGCGCCAGGGCCGGAATTGCCAGGTGGTCTACGTGCCCGAAATGAACGCTGCGGCCGTCGAGCGCCTGCTGCTCAAGAGCAAGCTGCGCCGCGCGCTCGAGCGCGACGAGTTCGTGCTGCGCTACCAGCCCAAGGTGGACCTCGCGAGCGGCGAAGTGGTGGGGTCCGAGGCGCTGCTGCGCTGGCGCCTGCCCGGACACGGCGAGATCGCGCCATCGCAGTTCATCCCGCTTGCCGAGGAATCGAGGCTGATCCTCGACATCGGCGCCTGGGTGCTCAACCAGGTCTGCATCGACTACTCGGGCTGGCAGCAGCGCGTGAACGATCCGGGTCGCGTCGCGATCAACCTGTCGCTGAAGGAACTGAGCCACGCGAGCTTCATCCCACGCTGCCGCTCAGTCTTCGAACGCCACAACGTGCCGCCTTCCTGCGTGGAACTCGAGATCACCGAGACGACCCTCATGCTGGATGCGGAGCGCACGCTGCCGCTGCTCGACGAGTTGCGCACGATGGGCATCCACCTGTCGATCGACGATTTCGGCACGGGATATTCCAGCCTCAGCGCCCTGCAGCAGTTCCCGATCAGCACGCTCAAGATCGACCGGTCATTCGTCACCAACGCCGCGACCGATCCCGACGACGCCACCATCGTGCGCACGATCATCGAGATGGGACGCAGCCTGGGGTTGCAGGTCATCGCGGAGGGGATCGAGACGGAGGAACAGCGCTACTTCCTGCTCCACAGCGGTTGCCAGATGGGCCAGGGCCGCCTGTTCGGCGACGCGATCACCAGCGAAGCGTTCCTCGAATTGCTGCTGCGGCAGGCCACCGGGCAGCACCCGATCCTGCAGATGCCGGCCTGAGGGCGCCGCGCAAGTCCGCCCGCCAGCATGTATTCGATCAAAGCCGTGTCGCAGGCTACGGGTCTCACCGTAGAAACGCTCCGCGCGTGGGAGCGCCGCTATCGCGTAGTCGTGCCGCAGCGTGACGACCTGGGCCGGCGTGTCTACCTGCCGGAGGACGTCCTGCGGCTGCGCCGCCTGCGCGAGGCAACGGAGCGTGGCCATCCCATTGGTCGCCTGGCGAAGATGGACGAGCCGGATCTCGTCGAACTGCTGCACGAGCCGGGCGGACCCGCGGCGCACGTCTCGGCACCGTCTGCTTTCGTGCAACGCATCCTTGCCGCTGCCGAAACCTACTCGTCGGCGTCATGCGAGCAGGCGTTGACCCTGGCCATCTCGCTGCTTCCCCCCGCGCGCCTGATCGACGAAGTGCTCGAACCCCTGCTGCGCGAAGTGGGCGAGCGCTGGCATGCGGGCCAGTTCTCGATCGCGCAGGAACGCATGGTGTCGGCCGGCGTGCGCAAACACCTCGGCCTGATCGTCGAGACGTATGACCGCACCGCGCGGCGGCAGTCGATCGTGTTCGCGACGCTGCCCGGCGAACGCCACGAACTCGGGCTGCTGATGTCGGCGATGATCTGCGCCAGCCATGGCCTCAAGGTGCACTACCTGGGGTCTGACCTGCCGGCCGAGGAGATCGCGCGCTACGCGCGCGAAGCCGGCGCGGCGCTGGTCGCCATCAGCGTGATCCTGCTTGAAAGCACGCCCGTCCTCGCGGCACAGCTTGCGGTCATCCGTGAGGTGCTCGGGCCCGATGTCCCGGTGTGGATTGGCGGTCAGGGCGCCATGGGCATCGACGCAGCCGGGCTGCCGCCAGGGTGCCTGATCATCGGCGATCGCGCGGAACTCGAGCAGAGACTCGACGTCCTGCCCCGCTGACAGGCACCGGTTACTGGGGCCGGGGCGGCAAGGTCGCAGCGGCAACCTGGACACGTGCGGCGATGTCGTTCACGACCTGGGCATTGGCGCGATCGAACGCCGCGACGACGGCCTGCAACCGGTTCTCCGTAGCGGGCACACTGGCTTCGCTGACGAAGCTCGTGACGCGTGCTGCGCGACGCGAATCGATCAGGCTCGCCTGCACCTGCACGTGGACCACCGGTGCGGCACCCGACGCTGCGGCGTCGGCACCGGCGGTGACGACTTCGAATCGTCGCAGTTCCAGATCGAGCAGCAGTTCCGTGGGCACACGCGCCGGCGACGTCATCACGCCGCCGCTGAATTGCGCGGTGGCCGCCAGCGCGCTGACGAGATTCTGCTGCAGCATCTGCGGGGCGGATTCGGCCCAGCGCGCATCGGCGTAGTACTCGAAACGATTGCCTGCGGACTGGACAGCGATACGATCCGTGTCGATCGCGGAGGCGGCGCGCGGACGAGCGACCGCGATGGCCAGCCCGGCCTGCGCTGGCGTTGCGCTGGCCGGGGCCGTTGCCGTCGCGGTGGTGACCCCGAGGCGAAACGTATCCGGTGCCGCGGCGTCCGATTGCAGCAGGTTGCCGGTGCATCCTCCCAGCAGCAGCGCCAGCGAGGTCGCGCAGGCCACCCATGGAGACGGTCGAATGAAGCGCCAGGCCGGTGTCATCGTCATCGCGGAATCTCCACGCCGGCCGCCTTCGGCTCGAACAGGACACTGGACGGCCGCTCGCGCAGCGTGCGCGCGAGTTCGCGCACTTCGTTGCTGGCGCCACGGGCATCGATCACGAGTTGCTGCAGTTCCGCCACGCTCGCGCCGGCGGCCTTGCCGAGCCCGCCCTCGTTCTGGTTCAGCAGGCGATCCAGGCCGTCCGCCGTGCGTGCCAGCCTTTCCGATGCGACGCGTGCGTTGGCCAGCGTCGCTTCGAGATCCGGCTGGGCCTTGCCCAGCGTCTGATTCAGGCGGTTCGTGAGTTCGAGCGTCGATTGCGAGATGCCGCGCAGGTCGGTCGCCAGCGCACGCGCCTCGGCAATCGTTGCCGGTAAGTCGCCTGCAGCCTGCTCGACATGGGCGAGCGTCTGGCCGACCGAGCGCACGTTTTCGTCCGACAGCACGTGTTCGATCCGCGCGAGGACCTCCGTCGCCTGGCCGAGGATCTCCGGCAGGCGTTCGATCGAGGCTTCGATGCTGCTCTTGCGCGACGGTATGACCGGGTACTGCGTGCCCTTCTGCAGCGCCCTCGTGCCGGACGTGTCGGGATTCTGCTGCAGGTCGATGTACAGCAGGCCGGTGAGGCCGAGCAGTCCCAGCTTGGCGAGCGTGCCGCCGGAGATCGGTGCCGAGGAGTCGATCTCCGCGATCACCTTGACGCGCCCCGGCTCGGCCTTGTCCACGCCGAGGTAGGTCACACGCCCGACGTCGACACCAAGGTAACGCACTGGGCTGCCTTTCGACAGGCCACTCACGGTGCCCTGGAAATAGATCTCGTAGGTCTGGTAATCGCGCTGGTCGCCACGCCCGGAATACCACCAGATGAAAGCGACAGCGGCGGCCACGCAGGCAAGTGTGAACAGCGCCAGCGTGGCGTACTTCGCATCACGCTCCACGGTCGTCGCTCCCAGCGTCCGCCGTCATCACGCGGCCACGTGCCCCGTGAAAATATTCCCGGATCCAGGGATGCTCGTTGCGGACGATCCCGGGCAGCGTATCCACGATGACTTTGCCGTCGACGAGCACCGCGACACGATCACACGTCCGCGCGAGAGTGTCCAGATCGTGTGTCACCATCACCACCGTCAGGCCGAGCGTCCGGCGCAAGTAGAGGACCAGGTCATCGAACGCCGTGGCCGCGATCGGGTCGAGGCCGGCGGTGGGTTCGTCGAGAAACAGCAGGACTGGATCGAGGGCCAGCGCGCGCGCAAGTGCGGCACGCTTGATCATGCCACCGGACAGTTGCGCCGGAAATTTCACGCCCGCATCGACCGGTAGTCCGACCATGCGCAGCCGCAGCTCGGCGAGGCTCTGCAGCGTGGCTTCTTCCAGCCCGAGCAGTTCGACCATCGGCAGGATCACGTTTTCCGTCACGGTGAGCGACGTGAACAGGGCGCCGTGCTGGAACGTGACGCCATAGCGCTGCTTGACGGCACGGAGTTCGCGGTCCGACAGGCGCGTAATGTCGCGTCCCTCGAGTTCGACCACGCCGGAATCGGGCTGGCGCAGGCCGAGCATCGTCTTCAGCAGCACGGATTTGCCGCTGCCGGAGCCCCCGACGATGCCGAACACTTCGCCCGCATGCACGTCGAACGAGACGCCATCGTGCACGGTCTGCTGGCCGAAGCGGTTGACCACGTCGCGCACCGAGATGATGACCGCGGGAGTTGCGACGTCCATCAGAAGTCGATCTCGAGGAAGAAGATGGCGAACAGCGCGTCGGCAAAGATGACGAGGAAGATCGACTGCACGACGGCCACCGTCGTCAGGCGCCCGAGTTCACGCGACGATTCGCGCACCTGCAGGCCGCGCAGCGTGCCCGTCAGGCCGATGAGCAGGCCGAACACCGGCGCCTTCACGAGACCGGCCCAGAACGTCGTCGGGTGCAATAGCCTCGTCGAGCCGCGTGAAGAACTGCGGCCACGGCAGGTCGATCAGGTAGCGCGTCAGGATGGCGCCGCCGAACAACCCCATGAAGTCCGCGACGATGGTGAGCAGGGGCACCGCGATGACGAGACCGAGGATCCGTGGCAGTACCAGCACCTCGTACGGGTCGATGCCCATCGACTCGAGCGCGTCGATTTCGTCGTTGAGCTTCATCACGCCGAGTTCGGCCGCATAGGCACTGCCGGTGCGGCCCGCGACCATGATGGCCGTGAGCAGCACGCCGAACTCGCGCAGCACGCCCAGCGCCACGATGTCGACGGTGTAGATCTCGCCGCCGTAGGGCCGCAACTGTTGCGCGCTGATGTATGCCGAAATCAGGCTGATCAGGAACGCGATCACGGCGACGACCGGCACGGCCTGGTAGCCGGTCTCGTAGGCATGTCGCACGACGGACGCAATGCGCAGGCGCCGCCAGGAGCGCCAGACCGAGCCGGCCGTGCTGATCAGCTTGCCACCGTAGGTCAGCGCTTCGAACCAGCTTTCGCCGCGGACCTCGATCGCGCGGCCCAGCCGGACGAGTCCGGCGGGTTGCGTCGGCGGTGGCGCGATGTCCGCCGTACGCGCGCTGGCGCCATCGAGCAGTTCGTCGAGGTAGCCGAAATGCGCGGGCAGCGAACCGCTGACGGCAGGAGCCGTCGCCGCGTCGACCATCGCCCGCTTCAGGATCCAGGCCGGGCCGATGTCGAAACGACCGGCGGCGGCGAGATCGACGCTACGTGCCCCAGCCGCACCCCATTCCCGCAAGGCGGACTCGAACGCCTCGAGGTCCGCCGTACGACAGTCGCCGGCCAGCGTCAGACGCCCCTCGGCGGAATCCACGCTGGCCTGGAATGCAGGAGTCTTCGGCATGATGGCGGCTGTCCGGTCGAGCGCGACCGGTCAGGGCTGCGGGTGGATCTCCACGGGCGGGAATGCCTCGACGGAATGCTAGCATCGGCGCATCCGCCACGTGAGGCCCGATGGCGCACGACTTTCTCAGCCAGATCCTGATCCTGCTCGCGGGCTCACTGCTCGTGTTGAGCCTGGTGCGTCGCTTCAAGCTGCCGCCGATCATTGGCTACCTGCTGGTCGGCATGGTGCTCGGCCCGCATGCCCTGGGACTCGTGCCGAGCGCCACGTCCGTGCAGGTGCTCGCCGAGATCGGCGTCGTGTTCCTGGTGTTCACGCTGGGACTCGAATTCTCGCTGGCGCGCATGGTCGCGATGAAGTCCGAGGTGCTCGGCGTCGGCGGCCTGCAGGTGCTGTTGTGCGGCCTCGCCTTCGGCGGCATGGCGTTCGCGTATGGCATCAACGCGGGCGCCGCTATCGTCATCGGCGGTGCGCTCGCAATGTCGTCGACGGCGATCGTGTTGCGACAGCTCGGTGACCAGATGGAGCTCACGCGCACGCACGCGCGACTCGCCCTGGGCATCCTGCTGTTCCAGGATCTCGCCTTCGCGCCACTGCTGGCGCTGGCCACGGCCCTCAGCGTGACGGGGGATGTCCCCGGACCCTTGTGGTTGCTCGGCATGGCAGGACGCGGCCTGGTCGCGCTCGTCGTGGTGCTGGTCGTGGGTCGCTGGCTGCTGCGGCCGCTCTTTCGCGAGATCGCGCGCCATCGCAGCACGGAGACCTTCACCCTGACGGTCCTGTTCGTGTCCCTGCTGGCTGCGTGGGCGACGGACCGGATGGGCCTGTCGATGGCGCTTGGCGGATTCCTGGCCGGCATGCTGCTCGCCGAAACTGAGTTCAAATACCAGACCGAGGCGGTCATCAAGCCGTTCCAGGACATCCTGCTCGGCCTGTTCTTCGTGTCCGTCGGCATGCTGCTGGACCTGCGCCTGCTGCTCACGCAGCTGCCGCTCGTGCTGCTGCTGATCGCAGTGCTGCTGCTCACCAAGGCGTTGATCGTCGCGCTGGTCGTGCGGCGGTTCGTGCCGAACAAGCGCAAGGCGTTGCGGACGGCCATCGCCGTGAGCATGGGCGGCGAATTCGGGTTCGCGCTGCTCACGTTGCTGCTGCGCGGCGACGCGGTCGACGACCGCATCGTGCAGGCGCTGCTGACCGCCGTCGCGCTGAGCATGCTGCTCGGCCCGCTGCTCGTGCGTTACAACGGGCGCATTGCCGACTGGATCCTGCGCCGGCCGCCGGCCCAGCCTTCAGATGTCGCACTCGAAACCGTGGCGTCGCGGGAAATTGCGCAGCGCGAACACGTGATGATCTGCGGTTTCGGCCGCGTCGGTCAAAACCTCGCGCGCGTGCTCGAGCGGCGCGGCTTCGAATTCATCGCGCTCGATTTCGACCCGTTCCGCGTCCGCGACGCACGCATGGCGGGTGATCCCGTGGTGTACGGCGATGCCACGCATCCCGAAGTGCTGCGTGCGCTGGGGCTCGAGCATGCCTCGGTGGTGGTGATTTCGTTCGACGAGCCGGCGACCGCCATCCGTATCGTGCGTGCCGTGCGGCGGCTGCGCACGGACGTGCCCGTGCTCGTGCGCACCGAGGACGACAAGTTCCTGGAACCCCTGCAGGCGGCCGGCGCGACCGAGGTGGTGCCCGGCATCTTCGAGACCAGCCTCGCCCTCGTGTCGCACGTATTGTTGTTCCTGCGGGTACCGGCGGCCGACGTGCTCGAAACAACCGAACAGATCCGGCACGAGCGGTACGCGATCCTGCGCAGCGTGTTCCACCGGCGCGACGACCGCGCGCCCTTGAACCCGGGCGACGATCGGCATGATCAACAACAGTTGTACACAGTCGTCCTGCCGCCCACGGCGCGTGGGGTGGGACAGACCCTTCGCGACCTGGGGTTGGACCGCGGCGTGGTCACCGTGAGTGCGATCCGACGCGAGGGCATCACGGGTCGCGATCCCGACCCGGAGACCCGGCTCAAGGTCGGCGACGTGCTGGTGCTGTGGGGACGGCCTGACGACGTTCAGCAAGCTGAAAGCCGGCTGCTGATGGGCTGATTCCGCTCGCCCGCTCCCTTCGCCGATGGTCGCCAAAGATCGGCTTTGTTGAACATTCGTTCATATGTTGACAGCGTGTCAATTAAAAAGCACGATGTCAGCCATGTCGTACCTCACCGAACGCCGCCAGGAAGAAAAGGATCGCCGCCGCACCGAGATCGTCGATGCGGCCGAGGCCCTGTATGCCGAAACGGGCTGGGATGGCATCACGATGGACCAGGTCGCACGCCGGGCCCGGCTGAGCCGAGCCCTGCTCTACGTCTACTTCAAGGACAAAGGCGACCTGCACATGGCGCTGGTGGAGCGGTCGCTCGAGGCGCTGCACGACCGTTTCGTTGTCGCCCGGCAAGGCCGGACCGACGGCATCGCGGAAGTCGAGGCCATCGGCCGCGCCTACCTCGCCTTCTCCGTCGAGACGCCGCATTACTTCGACGCTTGCGCGCGCTATCAGGCGCACCCGGCCGGCGATCACCCAGCGGACGGCACGCCGTGCAACGAAGCGGCCTGTGAAGTCGCGGGTCATAGCGTCCACGAGGTGATCGTCGAATCGCTGAACCGCGGCGTGGCCGACGGCTCGATCCGCGCGGACATCGGTGACCCGTTCGTCACCGCCTTGACGCTGTGGGCGTTCACCCACGGCATGATCCAGATCGCGTCGACCAAGGGCGGCCAGATCGCGCACGAAGGCACGTCCGTGCAGTCGTTCATCGAGCATGGTCTCGATCTCGCGCTGCGGGCGCTGAAGCCATGACTCGCGCGTATTCGTTGGTCCTGTCCTTGCTCGTCGCCGGCGTCGTGCCGCTCGCGCAGGCGGCATCGCCACCACCCGTCGCACCTGCCGCGCAAGCGCTCGTCCCCATGGAGGACGGACTGCGCCAGGTGATCGACGAAGCGCTGACCGCCAACCTCGAACTGCGGGCATCCGGTGCAACGGTGCAGAGCCGCCTCGCCGCGCTCGACCAGGCGCGCGCGCGTTTCCTGCCGGTGATCGATTTCGCCGCGCGCTATACGGTCGCGGACGGTGGTCGCACGATCGACTTTCCGGTGGGCGACCTGCTGAACCCGGTGTACGAGACGCTGGACCAGCTGCTGGTGGCGCAGGGCCAGTCGCCGCAGTTTCCGCGCGTCCGCAACGAGTCGATCGCGTTCCTGCGCGACCAGGAGCAGGAAACCAAGCTCGTGCTGGAGCAGCCGCTCTACGAGCCGCGCATCGGACCAGCTGTCGACGCGACCCGAGCTGACGCCGTCCGCGCCGAAGCAGACCTCGCTGCGCTGCGCTCACAGGTCATCCGTGACGTAAAGCAGGCGTATTACCGCTGGATCGCGGCGCAACAGGCCGTCACGGTGCTCGACGCAACGCTCGACGCCACGCGCGAGAATCTCAAGGCCAACTCGAGCCTGTACCGCAACGGCAAGGTCACGCGCGACCTCGTCTACCGCGCCGAGGCGGACGTGCTCGAGGTGGAGCAGGAGCGCCTGGCGACGGCGAGCCGGGTGCGCATCGCGCAGAGTTACGTAAACCTGCTGCGCAATGCGCCGCTGGCGCAGCCCCTGCCGAATGCTGCGCTCGACGCCGAGACGATCGAGCGCTTCCGCGCCCGCTTGCTGGCCGCGCTTGCCGGGCGGCAGGTGGACGCACCGAAACTGCAGGACCTCGCAAGCCAGCGTCGCGAGGAACTGAAGAGCCTCGATGCCGCCATCGCCGTCGGCGAAGCGCGCCAGGACCTGGCGCGCGCTGCGTTCAAGCCGTCGCTGGCCTTTGGCGCCGAGGCGGGCATCCAGGGCACGGAGTACGGCTTCGCGGACGAAGACCGCTACGTGCTCGCATCACTGGTACTGCGCTTCAACGCCTTCCGCGGTGGCGCCGACCAGGCTGCCCTGCGCGAAGCGCGTGCCCTCACCGACCAGTTGCGCGCGACACGAGAACTCGCCGACCAGCGCGTGCGCCTCGAAGTGCAGCAGGCGCTCGAGAACTTCGCGGTGGCCGAGGCCTCGCTCGACACCGCCGCCAAGCGCGCGGAAGCCGCCGCGGGCGCCTTCACGATCACCAGCCGCAAGCGCGACCTCGGCCAGATCAACCAGGCGGAGTTCATCGATGCGCGGCGCGCGCAGACCGACGCCCAGCTCAACGTCACGCGGGTGCGGGCGGAGTACCTCGCGCGCCTCGCTGAACTCGAATTCTCCATCGGCGATGCCCGTCGCATGGACCAGGAGCGGATGTGAAGCAGCCAGCGTGGAAAGTGGTGTGCGTGGTGGCCGCTGCCGCCCTGCTCGGCGCCTGCGGCACCGAAAAGAAAGGCGACTCGCCTGCTGACGCGCAACCCGCCGCGGTGCGCGCGGTACCGGTGGCCAGCGTCGCCGTCACGGCACAGACAAGAGCGGTCGGCGTGCTCGCGCCGCGTGATGAAATCCGCCTGGCCTTCAAGGTCGGCGGCGTCGTCGATTCGGTGCGCGTCGAATCGGGCGACATCGTACGCAAGGGCCAGGTGCTCGCCGAACTGAAGCGCGCCGAAGTGGATGCCACGGTATCGCAGGCGGCCGAGGGCGTGGAGAAGGCCCGCCGGGACCTCGAACGCGCGAAGCAGCTGCGCCTCGACGAAGTCGCGACCGAGGAACAGGTGCAGGACCTGACCACGGCGTACAACGTCGCGCGGTCCAACCTCGACGCCGTGCGCTTCAACGCGCGCTTTGCACGCATCGAGGCGCCGGTGGACGGCATCGTGTTCGAGCGCATGATCGAGGACGGCGAACTGGTGCAGCCTGGCCAGCCGGTGATCGTGGTGGGCTCGACGGAGTCGGGCTGGGTCGTGCGCGTCGGTCTCGCCGATCGCGACGTGGTGCGCGTGGAGCCAGGTGCACCGGCGCAGGTCACCTTCGACGCCTTCCCCGGACGCACCTTCGACGGCAAGGTGACTCGTATCGGCGCCGCCGCGGACCGCGTGACGGGTACGTTCGAGGTGGAAATTGAAGTGCAGCCGCAAGGCGCTCGCTTCGCACGCGGGCTGGTGGCCAAGGTGGCACTGCCGCTCTCGCAGTTACCGGACGTGTCCCCGAGCGCCACGGTCGTGCCGATCACGGCCCTCGTGGACGCCGACGGCCAGCGCGCCACCGTGTTCGTGCTCGATCGCGAGCGGAATGTCGTGCGCCGCAAGGAGGTCACGCTCGGCCCGCTGCTCGGCGAGCAAGTGATCGTGACCGCAGGCCTCGTCACGGGCGAGCCCGTGATCACCGACGGCGCGGCGTGGCTCACCGACGGTCGCAGCGTCCGCGTCGTCGCCGACGACCGGAGCTGAACCGTGCGGCTGTGGGAATTCGCGGTCCGGCGCTGGCAGTTCACGCTGCTGCTGTTCGGTCTGTTGCTCGGCGTGGGGTTCACCACGCTCAAGAACATTCCACGCGCCGAGGATCCGGAGTTCCACGCACCGGTGCCGATCATCGTGGTCGCGTATCCGGGCGCGGATCCGGCCGACATCGAACGGCTGATCGTCGACCCGATCGAGGACGCGATCAACGAACTCGACGACATCAAGCGCATGGACAGCCGCTCGCTCGACGGCGTCGGCATCATCCAGGTCGAGTTCCAGTGGGATCAGGACCCGGACGAGAAGTACGACGAGGTGGTGCGCGAGGTGAACCGCATCCGCGCCGAGTTGCCCGCCGACCTGGCGAGCCTCGAGGTGCGACGCACCGGCTCCGGTCTGGTCAACATCATGCAGGTGGCGTTGGTCAGCCCGGACGCCTCGTACCGCGAACTCGATGCCCTGGGCCGCGCACTGAGCGACGGCCTCGAGACGCTGCCCGGCGTGCGGCGCAGCGAGGTGTTCGCGCTGCCCGAGCCCGAGGTCCGCATCGCCATCGACCTCGAACGGATGGGACGCGCCGGCATTTCACTGGGGCAGGTCGAAGCGGCCGTGCGCGGTGAGAACGCGTCGATCCCGGGTGGTTCGGTCGACCTCGGCTTGCGCAAGTTCAACCTGAAGACCTCGGGCAGCTACGATTCGCTCGACGAGATCGCCAATACGGTCGTCGCGAGCCGCAGCGGTCGCGTGGTGCGATTGCGCGACGTTGCCGAGGTCTCGTGGGACACCAGCGAGCAGCAGTACATCGGCCGCTACAACGGCCAGCGCGCGATCTTCGTGACTGCGAGCGCCAAGGACCGCGTCGATGTCTTCGATGTGCGTAAGGCTATCGATGGCGGCCTCGCGCGCTTCGAGGGCACGCTACCGCCCAACGTGAAGCTGGAGCGCGGCTTCGACCAGACGCGCAACGTCAAGCATCGGCTCGACCGCCTCGGTATCGACTTTGCGATCGCCATCGGGCTGGTGCTGCTCACCCTGACCCCGCTCGGACTGCGGGCGGCGAGCGTGGTGATGATCTCGATTCCGCTCTCGCTGTCGATCGGGCTGGCGGCGCTCTACTTCACCGGCTTCTCGCTCAACCAGCTGTCCATTGCGGGCTTCGTGCTCGCGCTCGGCCTGCTGGTCGACGACTCGATCGTCGTCGTCGAGAACATCGAGCGGTACCTGCGCGCCGGCTACTCGCGGGTCGAGGCAGCGATCGCCGCCACCGACCAGATCGCGCTCGCAGTCGTCGGCTGCACCGCGACGCTGCTGTTCGCGTTCCTGCCACTGCTGTTCCTGCCGGAAGGTGCCGGCATTTTCATTCGTTCACTGCCGGCGGCGGTGCTGTTCACCGTGGCCGCGTCGCTGCTCGTTTCGCTGACCGTCGTCCCCTTCCTGGCGAGCCGCCTGCTCAAGACCGAAGGTCACGGCGCCGAAGGCAACAAGGCGCTGCAGGGATTGATGCGCGTGATCCACGGCGTCTATGGTCCGGCGCTGCGCGTCGCGCTGGCCGCGCCGAGGCGCACGCTGCTCGCGGCGCTGGCCTTCGTGCTCGCGTCCTTTGGCCTCACTGCGCTGATGGGTTTCAGCCTGTTCCCGAACGCCGACATTCCGCAGTTCCGCATCACGGTCGAGACTCCCACCGGTGCGAGCCTCGCCGACACCGATCGCGCCGTACGCTTCATCGAAGCCGAACTGCAGCGGCACGCGGAAGTGAAGCACGTGTTCGCGAACGTGGGGCGCGGCAACCCCCGCATCTACTACAACATCTTTCCCGAGGAGAAAAAGGCCAACGTCGGCGAGGTGTTCGTCGAGCTGCGGCAGTTCGACCCGCGCACGACCCCGGCGCTGCTCGAAGGACTGCGCCAGACGTTCGCGGATTATCCCGGAGCGCGGATCATCGTCGAGAGCTACCGCAACGGCCCGCCGATCGCTGCACCGATCGAGATCGCGATCGTCGGCCCGGACCTCGACGTGCTGCAGCAACTGGCGATCCAGGCCGAAGCACTGATGGTCGCCACACCGGGGACACGCAACGTCGACAACCCGGCTCGCCGCCTGCGCACGGACCTCGACCTGCGCATCGATTCCGACAAGGCTGCCCTGTTTGGCATCGCCCCGGCCGAAGTCGACCGCACGGTGCGGGCTGCCGTCGCGGGGCTCAACGCCGGCAAGTACCGCGAGTCGGATGGCGAGGAATACGACATCACGCTGCGACTGCCGATGCAGGGGCGGCAGCAGCTGCAGGCGCTCGATTACATCGAAGTCGCCGGGGCGAGCGGGCAACCCGTGCCCCTGCGACAGTTGACCGATCCGCAATTCACGACGGCGCCGAGCGCCATCCGCCGGCACGACCGCCTGCGTGAATTCGTTCTCACTGCGCACCCGACCGCGGACAGGAACGTGGCCGAGGTGACGCAGGGCGTGCTCAAGAACCTGCAACAGCTCGAGCTGCCACCCGGTTATTCGATCCGGGCCGGTGGCGAGCTCGAGGCACAGCAGGAGAGCTTCGGTGGCATCGGCACCGCCGTGCTGGTCGCCGTGTTCGGCATCCTGGCCGTGCTGGTGCTGGAGTTCGGCAGCTTCCGCTCGATGCTGATCGTGGCGGGCGTGATTCCGCTCGGCATGGCCGGCGGCTTCATCGCACTGTTCCTGACGGGCTACGACCTGTCGTTCACGGCCACGATCGGCGTCGTGGCGCTGATCGGCATCGAGATCAAGAATTCGATCCTGCTGGTCGACTTCACCAACCAGCTGCGCGAACAGGGCGTGCCGCTCGACGACGCGATCACGCAGGCGGGCGAAATCCGCTTCCTGCCGATCCTGCTGACGTCGGCCACGGCGATCGGCGGACTGCTGCCGCTCGCGATCCAGGGCTCGGGGCTCTATTCACCGCTGGCCATCGTGATCATCGGTGGCCTGCTGTCGTCGACCCTGCTCGGCCGGCTGGTCACGCCCGTGATGTACAAGTTGCTGCCGCCGTCGATCGTGGTCGTGCCGGCGGCGAAGGTCGATGCTTCGCTGGCCGTCACGCGGACGGTCTGAAGGGCGTTCGTTCCGGGTCTTCCCTGGGCGAGCGGAAAGGCAGACATGCTCGCCCAGGGAAGACCCGGAACGAACGCCCGATCGACCGCGCCTGGGCGAATTCTCGTCAAAGCCCGAGAATTCGCACGGCGCAGGCAACGTCGACGCGGAGACATCGCATGACCGTCTGCCGACGATTCGCGACCGGCAACTTTTATGCCTCGCTCAACATATCGTGTTGCTGGCACTCGTTCTGATGCGTGCCCTACGCCAAAAGCAGACAGTCACCGGTGAAAGACGACCCTAAACCGCCAGTCGCCGCAGGCATTATTAGTCAACGCGCACTCGCCAAGCCGCATAGGTCCGGCCGGGCGGACTCCGCAGTGCAGCGAAGATGCAGAGCGGGAGAAGTACACACCCGCCAATCGCTAGCCCGATGCGACTATCCCCCGATGTATCGCGCTGGAAAAATTCCGTGTAAACAAAGAAAGGTCCGAAAATAGCGAGAAAAATCGCTGGCATAGCGGTTGTTAGAATTAGGGCCCATTGCAGGATGAAGCTCGCACGTGACTTACCGTCACCACCAAGCCTCGGCACGGTCGCGAAAAACGCAAAAAAAATTGCGAATGTTGCGAGGCCGGGAAGCAGGAAGGACAGCACGAAGAAAGCCACGTAGTCACCCGGAGAAAGCCGCGCTTGAACCAAGTTTGAATGTCGCTTGATGGCCGATAGTGCCAGTACGGCTAGGTCTGCTTTCTAACCGCAAATCTCGCGCCAGCATGAGCGATTCGGTGGCAGAGCCTGGTCATTGGCGATGAGTGAATACTTGTCACTAGTCACTAGTCACTACAATCACTAATCACTAATCACCAATGACTAATCACTAATCACTTCTTCAGCAGCTCGGTGGCGTCGAGGCCGAGACGCTCGATCGTCGACCGCACGCGCGGCCATTCCGTCGCGAGGAATTTTTCGCGCTCGTCACGCATGAGACTGACGCGCGCCCCCGGCGTGACGAACATGCCACGGCCACGGCGCTTCTCGACCAGGCCCTCGTCGACGAGCTGCTGGTAACCCTTGAGGACGGTGAGCGGATTGAGCGTGTGTTCGGCCGCGACGCTGCGGACCGATGGCAAAGCTTCGCCTTCGCCGAGCGTGCCTTCGAGGATCATCGCCACCACCTTGTCGCGGAGCTGGCGGTAGATCGGCTGATTGTGGTTCCAGGTGGAGTCCATGCGTCGTCAGAAATCGAGACGGGGTGATGCGCTGCTCTACTGTAGCAGAACACCGAGGCCGGTCCCTTTCAGGGGTGACCAGTGCGCGCTCCCACGAAGGAAGGGTGCGCATCGAGAGCCGGCGGCGTGATGGCTTGATGCGCCACCGGCCTCGATGCGACCGCGTGCCCTGCGACCAACCAGACGATGACGGCAAGGACTGTTGCGCAGAACCTGTCCGACTTCCTCATGGCGATCACCTCATCCGTGAGCGGGCTTCCTTGGTGTTGTAGTTAACTACAACACTAAACACTTTGCAAGCCCCCCAGTAGAAATCGCAAGGGCGAGCGTGGGGCTTTCTGGCAAAGCGTGCTTTGCAGCGCGTTAAAATGGCCAACCCCCGGACAGACACGAACGACGGGCGTCCTGACCCGCCACGATCGACCCGGGATCCGACACCACTAGAGAGAATTCCCCCATGAAGACCCCCGTCAACGTCGCCATTACCGGCGCCGCGGGCCAGATCGGCTACGCGCTTGCCTTCCGAGTGGCCTCGGGCCAGATGCTCGGTCCCGACCAGCCGGTCAACCTGCACTTGCTCGAGATCACGCCGGCCCTCGGTGCGCTGCAGGGCGTCGTGATGGAACTCAACGACTGCGCGTTCCCGACGCTGAACAAGATCGTGGCGACAGACGACGCGAAGGTCGCCTTCAAGGATTGTCATGCGGCGCTGCTCGTCGGCGCGCGACCCCGCGGTCCGGGCATGGAGCGCAAGGACCTGCTGCTCGCCAATGCGCAGATTTTCTCGGCGCAGGGCAAGGCGCTGGACGCCGTTGCCGATCGCAAGGTGCGCGTGCTGGTCGTTGGCAACCCGGCCAACACCAACTCGCTGATCGCGATGAAGAACGCGCCGAGCCTCGACCCGAAGCGCTTCACCGCGATGGTCCGTCTCGATCACAACCGCGCGCTGTCGCAGCTCGCGGAAAAGACGGGCTCGCACGTGACCGACCTGAAGAAGGTGATCATCTGGGGCAACCACTCGGCGACCCAGTATCCCGACCTGCACCACGCGACCGTCGCGGGCAAGCCCGCGCTTTCACTCGTCGACCAGGCTTGGTACGCCGACACGTTCATTCCCGTCGTGCAGCAGCGCGGCGCGGCGATCATCAAGGCGCGCGGCCAGTCCTCTGCAGCTTCGGCCGCATCGGCGGCGATCGACCACATCCGCGACTGGACACTCGGCACACCGGCCGGTGACTGGGTCTCGATGGGCGTGCCTTCGGATGGCAGCTACGGCATTCCGGAAGGCGTGATCTACGGTTTCCCCGTGACCTGCAGCGGCGGCAAGTACGAAATCGTGCAGGGTCTCGCGGTCAACGAATTCAGCCGCGCGCGCATGGACGCGACCCACAAGGAACTGCTCGAGGAGCGCGACGGGGTCAAGGACCTCATCTAGGAAGGGGTTAGGGGTTAGGGGTTAGGGGTTAGTCGGAACGGCCTGCGGCCGAAACTCAGACGTGCCCGGCCGGACCGGCCTCACTCGACTTGGCGGGCGGTGGATGCGATTCCATCGCCCGTTTTGCCATCCGCACAAATGAACACGGACCAGAAGCATCGCTGGCGTGACGCCATCTTCGGGGCGCCGCGCGACCCGATGGCGCCCGAGACGCGCAAGCACATCGCGGAAGGCTAGGAAGGACAGGAAGGCCAGGAAGGGCAGGAGCCAGGAAGGCCAGGAAGCGAGGCAGGAGACCAGGACAGGGGCCCGCATCCAGTTACTCGGTGGTCGGTTTGACACGATGAGAATGAGCGTTCATTCTTCTCATCCTCTCCCCGCGTCCCTTCCCGCCCTGTCCTGCCCTTCCTGCCCTTCCTGGCCTTCCTGCCCTCCCCTTCCTCCCCCTTCCTCCGCTGCCCATGAATACTCGTAATACCCTGACTGCATTGACCTTTTGCGCCCTGACGGCCGTGCTTTTCGGCGCTGCCGGCTGTAGCCCCAAGCAAGCGCCCCCCGCCGGCGAGGGCGCGGTCCCAGTCACGGTTGCGACCCTGAAACCCGAGACGGTCACGCTGAAACGCGAACTGCCCGGACGCGTTTCGCCCTTCCTGGTCGCCGAAGTGCGCCCGCAGGTCAACGGCATCATCGCCCGCCGGCTCTACACCGAAGGCGGACTGGTGCAGGCCGGGCAGCCGCTCTACCAGATCGAAGACGCCACTTATCGAGCGGACGACGCGAGCGCGAGGGCGAGTCTCGCGCGAGCCGAAGCGACCCTGGTGACGACGCAACTCAATGCGCGCCGCAGCGCCGAGCTGGTCAAGGTCGATGCAGTCAGCCAGCAGGACGACGAGGATGCGTCCGCCGCGCTGCGCCAGGCCGAGGCCGACGTCAAGGCGGCCCGGGCCGCGGTCGATCGTGCAGGCGTCGTGCTCGGTTATGCGCGCATCACGTCGCCCATCAGCGGGCGCATCGGCAAGTCGACCGTCACCCAGGGCGCGCTCGTCACCGCCAACCAGGCCGCTCCGCTGGCAACGGTGCAGCAGCTCGATCCGGTCTATGTCGACGTCACGCAGTCTTCCGCCGAGTTGCTCGAACTGCGCCGTGCACTGGCCGCGGGCACCCTCAAAGGAACCCGCGACCTGCCGGTGACCGTGCTGCTTGAAGACGGCACCCGCTTCGATCACGACGGCAAGCTGGCGTTCTCGGACGTCACTGTCGATCCCTCGACCGGCAGCTTTTCGCTGCGCGTGGTCGTGCCGAATCCGGACCATGTGTTGTTGCCCGGCATGTACGTCCGCGCGGTGATCGGCGATGGCGAGCGTGAGAACGCGCTGCTCGTGCCGCAGCAGGGCATCACGCACGACCCCAAAGGCCAGAGCACGGCGATGGTGGTGGGCCCCGACGGCAAGGTCGAGCTGCGCGCGGTCAAGGTCAGTCGCGCCATCGGCGATAAGTGGCTGGTCGAGGACGGCCTCGCGGCGGGCGACCGCGTCATCGTCGAAGGCCTGCAGAAGATCCGGCCGGGTGCGCCGGTGCAGGCGACGGAAGCCGGCGCGGCCCCCGCTGCCGCTGCCATCGCGCCGCAGTCGTAAGCCGAGACGCGCATGGCACGCTTTTTCATCGACCGGCCCATCTTCGCGTGGGTCATCGCGATCATCATCATGCTGGCCGGCGGACTCGCGATCACGCAGCTGCCGATCTCGATGTACCCGAACATCGCGCCGCCGTCGGTCATGGTCCACGCGACCTATCCGGGCGCCTCCGCCAAAGTCGTCGAAGACTCGGTGACGCAGATCATCGAACAGAACATGAAGGGGCTCGACGGCCTCATCTACATCTCGTCGAGCAGCGAAGCCAGTGGCCGCGCCACGATTTCGCTGACCTTCGACAGCTCGACCAATCCCGACATTGCGCAGGTGCAGGTGCAGAACAAGCTGCAACTGGCGATGCCTTCGCTGCCGCAGGCGGTGCAACGGCAGGGCCTCAACGTCAGCAAGTCGCGCAGCGGGTTCCTGCAGATCGTCGGTTTCGTCTCGACCGACAACAGCATGGATCGCAGCGACATCGCGGACTACGTCATTGCGAACGTGGTGGATCCGCTGAGTCGCGTCCAGGGCGTCGGCACGATCCAGGTCTTCGGCTCGCCGTACGCGATGCGGATCTGGCTCGACCCGAACAAGCTCGTCAGCTACGGCCTCACCACGGCGGACGTCATTGCGGCCGTGCAGGCGCAGAACGCCCAGGTAACGGTCGGCCAGCTCGGTGGCACGCCCGCGGTCGCGGGCCAGCAGCTCACCGCCACCATCAGCGCGCAGGAGCGCATGCAGACGCCGGAGCAGTTCAGCAACGTCATCGTGCGCAGCAATCCCGACGGCTCGGTGCTCAAGCTTCGCGACGTGGCCCGCGTCGAACTCGGGGCCGAAACCTACGAATACCTGAGCCGCTTCAACGGGCAGCCCGCCGCGGGCATGGCCATCTCGCTCGCGACCGGCGCCAATGCGCTCGCGACGGCCAAGGGCGTGCAGCAAGCCCTGGACCAGCTGACGCCGTTCTTCCCTGCGGGCATGAAAGCCGTCGTGCCGTACGATACGACGCCATTCGTCCGCGCCTCGATCAAGGAAGTTGTCAAGACGCTGGCCGAGGCGATGGTGCTCGTGTTCCTGGTCATGTACCTGTTCCTGCAGAACCTGCGCGCGACGCTGATCCCGACGATCGCGGTGCCCGTGGTACTGCTCGGTACGTTCGGCGTGCTCGCCGTGCTCGGCTACTCGATCAACATGCTGACGATGTTCGCGATGGTGCTGGCGATCGGACTGCTGGTCGACGACGCCATCGTCGTGGTGGAGAACGTCGAACGCCTGATGCGCGAGGAAGGCCTGTCACCGCTCGAGGCAACGCGCAAGTCGATGGACCAGATCACCGGCGCGCTGGTCGGTATCGGGCTCGTGCTCGCGGCCGTCTTCGTGCCGATGGCTTTCCTCGGCGGGTCGACCGGCATCATCTACCGGCAGTTCTCGGCGACCATCGTTTCGGCCATGGCGTTGTCGGTGCTGGTCGCCATCGTGCTGACGCCGGCGCTGTGCGCCACGATCCTGACGCCGCTCAAGCAAGGCGAACACCACGGCCAGACCGGCTTCTTCCGCTGGTTCAATGGCATGTTCGAGCGCAGCAGCGCGCGCTACCGCAAGGGCGTGGTCGGCATGCTCAACCGCAGCGGGCGCTTCATGGCGATCTACGCGGCGCTGCTGGTGGTGCTGGGCGTGCTGTTCGTGCGGTTGCCGAGCGCATTCCTGCCGGCCGAAGACCAGGGCACGATCCTGGCCCAGGTCATGGCACCCGTGGGCGCGACCCAGGAACGCACCATGCAGTCGATCGAACAGGTCGAGCGGCACTTCCTGCAGGACGAAAAAGCGGTGGTCAACTCCGTGTTCTCGGTACAAGGGTTCAGCTTCGGGGGCGGCGGGCAGAACACCGGCGTGCTCTTCGTCAACCTCAAGCCCTGGGACGAGCGCAGGCCGGCCGAGATGCACGTCGACAAGGTCGCCGGGCGTGCGATGGGCGCATTGATGCAGATCAAGGACGCGATGGCATTCGCGTTCGCACCGCCGCCGATGCCGGAACTCGGCACCGCCGCCGGCTTCGATTTCTTCCTGAAGGACAACGCGGGGCTCGGCCACGACGCGCTGGTGGCGGCGCGCAACCAGTTCCTCGGCTTGGCGGCACAGAGCAAGCTGCTGGCCAACGTCCGTCCCAACGGCCAGGACGACACGCCGCAATTCCGTATCGACGTCGACATGCAGCGGGCGGCGGCGCTCGGGCTGTCGATGAGCGACGTCAACGACACGCTGTCGACGGCCTGGGGTGGCCAGTACATCGACGATTTTGTCGATCGCGGCCGCGTCAAGCGTGTCTACCTGCAGGCCGACGCGCCATTCCGCATGTCGCCCGACGACTTCAAGCTCTGGTCGGTGCGCAACAAGCAGGGCGAGATGGTGCCGTTCACGGCCTTCGCCACGTCGCACTGGACCTACGGCTCGCCACGACTCGAACGCTACAACGGCGTGTCGGCGACCGAGATCCAGGGCGAGGCGGCGGCCGGCGTCAGCACCGGTCAGGCCATGGCCGAGGTCGAACGACTGGTCGCGCAACTGCCGGCGGGCCTGGGCGTCGAGTGGACGGCCTTGTCGTACCAGGAGCGGCAAGCCGGCTCGCAGACACCGATGCTCTACACGTTGTCGCTGCTGATCGTCTTTCTGTGCCTCGCCGCGCTGTACGAGAGCTGGACCATTCCGACGGCCGTGCTGATGGTGGCACCGCTCGGCATCCTCGGCGCCACGCTCGCCAATACGCTGCTGGGAATGGAGCGCGATGTTTACTTTCAGGTTGCGATGCTGACCACGGTCGGCCTGACCAGCAAGAACGCCATCCTGATCATCGCGTTCGCGACCGAGAACCTCAACCAGGGCATGGAGCTGGTCGAGGCGACGATGCAGGCCGTGCGCGACCGCCTGCGCCCGATCCTGATGACGTCGCTCGCGTTTGGCCTCGGCGTGTTGCCGCTCGCGTTGGCCAGCGGGGCAGGCTCGGGCGCCCAACGTGCGATCGGCACCGGCGTGCTCGGCGGCATGCTCGCCGGCACCCTGCTCGGCATTTTCTTCATCCCGCTGTTCTTCGTCGTGGTCGAGCGATTGTTCGTGCAGCGCCATTCGTCGCCGGGACCCGGCGACTCGACGCAAGCTTCGCCGGTTGCAGTTGGGAGCGACGCACATGCGTAACCCTTCCCGGATCGGCTGGCTGCTCGCTACGGCGATCGGCGTCAGCGCCTGCGGCATGCTGGAACCTCGCCTGCCGGACGCGGCGCCCGCGATTCCGGCCGCGTGGCCGTTGCCATCGACGACACCCGGCACGGCTGCAGGGGCCGCGTCGTCGGAACCGCAAGCCGCGGCTGACATCGGCTGGCGTGAGTTCTTCACGGATCCCAACCTCGAGGAACTGATCGCCCAGGCACTGGCCAACAACCGGGACCTGCGGGTGGCCGTGCTGAACGTGGAAAAGGCCCGCGCCCAGTACCGCATCCAGCGCGCCGACCGGGTGCCGTCGATCGACGCCACGGGGGCGATGTATCGCGCAGGCAGCGACGGCCGCACGACCGAGTCGTTCAGTGCGAGCGTCGGCGTCACCAACTTCGAGCTCGACCTGTTCGGGCGGGTGCGCAACCTGAGCGATTCGGCCCTGCAGCGTTACTTCGCGCAGGAAGAGACACGGCGCAGCGCGCAGCTCAGCCTCATCGCGGAGGTGGCGAATGTCTACCTGACGCTCGCGGCGGACCAGGAGCAGCTGCGGCTGGCCCGCGCCACGCTCCAGACGCGCGAGCAGTCCTATGCCATCACCGGGAAGCGTCATGACCTCGGCGCCGCATCGGGCCTCGACCTGGCTCAATCGCGCACCCTGGTCGAAGGCGCACGTGCGGACGCGGCTCGATACGCCGGACAAGTCGCGCAGGACACCAACGCATTGAACCTGCTGGTCGGCGCCCCGGTCGATCCGCAACGACTGCCGACCGGCTTCGCGGACCCGGTCACGGGCCTGGCAGCGTTACCGACCGGACTGCCCTCCGAAGTGCTGTTGCGGCGGCCGGACGTGCTGGCGGCGGAACACGTGCTGCGCGCGACGAACGCCAACATCGGCGCGGCGCGTGCGGCATTCTTCCCGTCGATCTCGCTGACTGGCTCGGTCGGGTCCGTCAGCCCCGAGTTGTCCGGCTTGTTCGACGGCGGGACGCAGGTCTGGGGCTTCACGCCGCAGGTCAAGATACCGATCTTCGAAGGCGGACGATTGCGTGCCAACCTGACAGGTGTCGCAGGCCGACCGCGACATCGCGCTCGCGCAATACGAAAAATCGATCCAGCAGGGGTTCCGCGAAGTCGCGGACGCGCTGGCGCTCACGTCAACGCTCGCGGAGCAACGCACGGCGTTGCAGGCGCTGGTCGATGCGGCGCTCCGGGGCGAGGCACTGACTCAGGCCCGGTTTGCGGCCGGCCGCGACAGCTACCTGCTGCGGCTGGAGTCGCAGCGCACCCTCTACGTCGCCGAGCAAGCGTTGATCGTGACGCGGCTCGCCGAGCAGTCGAATCGCGTGGTGCTGTACAAGGTGCTCGGCGGCGGCTGGCAGGAAGGAACGCCATGAACACGCCCGGGGTTCCCGTCTCGACCGCGCGCGCGGATGCCCAGCGCGACCGCATCCTGTGCGCCGCCCTGAAGTGCTTCATCGAACACGGTTTCCATGCCGCGAGCATGGCCAACATTGCCGACACCGCGCAGATGAGCGCCGGCCTGATGTATCGCTACTTCGACAACAAGAACGCCATCGTGCTCGGCATCATCGAGCACCAGCTGGAGGAAAGGCGAGCGGTCATCCGGCAGCTGCACTCGTCCAATGACATCGCCGCGGGCCTGCTCGCTGCGTTCGATCGCTGGTGCGCGGCCGATCCGGACCTGATGAACCCCGCCCTGTTCCTCGAGATGAGCGCCGAAGCGACGCGCAGTCCGCCGTTGGCCGAGGCGCTGCGCTCATTCGATGCCGGCATGCGCATGGAATTGCAGGCGTGGCTGGGCCGCGAGCGCGCGCTCGGCGGCATGGGACTGCCACCGGAGTGCGCAGCGACGCGGGCGCTCACTTTGCAGTGCTTCATCGATGGGCTGGTGCTGCGGTCGGTGCGCGACCCGAACGTCGACCGGGACCAGCTGCGAGCGGCCGTCCACGAACAGATCGATCAATTGACGGCGTAGCGGCAGCCACACCAGCCCATCCCCTTACTCGAACACTCTCAGGATGTTCTGGTACTTTTCGATATACCAGCGATTTTCATTATTGTATTTCGGGATCGCCACGGGACGGATACCTGTCGGCTCCTCTTTCCAGAGACATGGGCAGGTTACTGGCCATCCTTCCGGCTGCTCTCCTGGGGGACGCAGGTCTGCAAGGCTCACGCCCATCCTTTTCACGACACCGTAGAGCTTCGTGACATTCCGCGGCCCGCCGTTGTAGGCGGCGACCGGGAAGATGCCAAGGACTTCCTTGTTGTCATGGTAGGCGGCGCGGATATCCGGGCGCATCTGCGACAGTTCGATGTCAAAGAGACAGATCGCTGCCTTCATGGAGTTCAGGAGGTTCGTTGCGCCGCGCTCAAAGTTCGGGTCGAGCCTTGCCTCGGGGCAGCGCCTGACCACAGCCGCGTAGGTGCCATTCCCTCTCCGGTTCGTGAACTGCATGGGGCCTAGAGCCGCTGCGCTCGAGACGCTGTATCGATACGCCTGCTCCCGCTTCAGGCCGTATTGGCTCAGCACCTCATTGACTGCGCCCGATTTCTTTTTCACGTAGTCCGCGTCGTCCGTCTGTTCAATCACCGCCAGGGTCGCGATGACTTCGGCGGGCACGACATCCGCGAGCAGCTCTCCAGGAAATGCCACTGCCGGAGCTTTCGCGAGGCGCAAGTCCTCAATCGCTTTCTGCGCCGTGGACAGCAGGTATTCTGTCCCACCACTGACAAAGAGCGGATCGAGCGTGTCTTCGTTGAACGGCAGATAGACGATCGGCTTTGCGGTCTGGACGACGGCTCGCCACTTCTTCTTCGCCAGAAGAGCATTGTCGAATACGGGGAATTTCCTGCCGTAGACCTTCATTTGCTCTCCGTCCCTGGAGAAGGCGAACATCAGCCGTTCGGCACCCGTGCCCTTCACGTGCCGTGCCTCGACTCCGGGTGTGCGCACGATGAATGGGAAGGGCTTCCTTCCGGGCTTCCACTTGACCGGAGGGCGGGGGATCTCGATGTGCACGATGGACCACTCCTTCTTCGCCTCGCTCCACAGGGCAAAGGCGACAGGACGTCCGCGCAGCACCTCTCTTTTTCCTTTCCCCGTGAAGTAGTACTCGAGTTCGACGTCGCGAAGGACAGACTTCGCTTCGGACACGAGATCGAGGATCACTTCGTGACGCTCGCGGGCACCCACAACGACCACCTCCTCGAGCTCATTGCCGGGAGAGGCATTCTCGGGGCGCTCTGAGTCGGCAACCTCGAGCGGAACCTCCGCTCCTTCCCGATTTTTCCCCATCGGGACCGCGGGAGATTCCTGAGGAGCAGATTCTTCCTCGACGGACACGGGCTCTCCGTCCTCGAAGCCACCTTCCGTCGTGGCGCAGGCAGCGCACGTCAAGAAGGCAAATACGAGGAGAGCCTGTGCCGCTCTGCGTGGGAGGTGCGCGATCATGCGGACTTCTGTCGATGACGGGTGATGAGTATCTCGCGAATAGAGCAGCGGTTCTCGTCAACCTGGACGCGCCACCACGAGATCGAACAATCGATACGCTGAACTTCAGCCCTCGAGCAAAAATTCGAGCACCTGCCGTGTGAACTGCTTCGAGGCACCGCTGTTTGACAGGTGCGCCGCCGGAAGTTCCAGGAATCGTGAGTTCGGAATCGTCGACGTCCAGGCGCGCGCGGCCTCGGGAGTCGGCGCCGGATCATGAGTACCGGCGATGACGAGCGTCGGCGCCACGATACGCGCAGAGCGACGCGCGCTGGTCCATGTCGCGCAGCGCCTCGCAGCATCCCACGTAGCCGTCGACGGGCGTCGTCAGCAGCATCCGGCGGATGCGGTCAACTGCTTGCGGCTCACGCGTGCGGAATTCGTCCGTGAACCACCGTTCGAGGATCGCTTCCACCAGCGCCGGCATGCCGTCGCGCAACAGCGTCTCGATCCGCGCGTTCATCGTTGCCGGCGGTCCGAGCCAGGGCGTGGTGTTGCAGAGCACCAGTCGCTCGATGCGTTGCGGCGCGTTGACAGCCAGCCACATGCCCGTCGAGCCACCCATCGACAGGCCGCAATAATGCACACGCTTGATGCCTAGCGAGTCGAGCAAACCCAGCACATCGGCGCCCAGTTGCTCGAGAGTGTAGGGTCGCGGGGGCACCCCCGAACCGCCATGCCCGCGCGTGTCGTAACGCAGGACGCGGTACTCGCGACTGAATGCTGCCAGCTGCGGCTCCCACATCTCGAGCGTGCAGCCGAGCGAATTTGACAGCACCAGGCAAGGCCCGTTGGCGGGACCGTCCAGCCGATAATGCAGGCGCGGCCTTGGTGACTCGTGTAACGGCATCCGCCAATCCTATCAGCAGTGCTTTGCGCTACCCTTGCGCCCGTGACACCCGACGACGACAACGAAACCGTCCTCTACGAGGTCGACTACCAGGCCGAGGCGGCGATCGAAGGACCGTTCGACACCTGGCTGCGCGACCACACCGCCGACGTGCTCCAGTTCGACGGCTTCCTGTCGGCCGAGATTCTCGACGACGACTCCGTGGCGCCAGCGGGCCGGATCCGCCGCATCGTCCAGTACCGGTTGCGCGATCGGCCCGCGCTGGAGACGTACCTGCGCGAGCACGCGCCGCGCATGCGTGCGCAGGGCGTCGAGAGGTTCGGCGAACGCTACACCGCAGAACGGCGCGTGCTGGCGCACCGCGAGGAATTCATCCGCGGCGCGTTCTCGACCGAGAACTGCCTCAACTGCGGCGAGGTGCTGCGCGGCCAGCACTGCTCGCACTGCGGGCAGCGCGCCAGGGTGCGGGTATTGTCGCTTGGCTCGCTCCTGCGCGACCTGCTGGGAGACATCGCGAATTTCGACTCGCGGGTCTGGCGTACGCTGAAGCCGCTTGCGTTTCAGCCAGGCGCGCTGACGGTCGAATTCCTGCGCGGGCGGCGCACGCACTATTCGCCGCCCTTCCGCATGTACCTGATCCTGAGCGTGGCGTTTTTCCTGCTCACGACGGTGGGTGGCAACCCGGCCGACGTCTTGAATTTCGAGGTCGGAAACGACGGCAAGGGCGGTGCGAACCTGACCCTCGAACCCGGCGAGCAGGCGCCCCCGGCGAACGGCCCGGCGGCTACGACGAACAAAGTCACCGGCAAGGCAGCCTCGCCCGCTCCAAAGGCCGCTCCGAAGCTCGATCCGGAGCGCGAGCGCATCATCAACGAGATCGTCAAACACATCCCGGACCGGGCGGACCGCGCGCAGGCACGCACTGAACTCGAGCAGGATTTCGGCGCCATGACGCCTGAGCAGGTCGCGCCGATCAAGCGGTTGGTGGACGATCCTTGTGGCCCCGACAACCTCAAGATCGGCATCGGCCTCGGCAAGAGGACCGAAGCCCGGGCACGCGACGCCTGCCGCAAGATCGTGGCCGACGGCAAGGGCTTCGGGCGGGCCGTGTACGAGAACATCCCGAAGATGATGTTCATCTTCCTGCCGCTGATCGCCGTCATGATGTTCGTGCTTTACCTGGGCTCGGGGCGCTACTACGTCGAGCACCTGCTGTTCTTCGTGCACTACCACGCGTTCTTCTTCCTGTGCGGTATCGCGGTCCTCATGCTCGAGCGGTCTTCGTCGATGCTCGTGGGCACCATCGTCGGATCGGGCCTGAAGACGGTGGAAAACATCCTGACCGCCGTCCTGATGGTCTACGTGCCGTACTACCTGTATCGGGCGATGCGCCGGGTCTACGGGCAGGGGCGCGTCGTGACGCTGGTGAAGTTTTCATTCCTGGTCGTCGGTTACCTGGTGTTCATGAGCCTGACCGTCCTGGGACTGCTCGCTTACACCGCGCTTACCCTGTGACGACCGGGCTGCGAGTCGCGCCCGCATGCAATCTGACCGTTCCATCCTGCACGTCGACATGGATGCGTTCTACGCATCGGTCGAGCAGCGCGACGACCCACAACTGCGCGGCAAGCCCGTCATCGTCGGCGGCGGCGGCAATCGCGGCGTGGTCGCGGCGGCGAGTTACGAGGTGCGCAAGTTCGGGGTGCACTCGGCCATGCCGACACGCGAAGCGTTGCGTCGCTGCCCCGATGCGATCGTGGTGCACCCGCGCATCGGTCACTACAGCGCGGTGTCGCAGCAGATCTTCGCGGTGTTTCACGAGTTCACGCCGCTGGTGCAGGGGCTCTCGCTGGACGAAGCGTTCCTCGACGTGACCGCGAGCGAGAGTGCGCTCGGCAACGCCGAGCACATCGCGCGTGAGATCAAGCGCCGCATCCGTGAACGGACGGAGCTCACCGCTTCGGTCGGGGCAGCGACCAACAAGCTGGTCGCCAAGATCGCGTCCGACCTGCGCAAACCGGACGGCCTGGTGCTGGTGAGCGCAGCCGAAGTGCGCGACCTGCTCGACCCCCTGCCCATTCGCAAGCTGTTCGGCCTCGGCGCGAAGACGGCGCCGAAGGTGGAAGCGCTCGGCATTTTCACGCTCCGCGACTTGCGACTCGCCGACCCTTCCCGCCTGCGGCCTGTGTTCGGTCGCTACACCGAGCGCTTGCAGCAACGCGCCGCCGGTATCGACGATCGTCCAGTGATCCCGGACGTCGACGAAAAGCAGATCAGCGCCGAGGAAACCTTCGACACGGACCTCACCGACCCCGCGCGCCTGCACGCGGAGGTCGTGCGACTGGCGGACAAGGCGTGCACGCGCCTGCGCGCGAAGAAGCTCATGGGTGGCTGCGTGACGGTAAAGATCCGCCGCGGCGATTTCACGACTTACACGCGACAGCGGCAGGTCGAGCCACGGACGCAGGAAACGCGCGTCGTGGCGCGCATCGCCACCGAACTGCTCGATGCCTGGCGAGCGACGCAACCGCGAGCTGCACTGCGACTGCTCGGCGTCGGCGTCAGTGACCTGGGCGAGGAAGTGCAGGGCGATCTCTTCGGCGCGCCAGAGTCGACGCGCAACCGGCAACTCGATGCGGCCGTGGACGCCGTGCGAGAAAAATTCGGTTCCGTCGCATTGCGGCCCGCGAGCACGATCGTCAAGCCGCGTGAGTGAACTTCATTGCACGCGGTCGAGCACGACCTCGTCGACTTCCAATGAGACAAGACGCGTGGCGGCACCCGCCGCCGGCAGCGTGAACTCGACCGGGGCAGGCAGGCCGGACCCGAGGTAGCGGGTCTCGGTCAGCGCGATCAGCTCGACGTCCGCGGAGCTGTCGTTTTCGCGCGCATACAGCTTGCCGGCTTCGCGTCGTACCACGATCGTCCAGCCGGCCTCGTCGGACCGGTAGGTGCCGGGCAGGCGCTCGAGCACAGTGGCCGCGACGGGTACGCTCTTCGGCAACACCAGGCGGTTGTGCTCGCCGAACGGATGCTCCTGTCCGCACACCTCGCAGTGGCGCGGCTCGCCCGTGTTCCCGATGTAGTGCGCCACTGGATAGGCGTCGCCCAAGGCGTCGTACATCGCTCCGAGGTCCGCATCCGTCAGCCCACTGAACGCGATCCACGGCATGATCGGGTGCAGCGATGCACCCTTGCCGGTATGCATTACGCTGATAAACGTTTCCTTCGGGTACGCGGCGCCCGATTCGTGGCGCGTGAGATTGGCGCTGAACGCCTTGTGCGATCCACGCTCGATCTCGTTGCCACCGCCGAACAGGCCCGGATTGCGGGGTGCCTCCCACGCGGTATGACAGCCTGCGCAATCGGCGACGCCGAGCAGGTAGCGACCGAGGGCTTTCGTGTCGCCGCGAGCTGGCCCCAAGACCGGCGCGGTGATCGGCTTTGGACTTCTCGCATTGGCAGCCTGCTCGTCGGCGGGCAACAAGGTCGGCGGCAAAGCGTTGCGCACCGCGGGCAGCGTTCGCAGATACACGACGACTGACGCGAGGTCTTCATCCGCGAGGCCCGCAAACGACTGGTACCACATGCCCCAATACAGGGCCCGGCCATCGTGCCCGATGCCTTCGCGAATGGACCGGGCAAGCATGTCGTCGGTCCAGCGGCCGGCGCCCGTGTCCGGATCGGGCGTCAGGTTGGGGGCGACGATACGACGGCCGGCACGCTCGCTCATCACAGCCCCCGCGCCTTTCCTGCCGGCGCGGGGCGGCGCACCCGGCGCATCCCAGTCGCGTTCGGAGTGACACATGAAGCATTGCAGCAGGTGTTCGGCCAGGTACCGGCCGCGCTCGATCCGGCCCGGTGTGACCTCGAAGGTGTGGTCCGTCAACGGACGTGACCGCGGGTAGTCAGGCTCGGCGGCGCCGGCCACCGGCCAGATCGCGAGATTGAGCATCAGCGACAACAGCAAGCGCATGGCCATCGGTCCGCTTCCCCCGGCCCAGACTCGATCTGGAATGTAACAGCACTCCCCCGCCGCCGGTTCGACGGACCCGCCCGGTATCAGGGATGAGCGCCGGCCGAGGATCAGGCATGATTGGCGTCCCTCGCCGGCCACGGCAGGCCTAACCCCGCATGTATACGAGCTTTTTCGGTCTCCAGGAAAAACCGTTCGCGATCACGCCGGACCCGCGCTACCTGTACCTCAGCGAGCGGCACGCCGAGGCGTTGGCGCACCTGCTGTACGGCATCAACGAAGCGGGCGGCTTCATCCAGCTGACGGGCGAAGTCGGTACCGGCAAGACGACGGTGATCCGCAGCCTGCTCGAACAGCTCCCGGGCCACGCCGAAGTCGCGCTGATCCTGAACCCGCGCATCACGCCACCGGAATTCCTGCTGACGATCTGCGAGGAATTGCACCTGCAGGTGCCGGTCGACAACCGCAACAGCACCAAGGCGCTGATGGACCTGCTCGGGCACTACCTGCTCGAAGCGCATGCCCGCGGCCGCCGTGTCGTGCTGATCGTCGACGAGGCGCAGAACCTGAGTTTCGAGACGCTCGAGCAAGTTCGGCTGTTGACCAACCTCGAGACGGCCACCACCAAGCTGCTGCAGATCATCCTGATCGGCCAGGAAGAACTGCGGTCGCTGCTCGAGCAACCGGACTTGCGACAACTGGCGCAACGGATCACGGGCCGCTATCACCTCAGCCCGCTTTCCACCGCCGAATCAGCGGGTTACGTCAAGCACCGCATGCGCGTGGCGGGCGCGACGGCTGAAGCATTCACACCGGGCGCGCTGCGCGAAATCTATCGCCTGAGCAACGGCATTCCGCGTGTGATCAACGTCGTGAGCGACCGCGCCCTGCTCGGCGCCTTCACGCGCGAGGAGCATCGGGTCGGCGCCCCCTTCATCCGCCAGGCCGCCTCCGAAGTGTATGGCCGGCCGATTCCTGCACCCTGGCTGCGCTGGGTCACTGCCGGTGCCGTCGCCGCGGCACTGGCGCTGGTCGCGTTCGGCGCCTGGTCGCTGTTCGGGCGTGAAGAAACCCGCTCTGCTGTGGCGAAGACGCCGGTAGTCGACGTGGCCGGCACTGCCGCGCCCGCGACCGCGGCGAACGCAGTGCCGCCGGTTGCACCGCCGCCCGCCGCACCGGTACCCGCACTCGATCAGCTGCTGGCACAGAATGCGAACGACACCACCACCGAGGCGGCGCTGGCGCAGCTCTTCAAACGCTGGGACCTCGTCTACGCACCCAACCGCGGTCGCGGCTGCGAACAGGCTACCGCCCAGGGCCTCGAGTGCCTGTTCCAGAAAGGCTCGTGGGCCCAGCTGCGCACGCTGAACCGCCCGGCCATTCTCACGCTGACTGATGACGTCGGCGGCACGCACCAGGTGCTGCTGACCGCGCTCACCGACGAAGCCGCGACGATCGAACTCGGCGGCAAGCCGCAGGAGCTGCCGATCGCAACGATCTCGCGCTACTGGTTCGGCGATTTCCTGCTGCTGTGGCGTCCGCCGCTCGCGGTGGCGAAGGCGCTCGGTCCCGGCATGCGCGGCGCCGAAGTGCGCTGGCTGCGCGACAACCTGCGTGCAGCCCAGGGCCTGCCCGAAGCACGCCCCGCCAGCGATTTTTATGACGAAGAGCTCACGCGCCTGGTGCAGGATTTCCAGCGCACGCACCGGCTCAACGCCGACGGCGTGGCCGGCGTGCAGACGCAGATCGTGCTCGATACGGTGCTGAATCCATCGGGGTCACCGACGCTTGGCGGCGCCCCTGAACGGACCGGAGGCTGAGCGATGTCGTTCATCCTCGACGCACTGCGCAAATCCGAGCACGCCCGCCAACGCCAGACCGGACCGGGCCTGGCCGAAGTACCGGTCGCGCCGACCAAGCCGAAGACCAACGTCTGGGCCACGGCCGCCATTGCACTGCTGGTCGTGAACCTGCTTGCCGTCGGCATCCTGTTGCTGCGACGTGCGCACAAGGACGATGCCGTGGCAGCGCCAACAGCCGCGACCACCGCGGCTGGACCTGCAGCAGGCGCAGCCTCCGGTCCTGCGAATCCTACGCTGAGCGCGCCGCCGCCCACGGCAGGCACACCGGTCACGCAAGGCGCGGTGCCGGTGCAGACACCGAGTGCGGCGCCGGCGCGGTCACCGATCGACGAACCTGCCGGTCCCGGCGGTCGCAATCCGCTGGCGGACGAAGTCGGCAATGGGTCCGATCCTCTGCCAGCCTCATCGCAGGCAGCCGCCGCGGCCGTCCCGGCGGGTCTGCCGGCCGTCGTGAAGAATGGCGCTGCCCGGCGTGGTGGCTCCGTCGTTTATGCACCGCTGCCCGAGGCGACCGACCTGCCGTACTCGCCACCGCCCGCACCACCCGCCGTGCAACGATCGGCGCCGCCGACCGCTGCGATGCCGAATGCCGACGAAGTGACCGCGCGGGGCGGAGTGGCTGCGCTGCACCTCGACCTGCACGTCTACGCGACGCAGCCGCAGCAGCGTTTCATCTTCGTCAACTCACGCAAGTACAAGGAAGGCGACACGCTGGCGGAAGGCCCGGTCGTCGAGCAGATCACGCCGGACGGGGCCGTGCTGAATTTCCAGGGCAGCCGGTTCAAGCTGTCCAACGACTGAACTGAGGGGAGTCGGTCGCGAGTGAATGCTGTAGCGGTCACTGCCGACAGCCTCGACGGGCTGCGGCTCAATTTCGCGCTGCAGGCGGGCATCCTGCGGCTGCTGTCGCGCCAGGAACACTTGAACAAGATCAACGTGTTCCCGGTGCCCGACGGCGACACCGGCACCAACCTCGCGCTCACGGTGAACGCCGTGCTCGGTGTCTTGCGCAAGTCGCCCGACTGCCACGCCGGCAAGACACTCACGCGAGTGGCGGACGCCGCGCTCGATGGCGCACGCGGCAATTCCGGCGCGATCCTGGCGCAGTTCTTCCTCGGCCTGTGCGATCGCGTGGGTCACCTCACCCGGATCGACCCGGCCGACTTTGCGGCGGGCGTGGGTGGCGGGGCCGAGTATGCCCGCGACAGTCTCAGCGAGCCGCGCGAGGGCACGATCCTGTCGGTGCTCACGGCATTCGCGCAGGCCGTGCAGCGCGCGCGCAAGGACGGAATGGACGACTTCCGTTCGATCCTGCAGCACGGCGTCGCAGCCGCCCGCACGGCGCTCGCGCAGACCACGTTTCAACTCGAGGTGCTGCGCAAGGCGAATGTCGTCGATGCCGGCGCGCAGGGCTTCGTCGAACTCATCGAGGGCGTCACCGACTACCTCGAAAGCGGCGCGGAGCACGAGCCCGCCGGGAGCGTGACACCGGTCATCGCCAGCGCTTCGGACGAGGTGACCTCCGGCAGCGGTGACGAGGACCTCGTCTATCGCTACTGCACGGAGTGCGTCGTGACCGGTGACGGTGTGGATCGACGGCACCTGCGCGAACAACTGTCGGCGCTCGGTGGCAGCCTCGTCGTCGCGGGCCTGCAGCACAAGGTGCGCGTGCACATTCACGTCAACGATCCCGCCGCCGTGTTCCGGGTGGCAGGCAAGTTCGGCAAGGTGTCGGGCGAGAAAGCCGACGACATGCAGCGTCAACAGCACTCGGCGCACTCGACCGATCGTCGCGTCGCCATCGTCACGGACAGCGCAGCGGACATCCCGGACGAGGAACTCGACCGGCTCGATATCCACATGATTCCGGTCCGCGTGCATTTCGGCAGCCGCAGCTACCTCGACAAAGTCGGCATCACGTCGGCGGAGTTCTACGACGAGATCGCGCACGGCGCCGAGCCGCCCAAGACCTCACAGCCGCCGCCGGGGGATTTCCGTCGCCAGTTCGAGTTCCTGGGCTCCCACCACAGCGCGGTAATTTCGATCAACCTGAGCAGTCGAGTCAGCGGCACCTGCGCCGCGGCGCAGACGGCCGCAGCCCGCTCGGCCACCCATGGCAAGGTCAGCGTGATCGACACGGGCAACGTTTCCGCGGGCCAGGGGCTCATCGCCATGTATGCCGCGGAATGCGCCGCGGCAGGCTTCGACGCGGAGCGCATCATCGCCGCGACCCAGGCCATCCTGCCGAAGACCCGCTCGTTCGGCGTGGCGGGTTCGCTCGAATACGCCGTGCGCGGCGGCCGCCTGCCGCGCTGGGTCAAGCGGGTCGCGGACACGCTGCGAGTGATGCCCGTCCTGCACAACGACCGGCATGGCAAGGTCACCGCGGGCGGCGTGCTGTTCGGCCGGCGCGACCTGAAGTCGAAGTTTGCGCGCTGGGTGCGGCGCCGCATGCGCGACGACGTCACCTACCGGCTGATCGTCGGACACGCCAATTGCGAAGCGGACGGTCAATGGTTGCTGCAGCAACTGCGCTTGCCGAACGTAGGCTTTGCGCAGCTGGTCTCGATTGGCAGCGCACTTGGCGCACACGGCGGACCGGGTATGCTCGTCGTTGGTCTGCAGGAATACGAGGCGCCGGCGTCAACCCCATGAAATTCGAAACGCTCGCCATCCACGCGGGGCGTGAGCCCGACACCGCCACCGGCGCAGTGCGTGAGCCGCTGCACCTGTCCACCACGTTCGAGCGCAGTGCCGATGGCAGCTACCCGCACGGGTATTACTACTCGCGCAGCGGCAACCCCAACCGCACCTCGCTCGAACGCGCAATCGCTGCGCTGGAACGCGGCCAGGAGGCGATTGCCTTTGCCTCGGGCTCCGCGGCGACGCTCGCCGTGTTTGCGCTGGCGGCGCCCGGAGGACGCATCGTCTGCGCGTCGGACTGCTACCACGGCACGACCAGGCAGTTGCGCGACATCGTTCCGCGCTGGGGCGTCGACGTCGAGTTCGTCGACGTGACGAACCTCACCGAAGTGTCGCAGGCACTGGCGTTGACGACGAGCCTGCTCTGGTTCGAGACGCCGACGAATCCCTTGCTGCGCGTCGCGGATATCTCTGCGCTCGTGGACCTGGCGCACCACCGGGGCACACTGGTCGGCGTCGACAATACGTTTGCGAGCCCCGTGCTGCAGCAGCCGCTGGTGCTCGGCGCCGACTTCGTCATGCACAGCACGACGAAGTACCTCGGCGGTCACAGCGACGTGCTCGGCGGCATCGTCGTGACACGGGATGCGGGCGCCGAGTGCGCGGCGTTGCGTGACTACCAGGCCACGGCGGGCGGCGTGCCTGCGCCGTTCGACTGCTGGCTGGTGTTGCGCAGCTTGCCGACGCTGCCGTTGCGCGTGCGGGCACAGGCGGCGAACGCCTTGGCCGTGGCTCGCTTCCTGCACGCGGATCCGCGCGTCGAGAAAGTACATTACGCCGGCCTGCCGGATCATCCGGGGCACGAGATCGCGTTGCGCCAGATGAACGGTGGCTTCGGTGGCGTGCTGTCCGCCGAGGTGCCGGGTGGGCGCGATCGTGCGCTCGCGGTGGCGGCGAAGACGCAGCTGTTCACGCGGGCGACGAGTCTGGGCGGCACGGAGAGCCTGATCGAACATCGGCAGTCGATGGAAGGTCCGCACAGCCGAACGCCGCCGGGGCTGCTGCGAATGTCGATCGGGCTCGAACACGTCGACGATCTGCTCGCGGACCTCGATCAGGCGCTGGACCTTTAGCCGCGCTCGAACTCGTTCGCTGTCTGGCATGCATGGCGCGAGCCGGAGGAGTGCCTTGGGATTTCGAGGGCACGCCGTGAACCCATCCATGGGGGCTCGCACGCGCCGTCCATGGCGCGTGACGGCCCTCGGAATCCCAAGGCACTCCTCCATCTCGCGCTGACCGCGCTGCGCACTCGATCCACTCCAATCGTTCGATGGGTTCAATGCGTGTGACGCGCCCAGGCGGGCGCTGATGGGCGCGCGACCACTGGTCGCGTGCCAAGTCGCGCGCGCGTGCCTTGGCGACAGCCAATCGCGTCAGCCGGCAGCGCAGCAAGTCGAGGCGTGATTCGTTTCCTGAGAGCTCGGGCCAGGGGACCGTCACGCGCCATGGACGGCGCGTGCGAGCCCCCATGGATGGGTTTACGGCGTGTCCCCTGCCCGAGCTCTCAGGGAACGAAGCGCGCCGAACTGGATCCGGCGCAACCAACTCGCGAACAAACGCTCGCTCAAGGCTTCTCGACCGGGCGGCCCTTCTCGACCCACGCGTTCATGTCGCCCTCGAGATGCGACAACCGCTTGTAGCCGTTGGCCGCCAGCACGTCCGCCGCAATCCCGGCGCGACGACCCGACTTGCAGTACAGCACCACGTCCTTGTCCTTCGGCACTTCCGCCAGTCGCGACGCGAGCTGGTCGTAAGGCACGTTGACCGCGCCCGGCACGTGGCCGTCCGCGTATTCCTGCGGCGTGCGCACGTCGAGCACGTACAAATGATCCGGATGCTGTGACTGGTGCTGAAGCAGCGCCTCCTGGCTCATCGGAGCCGCTACTGCGGCCGCCGTTGCCGGTGCGGTCACCGCAGCAGGCTTGGATACGGCCGGTGCAGATGCCACGGCTGGCTCGGCGCCTGCGACAGCGAAGGTGCTGAGCGCAACGCACAGCGCGCCGGCACTCAGCAATGTCGAAACGATCCTGGTCATGTCGGTGTCCTTGATCTTCGAGGGGCCGGATGTCGTCGCCCGATCATTTCGTCGGCGACGGGACGGTGGCAGCGTCCCAGCGCTGCGGCACTTTCTGTAGCTTACCCAGATCGTAGCCAAGGTCACGCACCCGGCGTTCCAATCGTGCGTATTCGTCGGCCGAAAGCTCCGGAGTACGGGCCATGATCCAGACATAGTCCAGCGCGCTGCGGGCAATGATGGTCTGGGTGTAGGCCGGGTCGACGTACGCAATCAGGTACTCGGCCTTGATCGGCCAGACAAACTGCATGTCCCAGACAGCGTTGCCGGTGCCCTCGCGCACGAAACCGCGGGGGTGCATCACTTTCTCGGGCCCATCGAAGGCCCCGTCGCGATACGTGAACGTCGTCGCGATGCTGCCGTCCCGATCCAGTCGGTACGACTCGACCGCGTTGTGTGCGCCCACTTCGAACCGGGTCGGGATATTGGCGATCACGTACCAGTCGCCCATGAACCGGTCCAGGTCGACGTCCTGCGCCACAGGCAGGGTCGGAGCGCTGCTGCAGCCGGCGAACAGTGCGACGGCAGGCAGGCAGGCGGCCTTCAAGACTCTGCGCATGGTGACAACACTCCGTGGGTGGTCAGGAGTTTCGATGCCGGCCAGCCCACAGATTCACGCAGCCGCTGAGGTGATGAACGCGTCCGCTTCGATTTCGACCAGCATGGCGGCGTCGACGAGACCGCTGACTTCGACCATTGCCGACGCCGGGCGGATCGCTCCGAACACCTCGCCATGCGCGCGGCCGATGGCCTCCCACTGGGCGATGTCGCGCACGTAGATGCGCGTGCGGACGACGTCCTCGAGCCGCGCGCCCGCGCGCTCGAGCGCCGCCTTGATGTTGGCAAGCACCTGGCGCGTTTGGGCACCGGCATCGCCACGACCCACCAGTTGCCCATCGGGGCCCGTGGCTGTCGTGCCCGACACGAACACCATCGGGCCGACGCGGACCGCGCGCGAATACCCGACGACGGGTTCCCAGGGTGTGCCAGTGGCGTAATTCGTCCGCGTCGCCGTGGTCATGCTCGTGATCCTCGTGGTGTGTCGCTGCCCGCCAGAACTCGAAGTGCGTCACCGCTGACCCGCTGCACGGTCCAGTCGTCCAGCGGAACCGCACCAAGTTTGCGATAGAACGCGATCGCGGGTTCGTTCCAGTCGAGCACCGACCACTCGAAGCGTGCGCAGCCGCGCTCGAGGGCGACGCGCGCCAGGTGACGCAACAGCGCCTCACCGTACCCATGGCCGCGGAAAGCCGGGCGCACGAAGAGATCCTCGAGGTAGAGGCCCGGTCGCCCTTCGAAGGTCGAATAGTTGTGAAACCAGAGCGCGAAGCCGACGGGTTCGTCGCCGACGCGCGCAATGACTGCCTCCGCGAAGGCACGCTGGCCGAACAGGTCACGATGCAGGTCTTCCGGGGCGATCCGGACGGCGTCGAGCAACTGTTCGTAGTCGGCGAGTTCGCGCACCAACGCAACGATCAACGGCGCATCGGCGGGTTGGGCCGGTTCGATGCGGAACGCTTCCTGCGCAGTCATGGCGCCCACCTCATTTCTATAGATTCCCTCGATAGCGGCCAACGAATGCCCTTGATTACATAGCCTTCGCGCCGTATTGTTAATCGTCATTTTACTCGAAGGCAGCCGATGGCGACCCCTCCGGATCGAGTACCGCTCAACGCCCTGCGCGTCTTCGAGGCCGTGGCCGCCCACCTGAGCTTCACCGCGGCCGCCAAGGAACTCGGCGTCACCACGGCCGCAGTCAGCGCGCAGATCAAGGCGCTCGAAGCCGACATCGGCGTGCCCCTGTTCCGCCGTCACACGCGGGCCGTGGCCCTGACGCAGGAGGGGGCTGAACTGCTGCCGGGCGTCCGCCGCGGGCTCGAGGAACTGCGCCGCTCTGTCGAGCGCATCCGTCGCGAGCGCGTCGGCGGCATGCTCAATCTCAGCGTGCCGAACGAATTCCTGCAACGCTGGCTGTTGCCGCGCCTCGGCGAGTTTACGCGCCGGCACCCTGAGATCGAGGTGCGGTTCGGGCCGCCCCGCGCCACCGGGCTGGACTTCGGCCGTGACGATTTCCACGCCGCCATCGTCTACGGTCCGGGCGAGTGGGCCGGACTCAAGTCCGAGCGCCTGCTCGACGAATACGTGTTCCCGGTCTGCAGTCCCGCCCTGCTCGCCAGGTTCGGCCCGATCGATACCGTGGCCGATTTCGCCCGCTACCCCCTGATCCACAGCCGCACCGAGCCGTGGCAGGACTGGCTGCGCCGCGTCGGCGGCGACACGACGCGGGCCGACACCAGCCCGCCGCTGGAGGATTCTGCGGCGTCCCTGGTCGCCGTCGAACAGGGCAAGGGCGTCGCACTGGCCCGTTGGTCGCTGGTCGCGGCCGACATTGCCGCCGGCCGGCTGGCACGTCCGATGCTGCCGAGCGTGCTGCAACGGAACGCCTGGTACCTGGTCGCCCCGCCGGCAAATTTCTCGCTGCCCAAGGTCGTGCGGTTCCGGGCCTGGCTGCTCGACTGCTGCCGCGAATTCGCCCCGCCAGTGGGCGAGACGCTCGGCGTCGAATAGCGGCCGGTTGGCATCGCCCCCCTTGGCGGACAACGCGGGTTGGCGTAGCTTGGAGTCAAACTAGAACGACGTCGGGAAGGGTTTCCACCTATGGCCGGCTCAGTCACACCGCGACCACCCCGCCTTCGGTATCACGCGGTCAGCATCGTGTCAGATTCCACCGCCTGTGCGCAGGCCAAGGCGTTGAAGGGTGTGCGCCTGCTGTCGCTCTCCGCGCCGCGGCTGCCGATCATCGGCTGCACCAGCCCCGACGGTTGTCACTGCAAGTTCCAGCACCACCCCGATCGACGCGCCGGCCCGCGCCGTTCCGGACTGCGCTCGGCGAGGCCGGGCGCCTCGTCGACGACCGACGACCGACGCCGCTCGATCGGTCGCCGCGACAGCGACTACGTCGACGAGTGACCGCGTCAGGGCAGCCGCAACGTGACCTGCAGCGGCCGGTGATCGGAACCCAGGTACGGACCGATTGCCTGCGCGGTGACGCAGCTCCCGCGCGGCACCAGCACGTGGTCGATCGGTAACGCGAGCGGCCAGAATCCCGCCTGCCACGTCGGGCGCCACGCCTCGCCTGCAAACGCATCTCGCAATCCGGATCCGGACACGAGCCGCGCGAACGCCGGCGCGTAGGGCGTCAGGTTCAGATCGCCAAGCAGGATCGTCGATTCTGGCCGGGTGAGCGCCAGAGCCGCCGCCTGTTGCAATGCTCGATCGCGGGCGACTTGCAGCACAGGCACGATTGGCCAGCGGGTGTGCAGCGCAATCACTTGCAGCTCGCGTCCGTGCACGTCGACATTCGCGACCAGTGAAGGCAGGCCATCGCCCGCGAAGTCTTTGGTCTGCACGTCGTCGATCGGCCAGCGACTCAGCAGCGCGATGCCGTAGGGATCGTCGCGCGGCAGGAACTTGCGGTACGGGTACGTGCGCGCGAGGGGCTCGAGCGAGGTCACCCACTGCGGCGTGATCTCCTGCAGGGCGATGATGTCGGCGTCGCTGCGACCCAGCCAGGCGACCAGCGCCGCATGATCGGTGTTCGCAAACCAGGCGTTCGCGGTCACGACCCTCAACCGGTCGTCGCTGCAAGCCAGCGCGATCGGCTCGTGCGCGGAGGCCCGGCCACTCATCAGCACCCCGGGCAACCATTGCAGCGCCACCGTGGCGCAGGCAACCACCATCATCCAGGGTCGGCGCAGTACCAGCGAAGCGAGCAGCAACGCAAGCGCAGCGGCGCCGACCTGCCAGCGGAAGTGCGCAAACAACTCGAAGGGCCAGCCGAACGGCGCGAGCAGGGCTGCCAGCGAGGCCGCCGCTGTCCCGATGAGCCCGATGCTCACCGCGCGCGACCAGGCTCCGCGGGACGGGCGCACGGTTACAGCAGCAGCAACGCCACGACGAGGCCGAACAACGGGACGAGGACAGTCATGCAGAACATGGGCCAGTAGGCCGATTTGTGCGTCTCGCGGCACACGCCGCGGATCGTCGTCACAACGTACCCGTTGTGCGGCAGTGAGTCGAGTCCGCCGGAGGCAATCGCCACTACGCGATGCAACGCATTCGCATCCACGCCCAGACCGAGGTAGTGCGGCGCCAGGATCGGCAATGCAATGGCCTGGCCTCCGGACGCAGATCCGGTCAGGCCCGCGATCAGCGTGACCGCAATCGAGGCACTGACGAGTGGATCGCCCGGCAGCGACGTGAGCGAATCGACGGCGGCACCGAACGCCGGTGACAGCTTGGCGATCGCGCCGAAGCCGACGACGGCTGCGGTGTTGGCAATGGCAATCAGCGCACCGAGCGTGCCGTTCGACACGGCGTGCGGCAGGTTGATGAAGTAGTTGCGGTTGACGACCAGCACCGTCAGCACGCCGGCGAGCAGCGCGACGATCAGCGCCGACTGCTTGAGGTGGTCGTGCAATGCGAACGCGACGCCCAGCACCGCCGCAAGCGGAATCAGGCCCGTCGCCGGATGCGGCAAGCCGCCGGTCTTCGGCTGCGGATCGCCGTCGCGCGCGTCATACCTCTCGCCGGCAACGATGGCGCGACCGATCATCCAGCGCAGCCACGTGAAGCCGACGATCGCCATCAGCACCGCGACGACGAGACTGACCTGCCACGCGGCATAGGGCGTCGTGCCCAGGTACTGCATCGGGATCCAGTTCTGGATCTCCGGCGATCCCGCGGACGTCATCGTGAAGGTGACCGAGCCGAAGGCAATCGTGCCCGGGATGAACCGCCGTGGCAGGCCGGCCTCGCGGAACAGCGCGAGTGCCAGCGGAAACACCGAGAAGGCGACGACGAACAGGCTCACGCCGCCGTACGTCAGCACCGCGCAGGCGCCAATGACGGCGACCAGCGCATGACGCGCGCCGAACTTCTGCACCACCCACTGCGCGACACTGTCGGCCGCGCCGCTGTCTTCCATCACCTTGCCGAAGACGGAGCCGAGCAGGAAGACGAAGAACCACGAGGCGAGGAAGCCGCTGAACCCGGTCATGTAGGCCGAGGTGAAGTTGTCCGCGCCCTCGCCCGCGAGCTGGGGAAACGCGGGCAGGCCGAACGAGAGCGCGAGCAGCAAGGCGCAGACAGGCGCCGCCAGCAACAGGTCGACTCCGCGCATCGTCAGGACGATCAGCAGCGCCAGGCTGCCCAGCAGTCCGATCCATTCGAGCGTCATGCGGAACGTGACTCCAGCGGAGGGGCCAGGCCAGTGTCAGGGCACGCGCGCGAGGAAGTCGTCGATGGCCGCGACGGTGACGGGCTCGTCGAGCATCGGCGTGTGTCCCCGCTGCGGCACTTCGACGCGCAGCAGGTCGGGCTTCTCGCGCAGCATGCGGTCGAACGTCGACCCGGAGAGAATGTCGGACATGGCACCGCGGAACGCGAGCGCCGGCACCGGCCGCGAGCGCCGCAAACACGTGGCCAGAGATCCGGCGCAGCGGCGGCCGGCGCGCTGCGCACGGCTTCGCCGATCATCGGATCCATGTCGAGACGCGGCACGCCGTCGACGTCGCTGTAGCTGCGCTTCGTGTGGGTCACCCATTCTTCGTGCGTGAGACCCGGCATGCCGACCTCGTAAGTCGCTTGCACGGTCGCGACCGCTTCATCCCAGTTCGCGGGCGGCGCATGACGACCGACGTACGCCGAGATACGAGCAAGTCCTTCGGGTGCCACTTCGGGACCGACGTCGTTGAGAATGACGCCCGCCACGAGGCTCGGGTTCGTCGCGACCAGCAGCATCGAGAGGATTCCGCCCAGCGACGTCCCGAGCAGCACGCAGCGTGCGACGCCCGCGTCACTCAGCAGCAGGCCGATGTCGGCGAGGTAGGTGCCGGGATGGTAGTTCTGCCAGACCGGGTCGTGCTGCGAACGGCCGCGGCCGCGCAGGTCGGCACAGAGCACGCGACGGTCTCGCCGGATACGTTCGGCGACGTGCGTGAAGTCGCGCGAATTGCGCGTGAGGCCGGGCAGGCAGAGGACCGGCATTTTCGTCGTCGGCGCGAGCGGGGCGAAGTCGCGATAGAACAGTTGCAGGCCATCGCCGGACCTGAAGAATCGTTCGGCTGCAGCGTCGGTCGGGGTCACCTGGCTTTCTCCCAGTCAGCGTACTGCTTGCGCAACTCGCGCTTGAGGATCTTGCCATTCGGATTGCGTGGCAGGTCGGCGACGTACACGGCGCCCGCCAGGCGCTGCTGCTTGCCGACCCGCTGGTTGGTCCATTCCACCAGCCCGTCGGTGTGCGGCGCGTCGCCGGCCCCGGCCGCGACGACCAGTGCCAGCGGCGTTTCACCCCAGCGTTCGCTCGGCACGCCCACGACCGCGACGTCGGCGACCGCGGGATGATCGCGCATGACCGCTTCGATGTCGGCCGGGTAGATGTTCTGGCTGCCCGACAGGATCATGTCCTTCTTGCGATCGACGATATAGAGGAAGCCCTCCTCGTCGAGGCGCCCTATGTCGCCGGTCCGCAGCCAGCGCCGGCCTTGCAGGTCGACCCAGGTCGCCTCTTCCGTCGCGTCGGGTCGCTGGTGATAGCCCTCCATCACCAGGCGTCCGTAGCCGCAGATCTCGCCGAGCTCGCCGGGGGCCGCCTCGACGTCGTCGTCGCGCACGAGCTTGAGGTGCTGGCCGGGAATCGGCTTGCCGATCGATTCGATGTGCGCGTCGAAATCCTCGGGCGCCAGCGTGGTGATGATGCCTTCGGTCAGACCATAGAGCTCGATCAGCTCGCAATCGAGCGTGTCGCGCGTTGCCCGCTTCAAGGCCGGCGGCAGCGGCGAGCCGCAGCACATGATCGCCTGCAGTGAAGTCAGGTTGCGTGTGGAGATGCCGGGCAGTTCGAGGACGCGCTGGAACTGCACGGGCACGAAGCCGCCATGGGTGATGCCATGACGTTCGATCGCGTCGACCAGCGCAGCCGCGGTGAACGACGGCAGCACGACCAGGGTGCCGCCGACGACGATCGTGCTCAGCATCGCGACCCAGCTGATGTTGGAATAGAGCCCGAGCGAGCAGACCGTGACGCAGTCGCTGCGGTAGCGCAATGCAATGGCGAGGTCGGTACCCCAGTCATAGCGACAGCCGTGCGTATGCACGATGCCCTTGGGGAGACCGGTCGTGCCCGAGCTGTAGATGATGTTGCACTCACTGTCGGGACCGACTTCGACTGCCGGTGCAGTGATGGCCTGTCGCGCCATCCAGGGCGCGATTTCCGTCCAGTGGCCGTCATCAGGCGTATCGACGCCGAGCTTGCGAATCGTGCCCGGCATGTGCCCGCCTGCGAGCAGCGAATCGACCCGGCGGCAGTGCTCGCCCGAAGCGACGATTCCGGTCGCGCCACTGTCGCGCACCATCGCAGCGACCGCGGCATCGCTCACCGACGTATTGAGCGGCACGACGGACACGCCCGCTTTGCCGGCACCGAACAGCAGCAGCGCCATTTCGGCGCTGTTCTGCATCAGCACCGCGAGCCGCGCCCCCGGCGCAAGATTCAACTGCAGCAGGCCGTTCGCCACCTGGTTCGTCGCAGCGTCGAACTCGGCCCAGGTCCACCGGCGCTCCCCACAGAGGAGCGCCGGTTTCCTGGCCTGGTTGCGGCCGTGCTGGACGATCAGGTCGGGGACGATCGGCTGCGGTACGTCGTACCAGCCCATGGCCCTAACCTCATCCGTCTGGCGATCAGTCGAAGCGGTAGCTCACGCTCAAACTGACCGTGCGCGGCGGACCGTAGAAGCTGTTGACGATGTTGCCGTACAGCGCACCCGGGAAGTAGTAGCCGCCGATCTTGTATTCCTCGTCCGTGAGGTTGCGCCCGAGCAGCTGGAACCGGAGCTTCTCGTCGCTGGCCGTCCAGGCCACGCTCGCGTCGACCAGCGTGTAGGAATCATCCTGGTCGATGAGCGGATTCGGGAATTCGAACATGTGGTACGAATCGCGGTACGAACCCGACACTGTCGCGAGCAAAGAACCCCAGGTGCCGGGCAGCGGCTGCTCGTAGTTGAGCGCCAGGTTGCCGTTCCACTCCGGCGTGTTCTGGAAGACGGCCGTGTCGGAGAGGTCGACAGGCACGGTAATCGTGGCCGGCGGCGGCGCCGGATTCGTAATGACCTGGAACGTCTCGTACTTGTCGAACTCCGCATCCGTCCAGCCGACGCCGTAGTTCAGAGAAAACCGGTCGCTGAACTGGACCGAAGCCCTCGAGTTCGGCGCCTTGAATGGTCGAGGCGCCGGCATTGTCGACGAAGCTCGCGATCGAACCGGTCACCGTCGGCTGCTGCCGCGTGATCTGCTGGTCGCTGTAGTCCGCGTAGAAGACCGCGAAGTTGTAAGACATTCGATCGTCGAACAGCGTGCCCTTGGCGCCGATTTCGTAGGACTGGACGGTTTCGGGATCGTAGCCGTTGACGGTGTCCGGCGTCAGAACCGCGTCGCCACGCATGTCGAAGCCGCCGGATTTGAAGCCCTCGGAGTACGACGCATACGTCGTGAACGTGTCCGTGAACTCGTAGCTGACGCTGGCGCGCGGCGTGAACTGGTCGAACGTGCGGTCGTTGGTGTAGTCCGAACGTATCAGGCCGGGAACCGCCGCGTCGTTGCCGAACAGCGGCGAATACAGGCCGGTGAAGTTCTGGCGGTACACGCCGCCTTCCTTCTCGTCCGAGGTGTAGCGGCCGCCGAGCGAAGCCGAGAGCTGGTCGGTGAAGTCCCAGCTGAAATCCGCGTAGGCCGCGTAGCTCGTCGTGTCGACGAAGCCGGATGTCGCGATCGTGAGGTTGAGCAGGCCGACGATGGTGTCGAACTTGCCGGCAGCGTGGGCGTCGAGGTAATACAGGCCGGCCACGCCGTGCAGGCGCTCGCCTTCGTACAGGAACTGCAGTTCCTGCGTGGTCTGGTCGTCTTCGTAGTAGCCAGGCACGTCGAGCGCGGGTGCCGGGCTGGTGTCGAAATCGATCAGCGTGTCCGTCACCCCGTCGCGGTAGGCGGTGATCGACTTGAGCGTGATCGCGTCCGTCAGTTCCCAGGCGGCCGTCAGCGAAATCCCCTGGTTGCGGACGCGGTTGTCGTCGCCGATGCCGCCCCGCGTGTCGTAGATGTCTGACAACACGACCTCGCCTGCCGCGAGTCCCATGCCCGGCGCTTCGCGATGGCCGTGCTTGGCGTCCGAGTTGTCTTCGACGTAGTCGCCGGCGAGGCGGAAGCTCAAGGCGTCGGTCGGGTTCCACTCGGCGCTCAGGCGGAAGGCGTCGACGCTTTTCGCGTAGTGGTTCTGGCTGCCGGTGAACTGGTTCTCGCCGTAGCCATCGCGACGGTAGATGGCGGCGCTGCCGCCGATCGAGAACGTGTCGTTCAGCGGCAGCACGCCCGAGGCGATGAAGTCGTGCTGCGCATACGTACCCAACGTCAGCTTGGTGTCGAGGCGCGCCTCGTTGCCGAGTGACTTGGTCACGTACTTGATCGCGCCGCCAATCGTGTTGCGGCCATACAGCGTGCCCTGCGGACCGCGCAGCACTTCGAGACGCTGGATGTCGTAGATGTCGAGCACCGCGCCTTGCGGGCGGGCCACGTACACGTCGTCGACATAGAGGCCGACGCCGGGCTCGAAGCCCCACAGCGGATCCTGCTGGCCGATGCCGCGGATGAAGGCGATCAGCGTCGAGTTGGTGCCGCGCGCAACCTGCAAGGTGAGGTTCGGCGTGGACTGCTGCAACCAGGTGATGTCCGGCGCACCGGCATTCGTGATGCGCTCGGCCGAGAACGCGGACAGCGCGATCGGCACGTCCTGCATCGACTCCTCGCGGCGACGGGCAGTGACCGTGATTTCTTCCAGGCCGCCGGCGGCCTTGGCGGACGGCGCGTCCTGCGCAAGGACAGCGGGTACGGCGAACATCGAGGCCGCGCAGGCTGCAGCGGCCTGCACCGAGTAAACGGCGAGCTTCTTCATGGATCCCCCTGCTGTGGCGCCGAATCCGGCGCCGGTGTTTCAACGAGTGTTGGAATTTAGTTGAACGTTCGTTGAAATTCAACAGTCGTTGCAGGAAGGCCTGCCGGTTCTTCAGAATCGGGTCCCGGCGACAGGCACACAGGCAGTTCTTAACGCGATGCAAAAAAAAGGGACGAAGAGCCGCTCGAGTGCCGCGCCGGCCCGACGGCCGCAGGCAGGCACGTCCGGCACCGGCTCACGCTCGCAGGCAACGCGCGAGCGCATCCTCGACGCAGCGGAGCAACTGTTCGCGGAGCGCGGTTTTTACGGCGTTTCCGTGCGCGAAATCACGGGCGCCGCGGGCGTGGACGTGGCACTCGTGAGCTATCACTTCGGCAACAAGCAGGGCGTGCTCGAGGCGGTGTTCATGCGTCGCGCCGAAGACCTCAATGCCGAGCGAATCGCGCGCCTCGACGCGGTGCTTGCTGCCGCCAGGGGTGCGCGCCCGCCGCAGATCGAGGACGTCATCAATGCGTTCACGCACCCGCTGCTCGACCGTTCCTCGCGCGGCAGCCCGGGCTGGAAGAGCTACTTTGCGCTGATCGCGGAGGTGAACAACTCGCCGGAATTCGGCGGCGTCCTGATGTCGCGGTTCTTCGATCCGGTCGTTGAAAAGTTCATCGACGCGATTCGCCGCGCCTTGCCCGATTGCGAGGACCGCGACCTCTACTGGGCCTATCACTTCCTGTCCGGTGCGCTCACGCTGACGTTTGCCGAGACCGGGCGCATCGACAAGTTGTCGGGCGGCGCCTGCCGTTCGAGCGATCTCGACAGCGTCCACGAGCGACTGGTGCCGTATTGCGCCGCCGGCTTCCGGGCGCTCTGCGCGCCGAGGCGCGCGGTCGCGAAGCGGGCCCGCGCGAAGAAGACTCGCAAGTGAGCGCCACCCGTAACCGTCATGGAAGAGATCCGATGCAGACGTCGCCGATCGTGAGAGTCCTGTGTGCTGCAGCGTGGTGCGTGTCCGGCGTACTTGCGCTCTCGGGCTGCAACGGCCGCGAATCCAGTGCCGACCCGCAGGTCGATCGACTTGCTGAGGTGCCGGTCGCAGCGGGGTCGGTGACGACGTCGGGCATCTCCGCAGGCGGCTACATGGCGGGGCAGTTCCACGTCGCGCATTCGTCGCTGGTCGGCGGCGTCGGCGTCCTGGCCGCCGGCCCTTACTTCTGTGCGCAGAACTCGCTGAGCCAGGCGCTCGGTCGCTGCATGAAGGGCGACGAACCGATCGCCGTGGATGAACTGGTCGGAATCACGAGCGAACTCGCCCTGGCCGACCGCATCGACCCGATCGCCAACCTGGCCAACGATCGGGTGTGGATCTTTCGCGGCGGGACGGACCCGGTCGTGGCCAAGCCGGTGGTCGATGCGCTGCAGGCGTATTACGAATTGCTGGTGGATCCGCGTGGCGTGCAGCGCACCGAACTTGCGGCCGCTGGCCACACGTTTCCGACGGCCACGAAGAATCTCCAGGACTGCGGCAAGACCGATACGCCGTTCGTCGGCAGCTGTGGCTTCGACGGCGCCCGACAGATGCTCGAGCACCTGTATGGTTCGTTCGACATGCCGGTGGCGGGCGTCAAGCCGGGGACGCTGGTGCACTTTTCGCAGGCACCGTACGCGCAGGCAGCGGATGCGGAAGGGTTGGCCGCGCGAGGGTGGCTGTACGTGCCGGCGGCCTGTTCGGGCAACGGCGCGGCCGGACGCTGTCGCCTGCACGTGGCCTTTCACGGCTGCAAGCAAGGCGCTTCGTACGTGAAAGATGCTTTCGTGCAGCAGGCCGGCTACCTGGCAGCTGCCGATGCGGGTCGCATCGTCGTCCTGTTTCCACAGGTCGAGCCCAGTTTCCAGCCCCTCAACCCGAACGGGTGCTGGGACTGGTGGGGCTACACCGGCGACCAGTACGCGACCCGCGCCGGACCGCAGATTGCGGCCGTCAAGGCGATGGTGGATGACCTGCTGGGTGCAAGCAAGGGGGCGGTCGGCAAGGCGCAGTGATGGCCCGATTGCGGGTCAGTGATTCAGACCGCGACGGCGCGAGCTCGCTGCCCGCCGTAGAGCACCTCGAGCCGGCGTACGCCCTTGATGCGGCGCGATGACCGCCGCACTTCGCCCATCAGGCGCAGCAACAGCCTGACGTCGTCGTTCATGCCGCCCGTGCAGTAGTCCTCGCTCATCCCGAGATGCAGCACCGTGACGTGCTCGAGGTCGGCGCGGTGATAGACGGCGACGCCGACCGGACGGCCGGTCAAGGCCTCGACCGCGAACAGGCACTGGACATCCGGCAGGCTGCCCACGCGCACGCGCAGCCCCTCACCGTCGTCGACGATTTCGAGCGGGCCGTATTTGTCGATGATGTCGACGATCTCGCGGACGAAACGATCCTGGCAACCATTGAAAAACAGGATCCGCTCGAGCGCATGGCGCTTGTCGCGAGGGATCCGTGAAGTGAATTCGATTCCCCGCATGAGATAACCCCGGCCGCGTGCACGGCCTCGGACGGAGGAGCGCGACGATCATGCTCGCGGCCGCCGCCTTATGTCGAGCGACCAAAGGCGAAAGTGTTGCTGCAGCGCCACAGAAGCACGCCGGAGAAGGTCGCGCAAATCGCGGCTATTTTCATGAATTACTTCATGTTTTTCGCATCCTGGGGTGGAGTGTCGGGACCGTTTGGCGTGCAATGCCCGGACGATGCTCCGCAAGCCCTTGACTGTTGCCGCCGAGGCCGATCGGGCCGTTTCCGCCGCACCCGCACCGGAGGCGGTACTGGTGGACGTGGTGGTGCTGACGGCCGACCCTGACCTGTTCCAGGCGGTGCGTGCCGCCGTCGGCGAGCGCAATCCGGTCTGGCGCGCACGCTCGTCCGATGAGGCCGCGGACCTGCTGATCACCGGACGTTGCGGCGTGCTGCTCGTCGACATGGCCGCGGTTTCGACCCGCGCCGACACGCTCATCCAGCAGATCGTCGAACAGTTCCCCGACCTCATCGTCTGCGTGGCTGGGACGCGCGCCGACGAGCCCCTCCTCGCGCCATTGATCAGCGATGGCCTCGTCTACCGGTTCATGCACAAGCCGGCCTCCGCGCGCCGTGCGGGCATGTTCCTGCAAGCAGCGATCCGCAGGCACGTCGAACGACGCGAGGGCCGTGCAGCCAGCGATCCGTTGTTGCCGCTGCTGCGCGGCCTGCGTCGACCGACGGCCGGCATGCCGCGTGGCTACCTCGCCTTGATCGGCCTGGTGACACTGGCACTGACCATGCCGTTCTTCGTCGGCGGCGAGCCGGACGAACCCGAGGCGACCGTCGAAATCGCGGCGCCAATCGCCGCCCCGCGGGTGAGCGTGACTGCCGGTCACTCGGACCCGGTACTCTCCCGCGCGCGCGCGGCGCTGCAGGCTGGCCGGCTCGAGGCGCCCGAAGGCCGCAATGCGCTCGACCTGTTCCAGGCCGTGCTGCTTGCACAGCCGGAGCACCCCGAGGCACAGGCCTCGCTCGCGCAGACCGTACAGCGGCTGCTGCAACGCGCGCAGCAGGAATTCGATGCCGGCCACAAGATCGAAGCCGAACGGCTCGTGCAGCGCGTGCTCGCCGTGGTCCCCGGTGACCGGCCGGCCCAGGTCCTCGCCCGCCTCATCAACCCACCCGACACGCCGTCACGCCAGTTGTCGCGCGAGCAGCGCGCCGAGGTCGAAGCGCGCCTGGCCACGACCACTTCGGTCACGCCGACGGCGGTCCCCGCGCGTGCGCGAACGCTCGCAGAAATCCAGGCTGAACTCGCTGCGCTGCCGGGCCCGGTCACGAAGTTGTCCGTTACGCCAGGCACCCCGACGACGGCCAGATCGCAAGCGTCGCCCCCGGTCGTGCGATCCGATCCGCTCGCCGCAGTCATCGTCAATCCGACGCGAACGCGGGTCCCCGCGACGCGCAGCTACGCGCGCGAACCGGTGAATGTCCTGCCGACGGCGGGCATGATGGGTCCGTCCACACGTCGCACTGCGGCAGAACCGGTGAGCGAGCCCCTGGCCACCGGATCGACGGAGGTCGTGGCCGCGGACCGCCTCGAACGCATCGTGGCGCGCGACCCGGTGTATCCGGCGCAGGCGCTGCGCAATGGCACCCGGGGCTGGGTCGAACTTGAATTCACGATCGCACCCAACGGCACGGTCCACGACATCCAGGTGGTGTCGGCCGAACCCCGCGGCGTGTTCGACGTCGCCGCAAGCGAGGCCCTCGCGGCCTGGCGCTTCCGCCCGCGCGTGGTCAACGGCCACGCGGTCGAACAGCGTTCGACCGTAACGATGCGTTTCGACGTCGACCGCTGAGCGTCAGGCGCCGCCTGCCGCCGCAAGATCGACCTGTTGTCCTGGCGTGGCCACCTCGGCCTGCATTCCCCGCGCACGCAGCGCAACGCACAGCCCGCTCGCGCCTTCCGCTTCGCCGTGCACCAGGTACGTGTGTGGCTGGCCACCGATGCTGGCGTGCCAGCGCAGCAGATCCTGCTGGTCGCCGTGGGCCGAGAAGCCGCCGAGCGTGTGGATACGCGCATTGACCTTGAACTGCTCGCCATGGATGCGCACGTGTTCGCGCCCGTCGACGATCGCGCGCCCGAGCGTTCCCAGCGCCTGGAAGCCGGTGAAGATCACGTCGCACTCCCGGTGCGTGAGGTTGTGCTTGAGGTGATGCACGATGCGTCCGCCGTTGCACATGCCACTGCCCGCGATGATGATCGCGCCGCCCCGCAACAGGTTGATCGCCATCGATTCTTCGGCGGAACGACAAAGCTTGAGGTTCGGCAGCACGGGTAAGCGGCCGACATCCCGGCGGGCGGCGCTCGCCTCGGCGTCGTACAGCTCGGGATGTTTCCAGTAGATCTCGGATGCCTCGATGGCCAGGGGGCTGTCCAGGAACACCTGCCAGTCGCCGACGCGCCACTCGTCGAAGTGCATGGCGAGTTCGTAGAGGATTTCCTGGCTGCGCCCCACCGCGAACGCGGGGATCAGCACGTTGCCGCCACCCGCCCGTGCCGCGCGCAGGATCTCGCCGAATTCACGCAGCGTGTCGCTGCGTTCGCGATGCCGGCGATTGCCGTACGTGCTCTCCATGACCACCACGTCGGCCGTGCCGTCGCCGTCCGGGTCACGCAGGATCGGCGAATCGTACTGCCCGACGTCGCCACTGAAGACGATGCGCTTGCGCACGCCGTCCTCCTCGAGCTGCAGCCACACGCCGGCCGAGCCGAGGATGTGGCCGGCGTCGCGGAAGGTCAGTGTCACGCCGGGTAGAACCTCGGTCGCCCGGCCGTACGCCACCGTCTTGAACTGCTGCAGGGTCTCGTCCGCATCCACGCGCGTGAACAAGGGATCGGGGAAACCCCGTGCGTGTTGATTGCCATGCTCGGCCTGCTTGCGACGGTAGCGCTCCGCCTCGCGTTCGGCCATGTGGGCGCTGTCCGCGAGCAGGATGCGCACCAGGTCGCGACACGCCGAAGTTGCATGGATCGGCCCGCGAAAGCCGCGTTTGCGCAACAAGGGCAATCGCCCGCAATGGTCGATGTGCGCGTGACTCAGGACCACCGCATCGATCGCCGCGGCATCGAACGGAAACGGCTGCCGATTGCGAGTGTCGGGATCGTCGCCGCCCTGGATCAGCCCGCAATCGAGCAACAGCGTGCGGCCGCGAATGGTGAGGATGTGGCAGGAACCGGTGACTTCACCGGCCGCGCCGTAGAACTGCAGGTGCATCGTGCGAACCGCCTCAGGCGATTCGCTGCCCCACGGCCGCTTCGCCTTCGTGTTGACCTTGAACGGCCGTCGCCTGCCCGTCACGCAGCAGCTTGACGCAGGCCTTGACCACCCTCGCATCGTACCGGCGACCGGCCTGCGACTGAAGCTCGTCGAGACACGCCGGCAGCGTGAGCGCCGGACGGTGCGGCCGCGGCGACAGCATGGCTTCGACCGCATCGGCGACCGCGACGATGCGTGCTTCGAGCAGGATTTCCTCGCCCTTCAGCCCGCGCGGGTACCCCGAGCCATCGAGCCGCTCGTGATGCTGGCGCACGGTCTCTGCCACCGGCCAGGGGAACTCGATCGCGCGCAGGACTTCGAACCCACGGTCCGCATGCGTCTTGACGAGCTCGAACTCGGACACCGAGAGCACGCCCGGTCGCCACAGCAGCTCGCGCGGAATCTGCAACATGCCGACGTCGATCAACTGCCCCATGACACGCAGGCCGCGAACCGTGTGTCCCGGCAAGCCGAGCGCGATGCCGATGCCGGCCGCGTAGTCACAGACCCGGCGCGCGCGCCCGGTCTTGCATGCATCCTGCGCTTCGGCGAGCTGCGCGAGGGCCTCGATGGCACCGAACATCACCCGCTCCATGTGGTCCATGGCGGTGACGATCTCGGCGTCCGAGCGACGGCGGCGCAGCAGCTTGGTCGCCGCGTCGGCGATGTGTTCGGCGTGCCGGCGGTCGTCGTCGTCGTAGGGCTGGGCCGCGTCGGCAACCAGCAGCACGCCGGCGAGGCGCCCTCCGTCGAGCATCGGCACCACCAGCTGACGGTGCAGTGCTCCCGGCAGTCCGGCCCCTCGCAACGCACCCGTGCCTTCCATTGCCTCGCGGATCGCGGGGCGCTGCGACGCGGCGCACTCGCTCAAGGCCGTTTCCGGCGGCGGCGGTCCGCGCCAGCGTGTGAGTGTCGTCAGCGGCTCGGCGACCTCGGTGCCGCGGCGTGCTGCGATCTCGAGCGTGGTCGCATCGCCCACGGGCAGGAACAGGTAGCCCTGCGCGCTGTGCGTCAGCTCCTGCGCCATCTGCAGCGCGCGCTCGAGGATCTCGGTTTCGGTCAACGAATTCGATCGCTGCGCGAGTTCGAGCAGGCGGCTCACGCGAACGTGGTCACGCTCGTTGCGATCCGCGGCACGCCTCGTCGCCGACATGTCGCGCACCGTCAGGACGCGGAAACCCGTGCCTTCGTCGATGGTAGCGAGCGAGACTTCGACTTCGATCGGTTGCCCGTCCGGTCGCCGCCAGCGCACGTCATGGCGCAACGCGCCCGCAGCCGTACGCGCGATGCTGCGCACCGTCGCGTCGGTCTCACCGCCGAACTCCAGCGTCTGCAGCGTGAGCGTGCCGAGACGATCGCGATCCGTGTCGAGCAAGGCGAGCAAGGCGCGGTTGCCGTAGCGCAGGCGGCCCTCGCCATCGACGACGCCGCAAGGCTCCGGCGCCGCTTCCAGCGCATCGGCCTGGGCGGCCAGTTCCTGCTCGCGTGCGTGGGCTGCCAGTTCGGCGCTGATGTCCCGCGCCGTGAGCAACCAGCTGGCCCGGCCGGCATAGCTGGTGGCGACACGCTGCAATTCGAGCCGGGCTTCGCTGCCGTCCGGACGTTGCCAGTGCAGCGTCGACGCGTGGGTCGAATCGTCGGGGAAGTCCGCGCCCGGCAGCAGCTCGCCGAGCGACTTGCCGCGCAAGGCTGCGGGTTCCTGCCCGACCAGGGCCGCCGCCGAGTCGGTGGCTGTATGCACGAGCTTGGATTCGATGTCTACAATCCACGTCGGCGTGGGCTGCGCCGCGAATGCGCGTTCGGCGTCGCTGGCGGCCGACTGGTAGCGGGACCGCGCGGTCTGCAGTTCATTGAGGCGCGATTCGAGCACCGTGATCTTGCCGATCTCGGCGCGCGATTCTTCCGCGGCGCCACGCGCCTGCGATTCGGCCTCGACGGCCTGGCGCTGCGCTGTCTCCAGTTCGCGGATCCGCAGTTGCAGTTCACGGATGCGCACGGATTCGGCCGCGGCGAATTCGGCGCGGGCGCGGGCCTCGTACTCGGCGCGCTCGCGTGCAACGCGTTCGGCCGCCGCCAGCTGCAGGTTCGTTGCCGCCGCTTCGCGGAGCTGTTTTTCCAGGTCGACGAGCCGACGTCGATCCTGCTCGCGACGGTCGAGCAACTCGGGTACGAGCGCTGGCATGCGCATCGTGCCGGAGCCGGTAGGCGCCTCGTCGATTGTCGCTGCCAGCTCTTCGAGGGTCGAGCCGCGGGGAAAGAAGCGCTGCGCCCCGACTTCGGCGGCGAACGCCTCGTACTTCGGGCCTTCGACCCGGAACGAATGCAGCAGCACCGGCAAGTGCATGTACGACGGGTCTTCCCTGAGCCGCCGGCAAAGCGCGAAGCCGTCGAGTCGCGGCAGCATCACGTCGCTCACGATCGCGTCGGGGTTCTGATGGCGGACGAGTTCGAGCGCCTCGACGCCGGACCTGGCCTTGAGCACGCGATGGCCGCGCGATTGCAGCACGCTCTCGACAGCGGCGAGATCCTGGTCACGTTCGTAGGCCAGCAGGACGGTCTTCATCGTCGGAAGTATGCTCCCCCCGCCGCGGAACGCACCAATGTGCAGAGTCAAGCAGTCGACATGCGTCACAAAACGCCGGGGCAAGGGGTCCGGCTGTACAATCGGACGAGGCGATCGACAAGGCCCGATTCGAGGAGAGGACGATGATCCGGCGCATGGCGTTTGTGGTGGCAGCAACCGTGACCCTGCTCGCTGGCTGTGCCACGCATTGGGACGTCGACAGCTTCGAAGCCCCCGAAAGCAACGTGGCCGCGCACCGGACGTTCTATTGGAAAGGGGGTGAATTCAGCACCCCGGGCACCATCAACCCGAACCTGGTCGAATCGGGCACGGCGGCTGTTCGAAATGAGGTGGTGACCGAACTGACCCGCAAGGGCTACGTTGAAGTCAGCGCCGCGACGGGCGCGGACATGCACGTCAGCTTCCAGGTGGCCGGCTCGCAGCGGTTCGTGGTGTCGGACGACCGACGCATCGGCGCGCCTTCCGCTACCACCGTATTGAGCCCGAGTGCGGTGCAGCCCCCACCGGCGTCGACGGTGCCGCGCGAGATGCGTGTGCGCGACGGTTCAGTGCTGGTGTTCATCGAAGACGGCGCGTCGGGCCGGCTGATCTGGCGCGGCACGGTCACGGCCGAAACCCGCAGTGGCTCGACGGAACAGGCTGTGCGCCTGATCGCACAGATGGCGCGCGAAATTGCGCTCGCGGTGCCGGCTCACGCCGGCGCGCCGAAGTAACCCGGGTCAGCGCCGCACGACCAGCAGGGCCCCGGCCAGCAGCAGTGCGGCGCCCAGCAGTCGGGTGGGGGTCACCGCAATCTGCGGATAGCCCAGGATGCCGAACCGGTCGACGACCAGCGCGACGGTCAATTGTCCGACGATCACCAGCGCCACCAGGGTCATGCCTCCGAGGCGGGGACCGAGCAGGGTGACCGACGCGACGTAGATCGCGCCGAGCAGGCCACCCAGCCAGGCCCATGCCGGCATCTGCCCCAGCGTGCCCGTAGTCACGCGAGAGCCGGCGACGGTGGCGAACCCGACCAGCGCGACCAGCCCGATCGCAAAGTTGACCGCCGACGCCCAGAGCGGCGAACCGAGCGAACGGGCCAGCGTGGCATTCATCCCGACCTGCACGGTCAAGGCCCCGCCGACGAGCATCGCCAGCAGGTGGGGCCAGTAGTTCGCAATCATCGGTTGAGATTCCTCAGGCCGGGCGTGCCGCGTCTCGTCGCGGCCAGCCCTGCCAGGCCAGCGCGCCGATGCCGAGCAGCAGCGCGGCAAACCTGACCCAGGCACCGGCGACGGGCACCAGTCCCACGAGCCACAAACCGAGCACTGCCAGCAGCAGGGTGAGCAATTTCCAGCGCAGGGTCGGCGCGTTTTCGCGGCGCATGAAGCCGAGCAACTTCTGCCCGACGAACATCGCAGCGGTGACCCAGCCGAGGAACAACAGCAACAGGTAGAGCATCAGCACGATCAACGCGAGGGGAATGCCGATGATCGTGATCAGCAGCAGCACGACCAGCACCGGCAGGCAGACGAGGATCACGAACCCGAGCCCGAGGCTGCGCAGCGGCTCCTGTCCGATCCAGCGCGCCGCACGCGTGGAGTACGCCGGGAAGGCCAGCATGAACAGCGTGCCCGTGATGAACACGCCAAGCATCCACAGGAACGAGCCGACGCCGTGGGCGATGGTGCGAACGTCCAGGGCCGTCTCGTGCCGGTTGACGAAATGGCCGACGTCGGTCGGGTGGAACTCGATGCCACCGGCGATCTGTGCACCCTCCGGCAGCTCGGGCTCGCTCGCGCTGCGCACGACGAGCTTGCCGTCGATGCGAGTGTTCGGGCCGATTTCGACTTCTTCGGCGCTGACCTCGGCATCGCCCTGCACGACACCGTCGATGATCACGCTGGCACCCGAGGCTCGCAGGTGGTCGTTGGCGTTGCCCTCGAACCGGATGCGCCCACCGTTCAGCGACAGTCCGCCCGCGATCGTGGTGGCGGGCCCGAGCGTCACGTCGCCGCCGGCTACGCGCGCGTTGCCCGCAACGATGGCATCGACCTGCACCTCGCCTCCAGCCACATAGAGGTCGTCGCCGACGCTGCCGCCGATCGAGACGTCGCCGCCCGCCGCGATCAGGTCGCCTTTTACCTCGCCCGCCGTGGCGACGTGCCCGCCCGCGAGAATTGCATCGCCCGCCACCGGGTCGGTGAGGTTGAGCGAACCGCCCGCACCGAAGTAGTCCGAGCCGAATTGCCTGGAGACGGCGTCGTCGCCGTGCTGCTTGAAAGTGCAACCTGCAATGAACAGGCCCAGGGTAAAGACGCCCAGAGTCCGCGCGATGAGTTTCATGGCGAATCAGTCTAGGGCATGCCCGCGGACACCGATATGTCCGACCGCTCGGCTCGTCCTGCGCTACCCCCGGTTCATCGCACGCGCAGACAGCTGCAAAGAAAAAGCCGCGACTCGCGCAAGCGAATCGCGGCTCTTCCGACGCTGGTCTTCCGTGACGGCCCGCAATCGTCCCCCAATCGGGCCTTCCATTTCGTCTGTCGCCCGGGCTCCCCCCAGCAGGCAACTGACGGGATTTCTACGCGCATTGCGTAGCAGCGTCACCTTGCAGCGCAAAAGCGACTGCATACGATTCACCCGCTGAGTAACCATGTCTCTTTTCGGCAACAGCCGCGATTCAAGACTTCTGCGCGGAGCCCTCGGTCATGTAGCCGGCAAGGCGCGGGATGTGGCGCAGGTAATAGTGTTCGGCATCGTGCAGTTGCAGGCCGGACTGTCGGACCAGGGCAATCGTATCTCGCGTCAGGTGACAACCCCCACCGATCCGCTGCTGCAGCGGATTGAGACGATGCTGCCACCCGGCGACGCCGGCATCCGGCGACAGGCCGTGTTCGAGGAAGAGAAACCGCCCGCCCGGCTTCAGCACGCGACGGACCTCGCCGAGCGCGTGGACGACGTCGGGAATCGAGCACAGCGTCAGCGTGCAGACCACGGTGTCGAAGCTCTCGCCAGTGAATGGCAGGTGCTCGGCGTTGAGGTGATGGAAGTCGACCGCGATGCTGGAGGCTGCGATGCGTGGTCCCGAAAACCGATCGAGGTCGGTGTCTGGATCGATGGCTTCGATACGGCGCACGCCTGGCGGATAGTGCGGCAGGTTACGGCCCGTGCCGAAGCCGATCTCGAGAATGCGGCCTGACGCACGCGCCAGGGTCCGCTTGCGCGGCTTGTCGAAAACCCGGCTGCCCATCGCGAAATCGAGCAGGTACGGGAAGACGCAGTGGTGATAGATGCCCATTATCGGGTCGCGGGCCATCGCACGGTGACGGCGCCGCGCAGCTGGCCAGGCTCGAATCCCGTGGCCGCGTCCTGCGGATAGTCGCGCGCAACGGCCGCTGCGACTTCTGGCGCGAGTTTTGCGCCATGGCAGGTGAGGCACAAAGCCTGCATTGGGATCGCACGCAGGTAACGCCGCTCTATCCCACGCGCCGACCGGATTTCGATGACCGCCTCAGGCGGTGCCGATGCTGACACCGGGGCCTGCGCGAGCTCGGACGCGAAGCTGGCCATGACCGCACGCTCGAGTTCGTCCGGCGCGTTCGCCGGGTTCCTCACGCGCATGGCCGTGCGACCGACGTCTGCTCCCGCAGACGCCGATATGCGCGCTGCGATCTGCGGCGCCCGCGTCCGGCACACCTCGATGGCTGCGACCGGCCCACCGTGCTGCATCGCCTGCTTGAGCTCGGCCTGCAGTTCGCTCGCCAGTTGTTCGGCCAATGCGCGGCTGCGCTCGTCCCACGCCGCGGCCGACTCGCCTGCCTGAGCAGGAACCGTGATCAGCGCACACACCCCCGCGAGGATCGACATCAACCTTGCTGCTCGTCTGGAAGTCATGGTTTCACCGGTCCGTGATCGATCCCTTAATTCATAACTTGAATTTTATTAATCGCCGCAATGAAAACTCAAGGCTGCATTTTTATTACCTGTTATTCATAATACCTCACGAATTCCGCGCCTTGCCTTCGCGTGCCAACGACCCGGCGGTGAGGTAGATTGCGCGCCCACCCGCCCCCGCCAGCCAGTACCTTCAGAGCAATCATGGGACGCATTTTCGAAGTCAGAAAGCACACGATGTTCGCGCGCTGGAACCGCATGGCGAAGCAGTTCAGCCGCATCGGCAAAGACATCACCATCGCGGTCAAAAAGGGCGGCTCCGACCCGAATGCGAACCCTGCGCTGCGCCGCGCGATCCAGAACTCGCGCGCCGTCAATATGCCGAAAGACAAGGTCGAGTCGGCGATCAAGCGCGCTTCCGGCCGCGACGCCGCGAACTTCGAAGAGGTGATCTACGAGGGTTACGCGCCGCATGGAGTGGCCGTGCTGGTCGAGTGCGCGACCGACAACCCCACGCGCACCGTCGCTGCGATCCGTAACGCGTTCAACAAGAACGGCGGCAATTTCGCCACCAGCGGCAGCGTCGCCTTTCAGTTCCGCCGCATGGGCGTGTTCCGGCTCGACCCTGCGGGCATCGACCAGGACGACCTCGAGCTGTACCTGATCGACCACGGTCTCGAGGAATTCGGCGAGAGCACCGGCGAGAAGGGCGAGCCGCAGCTCGTCGCGCGCTGCCTGTTCGAGGACTTCGGCACGCTGCAGAAGGCGCTCGAGGAGCGCGGCATCAACCCGGTCCTGGCTGAACACGAATACATCTGCGGCACGGCGACCGAACTCGGCGAAGCCGAAGCGACCGAGGTGCTCGAATTGATCGACAAGCTCGAGCAGGACGAGGACGTGCAGAAGGTTTACCACACGCTGGCGTAGCCTGCGTTTGAGGGTCCCAGATCGCGACCCCCTTCCTTTAGACTGGCTCCATGACTCCCGCCGTCCGCGAACTCTTCTCCTACCGCAAGCACTGGGCGCAGCGCTTCGGCGTCGCCCCGTTCCTGCCGATGTCGCGGCAGGAGATGGACGCGCTTGGCTGGGATTCGTGCGACGTCATCCTGGTCACGGGCGATGCCTACGTCGACCTCCCAAGCTTCGGCATGGCCATCGTGGGCCGCCTGCTCGAGGCACAGGGCTTCCGCGTCGGCATCATTGCGCAACCCGACTGGCACTCGGTGCGCGACTTCATGCAGCTCGGCAAGCCGAACCTGTTCTTCGGCATCACCGGCGGCAACATGGATTCGATGGTGAATCGTTACACCGCGGATCGCCGCATCCGTACGGACGATGCCTATACCCCGCACGGCGCGGGCGGCGCGCGACCGGATCGCTGCGTGATCGTCTACTCACAGCGGTGTCGCGAAGCCGCCAAGGACGTGCCGATCGTGATCGGTGGCATCGAGGCGTCGCTGCGCCGGATCGCGCACTTCGATTACTGGTCGGAGAAGGTGCGCCGCTCGGTCCTGCTCGACGCCAAGGCCGACATCCTCGTCTTTGGTAACGCCGAGCGGCAGATCTGCGAGATTGCGCACCGGCTCGCGGCCGGCAAGAAGATCGAAGAGATCGACGACTTGCGCGGCACGGCTTTCGTGCGCAAGGCGCTGCCGGACGGTTGGGTCGAAATCGACTCGACGACAATCGACGCGCCCGGGCCGCTGGCGCCGCCGGTCGATCCGTATGCAATGGAACCGGCGCCGCCGAAAGGCGCGGTGACGCCGTTGGCGGCTACCGGTGGCACTACGCGCGCTCCTTCCGGATCTGTTCGGGAGGACGCCGTAAACCCATCCATGGGGGCTCCGGCCGCGCCGTCCATGGCGCGGACGGCCTCCCGAACAGATCCGGAAGGAGCACGCGGCGCCACCTTTGGCCGCGAGACGGTGCTTCGCTTTCATCGGCTAACGCCGAAGAGCGCCGACCGCGAGCACAGCGTCATCCGCATGCCGTCGTACGAAGCGGTGGCGGGCGACCCCATCCTGTACGCGCACGCCTCGCGCATCCTGCACCTCGAAGCGAATCCCGGTAATGCGCGCGCGCTGGTGCAGCGCCACGGCGACACGGACGTGTGGCTGAACCCGCCACCGATCCCGCTCACGACGAAGGAAATGGACGCAGTGTACGAGCTGCCGTACCAGCGCGTGCCGCACCCGCGCTACGCTGACGCGAAGATCCCGGCCTACGAGATGATCCGCTTCTCGATCTCGATCCAGCGCGGCTGCTTCGGTGGCTGCACCTTCTGCTCGATCACCGAGCACGAAGGCCGCATCATCCAGAACCGCTCCGAGGACTCCGTGATCCGCGAGATCGAGACGATCCGCGACACGGTGCCGGGCTTTACCGGCGTGATCTCGGACCTGGGCGGGCCGACGGCGAACATGTACCGCGTCGCGTGCAAGTCGCGCGCAATCGAAGCTGCGTGCCGCAAACCCTCGTGCGTGTACCCAGGCATCTGCCCCAACCTGAACACCGACCACTCGCCGCTGATCAAGCTGTACCGCCGCGCCCGCGAACTGAAGGGCATCAAGAAAGTGCTGATCGCCTCGGGCGTGCGCTACGACCTGGCGATTGAATCGCCGGAGTACGTGAAGGAACTGGCGCAGCACCACGTCGGCGGCTATCTCAAGATCGCACCCGAGGCACTCGGGGAAGGCCCGCTGTCGAAGATGATGAAGCCGGGCGTCGGCACCTACGATCGCTTCAAGGAGCTCTTCGACAAGTTCTCGAAGGAGGCCGGCAAGGAGCAGTACCTGATTCCGTACTTCATCGCGGCGCACCCCGGCACGCGCGACGAAGACATGCTCGAACTCGCGCTCTGGCTCAAGCGCAACGGTTTCCGCGCCGACCAGGTGCAGGCCTTCCTGCCGTCACCGATGGCGACGGCCACCGCGATGTACCACTCGGGCAAGAACCCGCTGCACAAGGTGACGCGCACCTCGGAAGAGGTCGTCATTCCGAAAGGCACGCGCCAGCGCCGGCTGCACAAGGCGTTCCTGCGTTATCACGACCCGAACAACTGGCCGTTGCTGCGCGAAGCGCTGCGGCAGATGGGACGCTCCGACCTGATCGGCAATGGCCGCCACCAGCTGATACCGACGTACCAGCCGATCGGCACGGGCCGGGCGCACGAAGGTCAGCGCAAGCCCGGCAAGGTCGCGGCGTTGCCCGCGCGGTCCCCGTCGACGCCTGCGTCGCAAGCCAGGCCGACGCAGCCGTTCCGCACCCAGCACACGGGCTTGCCCCGGGTGCCGACCGCAGCGCCGCGACGCCCCGACGGCTCCAAGCGCAAGCCGGGCCGGTAAAGTCGCCCGGCACGCCGGCGGGGTGATCGGTCCGCACGACCGTCACCCCGAAGGCCCTGCTCAGGCCTTCTTGGCTTTCTTCTCGGCGCGCTTCTCGTCCTTCGACTTCGCCGGCTTCTTCTTCGTTTCTTTCTTCCGATCCATGCCCTTGCCCATGTCGCTCACTCCCGTGGTGATTGGTCGAAGGCAGAGCTTAAATCAGTTGTAGCGGTTCGTCTTGAACAGGTCGGACGCCGTCTGGAAATAGGCGACGCCGAGGTCTTCCAGGCCCACGTCGTCCCCCCGCGGCTTGAAGGTTTTTGCCACCGGATCGTAGGTCAGCGACTGGTGGGTCTTGCCGAGACCGAGCACCACGAGCTGGTTGTCACGCAGGATCGCCACGTCGTGGTTGTGACTGAAAAGCGCAATGCGCGTGCTGTCGTCGGGCTCATGCAGCGCATCGACGCCGAAGAACGGCGCCTCGTACTGCATCCCGAGCAGACCGAGCACGGTGGGTGCGATGTCGATCTGCGTCATCAGGGTGTCGATCTGTCGCGGCGCGATGTGCTTCGGCGAGTAGACCATCAGCGGGATTTCATAGGTCTCGAGCGGGATCTCGGCCTTGCCGTAGACGCGCGCACCGTGATCGGCGACCACGACGAAAACCGTGTTGTCGAACCACGGCTGCCTGGCGGCTTCTCGCAGGAAATAGCCGAGCGCGTAGTCCGCGTAGCGCACGCCCGACTGGCGGCCGCCGCCCTCGGGCTTGATGCCTTCCTGCTCGAGGCCGGGACGGAACGTGAACGGCTTGTGGTTCGACGTCGTCATGATGATCGAGAAGAACGGCTTGCCGGCCTGGTACTGCTCGCCGAAATGCTGGATCGCGCGGTCGAACAGGTCTTCGTCGGCAACGCCCCAGACATTCTCGAAACGGACCTTGTCGATGTCCGTGCGATCGAGCACCTGGAACCCGTTCCCCGAGAAGAACGTGTTCATGTCGTCGAAGTAACCGTAGCCGCCGTAGAGGAAGCTGCTCTGGTAACCGAGGTCGTTCATGACCTTGCCCCAGCTGCCGATGCCCTGGTTGCCGGACCGGCGCAGGATCGAGACGGTCGGGATCGGCGGGAACGAAGCGGTGATCGCTTCGAGTCCGCGCACGGTGCGCGTGCCGGACGCATAGGTGTTGGCGAACCAGAGTCCCTGCTTCGCGTAGGCATCGAAATTCGGCGTCCAGTCCTTCTTCGAGCCGTGCAGCTTGCTGAACTCGGCGCCGAACGACTCGCTCGAGATGACGACGATATTGAGCTTGCCGAGTCCGTCGGGCCGGGCCGCGTGGAACCGGTTCATCTTGCCTTGCGCCAACTGCGTGAACGGCGCGCCGTCAGGCGCCAGTTGTTGCTGCAGTAGCTTCAGGTTGTCGGCCGGCTTGGCGTGCGCGTAGTACGACTCGTAGTCGATGTCGCTGGTCCGCGCTGCACGAAAGAAACTGCTGTGCCCGTTCTGCACCAGCTCGTTCTCGACCCGGTTCGACGAGAGCGACAGCGCGTTCGTGGGATAGAGCGCAACGGCCAGGGCCAGCGCCACGGCAAAGGGTGCGAACACCACGAGCCGCTCGCGCAACCGGACGACGTGCTCGAATCCGGGCTTGATCGAGTGGCGCAGGAAGAAAGCGGCCAGCATCGCCAGTGTCACGGCCACGCCGAGCACTTTCATCACGGGGTAGGCGTCCCAGATGTCGGTGAACACCTCCGTCGGATACGCGAGGTAGTCGTACGCGACGATGTTGAAGCGCGCGTCGAATTCTTCGAAGAAGAAGTATTCCGCTGCGGTCAGGTAGACCAGCCCGGTGATGGTCGCGGCGGTGGCCGTGTACAGGATCACGCGGTTGGCGGTCGACCGGAACCAGCGATCCGGCAGCAGCAGGATGTAGAGCGCGAACGGCGCGAACAGGTACAGGCTCTCGACCAGGTCGTTGATGAAACCTGCCGTCAGGATGTACGGCAGCCGCGAGGCGCCGACATCCGCCGCGAGTCCGAATTTGACCCACAGGAAGGTCCGGCCTGCCAGCCCGAGCGCCAGGTAGACGGCCACGATGGTCAGCCAGGGTGCAAACCGGGACAGGGCGTTGCGTATCGAAGCCATCTATATGAATTCCTTGAAGAATTGCGGACAGCCGCAGCTCCCATGACGGGTGGGGCATGGGTTAGACGTGGATCCCGGGGTGAATCAATCGCAGGGGTCCAGCCGGGCGACCCGCCGGCGGACAGGTCGGGCCGACCCCGGTCTTTGACTTAACGCCGCCTGCAGCCGTGACGGGGGTCACTCATTGGCCCGGCCATCGTGTCGACCCCCACCCGGAGCGTTAGCGTTCCCCACGTGTCCAATCAGGACTCGATCGCTGACGAGCCGAGGAGGTTTTGATGCAATCGTTCACAGCATTGGCGCATCGCGCAGGGATCGCACTGCTCCTGGCCTTGCCGTGCGTTGCGCTTGCCACACCGCCCGCCTGGGCGCCCGCCCATGGGTGGCGCAAGAAGAACGATCCGACGTATGCCGGCTACAGCGGCCGCGACTGGGATTACGACTTCGGTGTGCGCTCCGGTTCGTGCGACCGCGGCCGGATCGGCCAGGTGCTCGGCGGCGTTGTCGGTGGCGTGGCCGGCGGCACGATCGGCGGCGAGGTCGCCAAGGGCAGCAACGAGCGCAACGTGGCCATCGTGGTCGGTACGGTCATCGGCGCGGCCATCGGCTCGGAAATCGGCCGTCGCATGGACAAGACCGATCGCTCGTGCGTCGGCCACACGCTCGAACTCGCCGATTACGGCCAGAGCGTGCAATGGACCAATCCGAACACCCGCGTGACGTACCAGCTGACGCCGCTCGACGCCGAGCATGGCGATGACGGGTGCCGTCGCTTTCGGCTCATCGCGCACGGTTCGTTTGGCCTGAGCGAGGGCCGCACGATCGCCTGCACCGATGGTCGCGGCGTCTGGCAGCTCGAGGACGACCGCATCACCCGCCGCTGAGGTGCAACCGCCGGGTCGTTGATGCCCCCCCGGGCGCATGCTAGCGTGCGCCCGCCTCCAGGGGGATCGATGAAGAGCACCCGGCCGACCTCACGCGACATCGCACGCCTCGCCGAAGTCTCGCAGGCAACGGTATCGCGCGCATTGCGCAACAGCCCGCTGGTGCGACCCGAGACCCGTGAGCGCATCGCTTCGATCGCGCAGCAGTTGAGCTATCGCACGGACCGTCGTGCGGCGGGACTGCGCACGCGTCGCTCCAACACGCTGGCATTGCTGCTGTTCGAGGAGTCCGCCGAAGACGGGCAGATCAACCCGTTCTTCCTGTCGATGCTCGGTCACATCACGCGGGCGACGGCCCGGCGCGGCCTCGACCTGTTGGTGTCCTTCCAGCAGTTGAGCGACGACTGGCACACGGAGTACCAGCTCAGCAATCGCGCCGACGGGCTGATCCTGCTCGGTTACGGCGACTACATCTCGTCGATGCCCCGGCTGCAGAAGCTCGCCGACGCCGGCGCCAATTTCGTCATCTGGGGCCCCGACGTGGATGGCACGCCCGGCCGCTACGTGCGCACCGACAACATGGCGGGCGGATTGCAAGCGACGCGCCACCTGTTGCGCCTGGGACGCAGGCGCATCGCGTACCTCGGCAGCTCGTCCGATCACTGGCCGGAGTTCCAGTCGCGGTTCAGCGGTTACGAGCGGGCGCTGCGCGAAGCGGGCATCGAACCCGACCCGCGCCTGTCGGTCGCAGCCCAGTCCAGCGAGCAGGCGGGCCACGAAGCGGCCTCAGGCCTGCTCGAGTCGGGCGTGCCTTTCGACGCGATTTTCGCGGCGAGCGATCTCATCGCAATGGGTGCGATCGGCGCATTGCGCGAGCGTGGCCGGTCGGTGCCGGGCGATGTGGCCGTGGTCGGCTTCGACGACATCGCCGCTGCGGCCCACTTCATTCCGCCGTTGACGACGGTGCAGCAGGACACGCATCGAGCCGGCGACATGCTGGTCGACAACCTGCTGAAGATGACCTCGGGCGAGCCCGTCGAATCCGCACTGATCGAACCGAAGCTCGTGGTCCGCGGCTCCTGCGGTGATCCAGCCCGTACCTAGGTCCGCCCGAGGCAATCAATCGATGGCGCAGCACGCCTTCTCGAGTGGCGAATCGCTCGCGCGAAATCTTGCGGACGACGTAACCGCAGCGCTGGAGAGTCGCCTTGCCGCGCACGGTGCGGCGGGCCTGGTTGTGTCGGGCGGTCGCACGCCGGCGGCGTTCCTGCGCGAACTCGCGTCGCGCGAGCTCGACTGGGCTCACGTGTGGGTGACGCTCGCCGACGAACGCTGCGTGGCGGCCGACGACCCCGCCAGCAATCTGCGCTTCGTGCGCGAGGCCTTTGCGGGCACTCCAGCCGCGGGCGCGGCCCTGATCGCAAGCGATGCGACCGGCGCTGATGCGGCTTTGCGCTGGAGCGACACGCTAGCGAAGATCCCGCGACCATTCGCCGCCGTCATCCTGGGGATGGGAGACGACGGGCATTTCGCCTCGCTGTTTCCAGGCATGCCCGGTCTTGCCGCGGCGCTGAATCCTGCGAACACGACGCCGGTGATCGAAGGCGTAGCGCCGGTCGAGCCGAAAGGCCGGCTCAGCCTGACGCTGTCGACGCTGCTCGACACGGACCTGCTGGTGCTGCACATCACCGGGGACGCCAAGCTCGCGACGCTGCAGCGAGCCGCTGCACCCGGCAGCGCGCTCGAGATGCCGGTACGCGCGCTATTGCAGCAGCGTCGAGTGCCGCTGAATATCTATCACTCGCCGTGAGACCGGGTCACCCGTCTTCGAGGTCATCCACGCGCAGCGTCGCCAGTCCCGCCAGGAACAGCAGCAAACCGCCGAGCACCAGCGCATTGATGCTGTGCCCACCGAACAGCACGCGCACCAGGATGCCGAGCACGCTGGCGGCGAGAATCTGCGGGATCACGATGAAGAAGTTGAAGATCCCCATGTAGATGCCCATCTTCTTCATCGGCACCGCCTGCGACAGCATCGCATACGGTAACGAGAGAATCGCCGCCCAGGCGATGCCGACGCCGATCATCGACACCAGCAACAGCCGCGGGTCCTCGATGAAACGGATCGACGCCAGGCCCAATGCGCCGAACCACAGGCAGACGAGATGCGCCTTGCGCCGGCCGATCATCTCGGCGAGCTTCGGAATGAACAGCGCCGCGAGGGCAGCAAAACCGTTGTAGGCAGCGAACAGGATGCCGACCCAGTTCGCTCCCTCGTTGTATGCCACGGAAGCCGCATCGGTGGTGCCGTAAAGATGCTCGGTGACGGCCGCCGTCGTGTAGATCCACATCGCGAACAGCGCGAACCAGGACAGGAACTGCACCACGGCGAGCTGCCGCATCACCTGCGGCATCAGGTACAGGTCGTTGATCACGTTGTGCAACATGCCGTCGGTGGCGCCGCGGCTCTGGCGTGACGCGACGACGATCTGCAGCAGGCCGAAGGCGACGAACCCGAAGCCGAGCACGTAGAGCTGCTTGTCCCAGCCCAGCAGCGCCACGGCTGCCGCGAAGGCAGAACCCACGATGATCCAGGCAGCGGCGGACTTGCGATACCACGCAGGCGTCTGCGCGTGCTGCTCGGTGACGGCTGCAGTGTCGACGGCGCGTTCATCGAACTCCGCCAGCTCCGCCGGCGAGTACTCACGCGTGCTGAAGACCGTCCAGAGCACGGCCGCCAGGAACGCCACGGCGCCGAGATAGAACGCGAGTTTCACGGACTGCGGCAGCTGGCCTGACTCGGCCACGTTGCTGACGTCGAACAGGTTGGTGAGGATCCAGGGCAGCGCGGAGGCGACGACCGCGCCGATGCCGATGAACCAGCTCTGCATCGAGTAACCACGGCTGCGCTGGCGGTCGGGCAGCATGTCACCCACCAGGGCCCGGAACGGTTCCATCGAGACGTTGATCGATGCGTCGAGGATCCACAGCATGCCCGCGGCCATCCACAGGTACGGACTGTTCGGCATGACGACGAGCGCGGCGGTCGCGAGCAGCGCGCCGATCAGGAAATACGGACGCCGGCGACCGAGGCGGCCCCACGTGCGGTCGCTCATGTAGCCGATGATCGGCTGCACGATCAAACCGGTCACCGGTGCCGCAAGCCAGAGGATGGGCAGGTCGTCGACCGACGCGCCGAGGGACTGGAAGATGCGGCTGACGTTCGAGTTCTGCAGCGCAAAGCCGAACTGGATTCCGAGGAACCCGAAGCACATGTTCCAGATCTGCCAGAACGTCAGCGTCGGCTTTTGCTTGCGCACTATCTTCCCTTTCCGAGTCGGAGATCGAGCCACACGGCCAGCGCGAGCACCGCGCCGCGCGCAATGTACTTCGCCTCCGGCGAGACCGCCATCAGGGTCATGCCGTTGAGCAGGCTCGCCATGATCAACGCGCCGAACAATACGCCGAGCACCGTGCCGCGCCCGCCGCGCAGGCTGGTGCCGCCGATCACGCAGGCCGCGACCGCGTCGAGCTCCATCAACGAGCCCACGGTCGAGGTCGACGCACCGGAGTAAGCGGTCTGCATGAAACCGGTCAGCGCCACGATGCCACCCATCAGCGCGTAGGCGCCGATGATCGTGTTGCGGACCGGCACGCCGGACACCGTCGCGGCGTCTTCGTTGCCGCCGATGGCGTACAGGTAGCGGCCGAACGGCGTGTTCGTGACCAGCTGGTGAATCAGCACCGCGACCAGGCCGAGGATCACCAGCGCGACCGGCACGCCGCGGTAACCATTGGTGACGATGACGACCAGGAACACGAATTGCGCCAGCACCCACAGCTTCAGGAACGTGAGTTCGCCATCGTCGACCGGGAACCCGTAGGACCGGCGGCGTTTGCGTGCATTCAGAGCCGACCCGACGATGGCGGCGACGGCCAGCGCCGCCAACCCGTAGCCGGCGACATCGGGCAGGTAGTATGTGGTCAGCAACGAGTACACGTTCTCGTTGCCGCCCTCGACGACCGGTACGGTCTGGTTTTCGATCACGAGCCAGTGCAGGCCGCGGAAGACCAGCAGTCCGCCCAGTGTCATGATGAAGGCCGGTATGCGTTCGATGGCGATCAGCGCACCCATCGCCGACCACACCAGCACCGCGCCGAGCGTTGCGATGAGAAGTGCGACGGGAGCGGGCACGTCGTGCCAGAAGACGAGGACCGCGGCGACGGCGCCCGCGAGCCCCACGCCGCTGCCGGCCGACAGGTCGATCTGCCCAGGCAACAGCACCACGAGCATGCCGAGGGCAAGCACGGCCGTGACGGCGAGTTCGACCGAGAGCAGCGACAGGTTGCGCGCCGAGAGGAACACCGGTTCCTGCCATGCAAAGAAGGCCCAGATCGCCACCAGAGCGACGAGCATCGACAGCTCGCGGGTGGCGAAGCGATTCATGCCGCGCGCTCCAGGCGACCCATCGCCGCCGCCAGCAGCCGTTCCGGAGTCGCCGCCGACCGCTCGAACGTGCCGCCGACGCGGCCTTCGCAGAGCATCACGATGCGATCGCTCATCCCCAGCAGCTCGCCGAGCTCGCTCGACACGAGCACGATCGCCTGGCCAGCGGCCGTCAGCCGGTTGATCAGTTCATACACCTCGAGCCTGGCGCCGACGTCGATGCCGCGCGTCGGCTCGTCGAGCAACAGCACTTTTGGCTGCGTCAGCAGCATCTTGCCGAGCACTACCTTCTGCTGGTTGCCGCCTGACAGCGTGCCGACCGCCTGTTCGAGTGTCTGGGCCTTGATGCGCAGGTCGTCGACGATCGTCCGGGTGCGTGCCACCTCGGCGTCGCGGTCGATGAATGCGCCGCGCCGCAGGCTCCGCAACGATGACAGCGACACGTTGAACGTGACTCCCTGCGGCAGCACGAGTCCGTAGCGCTTGCGGTCCTCGGTGACGATGGCAAGTCCCTGCGCCAGTGCCGCGCGTGGGTGTCGTGGAGAGAACACCTGGCCGTCAAGCTCGATCTTTCCGGCGCGGCGCTGGCCCCAAAGACCCATCAGGTGCAGCAGCAGCTCAGTGCGCCCCGCGCCCATCAGGCCGCCGATGCCCAGCACTTCGCCGGCCCGGACTCCGAAGTCGATGTCACGCAACGCTACGCCGCCCTGCCTGGGCGGATCCACGTCCACCCCGCGCAGCGCCAGCAACGTGCGCCCCGGCGTTGATTGCCGACGCGGGTAGTGGTCTTCGATGCGTCGCCCGACCATGCGACGAATGATTTCGTCGGCATCCGTGCTCGCGGCCACGAGCGTGCCTTGCGCGGCGCCGTCGCGCAGGACCGTGATGCGATCCGCGATCGCAAAGACTTCATCGAGCTTGTGCGAGATGAACACGCAGGCCACGCCACGTTCGCGTAGCCGTCGCATCTGCGACAGCAGCGTATCGATCTCGTTGCGGGAGAGCGCGGCCGTGGGCTCGTCCAGCACCAGCACCTTGGGCTTGCGCGCGATGGCGCGGGCGATCTCGACGAGTTGCTGCTGACCGATGCCTAGATCACCGACCCGCGTCGCCGGGTCGAGCTGGATGCCACACTCGGCGAGCGTGGCGGACGATTGTGCATAGACGCGGTCCCAGTCGATGCGCCCGATCCGTTGCGGAAACGCCCCCAGGAACAGGTTCTCGCCGACCGTCATGTCCGGGAACAGCGCCAGCTCCTGGTGGATGATCGCGATGCCGGCCCGCTCGGCGTCGCGCGTCGAGCGGAACTCGACGGCACGATCGTCGACGACGATGTCGCCCTCGTAGCTGCCGTGGGCATGCACGCCGGACAGCAACTTGATCAAAGTGGACTTGCCCGCGCCGTTCTCACCGCACAGCGCGTGAATTTCGCCGGCACGCAGGTCGAAGCTGACACTGTCGAGCGCGGTCACCGCGCCGAAACGCTTGCTGACCGAGCGGGCAGCCAGAACGGTGCGATCACTCATGGGCGCGGCGGGCGCTGTGCATCCGGGATGCCGCGGTAGACGTCGTCGTACGTGGCCTGGCCGTCGCGAACCACGGTATCGAGCATGTTGTCACGCGTGACCGTGACCACATCGAACAGCACGGACGGCACCTGCCCGTGGCCGTTGTCGACCGACTGGTTGGCGACGACGACGCGGCGTTCCGCCATCTGCACGGCGAGCTCGGCGGCACCGCTCGCGAGCGTGCGCAGCGGCTTGTAGATCGTCATGGCCTGCGTGCCCACGGCGATGCGCTGCAAAGCCACGGTTTCAGCATCCTGGCCGGTGACGAGCACCGTGCCCGCGAGACCCTCCTCGCTCAATGCCTGGATGGCGCCGCCCGCGGTGCCGTCGTTGCTCGCCAGCACGGCGTCGATACGCGAGCCGTTGGCCGTGATCGCGGCATTGACGATGCGCTTGGCGTTCTCCGGCTTCCAGTCTTCGGCCCAGTCTTCGTGCAGCACCTCGATGTCGCCCTTCTTGATCAGGGGTTCGAGGACTCGATCCTGCCCGCGCTTGAACTGCGCCGCGTTGTTGTCGGTCTTGGCACCGTAGATGCGCACGATGCGACCCTTGCCCGGTGTCGGCAGGTGCTCGACCAGGTACTTCGCCTGCAGCTCGCCGACATGCTCGTTGTCGAAGCTGACGTAGAGGTCCGGATCGCTGTCGCGGATGATGCGGTCATAGGCGATCACGGGAATGCCGGCGTCGTGCGCCATCTTGACGCCCTTCGCCATCGCCTTGCCGTCGTGCGGAACGATGACCAGCACGTCGACCTGGTTGGTGATCAGCTTTTCGACGTCGCTGATCTGCACCGTGTCGTCGCTGTTCGCCGCGAGCACGCGCACCTTGGCGCCGAGTTCCCCCGCGCGCTTGACGAACATTTCGCGGTCGGCCTGCCAGCGCGACTCCTTCAGCGTGTCGAGCGACAGCCCGATCACGATGCCGTCGTCCTGTTCGGCACCCGGAGTCTTGCCACCGCGCGACGCGAGCGCGAGCCCGATCAGCACGCTGGTTACCAGCGAGACGATCACCAGCAGGATGCGGATCTTCAAGACGTCACTCCTGCTTGAAGCGAATGGCCGCCCCGCCGCTGCTGGCCAGCGCGAGGTCGAGCGTGTCCGCCGCGGTCACCGTGCGCTTCTCGACCACCAGGTCGTAAGGACGCGTTTTCCAGTCGGCCTGCGGGCCGTCACGATAGATCTCGGCCACGTAGCGCGCCTTCGGGTCGAGGAAGGCGAGCTTCAGCGACAGCTGTCGTGGTTTCTCGTCGGTCAGCGCGCCGAGGAACCAGTCGGGCGTGCCGCGCTGCTTGCGCGCCACCGCCACGAAGTCACCGACCTCGCCGGCGAGGCCAATGCTCTCGTCCCAGTCGGTCGGCACGTCCTTGATGAACTGGAACGCATCGAGGTGCTTCGCGTAGTTCTCGGGCAGGTCAGCCGCCATCTGCACCGGGCTGTAGAGCACGACGTACAGCGACAGTTCCTTGGCGAGCGTGTGCTGCACCCGGTGCCGCCGGTCGTAGCCGTCGAGGTCGACGATCCCGGGCGTGTAGTCCATCGGACCGGACAGCATGCGCGTGAACGGCAGGATCGCCACGTGCTCGGGCGGGTTCACCGGGTCGCCCCAGCCGTTGTATTCCTGGCCGCGCGCGCCTTCGCGCGAGATCCAGTTCGGGTACGTGCGGCGCAGGCCGGTGTCCTTCACCGGCTCGTGCGCGTTGATGCTGATCTTGTGCTTCGCCGCCTCGCGCAGCACACGCAGGTGATGCTCGACCTGGAACTGTCCGTCGTGCCACTCGTGCAGCTCGACGCCGTTCTCGTCGAGCCGACGAATGTCGCCCGCATCCGCCACGTAGCCGGTCTTGACCTGCCGCACGCCCACCGATTCGTAGAGTGCGAACGCCGCAGGCATCTGCGGCTCGTAATTGCCCACGTCGCCCGAGGTCTCGTGATGGCCGACGAGGCGCACGCCCTTGCTGCGCGCGTAATCGGTGACGGCCTGCAGGTCGAAGTCCGGGTGCGGCTGCGTGAAGTTGAACAGCTTGCCGTTGTAGAACCAGTCGCCGTCCCAGCCGACGTTCCAGCCCTCGACCAGCACGCCGCTGAATCCGTTGGCGGCGGCGAAGTCGATGTAGCGCCTGGTCTCGGCGGTCGTGGCGCCATGCTTCGGGCCGGAGCCCCAGGTGGCCTTGTTGACGTGCATCGCCCACCAGATGCCGACGTACTTGCCGGGCTCGACCCACGACACGTCGCCGAGCACGTTCGGCTCGTTCAGGTTCAGGATCAGGCTGGAATTCAGCAGCGCCGCCGCATTCGGGGCGATCTGCACGGTGCGCCACGGCGTCTTGAACGGCGTGTGCGTCTTGACGCGGAGGCCGTCGGACCACGGCGTGAGGCTGGTGCGGAAGATGCCGGGACGGCGCTGGTCGAGCACGTACGACGCGTAATCCACCAGCGCCGCCTCATGGAAGCTCAGGTGCGTGCCGTCGGCCAGGCGCACCGTCATCGGCGTGTGCGCCATCGGCACGTCGGCGAGCAGTGTGCTGTGGTACAGGTACTCGTAGCGGTTCCAGCGACGTCCCGGGATCCACCAGGCCTTGATCTGCTTCCGGGTGTCGTCGAGCCGGAATTCGGTGAGCTCGTCGGTGATGTTCACGGCCGCATAGCCCGGCTGCGGCGGCACTTCGTACCGAAAACCGAATCCGTCGTCGAATACGCGTACCCGCACGCTGAACTGGCGCGCGGCCCCCTTGACCGATTCAAACTTCACCAGCAGTTCATTGTGGTGGTCGCGCACGTAGCGACGCTCGCCCCAGGGCTGTTCCCAGGTCTCGTCGTGGCTCGAGGTCGAGGAACTCGCGACGCGAAAGCCGTCGTCGAACGCGGGCTGCGACTGGAAACGCAGGCCGAGAAAGCCGGCCGGCATGAGTTCGACGTGGTTGCGCGCCACCGCGTACCGCGGCGCGCCGTTCTTGTCGACGTCGACAGTCACCGTCGTCTGCCCGTCGGGTGAGCGGACCACTACCGGCTGCGCCGCCGCCGTCACGGCGACGAGCAGGGTCGCGAACCAGAGCGAAGCGATACGTGCGGTGGATTTCATGGTCGGACCCCTCTGCCCTTCGCGGGGCAGGCAGGGTCGGCGTCCGCCAGTGCGGCCGCCATTCGTTGCTTCCCCCGAAGCGGCAGGCAGTCTAGCAATGATCCGGGCGCCACCTCCCGGCCAACGTTCAATGCAAACGTATTCAAGACCTTGTGGCCCCGGCGGCCGGGGTGATTCACTGCGCGTCACGTTCAGGAGACTTCCCGATGCTCAGATCGATGTTCAGGAAATGGCTGGCAGTGCTGGTGCTCGCACTCGTCACGTCGACCACGGTCGCGGCCGACCGCATCGAACGGGTCGAGCCGGCGTCCTGGTGGGTCGGCATGAAGGACTCCCACCTGCAGTTGCTGGTGCACGGGGACCGCGTGGCCGAGCTGGCGCCGCGGTTGAACTATCCGGGCGTGACGATCGTCGGCGTAGACCGCGTCGAGAACCCCAACTACCTGTTCGTGAACCTGCGGCTCGCGCCGGAGACCCAGCCTGGGTCGTTCCGCATCGACTTCCTCAAGGGCCGCTCCAAGGCGGCCAGTCGCAAGTACGTGCTGTACGCACGCGAACCGGGCTCCGCCGATCGCGTGGGTTTCGGGCCACAGGACACGATCATCCTCGTCACCCCCGACCGCTTTGCGAACGGCGATCCAACGAACGACACGGTCAAGGGCATGCCGGATGGACTCGACCGCGCGAAACCGCTGGGGCGCCATGGTGGTGACCTGAATGGCGTCTCGAACCACCTCGATTATTTGGCCAGCATGGGGTACACGCAACTCTGGCTGAACCCGGTGCTGGAGAACAACCAGCCCGAAGTCACGTACCACGGCTACGCGATCACCGATTTCTACAAGGTCGACCCGCGCTACGGCACCAACGCCGAATTCCGGCAACTCGCCGCGGATGCGCGCAAGCGCGGCATCGGCCTGGTCATGGACATGGTGCTGAACCACTGCGGTTCCGCGCACTGGTGGATGGCGGACCTGCCGAGCAGGGACTGGTTCAATCACGACAGCACGTTCTCGCCAACCAGCCACGTGCGCGAGACGCTGCAGGACATGCACGCCGCAGACGTCGATCGCCGCACGTTCTCGGACGGCTGGTTCGTCGCGACGATGCCGGACATGAACCAGCGCAATCCGCACCTGGCAACGTACCTGATCCAGAACAGCCTGTGGTGGGTCGAGTTCGCTGGACTCTCGGGGATTCGCGTCGACACGTATTCATATTCGGACCGCGCGTTCCTGACCGAATGGTCGCGCCGCGTGACGCAGGAATACCCGCGGCTCAACATCGTTGGCGAGGAATGGAGTTCGAACCCGTCGACCGTCGCCTACTGGCAGCGCGGGCGCAACCCGCCGGACGGTTACGTCTCGTACCTGCCGAGCCTGTTCGACTTCCCGCTGCAGGAAGCGGTCGCGATGGGGCTCAAGGAACCCGAAGGCTGGGGCACGGGCCTGCGCCGCATCTACAAGGTGCTCGCGCAGGACAGCATCTATGCCGACCCGTACAACCTCGTCGTCTTCCACGACAACCACGACATGAGCCGGATGCTCACGGCGCTGGGCGAACGACGCGACCTCGACCGCATGGCGCTCGCGTTCGTGCTGACGACGCGTGGCATCCCGCAGCTGTTCTACGGCACCGAAGTGCTGATGAGCAACCAGGGCACGGAAGATCACGGTGTCATCCGCAGTGACTTCCCGGGCGGCTGGGCCGGCGACGCGAAGAACGCATTCACCGGCCAGGGCCTCAGCGACGACGAGCGCGCGATGCAGGAGTACACGCGCAAGCTGCTGCAGTGGCGTCGCACCGCCCCGGCCATTCGCGACGGCAAGCTGATGCAATACGTCCCGATCGACGACGTGTACGTGTACTTCCGCCGCACCGACGCGCAGACGATCATGGTGATCCTGAACAACGGCGACGCTGCCCGCACCGTCGACACCAAGCGCTTCGAGGAAGCGATCGGCGCCGCGACGACCGGCAAGGACGTGCTGTCGGGCCAGGCGCACGAACTGGGCAAGGGTATAGCCGTGCCGGCGCGCAGCGCCACGATCCTCGACCTGACGTGAGGTGAACCGATGTCGATCGTTCGCCGGACCTTCCTGGCCGCCCTGTTCGTCATGGGTAGCCCGGCGCGTGAACGCAGCAACGATGCCTGCCGCGGTGCCCGTCACCGGCCCCGGCGTGACCGGTACCGTGGTGCGTTACGCGGGCATGTCGTCGAGCCACGTCGCCCCGCGCAACGTCGACGTCTGGTTGCCGCCGAGTTACGGCAGGGATCCTGCCAGGCGCTATCCCGTGCTGTACATGCACGACGGCCAGAACCTGTTCGATCCGGCGACGTCCTACGGCAACGTCGACTGGGCCGTGGATGAAGTCATGGCCAGCCTGATCGACCGGGGCGAAGTGCGCGAGGCAATTGTCGTCGGCATCTGGAACACGCCGCAGCGACGCGCCGAATACATGCCGCAGCGGCCCGTGCAGGGCACGATCAAATTCAACGTGCCGGGCGCAGCAGACCTGAAGCCCGTGGACATCATTTCGGATCGGTACCTCGCCTTCCTGGTCGAGGAACTGAAGCCCTTCATCGACGTTTCGTACCGCACCCTGCCCGGCCGCGCCGACACGTTCGTGATGGGCTCGAGCATGGGCGGCCTGATCTCGCAGTACGCGATGAGCCAGTACCCGGACGTCTTTGGCGGCGCCGGGTGCGTGTCGACACATTGGCCAGCGGGTGACGGGATCGCCATCGACGACTTCGCGGCACACCTGCCCGACCCGGCCATGCACAGGTACTGGTTCGACTACGGCACTGCTACGCTCGACGCGACGTACGAGCCGTACCAGAAGCGCGTCGACGAGATCCTGCGCAAGGCGGGCTACGTCGAAGGCCGGAACTGGATCACGCGCAAGTTCGAGGGTGCCGAGCACTCCGAGAAGGCGTGGCGGCTGCGCGTCGACCAGCCGTTGGTGTTCCTGCTCGGCCTCTGATCGCTTTCTAAAGGAACACACACGATGCTCGACATGCAGCGCAGGCTCTCGACGCCTTTCCTCGTCCTGCTCACGCTGCCTGCGACCGCGATGGGGTTCGCGCTGTCGGTGCAGATCTCGGCGCTCAGCTGGATCCTCTCGACCAAGTACGGCCTCGACCTGCACGACATCGGTCTCGTCTGGGCCGCGGGCCCGCTCGCCGGCATCGTGGGCCAGGTGTTGATCGGCATCCTGAGCGACGAGGTCTGGCTCTGGGGCGGGCGGCGGCGGCCCTTCCTGATCATCGGTGGCACGTTGGCGGCGATGATGCTGCTGGCACTGCCTTCCATCGGTGTGATCTCCGAACGGCTTGGCACCGACGGCATCCTGGGCGTGGCGATCGCCGTCGCCATCGCGCTCGACCTCTCGATCAACGTCAGCTTCAATCCTGCGCGCTCGCTGATCACCGACGTGACGCCGGAAGGTGCCGAGCGCACGCGCGGCTACACCTGGATGCAGACGGTGTCCGGAAGCTTCGGCGTGATGGCGTATGCGATCGGCGCCGTGTTCGGCAACTTCGCGCTGATTTACGTCGGGGCGGGCATCGTGCTGCTGTTCTCGGTGCTGCCGGTGTTCGCGGTGACGGAGCCGCGTGAATTGCCTCGCACCGAAGCCTCCGGTGGCGAGCGGGTGAGCATAGGGAACGTCTTGCGGTTGATCGAGCCGCTGTGGGCGTTCCTTCTTTACGACATCGTCGCGATGGGCTTGCGCCTCGCGGGGATCACGCCGACAGGCTACGGCCTGGAGATCGCGTTCGGCATGCTGGCAGCCGTATTGATCTGGCGGTCGCTTGCGGTCGGCCTGCAAGGCTCGCACGGAGCGGATGACTATGCGGATTACCGCAAGGTGCTCGCAGCGAACTCGCTGAGCTGGATCGGCATGCAGACGATGTTCGTTTACATGATCGCCTTTGCCCAGCAGCGTTTTCCTTCACTCGGAGCGGACGACGTCGGCAAGGTGCTGTCGACGAGTTTCCTGGCGCTGAATGCAGTCGCGGCTTTGCTGCCGGCGTTGGTGCTGCTGCCGCTCGCACGGAAGTTCGGCGAGGTACGCGTTCACGCTGCGAGCCTCGCCACGATGGCGGTCGCTTTTGCAGGCATCTATTTATTCGCCCGCACGCCGTTTGCGCTGTACATGCTGATGGCATTACTCGGCATCGGCTGGGCCGCGATCGTCAGCCTGCCATTTTCCATCATGTCGCAGCGCGTCGAACCTGCCCGTATCGGGCTGTACATGGGCGTTTTCAACCTGTCGATCGTCTTGCCACAACTGGTCGTGAGCCTGGGCGTGGGCAGGTTCATCAGCGCCGCGTCCGACAAGGGGCTGATTTTTTTGATCGGCGCCGCCAGCATGGCACTGTCCGCGATCGCCTGGCGCAGCGTTTCGGCTCGGACTCGGGGACGAGTCGAGACTTCGATCGCCGGCGGGTCTCACTGACTCGACGCGTGGTGCTGGCGTGGACACATTCGATGGCGCTACAAAAGAAAAAGCCCCCGCCGGCGAGCCGACGAGGGCTTGAATCTGCAGACACCGTGCCGGCATCAAGCCGGCACGGGTCGGCCTGGCCGTTAGCGGAACTTGTAGTTCAGGCCCAGCAGGTACTGCGTGCCGTACTCCTGGTAATCAAGGACACGAGCCGGCGCCTCGACGTACGCCACGTACGGCTCGTTGGTCAGGTTGTTGACCTGGAACAGGATCTGCAACCCTTCGAGCGCGTTGCCACTGAACGCGTAGCTCAACTGCGCGTCCGTGATCATGTCGGAATCCACGAAACGCAGCGCGCGATCGTTCGCAAAGTTCGTCACTTCGCCGATGTACTCGGAACGGTAGCGAGTTGCGATGCGAGCGCCGAAGCCATACTTCTCGTAATACAGCGTCGCACTCCAGACATCCTGTGAGAGACCCGGCAGTGGGATGTTGGTCTTCGCGTTGTTGTTGATGTTGCCCGCGACCTCGATGTCGCTATCCGTGTACGAGTAGCTGAGGATCGCGCCGAAGCCCTCGAGCGCGTCTGCGAACATGTCGAACGGGACCGACGCAGCGAACTCGAGACCCCACAGGTACCCACCCTCGCCATTGACGGGGCCGGAATAGTTGCCCGTGGTCTGCGGAGTCACGCCCGGATCGAAGTAGCCCGGAGGCAGCGACTCCAGCACGTCCGTGAAGTCGTGATTCGGGTCGGTCTGCGTATAGATGTAGCTATCCAGGTCCTTGTAGAACGTCGCTGCCGAGACATAACCCTTGTTCTCGTAGAAGAACTTCTCGTAGGACACGTCGAATGCCCAGGCCCGCCACGGGTCCAGCCTCGGGTTGCCGCCACTGCCACTTGGTATGCCGGTCGACCGGTTGAAACCGACATCCTGGGAAGCCTTGAGTTGGTCCATGCGCGCGCGGGCCATTTCTTCCGCAATGCCGACGCGGATCGCCTGGCTGTCCGGCAACTGGAACGCAAAGTTCAACTGCGGCAGGACATCGGTATAGGTCTTGCCATCAGTGAACTCGATGATCTGCTGTTGCGGCGAGTACGCGTTTTCGACCCGCCATGACGTGGAGCTTTGATCCGTGCTGATGATCTGCAGGCCGAGGTTGCCGCGCAGGGTCACTGTGTCGGAAATGTCGTAGCTCATCTCGCCGCGGACATAACCGGTGACTACTTCTTCGTCCACCGTCCAGTTCTTTGGCAACAGCCACGGTGTCGAGGTACCTTCGTTGTAGACGATGGGCAGGTAGTAGTCACGCAGCGCCTGATTTACGTTCCACGCCAGCGCACGTCCCGCGTTCGCATAATTCAGGTTCGTGGGCCTGATCGGGTTGGTCACGGTGACCGCGGCGCCTTCCGGTGTATTGATGCCGCCTTCGTCACCCGTCTTGACCTTGCTGCGGTCGCTGTAATTCGCGCCGAAAGCGATCTGGGTGAAATACCACAGCTCGGCTTCGCGGATCGCGTCCACGCGGAAAGACGTCAGCTCGTCCTCGATGCTGGCGAGCTTCGACCAGCCCGAACCGAACGGCGTTGGGCCGAGCAGGACGCGAGACGGGTCTGCGTAATCGTTCTGGAACGTGAGCGTCGGCATGTTGCCGTTGCGCAGATTGAAAGTACCGGTGTCGTAATCGAACCGCTGTCCGTCCGAGCCGGCGATCGCGGCATTGGTCTCGTACTGCTCTTGCTCGCGCTCGGCCTTCGAATAGCTGAGATCAGCCACGAGGGTCCAGGAGTCGCTCAGCATGAATTCGTTGCGCCAACCGCCGGCCAGGATCTTGTCGTCGGTCAGGAACAGGAAGTTGCGGGCCATTGGCGCGACGTTGTTGAGCGTGCCGGCGACCGCGCCGCCGCCCCGCACCGTCACGTCAGTGAAGTTGATCGGCAGGTTGTCCGGAACGCCAGGATCGTCCACAGCCGGCTGCCACGAGGCCGTCGGAACCTCGAGCATGCGCGCGTTGTTCGTCTGGTCCATCGTCGAGTAGTACACGTCGAGCGAAGTGTTGTAGAAGTCGTTGGGCTCGAACTGGACGGCAGCCATGAAGCCGTCACGCACGGTCGACCCCATGTCCGCGCGGACCTTGAAGCCTTCCGTCAGGTAAACATCGCCCGGCACGCCAGGGTTCACGTTTGCACCCGGCGACGATGCCGATGCCAGCTTCCACGGCTCATACGTGCCGTAGCCTGCGGTCGCGAGCGGCGAATCGAGGTGCGCGTAGCCGAACGCGAAACCCAGCTTGCCGTCCATGAACTGGTCGATGTACGAGAAGCTGGCGCGGTAGCCCGTGTCGTCCGAATCTGCGCCGAGGTTGTCGTTGGAGTTCTTCTCGCCGCGCAGGTTCAGCACGACGGCCTGCTTGCCGTATTCGAGCGGACGCACGGTGCGCAGGTCGATGGTGCCTGCGAGGCCCTGGCCGACGAGCTTTGCGTCGGGCGTCTTGAAGACGACGACCTGGCTGATCAGTTCGGAGGGGTACTGGTCGAATTCGACGTTGCGGTTGTCACCGGTGCTCACCTGCTCGCGGCCGTTCAGCAGCGCGGTGGTGAAACCCGGGTCCGTGCCGCGCAGGCTGATCGCCGAGGCGCGGCCTTCCGCGCGCTGTGACGTGAGGCCCGGCAGGCGCGAGATCGACTCGGCGATGCTCGTGTCCGGCAACTTGCCGATGTCTTCCGCCGAAATCGCTTCGACGATACTCATCGCTTCCTGCTTGACCGCGATCGCGCTGACGATGCCGGCGCGGATGCCGGTCACGACGATCTCTTCGAGCTCTCCCTCGGCGGCGGGCGCGGCTTGCGCGTGCACCATGCCAGGCATGCCGAGCGCAACAGCGATCGCGAGCGACAGCGCGGTACGGCGGGTCGGATAAAGAATCGAACTGAAACGGTCAGCGGCGCGCTTGTCGCCGGACTGCAAATGCTTGGCCACGGATAGCCCCCTGGTTTGAAAAAGGTGTAGTGCTCACCCAACACGGGATGCTAGTCGCCTAGCAAAACCACTTGCAATGGCGTGCAACCGTATTCATTGATCAATGAGCTAACGTTGCCAAAAGGCAACACGATGGGACTAGGGGTTAACCCTGACGCGCTGACGCGCGGGCAGAATGCACGTCGCGCAGCAGCGCGCGGACGGCATCTCGGCCGAAGAGTTCGTCGATCCGGCAGGCCATCTTGCGCTGCCAGTTCGCGTGTTCCTCATGGGTCCCGGGCACGTTGACCGGATCCGGCATGCCGATGAGGTCTTCGGCCTGCAGGACGACCAGCGCCGCAGCCGTGCGCGCGAGATACACATGGATCGCGTGCGACAGCGCATCCGTGTACGCATCCGGCGCTGCCGAAGCACCCGCCGGCTGCAGTCCGTTGGCTTCGAGCGCGGCCAGCAGCGCGTGCCGGTCGCGCACGCGCTCGTCCGCCACGTACCGGCGCATTTCCTCGCTCGGGTACAGCGACAGCCGTTGGCGCAGGTCGATGTCGCCGCCCGACCAGTAGCCGCGCAACGTCGGCAAGTCGTGCGTGGTGACGGTCGCAATCGCGCGACGCGGATAGCCGCCCGGTGCGATGAAGGTGCCGTCGGGATGCTTCTCGAACAGCAGCACGCGATACGAGTACACCGCGCGGTCACCCATGGCCCGCGACATCTCGGGTGGCACGGTGCCGAGGTCCTCGCCGACGACGAGGCAATCGTGCAACTCGCTTTCGAGCGCCAGCACCGACATCAGGTCGTCGAGCGGATAGTGGACGTAGCCGCCTTCGGTCGAGCCCAGGCCGACCGGGACCCACCATTGCCGGAACAGCGCCATCACGTGATCGAGCCGCAGCGCGCCGAAGTGCCGCATGTTCGCGGCGACCAGGTGACGGAACGGCCGGTACTGCTCCGCGATGAGCACGTTCGGATCCTGCGGCGGGATGCCCCAGTCCTGGCCCTTGAGCGCCAGCGCATCGGGCGGCGCGCCGACGCCGGCGCCCTTGCGATACAGCGCCTGGTCGGACCAGGTCTCGGATCCGCTGGGGTTCACACCCACCGCGTAATCGCCATACAGTCCGATCGCCATGCCGAGCTGGCGGCCGAGCGCCTGCGCCTCGCCCAGTTGTTCATCCGCCAGCCACTGCAGCCACGCATGGAACTCGACTGCGTCCGCGTGCAGCTTCTCGAACGCAGCCACGCCGGGGTGCGTCGGATCCCGCAGTTCCTCAGGCCACATCGGCCAGCCCCAGTAGCGGTGACCATCGATCGAACGCAGGTGACCGTCGATGGCGTCATGCAATGCATGGCGACGCAAGGATTCGCCACGCTCGGCGAGGTAAGCACCGAACTGCGTGGAGCGTGTCGAGGGGCGCAGGACTGAGTCGTGCCGGAACTGCGCATGCAGCAGCTTGAGCACACGCAACTTCACCTGCGCGACACCGGGGTAGTCGACGCAGGGCGTCGCGCGCAGGCGAGCCAGTTCGGCCTGGAACTCGCCGGCCTGCACGGTGGCCCGCGCCTCGTCGCAGTACTCGAACTCCGGTACGCGCTCGATCGCGATGTACAGCACGTTCAGGAAATGCCGTGACGACGGGCTGTACGGGCTGAACTGCCACGGATTACCAGGAAACAGGGCATGCAGCGGATTGAGTCCGATGAACGCGGCACCTTGCTCCGCGCACGTGCGCACGACGGCAGCGAGGTCCGCGAAGTCGCCGATACCCCAGTTCTGCTCCGAGCGCAGCGTGTAGAGCTGCACCGCCACGCCCCACAACCGGCCACCGTCGTGCAGCACGGCCGGCTCGTGACACGCCCGCGGTGCCACCACGAGTGCGCACGATTCGCTCGCGCCGCCCTCGAGCGCCGACCTGCAGGGTGTGATACCCGCGCGGCAGATCGCCCGGCAGCGACAGCTCGCGCCGCGTCTGCCAGCGGCCGTCGACTTCGCGTCGTTCGTGTTCCTGCAGGTCCGCCGCGCGTGCGCGACCACGAATCTCGTAACCGCCATCGACGACGATGCGCCAGTCGAGTTCGCGTTCGAGCGAATCTGCCGGCACCGCCAGCATCACGCCATTGCGGTGCGGATGCACGACCGCGACCGGCGGCAACAGCGAACGCAGCCGGCCCGTCTCGTGTTCATGCAGTTCGCGCTCGATCGCCGCCGGATCGGTGGTGGGGCACCCCATCGCCGCCAGGATCGCCGTCTTGGTCTCGCGGCTGATCTGCAGCAGGTCGCCACGATAGTTGTGGTACGCGTCGCCGATGCCGCGCTGCCTGGCGAGTTGATCGAGCAATGAGTCGAGCATGCGGTACCGTCCGGTTGGCGGTCGCGACGATGCCCTACGTACGGGACCGCCGCAAGTGTCTTGATCCGATCAGGCGGCGCGCGACTCCAGCAGCACCGTGCTTTGCGGCTGCAGCGCGAGGCGCGTGCCTGCCGCAAGACTGGCCGTCACGCGCGGCGGCAGTTCGTGACTGGTGTCGAACAACACGCCCCAGGTCGAACCTTCCGGTCCGGCCGGCAACGTCATCTGCGCCGGCGTATCGTCGGCATTGAAGACGACGAGCAGGTCGCCATTGCGTGTGCTGCGCGCGGCCGCGCCGTTGAGCAGGACGGCGATCGCCGCCAGCCTGGAATCGTTCCAGTCGGTGTCGGTCATTTCGCGCCCCGACGGGTGCAGCCACGTCACGTCCTTGGTGTCGGCGCCGCGCTGGGTGCCCTTCAGGAACGTGTCGCGCCGCAACCAGAGTCGCGATTTGCGCAAGTCGATCAGTCGGCGCACGAATGCAATCAACGCTGCGTTGCGGTCGGCAAGCGTCCAGTCGATCCAGTTGATCTCGTTGTCCTGGCAGTACGCGTTGTTGTTGCCGCGCTGCGTGCGGCCGAACTCGTCGCCGGCCACCAGCATGGGCACGCCCTGCGACAGGAACACGGTGGCGAGCAGGTTGCGTGCCTGCCGCGCGCGGGTCGCGAGGATCACCGGGTCGTCCGTGGGGCCCTCGATGCCGTAATTCGCGCTCAGGTTGTGCGCGTGTCCGTCACGGTTGCCTTCGAGGTTCGCCTCGTTGTGACGGTCCTTGTAGACAACGGTGTCATTCAGCGTGAAGCCATCGTGCGCGGCGACGTAATTGATGCTGGCCGTCGGCTTGCGGCCGCGCGCGCGAAACAGATCGCTGGAGCCGGCGAAGCGCTCGGCGAACGTGCCGACGAGTGGCCGGTCGCCGCGCCAGAACGCGCGCACCGTGTCGCGGTAATGATCGTTCCATTCGGACCAGCCGACCGGGAACGACCCGAGCTGGTAACCGCCCGCGCCGACGTCCCACGGCTCCGCGATCATCTTCAGGTACGCGAGCTGCGGGTCGGCGCGCAGCGCGGAGAAGAACGGCGCCGCCCGGCTGAATCCTTGCCCGTCGCGACCCAGGATGGGCGCGAGGTCGAAACGGAAGCCGTCGACGCGCATGTCCGTGGCCCAGTAGCGCAGGCAGTCGATCACCATCGCGCGCACCGCGGGCTCGTCGAAGTTGATCGTGTTGCCGCAGCCGGAAAAATTGACGTAGTGCGAGCGGTTGTCGGCGGGCAAACGGTAGTACACGGCAGTTGTCGAAGCCGCGCAGGCTCAGCGTCGGGCCGTGCTCGTTGCCTTCGGCCGTGTGATTGAACACGACGTCGAGGATGACCTCGAGCCCTGCCTCGTGCAGCGCGCGCACCATCGTCTTGAACTCGGTGACCGCGTCGTCGACGGCGTAGCTGGGCTCGGGCGCAAACCACGCGAGCGAGTTGTAACCCCAGTAGTTGGCGAGGCCGCGCTCGGCCAGGAACTGCTCGCTCACGAACGCCTGCACCGGCATCAGCTCGATCGTCGTCACGCCGAGCCGCTTGAAATGCTCGATGACCGCCGGCTCGGCGAGCCCCAGGAACTTGCCGCGCAGATGCGGCGGCACCGCAGGATGCCGCTGCGTGAAGCCCTTGACGTGCACCTCGTACACGATCGTGTCGCGCCACGGCACGTTCGGCGAACGCACCTTGGCCCAGTCGAAACTGCCGTCGACCACTTCGGCTCGCGGCACGTACGGCGCACTGTCGTCGACCGAGGGCTGGTCGTCGCGACCCCGCACGGCACCGAGCAACGAGGGATGCCACTCGAACCTGCCGCGCAGCGATTGCGCGCAGGGATCGACCAGCAGCTTCGACGGATTGAAGCGCAGGCCACGCGCGGTGTCGTACGGGCCGTGCACGCGGTAGCCGTACTGGAGCCCCGGACCACCGAAACGCGCCGGCAGGAAGCCGTGCCACAGGTCGCCGGTGCGTGACGGCAGGTCGAGGCGAGCGACTTCGTTGCGACCGCTCGCGTCGAAGAGACACAGCTCGACGCGATCCGCGTTCGCGGAGAACACGGCGAAATTGGTGCCGCGCCCGGTCCAGTTCGCGCCCAGCGGTTGCGGCGAGCCTGCTTCCAGCCGGGGCGCGCCGGGTCCGGTGTCGAAGGTCACGTCGTCCTGCGTGACTGGGTCGATCGCGTCCATCGGGCCATCAACCGGCAAGTTCGAAGTACAGCGCGCCGAGCGGCGGCAGGTCGAGCCGGATGTGGCACGGGTAGCCCTGGCAGGGCGCCAGCTGCGTCACGACGCGCTCCTGCTGGTTGAAGCCCGAGCCGCCGAATCGCGCAGCGTCGGTATCGAGCACCTTGCGGTACGTGCCCGCCTCGGGCACGCCGAGCCAGTAAGCCTCGCGCGGCACCGGCGTGCAGTTGAACACGCACAGCAGCGGCGGCCGGTCCGGATGCAACGGCGAGCGACGCAGGAAGGCGAACACGCTCTGGTCGCCGTTGTGCAGGTCGATCCAGGCGAAACCGGCCGGGTCGGTGTCGCTGGCGTGCAGCACCGGGTTGTCGCAGGTAGAGGTGGTTCAGCTCGCGGTCCAGGTCGAGCAGCGCGCGGTGCTCGGGCTTATCGAGCAGGTGCCAGTCGAGCGAATGCTGCTCGCGCCATTCCTGCCATTGCCCGAACTCGCACCCCATGAACAGCAGCTTCTTGCCCGGGTGCGCCGTCATGTAGGCGCGGAACCAGCGCAGGTTCGCGCGCTTCTGCCACTCGTCGCCCGGCATCTTGTCGAGCAGCGAGCCTTTGCCGTGCACGACCTCGTCGTGCGAGATCGGCAGCACGAATTTCTCGGTCCAGGCGTAGACGAACGAGAACGTCACCAGCGAGTGATGGAACTGGCGGTGCACCGGATCGTGCTCGACGTAGCGCAGCGTGTCGTTCATCCAGCCCATGTTCCACTTGAAGTGGAACCCGAGCCCGCCGAGGTGCGCCGGTTGCGTGACGCCGGGGAACGCCGTCGATTCCTCGGCAAACGTCATCACGCCCGGGTAGTCGCGGCCGACCGCGATGTTGAGCTGGCGCAGGAAGTCGATCGCGTCCAGGTTCTCGCGGCCGCCGTAGCGGTTCGGCACCCACTCGCCGGCCTTGCGGCTGTAGTCGAGGTACAGCATCGACGCGACCGCATCCACGCGCAGTCCGTCGATGTGATAGCGGTCGATCCAGTACAGCGCGTTCGCGACGAGGAAGTTGCGCACCTCGTGCCGGCCGTAGTTGAAGATCTTGGTGCCCCAGTCGGCGTGTTCGCCGAGCCGCGGGTCGGAGTGCTCGTACAGGCTCGAGCCGTCGAAGTTCGCGAGACCGTGATCGTCGCGCGGGAAATGCGCCGGCACCCAGTCGATGATCACGCCGAGGCCCGCCTGGTGACAGCGGTCGACGAAAGCCATGAAATCCTGCGGCGTGCCGAAACGCGAACTCGGCGCGTAGTAGCCGACGACCTGGTAACCCCAGGAGCCGTCGAACGGATGCTCGGCCACGCCCATCAACTCGAGGTGCGTGTAGCCCTGCTGCTTCGCGTACGGAATCAGCTCGTCGGCGATTTCGCGCCAGTTGAGGAACTGCGGTTCGCGACCGTAGTCGCGGCGCCAGCTGCCCGGGTGCACTTCGTAGATGTTGATCGGCTGCTGGTGATGCGGCGCGGACCTCCGCGCGTCGATCCAGTCCGCATCGTGCCATTCGTAGCCGTCGAGCGAGGCGACGATCGACGCAGTGCCCGGACGCAACTCCATCGCGAAGCCGTACGGATCGGACTTCAGGACCGTGGTGCCGGCCCTGGTGCGGATTTCGTACTTGTAGAGCGTGCCCGGCCCGATGCCGGGCACGAACAGCTCCCAGATTCCGGAGCCGCCGCGCGTCTGCAGCGAGTGCTTGCGGCCATCCCACAGGTTGAACGGACCGACGACGCTGACGCGCTCCGCGTTGGGCGCCCACACGGCAAAGCGCGTTCCGGGCAAGCCGTCGAGTTCGGCCGGATGCGCGCCGAGCTTGTAGTAGATCGTGTAGTGGTTGCCTTCGCCGAACAGGTACAGGTCGAAGTCGGAAAGCTGCGGCGCGAAGTAGTACGCGTCGTGCTTGTCGAGCTCGACGCCGCTCGCGTAGCGCACGTGCAGCTTGTACGGCTGCAACGGGCGGCGGTGCGGCACGCGACCCTCGAACAGGCCCGCGGCGTGGATCGACTTCAGTTCGACGGCGGCCTCGCCATCCCAGCGGACGCTGACGGCCACTGCGTCCGGCTCGAGCACGCGGACGACGCACACCGGGGCGTCGTTCTTGCGCGCGAATTCGTGATAACCCAGCACCGAACGCGGCGCGGGGTGACGGGCGTTGACGAGCGCGTCGATGTCGGCGGGCGAAAGAGTCGTGCGGACGGTCATCCAGACGAGTCTAGCCTGCGAGAAGGGGTTAGGGGTTAGGGGATAGGGGTTAGTCGGAAGGGAGTGGCGATGAATTCGATTGCAGCGCCCAGTGGCGAATGGATGCGAAGAGGTGCGGCGGGAGGTGTGAAGTCGGGGCCACAACCGCGCCTTCCGACTAACCCCTAACCCCTAACCCCTTCGCCAGTGCTCGTCAGAGCACCGGCTTGATCCGCCAGATCCGCTCTGCGTACTCGCGGATGCTGCGGTCGCTCGAGAACGTGCCCATGCCGAGCGCGTTCAGCACCGCCTTGCGGCTCCATTCGTCGGGCTGCAGGTAAAGCGCGTCGACTTCGTCCTGGGCCTTGGCGTACGCCGCAAAATCGGCGAGCACGAAGTACGGCTCGCCGTCGCTGAGCAGGCGTTCGACGATCGGCTTGCCATCGAAGACGTTGGCCGGCGAGAAGTGCCCGGAGTCGATCAGCTCGAGCGTCCTGGCCAGGTCGGGATTGGCCGCGGCGATCGGGCCGGGCGAGTAGCCGCGCGCCTTGAGCTCCGTCACTTCGTGGGCCTGCAACCCGAAGATGAAGATGTTGTCGGGTCCGACCTGCTCGCGGATCTCGATGTTGGCGCCGTCGAGCGTGCCGATCGTGAGCGCGCCGTTCAGCGAGAGCTTCATGTTGCCCGTGCCCGAGGCCTCGAGCCCAGCCGTCGAAATCTGCTCGGACAGGTCCGCCGCCGGCATGATCCGCTGCGCCAGCGACACGTCGTAGTCGGGCAGGAAGACGACCTTCAGCTTGCCCTTGATGCTCGCGTCCTGGTTGACGACGGTCGCGACGTTGTTGATCAGCTTGATGATGCCCTTGGCCATCACGTAGCCCGGCGCCGCCTTGCCCGCGAAGAACACCGTGCGGGGCACGGCGTACGCATCGGGGTTCGCCTTGAGCTTGTGGTAGCGCGTCACGACGTACAGCAGGTTGAGCAGCTGCCGCTTGTACTCGTGGATGCGCTTCACCTGCACGTCGAACAGCGAGCGCACGTCGAGGTCGATGCCGACGCGCCGCTGCACCTCGGCATCGAGGCGCCGCTTGTTGTCGAGCTTGATGGCCCGGAACTCGCGGCGGAAATCGGCGTCCTCGGCCAGTCCGCGAATGCGGTCGAGCTCCTCGAGGTCGTTTTCCCACGAGTGCCCGAGGTGACGCGTGATCAGCGCCGACAGGCCGGGGTTCGACTGCTTGAGCCAGCGCCGCACGGCGATGCCGTTGGTGACGTTGGTGAAGCGACCCGGGTACAGCTCGGCGAAGTCGCGGAAGATCGTCTTCGTCATCAGCTCGGAATGCAGCTTGGCGACGCCGTTGACGGTGTGGCTCGCCACCACCGCGAGGTTCGCCATGCGCACCTGGCGGCCGTTGCCCTCGTCGATCAGCGACATGCGGCGGCGGCGTTCGTTGTCCGCGGGCCAGCGCGCCGTGACTTCGTCGAGGAAGGTGCGGTTGATCAGGTAGATGATCTGCAGGTGACGCGGCAGCAGTCGCTCGAAGAACGCCACCGGCCAGACTTCGAGCGCTTCGGGCAGCAGGGTGTGGTTGGTGTACGAGAACACGCGGCGCGTGATCTTCCACGCGGTCTCGATGTCGACCTCGTGCTCGTCGACCAGCAGCCGGATGAGTTCACAGATCGCCAGCGCCGGGTGCGTGTCGTTGAGCTGGATCGAGATCGCGTCGGGCAGCGACTCGAAGCTGCGGCCTTCGGCGAGGTGCTGCGCCAGCATGTCCTGCAGGCTGGCGCTGACGAAGAAATACTGCTGCTTGAAGCGCAGTTCCTTGCCCTGCGGCGTGGTGTCGTCGGGGTACAGGATGCGCGAGACGTTCTTGGCCTCGGCCTGCGCCGAGGACGCCTCGACGTGCCGGCCCGCGTTGAACTGCTCGACGTTGAACGGGGCGATCGCGCGCCCGGCCCACAGCCGCAGGTGGTTGACCGTCGGGCTGCGGTTGCCCGGAATCAGCTGGTCGAAGCCCACGGCCCAGATGTTCTGCGTCTCGACCCAGCGGTAGCGCGTGCGGCCCGCAGCGTCCTGGGTGCCGATGCAGCGGCCGCCGAAGCGCACGACGTAGCGCGCGTCGTCGCGCGCGATCTCCCACGGGCTGCGCTCGCGCATCCACGTGCTCGCGATTTCGCGCTGCCGGCCGTCCTCGTCGATGACCTGCGTGAAGATGCCGTAGTCGTAGCGGATGCCGTAGCCGACCGCCGGGAACTGCAGCGTGGCGAGCGAGTCGAGGAAGCATGCAGCGAGACGACCGAGGCCACCGTTGCCGAGACCGGGATCGATTTCTTCCTGCGCGACGCGATCGAGGTCGTAACCCAGTTCGGCCAGCGCCTCACGCGCCTCCTGCACCAGGTCGCCCTCGAGGCTGGCGAGCCCGTTGATCAGCGACCGTCCGAGCAGGTATTCGACCGACAGGTAACAGACGCGCTTGACGCCAGCCTGCGACACGCGACGCTGGGTGGCGAGCCAGCGGGCCGCGAGGTCTTCGCGCACCGCGAGCGACAGCGCGTCGTAGATGTCACGCTGGGTAGCGGAGTCAGGGTCCTTGCCGAGCGAACGGGTCAGGCGGTCGAGCATCACCGCACGCAGCGTGCCGGGCTGCAGCGCGATTCCACTGAGCAACGCAGTGCTTCTCACTTCAGTGACTCCGTACCGTCGCGCGGCATCGACCGCGTCTTGTTATTCGATCGAACGCCAGCGCCCGCAGCGCCTCAGAGCTTCTGCAGCGTCCGCTCGGCCACGATGCGCCAGCCCTGCGCGTCCTTCGCCAGTGTCAGTTCCTTGACGTAGGCATTCTTGCCGAAGCGCTGCACGAACGTGACGACCTTGCGGTCGGTGCCCGCGTCCTTCGTCTTGAGTTCTTCGAGTCGTGCGTCCGGCACGTCGCCGCTGGCGACCTGCTGCTTGAGGTCGTCGATGTAGGCTGTGGCGCCGCCCGAGCCCGTCGACTCGAATTGCGGCGAGTAGAACGAGGCCACCTGGTCCGGCTTACGGCTCGCCCACGCCGTGGCCCAGACGTACACCGCCTCTTCGACCGAGCCGGCCATCACGACCTTGGGGCCGAAATACGCAGGTGGCTGGTCGAGGCACTTGGGTGTCGGCTCCAGCTTCGTGGGATCGGCTGCCGCGGGCGGAATGTTCATGCCTCCGCCCAGGCGCTCGCTGCCGGCCACGCCTTCCGGCATCTCCAGGCGTGGCCGCTCCTGCGCGGCCAGGTACTCGGGGTTGTCGCCGCACGGGTTGCTGGTGGCACACCCTGTCAGCGCGGTGAGCGCGAGCCCTGGCAGGACCAGCAAGCGAAGCGAGGTGCTCGAAACGGGCATCGGCAGGTCACCGGGCGCAATGGCGAAGGGGACGCATTGTAGCGTTCCCCTGCGCGGATGTGCCGCGACCGCTGCGTCTGCAATCGTTTACAGCTTGCCTCCGCGCTTGCGTCAACCGGCCCAGGCGCCGTCTAGGCGTTATAGCCGCGCCGCGAGCGCAAGACCTCGACCTGGTCGAGTTCCCAGAGATGCACCGGGGCGCCGCGACGAACGAACATGCCCGACCCGGCATTGATGAACGAGCGGGCCAGCCGCTTCCGGTACCACTCGGCGGGTCGGATGTGCACGTTGCGGTCCGTGCGGCGCTTGTCGCAGTACAACTCCCAGTCCTCGCGGGTGAGCGCGCCGAAGTGCAGGACGCCCTGGCACAGCCGAGCGAGGTTGCGAATGCCGGCGGCTGCGGGGCGCACCGGCAAGTACTGGAACACGTCGTAGCAGACAACGAGGTCGAAGGGCCTGGGTGCCTCGAACGTCGCCGCCGACCCCTGGGTCCAGCCGTGCTTGTCACACAGGTACTGGCTGACTTCGAGACCCGTGTACTTCGCCTTGGGAAAGTGGCGCAGCAGCTGGTCACGCAGCAGGCCCAGGCCGCACCCCACGTCGAGGATCGAGCGCACCTGCAGCTCGCCGTGGTTGGCGAAGGCGGCGACCAGGTCGGCACGCCGGACCATCTCCTTGCCGGTCACGACTCGCGTCTTCGGGTCGAGGTAGAAGCGACGGAAGAAGGCTTCGCCGAACGGTTCGGTCGGGGCGGTTTTCTTGGGCACGGTGAGTCGATGTCGTGGCGTGGGGCCGCAGCCGGCCGGTGGTTCTGATTCGGTAGCTAAAGCTTAAAGTATTTCTCGAATGCGAAGCCATCGATTGCGCTTTGCATAGATTTACCGAACAACAGTTCGATTGATCTGCAACCACTGCCCCGGTCGATTATCCCGCTCCGGTTGCATCGCGAGCACCCGCCCCCACTTCGTGGTTCATGCAGCAATCAGACAGGCGGCCGCGACGATGAACCGACGCGAAATGCGCTCATGGATGTGGGCCGAAGCGGTAGAGAAGCTCGACCAGGCCGACCGCCTGCAACGGCAGTTTTTTCGACTGGCCGTGCAGCCAACGGACCGTCAACAGCAGCCCCGGTGGGAGCCACCGGTGGACGTCTATGCGGGCACCGAACAGGTGCTGATCGAGGTCGCATTGCCGGGTGTTCCGGCCGACCGCATGGAGTTGGTCTTCGCACCCGGCGAGTTGGTGATCCGGGGCGAACGCGCGCTGCCGAACCGACCGGCCGGCACGACGCTGCAACGCCTGGAGATTCCTTACGGACGGTTCGAGCGCCGCCTGGCGCTGGGACCTGGGCAGTGGGTGTTGGTCGACCAGCGACTCGCCGATGGCTGCCTGCGACTGCTGCTGGCCCGCCGCTGATGAATACGGACAGGTGACGCAATGACGACGACCCCGATCGACGACGCCGGCGATACGAACAAGGTGCCCATGACGAACTCGAACGGCAGTGCCGAAGCCAGCAAGGCCCCGAGCCTGCCGGATGACATGCTGATCATCCTGCCGGTTCGCAATCTCGTGCTGTTCCCCGGGGTGATCCTCCCGGTCGCGATCAAGCGCGACAAGACCGTGGCCGGCGCCCAGGAAGCCGTGCGCGCCGAAGGCAAGGTCGGGTTCGTGCTGCAGAAGGACCCCGAAACTGCCGACCCGACGTTCGACGAGCTGCACCGGATTGGCACCGCGGCCACGATTGTCCGCTACGTCACCGCTCCCGACGGCACCCACCACCTGGTCTGCCAGGGCGAGCGGCGCTTTCGCGTGCTCGATGCCGTGAGCGGCTTCCCGTACCTCGTGGCGCGCGTCGAATACCTCAACGACACCGGCATTCAACACCCGGAAGTCGAGGCACGGGCGCTGCTGCTGAAGCAGAAGGCCGTCGAGGCCATCACGCTGCTGCCGCAGGCGCCGGCCGAACTTGCGAATTCGATCCAGGCGATCGAATCGCCCGCGGCGCTGGCCGACACCATCGCCAGTTTTCTCGACATCAAGCCGACCGAGAAGCAGGAACTGCTCGAGACCGCCGAGATCCGCGAGCGGCTCGAACGCGTGTCGACGCACCTGACGCGCCGCGTCGAGGTCCTGAAGCTGTCGCGCCAGATCGAGGAGCAGACCAAGGAAGCGATCGACGACCGCCAGCGCGAATACGTGCTGCGCGAGCAGTTGAAGCAGATCCAGAAAGAGCTCGGGGAAGAGACGGAAGGCGAGGAAGCCGAGGAACTGGCCGAAGCCATCAAGAAGGCCGGGATGCCGCCCGAGGTCGACGAGCATGCGCGCAAGGAGCTGAAACGGCTCGAGCGCATGAACGAGGCGAGCGGCGAGTATTCGATGGCGCGCACCTACCTCGACACGCTGATCGCGCTGCCGTGGTCGACGCTCGACGCCGAATCAATCGACATTCAGCGTGCTCGCGGCATCCTGGATGCAGACCACTACGGCCTCGAAAAGATCAAGAAGCGCATCCTCGAGTACCTTGCGGTGCGCAAGCTGAATCCCGAAGGCCGCAGCCCGATCCTGTGCTTCGTCGGGCCTCCCGGCGTGGGCAAGACTTCACTCGGCCAGTCGATCGCGCGCGCGGTCGGTCTCAAGTTCCAGCGCACCAGCCTCGGCGGCACGCACGACGAGGCCGAGATCCGCGGTCACCGGCGCACCTACATCGGCGCGCTGCCGGGCAACATCATCCAGGCAATCCGCAAGGCGGGAACGCGCAATCCGGTGCTGATGCTCGACGAGATCGACAAGCTCGGTCACAGCAACCAGGGCGATCCTTCATCCGCACTGCTCGAGGTACTGGACCCGGAGCAGAACTCGACCTTCCGCGACAACTACCTCGGCGTGCCGTTCGATTTGTCGAAGGTGTTGTTCATCGCGACTGCAAACCAGCTCGACACGATCCCGGGCCCGCTGCGCGACCGCATGGAGATCATCGAACTCACGGGCTATACGGAAGAGGAAAAGGTCGAGATCGCGCGCCGCTACCTGGTACGCCGGCAGCTCGAGGCGAACGGCCTCAAACAGGAGCAGGCCTCGATCTCCGACGACGCGTTGCACGTGATTGCGCGCGAATACACGCGTGAGGCAGGCTGCCGCAACCTCGAGCGCGCCATCGGCGCGGTACTGCGCAACATCGCGGTACGCGTGGCCGAAGGCATGGCCACGTCGGTCCGCATCGAAGCGGGCGACGTGCAGGACATCCTCGGTGCGCCGCGGTTCGAGAACGAAGTGGCGATGCGCGTCAGCGTGCCGGGCGTGGCCACGGGCCTCGCGTGGACACCGGTGGGTGGCGATATCCTGTTCATCGAAGCGACCCGCATCCCAGGCACTGGCAAGTTGATCCTGACCGGCCAGCTCGGCGACGTGATGAAGGAGAGCGCACAGGCGGCGCTGAGCCTGCTCAAGTCGCAGGCCGAGTCGATCGGTGTGGATTCGACGCGATTCGAGAAAAGCGACATCCACGTGCACATCCCGGCGGGTGCAATCCCGAAGGATGGGCCCAGTGCCGGGGTGACGCTCTATACAGCGCTCGTGTCACTGATGACCCACAAGACGGTGCGCAACGACGTCGCGATGACGGGCGAGATCAGCCTGCGCGGGCTGGTGCTGCCGGTGGGCGGCATCAAGGAGAAGACGGTGGCGGCGCATCGGGCCGGCATCCGCACGGTGATGCTGCCGGCACGCAATCGGCGCGACCTGGATGACATCCCGGAGAGCGTGCGCAAGGACCTGCAGTTCGTATGGCTCGAGCGCGTCGAGGACGCGATCGCGCATGCGATCGATGGGGCGGTGCCGAAGGCCGCTTGATTTCGCATCTCGCACCTCTCCCGCTTCAGCGGGAGAGGTCGCGCGCAGCGCGGGTGAGGGTCTGGGCGTTCGAATCGAACGCCGGACATCGCGTGCCGCCTCACCTTCAAGCTGCGGCGCTGCCTGGTGAGCGGTCGATTCGGGACCTTCTCCCGAGCGCGTGTCTGCCTTTCCAAGCTCGGGGGAAGGTCCCGGATCGACTGCTCGATGCGAGCGCGTGTCTGCCTTTCCAAGCTCGGGGCAAGGCACGGGATCGACCGCGACGACCTCGTCGACCATTCCACGCGCGTATGTCGGCCCATCCCAGCCCGGGGCGAACCAGGGACAGGCGTTACTGAAGGTACCTGGCGAACCAGTCCTGGATGACCTGGTAGTGGTAGCGGCTGTTCTCGCCCTTGAGCACCCAGTGGTTCTCGTCGGGGAAGACGACCAGGCGGCTCGGGACGTTCTGACGCTGCAGCACCGTCCAGAACTCGAGCGTGTTGTTGAGCGGCACGCGGAAGTCCTTCTCGCCAACCGTCAGCAGGATCGGCGTCCCGAGCTTGGTCGAGCGATAGAACGGACTCTGCTTGCGCCAGACCGCAAGATCGCTTTCCCACGCCGGGCCGCCCAGGTTGCGCTCGCGGTCGTACGTCACGTCACTCGTCGTCCACTGCGTCTTCAGGTCGTACAGGCCCGCGTGACTCGCGATCGCGCGATACCGGTCGGTCGTGACCGCGAGCCAGTTGGAGAGGTGGCCGCCGTAGCTCGCGCCGCCCGCCACCTGCTTCGACGCGTCGATGAACGAGTAACGGCGGATGGCTTCGTCGGCAGCCTGGTTGATCTCGTCCGCCGGACCCTGCAGCGGATCGCCCTGGATGCCGCGCGAGAACGCCTCGCCATAACCCGTCGAGCCGCTGTAATCGGTGAGCAGTACGACGTAGCCGGGACGTGCATGCAGGTGGTAGTTCCACCGCAGGCCGAACTCGTCAACGTACATGCTGTGCGGACCGCCGTGGATCAGCACGAACAGCGGATACTTGCGCGATGCATCGAAGCCCGGCGGCAGCGCGACGAAGCTGCGGATCCGGCGGCCGCGCTTCGAGGTGAACCAGAATTCCTGCAGCGGCTGCCAGTCGATATTCGCCGCCCGTGCCGAGTTGAAATCCGACAGCGCGCGCCACTGCCCGCTGGCAGCATCGACGCGACCGATCTCTGTCGGGCTCACCGCACTGCCCCAGCCCGCGGCAATGACCGGCGCCGTCGCCTCGCCGCCGAGCGAAAAGCCGGCATACGTGCCCGCTTCGAGCTTGCCGACCTCCACCGCCGGCCCGTGTTCGAGCGAGGCGACGAACAGCTTGCGATGACCAGCCTGCTCTGCCTGGAAATACACACGCCCGCTATCCGCAGCGACGTGATAGTCGTCCACTGAACCGTCGAAGCCGTCGACCACCTCCGCCGGCTCGCCCTGCAGCGGCCAGGACCACTGCACTAGACGCGTCGCGTTGTAGACCCACTGCTTCGACACCTGCTCGGCCTTGGCGAGCAGCCGGCGTCCATCCGGACTGAAGCCTGGCTGCGAGTAATCGCGTCCGGGGCCCGTCAGCCGCCGCGGCTCGCCGCCCTCGGCACCCACCTGCCACAACGCCAGGCTGACGCTCGCGCGGGACGCCTGGTCGCGCTCTGTGGTTGCGGCAAACACCACCGCCGCGCCATCCGGCGTCCAGTCGGCATCCAGGGTCTCGCCCGAGTTGCCGAGCCGCCCGCCAAATCCACGGGCCGCGCGCATCGCGGTACCACCGAGCAGGTCACGTGGCTCGGCGCCGGGGTCGAGCGACTGCACGACCAGCGTCGGCTGGCGCTCGTCGAGCCAGCGATCCCAGTGGCGGATCGGGAACGTGTCATAGGTGCGTGCGTTGTACTTGCGTGCGTTGCGCTCCTCGTGGACCTTGCGATTCTCGGCATCGCTGCGAGTGCCCGCATAGACGCGCGTGGTCACCAGCAACTTGCGCCCGTCCGGACTCCACACGGGGGCAGTTGCGCCGCCCACGAGATTCGTCACACGCTGCGCGTCGCCGCCGTTGGCGAGTTGCAGGACGTACACCTGGCTCTCGTCGTCGCCTTCGCGCTTCACCGTGAACGCGATGCGTGTCGAGTCCGGGCTCCAGGCGACGTCGCCCTCGCCCGACTTGCCCGCCGTCAACTTGCGCGGCGGCTGGCTGCCGTCCGACGGCACGATCCACAGGTCGCTGGACTTGGCAGCGTCGTCGTACGACGGTTGCACCACGCTGAACACGATCCAGCGGCCGTCCGGGCTGGCCTCGGGCCCGCTGACGCGAGTCATCAACCAGACGTCTTCGTGGGTGATCGGGTGCCTCGCGGGCGGATCGGCGGCGACCGCGGGGGTGGACAGCACTGCGAACGCGACAGCGAGGAATGCGTGAAAATTCATGATCGATATCACCTCGTCAAATTTGTATCTGGCGCCACCGGCCCGACCGCCAGCGCAGGTAGAGCGCAACGCCGAGCAGCACCACGTACACCAGCAACCCGATCCAGCCGCCCACCGCGCCAAGCCCGAACTGCGGCAGGAAGTTGACCCAGCCCTGCCCCGGCGCGAACGACAGTGAGTGCGCGAGCGGCACGAACACGCCCCAGGCACACACGAAGAACAGCACCGCCGGCACCTTCACATCGCCCGCGCCCCGCAGCGAGAACCCGCTGCCCAGGTTGAGCCCGTCGAAAATCTGGTAGCCCGCGGCGATCCACAGCAGCACGATGCCGATCTGCACGACGTCCGCCGTCTGCGGGTCCGCCGCGTTCATGAACGTCGGCAACAGCCACGGCCCCGACAGCGCAACCAGCACACCGAGTGTGCCCATGAACGCAACGGTCAGCCAGATGATCGCATTGCCGAGCCGGCGCGCCCAGTCGCGATCGCCCGCGCCGATCGACTGACCGACCAGCGTCGTTCCGGCGAGCGCGATGCCGATGCCTGGCATGTACGACATCGACGTCAGCATCATGATGATCTGCGTGGCGGCGCCGTCGACCGCGCTCAGGCGCACCTGCATCAACTGGAACAGTGCCATGCCGAACAGGTCGGCCGCGTACATCGCGCCCATCGGCAGGCCGAGCCGGTACTGCCGCGCCAGGCTGCCGAGGTCCGGGCGCCACGTCAGGTGCGACTTGTAACGCAGGCGCAGTTCTTTGCCCAGGAACACCCACAGAGCCAGGCACAGCCCGCAGACCATGCTGATGTTGGTGGCCCAGGCCGAGCCCGCGATGCCGCCGTCGAGCTTGAAGATGAAGAACCAGTTCAGTACCGCGTTCACGACAGCGACCAGGCCCGTCGTCATCACGGCGATGCGCGGACGCGAGATGCCGTTGAAGAACCCGAGCATGGCCCACAGCGCGACCCCGAGCGGCGCGCCGAGCATGCGCGGCTGCCAGAACGCCATCGCCTGTGCCGACACGTCGCTGGCGAGGCCGAAGGGCGCGAACAACAGCGGACCCGACCACGCGAGCAGCGCAAAGAACGGCAGCGTCAGCGCGCTGGCCGTCAATGCGACCCACGTGGCGTGACTGGCACGCATGCGGCGCCGGCCGCCTTCGGCCTGCGCGACGAAGGTCTGCACCGCGAGGCCGACGCCGCCGACCAGCATCAGGAACAGCAAAACCACCCAGTAGACCGAGGCCATGCCAGCCATCGCGGTCGTCGAGATGTGGCCGACGAACCAGGTGTCGGTGAGGCTGATCACCGCCTGCAGACTGCTGTTGAGCATCAGTGGCAGCGCAAGCAGCGCAACGGCGCGATAGTCGACCACGGTGCGTCCCGTGACGGGATCACGCTTCTGCGCCGGCAACGGGTTGGCCGCCGGCAGCGAGACGGCGTTCGTCCCGGCCGGCGGCGAATCGGCGGCGCTCACGGCAACGTATTGATCACCGACGCATCTGCCGGTGCACGAAGAAATAGTAGAGCGAGCCCAGGAACACGAGCAGGCCGCCGATCCACAGCGTGATGCGGTGCAGGTCGCCCTGCATCAGCTGCTCGTCCTGGCCCGCCGTGACGCCCACCCAGCAGAGCACCGTGCACCAGAGGCCGGAGCCGAGGATCGTCGCCAGCGAATACCAGCCGAAGTGCATGCGCACGACACCCGCGGGAATCCCAATCAGGTGACGGATGACCGGGAGCAGGCGCGAGATGAACACGCCGACCATGCCGTAGTGCGACGACCAGGCCTCGGCCTGCTGGATCTTTTCCGGCGTGATCATCACGTAGCGACCGTACTTCATCAGCAAGGGTCGGCCGATCAGGTACGAGGCCCAGTACATCACGCTCGCGCCCACCCACGATCCGACGGTGCCGGCGATGACGATGCCGGTCAGCGTGAAGGTTCCTTTCGAGTGCGCCAGGTAGGCTGCGGGGGGGATCACGAACTCGCTCGGAACCGGCAGGATGGAACTCTCCATCGCCATCAGCAGGCCGATCAGCAGGTAGCCGCCCTCGTCGAGAGCGGCGAGGTACCACTGGATCAGGGACGCGAGCATCTCGTGCATCTGGAACACTTCGGGCTGGAAGGAACGAGAGTCGGCCCACCCGAGGGTGGTGCCGAGGGAGAAGCATTTTGCCAGACCGGGACGGTCGGCAGGCGAGCGACCCGGTAGGACGCCGCCGGCACAGGTGCGACAATGCGGGTGTGTTGCCGGCCGGATGCACCCACCGATGATGGATTGCCTGCCTCGCTCTCTTCTCATCCGGGGCGCCTTGCTGGCGCTCCTGCTCATGGCTCCCGCCGTTGGCAGCTTCGCCGCCGGCATTTCCATTCCCGGGCTGCCAGGCACGGACGCGCCGCCGATGCTGTCACGAAGGCCGCGACACCCGAACCCATCGCAGCTGGCGATATTCCCTCGCGCGCCGACGAAGATGAGCGATTCGCCCAGGCCGTCCTCAGCCGCACGCGGCCGCAGGACACCGCCGCGAAAATGGGCACACGGCTGGACGAGATCACCATCGGCATCGTCAATCTCTCGAAGACGTTCGAGAAAGAAGACCTGCAGCAGCTCTCGGCGATCCGTCTCGAGAGCCTCGAGAGTCACTGGAGGTTCTACGACGCGCAGCTCGGGAACTGGCGCCGCGACCTCGATCGCGCCACCTCGCCGTTCATCGCCGATGCGGCGGAACTCGCCAAGCGGCGCACCGTCTGGGACGCGACCCGGGCGTCGCTGGCCACGGGCGGCGCCAATTCGGCTTTGACCGACCGTGCGGACGTCATCCTCGAGCAGATCCGGCTCGCCGAGAAAGCCCTCGCCGGACCGATGGATGAACAGTTCAAGTTGCGGCGTCGCGCCAACACCGTCCAGGCGAGCATCGATGCCGGCCAGAAAGGTGTCGATGCGGCGATCAACTACTACGACCGACGGCTCGGCATGGTCGATGCCGTCCCGGTGTGGCAGGCCTGGAACGACACTCAGTTCTCGGCGAAGGAACTGCAGGGTACCGAGACCGGGCTGCGGCTCGAGACGTCGTTCATCGAGGAATGGGGCAAGGCGAACCAGCCACGACTGCGCGGCTACAAGCTGGCGTCCATGGCGCTGCTGCCGCTGTTGCTGTTCCTTGCCTATCGCAATCGCAAGATCGTGGCGACCGAGCCGGACCTGCAGGCGGCAGCGCGGGTATTGAGCCGGCCGATCTCGGCCTGGCTGTTGCTGTCGCTGGTCGGCGTGATCTTTTTCTTCCCCGATGCGCCGCTGGTGCTGCACCAGACCGCGCTGCTGCTGGCACTGATTCCCGTGCTGCGGCTGCTGCCGCAGAAGGTGTACGACGTGCTCGGACCCTGGCCCTACGTGGGCACGGCGTTGTACCTGCTCTACCGGTTGAGCTTCCTGTTGCTCGGGCAGCCGCTGTACTACCGGCTCTATTTCCTGGCGGTCGCCGTCGTGACCGCGTCCGCGATTCTGTGGCTGCTCTACTCGTCCAGGCGACGTCGCGAACGCGCGGGTGCGGCGCCAGCCCCCAGCCTGGCGACGACGATCGGCTGGCTGGCCGTCATTGCGTTGCTCGTCGCAGCGGGTGCGAACGTGGCGGGCAACGTTTCGCTGGCCGAAATGCTCACCAGCGGCGTGCTCGACAGCGCCTACGTCGGCCTGGCCCTGTATGCCGGCGCCAACGTGCTGTCGTCGGTGCTGAGCATGCTGCTCGCACGACGTGTGATGACCCGCTTCCGCGTCATCACGCAACACGCCGGGCCGCTGCTCGCGAGCACGACGAAGCTGATCATGGTGGCGGCGCTGGTCGGCTGGGTCCTGGTGGTCCTCGACCAGTTCCGCATCGCCCGGCCGCTGTTCGGCTTCGCCAGGACGGTATTGAACTACCCGCTCGAGGTCGGCCAGATTTCGGTCACGCTCGGCAGCATCGCGCTGTTCGTGCTGTCGGTCTACGTCGCGTTCTGGGTTGCGCGCACGGTGCGCGTGCTGTTGCGCGACGAAGTGCTGCCGAACATGGACTTGCCCCGGGGCGTCGGCAACAGCGTCTCGTCGCTCAGCTATTACGCCCTGGTGCTGATCGGCCTGCTGGTGTCGCTGGCTGCCGCGGGCTTCGAGACCTCGCAGTTCGCCATCATCTTCGGCGCCCTGAGCGTCGGCATCGGCTTCGGCCTGCAGAACGTGGTCAACAACTTCGTCTCCGGCCTGATCCTGATGTTCGAGCGCCCGATCCAGCCGGGTGACGTCGTCGAAGTCTCGGGCACGTCAGGCAAGGTGCGCGCGATCGGCATGCGTGCGACGACGCTGACGACATTTGAAGGCGCCGACGTCGTCGTGCCGAACGGGACGCTGCTGTCCGAGAAGTTCATCAACTGGACACTGAGCGACATGAACCGCCGCATCGACGTGGAAGTCGGCGTGGCCTACGGCTCGGATCCGCGCCGCGTGCTCGGCTTGCTGCGCGACGTCGCACTGGGCACGCCGGGCATCACGCCCGAGCCCGCGCCGGCCATCGTCTTCAAGGGCTTCGGCCAGAGTTCGCTCGACTTCGGCATCCGCGCGTGGACCAACGATTTCGGCGACTGGGTCACGATCCGCACCGAGATGACCGCACGCGTGTACGAAGCCTTGATGAAGGAAGGCATCGAGATTCCATTCCCGCAGCAGTCCGTGCACCTGCGCAGCGTCGCGCCCGGAGCGGCGCAGCAGCTGGCAGGGGCGGCCCCCGTGGAGAAGGACGCGTCGCGTCCGGCCTGATGCTGATCGAAGCCGGCCTGCTGAGCAGCGGCGTCAACATCGCCGCATCGGTCGCGGGTGGCATCGCGCTCGCGTTCGCCATCTATCGCGCACCCTGGTCGGCGTGGCTGGCCGATAGCGAGCGGCAATGGGTCTGGTTCAGTTCGATGGCGTTGCTGCTGGTCGTCTGGGCGATGAAGGCCGGCCTCACTCCCGGCCTCTCAGTGCGCTTCCTGCTCGTGACCGCGCTCACGTTGATGCACGGCTGGCACCTCGCCATCGTCGCAGGCGCGCTCGTGCTGGCCGTGCTCTCGTACCTCGGCATGGCGGAGTGGTCGCTCTACGGCACGAACCTGCTGTGCATAGCGGTCGCGCCGGCGCTGTTCACGGCATGGTTTCACGAACAGGTGCACGCGCGCCTGCCGCACAACTATTTCGTCTACTTCTTCATCACGACCTTCCTGGGTGCAGCGCTGGCCTTCAACCTGGCCGGCCTGCTGCGTGTCGGCCTGATCGCCGCGAGCGGGACACTCGCCGCCACGCACGTGGGCCCGGAGTATTTTGCGATCCTGCCGCTGATGAGCTTCGGCGAAGCGGTCGTCAACGGCACGATCATCGGCATGGCCGTCGTCTACTGCCCGCGCTGGGTCATGAGTTTCGACGACCGGCTGTACCTCGCAAAGGGCCGCTAAGGCGCACTAGCGGCGCAGCACGCCGCACGACCCGCCATCCGCGCGCAACTCCGCCTGGAGAAGACCCGCGGCGGCGGCTCCGGGAGCGGTGCGCTAGAATGTGGTCCTCAATTCTCCCTTGGCCGCTCACCGCCATGCCGACCTACGATTACCACTGCCCGGCCAACGGCCGCATCGTCGAAGTCAGCCACAAGATGGCCGACACGGTGGCCACGTGGAGCGAGCTGTGCCGCCTGGCGGGCCTGCCGCTGGATGGAACCTCCGGCAAGGCCAAGGTGGAGAAGTTGATGAGCGCAAGCGGCGTCGTGCACGCCGGGTCGCTCGGCAGCGGCTACGAAAGGCCCTGCGACACCGGCCCGTGCGGTGGTGGTGGTTGCGGCGGTGGCGGCTGCGAGTTCTGACGACCCGCAGCGAGCCTTGCCGCTAGTCAGCGTCAGCCGGCAGGTCGAACACGATCACCTCGGCCGCCTCGCCACCGCTGAGTCGTAAGTCCGGTTCGTCGGTCAGCTTCAGGGCATCTCCGGCCTCGAGCACGTTGCCGTTGGCAGCGATGCGACCGCGGGCGACGTGAACGTAGACCAGGCGGCCGGTGGCGACCTGCAACTGGCCTTGCTCGAGTCCGTCGAACAGGCCGGCGTACACCTGCGCGTCCTGGTGAATGTGAACGGAGCCCTGCGCCCCGCCGGGTGAGGCAATCAGGCGTAAACGACCACGCTTTTCGTCCTCGCCGAAGCGCTTTTCCTCGTAGCCCGCGGGGATGCCGACGACGTTCGGCAGGATCCAGATCTGCAGGAAGTGCACGGGTTGCTGCTGCGACCCGTTGAACTCGCTGTGCTGCACGCCGCTGCCCGCGCTCATGCGTTGCACGTCGCCCGGACGAATCGTCGAACTCGTGCCGGTCGAGTCCTTGTGCGCCAGCTCGCCCTCGAGCACGTAGCTGATGATCTCCATGTCGCGGTGGCCGTGGGTGCCGAAACCCGCTCCCGGCACGACCCGGTCTTCGTTGATCACCCGCAGCGGCCCGAAGTGGACGTGCCGCGGGTCGTGATAGTCCGCGAACGAAAACGAGTGATAGGACTTGAGCCAGCCGTGGTCGGCAAAGCCCCGCTCCTGGCTGCGTCGAATCTCGGCCATCGGCCACCTCCTGTGGATTGACGTCATATTGCCTTAGAATGCCCGCGCCTTCTGCAAGCCCCACCCCGCACTGCCGACAGTCCGGGTGCGCAGCGATCCCTTCCGACTAACCCCTAACCCCTATCCCCTAACCCCTTGGCCTCCCCTCCCCGCATCGGCTTCGTCTCCCTCGGCTGTCCCAAGGCGCTGGTGGACTCCGAACGCATCCTCACGCGCCTGCGCGCCGAAGGGTATGACGTCGTCGGCACCTACGAAGACGCGAACCTCGTCGTCGTCAACACCTGCGGCTTCATCGACGACGCCGTGCACGAATCGCTCGACGCGATCGGCGAGGCGCTGGCACGCAACGGCAAAGTGATCGTGACCGGCTGTCTCGGCGCGCGTCCGGAAACGATCACTGATCGCCACCCGACGGTGCTGAAAGTCACCGGTGCGCACGCGTACGAACAAGTCGTGCAGGCCGTGCACGAACACCTGCCGCCGCTGCACGACCCGTTCCTGGACCTCGTGCCGCCGCAGGGCATCCGGCTCACGCCGCGGCACTACGCGTACCTCAAGATTTCGGAAGGCTGCAATCACCGCTGCACGTTCTGCATCATCCCCTCGATGCGCGGCGACCTGGCCAGCCGCCCGATCGGTGAGGTGATGCTCGAAGCCGAGCGCCTGGTGAAGGCTGGCGTGAAAGAACTGCTCGTGATCTCGCAGGACACGAGCGCCTACGGCGCCGACCTCAAGTACGCCACGGGCTTCTGGGGCGGCAAGCCGGTGAAGGCGAAGTTCGTCGACCTCGCGCGCGCGCTCGGGTCGCTCGGCGCGTGGGTGCGCATGCACTACGTGTATCCGTACCCGCACGTCGACGACGTGATTCCGCTGATGGCCGACGGCAAGATCCTCCCCTACCTCGACATCCCGTTCCAGCACGGCAGCCCGAAAGTGCTGAAGCTGATGAAACGTCCCGCGCATGCCGAGAACACGCTCGAGCGCATCCGGCGCTGGCGCGAGGTGTGCCCCGACATCACGCTGCGCAGCACGTTCATCGTCGGTTTCCCCGGCGAGACCGAGGCGGATTTCGAACTGCTGCTCGACTGGCTGCGTGAAGCGCGGCTCGATCGCGTCGGCTGCTTCAAGTACTCCCCGGTCGACGGTGCGGCGGCCAACGCGCTTCCCGATCCGATTCCCGAAGCAGTTAAGGACGAACGGCTCGCGCGCTTCATGGAAGTGGCCGCGGCGATCAGCGCAGAGAAGCTCGCCGCGAAGGTCGGGCAACGCCTGCGCGTCCTCGTCGATCACGTCGACCCGGACGCAGGCGCCAGCGCGCGATCGGCCGCCGACGCGCCGGAAATCGATGGCGTCGTCCGCATCGCCCGGCCCGGCAAGAAGCTCCGCGCCGGCGACTGGGCCGATGTTCAGATCACCGGCGCCGATGCCTACGACCTGCAGGCAAAGATCGCGCGCAACTGACACTCTTGGAACTCACCCGCATGACGCATCGATCGGTCCTCGCCGCCGTGGCCACCCTGGCCACGGCATTCCTCTTGCCGTTTGCCGCATTCGCGCAGCAACCCGCACCGGCAGAAGCGGTTGCGCAGGTCGCGCCCATCGCCGATCCGCTGGCCGAAGCCATCCGCGAGCGCATCGATCACCTGCGCTACGAGAAGCAGCAGGACGTTCGTGGCGCGCGCATCATCGTCGACGAACTGGTCGCGAAGTACTACGAAGCGCAGCAGTTCCGTCCGGCCTGGCAGGACCCGGCGAGGCTCGACCAACTCGTCGCGAGCATCGACGACCTGCGCAACGACGGCCTCGACCCCAACGACTACCACCTCGAGGCGTTGCAGTCGTACCGGCTCGACGTGCGCATGAAATCGCCGCTCACCCTGCAGGATCGGGCCAACCTCGAACTGCTCGCGACCGACGCCTTCATGCTCGGGCTCTACCACGTCTACCTGGGCAAGGTGGATCCGGTGAAGCTGAGCTCGCAGTGGAATTTTTCGCAGCGCCCGACGCCCACGTTCGACGAAGGGCTGCAGCGCTTTTCCGAGCGTCTCGCCGCCGGCCAGATCCGCGAAGCCTTCGACAGCGCCCGACCTGCGCACGCCTGGTACCAGCGTGGCCGGGACCGTCTGAAGGATTACCGTGCGATCGCCGCGGCCGGCGGCTGGCCAATCCTTGCGGATGGCCCGACGCTGAAGCCCGGCATGAGCGACGCGCGCGTGCCGGTGCTGCGCAAGCGGCTCGAGATCAGCAAAGACCTGCAGCCTGCTCCGGGTCACCGTTGCCGCGGCCGACCCTGAGCTGTACGACGTGACGCTCGAACAGGGGGTCAAGGCCTTCCAGGAACGTCACGGCCTGACGTCGGACGGTGCAATCGGGCCCGGCACGCGCGCCGCGATGAACGTGTCGGTGGCACATCGGATCGACCAGATCCGCGTCAATCTCGAGCGCGGTCGCTGGACTCTGCACGAGATGAAAGGCGAGTTCGTGCTGGTCGACGTCGCAGGCTTCTACGTCAGCTACTTCCGCAACGACGAGCCGATCTGGACGTCGCGCGTCGTCGTGGGCAAGGACCAGCGCGAGACCCCCATCTTCCGTTCGAAGATCACCTACGTGGTTTTCAATCCGACCTGGACCATCCCGCCCGGCATCCTGGTCAAGGACAAGCTGCCGGTCCTGAGGCGCAATCCGGGCGCGCTGAAAGCGATGAACATCCGCGTGCTCGACGGCAGCGGGCGCGAGGTCAACCCGTATTCGGTCAACTGGAACCAGTACGGGCCTTCGCGATTGCCGCCATACCAGTTCGTGCAGGACCCGGGCCCGAACAACGCGCTCGGCCTGGTCAAGGTCATGTTCCCGAATCCCTACCTGGTGTACCTGCACGATTCGCCGGCGAAGTCCCTGTACGAGCAGGACCAGCGCACGTTCAGTTCAGGCTGCATCCGCGTGCAGAAGCCGTTCGAGCTGGCAGCAGCTCGTGCTCAACGATCCGCAATGGAATCCGCAGAGCATCGACGCCGTGATCGCGACGAAGCAGACCCGGACGGTCAACCTCAAGACGCCCGTGCCGGTGCTGATCCTGTACTGGACTGCGCAGCCGCGGCCGGATGGCCAGGTGAACTTCCGCAACGATGTCTACGGGCGCGATCCACCGACGCTGGCGGCACTCAACAGCGACTTCCGCCTGCCGGTCCTCAACTGACGCATAAAAGAAGGCCGGCGAACCTTGCGGTAGCCGGCCAAATTTTCACGCAGGAGGAAAAACGTACGCGGGATAGATTGCTCCTGGCGTTGGATTGCCGCTTCCGGGATCTCCGCCGATCCATAGGTGAAAATGACTAGGCTCGATGGACGGCGCGGCGCGGAAGCACGATCATCGAGCATGCTCGCGCTGCGCTACCACTCGATCGGCGACCTCGCTGGACTGCGTCTCGAAGACATTCCCGTGCCCGTGCCCGCAGCTGGCGAAATGCTGGTACGCGTTTGCGCCGCGAGCCTGAACCCCGTGGACTGGAAGATCGCGAGCGGCCGCTTTCGCCTGCTGGTCCGCGGCGGCGTGCCACGAACGATGGGTTCGGATTTCGCAGGCCAGGTGATTGCGCTCGGTGCCGGCGTCACTGCGTACGCGCCGGGCGATCGAGTGTTCGGCTTCATCGATCCTTTCACTCGCACCGGCGGCACGTTTGCCGAGTTCGCTGCGATTCCGGTCAAGTTCACACATCGCTTGCCGGCGGAGCTGAGCTACGAGAATGCGGCCGCGCTGGCCTGCGTCGGCGCGACCGCGGTCACCTTGTGCAATCTCGGGCACATCGGCACGGACAGCAAAGTGCTGGTGAACGGTGCCTCCGGGGGTGTCGGTCACGTGGCGGTACAGGTCGCCCGGGCACGCGGTGCGAAGGTCACCGCAACAGCGAGCGCGGCCCGTCATGACTTCATCCGCTCACTCGGGGTGGACTCATGCATCGACTACCGGACCGAGCCGATGCAACAGTGGCCGGGTGGCTTCGACGCCGTGCTCGATTGCGTGCCGAACGTTCCGCGAGCCATGCAGCGTCGCCTGCTCGTGCGCAGGGGTCACTACGTCACGACAGTGCCCAATGCGGCGACATTCATGATCGATCCGATCACCAACCGTTGCGGCGGCGTGCAGCGACACGGCGTCATGCTCAGGCCGGACGCCGGCGTGATGAATGAAGTGCTGGGCTACGTGGCGCAGGGCCGACTGCACTGCACGATCGAACGCGAGTTCCCGCTGCAACAGGCGCGGGACGCGATCGAGCGTTCGCGCTCGGGTCACGTCCAGGGGAAGGTCGTGCTGGTCATCTGACGGCACCCTCGCAGGTGCCGGTCCCCGGGCAGTCAGTGGTGATGGCCGCCGGCACCGTGCACGTGACCGTGCTCGAGTTCTTCCTGCGTCGCTTCACGCACTTCCGTGATCTCGACTTCGAAGTTCAGGTGCTCGCCGGCGAGCGGATGGTTGCCGTCGATCGTCACCATGTCGCCCTGGATGCCGGTGACCGTCACCATGCGCGCGTGGCCGTCGGACGTCTGCGCCTGGAACTGCATGCCGGGCTTCAGGTTCGACACGTTGCCGAAGGAACGCTTCGGCACGCGCTGGATCAGCTCGGCATCGCGTTCGCCGTAGCCGTCGGCAGGCGCAATCTTGACACTGAGTTTCGTGCCCGCCGCTTTGCCTTCGAGCTCGCGCTCGAGTCCCGAAATCAGGTTGCCATGGCCGTGAATGTACGCGAGCGGTTCGCCGCCCGACGAACTGTCTATCACCTTGCCGTCGTCGTTGGTGAGGGTGTAATTGATCGACACGACCTTGTCCGCTGCCACGACCATAAATCGACTCCGAGTTGGATTGAACGGGAAAGAGTAACGCGAGATCAGACCGGTTGCGCGTCCTTGAGCTTGAGCCAGCCGCGCGCGACGCGATAGATGACCCAGACACCGATGATGAAGATGCCGATCGGAAACGTGACGAACCCGACGAGCACGAAGAACAGCGGCAGTGACAGCAGGAACACGACCGTGACCCACAGCGCGGCGAACCAGAACGTGCGCAACTGCCAGGAAAAGTGCGATTCCAGGTGGGTGCCGCGGGCGTCGCTGCGGCGGATATAGTTCATCACCACGGCGACGATCGAAGGCAGGCCGAACACGAAGGCCGTGGCGATGAACGCCGAGCCGAACATGCCGATCAGTGCACTCGCCGCATGCAGCGCATACATCCAGTGGGTGTAGCTGACGAGCGAGTCGTCGGCGATCTTGAGCGTCGAAGCCGGCGAGTTCATTGTTGTTGCGTCCTTGAGACCGAATCCACGGGGGTGACTATCCTACTGTGTCCCGCCACCCGGCGGGGGCACGCCCTGTCGCATCGCGGCCTCCCAATGGCGCTTCGGCACGTGGGTTCGCAACCGCTTGGCCACCAGGTCCAGCACTTGCGCATCGATGTCGTGCCCGAGGAACGGAATGACGTCCGCCACGACGTCGGCACCCAGGGCCAGGAGGTGTCTGGCAGCCTCGACCGTATAGCCGCAATGGATGACGTCGTCGGCTTGGCCGTGGATCAGGAACAGCGTCGTTCCACCCGGGTTCGTCGCCGGCAACCGGGCGTAGCGACCGGCGAGCGCCACCACGCGGCCGGCGAGCACGTCGTCGCTCGCGTGGGTCGCCGCCTCGAGAACCATGATGGCCCCCTGCGAAAAGCCAACCAGCACCGTGGCTTCCGGACCGAGGCCGGTATCACGCTGCCATTGCCGGATCGCCGCCATGAAGAGTGGCATCTCGGCGGCAACCCGTTCCACCCGCCTGGCGTCGTCCAGGCCTTCGACGGAAAACCACTGGTAGCCGATGCCAAAGCTCGTCGGATGAGGTGCTCGCAGGCTCGCCACCCACGCTTCCGGGTACTCCGCCGCGAGCCGTTCACCCAACGGCCGCAGGTTCTCTTCGCTGGCACCGAGACCATGAAACAGCAACACGAGCTGTCGTGCCGCACCGCTCGGCTGCTGAACGATCATCGCTTCCGGCATGTTCCCCAGCTTCCCGTCGGGCTCAGAGCCAGCGGCGGACGGACCGTCGATAGGTGTCGAATTCGCCCGCGAAGAGTCCTGCAAGAATGCGTTCCTCGGGTTCGATCTGGAAGCGATTGAGGTACAGGAGGAACGCCGGCACGACGGCATAAGCCGCCGGGTTGGCGAGCCACGCGGCCCAGGCGGCCAGCACGAGCAGCATGCCGAGGTACATCGGGTTGCGTGTATGACCGTATATACCGGAGCGAACCATCGCGGACGCGGCTTGCGGTGTCGTCGGATTCACCGTGGTGCGTGCGCGCCGGAATTCGAGCACCCCCGCGACGGCAACCAGGACCCCTGCGGCAAGCAGCAACACGGCAGTTCCGAGCCGCCAGTGCCTGGCCCACTCCAGTCCGGGAGTCCATCGGGCGAGCAACCCCATGCACAGCGCCGCGATCGCCATGACGGCGACCGGCGGGACGCGCAGTTCAAGCGACGATCCAGGATGCATTGCGAATGGCTTTCCGAGAGCCGGCTCAGGGCCGGAGTTGCTTGAAATAGAGAACGGTAGGAGACCGTTCCCCGTCGGGCGTGGTCGCGTAGTCCGGGATTTCACCCGCGCGACTCCACCCTAGATGGCGGTAGACCTCCTCCGCGTGCGAGGCAAGCAGCGTGTCGAGGAACAGCAGCGAACGCCTGCGGCGCCTTGCCTCAGCTTCCAGCTCGCACATCAGGAGCGTGGCGACGCCGTTCCCGCGCGCAGCTCGCAGCACCAGGAGCTTCTGCACCTCGGCCCGGTGCCGGCCGTTGTCCTTTTCGCACAATGCGAGCTGCACAGTACCGACGACGGCTCCATCCTGCTCGGCGACCCAGAGCAGCAGGGCGCCGCTGAGGGATGCGAACACCCCGTGCCAGTAACGATCCGCGGTCTCGCGTGACACGGGCGCGAGGAAGCCGATCGATGCGCCCGAATGCACCGCGTCGATCAATAAATGTCCGAGCCGTTCGATCTGTGAAGTCTCGGTCGCGGCGACCCGACGCACGACGACCGTGCCGGATGACCCAGCGGACCTGCAGGAGCCGCCGACGAGCGAGGCCGTCCTGCACCCTTCCGGCTTGAACACACGCACGGTCGACGGTGGATTTGCCGCCAGTTTCGATGCCGGTCGCCGTGGTCGCGGCAGCAACTCGCCCCCGCAGTTCGGACACCTGCCTTGCAGCTGGCGTTCGGTACAGGTCGCGCAGAACGTGCACTCGAACGAGCAGATCCGGGCGAGCGGCGATTCCGGCGGCAGGGCGACGTCGCAGCACTCACAGGAGGGGCGTAGATCCAGCATGTCCCGGGGTTCCGTGGTCTCGAATCGGTACGGCAAGCCTAGCACCGGCCGCTTTAGACACGGTCTTGGCATGCTAACGACGCAAATCGGACCGGATCTCGTCGGGGTTTTCCCCGTCCGTAACCGCACGGATGTGTTGCTTTTGGACTACGTCCTAAGCTTCCGAAGCGATTTTCGAAGGTCAGGACCGCGGTCCGCCAGAACCCCTAACGGAGACACTGAAATGAAGCTCACCAAGTTCGCCCTGTTGGCGGCCGCCGCCGGTTGTACCCTTGCCAGCCAGGGCGTCTATGCCCAGGCCATGGAAGTCGTGACGGTCGAAGCCGTTCGCGAGATCGTCATCGGTAAATCGCCGATCGGCGCGCCGATCAAGGAACTGACCATTCGTTCACGCGTCAGCTACGCGGACCTCGACCTGACGACGGCTGCCGGCGCGGCGACGCTCGAGAAGCGCGTCAAGGACATCGCCGCTTCGTCGTGCAAGGAAATCAAGGTCGACGTGCCCGTCGAAGGCTGGACGATCGATCGCTGCGTCCGCGAAGCGACCACCGACGCAATGTTGCAGGTGAACAAGGCCATCGCCGACGCGAAGGCCGCGAAGAAGTAATCGAGTCCCGGACTCAGGTTTCGAAAAGCGGGTGACTTGGCAGTCACTCGCTTTTTTTGCTACGCGAGCTGCTGCGCCACCTCGCCGGCAGCGCGCTCACCCGATTCAATCGCCCCTTCCATGCCGCGCGCAGTCAGCGACGTGTGCTCACCGCAGAAATGCACGCGGCCCCGCGGCTGGACCATCGCGGGCAGGAACTTCGTGACCGTGCCGGGATTGAAATAGGCCCACGCGCCGCCCGCGAACGGGTCGGGCTCCCACGAATGCTGGCCGATGACCTGCAATGTGCCTTTCGCCGCCGGCCGCATCTGCTCGATCTGCGCCACGACGTAGCGGGCAGCGCCTTCCTTGCCAAGCCGGTCGAGGTGCCTCGCGCCCGGTCCGAACGCTGAGACGAGCAGGCTCGACACCTGGTCGTCCTTCGCTTCGTGGTAGATCGCCGAGACGCGGCCGATCGAATCTGTCCACATCGACGGCTCGAGGTCGTCGTCCTCCCAGAACGGGCGTGACACCTGCAGCGCGACCTGGTGGATCGGCTGGTACGGCAGCGATTTCACGGCCCGCTCCTGCATGCCGTCGAGGTCTGGCCGCAAATCGATGCGCCGCAACGTCGTAAACGGCACCGCGCAAACGACCGCGCGCGCCGTGAATCGGGTGCCGCCCGCGGTGTGGATCGTGACGCCGGTCGCGGTCGAATCGATGGCCTTGACGGTCTGGTGCAGACGCACTGGCTGCCGCAGTTGCGCAGCCATCGCGAGCGGAAGGTTCTGGTTGCCACCCCTGGCCTGCAGCATCACCGGCTTGACCGATTTCTGCGCGGTCGTGAAGGCCGACACGTACGCCATCATCAGCGCGGAAATGTCCTTCGCGTTCAGTCCGTAGGTTGGAATCGTGTCGTACGCGAGTTCGATCATCGGATCGGTCGCGCCCTGCTTGCGCAGGAAGTCGCGCATCGACACGTCGAACGGCGCGTTCCCGGCGTCGTACCAGCCTGCAGTCGACGTCAGCGGATTTTCCTGGCTCGTCACCAGCGGCACGTACTGCCACGGCATCATTTCACGCAGCGCGGGCGGGAACGGATTGCGGGGCGAGTCGGCCCACTCCGACCGGCTGATCGGCTTGCCGTCGAGCACCAGCGTGAACTTCGAGTGCTTCGACAGTCGTGGCACCTGGTCTTCGAGCGGCACGGCGACGCGTGTCGCCACGTCCATCAGTCGGCGGTAGTCGCCGTAGATGATGTTGCCGCCGGCCTCGGGGACGCCCTGGACGTTGCCGAACGTGAAGACGCGGCCGCCCACGCGGTCGCGACCCTCCAGCACCAGCACCTTGAAGCCTTTCTGTTCGAGCGCCCAGGCCGCCTGCAGCCCGGACAGGCCGGCGCCGATCACGATGACGTCTGCCGTGTCCTCGGCAGCCCAGGCTCGACGCCCCGCCAACAGGGTGGCACCCGTCAGCACGCCCGAGTGCAGCAGGAATTCGCGACGGGAAAGGGTCATCGGCAGCACACCTCCAACAAGCGCAGCCGGCGGTCCGGCTCATGGAAACGACCGGCTATTTGACGGTGACTGCGGCGCAAACGGTACGCGTATTTCTACGGGCAGGGGACTTACGGACAGCTGGCGAGACTGCGCTCCGGGTTCACACGCATGAGCGTGGTTCAGCGACGCTCCATCTCGACGATCACGGTGCGGCCGGTCAGGACCGCGAGCGAATTCATCCGTGCGAGGTGCTCACGGTTCTCCGCATGTATCGCAGGAGTCTTGCGGCGGGCATGCATCGCGACGATCGCTGAGGCGAGCTTCACCAGCGGCCACAGCACGAGCAGCGCTGCCGAACCGGACTTGACCCGGTCGGTGGAGCAGCCGGTCACGCGCAAGCCGGCCTTTTCGGCCATGTACGAGACGTAGTAGACGGACACCGGATGGATGTGGCCGCCGACGTGCTGCGGATCGTACCCGTGGATCGGCAGCGGTCCGAACAGTTCGGGAAAGCCGGCCAGCAACGTGCGCACACGCGACGTCAGGCTGAGGACGTTGGGCGTCGTCAGCACGAAGCGGCCGCCGGGCCGCAGCACTCGATGCACCTCGCGGAAGAACAGGAACTGGTCTTCGAGGTGCTCGAGCACTTCGACCGAGTAAGCAAGGTCGAAGCTCTGGTCAACGAGCGGCAGCCCCCCGTGCAGGTCGATCGCATGGCAAGGGACTTCCGGCACGTGAAAGTTCCCGGGAAACAGGTCACAGGCCTCGAGCTTCGCCGCGTACCCCTTGGTCGTGATCAGGTCGTGGACGCGACGCGCGAGGTAGCCCTCACCGGCGCCGATGTCGAGCACGCGACCGGCCTGCGCCAGGTGCGGCTCGAGCAGCGCGAGCACTTTGGCGTTGGTCCGGGGGAGCGAATAGGAAACGGGCACCGGTGCGCCGGTCACTGCGGGATTCGTCATGGTGTTCTCAGCTGCTGCATGGCCGGGTGTGTTGCCGCCACACCTGGCTTTGCGAATTCGGTGCCCGCAAGAATAGCGTCGAGCTGGGCCTGCTGCTCGCGCCGCGCCGGACGACGAACGCAGCGTCACGGGCTTCCGTGCGCGTCCATCTGACATCCACGTGTTGCACCACCAGCTTCCCCGTCGTCTGTTCGACGACGAGCGTCTCACCCGCGGCGACGTCGAACGAACGCGTTTCGAACGGAACGATGTCGATCTCGAGCCGGGCGGCCTGACCCCAGCAGTTGCCACGTGTATTTTCTGCCGCGAGGACTCCGTTGGTAGTGCGCATGCAGCACGCCGGTACCTATCCTCGACTTGAACTCGACGTTTCCGAACGACTTCGGCAGTCGCGGTGCAAGTCGAATCGAGCCCTGCGCCAGGTCGGGCTGAATGCCGAGGAACCCCTGGTACCACACGCGCAGCTGCTCGGCGTTCGACCAGCCCTGCAGGAAAGTCCCGGTCAGGCGCGGCGCGGATTCGCCGGGGTGCGGATAGGCATCGAGGTTCTCCGGCAATCCTCCAACGACGCCACGAGTGAGCACGATTTCGTTCATGTTCGTGAACAGTTGCCAGGCCAGGTCGACCTGCCCCAGTTCGATCATGCGTTGCATCGCGATGCCGTTGAGCCAGGGCCAGACCGCGCCATTATGGTAGGCCGCATCCTTGTGAAAGTGCTCGGGTGCCACGTGGTACGGGTGAAAGTCTGGATCGCCCTGGGCCAGCGTCGCCACGCCCCACGGATACACCAGTGCGGTCCAGGCCTGTCGCGTCGCGCGCGCAGCGTCTTCCGGCCTGTCCAGCAACTGCAGGCTGAACAGTGCGTTTGGTCGAATCTGCCGATTCGGCACGTCACGCGCGTCGAGATGATCGGCGACGCGGCCTGACGTCGGATCGATGAAGTCTCGCGCGAAGCGGCTGCGCACCTGTTCAGCAGCCGCAGTCCAGCGCGTTGCGGATTCGCGGTCGCCGAGCATCGTTGCGAACTCCGCACCGGCCCGCAGCTGCTCGTACCACAACGCCTGGATGTCGTTGGCCCGGGTGCTGCGCGGCGAGTATGAAACCTTGTCGGGCTCGCGGCGCGCATCCATCCAGGTCTCGTTGTCCGCGTGCACCAGGTAGCCCGCCGCGTCGGTGAAGTTTGCGAGCGCGCCCTCGATGCTCGCCCGCACGTTCGGGTACAGCTCGGCCACGAGCGAGCGATCGCCCGTGTAGCGCACGTAGTCGCGCAAGGCGATGACCCACCGTGGCGTGCCGTCCGTCGTGTGGTAGTCGATGCTGCCTGGTTTGACGATGTTCGGCAGGCGCCCATAGAAGCGGGATCCCCGATCGAGGTCCTGGAACTGCGCGAACGATGTCAGGATGGCGCGGGCTTCCTCGAAATGGCCCGTGGCGAGCGTGGCGCCCGGCAGCGAGATGAAGCTGTCGCGACCCCAGTATTCGTTGAACCACGGCAGTCCGGCGTAGATGCCGTCGCCGCGCTGGCGTGTGACCAGCGAATCCGTCGTGAGCTGCAACCAGAGCAACGCCGAGTTCAGCCGGCGATCGTCACTCCACAGGGAATGATCGCCACCGCTGACCGCTTCGAGCCGCGCGCGTCGTGCTGCTCGCCAGGCCGCGGCTGCGGTCGTGGACTCAGCGAGGAGTTCGTGTGCGGCTGCAGGTGAAGGGCCAACTGCGATCAGGAAGCGATCCCCTTCGCGACCCACGACGATGCTGTCGGTGGCACCCGGCTTGCCCTCCTGCGTGGCAGTGTATTCGTCGATGCCCTGCTCGCTGCGCACGGCCCGGACGGTGTCACCCGCCAGTTTCAGCGTCACGTCGCCCTGGGTGCCGCTGACCTCGACCTCGACCAGGTCCTGTGCATCAAACAGGCGCAGCGTCTCGGTGATTCCCTGCGGGTAGCTGCGAATCAACGCATCCGCGCGCACGACCACTGTGGCCGTCTGCGGATCGAGCATCGTGCCGTCGACGAACACCTGGTAGTCACTGAAGATGCGTCGACCCGCGATGTTGAATCCACGGAAATACGCGTGTTCGGGGTGGTCGTTGTGGTGCGTCTGTGTGTAGTAGTACGCAGACCGCTTGTTGGTGAAGGAGACGGCGCGGTTCTGCTGCGCACTGACGGGGATCGCCAGCGAGTCGAGCGAGACTACGCGCGCAGCGGATGGTGACGCGGCCAGTTCGGCCGCGGCCTGGCCTGCGATCAGCAGCAGGGCCCCAATCAGCCCGACCCAAGCCGCGGCGACCGGATTTCTTCCGTGATGAAGCATGTGATCGGGTCTGTAGGTGCTCAGCGCTTGCGCGGACGACGTTCCGGCCGGGCCAGTATCCAATCACGGAACCGGGCCGCGGGAGAAGCAGGATCGAGGCCATGGACGTGAGTGAGGTAGAGGCTATCCGCGTGGCGGAGGACCTGCGCACGGAGGACCCGGCAGCATTCAGGTTGCGCAGCGCGCCCCCGATTGCACTCGATGCGGCCGGTCGCATCACCCGCATCGGGTTCAACGACGGGCGAGCGTCACCTGCAGGGTTGTTACCTGAACCTGGACGACCTTGAGAGCACGCTGCGGCTGCTGGATCGCAGCGACGGCTAGCCGTCGCTGCGACCAGTCAGGTTCAGCGGGTACGACGGCGGTTCAACCCCAGTCCGACGAGGCCGAGACCGAGCAGCGCGAGACTGCCGGGTTCCGGCACCTTGCGCGTCTCGGCCGTCACTTTGCCGAGCTTGAAATAGTCGTCGCCCTCGTCCGGGTTGTTGCCGTTGCCGTCAAGGTTGACGGAGCTGCCGGCGAACACGTTGTTGTAGGCCATGATGATCCAGTACTGCGAGTACACGGACGCATTGCCGAGGGTCTTCGTGCCCGAGCCGGATGAGTCGTAGTGGTTCAGCAGAGCCCAGTCCGGTGCGAGGCCGGAATAGGTGTCGCCGAGCGGATTGGCGCTGCCCGGGCCGGTCCAATAGAGCACCGTGAAGTCCGTGTCGCCATTGTCCCAGCCGAAATAGACGTCCGTCAGCCGGACGGATGCGTCGAACGCGAGGCGCGCCGTGTCGAACCGCACACTGTTGTCGACGGAGTGGTTCGGCGAACCACTTCCCTGGTCCCGGTTGGTGACGCCGAGACCGCTGCCGCTGTAGTGCCCGAGGAAGGCGGACTCGATGAGTCGCGAGTCGCCGGCGCCGGCTCCCGAATCCGCGTACGCCGCCGCGGTGAGCTTTACCCCACCCGCCGTGTACTGCCGGGTGTTGCCATTGCTCGACGAGCACGCCGGCTCGCCCGCTGAGCCGCACCCGTCGTTGGTGCGCATGTCCCAGGTGATCGCGCTGGCAGCCCCGGAGCTGAGCAGGCCGGCAGCCAGGATGACTGCGCCGATGGCATGGCGTTGGATTTGGTCGTTCATTGCTATCGTCATCCCATTGATACGGATTCTTGCGTTGACTGCCTTTTCGACCGAGACGTAAACCCCGCTCGGCTGGCCAAAGTGATCAAGCAAAACGCGTGCCACCACTGAAAATCGGGCGGAAATGCCCTTCTAGATCGGACCGGGCGACATGTCCCGTGACGGGTTCGCGGAACGAATCGGCGGCGATGTGTCAGGTATCCCGACCCACGCCCCTCGGGCCGGCCTTCGAGACCCCGGTTGAACGAAGGCAAACTGAGAGCACAGTCACATTTCGCCCCAGCCCGAAGCCTGCGAGAGCGGGCGACATGGGGTCGTGGCATCGAAAGTGTGACCGACGTCCCGGGTTGGTCGCGCCAGCCGCCGGCTTTTCCTGGGTTGAAGCGAGTGCCGGCCGCATTTCTGTCAAGTTTTCTGACACCCCCCTGCTCCGTTGCCGCAGCCCGCGCTTTCAATCCACCCTGGGCGGCCGCGGTATCCTTGCGCCAGGTCGGGAAGTGAGTAGTGACTAGTGATTAGTGATTGGTGAGAGCGCACCAGCGGATCGGCACCCGACTCTTGTTAGCCACCAATCACCAATCACAACTTACTACTCACTAATCACTACTCACTAATCACTAATCACTAGTCACTGGCATGACCACCCGTCCCACGCTCCCGCAGCACGCCCGCGTCGTCATCATCGGCGGTGGCGTCATCGGCACGTCGACCGCGTATCACCTCGCGCTGTTGGGGTGGAAGGACATCGTGCTGCTCGAGCGACATCAACTCACGGCGGGCACGACCTGGCACGCGGCCGGGCTCATGGTCACCTACGGTTCGACCTCCGAAACGTCGACCGAACTTCGCAAATACACGCGCGACCTGTACGGCCGGCTCGAAGCCGAGACCGGGCAGGCCACGGGATTCATGCCGATCGGCTTCATCGAGGTCGCCTCCGACCGCGACCGTCTCGAGGAATTCCGGCGTGTCGCCGCGTTCAACCGCTACTGCGGCATCGACGTGCAGGAAATCTCGCCACGCCAGGTGCAGGAGCTTTTTCCGCTGGCGAAGGTGGACGACATCGAGGCCGGCTTCTACGTGAAGGAAGACGGCCGCGTGAACCCGGTCGACGTCACGATGGCGCTCGGCAAAGGCGCACGCATGCGCGGCGTGAAGATCTTTGAAGGCGTGCCGGCTACCGGTGTCCTGCAGAAGAACGGCCGCGTCACCGGCGTGACCACGCCGTACGGCGACATCCAGACTGACTACGTCGTCAACTGCGCCGGCCTCTGGGCGCGCGAACTGGGCGCGTTGTCGGGCGTGGCGATTTCGAACCAGGCAGCCGAGCACTACTACCTGATCACTGAGGCGATCAAGGACCTGCCGCAGAACATGCCGGTGCTGGAGGACCCTTCCGCCTACGGCTACTACCGCCAGGAAGGCGGTGGACTGATGGTTGGCCTGTTCGAGCCGGTGTGCGCGCCGTGGAAGATCGAAGGTTCGCCGACGGACACGCCGTACCTCGACCTCGAACCCGACTGGGAGCGCATGGGTCCCTACCTCGAGACCGCCATGGCGCGCGTGCCAATCACGAGCCAGGTCGGCATGAAGAAATTTTTCTGCGGACCCGAGAGTTTCACGCCCGACCTCAAGCCGATCGTCGGCGAGGCACCGGAGTTGCGTGGCTACTTCGTGGCGGCGGGACTCAACTCGATCGGCATCCTGACCGGTGGCGGCCTCGGTCGCGTGATGGCGCACTGGATCATCAACGGCCTGCCCGACGTCGACGTCACGGGCATGAACATCGATCGCGTGCTGCCGTTCCAGGCCAACCCGCAATACCGGCGTTCACGCACGGTCGAATCGCTCGGCATGGTCTACAAGTGCCATTACCCCACGCACACGTTGAAGACCGCACGCGGCGCACGGCGTTCGCCGTTTCACGACCGGCTGGCGGCGCAGGGCGCGTATTTCGTCGAGACCAGCGGGTGGGAATCACCCGGTTGGTATGCAGGCGCGGGCAAGACCGCGGATCCCGGTCCGGACACGTGGGGCCGACCTTCGTGGTGGGGCAGGTGGCAAGCCGAGCACCGCGCGGCGCGCGAGAACGTGATCGTCATGGACATGTCGTTCATGGGCAAATTCATGGTGCAGGGTCGCGACGCTGGCCGGTGCCTGAACCAGATCTCCGCGAACAACGTCGACGGCGCCGTCGGGGAGATCACCTACACGCAGTGGCTCAACGCGCAGGGCAAGCTCGAAGCCGACCTGACCGTCACCAAGCTGGCCGACGACCGCTTCTTCGTCGTAGTCACGGACACCATGGTCCGTCACGCCGAGACCTGGATGAAGCGCAATATTCCGGAGGATGCACACGCTTTCGTCACGGACGTGACCTCGGGTTACGGACAGCTCAACGTGCAGGGCCCGCGCTCGCGCGAATTGCTGCAGACGCTGACGAGTGTCGACCTGTCCAATGCGGCCTTTCCGTTCCGCGCCGCGCGCGAGATCGACATCGGCTACGCGCGTGTGCTGTGCACTCGCATTACATACCTCGGTGAACTGGGCTACGAGCTGTTCATTCCTGCCGACCAGGCCGTGCACGTGTATGACAAGGTCGTCGCCGCCGGCGAAGCGCTCGGCGCGGTGCATGCAGGCCTGCGCGCGCTCGGCAGCCTGCGCATGGAAAAGGGGTACCGCGACTATGGCCACGACCTCGACAACACCGACGATCCCTACGAGACCGGCCTCGGCTTTGCGGTCGACCTGAAGAAGCCCGATGGCTTCATCGGCAAGGACGCACTGCTCGAGCGCAAGGCCAAGGGTCCGCTGCAGCGGCGCCTGGTGTCGGTGCTGGTCAAGGATCCCGAGCCGCAGCTGTTCCACGCCGAGATCATTCGGCGGGATGGCAAGGCGGTGGGTTACGTGCGCGCAGCGTCCTATGGCCACACGCTGGACGGTGCGGTCGGCCTCGCGTTCCTTGAGCCGAAGCAGACGGTGGACGAGGCTTATCTGACGTCGGGTACGTGGGAAGTCGAAATCGCCGGCAAGCGGTATCCCTGCGTCGTCTCCGCCCGTCCGCTGTACGACCCGAAGGGCGAACGGATCAAGCACTGAAACGCGTCGGCTACTGCCTGCGGCCCTTGGCCGAAGTGGACGCCATCGTGCTGTTGCACGCCTATCCGGGCTGCCGCCGATAGCGCGTGAATGAGTCAGGCCGGGCAGCATCGCCACCCGGCCGGGGTACTGACTTAGTCGGTTGACGAATCAGAAGCGCAGTGACAAACCGACGTTGAGGTTGAAGCCGTCCTCGTCGTCGATCCAGTTCTCGGCGCCGGTGAGGTTCTGCCAGGCGATGCCAATGATCACGCCGACGTGTTCGTACGGATAGTACTTGGCGCCAGCCGACACGCCATAGCCAAAGTCGTAGGCGTCGCCCAGGTCGCCGCCGATGTAGGCGACGTCGACACCGATGAACGGCACCATGTTGGTACCGTGTTCGAAATTGAACTGGTAGAACGCGCCCAGCGTCGTGCCGTCGACGCTGCCGAATTCGTCGACGTCGGTGTTGAGGTAAGCCATGCTCACACCGACTTCGTGCTGCGGCGTCAGGTAGCGGCCATAGGACACGTCGATGCTGGTGTTGGAAGCCGTGCCGACGTCCGTATACGACAGCGAGCCGGCCACTTCGTTTTGACCCCGGTCCTGCGCCACGCCGACCATCGGCAGCGCAAGCAGAACAGCGGCGGCTACGGGAAGCAGAACTTTGTAAGCACTCATGACGATCTCCTTCTGGTGGACGGGAAGGTCCGGTGGCCGACAATTCGTGCCTGCGGCGCGCGGCCTTTGCCCGTAGGTCTAGATTCGACGTCTTGCTGCGACGCGACCATTGGGAGCAATGACTAGGCATCACCAAGTAGTACCCACCCGCCACGGCGAGCGGCTGTGCATTTGCCGCAAAAACACGCACTTGCCGTTAACCTTGTCCTCGCGCCGTGGCACGTGACGAGCGTTGGCAGCGTCGCAACAGGTAACTGTGGTATAGAAAACACAGAGTCCGGCGGCGGGAACGATTGCTCGCTGGAGGCTGTCTTACTCGGTGTTGAAACGAGGAATGAATCCTCCGAAGGGCATTGCAAGGATGATTCGAAGCGCAGGAACAACCTTGGTCGGCGTGCTGCTTGCCGTATTGACGGGCTGCGCTCAACAGCAGTCCTTCAGCCTGCCCGAGCTGACCCCGCAGGGCGCCGCGCCTGGCCTTCAGGTCTACCCGGGCTACGGCAACGGCTATGGTTATGGCGTTGGCAGCGGCTACGGTTATCCGAACGGCTACCAACCAGGCTACGGCTTTAACGATCCGTACTACGCCGGGCAGGGCCCGTATCCCTACAGTTACAACCGTTACCCTTACAGCCCGTATCCGCGGTACGTCGTCGCGCCCTGTGCGGACAACAACAGCGATGGTCGCTGTGACCGCCCCGCGCGGCCGCGAGATGCCAAGGGGGTCGTGCCGAACGTCGCACCAGACATCGGACCCGACCACAGGCACCGAGCACGCCGTGACGCCGCGCCGGTGGTGCAGCCTCAATCCGCGCCGGTACCCGCACCGGTGGCGAAGCAGCCGGCCCGAATCCGTGCGGATTCACGGCGTGAGACGGCGCCGGTGCAAGAACCCTGAATCCCAGCGGACGTCGTCGTCGATAATGGTTCGATGACGACACCCGCGAAGCACAAGACCCTGCAACCCAGCACGCTGCGCATCGGCCACCGTTATCGGCCATCGCGGCTCAAGGGTCCGTACGACGCGCTGGTCATCGGCTCCGGCATCGGCGGCCTGACGACGGCTGCACTGCTGTCGGAGCTCGGCTGGCGCGTCGCCGTGCTTGAGCAGCACTACACGGCTGGTGGCGCCACGCACAGCTACGAGCGCAATGGGTACGAGTGGGACGTCGGTGTGCACTACATCGGCGACATGGGTGGCGCGACGATGTCGCGACGACTCATGGACTTCCTGACGCAGGGCCACGTCGCATGGGCGCCGATGGATGCGCACTACGATCGATTCTTCATCGGCGACCGGACCTACGACGCCGTCGCGGGCCCGGCAGAGTTCCGCGACAACCTGCTCATGCATTTTCCGCGCGAGACGGCTGCGATCGACCGCTACCTCGAACTGTTGCGTGAAGTCTCACGCGGCATGCGCACGTTTACGCTCGACCGCACGCTGCCAGCGTGGGCCGCCATGCTGGCAGGACCGCTGCTGCGGGCCCGCTTGCCCGCCAACTTCAGGCGCACGACGTGGGAAGTCCTCTCGGAAATCACGTCCGATCCAGAGCTGATCGCCGTGCTGACCGGCCAGTGGGGCGACCTCGGGCTGCCGCCGAAGCGCTCGTCCTTCGTGGTGCAGGCGTTGATCGCACGGCACTACATGCACGGCGGCTTCTATCCCGTCGGCGGAGCATGGCGCATCGGCGAGGCGATCCTGCCCCGTATCCGTGCAGCGGGTGGCGAAGTGTTCACGTACGCACGTGTCGACGAAGTGTTGCTGCGTGACGGCAAGGTCAGCGGCGTGCGCATGGCGGATGGTCATGAGATCGACTGCAAGATCGTGATTTCGGACGCGGGAGCAATCAACACCTTCACGAAACTGTTGCCGTCACAGTCGGTGCAGGAACACGGCTATGACAGCCTGCTGAAGACGGTGAAGCCGAGCATCGGTCACCTGGGCGTGTACATCGGCCTGAAGGCGACGGCGCAGGAACTCGGCCTGCCAAAGACCAACTACTGGATCTATCCGGGCGGCAACGACTACGACGGCGCGCTCGACAAGTTCCTGCAGGACCCGCACGGGCCGTTTCCCGTGGTCTATGTGTCGTTTCCTTCGGCGAAGGATCCGTCGTTCGAGCAACGGTATCCGGGCCGCTCGACGATCGAGATCGTTGCGCCGGCCCCGTACGAGATCTTCGAACGCTGGGCCGGCAGTACCTGGGGCAAGCGCGGTGACGCGTACGATGCGCTCAAGCAAGCGTACGGCGAGCGCCTGCTCGAGCACCTGTACGAAAAGGTGCCGCAAGTGCGCGGTCGCGTCGACTACTGGGAGGTGTCGACGCCGCTGTCAATGCAGCACTTCTGTGGTTACGGCCGCGGCGAACTGTACGGCCTCGACCACAACCCTGAACGCTTCCGCCAGGACTGGCTGCGGCCGCGCACCCGCATCAAGGGGCTCTGGCTGACCGGCCAGGACGTAATGTCGTGCGGCGTCGCGGGCGCCATGATGGGGGGCATGGCGTCGGCCGCAGCGATTGCGGGACCGCGGCGGATGGTCCCGGTGATGAAACGAATTTTCGGCTGAGGTCCAGCCCAGGACTGCGCGGCTGCTATTTCTCCGGACCGCTCGGCATCGTCCACTCGCCGGTCTGCGTGTTGAGCTTGTGGCAGCTCATGCAATCGCTCTTGTACGTCGTGACAAACGCATTGTTTGTGCCACCCGAGAGGTGCACCAGGTGCAGCAGTCGCGAAAAAGGCGGTGCTTTCTTCGAGCCAGCTTCATGACAATCGAGGCAGGATCCCGGGATGTCCTCGAGCGAGTCGTCCGCGGCAGGGTGCTTGCCCTTCAGCGTGAGTCCCGCGGGTGAACTCGCCTTGCTCTTGGCGAGCAGGCCGGGCTCGATCTTGCCCGCGGTCCATTGCTTGAGGGCGACGCTGAGGCGTGAGTCCTTGCCCTTGGCCTTGTCGAGCACGTGACAGCTCACGCAGCCGTTCGGGTAGGGATCGACGGCGGTGTGGCCGATCGTTGGCAGGAGGGCAATCGTCGTGACGAGCAGGGACGCGGCCAGGATCTTGCGGAAATGCATGCTCATGTCGCACACCTCGTGAGTTGGGCTCGGCGATCCGCCCGAAGTCAGGGTCGAGACTCAGTCTTCACGACTGCCTCGGACGGCGATCGCTGCATGCGCAGTCTGGTCGCAACTTGCTCGGTTGTCTCCATCACTCGCAGCACGTTCAATCCCGCGAGCTTGGCAACATCCGCGTCGGACCAGCCGCGGCGCATCATCTCGGCGAGCAACGCTGGATAGCTGTCCACTCCTTCGAGGCCTTGCGGCCCCGCCGGAATGCCGTCGAAATCGGAGCCGATGCCGACATGATCGATGCCGGCCACCTTGCGGATGTGTTCGATGTGATCGGCAACGTCCGACAAGGTCACGATCGGCTTCGGATGCGCCTTCTCCCAGGCTGCCAACGCTGCCTTCGCCTTTTCCGGCTGGCCGATGTACAGCCCCGCGTACGGCGGCGAGTCGTAGCGTGCCTTTTCGGCAACGTAGTCCGCCTCCCATTGATTCGCAGCCTCGGAGACGTACGCCGGGTAGAAGTTCACCATCACCACGCCGCCGTTCTTCGCGACCAATCGCAGGATGTCGTCCGAAACGTTCCGCGGGTGACTGTTGATCGCCCTTGCCGAGGAGTGCGAGAAGATCACCGGAGCCTCGGCAACCGCCAGCGCAGCCTGCATGGCCTCCGGCGAAACGTGGCTCAAGTCGACCAGCATGCCAAGGCGATTCATTTCCCGGATCACATCCAGGCCGAAGGGCGTCAGTCCGTGGTGCGTCGGCGTGTCCGTCGCCGAGTCGGCCCAGTCGGTGGTGCGGGAATGAGTCAGCGTCATGTAGCGTGCGCCCACGTCGTACATCATTCGCAACGTCGCGAGCGAGTTGTTGATCGAGTGGCCGCCTTCGATGCCGATCAGCGAGGCCATCTTGCCTGCATGATGAATGCGCCGGATATCGTCTGCCGTGTACGCCATCTGGAAATCGGCGGGATACGTGGCGACCATTCGTTTGACGAGATCGATCTGCTCGAGGGTCGCCTGAACCGCATCATTGCCCTTGAGATCCGTCGGCACCCAGACCGACCAGAACTGTCCACCCACGTGCCCTGCCCGCAGCCGCGGGATGTCCGTCATCAGGGGCGAGCCGCCTTCGGGCGCAGGTAGTTTTGCCGTATCCGATCGCAGATCGATCGACGCCAGCGCGCCTTTCGTTCGATCGCGCAGTTCCCAGGCCAGGTCGTTGTGACCATCGATGAGCGGGGTTGCCGCCAGGACTTTTTCCACGCGGGCGCTGAAGTCGCTGTCCGCCGCAGCGACCATGCCCGATGCAGCCCACAGGATGCCCAACACCGCCGACGCAACGGCCTGCCGTCCAATCGGGTGAACTACGAAGAAAGGCCTGGGCATGGCACTCACCGCACGAGGTTTGAACACCGCGCGAGCATAGTCGAAGCGGGCTGAATTATGGCAATTACGGGTCGATCGACAGGTCGAGCGCGGTCAGGGCCTCGAACAGCTCACGCACGAAAATGAGCATCGCCGTCACCAGCGACAGCAGCGAGCCGATGAACAGGAACGTGCACGGCACCGTCATGTTCCAGCCGAGCATCAGGCCGAGGAACAGTGCGATGATAAGCAGGCTGACCAGGGCCACGCTCGAGGCGCTGAGCGCCAACGCGAAACGGATGAGGCGCGCGCGCTTGCGCAGCACGGCCAGTTGCGTGTTGAGCATCTCGCGGCCGGCGTCGGCGGTCGTGCGCCGCTCCGCCGCGACGATGCGCGTGCGATCGACGATGCGTCCGAGACGGGCACTGAGGGTGAGCAACAAGAGCCCGACGCCGGAAATCAGGACGACGGGTGCGATGGCGGCCTGGATGATCTTGAGCAAGTCGGCGGGATCGATGGCAAAGCAGTCCACGGGGTGCCTTCGCTGTCAGGGTGGGTACGAGGTCGGGGGAAGCGGCATTATCCTCTCGTGCGGCGCGCGGCGTCTCACCGACGTGGCGGCCGCACCGCAGGCCACCCAGAACTTCGTATTGTCATCCAGGTCGTTCCCGTGATGGGATGCCAGCACTCCCCCACCCCTTCCAGCACCAACGAGGCCTCCCCATGGCAAAGAAGAAGCCGCTAGCCGGGTCGATCGACATCGGGATTTCCGGGCGTGACCGACAAGCCATCGCGCATGGCCTGTCGCAACTGCTCGCCGACAGCTACACCCTCTATTTGATGACCCACAACTTTCACTGGAACGTGACCGGGCCGCAGTTCAACAGCCTGCACCTGATGTTCATGGGCCAGTACACCGAGCAGTGGAACGCTCTCGACCTGATTGCCGAACGTATTCGCGCACTCGGGCATCCCGCACCGGGGACTTACCAGCAGTTCGCCGCGTTGGCATCGATCAAGGAGGTCGAGGGTGTGCCCTCGGCCGACGACATGATTCGCCACCTGGTCGCGGCGCAGGAAGCCACGGCTCGAACGGCGCGCAAAGTCTTCAAGGTCGTGGACAAGGCCAATGACCAGCCCACCGCTGATCTGCTGACTCAGCGCCTGGATGTACACGAAAAGACGGCCTGGATGCTGCGCAGCCTGCTGGAGGCTTGAGTGACGCGAACGGCAAAGGCGACATGAAACGTCATCGGGCGGTCACGGAGATGTAAACAGCTCGCGGCACTCTGCTGGTCTGGACCTCACCACCCAACAGCAGGGAGTCACCCCCGATGAATCGCATCAATCTCGCCGGCGCACTGGCGTCGGCGGTCGTTACCCTCCTTGCTTCTGGCGCCGGCGCCGAAGCAGGCACACCCACCAATTCGAAAGCCGCCGCCTGGTACCGGGCGGGAGCCACGGTCGTCTCGGCCAACAAGCGGCAAAACCCGAACGAACGCAAGGCGAAGAACGTGATTCTCTTCGTCGGCGACGGCATGGGCATTTCGACCGTCACGGCCGCACGCATCCTCGAAGGGCAGCTGCGGGGCAAGTCAGGCGAAGAGAACGTGCTGTCGTTCGAGCGTCTCCCCTACGTCGCACTGTCGAAAACGTACAGCGTGAACCAGCAGACGTCAGATTCCGCGCCCACCGCCACGGCGATGGTGGCCGGCATCAAGACCAACGATGGCGCGATTTCGGTCGATGAAGACACCGACCGCAACGAGCCGTCCGGCTCCGTCATTGCCAGTCACTCCGTGCAGACGATCCTGGAACAGGCTGAGGCGAAGGGCCTTTCGACAGGAATCGTCACGACAGCCCGCGTCACCCATGCGACGCCGGCGGTGAACTACGCGCACATCGGCAACCGCGACTGGGAAGCCGACAGCAACGTGCCGGTGGGTGCGACGGTCAAGGACATCGCGTCGCAGCTGGTCGAGGCCCAGAAAAAATATGGCATCGAAGTGGTGATGGGCGGCGGACGCACCCAGTTCTACCCGAACACGGTAGCCGATCCGGAGTATCCGTCGCGCTTCGGTACCCGCAAGGACGCCCGTGTGCTGCCGGCCGAGTGGGTGGCGGCGCGGCCTAAGTCTGCGTATGTCTGGAACCAGGCGCAGTTCGATGCGATCGATCCGGCGAAGACCAATCACTTGCTCGGGCTGTTCGAGCGCTCACACGTGCAGTACGAAGAGGATCGGCAGCCGTTCGACGGCAAGCCCTCGCGTGACGGCGCGGGCGAGCCTTCGCTCGCCGAGATGACTGCCAAGGCCATCGACATCCTGAAGAAGAACGACAAGGGCTTCTACCTGATGGTCGAGGGCGGTCGCATCGATCATGCGCACCACGCGGGTAATGCTTATCGCGCCTTGACGGACACGATCGCGCTGGCAGATGCGGTACAGACGGCGATGAGCATGACCGACATGAAAGACACGCTGATTGTCGTGACCGCGGACCACAGCCACGTGTTCACGCTCGCGGGCTATCCGAAGCGCGGCAACCCGATCCTCGGCTTCGTGACGGAACCCGGCAAGACCACGCCGACCCTGGCGCTCGACGGGCTGCCGTACACCACGGTGTCTTACGCGAATGGCTTCGGCTTCGCTGCGCTGCCGGTCGGTGGCGATACCCGCTATTCGCTTCCCTACAAGAGCGGCCGCTTCCTCGACCTGTCGTTGAGCGATGCCGTCAACGGGCAGGGTTACCACCAGGAAGCGCTGGTGCCGCTCTCCGCCGAAACGCATGCGGGCGAGGACGTGGCGATCTATGCGGGCGGACCCAAGTCGCACCTGTTCCAGGGAACGATGGAACAGAACTCGATCTACCACGTCATGCGGACCGCCCTCGGTCTGTAACAAGAGTGTCGCGACGGGTGGTCGGGGTGGTCCTGCGTCAGCTGCCGTGCACCCCGGCCACCCACTTCAAGAGGCGGATTGAAATGCTCCTGCGATTGCTTACGACGAGCGCACTGCTGCTGTGGGCCACCGTAGCCATGAGCGAACCCGTGGCAGCGACCTATATGCTCCGCGCTACCTCAGGTGGCGAGGAACGCGCGGCCGAGTTCGTGCTGGTGCGAACCGATCAGGTGGTCGAGGTGCAGGACAAGGCCTCGGGCATGGTCGAGCGCTGGGAACGTGATCCTTCAGGAAAAATCTTCTACTCGCGCATTTTCCTCGACGCCGGGAAGGTCATCGAGTTTCAGCCGGCGGATTTTGCCTCGGCTGGCGTGAGTGACCACTGGGAAGCGATCCGCTCGATTCTGCCGGTTGCCTCGCTGCAGGAACTGACCTCGCGTGGACATGGACGCACCCTGGGAGTTCGCACCGATCTATACCGCGGAGACGTCGACGGCGCCAAAGTCTCGGTCGCGTGGATCACGGACATCGGCTTGCCTGCGCAGATCGAACGCAAGCGCTCTGCCGCCCGATCTCGTCTGCAACTGACTTCGCTCGAGCACGGCGAGACGGCGCTGGCAGACCTCGTGCCCAAGGCTCGGACCGAGTCGTTCGAGCACATCGACTTTGCGGACCTCGGTGATCGAGAGGGTGATCCGGTGATTGAAGGTCTGCTCGCGCAGTCCGGACTGGCGTTGCACAGCCACTAGTGTGTGCTGAAAGCATCGCCTCAAGCTGGAGCGCCTGGGCATCCGGCTCACCCTGCTCGAGTCAGGCACCGCTGGTAGCGACCGTCGCCACCACTAGAGAGCTGTTTGACCGCCGCTACTCCACCGTCACCGATTTCGCGAGATTCCGGGGCTGATCGACATCCGTGCCCTTGAGAATGGCGCAGTGATACGCCAGCAGCTGCAGCGGAATCGTGTACACCGCCGGCGCCTGGAAATAGCTCACGTGCCGCGGCATCTCGATGACGTGCACGCCATCCGACGACTCCATCCCTGACTCCGGATCGGCGAACACGTACAGCTCACCGCCACGCGCGCGCACTTCCATCAGGTTCGACTTCAGCTTTTCGAGCAGGTCGTTGTTCGGCGCGATCGTGATGATCGGCATGTCGGCATCGACCAGCGCGAGCGGGCCGTGCTTCAACTCGCCCGCCGGGTACGCCTCGGCATGGATGTACGAGATTTCCTTGAGCTTGAGCGCGCCTTCCATCGCGATCGGGTGCATCGGGCCACGGCCGAGGAACAGCGCGTGCTGCTTGTCGACGAAGCGCTTCGCCAGTTCCTTGATGACCGGATCGAGTTTCAGCGTCGATTCGATCAGCGACGGAATGCCGATCAGGCGCTGCACCAGGCCGCGCTCGCGTTCGGCATCAGCGCTGTGGAACTTGGCAAGCGCCACCACCAGCATGCCGAGCGCCGTCAGCTGCGTAGTGAATGCCTTGGTCGAAGCCACGCCGATCTCGGGACCCGCGCGCGTCAGCATGACGAGTTCGGATTCGCGCACCAGCGAGCTTTCCGGGACGTTGCAGATCGCGAGCTGCGACAGGTAGCCCGACTGCTTGGCGAGCCGCAGCGCGGCCAGCGTATCGGCCGTCTCGCCCGACTGCGACACGCTGACGAACAGCGTGTTCTTCGGCACCACCGGATTGCGATAGCGATACTCGCTGGCGATCTCGACCCAGCACGGCAGCCGGCAGATCTGCTCGATGAAGTATTTCGCCACCGACGCGGCGTGGAAGCTGGTGCCGCAGGCAACGATGCGCACGGCTTCGGTCTTCGCAAACACTGCTTGTGCCGCCGGGCCGAACGCGGCCTCCAGCAACTTGCCGCCCGCGACGCGTTCCTCGAGCGTCTGCGCCACGGCGCGCGGCTGCTCGTGGATTTCCTTCAGCATGTAGTGCGGGAAGTCGCCCTTCTCCGCCGCATCGGCCGAAAGCTCGCTCTCGTGCACCTTGCGCTGGATCGTGTTGCCGTCCTGGTCTGCGATCCGATAGCCGTCGCGGCGGATTTCGCAGACGTCGCCTTCTTCGAGGAAGATGAACTTGCGCGTGACCGGCAGCAGCGCGGCCACGTCGGAAGCGACGAAATTTTCGCCCTCGCCGAGGCCGATGACCACGGGGCAACCCTGGCGCGCGAGGATGATGCGCTCGGGATCCTTCTGCGAGATGACGGCCAGCGCATACGCGCCTTCGAGCTCGGCGACCGTCGCGCGGACGGCCTTGAACAGGTCGCCGGTCTTCTGCAGGTGAAAGTGCACGCGGTGCGCAATCACTTCGGTGTCGGTCTCGGACGTGAATTCGTAGCCCGCGGCTTTCAGCTCGTCGCGCAGCTCGTCGTGGTTCTCGATGATGCCGTTGTGGACGAGCGCAATGCCGTCCCTGGAGATATGCGGGTGCGCATTGCGCTCGCTCGGTACGCCGTGCGTGGCCCAGCGGGTGTGCGCGATGCCAAGCAGGCCGCTCGTCGGATCGGCGTCGAGCGCGTCCTGCAGCATGCGGACCTTGCCGACGGCCCGCAGGCGCTTGATCGCACCGGCGCCGGTGAGCACGGCGACCCCCGCGGAGTCGTACCCCCGGTATTCGAGGCGCCGCAGGCCCTCGATCAGGATGGGAACGACATCACGCTGCGCGACGGCACCAACGATTCCGCACATGCTCGATCCTTTTCTTGCGGGGCGGGGAGACTAACAGTTTTTCTTTTCAGATCAAAGGACTACGCGTACCTGGAGGGTCTCGCGCGCCGTCGGTCACCCGCCGGCTGACAGAAAGGCTCGTTCAGACGCCCGTGATGTTGCCCTCGCGGGCGCGCAGCAGCTTGAACCGATGGAACCCCAGGCTCTCGAGATGGTCGAGGTCGAAGTCCTGCATCCCGAGCAGTTCCCGGTACTTCAGTTGCTGGGAACACCGGAACAGCGAGCGGTCACCCGTCTTGTTGGCTTTCGAAATGCTCGGATAGCAGATCTTGGAAGGGCACGTCAGGGCGCAGCCGGCGTTGGCAAACAGCGTGATCTGGTCCTTGTTGCCGATCGAAGCCAGGAAGGCCTCGTCCTCGTTGGCGCTCATCGGCAGGATGATGCTGTCGTAGATGCCGGACGCCTTGTCGATCTTCGCCAGGCTGTCGATGTTCTTGATGACGCTGGCCTCGAGACGGTAATCGGGAAAGTCCCTGCGTATCCACCGTGCCAGGTTGTCGTTGGTGACGATGATCGAGTTTCCCGGCCGGTGGTGCTTCTTGAGCATTGCAACATTGGCTGCATATTCCTCTGGCGTTGCGTCGTGGTTGGTCAGCGGCAACCGCAGGCCGATGCCCATCTCGTACATCGCCTTGAGGTCGTAGGCGCTGATCTCCGTGGCGCCGTAGATGCGACCGCCGTACAGCGTGCTCTGGTCGGTGGTGAACCCGAAGAAGCTGTCGATCTGGCCGACCGGAATGTCGTTGAAGTGCCGCTTCATGAACATCTGGATCGGCATGGCAGCGGCCTTGCCGCGGGCCGATATCGTGTACTGCCGGTTCATTCGCGCCTCCCGCCGCCGGTCACCCGCTCGATTTGTCCCGTCACGGGCGTCAACTGCTCGCCGGCGGCAGGTAGTCGAAAATGAAAGTGATCCGGTCCTCGGTGCCGCCATTCATGACGCTGTGCATCTTCTGGTTGTTGATCTCGTAGGCCTGGCCGACTTCCATGCGGCAAGGTCGGCCGTCGATCGTGAAGCGCACCCGCGGGTTGGTGGTGATCGGCACGTGGATGCGGTGACCGGCGGCGAACGACGGGTGCAAATCGCGATGCGGCAGGATGCGTCCCCCGGCCAGCAGCTTGGCGGCCATGGCGCGAATGATCCGACCGCCGGGGGCGTAGTGCCGGTCGAGGATCTCCTGCATGACCGGTTCCGCCACGGCGCCGAGGCGGCTCCAGCCCTGCTTGCGACCGACCGTCGCCTCCGGCCACGCCTCGACGTCGGCGAACAGCAGCACGATCGAACGCGTCTGTTCGTGCACCTCGTAGTCCTGTTGCCGCTGCGTGTTCTCGTTCCATGCCGCTTCGTCCTGGGCGAGGATGGCAGCGGCCAGGTCCTGCATTGCAACCTGGCCAAAGCAGCGGATGGGCACGTCGATATCCATCGGCCTACGCTACTGCAGACGACGCGGGCGGGCAATTGATGCCCACCGCGATCTTCGCCTGGCAGCGTGGCAGCCCTGCCGATGACCGATCTGCGGCGGCACTCAGCCCCAGAGCGCCGGATCTGGCACGTGCATGACGCCGCGCTCGAAGCGGATCGGGTGGGGTCGGTCCAGTCGCTGCAACAGCGGACCGTCCAGGTCCGTGACGACACAGGTCTGCGCGACGAGGAAAGCCGGCGCCATCGCGAGCGACGTGCCACACATGTTGCCAACCATCAGCCGGAGGCCGAGTCGTCGCGCCTCGACGCACATCGCGAGTGCTTCGGTGAGCCCGCCGCACTTGTCGAGCTTGATGTTGACGCTCTGGTAGCGCCCGGCCAGGCCGGTAAGTGATTGGCGATCGGTGCAGGACTCGTCCGCCGCGACCGGCACCGGACTGCGCAGGCCATCGAGCGTGGCGTCGTCGCCGCGGGGAACCGGTTGCTCGATCAGTTCGACGCCGAGCCCTTGCAGTTGCGGGATCAGCCGCTCGAGCAACGCCCGCGTCCAGCTCTGGTTGGCGTCGACGATGACGCGGGAGGTGGGATGCGCCTCCCGTACTACACGCACGAGGCCGACGTGGCGTTCGTCGTCGACCTTGAGTTTCAGCAGCGGAAAGTCACGGGCCTGCTGCGCCTTGCGCCGCACCTCCGGCTCGTCGCCCAGGCCGATCGTGTAGGCCGTGGTGACCGGATGCGGCGGGGGTAACCCGGCCAGCTTCCATACCGGGCTGCCGGACTCCTTGGCTCGCAGGTCCCACAGGGCGCAATCGAGCGCATTGCGCGCACCGCCCGCCGGCAACAGCTCGAGCAGCTCGGCGCCCGTCAATCGGTCGTGCAGTGCATCGCGCACGGCTTCGACCTGCGCCGCCATCGATTCAGGAGTTTCTCCGTCGTAATCGACGCCCGCAGCCTCGGCCCACCCTCGATGACCACCGGATCCGGTCAGTTGCACGACGAGCACCGGCACGTGCGTGTTCGCATCGCGCGCCGTGACGAACGGCTCGATCAGTTCCCAGCGTTCGACTCGGGTCGCTGCTTCGATCATCCGGCCAGCAACGCGTCCGCGATGGACTCGACGCCGCCGCGCATCGGATCACAGACGGGCAATTGCAGCTCGCGTTCGAGTTGCGCGCGGTAGCGCCGCCACCCCTCATCGTCGAGCGTGGACGAGTTGATGCTGACGCCGACGCAGCGAATGTTCCGGTTCGTAAGTCGCCCGGCACGGAGGTAGTCATCGATCACCGCCGGCAACGGTGGGATCGGATAGTCCGGGTACTCCTCGATCGTCAGGCGTTCGGGGGCGTGGCACAGCACGATCGCGTCCGGCTGCGAGCCATGCAGCAGCCCGAGCGTCACGGCGGCGTACGCCGGATGCAGCAACGAGCCCTGGCCCTCGATCACGTCCCAGTGCGCCGGATCGTTGTCCGGCGACAGCGTCTCCGCAGCGCCCGCGAGAAAGTCAGCGACCAGCGCATCCATCGGAATGCCGCTGCCCGCAATCATGATGCCGGTCTGGCCCGTCGCGCGGAACGTGGCGGCCGCGCCTTTCGACTGCAACGCGCGCACGAGTGCCAACGCCGTGTATTTCTTGCCGAGCGCGCAGTCGGTACCCACCGTGAGCACGCGCCGACCGGTGCGCTTGCGCCCGCTGCCCACCGGGTAAGTGCCGGGCGGATCGCGCACGTCGACCAGTCGCGTGCCGGATTGCCTGGCGGCGCGCACGAGGCGTGGCAGCGACGCCAAGCGTGTGTGCAGGCCACTCACGGCATCGAGGCCTGCAGCAAGCGCCGCTTCGAGATCGTCTTGCCAATGGTCCGGCAGCACGCCGCCGGTGGGCGCCACGCCGACGACGATCGAACCCGCTCCTTGCCGCGCGGCATCGACCGGACTGAGGCGCGGCAAGCCGAGGCTGACCTTGGCGGCGGCATGCGACCACTCGCCGATCACGTCGTCGCCGCACCAGTCGCGCAGTCCGAATGCAGTCTTGCAGTCGGACTTGAGGACGGCATCGCCAAGATAAAGCAGGTAGGGTTTGCGCAAGACGAGCATGGGTGTCAAAGCCTGCGCAGGACCCGGCCTGGGCGCTTGCCGGTCACCGCGCCGTCGCGCACGACCCACTCGCCGCTCACCATCACGGCCGGAATGCCGAGCGGAGGCTCCAGCGGCTTCTCGACCGTGGAACGGTCGATCACCGTGGCCGGATCGAACACGACGAGGTCGGCGACGTAGCCCGGTGCGATGCGGCCGCGATCGGCGAGGCGCAGTTGCGCGGCCGGCAAGCCCGTCATCTTGTGGATGGCGAGTTCGAGCGGCAGCAACTTCTGCTCGCGTACATAGTGCCCGAGGATCCTGGGATAGGAACCTGCGCCGCGCGGGTGCGCGCCGTGCAATGCACCGTCGGTGCAGAACATGATCTCCGGATGCGCGATGAACCAGCTCACGTCGTCCTCGCTCATCGAGGTGCCGAGCACGTTCACGTCCTGCTCGTTGGGCCCTGCTGCCCCACCGGTTGCCGTGACGATGCGCATGTAGGCCTCGACCGGGGTGACGTTCCAGTGGGTGGCGATCTCGGCGAGGGTCTTGCCTGCCAGCACCGGCTCGGGTGCGTAGTTCACGATGCGGATGTTCTGCGCGCCGCCGTTCTCGGCCAGCGCCTGCTCGACCTTCTGCGGATTGAAGTAGTCACGGTCGGGCACGATCACGCGAATCGTGGAGTGCCAGAACGTGTAGGGATAAACGTCGGCCTTGAGATCGACGCCTTCGCGCCGCGCCCGCTCGAAGAGCTCCGGCATGCGCTTCGCGGCCTGGTGCCAGACCGAGGTCGAACCCATCTTGATGTGGGTGATCTCGACCGGCAGCCTGGCTTCGCGACCGATGCGCAGCACTTCCTCGAACGAGTCGAAGGTGCGACTCGCCTCGTCGCGAACGTGGCTGATGTAGAAACCCTTGGCTGCAGCCGCAACCTTGGCCAGTTCGATGACTTCCTCGGTGGTGGCGAAATGCGCCGCTTCGTACTCGAGGCCGGTCGACAGGCCGAACGCCCCCGCCGTCAGTTCCCGCGCGAGCAGCGCTTTCATCTGCGCCAGTTCCTGCGGTGTCGACGCACGGTAGAGGTCCTTGCCCATCACCTGCTCACGCAGCGTGGCGTGCCCGACCATGCTGGCGAGGTTGATGGCCGGCGGGTTCGCGGCGAGCTGCGCAAAATACTCGCGCAGCGGGAAATTCGATTCGCCATCCTGCCCGACCAGGATCGTGGTGATGCCCTGGCGCGAGACCGTCGCGGCATCCAGGTCTTCTGTCAGGCCGCCACCGCCGTGGCTGTGCATGTCGATGAAGCCGGGCGCCAGTGCGAGCCCGCGCTGGTCGAATACCGTCTCGCCCGCCTTCGCTGCCAGGTGCGGCGCGACGGCAGCGATGCGCTCGCCCTCGATGCGCACGTCGCCGCGGAACGGCTGACCGCCGGTGCCGTCGTAGATGACGAGGTTCGTCAGCAGCACGCTGGCGGCCAGCAACGGGCTGGAGGTCAGCAAGAGCGCGGTCACCAGGACAGAACGGGTCATGTGCATGTCGGCCACTAGGCAGTTTCGCTGCCGCGATCATACCTGCGGATCCGGCGCGGAACGCATTAGGATGCGAGGCTTGCGTCCTCCGCGCGGGCGGCGGTCGCGGTCGTGCGATGAGCCAGTTACGCCAGAGTTGGGTGGGGAGCGATCCAATGGGTTTGTCTCGTGCGCGGCAACGGAGCTGGATCACAGGTGGTTGCATGGTGTTGCTCGTCGCGGCCGCGACGGCATCGGTGGCTGCGGACGGACCGCGGGGTACTGAGCTCGCCAAGGCGCTGAACTCACCGGCCGCCGAGCAGCGTGAGTGGGCGCTGGATCGTCTGATCGAAACTCCCTACCCGGACCCGGCCACGTTGCGGCGGATTGCCGCGTTGCTCGACGACCGCGACCTGTACGTCGCGGGCAAGGCCGCAACGGCGTTGAGCCGTCTCGGCACCGCTGCGTTCGACACCATCGACCAGGTCCTCGAGCGCGGCACCTTGCAGCAGCGTTGGGCTGCGACGGTGGCCCTGTACCAGACCACCGCCGTGATCGATCGTTTCCTGCCGCAACTGACGCGGCAATTGGGGCACGAGGACGAGCGGATCGTCTACGCCAGCCTGGCCGCGCTCGCGCGAATGCCAGCGCGCGCCGTGGCCGCGCTGCCTGCATTGCAACCATTGCTGCGGCACGACGAACGCTCCGTCCGCCGGGCGACGCTCGAGGCACTGGCCGCGATGGGGCCGGCGGCCCGCGACGCGGTGCCCGCGATCTCGCCCCTGTTGCTGGACGCGGAACCCGACGTCCGGTTGGCGGCAGCCGAAGCCATGCGACGTATCGTCCCTCCCGCCCCGCTTGCAAGCGAGCGACTCGCTGCCTACCAGGCATGGCTGCAGGAGCAAGTGCCCGCGTTGATGCGCGAACACCACGTGCCCGGGGTTTCCATCGCCATCATCCAGCAAGGTCGTGTGAGTTGGGCGCAGGGTTTCGGCGTGAGCGACGTGCGCGGGCAGCAGCCTGTCACCACCGACACGGTCTTCGAAGCCTGCTCGATGTCCAAGCCGATCCTGTCGTTGAGCGTCCTGCAGTTGATCCAGCAGGGGCGGCTCGATCTCGACACGCCGTTGAACTCGTACCTGGGACGCGACTACCTGCGCAATCAGCGCGCGCAGGACCTGATCACGGCGCGCATGGCGCTCACGCACCGCACGGGTCTGCCGAACTGGCGGGTGGGTTACGACGAGATGGGCGGACCCCTGTCCCTGCTGTTTTCCCCGGGGTCCGACTACTCGTACTCGGGCGAAGGCATGTTGTTCCTGCAACGGACCCTGGAAGCCATCGCGGGCACGACCCTGGACCGCTATGCACAGCAGAATTTGTTCGGGCCACTGGGCTTGACGCACACGAGCTACGTCTGGACGCCGGCCATCGAGCAGACCCTGGCGAGCGGTCATCGCGAGGACGGCAGCTTCAAGGACCGCACTCGCTACCGCAAGGCGAACGGCGCCTATTCGCTGTACACGACGCCGACCGAATACGCCGAATTGATGCTGACACTGATGCGACCGGAGAGCCTTGGGCAGGCGTCATTCACCCCGGGGAACATCGACCTTCTGCTGCAACGGGCGCAGCGTGTCGATGACAGCGACGCCATTGCACGCCCGGGCCTGGCGCGATCCGTCGCCACCTATCGAGCGCTCGGCTGGAGCGTGGACGTCACCGCCGAAGGCGACATCGTGGAGCATTCGGGGTCGAACAGCTCGGGCTTCAGGACGTTCGGCCAGTTCAATCGCGAGAAGGGGTCTGGCCTGGTGATCTTCACCAACGGCGACAATGGCTCGCGCGTGCGCGCAGCGATCCTGGAGCAGGTGGGCGACCTGTAAGCGAGCCGATAGGCGCTGCCCGACCTTGGATCGGCGAGCGTGCCATCGTACATTACCGAACGCTTGCGGCCATCGGCGAAACTCCAGTGATCGGTTCCTTGCTCCGCCCCCTGCACCTGCTGCCCTCCATTGCATTGCTGCTGCACCTGTCGGGCGCAATTGCGGCGGACGCACCGCAGCCGGCCGCGCTACCGGCCGCACGGCGCACGATCACTCTGGACGAGTTCGACCGGATCAAGTCGCCTGGCGAGCCGCGCCTATCGCGTGACGGACGGCAGGTCGCTTACGTCGACGACGACCGGATCTACGTCGTGCCCATGGGCGGCGGCACACCGCGCGCCGTCACTTCTGCTGGCTCGAAGGCGTCGGACCCCTACTGGTCCAGGGACGGGCGCACGCTGTACTTCCTTTCGGATCGCTCGCAGGCCAGCCAGGTCTGGAGGTTGCCTCTCGAACCCTTGGGCGAGGCGTCCCAGGTAACCACCCTGAACCGTGGCATCGCAGCATTGAACTTCTCGGACGATGAGACACAACTGCTGTTCACTTCGACGGTGGAGGGCGTAGAGGCTACGGACGCAACGCAGCCCGGCAAGGCGAAGGGCAGCGAGCCCTGGGTGATCAAGCGCCTGCAGTTCAAGGAGGACTCGGGCGACGGGTACCTGACCGGGGACCGCGCCGAGCACCTCTATGTATACGACCGGACCACCGCGACGCTCCAGCAGGTTACGTCCGGCCCCTTCACGGAATCGGAGCCGGCCTGGTCGCCGGACGGGCAGTCGATCGTGTTCGTCAGCAACCGCGAGGACGAGCCCGACGCCTCGTACAAGACCGACCTTTGGCGGGTCGCCTCGCGCAACACGGTTCAGGGTCGCGAACCGAGTCGGCTGACCAACGACGACCGCGTCAAGAGCGCACCCACCTGGAGCCCCGACGGCCGGGTCATCGCCTTTCTTTCGGCCGAGGACGGGGTCTACGGCATCCCGCAACTTGCCGTGATTCCGGCGACGGGCGGATCGGCCAGGATTCTCACCACGAACCTCGACCGTTGGATCAGCTCCTTCAAGTTCTCACCCGATGGTCAGTGGATCTACCTCGCGTACGAAAATCTGGGCGGCACCGACCTCGCACGCGTCCGACTGCGCGACGGCAGGATCGAACCGCTGCTGCAAGGCGAACAGCAGGTCTCGGATTTCGATGTCGCTCGCTCCGGCGCGCTGGCAGCGGTGATCGAGCTTATGAACGAGCCGCCGGAGCTGTACTCGGTGACAAGAGGGCGCGCGCACCGGCTGACCGGCCTGAACGACGCCTACCTGCGGACGATCGCCCGCGGCCGCAAGCAGAAGCTGGAGTTCAAGAGTGCGGATGGCACGCCGGTCGAGGCGTTCGTCACGACGCCTCCGGATTACGTTGCGGGTCGTCGCTATCCGGCGCTGCTGCACATCCACGGCGGACCGGTCGGGCAATTCACGTACGGGTTCGATTTCGACGCGCAGTATTTCGCTGCCAACGGCTACGTCGTGGTGCAACCCAATCCTCGCGGGTCGACCGGCCGCGGACAGGCGTTCATCCGCGGGATCTACCGGACCTGGGGCATCACGGACTACGACGACGTCGTCGGCGCGGTCGATCACGTCGTGGACCTGGGAATTGCCGATCCGGACCGCCTCGGGGTGCATGGCTATTCGTACGGCGGCTACATGACCAACGTGGTCATCACGCGCACGCATCGCTTCAAGGCGGCCGCGTCCGGCGCCGGCCACAGCTTGATCGTCGCCAACTACGGTCACGACATCTACCAGCAATGGTATAGCTGGGAACTGGGACCGCCCTGGCAGGGCCGCGAGCAGTATGACCGGCTCTCGCCCCTACTGCGGGCGGATCAGGTGCAGACGCCGACGCTTTTCCTCGGCGGCCGCGACGACTGGAACGTGCCCATACTGAACGCGGAGCTCTTCTACCAGGCGTTGCGAAAACGCGGCGTGGAGACCGAGCTCGTGGTCTATCCGGGCATGCACCACGGCGGATGGACAGACGAATTTCAGAAGGACTTCTTGCTGCGGAACCGACAGTGGTTCGACCGGTACCTCGGCGTGACTTCGAATCAGGATGCCCATGATTGATCTACCCAGGCCAGCCTCGCTGGCAGCGAGCGCCGCGCGATGAAGACCGTTCCCCGGCCCGTCCCACCAAAAGACGCGAGCCTCGCCGCCGCGCTGGAAGCGATGCAGGCCAACCGGCCGTTGCGGGCCGAGGAAATCTGTCGCGCCTACCTCGAGACGAGCCCCGGCTGTGTCGAGCACCTGCGCCTGCTCGGCAATGCGCTCAGCAAGCAGGGCCGGTTCGCCGAGTCCGAACAGACGGTGCGACTCGCGCTCGCGCTGCAACCGGATTTTCCCCACCTGCACGAGGACCTCGGCAGCGTGCTGGCGCTGCAGCAGCGATTCGAGGAAGCCGTCCCGTGCTTCGAGCGAGCCATCCGGCTCGAGCCGCGGCTGCCGCTGGCGCACAAGAAGCTCGGCCAGGCTCTTGCCGCCCTCGGCCGCGGCCAGGATGCGGACGCTGCTTTCGAGGAGTTCTTCGAGCTGGACTCCGCGCGCGGCAAGGTCGCGCTCGCGCTCGACCACCTGCACGCGGGACGCAAGACCGAGGCCATCGACACGCTGCGCGACGCGCTGCGCGAAAACGACGGCAACGTCGATGCGATGCGCTTCCTGGCGCAGGTCTACTGGCGCGAGGAGAAGCAGCAGAGCGATGCCGAAGCGCTGCTGCGGCGCGCGACGGCCCTGGCGCCGACCTATACCGCAGCCTGGCTGCTGCTCGGCGCGATACTGCACGAGGCGGAACGCCCGGCGGAGGCGATCGCGTGTTACCTGACGGCGACACGCGTCGAACCCGACAACCCCGTGGCCTGGGCCGGGCTGGGCAACAGCTACGCCCATGTCGGCGACGTGGACAAAGCCATCGCGGCCTTCGAGCGCTCGCTGGCCCTGGATCCGGACGCGCCGAACGTCCACCTGGGTTACGGCCATGTCCTCAAGACCCGCGGCGACCAGCCTGCCGCTTTGCGCGCCTACCGTGCCGCGATCGCGGCGCGGCCGGAATTCGGCGAGGTCTACTGGAGCATGGCCAACCTCAAGGTATTTCACTTTGAAGAAGCCGAGATCGCGGCCATGGAGCAACAGCTCGAGCGCGACGACCTCACCGAGAGCGCAGACATTCACTTCCGCTTCGCCCTGGCCAAGGCGTACGAGGACCGGCGCGACTACGATCGAGCCTGGCATTACTACGACACTGGCAACGCCCGCCAGCGCAAGAAAGTGTTCCACGATCCCGTGGCCATGGAGCTGCGCCACGAGCAGATCGCCTCCGTGTTCACGCGTGAGTTGTTCGAGAAGCATGCGGGGCAAGGCTGCGATGCCCCGGACCCGATCCTCATCGTCGGCCTGCCGCGGTCGGGCTCGACACTGATCGAGCAGATCCTGGCGAGCCACAGCCAGGTCGAGGGCACCGCGGAGCTGCCGGTGCTGATGCGGCTGGCATACTCCATCGGCCGCTATCGGCCGGATCACAAGAGCTACCCGGAGTCCGTCGTCGACCTGCGCGGCAAGGACTTCAAGGCCTATGGGCGGCAGTACCTCGACGAGACCCGTCCGTTCCGGGCGACCGGCCGGCCGTACTTCACCGACAAGCTGCCGAACAACTTTTCGCACGTCGGCCTGCTGCACCTGATCCTGCCGAACGCCCGCGTCATCAACGCCCGCCGCCACCCGTTCGACAGCCTGCTGGGCGGCTACAAGCAGCTGTTCGGCAAGGGGCAGAATTTCACCTACGACATGGCCGACCTCTCGGCCTACTACCGCCAGTACTACGAGACGATGCGGCACTGGCATCGGGTGCTGCCGGGCAAGGTGCTGGACGTGCACTACGAGGAGACGGTGACCGACCTGGAAACGCAGGTGCGCCGCATCCTGGCGCATTGCGGCCTGCCGTTCGAGGAAGCCTGCGTGCGCTTCCACGAAAATTCCCGCGCGGTGAGAACCGCTAGTTCAGAGCAGGTCCGGCGGCCGATTTACACCGACGCGCTCGGCCACTGGCGCCATTTCGAGCGGCATCTCGGCATGTGGCAGGACGATTTTGCGGACATCCTGCAGGAGTTGCCCGCGACGGTCCGCAATGCGGGTCTCTGATTCGATACTCGGGGTCGTTCAGTCGTACGGCCACACGGCGAGGCCGTGGATGGCGTTGCGCACGTCCATGGTCAGGTTCACGGACAGCACCCGGGCATTTGCCGCCAGGTCGTAGACGGAGATCGTCGACGGCGACGAGCCTCCCGCGACGACGGACTCCGAAATGACGCAGAGGCCGCGTGCGAATCCCGGGCGCGCGACGTTGGTCTGGTCGAGATCGGTGTGCAGCAGCGCCTCGGCGGGATAACGCGGCACCTTGAGCGCGCGATCTTCGTGGCCTTCGCCGCGCCCCGTGTACCTGAGCGCATCGGCCTCGGTGTCGTTGAACAGCACGCCGTCACGAAACGGCTGTGCATTGTGGGTTCCGGGCGGCAATTCCACCGCCATCTGCACGCGCGCGCCGCTGTAAAGCAGCATCCCGCCGGTCTTGAGCCCGGTGACGTACAGGCCGCCCCGCGTGCAGTGCACGCTGTTCAGGTGCAGCTTGTTGAGCGGCAGCGGCCCGTCCGCGGACTGCGGGTCGAACACGTTGCCCTTGAACTGGAACTGGTGCGCGGCGATGTGCAGTGCCCAGCTGAACTCGTGCGCATCGAGATCGAAGCCGAGCACGGTATCGAACGCGGTCGAGGTCAGGTACAGGCGCCGCTCGTGGACCGCGATCTCGTGGCAGTGCCGCAGGTAGGCGTTGCGCCAGGAACCGATCAGGGTGAAATCGGGCCGGTAAGCAAAGAGTTCGTCGCTGGCCGCGATGTAGACGACGTCGCCATCGAAGGCGATGCCGCGCAGTCCGCGGTCCCAGCCACGGCCCTGCCAGTCGATGGCGACAGTGTTCCAGTCGAGCGTCTGGTTGACCACGCGACTCTGCAGGTCGAGCAGGTACACGCCACCGTGGCTTTCGCCCTGGTGGCTGCCGCGAACCACGGACGTGGTGACGAGCCTCACGCCAACTCGCGCGCCGGGCGCACTTGCGCCCGTTTCATCCAGTCGCCGTCGTCACCACTTCTTGGTGAACGAAAGGCTGATCGTGCGGGGCCGCTGCAGGCTTCGGACATACTTCCAGCGCGGGTCGTCCCAGCCGATGTCTGGCGAGTTGCCGTAGTTGCTGCTGCTGATGTAGTTGTAGCCCGTCTCGTCGAAGAGGTTGCGTACGATAAGTGCCGCCTCCCAGCCGGACGTGGCCGTGAACCCTAATTGCAGCGTCCCCGTCGAGTACGACGGGAGGAGCAGTTCACGCGCTGCCGCGCGTTCCTCCGGCGTGGCGGCGTCCACCCAGTCTGCGATGGCTCCCGTGCTTTTCCAGACCTCGGATTGGTAACTGTAGGACAGCCGGGTCCACATGTTGCCATCCAGGTTCATGAAATTCGGAATGCTGTACTCGACCGCGGCCCAGTACTTCCGCTCCGGCGAAATCGGCATGACCGTGCCGGCCGGGATGGCCAGGCCGCCGTCCGGGTAGATCGTTTCTTCCGAGAACTCGGGGTCGGCGAAGAACGCACTCGCCTCGAATTTGAAACTGGGGGTGACCTGCCAGGCGCCGTTGAGCTCGGCGCCCTTCTGCTCTGCCGCGCCGCCGTTGAACGTGCCGCGCAGCCAGAAGGGATTGTTGGCAGCGCTGCCCGAGGCATTGAGCTGGATGTGGTCCCACTGCATGAAGAACAAAGAGAGGTTCAGCATGACAGTCTGGTCCAGCCACTGGCTCTTGAGGCCCGCCTCGTAGTTGCTGAGCTTGTCCGGTTTATAGGTCAACGGCAGGATGCCGGTGGCCGCGGCCCGCTCGCTGTTGCTGCCGCCGAGCCGGAAGCCTTCGCTGTAGAGCAGGTAGACCATGCGGTCGTCGTCGATGTGGTACTCGGTGGCGAACTTGAAGACCGTGTCCGATTCCTTGCCCTGGCTCGCGTTGATCCCGCCGCCTTCGAAATCGTTATTGATCGGCAGGCCGAGCGGAATGTTGTAGACATCCTTCTGCTCGCGGTCGTACTCGAACCAGCGCGCCCCGCCCGTGATCGACCATTGGTCGGTCAGCGAATAGGTGACTTCGCCGAACAAGGCCGTCTGCTTGATCGTCTTCTTGTACTTGTCCGAATAGTAGAAGTCGGTCGGCGCGAGCGGGCAGGCGACGTCGTAGCCCTGTTCGTTGGCGTAGCAGGCGTAGTAGTTCGCTGCTTCCCATGCCGTCGTGCCTGTGAGACCCGGCAGCCTGGCGCCGTAGTGCCAGGAATCCTCGACGTCCTCGAAGAAGGCGCCGGCCATCCACGCAAAGCGGCTCTCGCCCTGCGAGGTCAACCGCACCTCGTACGCCGAGCGCTTCTGCTTCTGGTCGTTGTACGTCGTGCCGATCAGGAAGCCCGTGTTGTAGACGTTGTAGCTGCCGTCCGGGTCTTCCGGATCGACGCCGAAGCCGCCGTAATAGGCGCTGCGCCACTGGCTGTAGTTGGCGTTGTCCCATTCGTACTTGATGCTTCGGTCGAAGTAGGACGCCGTCATCGACAGCTCGGCAAAGCCGAGGTCGCCCTTGACGTTGAGCGAGGCCTGGTACCAGTTGTCGTCGCGGTATTCGTCGAAAAAGCGCGTGATCTTGTAATCGCCGAGCGCCGGGTCGGATTCCCAGGCGCCGTCTGCCTCGCTGTGCTGCGAGATCAGGCTCAGCGTCGACTCCCATTCCGGGTTGATCTGCCAGCGCGCTGCAATGCGTCCGCCGTACGTGGTGTAGTCGTTCCAGTTCTTCTCGACGACGTTGGCGTTGTCCTGGTCGCCCGCCAGCGTGAGACCGAGGACGTTGTCGACGTAACCGCCTTCGACCGCGTAGTACGCAGCGGCGCGGATCGCAATGCTGTCGGTCACCGGCACGTTGACGTGTCCGCTGAGGTCGTAGCTTTCTTCGCCGCCCTTGGTCGTGCCAAGCTCGGCGTCGACCTGGGACGTGAACTGCTTCGGGTCGGGCTTGTTGGTGATGTAACGGATCGTTCCCGACTGCGAACTCGAGCCGAAGAGGGTTCCCTGCGGGCCCGGCAGGGCCTCGATGCGGGCCAGGTCGATCAGCCGCACCTCGACCTGGGTCGAGATCGACGTCATGGGCTGGTCGTCCAGGTACACCGCCACCTGGCTGTCGGTCCGGTATTCGGACGAACCCGTCGAAACACCCCGCATGACGATTGCGTTGCGGCCGGGCATCGCGGCCACGAGGTTGACGCTCGGCAGCGCATTGATCACGTCGGCGACGCCCTGCATCGCCTGCCTTTCGATGTCGGCGGTCGAGAACGCCGTGACGCTCTGCGCGACGTTCTGCAGGGTGACGTCGCGCCGGGTCGCGGTCACGACGATCTCTTCCAATTGAGCGGTTTCGGTGCGCGTACCTTGCGCGAAAGTCAGCGAAGCCGGGTAAAGCACCGCGAGAATAGCCGCCGTCAGCGGTGTCATCGAGTGGCTTCGGAGCGGCGTTGGCGCCATGGTGCTGCCGCCGCGTGTTGTTATTGCCGTCTCAACGCCAAGCGCGTTCTGGTTGTACATTCAGACTCTCTGCCTCCCAACAGCCAGTCGACGACAATAGCGTGGGAGCCTATAGCATGCGTCGTGGTTCGCGCAACAAAGTTGCGCAGCAACGACACGACGCGATTTTGACTCAGTACGTTTCGCCGCGTGAGGACCGCAGCACACCGGACTCGACGCTCAAACGGTAGGCGAGGCCGCCCTCGCCTTTCCAGGCCGCGAGGTCGAAGTGCCCACCCGGTGCGAGCCGATACACGTCGACGTTGCTGAACGTGAGCGGCTGGCCGGGTTCGCAGCGCTCGGGCAACTGGTTCGCACTCATGAAGTAGGCGTAGGGCGTCGGATGATCCGCCGTCGCGAAGACCTGCGCGGTCCCGGTGGCGGGGTCGATGTGCACCGATGTCTCGCGGTCTGCCGCGATGGCGCGCGCTTCCTTGACCCAATGATCCTGCAGCAGCCGGGCCATCAGGGCGACCGTGCGACCGATCCGGTCGCGCTCCTGCAGATGCTGGTCGGTGATGATGCCGGTCAGGCGCGGCAGCACGAGGAAGTCCCGTTCCAGGGTCAGGTCTGCGGCGTAGGGATTGGCCAGCGCCGTCGCGCTGGTCAGGCTCTCCGGCGTCATCGCCGAATACGAAAGTTCGCCCAGGATGGCCATCCCTGCGCTGGTGCCGCCAATCGGCGCCGGTTTCGCCACCACGAAGTTGATCGCGTCCTCGAGCGGCGTGCCCTTCCAGAAGCGCACGTAGTTGGACTGGTCGCCACCGGCGATGAACAGCGCCTCGGCGTTGCGGACGGTCTCGACGACATACGGGTCGAACGCGGCCGCACGGCTGTCGACGATCAGGGTTTCGACCGAATCGCAGTGGCAAATTCCATAGATATACGCCTGGTAATCGTCGTCCCCCGTCGCGCGCAGCACGACGAAATCACCGCCTCCGCCGCGGGCTCCCATCCGGATGTAGTTCTCGTCGACGTCGTCGCCCCCGCCCTGCAGCACCAGCAGCCCGGAGGTCGGCCGGACCACGTCGGCCGCGTTGCCGGTCAGGTAATGCTTGTAAGTGGCCGCGGCGGGCGTCCCGTCCGCTGCTGCGACGGTGGCCCCACCGAGCAGCACGAGAACGCACGCGAGGATCTGCAACGGGCGGTGTAATGGCGAGGACGGGCGCATCGATTGAGCATCCTTGGGGGTTGGGTAAGGCGGCCGGGGTTACGTCAAAGCCAGCCGCGACGCCGGAACACGAAGAACAGCCCGCCGCAGATGGCCGCGCTCAGCGCGACGATGCCGGCAAACGCCAGTGGGCTGTGCGACCCGGGCAGGCCTACATTCATGCCATAGATGCTGGCGATCAGGGTCGGAACCGCGAGGATGATCGTCACCGAAGTCAGTACCTTCATCACGGAATTCAGGTTGTTGGACACGATCGACGCGAAGGCATCCATCATGTCGCTCAGCACGTGGTCGGCGATGTCGACCATCTCGATCGCCTGGCGCAATTCGACGCGCACGTCGTCGAGCAGGTCCTGGTCCTGGTCGGCCCAGTGCAGGGTCGGCACGCGTTGCAGCCGCTCGAGCACCAGCTCGTTCGCCTTCAAGCCAGTCGCGAAATAGGTCAGGCTCTTCTGGTAATCGAGCAGGCCAAGCACTTCCTCGTTCTTGATCGAGCGCTTCAACCCGTTTTCCAGGTTTTCCACGCCGGCATTGATTTCGCGCAATCCCCGCAGGCAGGCGTCGGCGAGCTGCCAGAACACGCGCAGGACGAATTCGGATCCGCGATCGGTGGCGAGGCCCTGCACCTGGTCATCCAGCAGCGGTTGCAGGAACGGCGTGGTGGCCTGGCTGAGGGTCACGATGCCCTGCGGAGTGAGCAACACGCTGAGCGGCAGGGTCCGCCACGGGGGTCCGGTCTTCTCGTCGCGTCGCAACGGATAATTCATCACGACGAGGACGCACTCGCCGGCATGTTCAACGCGCGGACGCTCATCGATGTCGGCAATGTGGTCGAGCATCGCGTCGGGGACACCGAACTCGCGCACTGCCGCCAGGTCGGCCGCCGTAGGTTGCGTCACGTGCAGCCAGCAGCCGGCACAAGGGGCGGTGGGTCGCTCCATTCCCGCACTGCTGCTGCGCCGGATTTCGAGCATGCGATCAGCCCTTGGGCTGCTTCACCGGACGCTTCCAGCCCTCGAGCGTCAACTGCTTGCTGCGCTCGAGCGTGAGCTTGTCGTCGGCAGCGTCCTTGGTGATGGTCGAGCCGGCACCGATCGTCGCGCCTGCTCCGATCTTCACGGGCGCCACCAGCATCGTGCCCGAACCGATGAACGCACCGGCACCGATCTCCGTGCGCCACTTGTTCACGCCGTCGTAGTTGCAGGTGATGGTGCCCGCGCCGACGTTTACTTTCTCGCCGATCGTCGCATCGCCGAGGTAAGTGAGATGGTTGGCCTTGGCGCCGCGATGCAGCTCGGACTTCTTCACCTCGACGAAATTTCCCACGTGGACTTCCTCGTGCAGCACGGCATCCGGTCGCAGTCGCGCATACGGTCCGACGATTGCACGCGCGCCGACTTTCGCCTGGTCGAGCACGCAGTTGGCGTGAATCTCGGCATCGTCGTCGATCACGCTGTCGCGGATCAGCACGTTCGGCCCGATGCGCACGCGGTTACCGAGCGTGACCTTGCCTTCGAGCACGACGTTGATGTCGATGTGCACGTCGCGACCGACGGTGACCGGGCCACGCGCATCAAAGCGCGCCGGGTCGACCAGCGTCACGCCCTGCAACATGAGTTCGGTCGCGCGACGCTTGCGATACACGGCCTCGACTTCAGCGAGCTGCACCTTGTCGTTGACGCCGAGCACTTCATCTTCGCGGTCGGCCAGGATTGCGTTGACCTTGAGCCCCGCCTTGGCCGCCATCACGACGACGTCGGTCAGGTAGTACTCGCCCTGCGCGTTGTCGTTACGAAGCTGCAACAGCCACTCACGCATGCGCCTGGCCGAAGCCGCCATGAGACCGGTGTTCACTTCGTCGATGGCGCGTTCCTTCTGGTTGGCGTCCTTGTGCTCGACGATGCGGGCCACCGTACCGGCACGGTCACGCACGATGCGTCCGTAACCGGTGGGATCCTTCATGCGTACGCTCAACACGCCGAGCGCTTCGCCGTTGGCGGCGGCATCGACGAGTCGCTGCATCGTGGCAGCCTGCACCAGCGGCACGTCCCCAAACAGGATCAGCACCAGGTGATCGTCCGGCACGCCCGGCATCGCCTGCTGCACCGCGTGGCCGGTGCCGAGTTGCTCGGCCTGCAATGCCCAGCTGACGTTCTCGACTGCAAGTGCTTCGCGCACGCGTTCGCCGCCATGTCCGTAGACCACGTGGATGTCGTTGGCGGAAAGCTCACGCGCAGAGTCGATCACATGCTGCAACAGCGGGCGCCCCGCGACGGGCTGCAGGACCTTCGGCAGGTCCGACTTCATTCGCTTGCCCTGGCCGGCAGCCAGGATGACGACGGAAATGGGCATGGGATGAGCGGCCGCTATTGGGTGAGAGCGGTCATTCTACCGCAGGCAGATTGCGGGCGATTCCGGCAGGTCCGCGAAATCTGCCGGCCTGTTTGCCGGCGGTAGCAGTGGGCCATCGCCTCAATTTGGCCATCGGCGGCCCGCCAGCTCGGCGGCAATCGCAGCGCGGGACTCGGCCGCCTGTTCCACGATCAATTTCACGTTGTTGATGGCCTGGAAACTGACACTGGCGCGTTGCCAGACCTTCCCGACCAGCACTCCATATTCGGGTGCGCGCGCCGACAATCGCCACAGCGGATCCGAGCCCGCTGCGACCGGCATCGCAATCCGCGCCGCGAATTCCGCCATTGCGGCGTTGTTGGCGGACAGGTTGTTGGTGGGTCGCGGCGCGATCAGGCCGGTATTGCTGAGGTGCGCTGCATACGACTGATCGACGAAGAACTGGTTGTTGCGGTCGACGATGGCGGTGCGGCGATCGCTTTCCTCGTAATACTTGACGATGCGGTCGCGCAGGGCGGAGTTGCTGATCAGGCGCAGGTTGCCCGTGCTGACCAGGTCCGTATACGTGGCACGCATGAGTCGCAGGGTCCTGCGCGACGTCAGCCGGCTCAGTGCGCTGACCACGGCTTCCTTGTCTGCGTCGGCCACGGATGTGCGCAAGGCGCGGTAGGCCATGATTCCGTCACGGGTCTGTCGCTCCTCGAAATCGAGGAATTCGCTCAGGATCTCGTCGTCACGCTGCAGGTCGCGCACGAGCAGCTGCAGGTACTCGCGCTCGATGCGGGCATCACGCCGGGCTTGCATCCAGTCATCGACTGCCAGCGCGATGAGAATGCCGAGCACGAGCAGCAGGAGTTCGATGACGACCTGTGTCCAGCGCATCTCGCGCAACTGGTCCGAGAGGCGGCGCAGGGGATTCATCGTGTCGTCGTCCGAGGGATAGCTGCGGGAAGCCCATAGTAATGAAGAGGGCCAGGACGAACACCGTGAATGTGCCGGGGTCGGTTGCATTGCGGTGCGGCATGACCAGATCTGAGCGCGAGCGCAAATTGCCCGACCACGGGGCTGCAGTGCCCACGTTGAAGTGGGCGGACTAGAACAGAAAAGGGCGGGGATCATCCTCGACTACGCGGTGTACCAGACGACACCCCGTACGCCGAACGACCCGGACGTCTTCCTGGTCGTGACCTGCCAGAACCTGGCGGCGCTGGATGGTCTCGCCGATCGCACGGACGCGAGCCAGGAGAAGCTCATCGGCAGCCAGGACCAGCGCGATGCCGCCATGGTCGCTCGCGGCAGGATGCGCACGATGATCAGCAGCAATCACCTGAAGTAATACGGCCCACATGCGCTGGCTGAAATGAGAAGGGCCCGCACGCAGCGGGCCCTTTTTTCTTGGGCTTCCCGACCTTCCTGTCCTGCCTCGCCTTCCTGCCCTTCCTCAGCGCGTCTTGCGCAGCTTCTGGATCGCCTGCAACTGGGCCGACAGGGCCGACAGCTCGGCTTCGACGCTGGCGATTTCCTGCTTCTCGCTGCGAGCGCGCAGCGCCTCTTCAGCCAGGCGCTTCGCCTCGAGCACCTTCGCTTCGTCGAGGTCGGCGGCACGAATGGCCGTATCCGACAGGACATTGATGTGGTCGGGCTGCACCTCGAGGAAGCCGCCCTGCACGTACACCATTTCTTCTTCCGTCTTGCCCGGCACCTTGATGCGCACGACACCGGCCTTGATCTGCGTGATCAGCGGGGCGTGCCGCGGGTAGATGCCCAGCTCGCCAGCGATGCCCGGGAGCACGACGAACTCGGCTTCACCCGAGTAGATCGCTTCTTCGGCGCTGACGACATCGATGCGGATGGTGGCCATGTGCGTGCCAGTGATTAGTGATTAGTGATTAGTGATTAGTGATTGGCAACCAGTGGCTGGTGATTCGTCATCGGAGATCCATCTCACAGATCACTAATCACCATTCACTAGTCACTACTCACTTCCTCACTGCAGGGTCTTGGCTTTCTCGACGGCCTCTTCGATCGCGCCGATCATGTAGAACGCCTGCTCCGGCAGGTGGTCGTACTCGCCGTTTACGATCGCCTTGAAGCCGCGGATGGTGTCCTTGAGCGGGACGAACTTGCCCGGGCTGCCGGTGAACACTTCGGCGACGTGGAACGGCTGCGACAGGAAGCGCTGGATCTTGCGGGCGCGCGACACGGCCAGCTTGTCCTCGGGTGACAGCTCGTCCATGCCGAGGATCGCGATGATGTCGCGCAGTTCCTTGTAGCGCTGCAGGGTTTCCTGCACCGCACGGGTGGTGTTGTAGTGCTCTTCACCGACGACGTTGGGATCCATCTGGCGGCTGGTGCTGTCCAGCGGGTCGACCGCGGGGTAGATGCCGAGCGAGGCAATCTCGCGCGACAGCGCCACGGTGGAGTCGAGGTGCCCGAAGGTGGTCGCCGGTGACGGGTCGGTGTAGTCGTCCGCCGGCACGTAGACGGCCTGGATCGAGGTGATCGAGCCGACCTTGGTCGACGTGATGCGCTCCTGCAGGCGACCCATTTCCTCGGCCAGCGTCGGCTGGTAACCCACCGCTGAAGGCATGCGGCCGAGCAGCGCGGACACTTCGGTGCCGGCGAGCGTGAAGCGGTAGATGTTGTCGACGAAGAACAGGATGTCGCGGCCTTCGTCACGGAAACGCTCGGCCATGGTCAGGCCGGTGAGCGCGACGCGCAGGCGGTTGCCGGGTGGCTCGTTCATCTGGCCGAACACCATCGCCACCTTCGACTGGCTCAGGTCTTCCTGCACGATGACCTTGGCATCCGACATCTCGTGGTAGAAGTCGTTGCCTTCGCGGGTGCGCTCGCCGACGCCGGCGAACACCGACAGGCCCGAGTGCGCCTTGGCGATATTGTTGATCAGTTCGAGCATGTTGACGGTCTTGCCCACGCCGGCGCCGCCGAACAGGCCGATCTTGCCGCCCTTTGCAAACGGGCAGATCAAGTCGATGACCTTGATGCCGGTCTCGAGCAGTTCGACCGAAGGCGACAGCTCGTCGAACTTCGGCGCGGGCTGGTGGATGCCGCGGCGCTCATCGGATTGGATCGGGCCGCGTTCGTCGATCGGGCGACCGAGCACGTCCATCACGCGGCCAAGCACGCCCGGGCCGACCGGCACCGAAATGGCCGCGCCCGTGTTGCGCACCTTCATGCCGCGCTGCAGGCCGTCGGACGAGCCGAGCGCGATGGTGCGCACGATGCCGTCGCCGAGCTGCTGCTCGACTTCGAACGTCAGGCCCTTTTCGGCCAGCGTGTTGCCGCTGTCCTCGAGGATGAGCGCGTCGTACACCCTGGGCATCGCATCGCGCGGGAATTCGATGTCGATGACCGCGCCGATGGTCTGGACGATGGTGCCGGTGGCTGTGGTGGACATGTCGGATCCCTGCGAAAAAGTGATTAGTGACTAGTGAGTAGTGACTAGTAAAGAAATGGCTAGACGGCCGCCGCGCCGGCCACGATCTCGGAGAGTTCCTTGGTGATCGAGGCCTGCCGGCTCTTGTTGTAGACGAGCTGCAGCTCGTCGATGATGGTCCGCGCGTTGTCGGAGGCGGCCTTCATCGCCACCATGCGCGCCGATTGTTCGGACGCGATGTTGTCGGTGGCCGCCTGGTAAACCGCGGTCTCGATGTAGCGGACGAGCAGCTGGTCGAGCACGGCCTTCGCGTCCGGCTCGTACAGGTAATCCCAGTTGCCGGCGCCCACGTTGGCCTTCATGACCTGGCCCGTCGGCAGGACCCACTCCTGCGGGATCGGGATCATCGTCGCGTGCGTCGGCTCCTGCTTCATCGTGTTGACGAAGCGCGTGGAGAAGATGTGGACCTCGTCGAGACGTCCTTCGAGGAAGCTGTCGATGAGCATCTTGACCGGGCCGATCAGGCGCTCGAGCTGCGGGTGGTCGCCGTAGTTGGTGACCTGCGACACGACCTTGCCGCCCATGCGCTGGATGAAGCTGAAGCCCTTGTTGCCGATCGCGCAGTACTCGACCTCGATGCCCTGCGTCAGCCATGCCTTGTGCTGGTTCAGCACCAGGCGCAGCACGTTGGTGTTGAGGCCGCCGCAGAGACCCTTGTCGGTGGTGATGACCACGACACCGACACGCTTCACGGCTTCGCGCCGAGTGAGCAATGGATGCTTGTATTCCGTGTTGGCGCGCGCCGCGTGCATCGTGATGTCGAGCAGGCGCTGGGCGTACGGGCGACCGCGCCGCATGCGCTCCTGCGCCTTCTTCATCTTCGAGGCAGCGACCATTTCCATCGCCTTCGTGATCTTGCGCGTGTTCTGCACGCTCTTGATCTTGAGGCGGATTTCCTTGGTTCCGGCCATGTCTTTCTGCTACCTGTGCGGCGAGTGCGGAACGGGGTTCAGTACGCGCCGTTCTTCTTGAAGTCTTCGATCGCGGCCACCAGCGCCTTCTCGTCGTCGGCGTTCATGTCCTTGGTCGATTCGATGCGGTCGAACAGGTCCTTGTACTTGCTCTTGACGTGGGCACGCAGCGCCGCTTCGAAGGCCAGCGCGCGCTTGACTTCGACGTCGTCGAAGAAGCCCTTGGTGACGCCGAACAGCGTGATCGCCTGTTCGGCGACCGACAGCGGCGAGTACTGCGGCTGCTTCATCAGCTCGGTCACGAGCTTGCCGCGCTCGAGCTGCCGGCGCGTCGCGTCGTCGAGGTCCGAGGCGAACTGCGCGAACGCCGCCAGCTCACGGTACTGCGCGAGCGCCAGGCGGACACCGCCGCCCAGCTTCTTGATGACCTTGGTCTGCGCTGCACCGCCGACGCGCGACACCGAGATGCCGGCGTTGATGGCGGGGCGGATGCCGGCGTTGAACAGGTCGGTCTCGAGGAAGATCTGGCCGTCGGTGATCGAGATCACGTTGGTCGGGACGAACGCAGACACGTCGCCCGCCTGCGTCTCGATGATCGGCAGCGCGGTGAGCGAGCCGGTCTTGCCCTTGACGGCGCCCTTGGTGAATTTCTCGACGTACTCTTCGTTGACGCGCGCGGCGCGCTCGAGCAGGCGGCTGTGGAGATAGAACACGTCGCCCGGATACGCCTCGCGACCCGGCGGGCGGCGCAGCAGCAGCGAGACCTGGCGGTAGGCCCACGCCTGCTTGGTCAAGTCGTCATAAATGATCAGGGCGTCCTGGCCGCGGTCGCGGAAGTACTCGCCCATCGTGCAGCCGCTGTAGGGCGCGATGTACTGCATGGCAGCCGATTCGGACGCCGAGGCGGCGACCACGATCGTGTAGGCCATCGCGCCGGCTTCTTCGAGCTTGCGCACCACGTTGGCGATCGTGGAGGCCTTCTGGCCGATCGCGACGTAGATGCAGGTGAGGTCCTTGCCCTTCTGGTTGATGATCGTGTCGACCGCGACGGCGGTCTTGCCGGTCTGGCGGTCGCCGATGATCAGTTCGCGCTGGCCGCGGCCGACCGGCACCATGGCGTCGATCGACTTGAGGCCGGTCTGCACCGGCTGGCTGACCGACTTGCGGGCGATGACGCCCGGCGCCACCTTTTCGATGACGTCGAATTCCTTCGCGTCGACCGGGCCCTTGCCGTCGATCGGCTGGCCGAGCGAGTTGACGACGCGTCCGATCAGCTCGGTGCCGACGGGCACTTCGAGGATGCGGCCGGTGCACTTGACCGTGTCGCCTTCCGAAATGTGCTCGTACTCGCCGAGGATGACCGCGCCGACCGAATCGCGCTCGAGGTTCAGCGCGAGGCCGAACGTGTTCTTCGGGAACTCGAGCATTTCGCCCTGCATCACGTCCTGCAGACCGTGGATGCGCACGATGCCGTCGGTCACCGACACGACGCTGCCGACGCTGCGCGCCTCGGTTGCAGCGGTGAAGTTCTGGATGCGTGCCTTGATCAGTTCGCTGATCTCAGAAGCCTTGATGGACATGTTGCCAATCCTCTGCGGGCCTGCCGCAATGCGCGGCGTGGGCCGTTGAATCGTTTTCGGTCGTCAGCCAGTCGTCAGGTCGGTGCCGAGGCGCTGGAGCTTGTTCGCGATCGAGCCGTCGATGAGCAGGTCGCCCGTGCGCACCACCGCGCCGCCGATCAGCGAAGGATCGACAGTGCAATGCAACCGCACATCGCGGCGCAGTCGTGCGCGCAGGGCTTGGGTGAGGCGCTCGCGCTGGGCATCGTTGAGCTCGGCGGCAGAGACGACCTCGACGTCGGCGACGTTCTGGTGCTCGGCCTTCAACTCGTCGAAGGTCGCGGCGATCTCGGGCAGGTAGCCGATGCGACCGTTCTCGGCGAGCAGGTCCAGCAGCGAGCGGCCATTCGCGTCGATCGTGTCGCCGCAGACATTCGCCACCAGCTCCTTGAGCTGCTGCTTGCCGACACCGGGACTGCTCTCGAAGGCCTTGAACTCGTCGCTCATGACGACCGCGCGCGCAGTGCCAAGCCAGCCCGACCAGGCGTCGAGCGTGTTCTTGTCCCGCGCGTGGGCAAAAGCCGCCTTGGCGTAGGGTCTCGCTACCGTGGCTTTCTCAGCCATGCCTCGTTACTCCAGGTCCCGTGTCGCGGTGCCGAGGCCCTCAGGCCTTGGCGCCCTCGATTTCGCGGGCCAGTTGCTCGATCAGGTCGGCGTGCGCCTTCGGGTCGATCTCTCGCTGCAGCAGGCGGGATGCGCCGGCCACGGCCAGGCTGGCCACGTCCTTGCGCAACTCGTCACGGGCGCGGGACTTTTCCTGCACCGCGTCCTGCCGCGAACCGTCGACGATGCGCTTGCCCTCGACCATGGCGGTCGAGCGCGCTTCATCGACGATCTCGACCTCGCGCTTGTGCGCCTGGTCGACGATCTTCTTGGCCTGGTCGCGGGCAGCGCTGACGATCACCTGGGCTTCGCCGTGGGCGGTCTGCAACTCGGCCTGGCCACGCTCGGCGGCGGCAAGACCTTCCGCGATCTTCTTCTGTCGGTCTTCGATCGCCTTGGTGAGGGGCGGCCAGATGAACTTCCAGGAGAACCAGATCAGGATCCCGAACACCAGCATCTGACCGAGCAGCGTCGCATTGATATCCATGACGACGTCCTCGCGCGGAGCCGGTTAGCCGAACTTCGCGAGCAGCGGGTTCGCGAACGCGAAGAACATCGCGAGCGCCACGCCGATCAGGAACGCCGCGTCGATGAGGCCGGCGAGCAGGAACATGCGGGTCTGCAGCGTCGGGATCAGTTCGGGCTGGCGGGCGGCGGCCTCGAGGAACTTCGAGCCCATGATGCCGATGCCGATGCAGGCGCCGATGGCGCCGAGGCCGATGATCAGGCCGAGTGCGATCGCGGTGTAGCTCTGGACCTGTGCGATGAGCGCGAGGTTTTCCATCTCAATCTCCTGGCGGAATGTGCGGTTGCAGTAAACGGGAAAGGAATGACGTGGAGCGGCCAGCCGTTCTCTAGTGGTGCTCGGTGGCCATCGCGGTGTACACGACGGTGAGCATCGCGAAGATGAACGCTTGCAGCACGATGATCAGGATGTGGAAGATCGCCCAGCCGGCGCCCATGAGGAGCTGGCCGAGGAAGCCGATGGTGCTGCCCACGGTGAACGCGAAGAAGCCGGCACCGAGCAGCGCGATCAGCATGAACACGAGCTCACCGGCGTACATGTTGCCGAAGAGTCGCATCGCGAGCGAGACGGGCTTCGACAGCAGCTCGACGAGGTTCAGCAGGAAGTTCGGGATCCACAGGATCGGATTGCTGCCGAACGGCGCCGTGAACAGCTCGTGGACGTAGCCGCCCGCGCCCTTGGCCTTGAAGCTGTAGAACAGGACGACGAGCAGCACGGTCAGCGACATCGCGAATGTCGTGTTGGCGTCGGCCGTCGGCACCACGCGCCAGAAATGAATACCGAACAGGCCCGCGACCTTGCCGGGAAGGTCGAGCGGCAGCAGGTCCATCGTGTTCATCAGCAGCACCCACACGAAGATAGTGAGGGCGAGGGGGGCCAAAAACGAACGATCGAGGTGAAAAACTTCCTTGACGGTGGAGTCGACCCCCTCGATGACCATCTCGATGAAAGTCTGCCATTTGCCGGGGACGCCGACCGTGGTCTTGCGGGCCGCCGAATAAAAGATCGCCAGCGTGACCAGGCCCAGCAGCACCGACATGAAGATCGTATCGACGTGCAAGGACCAGAAGCCCTCGCCGACCTTGAGGTGGGTCAGGTGATGGGCGATGTACTCGGTGCTGTTCGCGGGACCTGCGGCGTGCTCAGCGGCGGACATTGTCTGGTACCACTCCGACCGGACGGACTATTGTTTCTTCGAGGGCTCGCCCAGGCGAGCCGCCCCAAACCAGTATCCAAAGAACGTCGCGACGTACGCTGCAAGCAGCGGGACCGCTTCGACGTTCGGCGACCGGAACGCGGTCACCAGCAACGCGATGGTGAAGCCGACCTTCACCAGCCACCCCAGGAAGAACCCGATCGTGGCCCGCATCAGCGTCGCGCCTTCGCCGTGCCGCAGCATCGCGAAGGCCATCAGGCTCGTCGCCGCCACGCCGATGCCGGCTCCCAGCAGCGCCGATGCGCCCGCACGGGAACCCGCGATCGCGAAACACACGGCCGCGACGATCGCCCCGAGCAGGACCTGACTCAGCACGACGGCCAGCGCCTGGCGCCTGCCTTTCTGCACGTCGAGGTTGCTCAAGGCCTCATCCCGATCCGGGCAACAAAAAAGCCACGACATGCCGGTTGACCGGCCACGGGTGGCGTTGAAATCCGTTACCCGGGCAGGCTCACGCCGAAGCGCGGCTTCCGGAAAGGCGCGGAAGTATAGGGGCCTTTTTGCAGTGCTTCAAATCCGCATCTGCCGCTGTGCGGCAGATGCGGAAGGGGCTAGGGGATAGGGGAGGAAGGGGTTAGGGGATAGGGGGTAGGGGTTAGTCGGAACGCAGGCTGATGCACTTGATTCATGCGGCTGGCATGCGACGAAGTTCGTCGGTTCCAATTAGGAAGCAAGGCTTTACTAACCCCTAGCCCCTAACCCCTAACCCCTTATCATCCCTAGCCCC